>DATIBD010000028.1:0-93718 GCA_035457705.1 Vicinamibacteria bacterium
ATGCACAGCTTGAGAAAGAGCGCGATTGTTTCGCTGGCCTTGGGTGTCACCTCGCTACTGGCCATGGGGGCAAGCCACCTGGCACTGACCGACATCTGGCACGGCGAGGGCGACCTGCGGCTGGAGTGGTCGATCCTGCGAGGAGCCTTCCTCGTTCTGCTCGCATTCCACTTCGCAGCATTCGAGACCATTCGCCGCGTCCTCCGGTCGAATGCTTGAGACGGCGCTCTGGCTTCGGAACAGCACGAGCCCGAGGCGGACTAGCCGCGCCAACCCCGAGAAGATCTGAATGATCCGTCAGGGCGAAATCACGTCCATGGTCCAGATGTCGGACCTGTCTTCCACCCAGGTGAAGTAGACGTGTTTGCCGTCGGTCGCGAGCGCGTAGAAGCCGAGCTCGCCGCGTTTGTCGGAGAGGTCCGTAATCTGCCGCTCGGAACGGTCCTCGAGCGAAAGTGCCCAGACGTTGTTGTCCAAACCATTGAAGAGGATCTCCCGACCGCCGGGGGCGAAGAAGGGCCGAGCCGCTGGCCGCTCGGTCAGCCGCTCGGGCTCGCCCCCAGCTGCTGCCACCCGCCAGAGGCGATAAGCGCCGTCGCGATCGGAGGCGAAAACGATCCACTCGCCGTCCGGTGACCACTCGGGTTGGCTCTCCTCACGGGGTCCGGATGCGAGCACTCGCGGGCTTCCTCCTGCGGCCGAGACGATCTCGAGATCGAAGTTTCCCTCGCGAATCGATACATAGACGATCTCGCTCCCGTTGGGCGACCACGCGGGCATTGCCGCAGTCTCCTCGCCCACCGTCAGCTGCCGGGACGGCCCCCCTTCGACGGAAAGCACCCAGATGTCTCGCTGGCCGCCGCGATAACTGTAGAACGCGACCTGTCGCCCATCGGGGGACCAGCGGGGATTCCAGTCGGGTGCACGATCGTTGGTGAGAGGCTGCATCGCGCCTCCCGAAGCGGGGAGCTTCCAGATATCGACGAAACCGCCTCGGTTGGAGTTGACGACGAGCTCGCCGCCGTCCGGCGACAGGTCGAGGAACTCGATGAACGACTGGTCGAAGGTGATGGGCTCCGCATCGGCCCAGCCCGATGGCCGTTGCTCAAGAAGGGGGACCCGCCATACGTTCGCGATGCGTCGTCCTCGGGAATAGGCGATCTTGGTGCCGTCAGCGAACAACGCCATCGAGCGCGTGTCCAGACCCGTGGTGATCGCTCGTGGGGCGCCACTCGGAGTTCCATCGTCACGAATTTCCTGGCGCCAGACGTCCATGCTTCCGCCTCGGTTGGAAACGTACCAGAGAGTCCGAGAATCGGCGGAGAAGCCGGGACTCCAGACCGCGGTCAGCCCGTCGCTGAGAGGTAGGACCTCGCCGTCCGACAACCTCAGAATCCACAGACGGGTCATGTCGGCGGTATAGTTGCTAGCGTCGATGTAAGCGATGAATCTCTCATCTGGGGACCAGCTGAGGTCGACGGGCTCGTACTGCCCGCGAACCGTAAAGCGCGTCGCTTCGAGTGTAGACACATCCACGGTCTGGACGAATTGCCGAGTCGTCCCGTCGAACCCGCCGCACGCCAGCCGACTTCCATCCGCGGACCATTGAGGGCGCGTCCAGAGGAACGAGCTCGCGGCTACGCGGCGAGGAGGACCTCCCAGAGCCGGGACGACGTAGCAGCCGCCCCCTTCACTCTCGTCCCGATGCGCGGCGTAGGCGATCCGGGTCCCATCGGGAGACCAGCTGGGAAAGAATTCGGAGCCGGTCGAATTGGCTGTCAAGTTCACGGCGCTTCCCCCAGCGGCCTGCGTTACCCAGATATCGAAATTGCCGCTTTGGTTCGAGAAGTAGGCGAGCCGGCCTCCGTCGGGAGACCACGTCGGGTAGTCCTCGAGACCGATGTCGCTGGTAACCTGCGTCGGGTTGGCGACGCGGGGAATTTCCGCTCGCCCCGAAACCAGACGATACACCGCGACGCCAAGGACGGCGGCGACAAGGGCCAGAGCTGCGGCCGGCAGCAGGCGCCGGCGGCTCGGGACGGACGACGCTTCGGACTCCCCGGCCGCGACCTCCTGTTTCAGCTCTTCGAGCTCGTTACGAAGATCCTTGGTGCTCTGAAACCGACGGTCCGGATCCTTCACGAGACATCGCTTGATAATCCGGACGAGCTCCGGGGGAATCGACCTGTCGATCGCGTCCACGGGCGGCGGAGTGTCCTTGATCACGGACGAAAGAATCGTGGCCGGGGTGTCGCCCTTGAACGGTTTCTCGGCGGTGAGCATCTCGAAGAAAACGATGCCCAGAGAGAAAATGTCGGAACGCGGGTCGACGGGCCTCCCAGCGGCTTGCTCGGGAGACATGTAGCTCAACGTGCCCAGGACGCGCCCTTCACGGGTGCGATCGACCGTGGGCGCGTCGCTCGTCTGAGTAGAGACCAGCCCGAGAGCCGGCTTCGCGAGCCCGAAGTCCAGCACCTTGACGCGGCCCTCATCGCTCACCATGACGTTGTCGGGTTTGAGGTCGCGATGGGTGATTCCTTCGGCATGTGCAGCGGAGACGGCGTCCGCGAGCGGGATGGCGATCTCCAGGAACTCGACCACCGAAAGACGGCTCCCCTTGAGGATCTGCGAGAGCGTCTTGCCCCGCACGAGCTCCATCGTGAAGAAACGAACTCCCTCGAGCTCTTCCACCGAATACACGTGCACGATGTTGGGATGATTCAGAGAGGCGATGACCTTTGCTTCCCGCTCGAACCGGGCGCGCAGGCTCTCGTCATGGGCCAAGAGGGGTGGAAGGATCTTGAGAGCCACGCGGCGTCCGAGCTTCTCGTCCTCGGCGACGTACACTTCCCCCATTCCGCCCCGGCCGAGCTCTTCGATGATTTTGTAGTGGGCGAGCCGCTTGCCAAGCATGTCGCAGACATCGAGTATATCGAAGTCTAACGCTTGGGCCGGTAGGGCGTCCGGAGGCCCTTCCCGGGCCGGTAATGCACAACGGCCTCTTCGCGTTTTGGCGAACTGAGGGCCGACGCCACCGCCGCTTGCCCGAGAGCAAGACCACCATCGTTTGCCGGGACTTCGGAGGGAACCAAGACCTCGAGTCCGGCCGACTCGAGACGTCTGCCCAGCTCGCTCAGCAGGATACGGTTCTGAAAGCACCCGCCTCCAAGCGCCACGGAATTCACCGAGCTCTCCTTGGCGGTTTGCTCCGCGGTGAGGGCGAGCCACTGAGCGAGACCAAGGTGGAACTCCATTGCAAGGGCACCGTCGCGTTTTCCTTCCACCATGTGCCGCAACAAGTCGTCGATCGAAAGGTCGCTCTCGTACCAGGGGCTCACCCTCGTTTCGCCGCCAGCCATGGCTTCGAGCTCCATGGCTGCCTGTCCTTCGTAGCTCTGGTTCTGCCGAATACACAGTAAGGAGGCGACGGCATCGAAGAGCCTTCCGCAGGATGACGTCACCGGCCAACCGATGCCGGCCTCCAGGGCGTCGACGAGCTGGCGCACGCGTTCTCGAGGAATCGCTTCCAGGAACGGGAGCTTCATCTTCACAAACTCGCGCCCATACAGCCGGTGGAGCCAGGCAACGGCCATGCGCCAGGGCTCGCGTGCCGCACGATCTCCTCCAGGAAGGACCACCTCGGGCAGGTGCGCCTTGCGCTCGAAACCGACGCGATCGGCGACCAGAATCTCTCCTCCCCAGACGGTTCCGTCGGGACCGAAGCCCGCGCCGTCGAGAGCGATTCCCACGACTTTCTCGGCTACGCCGTGCTCCGCTATCACTGCAGCGATGTGGGCGTGATGGTGCTGCACCGCAATCGCGGGAAGGCCCGACTCCTCGATCGCCCAACGCGTCGAAAGATAATCGGGATGCAAATCGTGAGCGACAGCAACCGGCTCGATCTCGAGCGTCTCCGACAAGTGGCGAATGCTGGTCTTGAACGACTCGAACGCGTCGAGATTATCGAGATCACCGATGTGAGGAGAGAGGAAAGCTTCCCGGCCTCGAGTGAGACAGATAGTGTTCTTGAGCTCTCCCCCCACCGCAAGAAGGGGCGGAGCTTCATCGGTCAGGGTGATGGGACGCGGTGCGTAGCCTCGCGCCCGGCGAAGAAGCCGTACACCGCTCGGATCGCAACGAGCAATCGAGTCGTCGGCGCGGCGGTGAATTGGCCGATCGTGTACCAGGAAGAAATCGGCGATGCCGCCGAGCCGATCGAGAGCTTCGTCGGTCGCGATCGTGATGGGCTCTTCGCTTCGATTGCCGCTCGTGGCCACAACAGCAAAAAGAGGTGAATCGAGGAGCAGGGCGTGGAGCGGCGTGTAGGCGAGCATCACGCCGAAACGCCTGTGGCCCGGTGCGACGGAGTATGCGATCGGCGAAGGCGTCAGACTCTCTAGGAGAACGATGGGCCGTTCGGGGCCGCCGAGAAGAGCCGCTTCTTCGGGATCGACGCGGCAAAACGCCCGCGCGCGCTCGAGCGATTGCACCATTAGAGCGAATGGCTTCTCCTCTCGCTGCTTTCGCACGCGCAAGCGCGTGACGGCATCTTCGGACGTCGCATCCACGACGAGATGGAAACCGCCCACGCCCTTGACGGCGACGACAGCTCCTCTCTGGATCCGCCGCACCGTCTCGGAGATCGGGTCATCCATCCGACCCAGGGGCGATCCATCCCCGCCCAACAAGCGAACCGTGGGGCCACAGCGAGGGCAAGCGTTGGGCTCGGCGTGAAACCTGCGGTTCTCGGGGTCCTCGTACTCACGGCGGCATTCCGCACACAAGGTAAAGGAAGCCATCGTGGTGAGCGCGCGGTCGTAGGGAAGACCACGGATGAGCGTGTAGCGCGGCCCGCAGTCGGTGCAGTTGATGAAAGGATAACGATAACGTCGGTCTCGACAATCGAAGAGCTCACCGAGGCAGGCGTCGCAGACGGTCACGTCGGGCGGGATGAGCGTCGTCGCCCCTTGGCCCGCCTCGCTCGCGTCGATTCGAAAGCCCCCCATGGGCGGAACGACGGCGGATTCGACCGAGATCTCCCCGATGCGCGCGAGAGGAGGCCGCTTTTCGGGAAGCTCCTCCACGAAGGCGCGAAGGTTGGAAGCTTCGCCACGAATGCGGATGACCACTCCTTCGAGAGTGTTTGCGACCGATCCCTCGAGACGGTGATCTTTCGCGAGACGGTACACGAACGGACGAAAGCCCACCCCCTGGACGACGCCGCGCACGCGGACGATCAGGCCCGGCGCATCGTCGAGATCGGCTGCTCCGCCAAACGCCCCTGAATCCACTGAAACCATCCTTCAATTCCGTGACCCGTGCGACACGACACCCTGACGACATCGATGTGGGGCGCGACCTCTCTCGCGTTCTTCACGGCGCGGTCGACGTCGAAGTCGGTGTAGGGTACGAGATCGATCTTATTGATGACCATGAGATCGGCCCTCTTGAAGAGACCGGGATACTTGAGCGGCTTGTCGTCCCCTTCGGGTACCGACAGAAGGGCGACCTTCGCTGCCTCTCCGAGATCGTAGGCCGAAGGACAGATCAAGTTTCCCACGTTCTCGATCAAGAGGAGCTCGATGTCCCATATCTCCTTGTCGCCGAGGTGGTCGAGGATACGCTGGGCATTCAAATGACACTCGCTTCCCGTCGTGATCTGGATGGCAGGTATCCCCGCCCGGCCGATGCGGTCGGCATCGTTGCGCGTCGCCTGGTCCCCGGTGAGAGCGGCGGCCGTGATTCTTCCCCGACACCACCCCGCGGTCCGCTCCACCAGGGTGGTCTTTCCCGATCCGGGGCTCCCGATGAGGTTCACGGCGAAAATGCCTCGCGCCTCGAGGTGACGCCTGACCTCGGCGGCGATCTCGTCGTTCTTGGAAAGGACTTTCTTCTGGTAGGGTATGCGCATCATTCCACCTCGATACTTCGGATTTTGAGCGTGCTCTCGCGTACCAGGCGCGGCAACGGTGCGTTGCAACTGCCACAGCTCGACGGAGACCCGAGCGGGCGAGCCCGTGCCCCGCAAAACAGGCAGCCGTAGGTGGCGCCCACCTCGACGAACTCGAGCTCGACTCCCCTGAGCGAGGTCCCGGCCGTGAGAGCTCGAAAGCCGAAGCGCAGCGCCTCGGGATTCAGGCAGGAAAGGGAATCGAGCTCCAGCTCGATCGACTTCAGCGACTTCGGCGCGTGGACCCTGGCCTGCTCCTCGGCCCATTCGAGAACCGCGGCCGCTACCGTTAGCTCGTGCACGTTTCCACCTCCGTCGCCACGCTCCATCGTCGGAGCTCGACGACCGCACAGTCGACCAGTTTCTCGACAACAGCCGAGACCGGAGCGCTGAGACCAATCCCCGGCTCGGTCGTCAGCGGCTCCACCCCGAGGACCACGACCTCGCGCGGACCTCCAGCGAGCCGCACCGCGCGAAGGATGTCGCTCAAACCGAGCTGGTGGGGCGATGTCTTGCCGAAGACCTCGGCTGGGAGCGCCGTACCCTCGAGCCTCAGAATCGTTCCCGGCTCGGCTCCGGCCCGCACGGCATCGAGAACGAGCACTCTCTCCGCTTGACGAAATCGAGGCACCAGGCTCAAGCCGGCCGTGCCACCGTCGAGAAGCTCGACCGAGTCTGGCAGCTCGCGCCGACACAGCCTCTCGAGAGCACTCGCTCCGACACCCTCGTCGCGAAGAAGAGGATTCCCGAGGGCGAGAACCAGAATCGGAGCCGTCACGTCCGCCCCTCGATCATGACCTTCAGATAGGCCACGACTTGCCAGATCTCCTCGTCGCTAAGGTGCTCACCCCACGCCGGCATGGCCGACCGCGGCCTCGCCAGAGGCTCCTGCTTGCCGCCTTCCTTGATGCGAAAAAACCAGTAGCCGGGATCGGCCCGCACCCTGGTCAGATTGGCCAGATCGGCGGGCGCGGGATCCAGGTCTCTCGCCTGCGGACCGTCGCCGTGGCCGCGCACACCGTGGCAGATGCTGCAGTTCTTCCGGTAAGTCGCTTCCCCGTCGCGGATGGCGGCCGCTGACGCGAGGAGCTCAACGGGAGGCTCGGGAAAACTCTCGGTGCCACAGCCGATGACGAGCACGCCAGCAGCCAGGGCAATCCATCCATCTCTCATGACGGCTCACCGCTTGACTCTCTTCGGCACCAGCTTGTATCCGGAGAAGATGCCTCCCACGAGACCTCCCCTCTGCTGGTTATCGGCAAGAAACACGCTGGCGAGGTGATGGACCGCGAAGCCCCAGAGGAGCCACATTCCCAGGTGATGCAGGAGACGAAGCGTCGGGGCCGTCACGAACGCCAGGGGCCACGTGAGCCAGCCCTGCCATCCTGCAGGAAATGCCATCCCGTGAAGCGCGAGGCCGGAAACGACCATGAAGAGGATCAAGAGATAGACGACCAGGTAAGTCAGCGACGCCAGCCGGTTATGACCATATTCCGCGTGCGGATAGCCTCTTCGAATGAAAGTGTAAAAGAGAAGAACTTCTTTTACATCACGCCAGTGCTCTCGGCGATGGGGTATGAAGTCCGTCCACCGAGCGTAGACGTTTCCGAAAAAGAAGAGATAGATGCGCAGGAGGAGCGCGGCGAAAAGCACCCAGCCCGCCAATGTATGGACGTAGCGAATCGTGCCCATCTGGAACTCGCCCCCGGGGCCAGCCGGAAGATCTCCCGAGCCAATCCAGTAGCCGGAGATCGAAAGCACGATTAGGTCCAAGAAAATGATCCAGTGTACGAGGCGAAGAGGCAGCTGATAGACGTACCTGGACTCGCCCACCCAAGCTTCGGTAGCGTTCATAGCACTTTGACCTCGCTCAGCTTCCGCCCCCGAGCGTCTACGATGTGGGCCGCACAGGCCATGCAGGGATCGAACGAGTGCACGGTGCGCAGAATCTCGAGTGGTTTCTCGGGGTCGGCGATCGGCGTTCCCACGAGCGCCTCCTCATAGGGCCCGCGCTGGCCGCTTGCGTCCCGGGGTCCGCCGTTCCAGGTGCTGGGCACCACCGCTTGATAGCCCGCGATCTTGCCTTTCTCGATGCGCACCCAGTGACCGAGAGCTCCCCTGGGAGCCTCGTGAAAGCCCCAGCCCTCGGCTTCGGCGGGCCAGGTCGAGGGATCCCACTTCTCGTCGTTGTGGATCCTCAGATCGCCACGGTCCATGTTCGAGGCCAGTTTGTCGAGCCAGCCGAGAAGCTGCTCGGCGATTACGAGAGTCTCGATCCCGCGCGCCGCCGTGCGGCCGAGAGTGGAGAAAAGCGCCTCGGGTCCCACTTGCAGCCGACCCAGAACCATTCCAACGAGCTCGCGCACCCTCTGGTGCCCGCTCGCGTAAGCCACGAGCATTCGGGCGAGCGGCCCGACTTCCATGGACCGATCGTCGTAGCGCGGCGCCTTGAGCCAGGAGTACTTGCCTTCGGTGTCGAGAAACTCGTAAGGAGGTTGCGGGCCGGTGTAGCGCGGGGTGGTCTCGCCCTGGAACGGATGGAGCCCTTCGGCATCTCCCGCCGCGTACTCATAGTAGGAATGGGCCACATACTCGCGAATCCTCTGCATGTCCAGAGGCTGCACCGCGCTCAGGTCCGTGTCGAAGATGATGCCACGGGGAAGAAAGAGCTGCGCCGGATCGAGCGCCGCCGTGGTCGGGAAGTCTCCGTAGGACATGTAGTTTCCGACTCCCTTTCCATGACTCGCCCATTCTGGATAGAAGCTCGCGATGGCGAGAAGATCGGGGATGTAGACCTGCTCGACGAAAGTCTTGGCCTTCTGGAAAAGACTCTGGAGCGTCGCGATGGTGCCGGCGTTCACGGCTTGCTGGCTATTGGGATCCAGAGGCACGGCCATGCCTCCCACCAGGTACGTCTGCAGATGCGGGTTCTTGCCACCGAGGATGGCGTGTCCCCTAATAATGTCTCGCTGCCACTCCAGAGCTTCTAGATAGTGCGCGACCGCCATCAAGTTGGCCTCGGGGGGAAGGCGGTAAGCGGGGTGGCCCCAGTAAGCGTTGTCGAAGGGGCCGAGCTGCCCCGCGTCCACGAACGCCTGCACCCGTTGCTGAACTCCCCTGAAGTAGGTCGTGCTCGACAGGGGCCACTCCGAGATCGACTGGGCAAGCGTCGACGTCTGAGCGGGATCCGCCCTCAGCGCGGAAACGATGTCCACCCAATCGAGAGCGTGCAGGTGATAGAAGTGGACGACGTGATCCTGGACTTGCTGCAACCCTGCGATGAGCGAACGGATGATCTCGGCATTCTCGGGAACCGTGATGCCGAGAGCGTCCTCGACGGCCCGAACCGAGGTGATCGCATGCACCGTCGTGCAGACGCCGCAGATCCTCTGGGTGAAGACCCAGACGTCGCGCGGATCCCGGCCTTTCAGGATGATCTCGATTCCACGGAACATGGTGCAGGATGACCAGGCGTTCTGAACCTGTCCGCCCTCGACTTCCGCTTCGATGCGCAGGTGCCCTTCGATTCGAGTGATTGGGTCGATTGCGATTCTAGCCATCTCGCCCTCTCAATCTTGCTTCTTGGAGCTTTGAGCGGCCTTCTCGTCGCGCTCGAGCGCCCTGCGCTGCATGCGCTTCAAGATGCCGTGCGCGGTGAACGCCGCCGCCGTTCCGGCCACGATCCCCACCCCAAGAGCGTCGGCGTCGACGTCGGCGCCGAAACCCGCGACTTTGGGAAGCCTCTCGTAGAAGGGAGTCATCGTGTCCCAGAAGTAGGGCTCGGCGCAGCCGACGCAAGGATGCCCGGCTCCAATGGGCCAGTTCATGCCTTCGTTCCAGCGGACGCTCGGACAGTTCTGATAGGTCGCCGGACCCTTGCATCCCAGCTTATAGAGACAGTAGCCAAGACGGTGGCCCTGGTCCCCGAAGCCCTCGGCGTACTGCCCCGCATCGAAATGGGCTCGGCGCTCGCAAGCGTCGTGAATTCGTTTTCCGTAGGCGAAGAGCGGGCGCCCCAGGTTGTCGGTTGCCGGGAACTTGTTGAATGTCAGGTAGTGCACGAGAAGCGCAGTGATGTTGGCGGCATTGAAGGGGCAGGCGCTGAGGTTGATGACCGTCGCTCCCGGGACCGCGGCCGAGACGCTAACGGCTCCCGTCGGATTCGGAGCCGCGGCAGGAATTCCACCGAAGGCGGCACAGGTCCCGGCGGCCACCGTGGCCAGTGCGTTCCCACAGACCTCGCGGGCGATATCTAGCGCGGAACGTCCGCCAATCGTGCAGTAAATACCCCCCTCCGCCATGGGAATCGACCCTTCCACGACGGCGAGGTACTGCCCTTTTGACTCCCGGACCGTTCTTTGCAGGACTTCCTCAGCGAGGTGTCCCGCAGCCGCCATGATCGTCTCGTGGTAGTTCAGCGAGATGGCATCGAGAATAATCTCGTCGACCGATGGCTTGGCCGCTCTCAGGAAGGATTCCGTGTTGCCGGCACAATCCTGAAATTCGAGCCAGACCAGAGGAATCTTGCGCCTCGCCTGGAGCGCTTCGGCGATCCTCGGGATGACCACAGTGTCTAAACCGAGCATTCCGGCGACGGCGCCGACGAACTGCATGAAGTCGCGGCGCGAGAGGCCTTTTCTGTGGATGGCCTCGTAGAACGTCTCCTCTGCGGGAGGCGGGGACTGGTGACGCCCGGTCTGGGGCATGGCTCACCTCCGTTCAGTTCTTGATGGTTGCCGAGAGCAAGCCACGTGCCACTTCGTTCGTCGGCTCGCTGTGTAGTTCTTCTTATACTTGACCCGACTCATGGTCTCCTCGTCGTAAGAATTGGGGCAATTGCTCAAAAACTGCGCCATTCGACGCTCCATCTGGCGACGAGTCTCGGAAAAAAGCCTTCGTGGCCTCACGCCGATCAGTTGGCATACTCCTTGTAGTCAAACCAAGGCATGTGTTTGGGGGTGCCAGGACGAGTGGTATCCATCGAGGGTCTCCGCGCCCACGTCGATTTCTTCGGCGTTCGACGCACGGTGCGCCTCGACGTGGTGGATGAGCCCGTTGCGGTTGGCGACTACATCTTGAACCATGTCGGCTTCGCCATCCGCCGCATCCCCGAGAGCGAGATCCGAGAGACGCTCGCTCTCTACGAGCAGCTCCTTCGCGAGGCGGCGACCGACATCATGGCCGCCGACGTGAGGAGCGAGATCGAGGCAGGCAATTGACGATGCGCGGCTCGGCGGACCACGGGCTGAATGAGGTCAAGTTCCGAGACCCCGCGCGGGCAAGAGCGCTCGCGGATGCTCTCACTCGGTTGACTCGGGCGATCGATCGGACGCCCATCTCCGTCATGCACGTGTGTGGAAGCCACGAGCAGGCCATCGCCAAGTTCGGCCTGCGCGCGAGCTTTCCCAAAGCACTCGACGTCATCATGGGACCGGGTTGTCCCGTTTGCATCACCGATGTCCCGGAGGTCGACGAGGCCGTCGTCCTGGCGCGCCAGGGAGTCCGGGTCGCCACGTACGGAGATATGCTCCGGGTTCCGGGAACGATCGCCTCGCTCGCCGACGCCAGGGCCGAAGGCGCCCAGGTCGACGTGGTCTACAGCGTCTCGCAGGCCGTCGATCTCGCCCGCGGTCTCGACGAGGAGCTGGTCTTCTTCGCGAGCGGTTTCGAGACCACGGCGGTCGCTACCGCGGCCGTGATGCTCGCGGGCCCGCCGAAGAACTTTTCCGTGCTGTCGGCCCACAAGTACATCCCCCCGGTCATGGAGATCGTCGCCGAAATGCCTTCGAGCCGGGTGGAGGGCTTTCTCGCCGCGGGTCATGCGGCCACCATCACGGGCTGGGGCGTTTTCGAGCCGTTCGTGGCGAGGCACGGCGTTCCCGTGGTCGTGGCCGGGTTCGAACCTCTGGACATTCTTGCTGGTCTCGTTCAGCTTCTCGAGATCATTCTCGAAGGAATGCCCCGAGTCGTGAACACGTACCCCCGCTGCGTGACGCGCGAAGGAAACCTGGCGGCCCAGCAAAAACTCTGGAAGGTCTTCCGCCCCGTCGGTGGCCGGTGGCGCGGAATCGCCCACGTTCCCAACGGGAACCTGCGCTTGAAGGACGAGTGGGCCGTATACGACGCGCGAAAACGCTTTGCCATCGATCTGTCGGGACTTTGGGACTACGCGCCCTCCGCATTGACTTCGCAGTGCATCTGCGGCGACATCATGGCGGGGATCTCGTCCCCTTCGGACTGCCAGCTCTTCGGAAGGGACTGCGTTCCCGAAAGCCCGGTTGGGGCCTGCATGGTGAGCAGCGAGGGCACCTGCAAGATCTGGCATCAGTACGGCGGCCATCCGGATTTGACGAGGGTATCGGTATGATCTCTCACACCGCTCGCATCGAGGAGACCGTGGGCCTAAAGCACGGCGCCGGCGGCCGGGCCATGAGGGCCCTCATCGAAGAGGTTTTCGCCTCCGGTCTCCCCGAGATGAGGGTCGAGGGCGTGGGTCTTTCTGCCATGGACGACGGCGCGGCACTTCGCTTCGGCGACCGCTACCTGGTGCTGACTACCGACTCCCACGTCATCCATCCGATCTTCTTCCCCGGCGGCGATATTGGACGGCTGGCGGTTTCGGGAACGGTGAACGACCTGGCGATGATGGGAGCGACCGACGTTCTGGGACTCACCTGCGCCATCATCGTCGAAGAAGGGTTTGCGCGAAAAGACCTCGAGCGCGTACAGGAGTCATTACGCGCGACCTGTATCGAGGCGGAAACCACGATCATCACCGGTGACACGAAAGTCATGGGGCGAGGCGAGCTCGACGGGCTCATCGTCAACACGACCGGCATCGGAATCACGGATCACATCGTGCGCGACTCGGGCCTTCGACCGCGCGATCGCATCGTGGTGAGCGGGACGATGGGAGACCACGGCCTGGCGGTCATGGTTCGACGGCACGGGCTCGATCTCGACTCCGAGCTCCACTCGGACGTCGCGCCCCTCAACAGTCTCGTACGTTGCGCTCTCGAGTGCGGGCGAGACGCGATCGTCGCGCTGAAGGACCCGACGCGAGGGGGGCTCGCGAGCGCCCTCCAGGAGATGGCGTCGAAGAGCGGCGTCGGGATTCTTCTCGAGGAATCGAAAATCCCGGTCACCGCCGAAGCACGCTCGGCGGGAGAGCTCCTCGGGATCGATCCTCTTCACGTCGCGAACGAGGGCAAGGCCGTCTTCGGAGTGGCTCCCGATTCGGCCGACGCGGTTCTCGAGGCGCTCCGAAGCCACCCCCTGGGCCGGGAGGCTGCGATGGTGGGAACGTGCCTGGCCGATCTCCCGGGCAAAGTCGTACTCGACACCGGTTTCGGCAGGCGGCTTCTCGTCGAGCCCGAGGGAGAGCCCTTGCCAAGGATCTGCTGATGACCGGGCCTCTTCGAGTCGCCTTGCTGTGCTCGCAGCGCGCGCCCGGACTTCGCCACCTCCTCACGTCCGATCCGAACCGCGGCTCGCTCTACGAGATCGTGTGCTGCGTCTCGAGCGAAGAGGACTCGAGCGCCCGCGCCGAAGCCGAGGCTCGGGGAGTTTCGTTTCTCAACCACTCCATCGCGCGCTTCTGCCGAGAACGGGAGACGAAACGAACGGACCTCATCGTCCGTTCCCACTACGACACCGAAACCGTGGAGCTCCTCGCGCCGTTCGAGCCGGATTTGATTCTTCTCTCGAGCTACCTCCTCGTCCTGACGGAGCCGATGCTCGATGCGTTCGCCTCCCGCATCGTGAACGTCCACGGGAGCGACCTGGCCAAGCGGGATGCAAGTGGACGCCCCCGCTATGTCGGCCTGCGCGCCGTGCGCGATGCCCTCCTCGCCGGTGAGACCGAGACGCGGGCCACGGCGCATCTCGTCACGGCGGTGCTCGACGAGGGACCGATCCTCTGCCGCTCCCGGGCTTTTCCCGTCTCACCCCTCGTGGCTGACGCCTTGCGCCGCGGCGCAGTCGACGTCGTCAAGGCCTACACCTTCGCCCATCAGGAGTGGATGCTCGCCACCGCTTGGGGACCTCTTCTGAGCGAATCGATCGAAATGATGTCGGTTCGAGAGCCCGCTTGCGTGGTGCCGTGAGCCACATTCGTATGGAGCAGACCGGCGCGGTGGGCACCATCACCATCGATCGCCGTGAGCGCTTCAACTCCTTCGACGTCTCCACGGCACGGGACTTTCGCAAAGCGGGGCTGCAGTATGCGCGCGAGGAGTCGGTGCGCGCCGTGGTGATCCGCGGAAGCGGTGGGGTGTTCTCGAGCGGCGCGGATCTGAAGTACATCGCCAAGGGCGGCGAGAAGAGCGACATCGGCTACATGCAGCCGAACAGCCGCGAGCTTCCCGATGGTTTCGGCGAGATCTTCAAGCAGATCCTGGAGTACCTCCACAGCACGATTTCGGAGATCAAGCGAGCCCCAAAGCCTTTCATCGCCGCGGTGGACGGGGTTGCCGCGGCGGGAGGCTTCGGAATTGCCATGGCCTGCGACCTCGTCGTGGCATCCGATCGGGCTTCCTTCGAGTGGGCCTACCCCAAGACCGGCCTCACCGGCGCCGAGAGCTCGACTTTTTTTCTGCCGAGGCTTCTCGGACTCCGGATGGCGATGGAGCTCGTCTTGCTCAACCCAAGGCTCGATGCCAGCGAGGCGCGCGCGTTGCGTCTGGTGAACGCCGTGTACCCGACGGAGAGCTTCGACTCCGAGGTGATGGCCCTCGCTGAGCGTCTCGCGGCGGGCCCGACGAAGGCCTATGCCGTCGCCAAATCCCTGATCAATCAGGCAGCGGGAGTGGACCGGCTCGACCATCACCTCGATCGCGAGCTCGTCAGCCTCGCCCAGATTGCCGACGGCGGCGACTTCGCCGAAGGGCTCGAGAGCTTCTTCGCGAAGAGACCGCCGAGCTTCGAAGGCCGCTAGTTCCCCGCTTTTCGTTTCCTCGCGTATTACAATCACCAACGCAGCCATCAGGCTACCATCGATCGGCCACACCTCGGTGCAGGCGACCGTGCGAGACCCTTAGGCGGCGACAGTTGACGGGTTCTCCACAACCCGGCACCTTGGACGGGGATGTCGGGCATCTAGAAGCTGATAAAAGGAGCGCGCATATGGCAGCACGAATCGTGCCGCTCACGGAGCGTAAAGCATGGAAGGACCTCGAGAGTCATCACGGTACAATCCGAGAGCTCCATCTCCGGGACCTCTTTGCCGATGACCCTGGGCGCGGCGAGCGGATGAAGGTCGAGGCGGTGGGCCTCTATCTGGACTATTCGAAGAACCGCATCATCGGCGAAACCCTCGAGCTTCTTCTCCGACTAGCTGTCGAATCCGGTCTGCGAGGACGCATCGATGCGATGTTCCGGGGTGAGAAGATCAACGTCACCGAAAACCGGGCTGCGCTGCATGTGGCTCTCCGCGCCCCTAAAGGCGCATCGATTCTCGTCGATGGCGAGGACGTGGTACCGGCGGTCCACGCAGAGCTCGACAAGATGGCGGGATTCTCCAATCGAGTGCGGGCCGGAGATTGGAAGGGTCACACGGGCAAGCCCATCAAGAACGTCATCAACATCGGAATCGGCGGCTCCGATTTGGGACCGGCCATGGCCTACGAAGCGCTGAAGCATTACAGCGAGCGGGCCATGACGTTTCGCTTCGTTTCCAACGTCGACGGCACGGACTTCGCAGAAACCGTCCAGAATCTCGATCCGGCGGAGACACTCTTCATCGTTGCCTCAAAGACTTTCACGACCCTGGAGACGATGACGAACGCCCACACGGCTCGCGACTGGTCGCTCGCGGGCTCGAAAGGGAACGAAAAAGCGATCGCCAAGCACTTTGTTGCCGTATCGACCAACGCCGAGGAAGTGGCGAGGTTCGGCATCGACCCCGCCAATATGTTTGGATTCTGGGACTGGGTCGGAGGCCGCTATTCCATGGGCTCGGCTATCGGCCTATCGACGATGCTCGCTGTCGGGCCGGATCACTTCCGCGCCATGCTGAACGGCTTTCACCAGATGGATGAGCACTTCCGAACCGCTCCCTTCGAACGGAACCTGCCGGTGCTCATGGGGCTGCTCGCCGTCTGGTACAGCGACTTCTTCGACGCAGCGACCGTCGCCGTGCTGCCTTACGAGCAGTATCTCGAGCGCTTTCCGGCCTACCTGCAACAGTTGACCATGGAGAGCAACGGCAAGCAGGTCACGCTCGACGGGAATAAAGTAGCCTACGATACTGGCCCGATCTACTGGGGCGAGCCGGGGACCAACGGACAGCACTCCTTCTACCAGTTGATCCACCAGGGTACTCGGCTCATCCCTTGTGACTTCATCGGATTCGGTCAGGCGCTCAACCCGTTGGGCCGGCACCACGACGCGCTGATGGCGAACCTTTTCGCCCAGACCGAAGCGCTCGCGTTCGGCAAGACTCCGGAACAAGTCAAGGCGGAAGGCACGCCGGAGTGGCTCGTTCCCCACCGCATCTTCGACGGCAACCGCCCATCGAACACGATACTCGCCGAGCGGCTCACTCCGGAAACCCTCGGAAAGCTGGTCGCGCTCTACGAACACAACGTTTTCACTCAGGGTGTCATCTGGAGCATCGACTCGTTCGATCAGTGGGGAGTCGAGCTTGGCAAGCAATTGGCCCGGCGGATCATCCCGGAGCTCGAGAGCAAGGAAGCAGCCGCGCTCACCCATGACAGCTCGACCAATAACCTGATTCGTCGGTACCGAAGGTTGAAGAAGACATCATGAAATCTTTGCCCTCCTGTTCGAACCGATAAGGAGTCAGCGATGCAAATCGGAATGATTGGTCTCGGCCGAATGGGCGCGAACATGGTGAAGCGCCTGCTCCAGGGCGGCCACGAGTGCGTGGTCTTCGATCTGTCGCCGAAAGCGGTGCAGGAGCTGGTCGAGGAGGAAGCCGTTGGCTCTTCCTCGCTCGCAGACTTTGCGAAGAAACTGGCCAGGCCTCGGGCGGTGTGGTTGATGGTTCCGGCGGCGGTAGTGGACAAGACGATCGACGACCTTATCCCCCATCTCGAACGCGATGACATTCTCATCGATGGCGGCAATTCCTACTACGTGGACGACATCCGGCGCGCCAGAGAGCTCGCGCCCAAAGGAATCCACTATGTGGACGTCGGGACGAGCGGTGGAGTCTGGGGCTTGGAGCGAGGTTACTGCATGATGATTGGCGGCGAAGGCGAGGTGGTCGAGCATCTCGATCCAATCTTTAGGCGGCTCGCTCCCGGCAGGGGCAATATCGCCCGAACACCGGGCCGCGAAAAGGTCGGCGGCACCGCCGAGCAGGGTTACCTGCACTGCGGCTCAAATGGCGCCGGCCATTTCGTCAAGATGGTCCACAACGGCATCGAGTACGGCATCATGGCCGCCTACGCCGAGGGAATGGGCATCCTGCGATCCGCCAACGTCGGCAAGGGAAAACACGATATCGACGCCGAAACGACCCCATTGCGTGAGCCGGAGCACTATCAGTACGACCTGAACTTGCCAGACATCGCCGAGGTGTGGCGGCGCGGCAGCGTGATCGCTTCCTGGCTTCTGGACCTGACCGCGGCGGCCTTGATTCGGGATCCCCGCCTCGAGAAGTTCGAGGGCCGCGTATCGGACTCTGGTGAGGGCCGCTGGACGATCAAGGCGGCGATCGACCAAGCCGTGCCAGCGCACGTCTTGAGTGCTGCGCTCTATGAGCGGTTTAGCTCCCGGGGCGAGGCAGTTTTCGCCGACAAGCTGCTCTCGGCGATGCGTTATGAGTTCGGCGGACATCTGGAAAAATCAGCAAAGTGACATGAAGATCGAGATACTCGCCGATGCCAATGCCGTCGCCCGCGTGGCGAGCCGAGTTATCGCTGCGAATGCCCGGACGGCCATCGCGGAGCGCGGACGCTTCGTCATGGCGGTCAGCGGCGGCCGCACCCCGTGGCAAATGCTGCGCGCGTTGGCAATCGAAAAGCTGCCGTGGGAACGCGTGCACGTAGTGCAGGTCGACGAGCGCGTCGCGCCGGCGGGCGATCCGAATCGAAATCTGACTCATTTACACGAGAGCTTGCTCGAACACGCGCCGCTCAAACCCGAGCAGATCCACGCCATGCCGGTCGAGTCGCCGGACTTGGAGGCTGCGGCCAGACGCTATACGGTGACGCTCCAGGAGATCGCCGGCTCGCCTCCAGTGCTCGACCTCGCCCACCTGGGCCTTGGCCCAGACGGCCATACCGCCTCACTCGTGCCCGGGGATCCAGTGCTCGACGTTACCGACCTGGACGTCGCGCTTGCCGGGATTTATCAGGGGCGGCGCCGCATGACGTTGACTTATCCAATGATCAATCGCTCTCGCCTCATCCTGTGGCTGGTAACCGGAAGCGACAAAGTCGACGCGCTTGCGCGGTTACGTGAGGGCGATGCGTCGATCCCGGCCTGCAGGATTCGAAGGGAACATGCGTTGGTGCTTGCCGATCGGGCTGCCGCGAGAAAGGACACCATCCAGAAACAAGATCGGATTGAAACCAAAGCTAACCAAGGAGAGAAGATGCGCTACGTCGATGCATTCGTTCTACCAGTGCCCAAGAAGAATCTGCCAGCTTATCGCCGCCTATCCCGGAAGGCGGGCAAGGTTTTCCGCGAGCACGGCGCTCTCGAGTACCGGGAGTGCGTGGGCGACGACCTGTTCGTGAAGGGCATGCTTCCGTTTCCCAGGAAGATCCGACTGAAGCGCGGAGAGACCGTTGTGTTCTCCTGGATCGGGTACAAGTCGAGGGCGCAGCGAGACCGGGTCAACAAGAAGGTGATGAGCGACGCGCGTTTGGCCGAAATGATGGATCCGAAAGCCATGCCGTTCGACGTGAAGCGCATGCTCTACGGCGGGTTCAAGGTCTTCGTCGACGTCTAACGGTGCGGGTCCAGGGACTCGACGCCGCACTCGCTAACGCTCGTGCGCTTCCAGCAGAATCCAGTAGTTCTAGCGCACGAACATCTCGCGCCGGAGCGCGAAGGGCTTCGCGGCATCGCGCGGACGCCGGCAATCGGCCTCCACCTCATTTCGAAAGGACGGCCCCTGGGAACGTAAACGCGCGTGAGGAGCACGAATCGTTCTCTGATGTCACCGAAGGCGGCGACTTCGGTGGCAGCTCCTTCTTTCGAATCCGTGGTTCGGGCAGTACCTTCCCTTTTCTGAATGAACATCTGCCCCGTGGATTTTTCGCTCGCCTGGTCGAGCACCTCGACGACGAGTTCGGCGTCTCTTCGGTCTTCGACGGTTCGAACCGACTTCTTCCGGCCACGAATCTTCTTCACAACTTCCTCGGTCGTGGCGCGAGCGAGTCCCCCGTCGTCGGGGTCGCCCGGAACGTCGGTGAAAACGTGGGTGTGCGGCGTTTCCGGGAGGACGGCGACCACTGCGCGTAAACACCCAGCTTACCGGCCGGCTACGAAATATCGCGCATGCGGTCGGGTATTTTTCGTGTCACGTCGAGCCTCGTAATGGTACGAAGGTTGCACGGTTCGCGGCTAGGTAGGGTGGATCCATGAGCGAGCGACAAACCATCGACAAACGGCGCGTTCTCATCCTCGGAGCGGCGGGACGCGATTTCCACGACTTCAACACCTGTTTTCGTGGCGATCCTCACTTCGAGGTGGTGGCGTTCACCGCGGCGCAGATCCCCGACATCGTCGGCCGGCGCTACCCTCCTTCGCTCGGCGGCGAGCTCTATCCCGACGGCATCCCGATTCACCCCGAGGACGAGCTCGAAACGCTGATCACCGAGCACTCTGTTCGACAGTGCGTCCTGTCCTACAGCGACCTGAGGCACGACGAGGTAATGTCGATCGCGAGCCGGGTACTCGCGTCGGGCGCCGACTTCGCCCTGCTCGGACCCGAGAGCACCATGCTGCAGTCGAACCGTCCCGTAATCGCCGTTTGCGCGGTCCGCACCGGCTGCGGCAAGAGCCAGACGTGTCGCTACGTGGCCGACGTGCTTCGCGCATCGGATCTCCAGGTAGTGGTGGTCCGGCACCCGATGCCCTACGGCGATCTCGACCGGATGCGGGTGCAGCGCTTCGCAACGATGGACGATCTCGACGCCGAGGGCGACAACATCACCATCGAGGAGCGCGAGGAGTACGAGCCGCACATCTCTGAGGGCACCATCGTCTACGCCGGCGTGGACTACGAAGAGATACTCGCGCGGGCGGAAGAAGAGGCCGACGTCATTCTGTGGGACGGTGGGAACAATGACTTGCCGTTTTTCAATCCGTCTCTCTGGATCACCCTCGCCGATCCTCATCGAGCCGGCCACGAGCTCGCATACCATCCGGGCGAGACGAATTTCCGCTCGGCCGACATCATCCTCATCAACAAGGCGGAGAATGCGCCGCCGGGCGCGGTCGAGGCCATCCGAGGAAACGCCGCCAGGGTCAATCCGCACGCGAAAGTGATCTGCGCGCGCTCGAAAGTGACCGCCGAGCATCCCGAGCACATTCGGGGCAAACGGGTTCTCCTCATCGAGGACGGGCCGACGCTCACCCACGGCGGCATGCCTTACGGGGCCGGCAGAGTCGCGGCCGAGCAATACGGAGCAGCCGAGATCGTGGACCCCCGCCCCCATGCCATGGGTTCGTTGAAGGACATCTTTTCCCGGTTTCCTCATCTCACCCTGGAGCTCCCCGCGATGGGCTACTACCCGGAGCAGATCGAAGAGCTCGAGCGCACCATCGCTGCAGTCGATTGTGATACGGTCGTCGTCGCGACCCCGATCGATCTCAGGCATCTCATCGACATCCGCCAAGACTCAACGCGGATCCGTTACGATCTCGAGGATCTCCCTGGCCCCACGCTTCGAGACGAGATCGAAGCGTTCGTGGCAAAGCTGTAGCTCGGAGCCGACGCCGATGGTGAACCTGAAACAGCGTTCATTTCTGACGCGGAAGGATGTCACGGGCAAAGAGATCCGTTTTCTGATCCGCCTCGCATCGGATCTCGAGGCCGCCGAGCTGCGAGGCTACGAGCGAAACCGGCTCTGCCGCAAGAACACGCGTTGATCAATCAAGCGGAAAATCGCATGCACACGATCAAGGCTCTTCTGGTCGCGACACTCGGGGACTGAGCGGCAGGCCGGCGATGCGCGTCGTGGTCGCTTTGGGAGGCAACGCGCTACTCAAGCGTGGCGAAGCCATGACGGCGGCCAACCAACGAGACAACGTCCGCATCGCCGCGCACGCGCTCGCGCCCCTGGCCGAACGGCATGCGCTGGTCGTCTCGCACGGCAACGGTCCTCAGGTGGGCCTTCTCGCGCTCCAGGCCGAAGCCTACCGGCCCGCAGAGCCCTATCCGCTCGACGTTCTGGGCGCCGAGAGCGAAGGCATGATCGGCTATCTCATCGAGCAAGAGCTCGGGAGCCTGCTTCCGGGACGCCCCCTCGCGACGGTTCTGACCATGGTGGAAGTCGACGCATACGATCCCGCGTTCGACGAGCCCTCGAAGCCGATCGGTCCCGTATATGATGACTTGGAAGCGAATCGCATCCGTGCGGAAGGACGATGGGCTCTCGCGCGCGACGGCGAGCGTTGGCGCCGGGTGGTCGCGTCGCCCCTCCCTCGACGTATTCTCGAGATCCAGGTGATCGAGTGGCTCCTGGAAAAGAGCGTCACCGTCATCTGCGCGGGTGGCGGCGGGATTCCCACCGTGCGACGGGAGGACGGCCGTCTCGAAGGCGTCGAGGCCGTGATCGACAAAGACCGGGCTAGCGCTCTGCTGGCGTCCCAGCTCAGCGCCGAGGTTCTGATTCTGGCAACCGACGTCGATGCGGTCTACGCTGATTGGCACGAGCCGCACGCTCGGCCCCTCCGTCACGTCACGCCGTCGGAGCTTTCCTCCTTGAAGCTCGATGCCGGCTCGATGGGTCCGAAGGTGGAGGCCGCGTGTGGATTCGTCGAGGGAAGTCCCGCTCGGCGGGCCGTCATCGGGGCGCTCGCCAAAGTGGAAGCGATGTTGGAAGGAAGCGCGGGCACGCAAATCTCGGCGAGCCCGCAAGGAGGATTCAGCTCATGATGTTCGGCTCGAAGATAGCGGCTCGCGCTTCGATGGCGATCGTGGTTTTGGGTGGCTTGTCGCTCGAGGCGCGAGCCGATGTCTTGTCGAGCGCTTTCGTCCACACCCACACCGGAGAATCGATTGCGGTCGACTTCAAGGAAGACGGCGTCTATCTGCCCGTGGCGGTGCAGAGACTGAAGCGATTCCTGCGGGATCACCGCGATGGTGAGGTTCACGACATCGATCCAAGGCTCTTCGATATCCTCTACGAGATCCGAAAGCGGGTCGGTGCCGAGGGGCCATTTCATCTCATCTCCTGCTACCGTGTTCGGCTTCCGGGTGTCGACACCGGTTACTGCGCGATGTTGCCCTCGAGCTGAAATCGGGCGGCGTGGGTTACTACGAGCAGTCCGACTTCATTCACGTGGACGCCGGCCGGGTCCGCCGCTGGCAGAGCGCAATCCAGAAGACGGAGCTCCTTCGAAATTGCCCCGGGACACCACTTCCTTTCGTCTGTCATGAATCACGAACGGAAGCTCTTCATCATCCGGAACGAAGATGAGCATGGCGCTTATTTGAAAAACAAATGGATTCGAGAGCACGACAGGTCCAAAGACCGGAAGTCATCGAGCTGCGACGAGAGTTCAGAAACTGGCTCGCGGACTCAGGTTTGGTGCCTTGATCTACCCGAGCGCGGCCAGAAGCTCCGCATCGAGGCCATAGATGTCGCGGCCGAAGTGCACCACGCCCGTTTCATCGTCCACATGAGCGGTGAGATAGACGATATAGACCGCGATGTCGGTCTCGATAGGGACCCGCGTTGTCGGGCCGCTCGCAATGGCTTTGGCGATGGCCCTCCGATCCCAGCCCTCCTGGTCTTCGAGAACCCACTCGGCAAGACCGGCGGCATCGGCGACGCGAACGCAGCCGTGGCTGAAGGCTCGCTCCTCGCGTTGGAACAGGTGCATCTCCGGCGTGGCGTGAAGAAACACGCTGTATCGGTTGGGAAAGATGAACTTGACGAGGCCGAGGGCGTTACCCGGACCAGGGCGCTGCCTCAACTGCAGCGCACCGGCGCGCACCTTGGCGACGTTCTCCGCAGACGCGGGGAGGGGCTTCGCCTCGAGGCTCAGGTCGCGAACGATCTCGTAGTGGTACGTTTCGAGATAGCCGGACTCGTCGAGCCTTTCGTACAGCTCTTCGCGCACGATGCTCTCGGGAACGTTCCAGAACGGCCGGAAGTCCAGATAGGCGAGCTTACCGGTGAATATCGGGGTTCGGAGCTCGGCGTAGTGTTGTCCCACGATCACGCGGGATTCGAACGACACCCGATATTCGCCGCCGCTCGTCTCGATGCTTCGCAGCTCGAACTCGGGGATGTTGACGAGGATGGCCTTACCGGTGAAATGACCGGACACCCAGCGCCAGCGTTCCATGCTGGCGACAATCTGCTCCACCCGCCGGCTCCACGGGACGTTGAGCGCCGCGAACGTTTCGCGGCCGATCACCCCATCGGGGTTCAGGCTGTGACGCATCTGGAATCGAGTCACCGCTTCGACGAGAGGGGCGTCGTATTCGAGTCCCGAGCCGGCCGAGTCTCCGGCGAGGTCTCCCATGAGTCGAAGCCTTTCGCGCAGGCGGTCCGCGTCCCCATAGGCTTCGCCAGGATGGATCGTGCGGGCGTCGGCCAGAGACGGCCATCGATCGCTTTCCTGAAGCTCGCGATAGCGAGCCAACGCGGTCTTCAGCCCATCGTAAGCAGGGTACGGCGGGGCGAAAGCCTCGAGCGCCTCGCCGACTTCATCTCCCGAAGCAGACGACACGATTTGCGTGAGCTCGTCCGCGAGCTTCGGATGGTGATGGGTCACCTCGAGCTCGAGCCCGGCCTCCTCGGGTGAGATGCGCCCTTCGTGAATGTCTCGGATGTAGAGAATCGCCGCGGCGGAGAGAGCGACGTCGAAGCGGGCGGCGGCCTCCGCGGTTTGGCGCTCGCGCGCCACATCGCCTGCGGCTAGCTCTCCCCTCACATAGTCGCCGACGCGAAGGCCGTGCTCGTCGGCACGTCCGAGGGTTCGAAGCGCGGCGCGTCCGGCGTCCGTGATCTTGGTCCCGTTATGCCAGGCGGAAAAATGGTCTCGGGCGCGATAGAAATCCTCGAGCTCGTTCTGGAGGTGCTCACGGTCGCGTGCCTTGGCGAAGGTATCCGGCGGACCGCTTTCGAGCACGGGCTCGATCTCGGCGCGAACGCGCTCGAATGTCGTATCCGGCTGCGGACGGCACGAGACGCTCGTTAGAGCCGCGGCGAGTACCGCGCTCACGAGCCACTCCCGCCGAATCATGTTCCCATGATAGACGACGGATGAATCAGCGCAGAGGGTGGCCTTCTCGACTGTGTCTTCGATGAATCGGAAGAGACAAGCAAGGTGCCCTCCCCCGCCACCCTCGTGGATGCCCGCGGCAGGCTCCCTACAGCGCTCAAGGACCCGACACCCGTGCTGATCTTCGAGCACACCACCTCTACAATAGCAGGGGCGAGATAGCGCCGACGCGGGAGCAGTCAAAGATCGCTCGCGCCGGGGTGAGGCGCCCGGGTAAGGACGTGACCTTCATCATTTACAGCGCGAGCCTTTGCAAAGCTCTCGACGTCGCCTTGGACCTAGCCACCAACGGCATCACTCCCAAGGCAATCGCGGCCAGCCAGACCAGAGAGAGCGCGAACGACGCCAGTAGCGAGGCTGCTGGCAGAGGAAAGGGCGTGGATCTGAGCCTGGATGAGCGGGACGTGGCCGGGAGGGGCCTTTATCCGCGAGGACGTGGAAAGGGCGAAGCACGCGCTCGAGACACCCCGAGAGCGGGAGCCCTGCGATTCACGGGGACACGGGCGTACGCAGGGGCGATCGCCGCGGCGAGGGCGCGCTCGGACCGCGACATTCAATGGCGCTCCCGGGATCAGCCGGATCCTCGAGCAGCCCTGGGCCGAGAGGAGCGAGGTCACGGTGCGGCCGGTGATTTCGGCAACCGTCGCCGGGGACCCATCGCGCCTCCCATGGACGCCCCGGGGCTCAGTGCCTCGACCCCCGGCGAGGTATCTCGGCGAACCCGGAAAAGCCTATGAGCGAGGCGGAAGTGCGAGAGGCAGTGCTGCGGATTCTCCAGCGCATCGCGCCCGAGACGGATAGCGTGGATCGATGCCGGCAAGCCACTCCAGAGCGAGCTGGACATCGACTCGTTCGACTTCCTGAATCTGCGCGTGGCCGTTCGTGACGAGCTCGGGGTGTCGGTGGCGGAATCCGACAACGACAAAGTGATGACACTCGACGACATCGTGCGGTTTCTCGCAGCCATGCTCTAGCCGCTTTCGATATGACGATGCCGTGCCCCGGGACCCGCCTTCAAGGCCTTACCTCGGACGAGGCCGAAAGGCGGCGTGCCCGGTTCGGGCCCAACTCGCTTCCCCATACGCCGCCCGAGGGTCTCTGGCGTCGGCTCCTGAGGCAGTTTCAGAGCCCGCTTCTCTACGTGCTGCTGTTCGCACTTGTGGTCGATCTGGCGGTCTGGGCGAGCGAGGGGAGCGAAGTGATTCCCTATGAAGCGCTGGCGATCGCTGTGATCCTTCTTCTGAACGCGGGGCTAGGCCTGTGGCAGGAGCGAAAGGCGGAGGACGCCCTCGAGAAGCTGAGCGAGCTCGCCGCGCCCCAGGTGTGGACGCTCAGAGACGGAAAGCTCGCGAGGCGGAACTGCCGTGAGCTGGTTCCAGGGGACGTCATACGCCTCGACGCGGGAGACCGCGTTCCGGCGGACGCGACCGTCCTGACGGCGCAGAACCTGTCCGTCGACCAGTCGGTTCTAACCGGAGAGTCGTTCCCCGTCGACAAAGCGGTCGGCGACGAGACGTTCTCCGGCACCCTCGTCGTTCGCGGCAAGTCCTACCTGGAGGTCACACGGATCGGTCCGGAGAGCGCGATGGGACGTTTGGCGACTCTGATCTCCCACGTCGAAGAAGAGAAAACGCCGCTCGAACGGCGGCTCGATGTCTTCGGGCGCCGCGTCGCGCGCGTCATTCTGTTTCTCGCCGCGCTCATCGGCGCCACCGGCCTCGCCCTCGAAGGCTTCGAGCGGTTCGGACACGTTTTCCTTTTCGCCGTCGCTCTCGCCGTGGCCGCCGTTCCCGAGGGCCTTCCCGCCGTGCTCACCGTCACTCTCGCTCTCGGCGTCGAGCGCATGGCGAAGCGCAACGCGGTCGTGCGCCGGCTCGCGGCCGTCGAAGCGCTCGGCTCGGTCACAGTGATCGCGACCGACAAGACCGGCACGCTCACCGAGAACCGGCTCGACGTGAGGGACGTCGATTCGCCCGACGGAGAACGGGCGCTTCGCGCCATGGTGCTCTCCAACGACGCCGAGCTCTCGATGGGAGCCGGCGATCCTCTCGAGCTCGCCCTTCTTCGATACGCCGACGGCCGGGGAAACGATCCGGAAAGGCTCCGTGAGGGCTTCTCGCGCGTTTCCCTCAGAGCGTTCGACGCGGCCTGGAAGTTCATGCGCGTCACCGGCATCGAGAACGGGGGCACGGTGAGCTACCTGAAAGGAGCGCCAGAGGTGATCTTGAGCCGTTCGGCGCTCTCCGGCACCGAGCGCGATCGGTGGAAGGAGAGAATCGAAGCCTACGCCGAGGAAGGCTACCGGCTGCTCGCCCTCGCGGAAGGGCCCGGTGAGAGCGAGGAGAGCCTGACGTGGCTCGGACTGGTGAAGCTCTGGGATCCTCCGCGGCCGGAAGTTCCCGACGCCGTCCGCCGGGCGCGGGAGGCGGGAATCCGCGTGCTCATGGTCACGGGAGACCATCCCGCCACCGCCCGTACCGTGGCGGCCACCGTGGGTATCGAGACGGACGAAGTCGTGACCGGAGGCGAGCTCGATTCGCTCTCCCCCGCGGCGCTGGAGAGCGTGGTGGGGGAGGTGAACGTATTCGCCCGCGTCACACCCGAGCACAAGCTTCGCATCATCGAAGTCCTCAAGTCCAAGGGCGAGATCGTCGCCATGACCGGCGACGGAGTGAACGACGCTCCGGCCCTCAAGCGTGCGGACGTGGGGCTCGGAATGGGCAAGCGCGGGAGCGACGTGACGCGCGAGGTGGCGGATCTCGTGCTCCTCGACGACAACTTCGCCACCATCGTCGCGGCGATCGAGGAAGGACGCAGCATCTACGAGAATATTCAGAAGTTCATCCGGTTCCTCTTTTCGACCAACCTCTCGGAGCTGCTGGTTGTGACCGGCGGTGCGTTCGCATCGTTTCTCATCGGGCTCCGGGACGCGACCGGCAACATCCTGCTCCCGCTCACCGCAGCCCAGCTCTTGTGGATCAATCTCGTGACCGATGGGGCGCCGGCCCTGGCGTTGAGTCTCGATCGTAACCCCGAGGTGATGACGCGGCGGCCGCGCGATCCGGCCTCGCCCCTGCTCGACCGATCCTCGGTCCAGTTCATCATGCTGTCGGGAACGGCGAAGGCGATCGTCGCCTACGCCGTATTGCTGGTTCTGCCGCTGGCGTTGGGCGAGAGCCTTCCGGTCACGCGGACGGCGGCGTTTCTCTTCCTCGCCGCCGGGCAGCTCCTGTTTACCTATCCCGCCCGCCAGACAGATCTGAGGCCGGCACCGAACGCGATGGTCCATGCCGCCGTGGTGCTCGGCTTTCTGTCGCAGGTGGCGGTGGTCCAGCTACCCGCCCTCATGCGAGCCTTCGACACCGTGGCCCTGCCCGCGAGCGTCTGGCTCGTCGTCGCGGCGAGCATCGCGCTCTCATGGGGCATGGCCGAGCTTGCGAGCCGAGTCATCTGGTGGCACTCAGTGACCCGTCCAGGGAGCCGCCGGGTTTCTTTTCCGTCCGAGCTGGAATAGCGTTGGGTCATGAAGCTCCATCTCCTCGCCGTCACTCTCGACGATCTCGTCAGCATCGGGGCGATCCAGGTCTTCGCCGAAGCCGTCCGGCGGAACCAGGACTGGGGCTCGCGAGTCGAGCTCTCCCAGCATCCTTGATGGAGGCGGGAGCCGGCCAGAGACATGGAAGAGCCGCTGACCCCGGAGAGCGCGAGGGAGGTCGTGCTCCGCGCGCGGGGACTGAGCAAGGTCTATCGCATGGGGGACGTCGACGTCGTCGCTCTCCGCTCCGTCGACCTCGACCTATACCGGGGTGAGTTCTTCGTGCTCCTCGGTCCCTCGGGTAGCGGCAAGTCTACGCTCCTGAATATTCTCGGGGGCCTCGACGTCCCTACCAGCGGCTCGGTTTTCTTCTTCGATCATGACCTCAGCGCGGCTGGAGAGCGCGCGCTCACTCGATTCCGGCGCGAGCACGTCGGTTTCATCTTCCAGTTCTACAACCTGATCCCGAGCTTGACGGCGCGCGAGAACGTGTCGCTGGTGACGGAGATCGCCGAGCACCCGATGGATCCCTCGGAGGCGCTGAAGCTCGTGGGCCTCGAGTCCCGCATGGATCACTTTCCCTCCCAGCTCTCGGGAGG
This sequence comes from Vicinamibacteria bacterium, assembly GCA_035457705.1. GTDB lineage: Bacteria > Acidobacteriota > Vicinamibacteria > Marinacidobacterales > SMYC01 > DASPGQ01. Next base: position 28,523 of record DATIBD010000028.1, read on the forward strand.
AGAGCAGCAGCGGGTCGCCATCGCCCGCGCCATCGCCAAGGCGCCCGACGTGCTTCTCTGCGACGAGCCGACCGGCGCGCTCGACGTCGAGACGGGAAAGGTCGTTCTCCGAGCTCTGGCTCAGGTGAACGAGGAGCTCGGCACCACCACCGCCGTCATCACTCACAACGCCGCCATCGCTGGAATGGCGGACCGCGTCATCCGGATGCACAGCGGGAGCATCGCCAGCGAGCATCGCAACACCCGCAGAGTCGCTCCCGACGAGGTGGAATGGTAGCTCTCCCATGGCCGTGAGCGCGCTGGACCGCAAGCTCGGCCGCGACCTCCTCAAGATGCGAGGCCAAGTCGTCGCCGTGGGACTCATCGTCGCCTGCGGCGTCGCGACGTTCATCGCGGCGCGAACGGGCTACGAGTCGATGCTCGCATCCCAGAGCCGGTACTACCGCGAGTACGGCTTCGCCGACGTGTTCTTGAGCCTTAAGCGGGCTCCCGACGCGATCGTCCGCAAAGTAGAGCGGATTCCCGGCGTCGATCAGGCGGAAACCCGCATCGTGGTGGACGTGACCCTGGACGTGCCCGGGCTCGCCGAGCCCGCAACCGGCCGACTCGTGTCTATCCCCGAGCGCTCGCAGCCGAGGCTGAACCGTCTGCACGTCCGCCGGGGTCGATACCTCGAGCCCGGCCAGCCCAACGAGGTCCTGGTGAGCGAATCGTTCGCGGAGGCGAACGGCCTTCAGGTGGGCGATCGGCTGGGGGCGATCCTGAACGGACGGTGGGAAACGCTCCGGATCGTGGGAATCGCTCTCTCCCCGGAGTACATCTACGAGATCCGGGGAGGCACGACCATCTTCCCCGACCGGAAGCGCTTCGGGATCCTATGGGCGAGCCGGGAAGTCCTGGGTCCGGCGTTCGACATGGACGGGGCGTTCAACGATCTCAGCCTCTCTCTCCAGCGGGGCGCGCGCGTCGAGGGAGTTCTCGACGCTCTGGACGCGGTGTTCGAGCGATACGGGGGGCTGGGGGCTTACGGACGGGAGGACCAGCTCTCGAACCAGTTCGTTTCGAACGAGCTCACCGAGCTGACGGCGCAGGGACGCATTTACCCCGCCATCTTTCTCGGGGTAGCCGCTTTCCTCCTGCACATCGTTCTCTCGCGACTCATCGGCACGGAGAGGGAGCAGATCGCGGTCCTGAAGGCGTTCGGCTACGACGACCTCGCGGTGGGGCTCCATTATCTGAAGCTCGTCCTCGCCATGGTGGCCGTGGGAGGAGCTCTGGGAGTTCCTCTCGGCGTCTGGCTCGGGCGTGCTCTCACCACGTTGTACGCGGACTACTTTCGCTTCCCCGTCTATCAGTTCCAGTCGGCGGGAAGGCAGGCGTTTCTCGCCCTCCTCGTCACCGTGGCGGCCGCAGTCGTGGGCGCTCTCGCCGCGGTATCGAAGGCGGTCAAGCTTCCTCCTGCCGAAGCGATGCGACCGGAGCCGCCCGGCCGGTTCCGGGCGGGAATCTGGGAGCGTTCCGGGCTTCTGCGCTATGTCTCCGTTCCCAGTCGAATCATCCTGCGAAACGTGGGGCGTCGGCCGGGGCGGACGGTTCTCTCCGTTCTCGCTATCTCGTTGGCGGTGATGATTCTCGTCGTCGGCAGGTACTTCCTCGACGCCATCAACACTTTGGTCGACGTGCACTTCCGCGTCGTGCAGCGCGAGCAGATCGCGATCGTCTTCAACCGGCCCCAGCCCGAGCGGGCACGGCTGGAGCTCGCGAGCCTCCCGGGCGTCCCCCGCGCGGAAACGTTTCGCGCCGTACCGGTGCGGCTCGCCTTCGGACATCGGGAGCGCCGGACGGCGCTTCTGGGGCTTCCGCAGGAAGGCGAGCTTCGCCGCCTCATCGATCGCGATGCGCGGCAGCATCCTCTCCCCGAAGATGGAGTGGCGCTTACCACCCATCTCGCCGACTCGCTTGGCGTCCGGTTGTCGGACCGGCTGCTGGTCGAAGTCCTCGAAGGGGAGCGCCCGGTTCGCTTCGTCCCCGTCAACGCCCTCGTCGACGAGCTCCTCGGTGAAGCCGTCTACATGGAGCGCCGGGCGCTCAATCAATTCCTCCGCGAAGGCGGGACGGTTTCCGGCGCTTTCCTGTCAGTGGACGAAGAGGAAGAGGATCACCTCTATCGGACGCTGAAACGGATGCCGGCGGTGAGCGGCGTATCGCTCCGGGAAACGGTCCTGCGCGGCTTCGACGAGACCCTTGGAAGGACGCTAGGTGTCTTCACCACCGTGCTCATCCTCTTCGCGACCGTCATCGCCTTCGGAGTCGTCTACAATGGAGCGCGCGTGGCGCTATCGGAACGAGGACACGAGCTGGCGAGCTTGCGGGTGCTCGGGTTCACGCGGTCGGAAGTCACGTGGATGCTCCTCGGCGAACAGGCGTCGATCGTGACCGCCGCGATTCCCATCGGCTGTGCCGTGGGCTACGGCGTCTCGGCCCTGCTCGCGCTCGCCTATGACACCGAGCTCTTCCGCTTGCCCCTCGTCATCACCCCCAGCTCTTACGCCTTTGCCTTCGTCGTCATCACCGTTGCATCCTTCGTGTCGGGCATCATAGTCCGCCGCCGGATCCACCTACTCGATCTCGTCGCCGCCCTGAAGACGCGGGAATGAGGTAATCACCCGGTGAAGAAGGCGCTCAAGATCGCGCTCGCCATCGCCGTCGCCACAAGCGCCCTGTACCTGCTCCTTCGGCCGCAGCCGGTTGAAGTGGAGACCGAATTCGTCAGCCGCGGTCTCCTCCGCGTCACCGTGGATGAGGAGGGTCGGACCCGAGTGCACGACCACTTTCTGCTTGCCGCGCCAGTCGCGGGAAAGCTCCTGCGAATCGAGCTCCACGAGGGCGACTGGGTGCAGCCGGACGCGGTGATGGCTCGGCTCCAGCCCGTGCCTCTCGACGAGCGGGCGAGGAGCCAGGCCGAGGCGCGACTCGCTGCGGCCATCGCGGCGAAGCAGGCATCCGACGCGCGATGGAAACAGGCGCGGGCGAACCTCGAGCAGGCCGTTCGCACGCGGGCGCGGACCGATTCCCTCGCCGCCGAGGGCCTCAAGTCGGCGCGGGATCAGGAAGAGGACCGACTCCGGGAGACGACGGCATCGAGGGATCTGGAAGCGGCGGAGTTCGCGGTACAGGTCGCGCGCTATGAAGTGGAGGCCGCTCGAGCCGCTCTGCTGGAGGGCGGGCGCATCGCCCCGGATGGCGACGACAGTCGCCCCGATACCGCGTTACGCGCGATCCGATCGCCGGTGTCGGGGCGGGTGTTTCGCATCTTCACCCGGAGCGAGCAGGTGGTCGCCGCGGGGACGCCCCTTCTGGAGATTGGCGATACGTCGGCGCTCGAAGTGGTCGTGGACGTCCTCTCCTCCGATGCCGTTCGGGTCAAGCCGGGGGCGATGATGCTGATCGAGGACTGGGGCGGCGACGAGACTCTTCTCGCCCGCGTGCGCACGGTCGAGCCCTCGGCGTTCAGCAAGGTCTCCGCTCTCGGTGTGGAGGAGCAGCGGGTGAACGTGATCGGTGATTTCCTCAACCCGCCGGAGAGGCTGGGAGACGGCTACCGGGTCGAAGCGCGTATCGTGATCTGGGAAGGAGAGGACGTGGTGAAGGTCCCCACCAGCGCTCTGTTCCGGAACGGCGACGCCTGGGGTGTGTTCGTCATCGAGAACGGAAAGGCCCGTTTTCGCCGGGTTGAGATCGGCCACCGCAACTTTCGCGAGAGTCAAGTGCTCGACGGGCTCGCCGAAGGCGAGGAGTGCGTTCTCTATCCTTCCGACCAGCTGAGAGACGGCGTCGTCGTGGCTCGAATCCGTCCCAAGAGCGGCTGAGCTCTCGACTCTCCAGCTGACGCTCCGCTCGCCCCAGCCAATTCGCCGATGGCCGAGCTTGGGCGCGCGCGCAAGCGCCATTCTCCCGTACGGAGCTCGAAAGTCGGCCAGGCTATTCGATACCTCGTCGACATCGAAGGCGCGTACCGGGAGCTCGCCCGACCGTAGGGCGCTCGAGAGCTTCAGCGCCGGTTGATCAGGAACTCCTGGACCTTGCCGTCCTTCGACCGGTAGAGGATCGCCTGGGCCGGGGTCGCCCCGATCGAGAGGCGGAAGCTCGCGACCTCCATCTCACCGCGCTCCCGCAAGCCCACGAGCTCAAGCCCGCTCACTTCCCCGAGCCCCTGGAGCGAGGCGGCGGCCGTCCGGAGCCGCTCCGGGGTGAGATAGATTCGGTACTCCTCGCCGAGCGCTTCGCGATCGAGGCTGCCGCGGCGGAGCTGCTCGAGGAGCGCCGACGCGACCTCGAGCGCCGGCGGGCCCGCGATGCCGGGAAGCCTCGCCGAGCGCGGGAGCAGCTTCGCCAGGATGGCGTCGGGTACGTCGCCCAAGGCGGCGAAGTCGACGCTCGCGAGGAGCACCACCGCGGATCGAGTGGACGGCACGAAAGCGTTGCTGGCGACGAAGCCGCTGAGCGCGCCCCCGTGGGAGAGCACCGCCGCTCCGCCCATCGAGCGGATCCGGAGCCCGCAGCCGTAGTCGCTCGAGCTTCCGTCCGAAAGCCGGCGCGGAGTGGTCATCGCAGCGTACGACTCTTTCGATACGATCTTCCCGTCCATGAGCGCAAGATCCCAGGCGAGTAGATCCTTCGGCGTGGACCAGATCCCGCCCGCGGCGCCGATCCATCCGTCCCCTTCCGCGATGGCGGGCTCGGGAGACGCGAGGGCGAACGACGTGTAACCCTGGGCGAGCCCGGGCTCGCTGCGCTGCGGCTCGTACCGGGTGTAGTGCATGCCCAGTGGATCGAAGATGCGCCGCGAAAGGAAGCTCTCGAAGGACTCGCCGCTCACCCGCTCGACCACTCGGCCCAGCATCAAGTAGCCGGTGTTGCTGTAGGAGTAGCGGCTTCCCGGTTCGAAATCCAGGGGGCGCGAGCCGTACTCTCGGATGACGTCATCGCTCGGGCGGGGCCGCGCCATGTCCCGGTGGACGAAATCGAGCGGGTAGTAGTCCCGATACCCCGAAACGTGCTGACCCAGATCGAGGAGCGTGATGTCGGAGGCCCGCGTGAGCCCGGGGAAGTACTTTGCCACCCTCTCATCCATCGCGAGTTTTCCCTCTTCCACCAGAAGGAGCGCCGCGGCGCAGGTGAACTCCTTCGTGACCGAGCCCACCGCGAGGAGGGTCTCGGGTGTGAGCAGCTCACCCGTCGCGAGCGAGCTCACCCCGTATGCCTTCGCCAGAATCACCCGGCCTTCGTGCATGACGCCGACCGAAAGCCCGGGGATGTGCTTCTCCCTCACGACGCGTGCGAGCTCGGCGTCCAGCGTGGCCAGGTCCAGGGGCTGCGCGGACGGCTTCATGGGTCGGATGAGAAGGATCAGAGCGGCGAGGACTGCAATCGCTGACGGTTTCATGGAATTTCCTCAGGAGGAGATTCTATTTCATCCGCTCGAACGATCGAGGAAGCGTCGAGCCGGAAGACTCGTATCTCTATTTGAGCTTCAGCGTCGCGACGCCGAAGCTCGTGAGAGCGCTTCCGGCTATGAAGCCGCCGGCGAGGACGTACATGGGGCTCTCCGCTCGCTCGCCATACCGGCGGGTGAGGAAGAAGCGAACGGCGAGAGAGATCATGGCGGTCCAGCCGGCTGCGGGAAAGCGGATGAGCAGCCCGGTGGCGAAGAGAACACCGAGCTGCCGCGCCGGACCGCCAAGCGCCTGGAGGAGCGCGCCCGGTACGGCCCAGAGCAGGAGCGCCTTCGCCAGGGACGGGCTCGCGCCGGCTTCGATGGTCGCGGCGGCGACTCGATCCCACGGCGGGAAGAGGTCCCGCTCGAAATAGCTCGCGTGGAAAAAAAGGACTGCGAGCGCGGCGACCGCGATGCCGAGGAGCTCGGCTTCGAACTGCGCCCGCCGACCCTCTCGCTCGTACTCGGGATCCGCTCCGCGTCCTCGGAGGATGAACCCCGCCTTCAGGTCGTAGCCCATGTCGGCGAAGGCGGGGCCGGTCGACGCGGTGAAGCCTACGAGAAAGGCGAGAGGAAGCGGTGGAAAGCCGAGGGCCATGCCGATGAGCAGAAAAATCAGAGCGGTGGCGAAGGCGGGAAACCATCCCGAGTGCATGGCGGCGATCCCGACGATGAGCTCGGAAACGATGGCGGCGGTCGCGGCGAAGAGCACGAACCCAGCAAGCATGAGGGTGGACATTTCGGTGGTGAGCCCGGCGATCGCGGCCATCACGGAGGCGGCGAGGCAGTAGGCGCCGTACCCCTGGATCAGCGTGCGCCCGATCCCGGGGGCGCCGGCGGCGGCTGAAGGCATCCGCTCGCGCAGCACCGCGACTCCGATCTGCACGACGGCGACGAGCCCCGCGCCGATCATGAAGCCGTGAGGAACGTAGCCCTCTTCAATGTCGATCCCGGCCACCGGATGGGCGTAGCCGCGAACGATGAGCCCGAGGCCGAACATGAGGAGCGCCCAGATGTTCCCGATCCAGCAGACTCCGAACACATCCATGGGGATCCCGAACGGATGTCCGAGCGCTCCCAGCGTACCTCCGGCGGCGAGGAGCGCGGCCCGCTTTCCTCCCCGGTCGCCGGCGATGAGGCACTCGGCGGTGGCGACTCCCGAGGGCCACAATCCTTCAGCGGGAAAGAGGCGGGTGCCGAAGAGTCGAAACAGGATGGTCGCATCGATGACGACCCCGGCAACCGCACCGACCATCATCGCCGGGAGCAGGTCGACCCGCCCGAGGAGCCAGAGCACTCCCACCGGAAGCAGGATTCCGTTCGCGCCTCCGAACGTCGCCGCCGAGATCACCGTTTGCATCAAGTTCTGACGGCCGAGATCGCGGAAGTGGGTGAAGACTGAGAGCGGAATCCGTGAGAGCCCGATGGTGAAGATGGCGGCGATGATCGAGCTGTTGGGGGTGATCCCGACGCGAGTCAGGAGCTCGAGGCCGATGACGGTGCCGAGAACGGCGAACAGGACGCCGAGGACGAGGTTCGAAGGCTCGAAGATCGACGGGTGGGAACGCCTTTTCTCCGAGGAGGGCATGCGGCGTAAGACTACTCGAACTTCTGGAGGCATTCGATGATGCGGGAGCGCTCAGTCCAAAACCTGGGCCACCGCGCCGGCCACCATGCGGCGGGCGAGCAGGACGGGCTTTCCCGTTGCCTCCGCCATCCGGGTCCGCATCGCTTCGGTGTAGCCCATGCAGTGAAGGACGATGACGCTCGCGCCCGCGAGCTCAGGCGCCGCTTCCTCGAACCGATCTCCCGAGTAGGGAGAGGCGTGGCTCACGAATGGAGCGTCCCTGGCAACGTCGCTTCTCTGTTCCTCCCGCGGCACGAGAACTCCCACCGCGGCGCCGAGTGCCGCCGCGGTGTGGTCCACGATCGCCTGGGCTTCGAGAACGAGCTTCCCTGATCGAAGGCCGGGGACCCGGCCGGTGCAAAGCAGAACGAGAAAGTCCAGGCTCTCGCGCTCGAGCTCGGACACCATTTCCTGGATGCGCCGGTGGACCCAATCGGCGCCGAGGGTCACCTCCGTTCCGCCCCGGAGCCGTGTCACGAGACGCTGCTCTCCTCGCTTCGGAGCGAGGCTCTCGATCTCGGCTCGGGCGAGCCCGTCGAGAGCGCCGCGCTGCAGGACATCGAGCCGGTTCCGGTGCTCCCACCAGGGGCGCATCTCGTCGACGATGTCGTCGCGCGGTGACTGCCCGATGGTGAGGAACGCCGCGCGTTTCGCAACCACGTTGGAAAGAGTAGCATAGCGATCCATGGCGAACACGCGCGCCATCACGCTCGACGAGATCGAGTCCCTCGCCGTCGGCGCCTGGATCCTGGGCGCGGGCGGGGGCGGCAATCCCTACCACTCGCTTCTGAACCTGCGGGAGCTCTTCCGCCGCGAACGGAGCTTCGAGCTTCTCGACCCGATGGCGCTCGCCGATGACGACTGGGTGGCCGTGGTCTCGAACATGGGAGCTCCCCTGGTGGGCGAGGAGCGCCTCCAGTCGCCCGAGACGGCGGCGAAAGCCGTCGAGATGATGGAGGGCTTCCTCGGCGTTTCCTTCCGCGGGATCATGGCCGTCGAGGTGGGAGGCTCGAACGCCCTCCAGCCGTTTCTCGCCTCCTCCACGCGCAACCTCCCCGTCGTCGACGCCGACGCGATGGGCCGCGCCTTTCCCGAGGCCCAGATGACGAGCTTCGCCATCGGCGGCCTCCGGCCCTATCCCTTGACCCTCGCCGACATCCGCGACAACGGCGTCATCGTGTCGCGCGCGGCGAACTGGAAGTGGATGGAGAGGCTCTCCCGGAAGGCCTGTACCGAAGTGGGCTCCATGGCCGCCACCTGCAAGGCGCCCCGCACCGGGAGGGAAGTTAAGGAGTGGGGAATCCTGTACACGACGACGAAAGCGATTCGCATCGGAAACGTGGTCCGCGAGGCCCGGAGGCGGCACGACGATCCCATCGACGCGCTCGTCGCCGCCGAGAGCGGAAAGATTCTCTTCCGGGGCAAGGTGAAAGGCGTCGAGCGGCGCACGACCGAGGGCTTTCTTCGCGGCTTCGCGGAGATCGCCGGGCTCGACTCCGACCGAGGGAGCGTCTTCCGTCTCGAGTTTCAGAACGAATGGGCGGTCGGGACACTCGACGGCGAAGTGCGGGTCACCGTGCCCGACATCATCTGCGTCATCGACACGATCTCAGGAGAGGCGGTGGGAACGGAGACGATGCGCTACGGCCAGAGGATCACGATCGTGGCGCTCGCCGCTCCGCCCGTCCTCCTCACCAGGGCGGGACTCGAGTACGTCGGACCGCGAGCCTTCGGCTACGACATCGACTTCCGATCCGTGTTCGAGGCATGAGGCGCATCGGAATCGACGTCGGCGGGACCAACACCGACGCGGTGCTGGTCGAGAACGATCGGGTCGTCCGCTCAGTCAAGACGCCGACGACCCAAGACGTGACGTCGGGAATCATGCGTGCTCTCGCGAGCCTCCACGAGGGCGGCGTTCGGGAACCGCTCGACGCCGTCATGATCGGGACGACGCACTTCACCAACGCCGTCGTCCAGAGGCGGGAGCTCTCGCGAGTGGCGGCGGTGCGAATTGGCCTTCCGGCGAGCGCGTCTCTTCCTCCGTTCGTCGACTGGCCGCGGGACCTGGCCGAGGTCGTTCGCGGCGAAGTCTTCCAGCTCGAGGGCGGGCACGAGGTCGACGGCCGGCCCATCGTGCCGTTCGACGAAAAGGGAGCGAGGGGCGCGGCCCGGCGCATCCGCGAGCTCGGGCTGCGCTCGGTCGGAGTGACGAGCGTCTTTTCGCCCCTCGCCCCCGACTGCGAGGATCGGGCGCTCGCGATCCTGCGGGAAGAGTGCGAGGACGTGGACGTCACGCTTTCGAAAGACGTGGGGCGGATCGGGATCCTCGGCCGGGAGAACGCGACCCTCCTGAACGCCGCCATCATCGAGCTCGCTCGCAGGACCACGCGGGCGTTCACCGAAGCGCTCCGCCGCAGCGGCATCGAAGCACCTCTCTACCTGACCCAAAACGACGGGACGGTCTCGCGCGCCGAGCTCGCCGAGAAGTTTCCCATCTACAGTTTCGCCTCCGGCCCCACCAACAGCATGAGAGGCGCCGCCCTTCTCTCCGGTCTCTCCGAGGCTCTCGTGGTCGACGTGGGCGGGACGACGAGCGACGTCGGCTGCCTCAAGGCGGGGTTTCCCCGCGAAGCGAACAACGTCGTCGAAATCGGCGGCGTACGCACGCTCTTCCGCATGCCCGACCTTTTGTCGGTGGGCCTCGGAGGAGGGAGCCTGGTCGAGGACGGAGCCGACGTCCGGGTGGGACCGCGAAGCGTCGGTTACCAGATCACGGAAGAAGCGCTCGTCTTCGGGGGCGATCGCGTGACAGCGACGGACATCGCGGTGGCAGCGGGTTTGGTGGAGCTCGGCGACCGCGCGCGGGCAAAAGGACTTCCGGCCGAGCTCGTTCGCAAGGCCCGGGCGTGGATGGCGGCCATGATCGAGGAAGCGGTCGACCGGATGAAGACGGGCGCAGCGCCCGAGCCTCTCGTCGCCGTGGGAGGCGGGGCGTTTCTCGTTCCTGGACGGATTCCGGGAATTTCCGAAGTCGTTCACGTCGTGCACCAGGGGGTAGCGAACGCCGTGGGCGCCGCCTTGGCCCAGGTGTGCGGGGAAGTGGACCAGGTGTTCAGCGGGATCGGCCGCGCTGATGCGATCGACCGGGCGATGGCGCTCGCCCGCGAGCGAGCGGTGGAAGCGGGAGCCGACGAGGAAACGCTCGAAGTCGTCGACGTCGAAGACCTTCCTCTCGCTTACCTTCCGGGAGAGGCGCGCCGCGTGCGAGCGCGGGTCGTGGGCGATGTCTTCAAGGGGTAAGGCGGGCCTTCAAAAATATCACCGTCGGACATGCACTGAGGGCGAAGACACGGCGGATCATCCTCATCGCTCCCAGGTCTTCGCCGCGGCCGCTCCTGAGGTAAGTTACGCGGGGATGAATCGTCGGCAAGCACTCCACACGATGGGTGCGGCGGCCGTGGGTCTCGTCGCGAGGGCGAGCTCGGCGCAGCGGGCCGGCGAGCTGCTCTTGCGGGGTGGGCGGGTGGTGAACGCCGATGGGAGCCGCGTCGCGGACGTCCGAATCAAGGGTGAGCTCATCGAGGATGTCGGCCCCGACCTCACCGCGACCCCTGGAGCGAGCATCCTCGACGCGACGGGCCACCTGGTGATCCCGGGAGGCATCGACCCCCACACGCACCTCCAGGGATCGTTCGTCGACGACCTCACGACGGGAACGGCCGCAGCCGTCGCGGGTGGCATCACCACCGTCGGCACGTTCGCCCTCGGTCGGGAGGGAGAGAGCCCGCTCGCCGCCATGGAGCGGTGGCTCGATGAAGTCTCTGCGAGCGCGATCGGAGACGTCTTCTTCCATGCGTCGTCCTGGCCACCTTCCTCGGAATTCGCGTCGATGCTGCCCGAGCTCGCATCGCTGGGGCAGCCGAGCCACAAGGTCTTCATGACGCGTCGCGACTTCAGCCAGTATCTGGACGCGTTCATCGAGCTTCTCGAGGCGGCGCGAGAGGCGGGAGTGGTCACGCTCATGCACTGTGAGGACGGCGCGATACTCGCCGCCGCGGCGCGGCGGCTGGAGGCGGAAGGGCGGACGTCACTTCGGCATTACGCCGAGAGCCGACCCGAAATCGCCGAGGTCGCCGCCACGGCGCAAGCCGTCGCCCTCTGCGAGCTGACCAAAGCGCCTCTGCACCTCGTGCATCTGTCGTCGAGACGCTCCCTCGACGCCGCGCGCACTCCGGATACCTCGGGGCTCCCACTCACTATCGAGACGAGGCCTCTCTACCTCTATTTCACGGCAGAGTGGCTCGCCGGCGAGAACGGTCCCCTCTTCGTCGGGCAGCCGCCTATTCGGTCGGCGGCCGACGTCGATACGATGTGGCAGGGCCTCGTCGACGGCCGCATCGACTTCCTGGCCACGGATCACGCGCCGTGGACTCGCGCCCAGAAGATGGATCCCGAGCTCGATATCGGAAAGCTCCGGCCCGGCGTCAGCGATCTCCGCTTCATGCTGCCTGTGCTCTATTCCGAAGGCGTCCGCAAAGGGCGGCTCACCGCCGAGCGGTTCGTCGAAGTGACCTCGACGGCAGCCGCCCGGACCTTCGGGCTCTTTCCGGAGCGTGGCACCGTGAGCCCGGGGTCGGTCGCGGACATCGTGCTGCTCGATCCTGACCTAGAGCGCATCGCGACCGCGGGGGACGACCCGTCCCTCTCGGACTACACCCCTTTCGAAGGTTGGGCCATCACGGGATGGCCTGTATTGACGATCCGGCGGGGTGAGATCGTCTATCAAGACGGACAGGTGGTGGCTCGCCCCGGGAGCGGCAAGCCGGCAAGGCGGCACCCTCGGCGACTCTAACGCACCCATCGGCCAGACGACCGACCGCGAAAGACTCATCTCGTCCGTGAGATTCTCGTCGTCGTCCTCAACGTCGACGATACAAATGCCTCAGTCACTCGGAGCGCGGGCGCGAACCGGGATCGGTGACGTCCAGGATCTCCCAGCCGAGCAGACCGTTCGTCCGGAGCGCATAGATTCTGTCGGGATCCACGCGCGGGAGGGCGCTTCCATCGCAGATCGGGATCTCCTCCGACAAAAAGATGCTTGCGCGGCGATATCCGTTTGTTCTACATTGTCGAACATAATGAGCCCCAATCGAGACGCGCACGGGTTGGGAGATCTCGAGCTGCGGGTGCTCCTGGCCGTCCTCCATTGCGGTGACGACGCCTACGGTGTCACCGTTTTACGAGAGATCAAATCCCGTACCGGGAAGGTGTTGTCGCGGGGAGCGGTTTACGTCACTCTCGAGCGCCTGGAGAAGAAAGGCCTCCTTACCTCACGACTGGGCGATCCGACCTCCGTGCGCGGCGGTCGGGCGAAACGGCTTTTCGCGGTGAAGCCCGCAGGGATGCGCACTCTGCGGCAGTCCCTTTCCGAGATCGCGCGCCTGCAAGCTGGGCTCGAGCCGGTTCTCTCGAAGTCATGAAATCCTCATTGGCGCGCCACATCCTTGCGCTCGTTCTCTCGAGTGAGAACGCCGACGCCGTTCTCGGCGACCTCGAAGAGGAGCGCACCCTCCATGGACGAACATCTCTCTGGTTCTGGCGCCAAGTCGTCTCCGTCAGCTTTGCCCATGCAAGAGAACGTTTCGCGGAACGTCGGCCGAGCGGGAAGCGTCGGCGGCGCCACCTCGCGGTCGAAACGGTCGCGTCTTGGCTCAGCGATCTTCGTCTTGGGGCGCGAGGCCTTCGATCGTCGCCCAGCTTCACAGCAATTTCCGCGGCGACCCTCGCCCTCGGGATTGGCGGTGTCACTGCGCTCTTCTGTATCGTGGACGGCGTTCTCCTGAGCCCTCTTTCTTTTCCCCAGCCCGATCGCATCGTCCGCGTCTGGAATTCCTATGCCGTCGATCCCCTCGATGAGATTCCGCTCTCGGTCAACGAGGTCTATGAGTACGGCGTTCGCAGCCGCTCGTTCGAGGCCTTTTCGGGATTCGACTTCAGCAGAATGAATCTGACCGGCGCCGACGAGCCGCGGCGCCTTCTCGTCGCGCGCGTGCAGTCGGCGTTTTTCGACGTGTTCGCGGTACCGCCGGCGCTCGGCCGCGGCTTCACCGAGGACGAGGACCATCCTGGAGCGGACGACGTTCTCGTTCTCAGCCACCGTCTCTGGCAGGGCGCTTTCGGCGCGAGAGATGACGTGGTCGGACGGAGGTTGGAGCTCGACGGACGGTCGCGAACCGTGGTGGGAGTCGCCGCGCCCGAGCTCGATTACCCGAGCGGGGTGGACGCGTTCGTGCCGATGGCCATCGACCCGGCAGAGCTCGACGCCGAGACGATGCTCTCGCACGGAAAGGCGGCAATCGCGCGCCTCGCCGATTCCGTCACTCTCGAGCGCGCCGAAGACGACCTGGCGCGGGTCATTCGGGGCCTCGAGGAAATCTACCCTGGACACTTTGCCGAGGGCGATCGGGCGACCCTGATCCTTCTCAAAGAGACTCAGGTGGGCGCGGTGCGACCCACGCTAATCGCGTTGCTGGGAGCAGTGGGCTTCGTGCTCTTGATCGCCTGCGCCAACGTGGCGAGCCTCCTTCTCGTCCGCGGAGAACTTCGCCGGGGCGAGATCGCCGTGAAGGCGGCGCTCGGCGCCTCGCGCCATCGCATCGCGCGTGAGCGCTTTCTAGAGGGCCTTCTTCTTGCGGGCTCGGGCGGGGTCCTTGGAGTCGCCTTCGCGAAGATCTCGTTGGCCGCACTGCTGACGCGCGTTCCCGGATCGCTCCCCCGGCTCGAGACGATCGCTCTCGATGCCCGGGTGCTCCTCTTCTCGCTCCTGGTCACCGTTTCGACGGCGCTCCTTTTCGGGCTCCTTCCCGCCCTCGACGCCGGTCGGACATCCGTCGACGGACTTCGCGAGCGCCTTCGCCTCTCACGGGCCAGCCACCGACTCCGGCGAGCGTTCGTGACGGGACAGATCGCTCTCGCCCTCGTTCTCCTGTCCGGCGCCGGTCTGATGCTGCGCTCCTTCCAGCACCTTCTCGCGGTGAAGCCGGGAATCTCCGCAGAAGGTTGGCTGGCATTCGACCTTGCTCTGCCCGGCGACGAGTATGACGACGCGGCTCGCGTCGCCTTCGAGTACGACCGATTGGTGGAGCGGGTGCAGGCCGTTCCTGGCGTCTCACGGGTGGGAGCGGTGAGCTGGCTTCCGTTCGCGTCCTATCCTTCCAACTGGACGGTCGAGATCGAGGGCCGAGAGGTCGCGACCGATGAAGACCACCCGCTTCTCGACTACGCTCTCGTCACCGGCGATTACTTCGGTGCGGTTGGAATCCCGGTTTTCGCTGGCCGGAGCCTGACTGCCGAAGACCGTGGCGCGGTCTCGGGCGTCGTGATCTCCAAGAAGGCGGCGGAGATTCTGTTTCCGGGAGAGGAACCCCTCGGACGACGCGTGCGCCTCTACTCCGATCCAGTGTGGCGCACGATCGTCGGTGTCGTCGGCGACCACCAGAACCGGGGGCTCGAGCGGGAATCGAAACCAGGAATATACCTTCCGCACGTCGAGCTCCGCACCGGAAAGCCATTCATCGCGCGCGATATGACGTTCGTCGTCGAGACCGCCGGAGCTCCCGGAGCGCTCGCGGGAGTGGTGAGGGAAGCCGTGAAGGAGGTTGCGCCCGACCTTCCCATCTCCGGAGTTCGCACGGTGGAAGAAATCCTCGCCGAGTCGGTCTCGGGAAGGCGGTTCAGTCTCGAGATCCTGAGCCTGTTCGGAATCATCGGGCTGACCCTCGGCGCGATCGGAATCTACGGCGTCGTTTCGAACCTCGTCACCGAGCGCCGGCGCGAGATCGCCCTCCGAGTCGCTCTCGGCGCCACCGGCTCGGACGTGCGACGACTGGTCGTGGGAAACGGGTTGCGACTCGTGCTGGCGGGAGTGGTTCTCGGCATCGCTCTCGCCTACATGGCCACCCGCGCTCTCATGGCGAGACTCCTCTTCGAGGTCGCGCCCGGAGATCCGGCGACGATGGCCGCAGTGACCACGGTCCTGGCCGCTACCGGACTGGTGGCAATCCTCGTTCCCACTCGGCGGGCGCTCCTCGTCGATCCCGCGGTCACGCTGCGCGAAGAGTAGCCGAAACCTTCCGTCAGTTTCTCCGCAAGGCGTAGGGCTTGAGATGCCACTCGAGTCTGTTGAGGCGGTGAGACCGCGAGAGCTCCGCGGGCTTCTCTATCGCGCGCAGCCGGCTAGCGAACTCATAAGGGACCGGTGCGGGTCGGGTGGTGCCGCCCCGGGGTTGACTTATCCAGAGGATCTCACCGTCGTGCTTCACTTGGAACAAATCTGCCCGTTTCTCCTCGGCAATGAATCTGTTCCCGTGGGGCAATCCGCTTTCCTCCCCGGGGCCGAGGTCTGCCCTGCCCGTTACCGACCGGTGGTGAGCGCGGTCGAAGCGCGCGTTTTGTCGGGTTGGAGCTTGCCGCAAGCCGTCCGAGAAGTCTTCCAGATTGTCGGCGTCGTGAGCGATATAGAGGGCGCGCTTCGCCGTTTCCTAGGCGGGAGGGACGACGAGCGGGATCCTTTCTCGCTTGTTGCGGCGATAGACCGCGAAGTCTTCCGCGTCTATGGTGATCACCTTATGGGCGGGATGGAGTTCGCTCATACGTATGATACAGAGATCCGCCAAGTCCGGCTTGCGGTCCGCGTAACTTTCAGCGAGCGCTTCGAGGTGCACGAAGTGCTCTTCGCAGTCGAAGGCCAAGCGCGTCAGCCCATCTCGGATCATAGCCAGCACGACGCCAACGTTTTGCAGATGGAACGCGGTCTCCGCAATGACCGACTCGCACGTGAGCGCTGGGGCCGATACCTGCTCGGCAACCTTGACCGCCCAATCGTGGTGTTGGTCGTTCCGGTTGGCAAACGCGACAAGAAAGCCAGTATCCGCGATCGCCTTCACGATCTCGAGAAGCCTTTTCTGCTCGCAAGGTCTTTGGGCCCGGAAACGCTCCCGGCGAGACGCATGTAAGGTCGGCTGTCGCCGTTCGCCTTGGCTCTCTCCAACTGGTCGCGCACGATTTGACCTTGAGAAACGCCCATTCGCTTCGCCGTGTCCTCCAGCCACTCCGCAAGCGCCTTGGTAAGACGAACTGTTATTGTATGACTCATATGTCAACATTGTAAGCGCCTTGACCCCTGCGGGCAAGGGCCCGTGGCTTACTCTTTGATGTTGGGGGTCAGGTTATCTGTCGACGGACTCTTGGCCGCGCCCGGTAGAATAAATGCGTGGTGCGAACGTTATGGCTGGTCGTGGCCGTCTCGATCTCCCTCGAGAGCGCCGCCGCCGAAAGACCCAATCTGGTCCTGATTCTCGTCGACGACCTGGACCTGAACCTCGGCTCGACCGACTTCATGCCGAACCTGCATCGCCTCCTGGTGCAGCAGGGTCTCACGTTCTCGGATTTCTTCGTCACCAATTCGCTCTGCTGTCCTTCGAGGGCGACCATCCTCCGCTCCCAGTACACCCATTCGCACGAGATCGTGGCCAGCGAGGCGCCCGCGGGCGGGTTCGAGAAGTTTCTCCAGTTGGGACACGAATCGTCGACGCTCGCCACCTGGCTCGACGCGGCGGGCTACCGCACGCTCCTCCTGGGAAAGTACTTGAACGGATACCCGCTGCGGGGTGACCGAACGCACCGGCCCCCCGGCTGGCACGAATGGCTCAGTCCCGCTGACGGGACTCCCTACCGCGGGTACGACTATTGGCTTAACGAGAACGGCCGGCTCGTCTTTTACGGGTCGAGCGCGTCCGACTACCTGACCGACGTCCTGGCGCGGAAAGCGGAAGGGCTCTTGAGCCGCGACGTCTCGAAGCCGTTCTTCCTCTTGCTCGCTCCGTACGCTCCCCACTACCCCGCGCCTCCGGCGCCGCGGCACCGGAATCTCTTTCGCGACGCCCGCGTGCCCCGCACGCCGTCCTTCAACGAAGCGGACGTGAGCGACAAGCCCGCGCCGAGAAACGTCCTTTCCGGGGGCGACATCGAGGAGATCGACGAGCTCTACCGCTCTAGGCTGCGCTCCCTCCAGGCGGTCGACGAGATGATCGCGCGCCTGTTCCGGGTGCTGGAGTCGAGCGGCCGGCTCGGCAACACCTACGTCTTCTTCACCTCCGACAACGGATTTCACATGGGACAGCACCGTCTGCGCCCGCAGAAAGCGACGCACTACGAGGAGGACATCCGCGTTCCCTTCATCGTGAAGGGGCCCGGCGTGGCAACGGGTGGGGTCGTCGCGGGCTACCTTGCCGGAAACGTCGACCTCGCCCCCACTCTCGCGGAGCTCGCCGGAATCGACGTCCCTCATTTCGTGGAGGGCCGGTCGCTCGTCCCCTTTCTCCGGGGAGATCCGCCTCCGCCGACGAGCTGGCGGCAGGCCTTCCTTCTCGAGCAGTACTCTGACGAAGGACTCATCGCGCCCTCCACCGGGATGAGCCGCCCCATCTTCGTCGGCCTCCGCACGCTCCGCTACAAGTACGTCGAGTACTGGACGGGAGTGCGCGAGCTCTACGATCTCGGTTCCGACCCCTACGAGCTCGAGAACCTCGGCGACCGCGCGCCGAGAGAGCTCGTCACCGAGCTCTCTACCGTTCTCCGGGATCTCGCCCGCTGCTCCGGAGCCGGCTGCCGCGCTGCCGAGGTCGTCTTCGTTCCTGGCCGCTGATTCGCGGCTATCGCAACCGCGGAGCCGGATCGCCGAAGAGGTGGAAAATTCGACCGACAGTAGACGTGGAGCCCCGAGGGGAAGCCCTCTGTCCAGCATCGACTGGAGCTTCGGATAGGGTATGGGCCCCACCAGGACCGCGAGCGATCCGAGAGCGCGGACGGGCTCGAGCGCCTTCTGGCCTCCTCGATCGAACCGCAGTGACCGACGAGCATCGCGAGGACCCGCGACGGACCGATCGCGGCCATCGGCCTGCGACAGAGACGCGTTCCAAATCTAGAACGTGCGATGGATCTGCGGCGCTGGCAAGTTGTTTCGGCATCTCGGTCAGCGCTCCAAAAACGCGCGGATGATCTCCTGAACGCGCTCTCCCTCGCACAAGAGAGCAAGGTGCCCACAGTCGCTCTCGAGAGCGATCGAGCCCTGCCCGAGAAGCTCCGCGAATTCTAGAGCCGGTCCCGGTGTCACCATGTGGTCAGTGAGGGCGACCACATTGAGAACCTCCGCCTCGACGGACTCGGCCGCTTTCACCATCGATCCGCCGTGCCTTCTCGAAACATCGTGATCGATCATCGCCAGGAGCTGCGTCCTCTGGTCGTACATGCTATCCATCGCGCCCGCCTTTGCTTCCTCGACGAGCTTCGCGAGCGATTCGCGTGGAGTCGCGCGGGCGTGGAACTCCGGAGTCTGCATGGCGAGGGCGCCCACCATTCCCACCACCGCTGCCGCGCTCGCGATATCACCGTGCTGTCTCGCGAGCTCGATGGCCTCGAGCTCGGTGCGCCACAAGAGCAGGTCGTAGGAGCCGAGCCGCGGGGATCCCACGATCGGCACGGCTCTTTTCACAAAGCCCGGATAAGCGACCATCCACTCGAATGTCTGCATCCCGCCCATCGAGGCTCCCATGACCGCATGAAGCCGCTCGATCCCGAGAACTTCGGTGACCAGCCGATACTGAGCCTTCACCATGTCGCCGATCGCGATACGGGGAAACGCTGCCTCTTTCATGCTGTTCGACGGAGACGATGACACCCCGTTTCCGAAGGCATCGACGGCGATGAGGAAGAACCGCGAAGTATCCACCGCGGCGACGGCTCCCATGACGAATAGATCTTCCGAAGTGCCCGTGAACCAAGTTGGGAACAGCACGGCGTTGGATTTCTCGGCGTCCAGCCTTCCCACGGTTCTGTAGGCGAGCCTCGTGTCGCGGAGCATCTCTCCGCTTTCGAGTGACAGTTCCCCGAGCTCAGCGATCTGGAGGGGTGGAATCTCGAGTGCGTAGCTCGACGAAGCCAAGCTAAGGAAGAGGACGAGGTGACTCCATCGCATGTTTGTCTCCTTCGCCGCGAGCCTAGCAGAACGGCTCGTGCGGCCTCGACCAAGAACCCTTGAATCCGTTTCATCTTTACACTCCCTGGCTGACTTTGGCTAGGTGACACCCATGACTCGTAGGTCTGAGGCGAAGCCTCGTTAGAACTTCGTCGGGTCATTCGGCGAGCTCGTCTCTGCGCCTTTGTGTCAAGAAAGCACGTCATCGCCCCCGGTCGCTCCCTGTCCTCGGCTCGCGGAAGGCGTGGTAACATGAGCCGGGCATCCTCCACGGAGAAAACATGATCTCGATCAAAGTCAATGGGACGACAAGGAACGTCGACGTCGAGCCGGGCACGCCGCTTCTCTGGGTCTTGAGGGACACGCTCGGACTCACCGGGACGAAGTACGGCTGTGGTATCGCGGAGTGCGGTGCCTGCACCGTTCACGTGGACGGGGCGTCCACGCGCTCCTGCATCACTCCTGTCTCCACCGTGGAGGGCCAGGAGATCGTAACCATCGAGGGCCTGGCGCAAGGAGATTCCCTGCACCCCGTCCAGCAGGCCTGGCTCGACGAGGACGTCGTCCAGTGCGGTTATTGCCAGTCGGGGCAGAT
Source organism: Vicinamibacteria bacterium (assembly GCA_035457705.1). Lineage (GTDB taxonomy): Bacteria > Acidobacteriota > Vicinamibacteria > Marinacidobacterales > SMYC01 > DASPGQ01. The sequence continues at coordinate 48,279 of DATIBD010000028.1, forward strand.
CATGAGCGCCGCCGAGCTCCTGGCCCACAACCAGCAACCGACCGATGCGGACATCGATGACGCGATGAGCGGCAACATCTGCCGCTGCGGAACCTACGGGCGCATCCGCTGCGCCATCAAGCGCGCGGCGAAGATGCTTCGGGGGGAGCCGGTTGAGCCGGTAGAAGGGGTGCTGCGATGATGGACCGCGAGACTCTGAACCGTCGCGGCTTTCTCAAGATCGGCAGCGCCGCAGCATCCGGCCTCGTGCTCGGTTTCTATATGCCCGAAAAGATGGGTCGCGGGATTCTCCGCGCCCAGGGTCCATTCGCTCCCAATTCGTTCGTCCGAATTGCTCCCGACGACGCCGTCACCATCATCGTGAACAAGTCGGAAATGGGGCAGGGCGTCTACACCTCTCTCCCCATGCTGCTCGCCGAGGAGCTCGACTGCGACTGGAGCCGGATCCGGATCGAGTCGGCGCCGGCGCGGGCGGAGTACAACGACCCGATGATAGGCGAGCAGACGACAGGCGGAAGCACGAGCGTCATGTCTTCCTGGGAGCCGTTCCGCAAGGCGGGCGCCACCGCGCGAGCCCTCCTCCTCCAGGCCGCCGCCACAAGCTGGGGCGTGGATGCGAAGTCGCTCCGGACCGAGAACGGGGTCGTGCATCACGACGCAAGCGGGAAGAAGGCTACCTACGGCGAGCTCTCGGAAAGAGCGGCGGGGCTTCCCCTTCCCGCCGACGTTCCGCTGAAGGACCCCGAGGACTTCAAGATCATCGGAACGAACGTCCGCCGGCTCGAGGGCCGCGACAAGGTCACCGGGGCCGCGAAGTTCAGCATCGACGTACGCCTTCCCGGCATGCTCACCGCCGTCGTGGCGCATCCGCCCGTCTGCGGCGGGACGGTGAAGAGCTACCACGCGGACAAGGCGATGGCGGTGAAGGGGGTCGTCAAGGTCAAGCCGATCTCGACCGGAATCGCCGTGATTGCGAAAGACTTCTGGACGGCCCGACTGGCCCGTGAAGAGCTCGTGATCGTCTGGGACGACGGACCGAACCGAACGGTGTCGACCGACGCCTCCCGCGCGGAGTACCGCCGGCTCGCTTCCCAGCCCGGCGCAGTCGCCGAGAACGAGGGCGACGCGGAGAAGGCGATCGCCTCCTCAGCAAAACGGATCGAAGCGGTGTACGAGGTTCCCTACCTCGCCCACGCCGCGATGGAGCCCTTGAACGCCGTCGCGCACGTCCAGGCGGATCGATGCGACATCTGGGCGGGAACTCAGTATCAAACGATGGACCAGCGGGTCGGCGCCGACATCACCGGCCTCAAACCCGAGCAGGTCTTCATCCACACCACGCTCCTCGGAGGCGGATTCGGGCGCAGGGCCAACCTTACGTCGGATTTCGTTTCCGACGCCGTCGAGGTCGCGAAGGGCGAAGGGGTGCCGGTCAAGACGATCTGGACGCGCGAAGAGGACATCCAGTGCGGCTACTTCCGCCCCATGTTCGTCCACAAGTTGAGCGCCGGCGTCGACGCGAGCGGAATGCCCACGGCGTGGCACCAGCGGCTCGTGGGCCAGTCGATCGCCCAGGGCACGTTCCTCGAGCCCTTCATGATGAAGGAAGGCATCGACATGACGTCGGTGGAGGGGGCGGCGCACATGCCCTACGCCATCCCCCATCGACGGGTCGAGTCTCACAACGCCGAGAAGACCATTTCCGTCCTGTGGTGGCGCTCCGTCGGACATACCCACACCGGGTTCGTCAACGAGTGCTTCTTCGACGAAGTGGCGCACGCCGGAGGCCAGGACCCCTTCGAGCTCCGGAGAAAGCTCCTCCAGAACGAGCCGCGGCATCTGACGGTGCTCGAGCTCGCGGCGGAGAAATCGGGCTGGGGCAAGCCCCTTCCCGAGGGCCGCGCGCGCGGGATCGCCCTGCGAAAGTCGTTCGAGAGCTACGTCGCCGAGGTTGCCGAAGTCTCGCTCGACCCCGACGGCGAAGTCCGGGTGCACAAGGTCGTCTGCGCAGTGGACTGCGGAATCGCCGTCAACCCGTGGAACGTCGTGGCGCAGATGGAGAGCGCGATCGTGTACGGCCTCACCGCCGCTCTCTACAGCGAGCTCACGATCGATCAGGGACGCGTCCAGCAGAGCAACTTCCACGACTATCCGGTGCTGCGCATCGATCGAATGCCGGAGATCGACGTACACCTGGTGAAGAGCACCGAGCCCCCGACCGGTGTGGGAGAGCCGGGCGTTCCGCCCATCGCCCCGGCGGTGGCGAATGCGCTCTTTGCCCTCACGGGAAAGCGGGTGCGGAAGCTCCCCATCCGAATGAGCGAAGCGGTCTAGCAAGAAATCCTAGTCCGCAATCGGGACGAGCTGGGCGCGGCGATCGCGCGCTAGAGAGTCTGGCGCTGCTCGATGCTCGCGAGCTTGTTTACCGTAACTCCGAGGGCGACCCTCTGACCTGCAATCGGTCACACCAGGCTCTCGAGACGTTGCAGCCGAATCACGGGCTCGCCCGCCTCGCGCGAGGCATCGAGATCCACTTCGAGCTCGGCTACCCAGTCGTTCAGCCCCTCCACGTCCACGAGCATCTGCTGCACCAGCCAGGTCCGCCGATCGTCCGCAGGCAGAACATGCGTGTGTCGCAGGTTTCGGGCCTCGGGATCGAGCCTCAGGTCGACGTGCTCGAGTCGAAACGCCTCGCGAGCGGCACCGAGGCGCTCGAGCGTCCACGCCTCTCCGCTCCGGTCTGTCGCCGAGTCGATGGCATTGAGGGCGGCCTCGTCGTCTCCGATCGACCACGCACGAAGAAAGGCGAAAACGCGCGTCCGGATGGTGGCGGTAAAGGTTTTCGCGTCGCGGGTGACATCGGGAGCTTCCTCCGGACCCGGTGGCCGCAGTTCCTTCCTTTCGCCCGGAAGGTACGCCGGGTCGCGCATTTTCTCCCACTCCTCGAGAAGGCTCGAGTCCACCTGCCGCAGCATGTCGCGGAGGTAGAGCTCCATCTCGACCACGGCGTCGGTCTTCGAGGCGTCGGGCACCGTCTGCCTCAAGACCTTGTATACGCTTCCGAGGTGTCGAAGGAGAAGCCCTTCGACGCGCTCGATCTCGTACTCCTGAACGTAGTCCGAGAACGAGCGGAAAGTCTCGAACATCTCGCGGGCGATCGACTTCGGCCGGATGTTCTCCTCCCCAACCCACGGATGCTCGTCGGCGAATAGGTTGAACGACGAGTAGATGAACTCGCGAAGCGGCTTGGGGTACTCGAGCCGGTCGAGCTCTTCCATGCGTTCGTCGTAATCGAGCCCGGCCGCCTTCATCTCCGCCACCGCCTTCGCCTTGAGCTTGTCGAGCTGGCGCCGCAGGATGAGGTCGGGATTCTCGAGGATGCTCTCGACCAGCGTGAGCAGATCCATCGCGTACGTCTCCGAATCCGGATCGAGAAGCGGAATCGTCTCGATGAGATAGAGCGAGAGCGTCTGGTCCATCGAGAAGTCTTCCTGAAGCTCCACGTTCACTCGCAACCGCGAGCCCCCGGCCGTTCGCGGGACGATCTCGACGATGCCGCGCGCTACGAGCGAGCGGAAGAGCTGCCATCCCCGGGCGAAGTGCGTTCTTTTTGCCCCGTCCGCCTCGTGGCTTTCGCGGATGAGGCGCTGCATCGCGCGGCACCCGTCGCTCGGTCGCGCGAGGACGTTGAGAAGCATTCCATGCGACACCGTGAAACGTGAGGTCAGACGTTCCGGAGGCGCACCCACGAGCCGTTCGAACGTCTGCCGGTCCCAGTGAACGAAGTTGTGCTCGGGAGGCTTGCGCCTGACGACTTTCTTGCCCCCTTTCGCTTTCTCCTCGAGCTTGAGGTTCTCGATGACGTGCTCCGGCGCCTGCGCCACGACGAATCCCCTCTCGTCGAAACCCTTCCTTCCGGCCCGGCCAGCAATCTGGTGGAAGTCCCGGGCGGAGAGCACGGCCGTCTTCTCGCCGTCGAATTTACAAAGCCGCGTGAAGAGCACGGTGCGGATGGGCACGTTGATGCCCACCCCGAGCGTATCCGTTCCGCAGATGACCTTGAGAAGCCCGCGCTGGGCGAGCTTTTCGACGAGCACTCGGTATTTGGGCAGGAGCCCCGCGTGGTGCAATCCGATTCCGTGCTTGAGCCATTTGCGAACCCGGGGGCCATAGGGACTCGTGAAGCGAAAGCCTTCGATCGCGGCCGCCAGGTCGTTTTTCTCTTCGCGCGTCGTGACCTTGAGGCTGGTGAAGCTCTGCGCGCTGCTTGCGGCGTCTCTCTGAGTGAAGTGCACGACATACACCGGCACCTTCTCCTCGGAGACGAGCTTTTCAACGGCCTGGGCGAGAGGGATCTCCGAATAGGCAAACTCGAGGGGAACGGGCCGCTCGAAGGACTTCACGGTGGCGGTAGGCCGCCCGTTTCGCCTGGTTAGCTCTTCCTCGAAGAACGTCACGTCGCCGAGGGTCGCCGACATGAGGAGAAATCGCGTCTGGGGGAGGGTGAGAAGCGGCACTTGCCAGGCGACACCCCGTTCCCGGTCGGCGTACCAATGGAACTCATCCATGACGACATCGTCGATGGCGACCCCATCTCCCTGACGAAGCGCGATGTTGGCGAGGATTTCTGCGGTGCAGCACAGAACCGGTGCTTCCCGATTGACGGTGGCGTCCCCTGTGGCGAGGCCCACATTCTCGGGGCCGAGCTCGCGGCATAGAGCCATCCACTTCTCGTTGACGAGCGCCTTGATGGGGCAGGTGTACACGGATCGCTGCCCGCGCGCGAGAGAGACGAAATGCATGGCCGAGGCGACGAGAGACTTCCCCGACCCAGTCGGCGTGTTCAGGATGACGTTCTTGCCCTCGAAGAGCTCGAGGATCGCTTCCTCCTGGGCGGGGTAGAGTGCGAGGCCCAGGTTCTCCACGTAGTCGAGAAATCGGCCGAGGAGCTCGTCGATTCCCGCCTCACCCCGGGGCAGGAGATCGTAGAGAGGACTGGCCATCGATGGTATTGTGGCTCAGCTTGCTAATCCGTCCCAGTGCGCTATTACGTATCACGCTCAGTCTCTTCGAGGTCCCGTGACGGAGCCGGCGTTTCAGAATCCCGAGTTTCTCTGGCGCAATCCCGAGCCGAAGTCCGCCTATGACGTCGTGATCGTGGGGGGCGGCCTCCACGGACTCTCGACCGCATACTACTTGGCGAAGAACCACGACGTCGAGAGCATCGCTGTTCTGGAGCGGGGGTGGCTCGGGAACGGAAACGCCGTCCGGAACACGACCATCATCCGGTCGAATTACCTCAGGGACGAGAGCATGCCGCTCTACGAACTTTCCCTGAAGCTCTGGGAGACGCTCTCGGCCGAGCTCGAGTACGACGTGCTCTTCGACCAGCGGGGGCTCCTCCAGCTCGCGCACACGAAGACGGAGGTCAACGACGCGAGGCGCACTGTCTACGCGAACCGGCTCTCCGGGATCGACGCGGAGTGGCTCGAGCCCGCGGAGGTACAGGAGTTCTGCCCAATCGTGAACGTCTCGAGATCCGTCCGCTACCCGGTGCTCGGAGCGCTCCTGCAGCGGCGGGGAGGCATCGCCCGGCACGACCTCGTGATGTTCGCGCTCGCCCGGGCGGCGAGCGCGAATGGAGTCGACCTGCTCCAGGGCTGCGAGGTCACGGGCTTCGACATCCGGAACAACCGCGTCGTCAGTGTCGAAACGTCGCGCGGAAAGATAGCGGCCGGGAGAGTCGGCCTCGCAGGCGCCGGGCGAACGCCCCTTCTCGCCAGGATGGCGGGAATCGATCTTCCCATCCAGAGCACGCCACTCCAGGCCCTCGTTTCGGACGGACTCGAGCCGGTGTTGAACGCGGTCGTAATGTCCGGACTGCTTCACGTCTACCTGAGCCAGGCCCGAAACGGGGGGCTCGTCATGGGGGCGGCGCGCGACAACTATGTCTCCTACGCGCAGCGCGGCTCGTTCCAGATCCTCGAATGGCAGATCCAGGCCGCGCTCGAGCTCTATCCCGTCCTCGGGCGTGCTCATCTCCTCCGCACCTGGGCCGGGATCGTCGACGTGAGCCCCGATGCATCTCCCATCATCGGCCGGACTCCGTTGGAGAGCCTGTTCGTCAACTGCGGCTGGGGCACGGGAGGCTTCAAGGCGACGCCCGTCTCGGGCTTCGTCTACGCCCATACGCTCGCCCACGGGGAGCCGCACGAGTTGAACCGCGCGTTCTCGCTCTCGCGCTTCGAGACCGGGGCGCTCGTCGACGAGCACGGCGCCGCGGCGGTCGCCCACTGACATGCTCCTCATCACCTGTCCGTACTGCGGGCCTCGGGAAGAGACGGAGTTTCGTTACGGAGGGGAGGGAGTCGCCATTCCGGAGGAGGCCGACGATCGCACCTGGTCGCGTTTCCTCTACTACCGGAGCTCGCCCGCCGGTCCCTTCACCGAGCGCTGGGTGCACGCGCACGGGTGCCGGCGTTGGTTCACCGTACGGCGGGACACGCTGACGCACGAGATCCTGTATACGAGCGAGCTCGAGGAGCCGCGCCGAGGCTCGCCATGAGGCGGCTACCTTCGGGGGGACGCATCCGGCGCGACCGGCCGATTCGCTTCACCTGGAACGGCAACGAGCTCGACGGTTACGAAGGCGACACGCTGGCCTCCGCGCTTCTCGGGGCTGGGGTGGACGTCGTGGGCAACAGCATGTCGTTCGGAAGGCCCCGAGGGATCACGAGCGCCGGGCTCGAAGAAGCGAGCGGATTCGCCCAGATCCTTTCGGGAGGAGCGAGCGAGCCGCTCGTGCGGATGCACGCGGTCGCGCTCTACGAAGGCCTCGCCGCCGAGAGCCGGAATGGAAGAGGCGTCGTCTCGAGTGCGGAGGACGAGGGACGTTTCGACAAGCGCTACGCCCATTGTGACATTCTCGTGGTGGGGGCGGGCCCCGCTGGCATCGCCACCGCCCTCGTCACCTCGGCGGCAGGTGCGCGAACGATCCTCGTCGAAGCGGATGACGAGATCGGGGGCGCTCTTCTCCGCGACGGCGATCTTTCCGATTGGAGAAAGCGATCACTCGCGACCCTGGCCTCCACTCCCGAGACGTGCGTTCTCACTTCCGCCACGGCCTCGGTCATGCTGGATCAGAACGGGGCCCTCGTCGCGCAGCGCGTCGGATGCCGGCTTTCTCCCGGCGAGCGGGCGGGACTTCCCGAGCAGAGGCTCTGGCATATCCGGGCGAAGGCGATCGTTCTCGCGACCGGCGCTCTCGAGCGGCCCATCGTGTTCCAGGACAACGACCGGCCGGGAATCCTGCTTGCCTCGGCCGCGCGAGCGTATCTGAATCGCTTCGCGCTCGCCCCGGCCCGTGGGCTCGTCTTCACCACGAACGACGACGGCTACCGGACCGCGCTCGACTGGATTGCCGCTGGCGTAGACGTGGCAGCGGTCGTGGACCCCCGGCCGCCCGGAAAAGGACAGCTTCCGGAGAAGGCCGCCGCCGCCGGCGTTCGCGTGCTGCGCGAGGCGGTCGTGGAGACGACGTTCGGCGATTCTTCGGGTCGCCTTCGAGCGGTGCGCGTGGGCTCCGAGGAGATCGAGACCGACGTCCTCGCCGTATCGGGGGGATTCGAGCCGTTCCTCGACCTACACCTCCAGAGGCGGGCACCTTTGGGGACCTTTCGGCGTCAATGGATCGCCGGCGCAGCGAACGGGGGAACGACGCTCGCGGAATGTCTCTCCGGAGGCGCCCGGGCGGGCCTAGAGGCGCTGCGCTCGGCGGGATTCGCCGCGAAAGACGTTCCGCTTCCCGCGGCCGAGCCTGTTGCCGAGGACGCTCCTTCTCCTCTGTGGCACGTCCCCGCGCCGGACGGCGACGAGTCGCGTTCGTTCCTGGACCTCTTCCGCGACGGCACCGTTCTCGGGATCGAGCGCGCCGTTTCCACCGGCATCCGCCACATCGAGCACGTCAAGCGGTACACGGTGATCGGCACCGGTGTCGATCAGGGGAGAAGCGCGCGCGCGAATGCCTCGGCCCTGACCGCACGCCTCACCGCTCGTCCCCTCGGGGAAGTGGGAACGTCGGGAAGCCGGCCTCCCATCGAGCCCCTCTCGTTCCGTCTCCTCGCGGGAAGGGCCTCGGGGAAGCGCTTCGACCCAGTCCGCACGACCGCGATCCACGGAATGCACGTCGCCCTCGGGGCCGTCTTCGAGGTATCGGGCCAATGGCTTCGTCCCAACCACTATCCGCGCGCGGGTGAGTCGATGGAAGGCGCAGTTCGGCGCGAGTGTCGCGCGGCGCGGAGTACGGTCGCTGTAATCGACGTCTCCACCCTCGGGAAGATCGATGTGCGCGGCCCGGACGCGCTGTGGTTTCTCGAGAAGATCTACGCAAACGCGATCGGGTCGCTCCCGGTAGGCAAGGCTCGCTACAGCGTGATGTGCCGGCCGGACGGCTCGATCTTAGACGATGGTATCGTGATGCGCACCGGAGAGGATCGTTTCTTCGTTACCGCATCGACCGGCCACGCCGCCGCCGTCGTCGACTGGATGGAGGAGTGGCTCCAGACCGAATGGCACGACCGCCGCGTATTCGTCACGTCCCTGACCGAGCAGCTCTCGACTCTCGCGGTCGTCGGTCCCAGGTCGCGCGACGTGCTCCGGGCGCTCGCTCCCGAGCTCGACGTCTCGAAGGAAGCTTTCCCGTTTCTCGCCGTGACGCGGGGACCGGTCGCCGGGATTTCCGATGCGCAGATCGCCCGGGTGAGCTTCTCGGGGGAGCTCGCGTTCGAGGTGAGCGTCCCGTGGGAGCTCGGAGCGGCGCTCTTCCGATCGATTCTCGATGCCGGGGAGTCGTTCGGGATCGAGCCCTACGGGCTCGAGGCGCTCCAGGTGCTCCGGAGTGAGAAGGGTTACATCATCGTGGGACAGGACACCGAAGGGACGACCACTCCCGACGACGCGGGACTCTCCTGGCTCGTCTCCAAGAAAAAGGACTTCATCGGGAAGCGCTCTTTCTCCCTTCCCGCCCTGCGAGCACCGGATCGACACCAACTCGTAGGATTTCTTCCGGACGGACCGACGGAGGTCGTCCCCGAAGGCGCCGGCCTGGTGTCGCAGGTCTCCTCGGCACCCGTCGCGATTCAAGGACACGTGACCACGAGCCACTTCAGCGAAGCGCTCGGCCGTTCGTTCGGCCTCGCCATGGTGAGAGGCGGACGCGCCCGACACGGAGAGAAGCTCCGAGCGCCCCTCGAGGACCGCGTGGTCACGGTGACGCTCGTCGACCCGGTGCACTACGACCGGAACGGAGAACGGCGCGATGGCTGAGACCACCCTCGTCCCTCTCGAGCCGCGCTCCCAGGTCGATGTGCGTGCTCGAGCGGGGGCGGTGGCGCGCGTGGCGACCTATCTTTCGGTTCCCGCGCTTCCCGACGTCAACCGATTCGTCGCCACCCACGCCGGCGATTGTTACGGACTCGGACCGGACGAGTGGCTCGTGGTCGGCCCTCGCTCCGCCCGGGCCGCAATCCGGGATGCGCTCGAAAGCGCGGTCGGAGCGGACGAGGGCGCTGCCGTCGACGTATCCTCGAGTCGGGTACTCGTGGAGCTCCGGGGTCCTTCGGCGCGGGTCGTTCTCGCGAGCTGCTGCGCCCTGGATCTGCACCCCCGGGTCTTCGAGCGCGGCCATTGTGCTCAGACCCTCGTGGCCAAAGCCCCCGTCCTCCTCGCTCAGAGGGACGAGACCCCCGCCTACTGGGTCTTCGTCCGGCCCTCGCTCACGTCGTACGTCGTCTCGTGGCTCGCCGACGGTATCGAGGGTCTTTCCCCTGGGGCCTGAACGGCGTCAATCGACCGGGCGCTCACCGAGCCTGTCGGGTCTCCTCACCGGGAGCGAGGGCTCGACACCGCGCCGCCGACCGAGGACAGCTCCTCGAGGGAGAGAGCCGCCGTGTCTTTCACGACGAGCGTCCCCGTCCCTTCGTTGGTGAACACCTCGAGGAGGAGACTATCGGGTATCCGATAGGAAATCAGATGCACGCGGCGCACGCCGCCTTCGAGGGCGGAAGTGATGCAGGACGCTTTGGGCAACATACCCTCGGCGAGTTTTCCCTTGCGTTCGAGCTCGGACAGGCCGGCGAGGTCGAGGTACGAGACGAGCGAATCGTCGCGACCGGGATCCGCGAGGATGCCCGGGGCATTGCTAACAAGAACGAGTTTCTCGGCACCGAGGGCGACGGCAATGGCCGAGGCCACCGTGTCGGCGTTGATGTTTAAGAGTGTCCCGTCTCGATCGGCCGATAGCGGACTCACCACGGGCACGAGCCCCGCATCGATCTGCTTCTGGAGCATGGACACGTCGACGCCGTCGATGTCGCCGACGAAACCATAATCGATCATCTCGCGACTCCCCTGTACCGTTACCGGCGGCCTTCGATGGGCTCGGATGAATCCGGCGTCGACACCGCTGATCCCGATCGCCGGCAGCTGCACGTCACGACATGCGGCGAGGATGCGGGTATTGATGAGCCCGTTGAGAACCATCGTGCTCACCTCGAGCGACTTCTCATCGGTCACGCGCCGGCCATCGACGATTCGCGTCGTTATCCCCAGGGCGCCTTCGAGCTCGGTCGACTGAGGCCCGCCGCCATGGACCAGGATGATCCGGATGCCGAGCTGGTGGAGCACCGCCACTTGCTCGACGAGGGCTCGAGTCGCGCTCGTGTCCCCGAAGATCGCACCTCCGGCCTTCAGCACGAACGCTTTGCCCTTGTAAAGACGAATGTAGGGTGCGGCGTGCTTCAAAGCGGTGACCACGATCGCTCGTTCGTCGCGGGAGCGCATCAGACCTTCCTCCTCTCGTGAGAAGCTCGCTCGGCTCATTACCTGTTCTCCAGTGTCGAGTCAGGCTAGCATTCGGTGGAGAACGGCCATCTGACCCCACATGCGGTTCCTCGCCTGGAGCTGCACCACGCTTCGCGGCCCGTCGAGAATCTCGTCGCGAACGACGACTCCTCTTCGCACGGGAAGGCAGTGCATGAACCGGCAGTCCGGCCGAGCGTTGGCGAGCCACGACTCCTCGACACACCAGTCGGTGAGGCCTCTTCGGAGCTCTCGTTCATCCTCACCGTAATGCGTCGTGGACGACCAGGATTTGGCATAGAGAACCGACGCTCCCTCGAGGGCCTCGAGGCGCTCCGTCGTTTCGCGCAACGAGCCCCCCGAGCTTTCGGCCAGGGCGCGCGCTTTTTCCATGACGCGCTCGGGAAGAGCGAAGTCAGGGGGGCGCAGAACGGTCACGTCCATGCCTCTCTGCGCGGCCATAGCGACAGTCGAAGCTGGCACGGCGAGAGGAAGCTCCTTCGGGTGATAGGCCCAGCTCAGGACGAACTTCGCGCCGGGGCCAGGAATCGAGAGCTCATCCAGGGTCTTCCAGTCGGCGAGACTCTGCGTCGGATGAAGAATGGCGGACTCCATGTTGATGTAAGGCACGGTGCAGAGCTCGACGAGCGCGCGGAAATCACGATCCTCGACGTCGTCGTCGAGGTGCCTTCGTGGGGCAAAGGCACGGATGCCAATGGCATCGGCGTAGGAGCAGAGCGCCGGCACGGCTTCGCTAACGTGCTCGGCCGCATCGCCATCCATGATGACGCCACGCCGTGTCTCGAGCTTATGGATATTGTGCTGCGGGGAGATTACGAAGGAGCTTCCCCCGAGTCGCGCCATCGCCGCCTGAAACGAAGCCTGGGTCCGGAGCGATGGACTCAGGAAGAGAAGCGCGAGCACTTTCCCCTCGAGCGCGCGTGGTTGACGAGTCGCCTCGAGCCAGCGCGCCGTCTCCAGGAGAGCCTGGACCTCCTCTCTCCGGAAATCGGCGAGATCGTTGAAAGCCTTCATCCGCCGATCTCCTGCAAAGCGGCCGCGAGCTGCCCCACGTGCTCTTCTTCGAGCACGAAGGGGGGCAGCAAACGAAGAACGTTGGGATCGGAGCTCGTCCCGGTGAGGATGTCCCGCCGCAGCAGCTCGTCGCGCACCCGGGCGGCTCCGGATGGGCACCGCAAACCGAGAAGGAACCCTGCGCCCTGTATCCCTTCCACCGGCCCGACGACACAGGTCTGGCGCACGAGGTCGGAAAGACGCCTCACGTTGACGAGGAGGCGCTCTTCCTCGATCGTTTCGAGAACCGCCTCGATCAGGGCGCAGGCCAGAGGACCACCGCCGAACGTGGTTCCCAGGTCGCCGACGCCGAGACTCGAGGCGATGTCTCGCGTCATCAATACCGCCCCCACGGGAAAGCCCGCCCCGAGCGCCTTTGCGGTCGTGATCAGGTCGGGCACCACATCATAGAGACTCGAAGCGAAACCCGTTCCCGCCCGTCCGACGCCGCACTGCACCTCGTCGAAGATCAAAATCGCGCCCCGCTCGCGAGTCAACGTTCTGGTGGCCTCGAGGAACGCGGGCGCGAGTGGTACCGCGCCCGCAATCCCCTGGATGGGCTCGACGATGACGGCCGCGGTTCTCTCACCAATCGCACGACTGAGCGCGGCCACGTCGTCTCGCGGGACGAACGTCACGCGAAACGGGGCTCGCGGGAAGCCGTACCACTTGCCGGCCGCCCCCCACGTAACCGCTCCGGCAGCGGCGGTGCGACCGTGGAATCCTTGCTCGACCGCCACGACATGATCTCTCTCGGCAAAAGAGTGGAACGCGAGCCGGAGAGCATTCTCGTTCGCTTCCGCGCCGCTATTGACGAAGAACACGCGCTCCAACTCGTCGGGGGCGAGCGCGAGCAGCCTCCCCGCCGCCCTCGCACGCACGTCGAGCGCGACGGCATTGGACTGGAACGTAAGCGTCTCGGCCTGCCGACGGAGCGTCTCCACGACCCGCGGATGGGCGTAACCCAGCGATGCCACGGCGTGGCCACCGTATAGATCGAGGATTCGTCGTCCGTCGCCGGTGTGAAGGAAGACGCCCGAGGCGGATACGATCTCGAGGGGAAGCTGTGCGTAGACCTGGGCAAGATGCTCGGCCTCGCGCTCGACGACGGATGCGGCCGAGGGCATCAGATCCAGCCGGCGGCTGGCTGCACGAGTCCCATGTCTTCAGGGTATCCGAGGAGCCGGTTCATCCACTGCACGGCACCGCCCGCGGCCCCCTTGAGCAGGTTGTCGATTACGGAGAAGACGGCGACGCTCCTGCCGTCGGCGGCAACGCCGATCTGAGCGTAGTTGCTTCCCACGACGTCCTTTAGTCTCGGCGTCCCCTCGACCACCCTCACGAAGGGAGCGCTCGAGTAATAGCGTTCGAGAGCGTCCCGGACGGTCGTCGTCTCGTAAGCGCCTCGCAGCTTCGCCTGCACCGTCACGTGGATGCCACGCGCGAAAGGCCCCGAGTGAGGAATGAAGTGAACGGTGGGACGCTCCCCGGCCGCCGCCTCGGCCAGCGCTTCCATCTCCGGCGCGTGGCGATGGGCGAGCGGGTTGTAGGCGAAGAGGTTCGCGTGCCGCACCGGATGATGCGTCGTATCCCTCGGTGTCGTTCCCGCGCCGGTGCTTCCGGTGACGCCCGTCACGAAGAGCTCGGGCTCGACGAGACGCTCGTCGAGAAGCGGGACGATCGCGAGAAGTGCCGCCGTGGTGAAGCATCCAGGATGCGCGATGTGAGGGGTGTCGGCCGAGCGGGCATGCTCGGGGACGACACAGCGAAACCCCTCGAGCAGTTCCGGCGCGGGATGCGGATGCTCATAGATCGCTTCATACGTGGCCGCGGTCGCGAAGCGAAAATCCGCGGACAGGTCGACGACGTGGACTGGCCGCCGGGATCGCCGCAACAAGGACGCCACGCGGGACGCCGATTCACCATGGTTGGCGGCCGAGAAGACGGCGAGGGGAACGGTCGAGCTGGAGGGGTCGAGAGCCGAGATCGATTCGAAAACCCGGTCGGGAAAACTCGCCTGGAGATGGGGAAACACTTTTCCTATCGCCTCGCCGGCGCGGCTTTCCGAGCAGGCCGCCCGGAGAGAAAGTCGCGGGTGGGATGCGAGAAGACGGAGCAGCTCTCCGCCTACGTAGCCCGTCGCTCCGACGACGATGGCCTCGATCATCGTGCTCATGACGAGACGCAGCTCGGCGCCAGGCGGTCGACGAGCAAGTCCCCGAGCGTCTCCGCGTCGGTGATTGCGTTGACGGCGGCAACGCCGAGCTGTTCGCGGGCGATCTGGACCCCGACACGGTTGTCGGTTGCCCGTCCGGTGACGACGGCTGGCTCGATCCCATACACGTCCCGGAGAAGCGTGACCCCTCCGAATGCGGCGACGGGATCGTTGGCGGAAAGGACGACGGCGGTCAGCGCCCTCTTGATGTCGGGGTCCTTCAAGATGCTCTGCACGCCGTAAGCGCCCATCAACCCGTCGCCGAGCTCGAACACGATGACATCCGGTGCGTCACTCGCGAGGTCGGAGAGCATCGATTTCGCGAGAGGAGCGGCATTACGGCCGGTCGTCGCCACGACACCATAATCGGTGAAAATCCGCGTCTGGCGCGCACCCGCGTCTTCCATAGACAGAACGTCGCGGAGAAGTGAAACGCCCGTCGCCTTGAACGCATCGACTACCCAGCCGCGATGGCGCAGGCGGCTCACGATCGCCGACGCCGCGACAGTCTTGCCGGAATCCATGCACGTGCCGGCCACGGCGATCACCGGGATCGCACCGACTTCCAGCCGAACGTCGGGAAGCAGTCTTCGCCATCCTACCCGAGCGGGAACGCCGATGCGCTCGCCCAGGAACGGAAAGCTCAGCACGCACCCGAGAACGCGGCAGTCGAAAGGAGCACCCCGACCTGGATCGGAACCGGTCAAGCGGCCCAACACGCCCCCAAGGTTGAGGAGCTGGACGACGTCACCGGTCTCGAGGCTTTCGGGAATCTCACCCGAGTAGCCGAAGAGCGCCTGTCGGTGGCCCAGCGCGCCCACGATGACATCACCGCGATTCACCGGTGCCATGCGGCCGCTCGTGAGCTCGAGCGTGTTGTACGCGGTTTTGGCCGTCAGCACTTCCGCGGCGATGAGGACCCCCTCTTCGCAGGGGATCTCGTCGCTTAGGCGCAGCTCCGGCGCCAGCTCGGAGCCCCGGGCAACCGAGGCAATCTTGTCGGCAACGACCCTTTTCACGTGTGCATAATTATTACATCAGGACGCATAAACAATCAAAAAATTCGACGGAGTTCGGGCCGGCTCGCCAACCTCCAGGCCCGCCAAGCTCCGACACGCGCCCGAGCGCCGCAACTCCCAACGAAAACTGAAGTAACATACCCGCATCGATGAGCACCTTGAGAAAATGGATTCTCGCCGCGACGGCGGTGGGAGCGGCACACTGTAGCAACCTTCCCGGAATCCCGTCCCTTCTCGGCGACGCCGAGCCCGACCTCGTTCCGCTTCCCGCAGCGGGATTTTGTCAGTCGGGAGGTTTGCTGGTGGTGACGGTTCGCAATCAGGGGGGCGGTGACGCGAACGCCACGACGACGTCCATCCGCTTCACGCGCGGGGCGCCGGCGGACGTTCCGACGCCGGGCGTCGCCGGCGGAAGAATCGCCATGCTGTCCCCTGTCGGAATTCCCCAGGAGTGCTTCGCTCCCGACTGCGCCGCCCAGGTCACGGTCGATTCCCGGAACGACATCGCCGAGGCCGACGAGAACAACAACACCGTCGAGGTGACGTGCCCCCCACCGAGCTGAGCCGATCGGCCCATGAGGTTTCGAGATATCGACTGGGAGAACTGGCATGCGCAGGATCCGGCGACGCTCGTGTTCGTCATCCAGAATGGCTCGATGCTTCTCATCGAGAAGAAAAGAGGTCTGGGCGCGGGAAAAATCAACGCCCCCGGCGGAAGGCTCGAGCCTTTCGAGCACCCAATCGATGGTGCCGTGCGCGAGGCCGAGGAAGAGCTTCTCATCACACCGAGCGGTCTGACCCGAACGGGCGAGAACCGATTCCAGTTCGTCGACGGCTACTCGATTCACGTCCACGTGTTTCGAGCGAGCGGCTACACCGGGGTACCCACCGAGACCGCCGAGGCTAAACCGTTGTGGGTTCCCCTCGACAATATCCCCTTCGATGCGATGTGGGAGGACGACCGCCTCTGGGTTCCGCTCGTCGTGGAGGGAATTCGTTTCAGCGGCCGCTACCTCTTCGACGGCGACGCGATGCTGGGCCACGAGCTTCAGGTCTTGCGCTGAGCAAGCTTCCGCTCCTCCCGACGAGCTCGCCGTTTACGCTACTCGACGCCACGAAGGAGGGTCCGGAGGGCCGGTCGCGAGAGCAGCGTGGGGACCATCGCGTAGATCCTCAGGACCCGCTGCCCCCGAACGGAGGCGATATGAGACCGCTCCTCCTCCCGAGTGCGGACGCGGTGAAGAGAACAGCCGGAGATCGGGATCTCATCGAGGATCGACGTCCGTATCCTCTCCAGAATTCCGAAACGATCGATCCACCGAGCGTCGAAGCTCCGGAACGCGTCTTCCCGGATGTCGACGATCTCGATGCCCGAAATGGCTTCCCTCTCCTCGACGTAGGCACGCCGCTCTTGCTCGGAGGCGGAGTCGGCAGCGAGCCTCAGAATCTCTTCGGCGAGCTCGGGAGCGAAGTCGAGCCAGATCGAACCGCTCTCGATATGCATCCTGGGGCACCTTGGAGTTTCACGAAGTAGAGCACGCTTCTTTCCGTCGACGCAAATGCAAGGGTAGGATGTCCGCATGTGGCGCCCACTCCTGGTGACGTTCTTGGCCCTGTCGCTCGTTTCGACCAGTTGCCGGCGGGAGGAACAACAACAAGATGGTGCGGCATCGGGGGCATCGGTCGACTTTCTCGAGGAGATACCGATTGGCGAGCCACCTTCCTCTCCGCCGCCGTGGATCACGAACCTCGAGATCCACGATCTGGACGGCGACGGGTTACTCGACGTGGTGCTCTGCGACGCGACGCTGAATCAGGTCCGGTGGATCCGCCAGACGGCTCCGGGAACGTTCGAAGAGCGGCAGGTAGGCTCGGTCGTACTCGCCCCCGCCCATGTCACGCAGAGCGGCATCGACCGGGACGGCGACGTCGACCTCCTCATCGCCGAGATGGGTCAGATTTACCCCAGCAATGCCAAAATCGGAGCCGTCAACGTATTCGAGAATACCGGCTGAGAGCCTTCGAGCAGCGAATCCTGATCGACAACGTGGCCCGTGTCACCGACATCCAGCCGGGAGATCTCGATGGCGATGGGGACCTCGCCGTCGCCCAGTTCGGCTACGACGACGGTGAAATTCGCTGGATGGAGAATCTCGGCGAATGGCGCTTCTCGAGCCATCAGCTCCTTAACCTTCCCGGTACCATCCACGTTCCGGTGGCTGACATGGACGGCGACGGGGATCTGGACATCGCGGCTGTCGTCTCACAGACCTGGGAGCAGATTTATGTATTCGAGAACGACGGGAGCGGGACGTTCACGGCCCACATCGTTTACGGGGCCACCAACGAAGACTTTGGAAGCAGCGGCATCTCTCTAGCGGATCTCGATCAGGACGGCGATCAGGACGTGCTCTACACGAACGGTGACGCGTTCGACTACACCCCGTCTCTTCCCCGTCCCTGGCACGGAGTCCAGTGGCTCGAGAACCAGGGGGGCTCACGTTCGAGTACCACGCGCTCGGTCTGTTTCCCGGTGCCTTCTCCGCCCGAGCCCTCGACGTGGATCACGATTTCGATCTCGACGTCGTCGCGGTGAGCCTCTTCGCCGACTGGTCCGATCCCCACGCGGCATCGATCGTCTGGTTCGAGAACGACGGCGAGCAACGGTTCACCAAGCGCGAGATCGCAACCTCGCCCACTGATCTCGTCGTGATCGACGACGGCGACCTCGACGCCGACGGTTGGACGGACGTCGTCACCGGAGGCCTCTATTCGCACGAGCCATTCGATCGGCTGAGCCGCGTGACCTGGTGGCGCAATCGCTGGTCGAAACGTTGAAGCGGGTATTGGTGCTCGCGTCGATCACGCTGCTCGCCGGCTGCCGCGACGACCTCAGCTTGCCCGCCCTGCCTGCGGTCGGAACCCTCAACGCGATGTCCGTAGGGCTGTTCACCGCCGCCGACGCGCGAGCACGAGAGAACCCCTCCGCCGAGGCGTTCGGCTCGCTGGGAATGCTGTTTCACGCCTATCGGTTTCTCGAAGAGGGACGAGCGTGCTATGAGCTCGCTCGACGCAACGACCCCGCGGACTTCCGCTGGATCTATTACGGAGCGATGCTCGAGAAAACCGCCCTATCGATACGAAGCGAGCGAAACCCTGTTCCTTCGGGCACTCGAGATGCGACCCGACGACCCCGAGCTCCTCGCCGAGCTCGGCGATCTCTACTTGATGTGGGCCCGCCCTGGAGAAGCACGAGAGCTCCTCGAAAAATCGCTTGGCCTGGATCCCCTCCAACCCGTCGCTGCCCTCGGAAAGGCGAGGCTCGACATGCTCGACGAGAAATGGGACGAGATTCTGGCCATCCTGCTGCCGCTTTTCGAACGATTCCCTCGGCTTTGCCGCGCGCATCAGTTCCTCGCCGCGGCTTACGGTGCGCTCGGAGACGAGGAGAAACAGGAGCTCCATCGGGAGGCGGGCGAGTACGGCTCCGCGGTGGAGAGTCCGCTTATGCGGGATCTCCACGAGCTCGCCGTGCCCGCCATCCTGAACGGCGACGCCTCCAAGGGGTGCGCGCGTTGCCACGATCAGGAATCGCATCATCGAACGAGACGCCGACCGACTCTTTTTGGGCCCGTACGGTGCGCCGCATGCAACGCGAGGCGGGATGGCCGTGGCTCACGGACGACGAGGCGGGTGCCCTGGTAGCGTACCTCGCTACTCGTGCCGAAGAGTCGAGATAGGATCGAGCCGGGCAGCCCTTCGTGACGGGAGCAAGCTCCCGGCGAGCGCCACGGCGACGAGCAGCAACACGACCGACAAGACCACCGGTGGATTTCCAGGACTCACACCGAACAGTAGGCTCGACAGGACGCGGCCGGAAGCCCATGCGGCGGGAAGGCCGATCGCCAGGCCAAGAAAGATGACCTCCGCTGCTTCCTTCAGGAAGAGCGCGAGCACATCCCGTCGCGTGGCGCCGAGCGCCATGCGAATTCCGATATGGCGTCGTTTCTGGGAGACCGAGAAGCTCATCAGCCCGTAGATTCCCACCACCGCCAGAGCGAGGGCGAGAAGGGCGAAGAGCGAGAAATCGAGCGCGAGTGCACGGGGAGCGGCGGTCGAGCGTCCGAGGAATTCTTCCATCGTCTTCACACCATAGACCGGAAGAGTCGAGTCGATTACCCGCACCTCGTTTCGCAGAGCTTCCTCGAAGCTTCGCGGAGTTCCGCGGGTGCGAACGAGGATCGTGATTGGCGACGCGTATTCCTGTCGGAGCGGGAGAAAGAAATACGGCCGCGGCTGCTCGCTGAGCGTCAAATACTTGCCGTCACGAGCCACACCGATCACCTCGATCGGCCGCTCTTCGGCGCTCGTTCGAATGCCTCGACCGATCGGACTCTCCGAGGGCCAGAACGTGCGCGCGAGGGTCTCGTTAACGATGGCAACGGGCCTCGTGCTCTGGTCGTCTCGAGCGTCGAACGCACGACCAGCGACGATCTCGGTAGACGTCGTTTCGAAGTAGTCGTCCTCGACGACGCTATAAAAGACCAACGTTCCCTCGTCTTCCGGCGCGTCATTGGCCATGTCAGGGAACAGGCGGCCTGCCTCTTGATACGCATCGAGAGGCAGTGGAAAAGCGAGGCTCGCCGCCTCGACGGAAGGCAGGCTCCGCAATCGCTCGAGGAGCTGGCGATGAAAGACGCGGCCGCGATCGGTGTCGTAGCCCTGCAAATCGAGATTCACCGAGGCGAGGAGCAGCCCCTGTTTGGTAAAGCCCGGACTGGCCGCCTGCAGGTTCTGAAAGCTGCGCAGGAGGAGTCCCGCCG
Source organism: Vicinamibacteria bacterium (assembly GCA_035457705.1). GTDB lineage: Bacteria > Acidobacteriota > Vicinamibacteria > Marinacidobacterales > SMYC01 > DASPGQ01. Next base: position 68,267 of record DATIBD010000028.1, read on the forward strand.
AAACGAGAGCGACGAGGGACAATGCGAGCTGAGGGATGACGATCCAGCGCCGGCCCCTTCCACGGCGCGCCGCGTGGTCCGAGTCTCGAAGCGACACCGTCACGTCCCTCCGTGCCGCACGCAGCGCCGGGACGATTCCCGCGCCGAGCCCGGCGAGCAAGGAGACCAGAGCGGTGTAAATCACGACGCGAGTGCCTACTGAAGCGCCATAGTCGATGGAAAAATCGAGAACCGGGTTGAGTCGCATCGCGGCATCGACCAGAAACTTCCCGAGCGCGAGGCCGAGACTCCCGCCGGCGACAGCCAGCAGCGAGCTTTCGAGGAGAAGCTGCCGGACGAGCTGGCTCCGAGTGGCCCCCATCGAGATGCGCACCGCGAGCTCTCTCCGCCTTCGGGTCGAACGCACCAGCTGCAGGCTCGCGACGTTGGCGCAGGCGATCAGAAGAACGATGCCCACCACACCGAAAAGCAACCTGGCTGCGACCGGGACCAGATTTCCCATCTCGATTTCGATGACCGGCTCGACCTTTCGGGCCGCGGGAAGAAGGTGGAGCCGGAGATCTTGATTGACGTCGGAATGCTGTGCTTCGAGACGAGACGCGACGGTCTCTAGCGCTGCCGACGCCTCCTGCGAACTGGTCCCCCCGCTGAGACGGGCACGGAGATTGAGCCAACCGCCGCTCCGCCGCTCGAGCCGCCCCTCGCTCCCCGGCCAGACCACTTCGTCGGCGTGGATGGGAACCCAGAGCTGAGGCGTGAAGCCAAGGAATTTGGCCCCAGTGAATCCATCGCGCGACACACCCACGATAGTGAAATCGCGGCCGTTCAAACGAATCCGTGAACCGACCGCGCTCTCGCGTGCGCCGAAGCGGCGGATCCAGAATTCGTGGCTCAGGATCGCGACGAGCTCGTCGCCGGGAGCGAAACCCCGGCCTCGAGCGAGGGGGACGCGAAGACCGGAGAAATAGTTGTCGGTGACGATCTCGCACCAAACCAGCTCGGGATCGGCTCCGGCCACATTGAGACTGAGCGGTGCGCCTTGAAAACCCACGATGTCGGAGAACGCGTCCGTGGCGTCCTGAAGGTCGAGGTAGTTCGGGTAGCTGAAGTTGGCCGGGAACCGGTCGGTCCCTCGGGTCGAGTAAATAGCCACGAGCTCCTCGGGAGCGCCTACGGGCATGGGTTTCACGAGCACGGCATCGACGAGCGCAAAGATGGCGGCGTTCGCGCCAATCCCGAGTGCGAGCGATACGATGGCGGCGATGGTGAACCCTGGAACCCGGAAGAGCGCTCTGGTCGCCTGCTGAAGGTCCTTGAACACGAGCTCCGCTCCGCCTCCGTTCCGAGATTGGACACGCGCGTCGCGTCGCAGACGAGCGGCGCTGCGCGGAACGTCGATCACCTCACGCGCGAGCGCCCGGATCGCTCCATCTCGACGGGCGAGCGCCTCGAACGTCGAGCACATCGACGCTTCGTGCTCTTGTCGGAACGCATCGGGGTAGGCGCGAAGAAGGAGACGGTAGACGACGACGGCGAATCGCATTACGACAAGAGCGCCTTGGCTCTCGCCATCTCGACGACGCGTTCGAGCCGCGTGCTTTCACGCTCAGCCATCTCTCGACCCGTGCGGGTCAAGCGGTAGTACTTTCGCCGCGCGTCGTCGTCCGCCGGATGGGGCCGTTTGTCCGTCTCCTCGATGAGCTTCTTGGCCAGAAGCCGCTGTAGAGTCGTGTACAGTGTCCCGGTCCCGAGACGCCTCCCCGTTCTTCGCTCGATCTCGAGAAGGATGCCGTAGCCGTGGCGGTCCCCATCGACGAGCGCAAGCAAGATTTGCAGCATTGGCAAAGTGGGTGTCATAGGTTACATCAGTTTCAAATGTATCATTAAATGATATATCTTATCCAGAGCTATCATCGTCTGATTCGTTATCATCTCTCTCGAGGCGGAGGAGGTGTAGGTGTTGCCGGTTCGCCAGTCCGTCCCCCGGCGTTGGTATACTATGCGCAGTCGAGCCTGAAGAGCGCCTTCAGCCTTATTCTCTTCTTCGGAGCGAACGTGGGGAGAACAATCGCAGGAACCGCCCGTTTCGTCTCAGCTTGGACAGTTACCCTGGTCGTGGGCCTGGCGTGGATCCTCTTCGAGGCTGCAGCACCGGCATGGGGGCTTCAGGGTGAGTCCGCATCGGGCTCGGGCGCTTCCCAACCGTCATCCGGCGAAGATGACGTCCCCGGGGAGCGCCCGCAGACATCATCGGGAGTGGTTTTCCGGATCCCGATCCGGGGAACGATCGACCTCGGGTTGCCACCCTTCGTCGCCCGCGTCGTGGAATCGGCCGCGGCGACGGACCACGCCGTTGTTCTGCTGGACATCGACACCTTTGGCGGGCGCGTCGACGGAGCCGTATTGATCCGTGACACGCTCATCGACGCACCCGTGAAAACGGTGGCGTTCATCCATCCACGGGCGATCTCAGCGGGCGCTCTCATCTCGCTGGCATGCGAGGTGATCGTAATGGCGCCTGGGGGATCGATCGGAGCGGCCACGCCCATCACCGGAGCGGGAGCCGGCCAGGAGCCACAGGCCGCCGACGAGAAAGTCCTCTCGTACATGCGCACCGAGATGCGTACGACCGCGGAGAAGAGGGGCCGTCGTGGCGACGTCGCCGAGGCCATGGTCGATGCCGACGTGGAGATCGAAGGCGTCGTCGAAAAAGGCAAAGTCTTGACACTGACTACCGACGAGGCACTCGCCTTGAAGATCGCGGACCACAAGGCTAGGAACCTGGAAGATGCCCTCGAAGTTATCGGTCTTTCCGGCGCCCGCGTCGAGGAGACCGAGACCAACTGGGCCGAGGCCATCGCCCGCGCGGTGTCCGAGCCGACTCTTTCCTCCCTGCTCCTGAGCATCGGCTTCCTCGGCATCATGATCGAGCTGTACCAGCCCGGGTGGGGCCTTCCGGGAACGGTCGGCATTCTCTCCCTCGCGACGTTCTTCTTCGGCCACCATGTGGCCCGGCTTGCCGGTTGGGAAGAGCTCATGTTGTTCGCCCTCGGAGCCGTCCTGCTGTTGGTCGAGCTTCTGGTAATCCCCGGGTTCGGCGTCATCGGTGCGAGCGGAGTGGCACTCATGCTGGTCTCGATCCTCCTGTCTCTGCTCGCACTCGATCTTCGAGTCTCCTGGGATCTGGGATTCGTCAATCGCGCGCTCGTCGTCCTCTCCACATCCCTGGTGATCACCGCGGTCCTGGGATTCCTCGTGGTGCGTTTGCTCCCCGGTACGCGAGTCGCCCGCCGCTTCGTCCTGGGGGAGTCTCTCGCCGCTCGAGCGGGATTCAGCTCGCATGACGAGGCCGAGAAGGAAGGCTTCCCCCTGGGTACTCTGGGCGAGGCCATTACCGACTTGAGGCCAGCGGGGAAGATCAAAGTCGCGAGCAAGAGGATTGATGCCGTCTCCGAGGGCGACTATATCGCCTCGGGCGAACGGGTGAAGATCGTTCAATGGCGCTCGGGCACAGCCGTCGTCAGGGCGGAACCGGGGAATCGCGCATGAGCGATCCTCTCATCACCGTCGTCGCCTTGCTCGTCGCCGGATATCTTCTCGTGGCTCTCGAGCTCTTCGTCATCCCCGGGTTCGGCGTGACCGGAATACTGGGCCTCGTCTGCCTCGCTGCCGGTTGTTTCTACGCATTCCATTTTTTCGGGAGCGCATTCGGAACCCTGGCCGTCGTGCTCGTGCTCGGATCGACCACCGCCGTGATGCTCTGGATTCCCAAGAGTCGCTTTGGAAAGGACGTTGTGCTGTTGTCGTCTCTCTCCAAGGCGCACTCCGCCGAGACCGAGCTCGAGACGGGGCGAACCGGCGTCGCCGAATCGGATCTCCGTCCCGCTGGCATCGCGCGCTTCGGCGAGCTCAGGCGTGGCGTCGTTACCGAGGGAGAGTTCATCGAAGCCGGCTCCTCCATCATCGTTACCGAAGTGCGAGGCTCTCGAATCGTCGTGGAGCTCGCCGCGCGATCGAGCGAGGAGCGGCCCAGACCCGCGTGATATACAGGCATGGGCGACGTCCGAAGCCGAGCGTCGGCAGGAGGCTGCTCAGGACTCTTCGGATGTCAAATGTTGACTGTTGACGTAGGCTCCGAAGCGACCGTTCGAGGCGGAGCCTTCTAAGGAGGACCGTAAATGGGAATCGTAGCCCTTGCTTTTCTAATTCTGGTCGGAATTGGGTTCCTTCTGTACTTCGTGCCTATCGGCTTGTGGATCGCGGCCTGGTCCTCGGGAGCATCCGTCGGCATCGGAACGCTCATCGCCATGCGGCTCAGGCGCGTTCCCCCGTCGCTCATCATCAATCCTCGCATCAGCGCGGTCAAGGCCGGCCTCAACTTGAGCGTCAACCAGCTCGAAGCGCACTACCTTTCCAAGGGAAACGTCGAGCGCGTCGTGCAAGCGCTCATCTCCGCCGACAAGGCGAATATCGCGCTCACCTTCGAGCGCGCCGCCGCCATCGACCTCGCGGGCCGAAACGTCCTCGAGGCCGTCCAGATGAGCGTCAACCCCAAAGTCATCACGACGCCCAAGGTCGCGGCGGTCGCGAAGGACGGCATCCAGCTCATCGCCCAGAGCCGCGTGACGGTGCGCGCCGATATCGACAGGCTGGTCGGTGGGGCGGGAGAAGAGACCGTCGTCGCACGCGTCGGCGAGGGCGTCGTCTCCACCATCGGCTCGGCCGACACCCACAAACACGTGCTGGAGAACCCGGACATCATTTCCAAGACCGTGCTGAAGAAAGGTCTCGATGCCGGCACCGCCTTCGAGATCCTCTCGATCGACATCGCCGACATCGATGTGGGAGCCAACATCGGAGCCAAGCTCCAGACGGAGCAGGCAGAAGCCGACAAGCAGATCGCGCAGGCGAAAGCGGAGGGTCGCCGCGCCATGGCGGTCGCGCAGGAGCAAGAGATGAAGGCCCGGGTGCACGAGATGCGAGCCAAGGTCGTCGAGGCCGAGGCGGAAGTGCCTATGGCCATGGCCCAGGCGTTCCGGGAGGGAAAGCTAGGAGTCATGGACTACTACAACATGCAGAACGTCGTGGCGGACACCAAGATGCGCGACTCGATCGCCCGCTCGGGCGAGCCCGAGGATTCCGATGAACGCAAATAGCAGAGCAAAGGAAACGGAATCCCGATTCCTGGCTGCGGCAATCCGCGATCCCGTGCGTCTGCGAAGAAGGCTCGTCTTGGCGATCGCGCTGGCACCCCCTAAGGCGAGGAGACGCGTGAGGCGGAGACGGTAGACCGATGGACATCCAGACTGTCTTCTATCTCCTGCTGTTCGTCTTTTGGCTGCTCTCCCAGATTGCCTCCCAAGCGAAGAAAGCGCGGCGCCAGGAAGAGGCGCCGCCCGTCGCGAGAGGTCCTACGCGTCCTCGGTTGCGGCAGCCGATCGTCGGGCTCGACCGCGAAGCGCAGCAGGTACTGGCCGAGCTCAGACGAGCCTCGGGCGAGCTGGACGAGTGCCTCCTCGAGCTCGACCCGTGCCTGAGAGCGCAGACGAGCTTCATCGTCGACCGCTCCCTGAGGAACGAGGCCGAAACCACTCTGGCGCGAATCGAGTCTGCGATTGCCGCTAAAGACGCTCGAACCCTCTCCGGCGCGGTCGAGAGGGCTCGTGAGCTCAAGGACTCCCTCCGCGAAATCACGACGACGGCGAGGACTCACTCCACGATCAGACGACGACCAGAGACCTCGAAAGCCCAGGTGGTCGCGGACCGGCTCGTCGACGAGTTCCAGGCCCGCTTCGCTCCGCACGCGGCCGCGGCCCAACTCGAGCTCCGCGAGGCGCCGCCCGTCGCGCTGATCTGGGATCTGGGCGACGATCGTCTCGGGTCATCGCCCCTCGCCGGCTCGACACTCTTCGTGCCGCGAAGCGTAACCAACGAGCCGCTGGAATGGGTTGGCCTCCCTTTCGAGATCGCAAGGTATCTGGGCGACGCCGCTCCCGGTCTCTATCGCGAGATCTACGACCGGCTCGAGCTCAGGGTGACCGATTCGGACGTCGCGAGCCGTCCCGAGGCTCTTGCCCGACTGTTTTTCGCCGCTTACGTCGTTCGAATTCTCGGAGACGCGTTGGGGGCCACTTTGTTCGGTCCCACGTATCTTCGCGTCCTCGCCCGCGTTCATGCGAGCCCGCAGTCGCCGCTTCGAGTCACTACCCTCCGGCTCAATCCAGACGGCACGGTGCATCCCGAGCCCCCCGCGCATCTGCGGATTCGATGGACGGCGGCATGGCTCACGATCCTCGGTTACTCCAGCGAGGCAGAGGAGAGTCTCCGAGAATGGACAGAACGGCATCAGAACCCTGCCTCCCTCGCCCTGTCAGGAGCCCAAGGGAGCCTTCCGCTTCCGCCCATCGAATCCGTGCTCGACACGCTCACCGAACAGCTCTTCTTCACCGAGCTCGAAGCCCTCGGCTCCAAGAGGCTGGCGGATCTGCCGGGAATAGCCGACTGGAGACTCCACGCCAAAGGCGCATCGAGGGCGAAGGCGATGCTTTCGTCGGGGAAGCTCGCCGAAGGCTCACCGCGGCAACTCGTGGTCGCGGCGATGGACGCCGCGCTCGACTCGCCCGAAGAGACCGCGATCCTTGGGCGCAGGCTCTATGAATCGGTCATCGGGCCGGCTGCCGTCGACGCCAGGATGCCGGCGAAGCGGAGCAAGCCCCCTGTCGCAATCGACCGGCGGGGCGCGCGACGACCGGGGTCGCGTGAGCTCGTCGAGGCGTTGATTCTCGGAGAGCTGCTTCTCGAGCGCCCCCGCGGCCCGTGGCGAAACCGAGTGACGCGCAGCCTTTGAGCTATCATTCGCGCGGAAAGGCTGATGATGAAGTCCAGTCCAGCCTACCGAGCGGCAGCCACGACATCCGCTGCGAGATCGGCGCGCAGCGCCGCAGAGGCCGAGCCGTGGAGGGCACCGCTTTCGTCTCCGAAGGAGGGGAAAGCGAGCGTGGCCGATAGGCCACGAGTCCCTCCACGGCATTGAGCACGAAGGAGACACCATAACGTGATCGGGAGCATGCTTCTCATGACGCTGACCGTTTCTACGCCCGTCCAACCGCAACACCCGGGAGTCTTCCCCTACCCAATCGACATCCGAGACTTCGACAACGGCCTCAGGCTCGTCGGCGTACGATTCGACAGTCCAAGGATCGCCGCCTTCTACACGGTCGTGCGGGTCGGCTCTCGCCAGGAGGTGGAGCAGGGAAAGAGCGGCTTCGCGCATTTCTTCGAGCACATGATGTTTCGCGGCACGTCCACTTACCCCGAAGACCGCTACAACGACGTGCTGCGCGCGATCGGAGCGGATTCCAACGCCTACACGACGTTCGATCGAACGGTGTACCACATCCTCGCGAGCTCGCAGTCGCTTCCGAGAATCATCGAGATCGAGTCCGATCGCTTTCAGAACCTGGAATACAGCAAGGAGCAGTTCCAGAAGGAAGCGGGTGCCGTACTGGGCGAGTACAACAAGAGCGCGACGAACCCTTTCATGGGCCTCTACGAGAAGCTGCACGACACCGTCTACGACCACCACCCCTATCAACACATGGTGATTGGATTTCTCGAGGACATCGAGGCCATGCCTACCCTGTACGATCACAGCATCGAGTTCTTCGACCGATTCTATCGGCCGGAATATGTCACCATTCTCGTCGTAGGCGACTACGACTGGGACGCGCTGCAACGGCATATCGAGGAGAAATATGGACGCTGGAAGCGCGGGCATTACTTACCCGACATTCCCGCCGAACCGCCTCAAACCGCGCCTCGCGAGGCCTCGGTCGAATGGCTGGCACCTACGCTCCCGATACTCGCCATCGGCTACCGGGCCCCGGCGTTCAGCACAGAGCGGATCGACATGCCGGGACTCGACGTCCTCTCGCAGGTGCATTTCGGGGAGACGTCACCCATCTTCCAGGAGCTGGTCATCGATAAACAATGGGTCGACTTCATTCAGGCGGGTGCTACCGATCACGCCGATCCACCCATCTACACCATCCTTACCCGGGTGCGGGTGCCGGAGAAGCTCGACGAGGTTCGCAAAGCCCTGCTGAACGAGCTCCACCGGATCTCCGAGGAGCTGGCGGAGGAGAACCAGCTTCAGGCAACGAAGAGTCACATGCGCTATCAATTCCTTCTCGGCCTCGATACCGCCGATGCCGTCGCCAACACCATGGCCCACTATCTCGCGCTCACCAACGACCCGAAGACCATCAACCGCGTTTACGAGCTCTACGACTCGGTAACCGCCGAAGACGTTCGCCGCCTCGCGCGCGAGTACTTCCGCGAGGAGACGAGAACTATCGTGACTTTGTCGCCGGCTCCCGGGGTCTCCGGCGAGGAATAGTCGATGTTTCCAATTCGAACCTATCTCGCGTTTCTCACGGTGCTGGGTATGACGAAACTGACTCTTGGCGCGGACCGCGACGTCGTGCTGCTGAAGAGCCCGGGGAGTCCTCTGGTCGACTTCCGCTTCGTGTTCCATGTCGGATCGAGCGACGATCCGTCCGGCAAGGAGGGCCTCGCCGCCCTCACCGCGCTCATGTTGAGCCGCGGCGGGACGGAGGAATCGTCGTTACGGGAGGTGATGGAGGCTCTCTACCCTATGGCCGCGGCGATTTCGTCGCAGCCAGACAAGGAAGTGACGACCTTCATTGGCCACGCCCACCGCGATCATCTCGAGCCCTTCTACGGAATCTTCCGCGAGCGGATCCTGAGACCTCGTTTCGACCCCGCCGATTTCGAGCGGAACAAGAACGAGCTCCTGAACTTCTTGACGAAGTCGCTGCGCAGCTCGGACGATGAGGAGCTCGGCAAGAACGCTCTGGAGTGGATCCTGTACGAAGGTCACCCGTACCGTCATCCGGTGCAGGGAACCGTCGCCGGAGTCGAATCGATTACCCTCGACGACGTCAAAGCCTTTTACCGCGAACATTACACCTTCGCGAATCTGCAGATAGGGATTGCCGGAGACGTGCCCGATGGGCTCTCCGAGCGGATACGAGAGGATTTTCGAAAGTCGCTTCCTGGGGGCGAAGAACGGTCTCGATCAATCCCAGGCGCGTCGGATGCCAAGGGACTCATTGTCACCGTGGTTGGTCGGCCCGCCGCCGACTCCACGGCCATAAGCCTCGGCTTTCCCCTCGACATCACGCGGGCGGACGAGGACTTCTACCCGCTGCTGGTAGCCAACATCCATCTCGGGGACCACCGCACGTTCAACGGCGTTCTCATGAACGAGCTGCGCGCCAAACGCGGCCTCAACTACGGAGACTACTCCTATGTCGAGAGCTTCATCCAGGAAGGCGGAAGCACGTTTCCGGTACCGAACATACCTCGGCGCCAGCAGCACTTCAGCATCTGGATCCGCCCCGTAGCCCCCGAGAACGCTCATTTCGCGCTCCGGGGCGCGATTTTCTATTTGCGACGTCTGGTGGAGCACGGCATGACCCAGGAGCAATTCGAGAAAACACGCGAGTACATCACCAGTTATTCCAAGCTCTGGGTACAGAGCATCGACCGACGTCTCGGTTATCAGTTGGACTCCCGTTTTTACGGGATCGACTTCTACATCGACGAGATCGAGAGGCGCCTCGCGACGATGACGGTCGAGAACGTCAACCGCGCTCTCAGAAAACACCTCGACCGTTGGGATTTCCGCGTCGCCGTCGTCGCATCGAACGCCGAAGAGCTGGCGCGTGCCATCGAATCGAATTCCGAAAGTCCCGTGACCTACCAGACGCCGGGAACGGCCGAAGAGGTCCTGGCCGAGGACGAGAAAATCCGAGTCCTGGAGCTCCCCATCGAGCGCGTCGGCATCGTGCCCGCTGAGAAGATCTTCGAGAAGTAAGTTCGCGGTCGGCTCGCTCCTTGACACCCCAGGAGCTGTGGTGATATGCACCTTCCACAAATCCAGTAAAAGGGGTTCAAAGTCCGACCTCGAGGAACGGCATTCGGTGCCAGGGTCGGTGTTGCGCACCCGTCTTCTGATACCGAATTTCGGAGTGCCTGGAGGTCCTAGCACGATGGAAAGGAGCGACCGATGCGCAAGACAATTCGGATTACCGCCTTCGTTCTTGCCTGGATGGTGCCGTCCGTGGAGAGCACCGGACAGAACCGCCCGACGAGCTTCCGAACATCTCAGCCCTCGTCCAGAGACCCGATGGAGATCGCCCTGGACTTCGTCCGTGGAGAGGGGGCGACAACAGGCGTCACCGCCGCTGACTTGAGCGAAGTGGGGGTCTTGAGCCGCTCACTGAGCCGGCAGAACCAGACCACACATATTCATCTGCGTCAGAGGCTGGGCGGGATCGAAGTTGCCAACGCGAACGCCAACATAAACATCGATCGAGACGGACGGGTCATCAACGCCGAAGTCCGGTTCGTCGCCCGCCTGGCGCAAAGAGTGAACAGGCGCTCTCCGCAGCTTTCAGCCGCCACGGCGATCCTCGCGGCATCACGCGAGCTCGGCCTCTCCAGTATCGGGACCCCTCTCCAACTCCAACGTCCCGGAGGGCGTGCCTTGTCGTCGCGGTATGCTGGAAACGGGTTGTCGCTCGACCCTATTCCCGTCCGTCTCGCTTACTACGCGCTCGACTCGGGCGAGGTGCGACTCACCTGGCAAATGCTCGTGCGAACGCTGGACCAATTGCACTGGTGGAACCTCTGGGTCGATGCCGAGACCGGAAACGTTCTCGACAAAGCCGACTGGGTCGCAAACGACACCTATCGCGTCCTCGCTCTCCCCCTCGAGAACCCGGACGATGGCCAGCGGACGAGCGAGGTGAATCCCGCGGATGCGCTGGCCTCCCCCTTCGGATGGCACGATACGAACGGAGCGACCGGAGCCGAGTTCACCATTACCTGGGGCAACAATGTCCGGGCCCAGGAGGACACCGACGCCAACAACACCGGCGGCTTCAGTCCGAGTGGCGGTGCGGGTCTGACTTTCGATTTCCCCTTCGACGACACCCGTCCTCCCTCGACCTACCAATCCGCGTCGATTACGAATCTGTTCTACTGGAACAACATCCTTCACGATATCCATTACCAATATGGATTCGACGAAGCAAACGGAGCGTTTCAGCAGAACAACTACGGGCGCTCCAAGAATGGCGCCGGAGATCCGGTGATCGCCGACTCCCAGGACGGATCGGGCACCAATAATGCGAATTTCGCGACGCCGCCCGACGGTTTTGCCGGACGCATGCAGATGTTCCTCTGGACCCCACCGAACGACCATGCGGTCGTCGTGAATTCCCCTAACAAAATCGCCCGAACCTACATCGCCAGCGGGGCCGCGTTCGGTCCGGCGCTCGATACCACCGGTAACACCGGTAACGTTGTTCTGGTTGTCGACTCCACGGGATCAACGAGCGATGGCTGTGACAGCCTGACGAATGCCGCAGCGATCAGCGGCAATATCGCGATCATCGACCGTGGCACCTGTACTTTCGTCACCAAGGTGCGAAACGTGCAGAACGCCGGTGCGGTCGCGGCGATCATCGTCAATCATCTGTCGGATACTCCCTTTACCATGGGCGATGACGGGACCGCCACCGACATCACCATATCTTCGGTAATGATCGGTCTTTCCGACGGGCAGAAGATCAAAGGCGCTCTTCCGGGCGTGAATGCGACGGTGAAGGTCAACCCCAACGCTCCCGCGAGAAGGGACAGCTCTTTCGACGACGGAGTCATCATCCACGAGTACGGCCATGGCGTCTCCAACCGGCTCACCGGCGGTCCCAGGAACGTCAACTGCCTCAATGGGTCTCAGAGCGGAGGCATGGGAGAAGGTTGGAGCGATTGGTGGGCGCTGGTCCTCACGGCAAAATCCGGAAACGAAGCCCGCCAAGGCACGAGGGGAATCGGGAATTACGTCACCTACCAGCGGCTCGACGGGGTGGGTATCCGCAGTTTCCCGTACTCGACCGACCTGACAATCAACCCGCTGACGTATGGGGACGCCCCGGCAACCGGAGGACAGGTACATGCGATGGGCACAATCTGGGCCTCGGCGCTGTGGGACATGTACTGGAATCTCGTGAACGCGCGCGGCTTCAATGGTGACTTCTACGATTCCAGCAGCACCGACGGAAACATCGTCGCCATACAGCTCGTCATGGACGGGTTGAAATTGCAGCCTTGCAATCCGACGTTCCTCGACGCGCGTGATGCCATCCTCCTCGCCGACCTGAACGACTACGGCGGCGCCAATCAGTGCTCGATCTGGAGAGCTTTCGCCAAGCGGGGCATGGGAGTCAATGCCAAGGGCGGAAACCACCACAACGACCTGAACGTCACAGAGGATTTCAGCGTCCCTGCCGCGTGCCAGGCGAATTGAGGTTACGGCCGTCAACCGGGGGTGCCGCATCTGTGCGCGGCTGCGGCGCCTCCGCCCGCCGGGGCTATTCCCGGCTTACCGTTACCTTGGCTTCGTAGTCAGACGGATCGATACGCTTTCCCGATTCGGCCTGGGGATTCAACTCGACAATCGTGATCAGGATATTGCGAAACCGTGCGCTGTCGCTTCCTCCGGGCGGGACTTTGAAATCCAGAGGCTCACTCTTTCCGTCCTCGGTCTCTACCGAGAAACGGGTCAAGGCCTCTCCCGCGCGGACACAATTCACGTTTTTTGGACATCGAGAGTCGCCCAGCACGCCGTCGAACCGAAGCGTAATTCCTGCCGTCTCAGACCGAGCTGCTTCGCCGGTACGGAGGGTGAACGATTCCTCCGCCTCGGCAGAGACGCAAAGAATTACGGAGGTTGCGAAAGCGGCTATGAATGATTGTGAGCGACCCATTCTCCAGTATAGCCTGTGCGGTATGACAAGGACTTTGGCTGAACGCTTATTTCGGATCGGGGTTCATCCGCTTCTGCTCCCCCTTCCATCGCATCGCCATCTGGATCCGTGAACGGCCGCTCGGATGGTCGAAGAACAGGCTTTCCTCCAGGGGCCCCGGGCTCAGCTTGCGGTACTCGCCGAGCTTGAGCGCGACCTCGGCAAAGCCATCGGGCTCGCGAGCCGCGTTCAGACCGAATAGGTCCGCCTCGGCCTCGTTGGCGCGGATGAAGCTGTTGACGACGGGCGTCATGAGGAAAATGAACGTGGCGAAGAGTGCCGCGAGCAGAGGCAGGCCGGCGATGTCCCCGATGTCGAGGATTCCGAACCGCTCGCCCCATCGCCCCCGGAGTCGTTCGAAGAGCCCGTTCACGAACGCGAATCCCGCCGCCATGAGAAGACCGAAGAACAGAAGCCCCTCCCACACGTGGTTGAGCGCGTAGTGGCCGATCTCATGGCCCATGACCGCCCTGATCTCGGGGAGCGAGCACCGGTCGAGCAGATTGTCGTTCAGGGATATCCGCATCGTAGCGAGGAATCCGCTCACGTTGGCGCTGATGCGTTTCGACTGGCGCGAGGCGTCGAACTGAAATACGTCTTCGGCCTGCACGCCGTTAGCGCGGGCCAGGCTCAGAATCGGTGCCGTGAGCTCGGGGTCGTCCAGAGGCTCGTACTGGTTGAAGAGCGGAAAGATGAAGAGCGGTCCGATGAGGAGAACGAACGACAAGAAGACCACGCCTCCCACCGAGCCCCAGAGCCACCATCGGCTTCCCGCTGTCCGGATGGCCACGTAGAGGCCGGCCACGGCTACGGAGAGGAGGAGCAGACTGACTCCGAGGGCGACGAGTTGATCACGCATCCACGGTCCGAAGCTCTGATTCGCGAGCCCGTAGTGATGCTCGCGAATGAACCCCTGGTACAGCGTCAACGGAAACCCCAAAACGAACGTCACCACACCGTACGGAACCATGTAGAGTGTCGTTGCCAGAAAGCCACGGCCGGCACGCGATTCCGCCCAGTCGCGCGTCCTTGCCGAAAAGCGACTCGCGAGCAAGAACCACGCGATGCCCAGCGTGTACAAATAGCCGATGAGCTGGAGCCAGTAGCCGCCCTCGAAATAGGCGTCCGAGCGCTCGAGTTCCTCCGCGGGCACGCGCGAGAGATACGCCTCGGTCTCGGCCTCGGGGTCGAAGCGAGGCTGAGCGAAAACCGGAGAAGCCGAAAGAAACGAAAGGAGTAGGACCAGGCGCACGCGGAGACGGTAACGACAACGAGGGGTGCCGTCAAGCTTGTTTGCTTGCTGCCGCAGTGACTCGGATGTCACGCGCCGACCGCCTCGAAGATGCACCCAGGCTCGTATCACGGTAACTATTGGTGCGTGTCGTGGAGAGCCATCATCACCAAGAGCACGTCAGCGGGAGCGTTTCCTAAGCTCGAGAAAGACGTAGGCGGACGGAGCGCAAGCCGATGAAGACCGCTATCTGGTGGATTCGGCGAGATGTCCGACTCGAGCACAACGCCGCTCTCGCTGCCGCGCTGAATAACGCCGAGCGGGTTGTTCCCGTTTTCGTCGTAGACCCCGAGCTCCTGGCCTCACCCTACTTATCGCGGCAGCGATTCGCGTTTCTAATCGGAGGGCTCCGGGAGCTGGATGAATCTCTGCGCAAGCGGGGAAGCCGTCTCGTCGTCCGCCACGGGCGGCCGCTCCCAGAGCTTTCCCGGATATTTCGGGAGACGGGAGCGGAGTCGATTTACTGCGAGCAAGACGTGTCGCCTTACGCACAAAAGCGCGATCGAGAACTGCTGAACTCGCTGCCGCTGAAAAGCGTCTGGGGACTTTCCTATCTGTCTCCCTTGCGGGTGCGGAAGCCCGACGATTCCCCGTATACCAAGTTCTCCGCCTACCGTCGCACCTGGCTGCGCGAAGCCGCCCGTCGCTCGACTTCGGTCTTTAAAGCGCCGTCGAGGCTGCCCGACATCGGTGGCATCCCAAGCGACCGCTTGCCCGACGTGCGAGCTCGAGACGATTCGCTGTTTCCTCCCGGAGAACGGGAGGCGAAGCGCCGTTTATCTGATTTCTCGAGGCGGATCCATTCCTATGCCGAGCTCCGGAACCGCCTCGACCTCGAGGGGACGTCCCGGCTTTCGCCCTACTTTCGGTTCGGGAACCTGTCGGCTCAACGGGCCGTGAGCGTCGCCTTCGACGCGATCGAAGACGCGTCGGGAAAGGGCGAGATGAAGGGCGCGGAGACCTGGCTCGCAGAGCTCATCTGGCGGGAGTTCTACATTTCGGTTCTGTCGCATTTTCCGGAAGCGCGAAATCGGAGCTTTCGTGGCGAGGGCCGGTTCATGCACTGGCGCGACGACGAGGACGATTTCGCTGCCTGGTGCGAGGGCAGGACCGGCTATCCCGCCGTCGACGCCGGTATGCGGGAGCTCTCCCGAACGGGATTCATGCACAACCGGGCGCGCATGATCACCGCATCGTTTCTCACCAAACATCTCCTCATCGACTGGCGACGGGGGGAGCGCTGGTTCATGCAGCATCTCATCGACGGCGATCCCGCCGCCAACAACGGAGGCTGGCAGTGGACGGCGGGAACGGGAACCGACGCCGCACCGTATTTTCGCGTCTTCAATCCGGTTCTCCAGGGCAAGCGCTTCGATCCCGACGGACGCTACGTGAAACGCTGGTTGCCGGAGCTTCGAGATCGCCCCCGAGCTTCCGTACACGAGCCGGATCGACCGATCGTGAGTCACACCGAGGCGCGGGTCCGAGCCCTTCGAGCCTTCGAGGAAGCGAGGAAACGGGCGCGATCGAGTCGACGCCACGAGTCCGATAGGAACGATTGATCCCACGCAGCTACGTTCGGTAGGGAACGCCTGGAAGCACGCAGAGCATCTCGAAGAGCAGGTTCGCGGCAACGAGGGCCGTATTTCCCGACGTGTCGTAGGGCGGGGAGACTTCGACCAGATCCCCGCCGACGACGTCGAGGCCGCGGCAGCCGCGCAGGATCTCCTGGCCCTGCGCGGTTGTGAGGCCTCCGATCTCGGGTGTGCCAGTGCCGGCGGCAAAGGCAGGGTCGAGGCCATCGATGTCGAAGCTGACGTACGCGGGACCTTTGCCGACTTGCTCGCGCACCTCGGCCATCAGTGGAGTCAGGGATCGATACCAGCACTCCTCGGCCGGAACGACGCGGAAGCCCTGGGCCCTCGGCCAGTCGAAGTCCTCGGCGGTGTAGCCGGTTCCTCGAAGCCCGATCTGGACCACTCGGGCTCCATCGACCAAATTTTCTTCCACGAGCCGGCGGAACGGTGTCCCGTGTGCGATCTTCTCGCCAAACATCGTATCGTTGACGTCGGCGTGAGCGTCCACATGCACCACGCCGAGAGGACCGTGTTTCTTCGCGAGGGCGCGCAAGATGGGAAGCACGATGGTGTGGTCGCCGCCGAGCGTGAGCGGCCTGCATCCGGCGGCGACGATATCGTCGTAAGCCGCCTCGATGAGAGCCATGCTCTTTTCCACATTGAAAGTGTTTATGGCAACGTCACCCAGATCCGCGATCTGGAGGGCGTCGAACGGGGCGGCTCGCGTCGCCATGTTGTAGGGGCGAATCAGGCAGGACTCTGCGCGGATCTGGCGCGGTCCGAATCGAGCGCCGCTTCGATTCGACGTTCCGATATCGAAGGGGACTCCCACGAAGCAGGCATCGAGGCCTTCGGCCGACGACGCGCTCGGGAGGCGCAACATCGTCGCCGGCCCGCCGAAGCGCGGCATCTCGTTCCCGCCCAGGGGCTGGTTGAGCTTCTTGGCCATTGCGAAGGGCTCGCTCGGATTGTACTCGAAGTCTCGCGACGTATCCGCACCTTGGCGTTGGGACATAGTTCGGGAACAACCACGTAGTCAACGGTGGAGCTTCTTCGAGCTACTTCTCGGTATGAGCTCTGCGACGTTGCGTCTACGGGCCGTTGCGTTCCCTGGACACTCGAATCCCTCCCCCGTTCTTCTGGAACGCGAGTCCCCGCCAGTAACTCACAGCGACAAGAGTTACCAGGCTCGTTCCGAGGCCGACGAGAATGGATCGTGTCGAGCCCGCACCCCAGGCCACCATCGCCAAGGAAGAAGCAAGGGCGCTCAGGCCCATCGAGACGAGTGTCGCCGGCGCCGTCGCCCGCTTCCACACCATGCCGGCAATGATAGGAAAAAAGAGAGAACCCGAGAGAAGCGTATAAGCGATGTCGAGGGCGACGATGACGTCCTGGATCCAGAGGGCGATGGCGACGAGGAGGATTCCGAGCACGCCCGTCACGAGCCGGGTCTTGCGCAGAAACTCCTCGTCGGAAACGTCCTTCACCAGGAAGCGCCGGTAGACGTCGTGAGCGATGAGGGTCGAGGACGCAAGAAGAGTTCCACTGGCCGTCGACATCAAAGCCGATAGCGTTCCCGCGAGGACGATGCCGGTCACTCCTGGAGGCAGCAGTTCGACAACGACGGTGGCGTAGGCCATCTGAGAGTCTTCTAGCTCCGGAAAGGCGACCGCAGCGATCATTCCAATGACCGAGGTCGCCACGGCGTAGGCCGCACAGTAGGCACCGGCGAGGATCGTGCCGCGTCGGGCGACTGTCGGATCCCTCGCGGTGAAGACCCTTTGCCAGATGTCTTGACCGATGGCGAGCCCGAGACAGAACAGAAGGAAGAAAGAGAGAATCTCATCGTAGCCAATCGCGTCGAGCCGGAAAAACGTCGGTGGAAGCTCTCGCGCGAGCGCTCCCCACCCTCCCACTCTCGCGAGCCCCATGGGAACGGCGAGAAAGAAAATGCCCACCGTCATCAGGACCCACTGAACGGAGTCGGTCATCGAGACGGACCACATACCACCGAGAAAGGTGTAAAAGAGAACGACGGCTCCTCCGAGAAACATCCCGGCCGCGAAGCTCCAGCCGAGAATGGCAGTCAGGAGAGTGCCGATGGCAATCACCTGAACGACGGCGATGAGCGCCGCATAGATCGCCATGATGACCGCGCTCACGAGACGCGCCTTCTCGTCGTATCGGAGCTCTAGCATCTCGCTGATGCTGAGAACTCGGAGCTTCGAGACGCGATTCGTCAGGAAGAGCCCGAGGGCCATTACACCGGCGCCCATCATGAAAACCATCCACATTCCCGAGAGCCCGTACTCGAAGCCGAGCCTCGTCCCACCGACGGTGGAAGCGCCTCCGAGGACCACGGCCGAGAGACACGCCACGTACATTCCGTAGCCAAGGCTTCGTCCCGCGACGAGATAGCCGCTCGAGCTCTGGCTCATACTCCATCCGCGGACGCCCAGATAGAGCATGAGCGCCAGGTAGAAGATGAGAACGGCGACGTCGAGAGCGGCCAGCCGGGTGGGCACGACGGAGGCATTCGAACCGAGGTCAAGACCAGAGTCAAGAGCTCACGAGACCCATCCAGGCAGCGAGCCGCTCGCTCATGGGTTCGGGTAGACTTCGGCCGTGCCTCTTCGTCTCGTTCAAGTGTCGGTGCGCCGCAGCAAGGAAGAGGACGTCCTGGAAACGATCCACACCGAGCTCGTGGCCGGCTCGTGGTCCAACCCGCTCGACGGCGACCGTACCCTGGTCACCGCTCTCGTCGAGGCGAAGGAATGCGAGGGAATCTCGACCGATTGGGAGAGCGCTTCCCAAACGAGGACTACCGGGTCGTCATCCTCCGGTCGAAGCGACGCTCCCGCGCGAGCCCGAAACCGAGGAGCCTTCCACGGTTGCGCAGGAAGCGGGCAAGCCCGATCGGATCAGCCGCGACGAGTTCTCTAAGATTTGCAGGAGGGAATTCACCCGGGCCCGAGGTTCTTCGTCACCGTACTTCTGTCATCGATCGTCGCCGCCATTGGCCTTCTCCGGGATGATCTTGCGATCCTCATCGGGGCCATGGTCATCGCGCCACTCCTCACTCCGAACACTGGCGCTCGCTCTCGGAACCACTCTGGGAGACCTCGGGATTATGCGGCGCGCATCGGTGAACAACGCCTAAGGTCTCAGTGATCGCGGTCGGATTCGCGTACCTGGTCGGAGCCCTCGCAACGGTGGACATGAGTGTGCCGGCCATCCAATCGATAACGGCCGTGTCGTTCGGGGACGTGGCACTCCCCCTCGCCGCGGGAACCGCCGGTGCGCTCGCCTTCACGTCTGGCCTAACCTTCGAGCCTCGTCGGGGTCATGGTCGCCGTGGCGCTCTTGCCTCCGACCGTCATCGTCGGGCTCGGGGCGGGCAACCAAAGGGTGCGGCGCCGTACTACTCTTGGCGACGAACGTCATCTGCAGGAATTTGAGCGCCGTCGTCACCTTTCTCATCCAGGGGCTTCGCCCTGGGAAGTGGTGGGAGGAGGAGAAGGCAGACCGTGCCACGCGAATCGCCTTGCTCCTTTGGGGGATCCTTCTCGCCGCCCTCATCGCCCTCATTGCCGTGGGGTTCGGCAACGTGGCGCGATGATTCCTCTTGTCATTCGTGACGCAGCGTGATGGCCGGGTCCACGCGAGCCGCCCGGCGAGCCGGAAGGTAAGCAGCCACGAGCGCCGTGGTGCTCAAAAAAACCGTCGCCCCCGCGAAGCTCAAGGGATCGAGAGGACTGACGCCGTACAGCAAGCTCGTCAGTAACCGCGTGGTGGCGAACGCGGCGATGACGCCCAGTCCAATCCCAAGGGCGCTGATCGCGGCGCCACGCTTCCAGATCGCTCCCACCGCTTCGCGAGGCGTCGAGCCGAGCGCGAGTCGAATGCCAATCTCCGGCGCGCGAGCTCCGGTCACTGTAGCCATGACTCCGTAGATTCCCACCGCGGCGAGTAGGAGCCCCGTGCCCGCGAAGAGTCCGAGCATCACGGCTTGAAAGCGGGGTCTTGCGACCTCCCGGTCCAGGATCGCATCCAGAGGGACGATGCTCTCGACCGGAATATCCGGGTCGACCTCCTGGACGGCGGCGCGAAGGGCCGGTGCCAGTGTCTCGGCGTCGTAAATCGAGCGCACGATCAGAGCCCGGCCTCCGTAGTACCCTCCCTGCGGGCCGTCGTTGAACGTTTGGCCCACGGGAAAGTACACATCGAGCCAGGACTTCCGAAGCTCGCGGTAGCGCACGTCGGCGGCGACCCCGACGACGGTGGTGTACGCCATGGTCGTTCCGTTTCCGAGCCTCTTTCCGATCGGATCCTCGCCAGGCCAGTGGTGGGCGGCAAAGCTCTCGGTCACGACCGCCACCCTGGGCTCGTTGCCGCGATCGCTCCTTTGGAACGGCCGTCCGCGAAGCAGCGTCATACCGAGGGTCTCGAAGTAGCTTTCGGGCACCCACTCGATGCTCACCATCGGGTTGCGTTCCCGCTCTTCCTCGGTCTGCCCCTCGACCGAGAGCGGTCCCGTGACGCCGGCATCGGCGCTTCCCGGAGGATGCTGTACCGCGGTCACGTCGGTAACCCCGGGAATCGCTCGAGCTCTCTCGGTCAGGCGATCCATCAGCTCGATCCGCGATGCGAACGATCCGAACATGGGGTACTTGTTGCCCGGAATCTGAAGCGCCGCAAGCGTCAGGTTCGTCGGCTCGAAACCGCGCTCGATCCGCATCTGGGCGAGAAACGCCTGCCCGAGGAGGCCTGCTCCAACGATGAGCACGAAAGCGAGCGAGAGCTCGAACACGACAAGTACGCTCATCGTGCGCCAGTCGGCGAAGACGCCCCGTCCCCGCCGGAGCGTCGAGAGCGCATCCTGGCTCGACGCTTTCCAGGCCGGAGCGAGGCCGGAAGAGATCGCTGCGAGGAACGTCACGATGACCGCGAACGCCAGGACGCTCCCGTCGAGAGCGATGCCTTCCGCCCGGGGAAGCGTATCCGGCAGCAGCAGGAGGAGCGCCGATAGCCCCCAATACGCGAGCACGAGCCCGGCGGCGCCTCCGACGGCGGCCAGAACCAGCGTTTCGACGAAAAGCTGACGGGTGAGCCGAGCTCTTCCCGCACCCATGGCGACGCGGATGGCGAGCTCCCGATCCCGCTCCGCTCCGCGCACGAACAGCAGGCTGGCGACGTTCGCCGCCGCGATCAGGAGCACGACGCCCACCGCGCCGAAGAGCAGCCAAAGCGCGACGCGGACGTCGCCGACGATCGTGTCGAGGAGCGGTGCGACGACGAGGTTCATCTCCGCGTACTCCTTGGGGTCCTCGAGGGTCAGTCGAGCCCGAATGGTCAGGAGCTCCGCCCGCGCCTCTTCGATCGAGACGGCCGGCGCGAGTCGCGCAACGACGTCGGCTTCGAAGAACCGGTTTTCCCGCCACGCGGGAAGTGCGAGCAGGGGCACGTACGCCTCCGCGCTCGACGGATAATCGACTCCTGGCGGGAGCACACCGACTACGCGGTAGCCTGCGTCGCCAGGGATCGGAAGGATTGTATCCACGATGTCCGGATCCGACGCCAACAGGTTCTGCCACGTTTGGTAGCTCAGCACGACCGGGGGCGCGTCGGCTCCGTCTTCATCGGCGGGCACGAAGGTGCGGCCCAGCAGCGCGCTGACTCCGAGTACGTCGAAGTAGTTCGCGGTGACCGGAAGCACGCTGACCGACCGATGGGCTCCGTCCACCGTGATGGCCTTGTCCGATGGCCCCGTGTACCAGAGCGCCGCCATCCCATCGAAGCTCTCGCTCGCTTCCCGCCACGCCTCAAGCTCTTCGTATAGAACCGGATAATGCGACCAGCCGCGCTGGAGGTCGTTTTTCGAGATCCGAACGAGTCGGTCTGGCTCGGGGTACGGAAGCGGCGAAAGCAGCAAGCCGTTGACAACGCTGAACACGGCGGTGGTGGCGCCGATGCCGAGCCCGAGAATGGCGACCACCGCCGCGGCAAAGAGCGGCCGCTTCTGGAACGTCCGCAGGGTGTGAACGAATGCCATCATGCGCCGATTCTCGCAGATCCGAGGGCCGGATCCCAGGCCCCGGACTTGCCCTTCTCTGCCGCTAGGCCTGATGGGGAGCCTGGCCTCACGCTCGATCCTCGCCAGCCGCTCTTCGTCCCTGGCGAGCCCTTCCGGAAGGACCTCGATCGCAACGTCGCGCTTTCAGCCTGGTGTGCGTTGCGCCGATTTCATAAGTCCCGGTGCGCGCACCCGAGCTCAGGATCGACAGAATCTATCGGTTCCCGACTCAGCGCTGGCTCAAAGGGCGTTCGCCCGGGACTATCGGGGTATCCGCGGCGAGCTTCGCGACGAACTCCAGGTCGGCGGGAGCCCACTCGAGGGACGGAAGCTCCGCCCGGGGAACCCAGCGAAAGGCGTCGCAGTCGAGGGCACGGGGCTCGCCGTCTGTAAGCGTGCACTCGTAGAACAGCAGAAGCACGCTACTCTCCGGATAGCGGTGGAAGACGACGTCGAGGATGCGGCCCGGCGCGACCGTGACCCCCAGCTCCTCCCGGAGCTCGCGCGCGAGACACTCCTCCGGAGACTCGTGAGCTTCGAGCTTTCCACCGGGGAACTCCCAGTGTAGCTCGAGGTGGGAGCCTTTCTTTCGGCGCGTGGCGAGAATGCGGTGATCCCGCTCGATGATTCCGGCGGCGACGACGATCGTCACTTACGTTTAAGCACCGAGTCCCGTCCAAGCTTCGAGTCCTTCGCCCGGCGAACATCGCCCATTCCGTGCCGAAAGGCTCGCGGATCTCGTAATGCGAGAGCTTAGGCCAGCTTCGAGGGGCATTTCCCGAGGGCGATCTTAGGATGCAAAAGGCGCTGTTGCAACGACACTGTTCGCCGACTTCAAGGGATAGTTGAAAGTGCTGTTTGGAGGGCGGAATCAGGGCGGCTTCCTAGGCTCCTCGGCGAATCACGGTGACGATCTGTGGCTGTATGGCTCGGTACCATCGTTTTTGGGGGATGGGGCGATCCTCGACCCCGAACTGGACTGTGGCTCCGTGCGCGTCCAGGAAAGCCCTACAGCTTTCCAGTTTGCGAAGATCGAACATCTCATCGTCCGCCGATAGGAGCTCCCCCGCCAGACACATCGCGACGACGTCATCGGGGTCTCGGCCAAACAGCCAACTCTCGGTTCGATGCACCTCGACCGTGGGTGGAGACGCTGGGTCCAGAAGAGAGGCGATGCCAGCTTGACCGAGCAATTCCTCACGAAGAGCCCAGCGCTCATCGAGCTCCCGGACGCGGCTCTCGTCCCCGATGCGGGCGTAGTGAAACCTTCCCGCGCCACCCGTTGTCGAAACCAATTGGTCCGCGATTACGACGAACAAGACACCGCTCGCTCGAAGAGAGCCGTACAAACCTCGAAGCGTATCCACGAGATCGTCCACGAAATAGAGCATGTGAACGGCCAGAACCACGTCGCAAAAGATCTCCTTACCTCCGCTACTAAGGGGTAGCGATAGTCGTTCTACGGGCACAGGATGAAGAGTCCCGCACTCGAGTGAAGGATGCCCCAAAAGGCGTTGACGGTATTTTTCGAGCAACGCTTCATTAGGTTCTTCGACGTGGATTGTTGCTCCCTCCACACGTCCCAACGCCAGATCGATGATGTCTCCCGCACCGCCGCCCACGTCCAGGATGTGGGCAGCCGTTGGCAGTTGTATCAACAGCGCATGAAGAAAAGGAAGGAAGTCTTCCCGCTGTGAGTTACCGAGCACCCGCGTATCGTCCGGGTGTTCGCGCAGCATCATCCTCCGCGCAAACACCGCTTCATAGGCTTGCTTGTTGGTGTAATTGCGGAACTCGTCTTCGAGCGTCATTCGCCACGCCAGTGTAATCGAAACGGAGCCCCCAACGAGCCGACGGTCGGCGCGACATGATGGGTCTGGCCGACGATTCCTTCGCTCCTTCCGAATAGCACTCCTGGCGCCCCGGAGGCTATCATGCCGACCATGGGGACCGTGGCACGCGAGGGCGGCGTCGGCATCGTTCGAACACACTTCGTCGACCTGCCGGAGCCCCTGATGCTCGACTGCGGGAAGACGCTTTCCGACGTTCGCATCGCCTACGAGACCTACGGTGAGCTCACTCCACGCAAGGACAACGTGATTCTCGTCTGTCACGCGCTCAGCGGTGATGCTCACGCCGCCGGTTGGAGTGAAACGGAAGCCGCGGAAAGCGCCCTCGATGGTTTCGGGGCGGACGAGCGCGCAATCGACTCCAAGAAGAGCCTCGGCTGGTGGGACGGCATGATCGGTCCGGGAAAGGCTTTCGACACCGATCGATATTACGTTGTGAGCACGAATCTCATCGGGGGCTGTCGCGGTTCGACCGGCCCGTCGTCGACCAATCCGGAATCGGGCAAGCCTTATGGCCTCGATTTTCCCGTGATCACCGTTGCCGACATGGTGCGCGCGCAGCGTGCGTTTCTCGATGAGCTCGGGATCGAGTCGCTTCTGACCGCTTCCGGGGGCTCGCTCGGGGGGATGCAGGCGCTCGAATGGGCCTACAACTACCCGAACGCCGTCAAGAGCATCGTTCCGATCGCCAGCACGGCGGCTTTGAACCCTCAGGGCGTCGCCTGGAACGCCATCGCCCGAAACGCCATCATGGCGGATCCCGACTGGCAGAACGGGAACTACTACGGCACGGGGCGGGCGCCCGGCGCGGGTATGGGCATCGGTCGCATGGTCGGCCACGTAACCTACCTGTCCGCGCAGTCGATGGCGGCGAAATTCGGGCGGCGCCTGACGAATGCTGCAGAGATCTCCTATACGCTGACGGAGCCCGACTTCGAAGTCGAGAGCTACCTGAGACACCAGGCGGCCAAGTTCGTCAATCGGTTCGATGCCAACACGTATCTTTATTTCTCCCGAGCGCTCTCCTATTTCGATCTGGCGCGCCAGTACGGAGGCGGGAGCCTCGAGCGGGCCGTGGCCGGCTTCGAGGCCAAGACGCTTCTCGTCTGCTTCAGCTCCGACTGGCTCTACCCGCCGGAGAACTCGCAAGCCCTCGCCAAGGCGCTCGAGACATCCGGAAAGGAGGTCGAGATTCACGTCATCGAGACCTCCTACGGGCACGACTCATTTCTTCTCGAGGAGGCGCGACAGACGCCGATCATCCAGGATTTCCTGGCCCGCGTCTACGAGGACGTCCGGCGAGTGGGGAGGTAACTCCGAGATGGAAAACTTCGAGCAAACCCGGAGCTTTGGATTCAACACCCGTCAGGTTCACGCAGGGCAGAGGCCCGATCCCAATACCGGAGCGCGCGCGGTTCCGATCTTTCAGACGACGAGCTACGTCTTCGAGGACCCCGAGTCGGCCGCGGCCTACTTCAACCTCAAGGAATACGGAAATACCTACTCTCGGATCATGAACCCCACGGTCGCGGCCTTCGAGGAGCGCGTGGCCAACCTCGAGGGCGGATGCGGCGCGGTCGCTTTTGCCAGCGGTATCGCGGCCCAGGCGGCCGCTTTCTTCACACTGCTGCAACCCGGCGATCACGTCGTCTCGTCGAGCGCCCTATACGGCGGATCGGTGAACCAGCTCAAGCACTATTTCCGCAAGCTGTCCGTCGATCTCACCTTCGTGGATCCGGATGACCTCGACGCGTGGAAAGGGGCG
>DATIBD010000029.1:0-86541 GCA_035457705.1 Vicinamibacteria bacterium
ATGTAATCACCGAGATGGATGATGAGCTCGGGCTCGTCGGCCACCATGTGGCGATAGGCCGCATAGAAACCGTGCTCGTAGTGCTGGCACGAGGCGAACGCGAAGCGCAGCCGCTCGGGGAGGGCGTCGACCGCCGGCGCCGTCCGCGAACGTCCCACGCCACTTTCTTCGTTCCCGGCGCGGAAACGATACCAGTACCAGCGATCCGGCTCGAGACCCTCGACCTCGACGTGAACCGAATTCGCCCAATCCGGGGAGGCGAGGGCGGTGCCGCGCTGAACCACGTTGGCCATGCGGTCATCGGTGCCGACTTCCCAGTCGACAAGAACGGGGGAGGGTTCCATTCCGCCTCCGAGAAGCGGCGCGGGTGCCAGGCGCGTCCAGAGGACGAAGCCGTCCGAAAGCGGATACCCCGAGGCCACACCGAGGGTAAAGGGATTCGTCGAGAACCGCACGAAACTCTGCCGTATCAGGAGCGCCGGAGCCGCCGCAGCCGTTTGTTTCAGGAAACGCCTTCGTGAGATCGGGCTCATGCCTATGTTTCTCCTCGAGAACGGCGGAGGGTACCATATCCAGTTGGACAGGCGTGGCGGGTGACGCCCTCTTCTTGCGTAACGTGTGCATAGGAGGCTCGTGATGACTCTGGCTCTTCCCAAGACCCCTTCCGTGGATCGGGAGACTCTTCGAGCCGCGATCCGCAACGAATATCAGATGGTTGCTCAAGAGCCCGAGCGGGGCTTCCATTTTCACACCGGTCGGAAGCTCGCGGGAATCCTGGGCTACGGGGACGCGCTCCTCGATGGGATTCCGGAGACGGCCATCGAGTCGTTCGCCGGCACAGGGAACCCGTTCAGCATGGGTGAGCTCGAGCCGGGCGAGCGCGTCGTCGACGTCGGCTGCGGTGCGGGCATGGACAGCCTGATCGCGGCCCGGATGGTCGGCCCTCGCGGCGAAGTCGTCGGTATCGACATGACGCCGGAGATGCTCGGAAAAGCCGAAGCGGCCCGGAAGGACGCCGATCTCACGAACGTCGAGTTCCGGCGCGGATACGTCGAGGAGCTTCCCGTGTCGGACGAGTGGGCCGACGTCGTGATCTCGAACGGCGTTTTCAATCTCACGCCCGACAAGATGCGAACGCTGAAGGAGATGGCGCGAGTTCTGAAGCGGGGCGGCCGCCTGCAGCTCGGCGACATCCTCGTCGAGAAGCCGGTGAGCGAAAAAGCGAAGGAGCGTATCGACCTCTGGACCGGGTGAATCGCCGGCGCTCTGCTGGAAGCAGAGCTCGAGGCGATCGTCGAGGCCGCGGGGTTCGAGAATTTCGAGATCACGTGGCGAGCCGAGGTCTACAAGGACGCGCCGCAGGCGTCGAGCGCCGCCAAGTTCGGCACGATCGGCATCAACTTCAGAGCGAAAAAGCCCTAGCGTGGAGGCAGACAGTCGAGCCGGTCTCGCCCCAACTCCGCAGCGGCGGAATGTCGAAGGCGAATGGTGACGGGCTCAACCGACGGAGCTCGATGGCCCCGAGTGATGTGCCTTGCGCACGGTCCTCGTGACACAGCTAGCGGAGGCGAGACTTCTTGCTCCCTTTCGCGCGCTGACGGGAGGACACGGCGTCTTTACGCACGAATCGTTCGCGTATCGAAGCAAGCGAACGCGTACGCCCTTTCGCCCGGCGTTCCGCGATCATTTCCCAGAAAGCTGGATCAGCAACCGTCAACACATCTTCGATCTCGTAGCCCTCGCAACCGATCAAAATGCACACAGGTTTTCCATGTTTTGTAATCACTATTTTTTGATGTTGGCTGTCTTCGATGGTTCCGCTAAGAGTCGCCTTGGCATCCCGAACGGTAATGAACTTCGCGATCTCCTTTCGAACGATGATTCATTATTCGTCCTCGACGATGACACAAAACTCAACGCGGCGTTGCCACACGACTCCCTCTCGCGACGGCGTCAACCGGCATCGCGGCTGTGCTCGAGAGCCTCTTTCCCCTCGTGCAGAACGAAGGCGACGATGGTGAGCGCGGCGACGGGATCCGCCCACCACCACCCCCACAGGGCGTTGGCGCCTAGCCCTGCGAGAAGCGTCAGGGAAAGATAGGAGCAAACGAGCGTTTCGGTCGCATCCGCGTCGAGCGCGCGACTGCCGAGACGTTTCGCGAGTTTCTTTTTGGCGAAACCCAGCCAGGGCATCACGATGAGAGACACCGCGGCGAGCGCGATCCCGACGAAGCTTTCCTCCGGGGACGCGCGCCGCAACAGGATGCTTCCGGCTTGAAGCGTCACGTAAGCGGCCAGCGCGAAGAGCGTGTAGCCAACGATCCGTAAAGCCCTTCTCTCTGCCTCGAGCTCCGCATCCGGATCGCCGGTCATGCGTAGGCGCCAGACCAGAGCCACCGCAGAGGTGACTTCGATGAGGCTGTCGAGGCCGAATCCGACCAGCGCGATGCTGCCCGCGAGCCAGCCGGCCACGAGGGCGACGAGAGCCTCGATGACGTTCCAGGCGATGGTGAAGTACTCGAGGACGAGGGCTCGTCGCTCGAGCTCACCCGTCGCGGACGGCCCCGACAATTGGCCAGCTCGTCCTTTTCACGAAATCACGTGGTCGGCGATGCGCCAACCGCCGGGATCTCGCAGAAGCTCGAAGATCTGCTCCTGCGACACCGGCTCCCCGGAGCGATCCGGCCCCGTCTCGATGCCACGTATGGAGCATCGAACGTGAGCCCGCCCGTCCGTGACGGTGATGCTTCTGACTTCCATCTCCAGCTCTTGAACCGAGCTGAACCTCATCAAGAGCTCGAGGGCGGGACGATGGTGATACGGGTCCTCCTCCTCGTGGTGGTCCGTTTCGGTCAGATAGAGCGTGATATCGGCGGGAGTGGCGCCGGGGAGCTCGTTCGAGAGTTGGCTGAACAGCTCTCGGATCTGCGCTTCGTCCTCGGGCGTGGGTGCGTGGCAAGCGACCAGCCAGGCACCCATGAGCGCAATCGTGGCGCCATCGAGCGCGCGGGCCTTGATGACCATCATGTGTCCTCTCCGATCTGGTTCATGGAACCTCCTGAAAACACTCCGCACCCGGCCAATGCCAAGTGATTTGAGCGCGGGTAACGAAAGAATCAGGAGGTTCGGGGAGGTCGGTAGGGACGGCCGAGCGACGAAGAAACGTGCCGGAGCGGGTCGAGAACCATCAGGTCAACGGAGCCGGGCTCGGCATCAAAGTTGAACCAGGGAGAACCTTCGACGCAGCGGGAACAGCAGAAACAATCGTCGATGTGAAGGGTCTGCTCGTCACCGTCTGCGTTTTGCAAGCTGGTCATCGCCTGCGCCGCTGCGACTGGGGTCTCGCTCGCGCGATCGGTGTCCGCGGCGCAAACCGGCGCGCCGAGCAGGTCGCCGGTGAGATCCGCGAGCGTGAAACCGAGGAGCAACGCGACCGTTGCAGTCGCGAGCCGCGGATGCCGCTTTTGGATCACGTCACGTCAGCCTACGTCCGCCCCGTGGGAAACGCAAGCCGCTGAGATCGTCGTCCGCGGTTCGATCATCGAACCGACGAGACGATGTTCGACAAGGTTCCGAGCCCATCGATGGTGATCGTGATCTCATCCCCGGGCTCGAGCGTGAAGGAGGCATCGGGCACGATTCCCGTACCCGTCAAGAGGTAGGCGCCGTTGGGGAAGCTATTGTGGCGAAACAGATAGCTCACCAGGTTCTCGGGCGAGCGTTTCATCTCCTCGAGCGAGGTCTTGTCGTCCACGATCGCGTCGCCGCCGCGTTCGACACGCAAACGGATGGCGGTCTCGGGGGATAGGGGCTTGTCTTGGAGGACGAGGCAAGGCCCGAGCGCACAGCTCCCGTCGTAGATCTTTGCCTGGGGCAGGTAGAGCGGGTTCTCTCCTTCGATGCTTCGGGAGCTCATGTCGTTTCCGATGCTGAAGCCGATGATCTCCCGCCCCGCGCTCACGGCGATAGCGAGCTCCGCCTCGGGTACGTTCCAGGTCGAATCGGAGCGGATGACGACGTTCTGCCGATGGCCCACGACGCGGTGCGGGGTGGCTTTGAAGAAGAGCTCCGGCCGCTCTGCGGAGTACACGCGGTCGTAGACGTCCGCCTCTTTTTCGGACTCTTCCATCCGCGCTTCACGGCTTCGAAAATAGGTCACGCCGGCCGCCCAGATTTCTTGACTCTCGAGCGGAGGGAGGAGCGCCGATCCAGCCTTCAAAGGGCCCCTTTCCTCGTCGAAGGCATCGAGGATCCCCGAACCTCCCTGAAACAGGGCATCGAAGGAAAACGTCCGCGCTCGGAGCCACCGGCTTCCGTCGTGGCCCACCACGCCGTCGGGCGTGCGGTAGATCTTCATGCGAGGCGCATCATTTCCATCACCCTGCTTCGAGCTTCGACAGAAGCTCCTCGAAGAAACGCTTCGTGCCTTCCGGACCACGAATCTCGATCCACAACGCATCAGCGGCTTCATCCCGCCGCAGCTCGAAAGTGGCGAACCCGCAGCATTGCCGCTCGAAGTCGACGAAAGCCCTGGCCTCGGGCAGAGCCTCGTCGAGCGGGGCAAGCCGCAGGGCGAACCCACCCTCGAGGTCCTCGACCGCTGAGATGCGTCTCGCGATCCCCTCGCGGATCGCTCCCACGCGAAGGCGAAGCTCCAGAGGAGGAAGCGAACAAGCAACCGGAAGACGCAGCTCCTCGTCTTCTTTCTTCATTTCGACAAGCCTAGCACTGGAAGCGCACTCGACGCCAAGCCCAGGGGCTCGGTGAGGACGCACCGTGGAACGACGTTTCCCGGTATCACTTCCCGCGAGATAGCGACGACATTCCGGGCCAGGCCATCAGGGGCTCGCTCGGGTACACGAGCGGCGTCATCTCCCCACCGATTCGGGTGAACACGGCCACCTCGCTGCTGCCTCCGCTGAAGATCAAGTGGTGGGCTTTGATGCCGCCCAGATCCATCCAGACCGTTCCTCCGTCCTGACGAGGGCTGTGGGCCACGATGAGAGGCGCGGTTCGGGGAAGACCCAGCGCTTTCTTGAAGGCGGCGACGTCACCCTTACTGTAACCGGTGGGGTTGTTCAGTGTCCGAAGACGGTTCCAGGTAATCTGGTGTCTGAGCCGTGGGTACCGGGTGATGTCGACCAGCTCCCGGCGAGAAACGTGCTCGATCGGAGGTCCCGCGTGGCAAGCGGCGAAATCCACCCCGCGCACGACGTACGGTAACCGCTCGTAAAACCTCTGGAGCACCTCGAAATAGGCTTCCCCACGCCGTTCGAGCACCTGTCGCTTCCACACTTGCCCTTGAGGGACTCCGCCCTTGGAGAGCTCGTAGGAAAAACTCTCGTGTGTGCCTCGGACGTAGTGCAATCGTCCCGGCAAAGCGAGCATGAGTTTCGAGATGAGATCCGTCATGAGCAGTGAGCTCTCCATGTTCTCGAGGCGACGGTCGTCGTCCGAGTGAATGGCGTCTCCCAGGAGGATCATGACGGCTTTTCCGCGCTCCAGCTCCTCTAGAAATTTGTTCTGGCTGAGGATGGTCAAGAAATTGTCGATGGTCGCGTGCAGATCACCCACGAGAATCGGCACGATGCCGGCGGGGACCTCGAGGATTCCGCCGGCCTTGCCGCGGCGGTCTTGGGGACGCCAGGGATCGTTCTCCATCGAGTCCGCGAGCTTCGAAAGACTATCGAGAACTTCGCGGGTGTCGAGCACGCGGATGGGTCCCCCGTACAGATCCCTGATTCTCGAAAGGCTGCGCAATCGGTCCCGTACGAGCCGGTCGCTACGATCGGGAGATCGTAGCGGGATGACCTCGGTTCCGCTCGGTGATTCCAAATCGGTCACTTTGAGGAGCTTTCCATCGTTTGCAATCTCTAGCCTCGAGGTTCGCTCGCGGGGCAATCTCGAAGTGACGAACCGATCTTCTTGCCCGCTTCCGATCCGGGTGCGACCCTCTGTGTCCAGACGTACGAATCCATAGATTCGCTTTTCGTAGTCCTCGGGATCGAAGACGAGGACCGATCCGCTGGCGCGGTGGCCGTCCACGTGGAGAAATACTTCGGGCTGCACCTCGAGCCGTTGTTGCCCCGAGCGCAGCTCGACGGGAAGCGCCTTGTGCGGGATGCCAAGGCGGCTCCCCGCGAGCCGTATCGGCTCGGTTGGCTCGACGACGGGCAGAGTCTCACGCCCTCCGAGCTTCTCCCAGCGTCGCGCCAACCGTTCCTCGAGCGCATGGGGAGGCGCGGACTCCCATGGCGCAAGGCCCGCTACGACGTCCTCGTCGATCCATTTGGGCATCCCGTCGAGCGCCTCGCGGACGAACACGACCAAACCGGAATGGTGGAACAGCCGCGCCACGGCCACGTGGATGCTCCGCTGCTCGCGGAGGCGCTCGAGCGTCAGCTCGGAATCGATCGGGTGGCTCTGCAGCTTGGCGCGTTCCTGCAGTCGGGAAAACAGGGTTGCCGCCGACGGAAGGAGAAACTCGAACGCATATCTCGATCGCCATTTCAAAAGCCTCCACCAGGCGTCTGCCGGCGGTAGGCAAATCCGTTCCAACTGCAACTGCAGCCGCTCCGTTGCGCGCATCCAGGCATCTTCGAACAACGTCAGCCCTTGAGAGCAACCTTTGAAGGGAAGCCCGAAGTGAACTTCACGAGGGCGGAACGCCAGGACGCGGGAGCGCCACCAGCTCGGGAGGGTCAGGTCCAGATAGCCTTCCTCGGGCCATCCGCCGATCGCTTGTACCTGTGTCGTCTTTCCGCTTCCCGGGGGGCCTGTCACCAGGAGCTGACGAAATTCGACTCTGGCGGGATAAGGGATTCCTCGGAAGGAATGTAAAGCGTCGACTTCTCTCAGCTTCAGGTTGCCGGGTGTTTTCTGCGGCTGACCCGCGAGCTCAGAGGAAGAGGCCACGGAAAAAGAAGTAGAAAAATGCGGCCAAGCCGGCGCCGAGTGGAAGCGTTACCAGCCAGGAGGTAACGATCCCGAGAATCACACGCATGTCGATCGCCGCGATGCCCCGTGCCAGGCCGACGCCAAGTACGGCGCCCACGATGATGTGAGTGGTCGAGACGGGAAGCCCGAGACGAGAGGCGACGACGACCGTGGCTGCCGCCGACAGCTCGGCACAGAACCCGCGGCTCGGCGTGAGCTCGGTAATCTTGTGGCCTATAGTGCGCATGACGCGATAGCCCATCGTCGTGAGCCCCAGGACGATGCCGCCGCCACCCAGGAGCAGGATCCACAAAGGCAGCGCGGACTGCGGAGCGACCACGCCCGTTTGCACGATCGCGACGACCGCGGCGAGTGGTCCAATTCCGTTCGCCACGTCGTTCGAGCCATGAGCGAACGCCATCGAGCAGGCCGTGAACACACAGAGGGGCGCGAAAACCTTCTCGACGCTGGCGTAATGGAACTCCCGCTCCGCCTCGCGATCCACGGCCACTCTGCGAATCAGCGATCTTCCAACCCAAGCGATCACGAGGCCGATTCCCAAGGCGATGACGAATGTCTGACCGTTGGTGAGCTCCAGGTCGAGATGCGTGAGT
Source organism: Vicinamibacteria bacterium (assembly GCA_035457705.1). Lineage (GTDB taxonomy): Bacteria > Acidobacteriota > Vicinamibacteria > Marinacidobacterales > SMYC01 > DASPGQ01. The sequence continues at coordinate 7,551 of DATIBD010000029.1, forward strand.
CCCTTGTAGAGTGTCACCAACGCGATGAGTAGTCCCATGAAAAAGACATACACGGGTCCGTAACGTTTCGCGCTTTCGAGTGGGGCGTCCGTGTCGAGAATGAAGCGTCGTACGCTGTGGGTCATGATGTAGGCAATCGTCGCGCCTAGCAAGGGGGAGACCAGCCAGCTCGCGACGATGCCAGTAACTTGATTCCAGGCGACCGCGTCGAGGCCGACACCCACCATGCCGAAGCCGATCAAGGAGCCCACGATCGTGTGGGTGGTGGACACCGGCCAGCCGAAGTAGCTGGCCGCCATCAACCAGACACCCGAAGCGAGAAGGGCCGATAGCATTCCGAAAACGAGAATCGTCGGGTCGGTCACGTGAGACGCGTCGATGATGCCGTTTCGGATGGTTCCCGTGACATGCCCGCCGGCGAGAACGGCTCCCGCGAACTCGAACACCGCGGCGATCATTATGGCGCGTTTCACCGTGATGGCGCCGGAGCCAACGGACGTGCCCATGGCGTTTGCGACGTCGTTGGCCCCCACACCCCAGGTCATATAGAGCCCGAAAACGACGGCGAGGGTGACGTAAACCACTCCCAGTTCTGCTTCCAAAGGATTCCCTCCGGGGTCAGCGGGCGATCAGGAGCCGAAGCCGGTCTCCCACGTCCTCGGCATAATCGGCCACGTCTCCGATCAGCTGGAGCATCTCATACCAGAAGATCACGGCAAGGGGCTTCATCTCGTCCTCGTGGTCGAAGAGGGCGGTCGTGAGCTCGACGCCTATATCATCGGTCTCCGTCTCGATCGCACCGAGCTCGGCGATCATCTCCAGGACTCGATCCACCTGCTTGCCGCGAAACCCCATCTCCACCAGCTCATCGAGCTCACCGATCACTTTGCCGCATTGACGCGTCGCATCGAGATTCCGCGAGAGATACCGTTTCAGAATTCCATCGAAGTGCCGCGGAATCTCCATGTTTCGCAGCACGAGGAGACCGGCGATATCCTGGATGGTGTCGGCGATCGAGTCCTGAGAGCTCAGGAGCTCCAGCAGATCCCGGCGGTCCACCGGCATGAACAGGCTTCGTGGCAGGTGTGAGCGAATGTCGTTCTTGAGATCGTCCGCTTGCCCTTCGAGCTCGAATATCTTCTCTTTGAGCTTGATGAGCTCTTGGCGATCTCCGCTCTCGAGCGCCTCGAAGAGCGGAAGGATCGCTTCGGCGCACGCCTCGACAACCCGCATATGCTCCTGAAGCGGGCGGAAGGGAGATCTTCCGAAGAGACTGGCGATCGGACTCGTGGTGCGCATTTAGGCCACCTCCAGATGAATTGTCGCACATAGCGTCCATCGGTTCGTGAGAGAAAATAAAGGGGTTGGGAAATGGGAAAATCCGGGTTTCCTTGTTGGCGTGGGTCCAGCGGGGTGCAGTATAAGGTTTAGTGCTGCAGAAAAACGCAAGGGCCCAAAGGCAGCAAAGTCGCAAAGCTCGTCGCGAGAAATGGCTCGGATGGGGCTTCACCGTTCCATACGACCGTGTTTGTCGCCTGGGATGTGGTCTCAAGCCAACGTGCGGAGAACTTCAGAGACGGATATTCCTCAGGCGGAGAGCGTTCGTGATAACCGAAACGGAGCTGAACGTCATCGCTGCGCTCGCAATCATGGGGCTCAACAAGATGCCGAACCACGGGTAGAGAACGCCGGCCGCCACGGGAACTCCGAGAGCGTTATAGCCGAACGCGAACGCGAGGTTCTGGCGGATGTTCCGCATCGTTGCTCGACTCAAACGCCGGGCGCGCGCGATTCCGCGGAGGTCGCCTTTGACGAGGGTAATACCGGCGCTCTCCATGGCTACGTCCGTTCCCGTGCCCATGGCAATGCCGACGTCCGCTTGAGCCAGCGCTGGAGCATCGTTGATACCGTCGCCGGCCATGGCCACTCGACGGCCTTCGCTCTGGAGGCGCTTGACGATGGCCGCCTTTTCATCGGGGAGCACCTCCGCTTCGACGCGGTCGATGCCGAGCTTGCTCGCCACCGATTCGGCGGTCGTACGGTTGTCTCCCGTGAGCATGATGACGCTCACGCCGTCCTCGTGAAGGTGCTCGATCGCTTCGCGGCTCGTTTCTTTGATGGGGTCCGCGATGCCGAGGACGCCGGCGAGCTTCCCGTCGATCGCGACGAAAACGGCGGTCTGGCCGTCCCGGCGTATCGTCTCGGCCCGTTCGGCGGCGGCGGAACCATCGGCTCCGAGGTCATCGAGGAGAGTCTGATTTCCGATCGCGATCGACTGACCGTCCATCACGGCGGTGACGCCTTTTCCTGTGACCGACTGAAAATCCTCGACGCCGGCGAGCGCCGCGTTTCTCTCGATGGCACCGGCGACGATGGCGGCGGCGAGCGGGTGCTCGCTCGCTTGCTCGAGGCTTCCCGCAACGCGCAAAACTTCCGCTTCGGAGAACGATCCCATCGGCTCTACCGAGACGAGCACGGGCTTGCCTTCGGTCAGGGTTCCGGTCTTGTCGACCACGATGGCATCGATGCGCTCTAGAACCTCGAGTGCCTCGGCGTTCTTGATGAGAACGCCCGCCTGGGCGCCCCGGCCGGTGCCGACCATGATGGACATCGGCGTCGCGAGGCCGAGAGCGCAGGGGCAGGCGATGATGAGCACCGCCACCGCGTTGACCAAGGCGTGTGCGAGCCGAGGCTCGGGTCCGCCGAGCCCCCACACGATGGCGGTGAGCACCGCGACGAGAATCACCGCGGGCACGAACCACGCCGACACCGTGTCGGCCAGCCGCTGGACGGGAGCGCGGGATCGCTGCGCCTCGCTGACGAGGCGAACGATCTGCGCCAAGAGCGTTTCGCTTCCCACGCGTTCGGCCTTCATCACGAGGCTTCCGGTGCCGTTGACCGTCCCTCCAGTCACGACGCTTCCGGGTGTCTTCTCCACGGGGAGTGGCTCACCCGTCAGCATCGATTCGTCGACCGCGCTCGCCCCCTCTTCGACGACACCGTCGACGGGAACCTTCTCGCCTGGCCGGATCCGCAGGCGGTCACCCGGCTGGACGTGCTCGATCCGGACGTCCTCTTCGCTCCCGTCGGCGTTGATGCGCCGGGCGACGTCCGGGGCCAGTCCCAGCAAGGCGCGGATCGCTCGCGACGTCTGGCTGCGTGCCCGGAGCTCCAGCACCTGTCCCAGAAGCACGAGCGTGACGATGATGGCGGCGGGCTCGAAGTAGACCGGAAGGGCCCCCGTGTGCGGGTCGCGAAACGCCTGGGGGAACCACCCCGGCGCGATCGCGGCGGCGACACTGAACGCGAAGGCGGCGCCGGTGCCTAGCGCGATCAGCGTGAACATGTTGAGATGGCGGTTGACGATCGACTGGATGCCGCGCTCGAAAAGCGGCCAACCTCCCCAGACGACCACGGGTGTCGCCAGCGCGAACTGGAGCCAGATGAGCGCGGTCGAGCTCGCGAGACTCTGTAGAGGCTGACCCGGAAGCATCTCCGACACCATGAGGGCGAGTATCGGGACGGAGAGAGCGAGAGAGATCCAGAACCGGCGCGACATATCGCGAAGCTCGGGGTTGTCCTCATCGAGCGTGGCGGTCCTCGGCTCCAGCGCCATGCCGCAAATGGGACAGCTTCCCGGCGCGTCGCGGATGATTTCCGGATGCATCGGGCACGTCCACTCCATGCCCGGTGCGGCGCTTGTCTGAACGTCCGGGGAGGCATCGCTCTGCGTGTACGCCGACGGATCCATCCGGAAGTGCTCGAGACAGTGCTGGCTACAAAAATGAAACGTAGTGTCCCGGTGAACAGCGCTACCGGCGGCCTGGGAAGGCTCGACGTTCATTCCGCATACGGGGTCGACGCTCGTTTCCGTGTCGTGATCCACCTGGGTATCCTGTTGGCCTCGAATCATGCTACCGCCCTCCACCGGGTGCAACACGCGGCTCGCGGGAAATCCTTACATCTCGCGGCGGAAGCCGCAATCGCGGCAGGCAAAGGTCCGCATGCCGCCAGATCGGATGTTAGCGGCCGGATTCGGTTGACACTGCTGCATGCGAAATATACCATAAGGGGGCATGGGTATCAAATTTTCATGGCTTGCCGGCTGGGTCGCGCTGTCACCGCATATCGCGTAATGGAGGTGAGCGAATGGCCAAGAACTCTTTGCCGCTTCGAGCTCTGAACGAGGCCTTCGTTCCCGACGAGCGAAAGGGGGAAATCCATGCGCGCCTCAAACGGCTCCGGGGCCAGATGGATGGCATCGAGCGGATGCTCGACGACAGTCGGCCCTGCGTCGACATTTTGACGCAAGTCGCGGCCGTCCAGCAGGCGATGCGCGGGGTCGGAAAGCTCGTCGTGCGCAACTACCTGGAGCGTTGCGCCGCGCAGGCCATCAAGAGCGGACGCCAACAAGAGGTCTTCGATGAGCTCATGGAAGTTATCTTCAAGCTCACCCGCTGATGAAACGTCGTCCCGGTATGAACCGCACCCTCGTGGTTGGACTCATCGTTGCGGCGGCGGCCGTCTCTCGGGACGCGCGGGCATCGGGCCATGGACCCGTGTTCGGACTTGCGACGCCGACTCTGGGTCGCGGCGCGTTCAGCCTCGACTTCGCGGTCATGGGTCGTTCCGGCGACTCGCCCATGGCCATGCTGCGGCCGATGCTCGGGTATGGCGTCACCGAGGATTTGCAATTCTCGGTATCGGTCCCGATGCCGCTGTACACGGAACAAGGAGCGAATCCGACTCGCATGATGGGGATGATGCCAGCCGAGCCCGACGTCGAGCTACTGGTGGGTTACCGCTTCCACCGCACGAGCCCGAAGGTGGGGGCGCGATTCGAGAGCACCGCCTATGGCGGGTTCGATTACCCAACGGACGATCTGCGCGCGGGCACCCGCACGGCTCCCGGGCTTGTCGGGGCTCTAGCCACCGGCTATGCCTCACGGACGATTTATGCGTGGGTCGGAGGCCTCTATAGACGCTACATGACCCCGACCGGAGAGACGGCCGATCATCTCGGCGACCTCACGATGTACAGCGCCGTTTTGGGCTACCGTCCGCCGCCTTTTCGTAGGGACTATCCTCACCCGGACTGGAGAATTTTCGTCGAGGTAGTAGGGGAGCATCGGGCGCGTGACGTCATCGCGAGCACGCCCGTCCTCGACAGCGGTGGCCACCAGATCTTCGTCGGCCCTACGCTTCTGGGTTTGTATGGAAGCTGGGGAATCTCCGGGGGACCGGTATTTCGGGTCTACGAGAATCTGAACGGCACTCAACGGAACGATAAGGTTCGCCTCGTCGCGAACTTCACCTATTGGTTCTGAGCAAAGGAGTGGTGTCATGAGACGCATCGCGGTCGTCGTTGCCTTTCTCGCCTGGCTCGTTCCCACTACGAGCGATGCCGAATTCCTGGAGATACGCCAGACGATCTTCGGTATGGATTGAGTCGTTTGTGCCCACGCCGTGAGCGTGGCTCTGCGGAAGATCGAAGGTGTCGAAACCGTCACGGTAAGCCTCAACGAAGGCGTCGCCGACATCAAGCTCGAGCCGGGAAATACCCTGGACCCCGAGACCATTCGTAAGGTCGTTCGCGACAACGGATTCACCCCCAAGGCGGCGGAAGTCAGAGTCGCGGGGCGAGTCACCAGAGCTGGGGGGAAGTGGACGCTCGCCGTGACCGGACTACCCATCGTCTATGAGCTTCGCGAGCACCCGGATACGAACGGTAAGCTCGCCGAGCTCGAGCAGGGAACTTCAACCGAAGTCACCTTGAGCGGCCGACTCCCCGAGTCCGATGTCAAGCCAGTTCCGGACGCGCCTCGGATACTTCAGCTCCGTAGCGTTTGGTGGCCAGAAAACGGTCGCCTTGTTCCGCCGAGAGGTTGACGCGGAGCCCCACTAGAACGAGCTATACTCTGCGGGTGAGCTCCTGGATGCGGTGCGCCACCAGCCTCGTGACGGTCCTAGCGCTAACGAGCGGGCCTGCGGTCGCGGCGCTCTGCGAGGTTCTCTGCCCGATTGGCGTCGACGCTGGGACCGACTGCAGCAATCCTCGCGCTCATGCATCGAAGGGAGCAACACCCCCGCAGGCTCACCACGAGACGATCTCTCACACCGCCGGGGACCCCTCTTTTCAGCCTTGGGTGCGAAGTGTCGTGGCGGGGCCCCGCTGTTGCGAGCATCGCATCACCTCGCCTCCGGCATCGCGGACGGTCGTCAATTCCAGCAAGGGTCGGGCCACGATGGATCTCTTCGCGGTAATTGCCGGGTCCTTTGTGGAGGCCAGCGCGTCACGTACGGAGGAGCCCGGCCATCCCCGACCCATGGCGCCACCGGTGCCCGACCACATTCCGTTGGTCCTCCGAATCTAATCCCTCCCGTCATCGCGACTACGCCAAAGTCGCGACGTTCCATCGCTCGTCGCTAGAAGGATCGTGGCGTGCCGCCGAACACGCGGCGCGAGCGTCGAATCGTTTGCACCGTCGATCCAAGGAGTTCGTTATGAGATCGTACACAGGACCATCTCGAATCGGAGAGGCGCCGAGCCGTTCCAGACGGACCTTCATGAAGGGTCTGGCCATGGGCGGCGCCGTCGCGGGTCTCGGACTGTGGCCGTCGCTGGGGTCGGCCGCCGACGCGCGGCGGGAGCCGGATGTCCTCACCGGAACCGACTTCGATCTCACCATCGGCGAGACGCCGGTCAACTTTACCGGCTCGCCGCGCATCGCCTTCAGCGTGAACGGCACCATTCCGGCTCCCACTCTTCGATGGCGAGAAGGCGACACCGTCACGTTGCGGGTTGCCAACACGCTCGACGAGGACACGTCGATCCATTGGCACGGCATTCTGCTCCCTGCGAACATGGACGGCGTCCCAGGCCTCAGCTTCGACGGAATCCGCCCGCGCGAGGCTTATCTGTATCGTTTCCACGTGCGGCAGGCCGGGACGTACTGGTACCACAGTCACTCCGGATTTCAGGAACAGCGCGGCGTCTATGGGCCTCTCGTGATCGAGGCGCGAGAGCCGGAGCCCTTCCGCTACGACCGCGAGCACGTGGTGATGCTATCCGACTGGACCGACGAGAGCCCGGAGCGGGTGTTCGCGAAGCTAAAGAAGATGTCGGACTACTACAACTTCCGCCAGCGGACCCTCGGTGATTTCTTTCGTGACGTCGGCGAGCGCGGTTTCAGTAGCACTCTGGCAGAACGAGCCACGTGGGGCGAGATGCGCATGAAGCCCACCGATCTGGCCGACGTGACCGGCCACACTTATACGTACTTGATGAACGGTAAGACGCCCGCTGGGAACTGGACGGGGCTATTCCGTGCGGGCGAGCGCGTCCGCCTTCGTTTCATCAACGGATCCGCCATGTCTTATTTCGACGTGCGGATACCGGGGCTGAAAATGACGGTCGTTGCGGCCGACGGGCTGAACGTTCACCCGGTCACCGTGGACGAGCTCCGGATCGCTGTGGCCGAAACCTTCGATGCCATCGTCGAGCCCTCTGGACAAGACGCGTTCACGATCGTCGCTCAAGCAATGGATCGCACCGGCTATGCGGCCGGCACGCTCGCCGTCCGGGAAGGCTTGCACGGGCCGATGCCGGAGCTGGACTCACGTCCATTGCTGACGGTGGCGGATATGGGCCACGGAGACCACGGGGTGGCGGGGCATGACGTGCCGGCGAATGGGACGAAGCCCTCGACCGACCCCCATGAAGGACATGCCACCCCGCGCTCCCCCACGCCTTCGGACGATCCCCATGCGGGGCACGTCACCCCGGGGATGGGCGACGGGATCGTCTCGCACCCTAGAAGCGAGAAAGGCAATCCTCTCGTCGACATGCAGACCATGACACCGACCTCCCGGCTCGACGACCCGGGGATAGGCCTTCGCCACAACGGGCGCAAGGTGCTCACTTACAGCGACCTCAAGAGCCTGTTCGACGATCCCGACGGACGAGAGCCGCGCCGGACGATCGAGCTTCATCTCACGGGACACATGGAACGGTTCGTCTGGTCGTTCGACGGCATCAAATTCTCGAAAGCGGAGCCAATCCGTATGACGTACGGCGAGCGGCTCCGCATTGTATTGGTGAACGACACGATGATGACCCATCCCATTCATCTCCACGGAATGTGGAGCGACATCGAGGACGACGACGGTCGGTTTCTCGTCCGCAAGCACACGGTCGACATGCCTCCGGGAAGCCGGCGGAGCTACCGGGTGACCGCCGACGCGTTGGGGCGGTGGGCGTACCACTGTCACCTGCTCTATCACATGGAAGCCGGAATGTTCCGGGAAGTGCGGGTGGATGAATGAGGTCTTTGGCAAAGCTTCCTCGCGTCGTCGCCGTCGCGATCTTCGTCGGATTGCTTCCCCATATTTCAACGGGACAGACGGAGCCGGGTGCGCACCAGCACCATGACCCGGGATCGCCATCAGAGTCGCCGCCCATCACGGACGACGATCGACGAGCGGCATTTCCGGATGTGAGAGGCCATGCGGTGCACGACGACCTCGTGAGCTACTTCGTGCTCTTCGATCAGCTCGAGTGGCAAAGCGGAGGCGGCCCGGACTCGGGACTGAGCTGGGACAACAAAGGGTGGATCGGAAAGGACCGCGACCGCTTCTGGTTTCGAACCGAGGGAGAAAGCGAGGGCGGGAGCCTCGCGAACGCGGAAGCGCACTTTCTCTATGGCCGCGCGATCGCCAGATGGTGGGATCTCGTGGCTGGAGTCCGCCAGGATTTCCGCCCCGCTCCGGCGCGCACGTGGGCCGCGGTCGGAATCCAGGGCCTCGCACCCTATTGGTTCGAGGTGGAAGCGACGGCTTACATCGGGGAGTCCGGCCGCACCCACTTCCGGGTCGAGACGGAGTACGAGCTGCTGCTGACCAACCGCCTGATCCTGCAACCTCTCGTCGAAATGGACGCCTACGGCAAGGCGGATCCCGAGCGCGGGATTGGGGCTGGCTTGAGCTCCCTGGACGCCGGACTCCGTCTCCGTTACGAGCTTCGTCGCGAGATCGCCCCTTACGTCGGGGTCCAGTGGAGCTGGAAGTTCTTCGAGACGGCGGATTTCGCCGAGGCCGCAGGGGAAAACACCAACGGCGCCCGGCTTTTGCTTGGACTTCGTATCTGGTTCTAGCTCGCAGATCGAGCACATGGCGTTGACGGCCGGACGCCTATGTGTTGTTGCTGGTCACGAATCTTCGGCGAGAAGCTCCTCGTACGTCTTGATGATGCCGCCGTGTTTCGCCTGGAACGCCAGCGCGGCTTCCCTCGTGGCGAAGGCGATGAGGCTCGGAAGACACCGGTCCCACGCGACCTGATACTGCGTGCCCGAGCGATCTTCCTGCACCGCGGAGTGGCTACAGAAATGGACGGGGCTGCCCTCGACGTAGAAAGCCTCGCCCGCGTCGATTTGCTCCTTGCTGTCGAAGTCGGTCACCTCGGTTCGGGCGACGTCGGTTCGACCCTCCTGAAAGCGAAGTCCGCACCGCGGGCAGCAAACGTCCATGGAGTCGCCGTTCGCCAAATGAATCCGATAGTAAGTCTCCGCGTGCAGTGGGCGGTAACAGACGTCGCAATCGGCGGTCCCGGAGATCTGCGTGTACAGGAAGGCACCCGCGGCGCCCACGAGGGCCAACGCGACCGCGGCCCCGGCGATCCGCTTCGCCATGTTCACCCCCTTTTCGGCGCTCGCGCCCCCTAGGAGCGCCTCACGTCTTCGTCCATAAATAACACAAAAACGTTCGGACGAGTCGTACCAACCCTTTTCCGGCTCGCTTTCACAGGATCCCTTCGCGCGCTGGGAATCTTGACAGTTTGATTAACACTCGTTACAGTGTATCAATCGTTGCGTCGAATGAAACGGGAATGGTTGCTCCTGGTGCACCAGCTGCCCCCCAAGCCCACGAACCCCCGGGTTCGCACCTGGCGGCGGCTGCAGAAGCTCGGCGCCGTCGCGATCAAGAACTCGGTCTACGTCTTGCCCTTCAACGACAAAACCTTCGAGGATTTTCAGTGGCTGAAACAGGAGATCGAGTCGGCGGGCGGCCAGGCGACCGTTCTTCACGCTGGCGCCGTCGAAGGAGCGACGGATGAAGAGATCATCGCGGCGTTCAAGAAGGCCCGCGACGAGGAATACGCGCTGGTGACCGCCGAGCTCGACGGCCTCACCGGGGCCGTTCGAGAACAGAAGCGTGGCGGGCATCTTTCGGTGGCACGTGTCGAGAGCTACGAGGCCGATCTCGACAGGCTGTACCAGGAGCTGAATCGTCTCATCGCCATCGATTTCTTCGAGGCCCGCGGGCGGTCCAGCGCGGAAGCGGCCTATCGTCGTTGCCGGAAGACGTTCCTGACGTCGTCACGGAGTCGGGGGCAAGCGGACGCAGAATCGCGCCCGGAGGGGGAGCTCCATCCCGCGCGATTCCAGGGGCGACGCTGGGTTACGCGAAAGAACCTTTTCATCGACCGGCTCGCGTCCATATGGCTCATCAAGCGGTTCATCGACAAGCGGCCGCGCTTCTCTTTCGTTTCGGAGGGAGAGTCCGTGGAGGGGGGAATCACGTTCGACATGTACGGTGCCGAGCTTACCCATCGAGGCGAAAATTGCACTTTCGAGACGATGCTCGAGCGCTTTGGCCTATCGGAGGATCGCGCGCTCCGCCAGATTGCCGAGACCGTTCACGACATCGATCTCAAGGACGGCAAGTTCAACCGCCTCGAAGCACCGGGAGTGAGTGCGATGATCCGTGGCCTTTCCATTTTGCTGAACGACGATCGCAAGCTCGCCGCACAATGCACATCGCTTTTCGACGGTTTGTATGAATCTCTCGGCAAGGACGAGAGCCAGACCAGCGAGAGCAAGACGAAGGAGACGAGCACTGGAAAAAAACGAACGCTCCGGGACGGCGCCCGCAAGCGGCCGTCCCGCTCCAAGTGAACCGCGAAAAGGCTCGGCACCGTCATCGCCCACGGTCGCGTTCGCCGAGGCGTTCGCCTTCTGGGTCAAGCTGGGCTTCATCTCTTTCGGGGGGCCGGCGGGCCAGATCGCGATCATGCACCGAGAGCTCGTCGAGCGCCGGCGCTGGTTGAGCGAGGAGCGCTTCCTCCACGCGCTGAACTACTGCATGCTGTTGCCCGGACCGGAAGCTCAGCAGCTCGCGACTTATATTGGCTGGCTACTCCACCGCACGCTCGGTGGCTTCGTCGCCGGTGGCTTCTTCGTGCTTCCGTCCATCTTCGTGCTGCTCGGCCTCTCCTACGTGTATGCCGCGTACGGAAACGTGCCCGCGGTGGCGGCCGTTCTCTCCGGATTCAAGCCTGTCGTCGTTGCCATCGTTGTGCAGGCGATTCTGAAGATCGGTGGGCGCGCCCTCCGCGGGCCCGCTCATCTCGCCCTAGCGGTTCTGGGTTTCGTCGCCATCTTCTACTTCGAGGTACCGTTTCCGCTCATCGTTCTGTCGGCCGGGGTCATTGGCCTCGTGGTCGCACGCGTTCTTCCCTCGTTGTCGCTCGTCGGCTCCGCGGAGAAAGAAACGGTGCTTGCCGGGACCACACCGACGTCGATCCGTCCGCCGACTGTCATCGACGACGATGCCCCTCCCGCCCCCCACACTCTACCGTCGGGCAGGCGAGCCCTGCGGATCCTCGCGATCGGGATCGCGGCTTGGGTGGGGCCGTTTCTGGCCATCGGTTGGTGGCTCGGGTGGGACAGCCTTCACCTGGGGGAGTATCGCTTCTTCACCCGTGCGGCCTTCGTCACGTTCGGAGGCGCCTACGCGGTGCTCGCCTACGTCACCCAGGCGGCGGCAGGAGCCTACGGTTGGATATCCCAGGCCCAGGCGATCGACGGATTGGCGCTCGCGGAGACCACCCCGGGGCCGCTGATCATGGTCGTGCAGTTCGTCGGCTTCATGGCCGGTTGGAACCATCCTGGCAATCTCGGACAAACGGCGAGCGCGGTGACCGGAGCGCTGGTCACGACCTACGCCACGTTTCTCCCTTGCTTCCTGTTCATCTTTCTCGGAGCACCGTATATCGAGGTGCTGCGGGGCCACAAGGGTTTGACGTCCGCGCTCGGCGGCGTCACCGCCGCGGTCGTGGGCGTGATCCTGAATCTCGCCCTGGTCTTTGGAACGGCGGTCATCTGGCCACGAGGTCTCGAGAACGGCACGAACTGGTTCGCGGCCTTCCTGAGTCTCGCCGCGTTCTTGGCGCTCCACCGGCTGAAAGTCGACGTCCTCTGGGTCGTCCTCGCGGGAGGTCTCGTGGGTCTTGCGAGGACTCTCGTTTCGGGGTGAGAGCCGGCGACGTCCGGCGAAATGGAGGTCTAATCAATGTTCGCGACGAACCATCGAAACCGGCACCTATTGTTGATCAGCAACTCGACCCTCTACGGAAGGGGCTACCTCGATCATGTCGAAGAGGAGATCCGCGACTTTCTCGGAGACGTGAAGCGGGTTCTGTTCGTCCCCTACGCTCTCTTCGACCGCGACGCCTACGCTGGCCAGGCGCAGGCGCGTTTCGAAGCGCTCGGTGTTTCGCTCGACTCCGTCCACCGTTCTCCCGACGCACGACGGGCCGTCGAGGACGCGGAGTCGCTTTTCATCGGCGGAGGAAACACGTTCCGGCTCCTGAAGGCCCTCTACGATTGCGACCTTCTGGAGCCAATCCGCCGAAGAGTGGCCGAGGGGATGCCCTACATCGGCTCGAGCGCCGGTTCGATCGTTTCCGGTCCCACCATCAAGACGACGAAGGACATGCCCATCGTGGAGCCACCGTCGTTCGACGCTCTCGGCCTGGCCCCGTTCCAGATCAGTCCTCACTACCTCGACCCCGACCCGGCCTCGACCCACATGGGTGAAACCCAGGAAGAACGCATCCTGCAATTCCTGGAGGAGAACGTGACACCGGTGGTAGGTCTCAGAGAGGGAACTCTTCTGCGCATCGAGGGGGAGTCCGTGCAATTGAAAGGCGTGTCGAGCGCCAGGGTGTTCCGGCGAGGCCGGAAGCCCGTGGAGATCGAGCCCGGTGCGATGGTCGACGAGCTGGTTTGGTCCGTTTGGACGGAGGGCGCATGAAACTCCAGGGCACACTCCTTCTCGCGCGTTCCGAGGTCAAGAGGCTTCTCGGTCTCGAGGATTGTATGGACGCGGTAGAGCGCGCCCTCGAGCTCCACGCCAAAGGCCTCGCGGCACCCCCGGGAATCCTCGGAATCCACGCCCAGGACGGAGGGTTCCATATCAAAGCCGGACTCCTGAAGCTCGGCCGGAGGCCTTATTTCGCCGCGAAGACCAACGCCAACTTTCCCGCCAACGCGAAGCGCTTCGGGCTACCCCTCATTCAAGGAGTGATTGCCCTGTTCGATGCGGAGAACGGTCGGCCTCTGGCGCTGATGGACTCGATGGAGATCACGATCCTCCGCACGGGTGCGGCGACCGGCGTGGCGGCGAAGCTCCTGGCCCGGACGGATGCGAAGGTCGCGACGATCTGCGGATGCGGAAACCAGGGCCGGATCTCGCTCGAGGCGCTCGCCAGCGTGCGACCGCTCAACCGCGTCTACGCTTACGACGTCGATGAGAGCCGAGCCCGTCGGTTCGCGGCCGAGATGTCGGAGGAAACCGGCATCGCGATCGAGGCCGTCCAAAATCTCACACCGGCTGTTGGCGACAGCGACATCTGCGTTACCGCGACGCCATCGAAACGATACTTCATTCATCCCGGGCTCGTATCGCCGGGGACGTTCATCGCCGCCGTCGGCGCCGACAACGAGGAGAAGCAGGAGATCGACCCTGCGCTCATCGCATCGAGCAAAGTCGTGGTGGACTCGCTCGAGCAATGCGCGACGATTGGAGACCTTCACCACGCGCTCGAGGATGGGTTGATGGCACGGGCGGACGTGCACGCGGAGCTCGGTGAGGTCATCGCCGGACTGAAGGAAGGGCGCACGTCGGAGAGCGAGGTCATCGTCTTCGACAGCACGGGGATCGCGCTCGAGGACGTGGCCGCCGCGGCCACGGTCTACGAGAACGCGACGAGCCGGGGAATAGGCCAGGTCTGGAATCTGGGGGAGTGAGGAACTACCGAGTTACCGGCCAGCCGCGGAGCGCGCGAACCGGCATCGCCTGTCCCCGAGCCGGAGGGGACCCAACATAGAACCACACGGCTCCGAACTGAGTGAAAGCTCGCACGAGATAGCGATCGCCGGCGAAGAGAACTTCATCCACTCGGGCTGGCTCTCCCTCTTCTGCCAGTGTGACGTCTTCCGGCCGTAGGACCACGTCGATCTCGTCCCGGGAGTGGAGATCCGCTCTCGGATTGGGAACGTTTCCCAGGGGCGTAATGAGCTCGTTCCCGTCGACCGTTGCCGACACCAGCACGGCCCTCCCGACAAACGTGGCGACGAAAGCGCTCGCGGGACACCGGTAGAGTGTTTCGGGAGTGCCGGCTTGCTCGATCTTTCCCTGGCTCAGTACGGCGACCCGGTCTGCGAGAGCGAACGCGTCTTCCAGATCGTGCGTTACGTAGACGATCGTCACCGGGTGGGTTTGGCGAAGCTCGAGCAGCAGACGTCGGAGCTCGAAGCGAAGCCCGGGATCGAGGTTGGCGAAAGGCTCGTCGAGGAGAAGGATCTCCGGCCTTGCCGCGAGCGCCCGGGCCAAAGCGAGCCGCTGCCGCTCACCGCCCGACATGTGTGCGGGAAGCCGACCCTCGAAGCGCGCGAGGCCTACGTCTTTCAGAAGAGCCCTGCGGTCAGGGTTCCCGAGCGCGGGCGCCATGAATTGGAGCTGCTCGTCGCACGTCAAGTGGGGCCACAAGGCGAGGTCCTGGAAGACGAGCGAGAGGCGTCTCGCTGAGGGCTCCAGCAGAATTCGCCCATCGGTGCTCGCGGTCCTTCCGTTCAACCAGATCGTGCCGGCCTCTGGGGTCTCGAGTCCGGCGACGAGCCGAAGGATGGTGCTCTTTCCCGAGCCGGAGGGTCCGAGGATGACGAGAAGCTCCCCCGCAAGTACTTCCATGGAGACGTCGTCGAGCACGGGACGCTCCGTGTACGAGAAACGGACTCCATCGAGCTTCAGAACAGCCATCGGCTCTTCCGTAAGGCAGCGACAAGCAAGAGAACGACGGGCACGGTGAGAGCCATTTGAGCGAACGACACGCTTGCTTGAAGTCCGCGAGGCGAGTTCGCCATCACCGTATAGAGGCGCACCGCGAGCGTTTCGCCTCCCGGGGGGTAGATCGTGACCACGGTGTCCAGATCGCGAAGAGCAAACAGAAGGAAAGCACTCGCCCCAGCGATGAGGGCCGGCACGATTTGCGGGAAGAGGATTCGATACGCGATGGACGCGTCGCTTCGGCCGGCGAGCCGCGCCACCTGCTCCTGCGCGACCGGCACGTTGGCAAGCCCCGCCCCGATGGTCCGTTCCGTTAGCAAGGTGTACCGTAGCCCCACGGCCACCACGAGCAAACCGATGGTTCCGTAGAGAGGCGGCCGGTTCGGAAGGTTCCAGAAACCGATGAGGCCGATGCCTATGACGGCTCCGGGGAGCACGAAGAACGTCATCGAGGCCCATCGAACCCATCGAGTGCCTCGACGAACGAGGAGCGCGAGCGCCGAGCCGACGACGAGGCTGGCGAGACAGCCGGTGCCCGCCACGGACAAGCTGTTGAGTGCGGGGCGAGTCGACATGGGAATCGCCCGCAAGAACCCCGGCGCATCGATTTCCAAAACGGTGAGCAGAAGAGGCAGTCCGGGCGAAGCGACGAGGATGGCGAGGCAAAGCGCTTGTGCGGGCAGCCTCCCTCGTTCCAGCTCGAGGCTCAGGGCGGGTCGAAGCCGCGTGGCGAAGACCTCGACACGCCGGAGCGCGATCGACTCCGCGACGAGGAGCACGAGCACGGCACCCACGAGGGGAATCGCCGCGACAGCGGCGCCGGCGGCATCGTAGGTAGCCGCGTAGCGAAGCGCGATCTGGCCGGAGTAGACGGTCAAGCCGAGGTACGCGGAAGCGCCGAGCTCGGAAAGTCCAAGAAGGAATACGATTCCCGCCGACGCGAACGCCGAGGGGCGGACGAGAGGCCAGGTGATTTGGCGAAAGGTCGCGAGCTTTCCACGAGCGAGAAGGCCCGCTTCTTCGAGCGCCGGGTCGATGCTCGCGAGCCCCGCGCGCAGGAAGATAAAGGGGACCGGGTAGAGGGCAAGGGAGAGGACGAGACTCGAGGCGAGGAGCGGCTCGGCGGGAAGCCAGGAGCTAAGGGCCAGAGCGGTGTTGTAAGGCGGGAGCGCCAGCGGGACGAGCGCGATGGCCGAGAGCAGGTTTCGCCCCGGAATCCGCGCTCTGCCCGTAAAGAACGCGAGACACGCGCCCAACACGGTCGCGCCGAGGGTGCTGAGCGTCCCGAGGGCGAGGCTTCTGCCGAGCGCCGCCCACGTGGACTTCGCTGCCACGAGCGCGCCCAGCTCGGCGCTTCGCTCCGAAAGAGCGCTCCCGTACGTCCACAGGAGAGGTCCGGCTCCGAGCGCGACGAACGCTGTCGCCACCAGGAGAAGTCCCGCGCGGAAGACCATGGCTATCGCCGAGCGGACTCAGAGACCGGCCCAGTTCTTCAGATAGGGTTGGATCTCTTCGATCTTGCGAGCGACCTCTTCGTAGTCGACGTTCATGAAGCGTACTTCCGCAAGACCGAAACCCTCGGGCGGGGCACCGCCGGGAAGGACGGGGATCTGCCCGGCGCTATCGCGGAGCATCGTCTCGATCTCGGAAGTCAACAGGAAGTCGATGAGCTTTTGCGCCCCCTCGGGGTTCGGGCCCCCACGCATCCGGGCGACGGCGTTGGGCATGAACAACGTGCCGACGCCGTCCTGATCGGGAAAGCGGAGCTTCAAGGGCTCTCCGTCCTCGAGTGCGACGAAGGCATCGTCCGTGTCGGTCAAGGCGTAGGGGACCTCTCCGGATATGGCGAGCCGAAGCGACTCGCTGTTCGAGCTCACCATGCGCGCTCCCGCCGCTTTCAAGCCATCGAAAAGAGCTCTGGCCTCCTCGTCGCCGAGGGCAACGAAGAGCGCTGCCACGTGGACGGTCGTGGTCCCGAAGAGCGGATTCGCGAGCGCGAGCTCGCCCGCCCGCTCCCCGGTCGTGAAGTCGCGAAGCGACAGGGCTGGAGGCTCGTCCGCCTCGTCACGGCGATAGGCGAGGACCCGCGCCCTTCCGGAAAAACCGGTCCACGTGCCATCGGGATCCCGGAAGCTTTCCGGAATCGCGGAAGGCGCCTCGTGCGAAGTGAGGATTCCCCTCTGTTTGAGGACGAGACAGCGAAAGACGTCTCCGCTCCAGAAGACGTCCGCCTGCGGGTTATCGGCCTCGGCGATGAGCCGGTTGACCACCCCCGTCGATTTCGTCTCTTCGGTGTCATAGACGGCGCGAACCCGGATACCGCTTTCTTTTTGAAAACGCTCCAAGACCGGCTGGGAGAAGACCTGGTCGACGGACGTGTACACGACGACCTCGGGGACGTCTTCGCCGCAGGAAGTCGACAAAAGAAGAGCCGACAAGAATGCGACGAAAAGGCAAGGTCGCTCAGTCGCCGCGGTCATCCTACTGGCTCTCGAGAAGCAGGTCGTCGAATAGAGTCACGGAATCGGCTTTCGTCCAGATCCCCACGCCGCCCGCGTTCTCGAAGGTGCGATCCTCGACCTCGAAGAGCCGCGAGTCGTTGAACGAAACCGTGAAGACGGGGCCTTCGAAATGAACCGTAAGGGTATTCCACTCTCCTCCCGGCACTTCGTGATCGACTCCGTACGTTCCCGCGCGCGTTCCCCGAGGCGCCAGAGAGGAGCGCTTGCCCTTCTCGACCTTGTAGAGAACCACGTTGTCCTCGAGTGCGTTCGCGCGGACGATATAGTAGTTGTTCTCGTCGGCGTAGCGCCAGACCAGGCCCGCGGCCTGGTCCACGCGACCCGAGACCGCCTTGAACCGAACGGACAGGGTCCCGTTGGTCGCGCGCACCCCCGCGGCGACCATGACCGGAAACCGATAGCTCGTGTCGTCGGTCGACGTTTGCTTGACGGCGTTCGGAGCCGACGGCGCGTCGGCCACGGCCTCGACGACCCACGTTCCCTGGGCTCCCTGGCCCGTCCGCGCGGTCGTGAAGGCTCCGGGAGCTTTACCGGCGGCGTCTTCGTCGAAACTGAAGCGATGGGTATCGGCATACGCGACTCCCGCGCCGAGAAGCCACACCAATCCTAGGTAAACTTTCATGACGCACCTCCTCCATGACTCGCGAACTCTACTCGAACGGAGTTAGAAGATGGTAAGAACGTCGGCCGGGAACCGGCAAGCTCACTCTTACTCTTCTTTTACCGGAGCCTGCTAGGCTTTCGACTATCGTTAGATCCATGAAACGACGCCTTTTTTTCGCATTTTTCGCGCTTTTGACCTCGGGGACGGGTCGCGCCGAGAGCGAGGACTGCAAGGTCCTTTGCGCGCCGGCGCTCAAGCTCGAGCCGACCGTCACGATCTCCAATCTGTTCGGTGGAGCGGCGATCGCGGATTCGAACGGAGGCCATTCCGACTCCGCGGTCCGGGAAGAGAGGGAAGCGGCATTCGAGATCATCCTTTCGTTGGGCATCCCCACGGAGATTCCCCGCGTGGGTGTCACTCTGGAAACGATCTGGAAGCCGTTTGCGACGACGGACGCGAATCCCTTCACTGGCAAGACCGCCCAAGAGCTCGGAGTGAAGAGCATCCGGGACAACTCCGTCGAGCTCGAGATCGAGCTCAATCTGTCGATTCTCGAGCCGGAGCACACGGGCGGATGGGTCGACATGCATTTCGACGTCGTCGATCAGTTGAGCCCCGCGGCTCGGCCGAATGACGAAGGCGTCTACACGCACAAGCTCGACTTCGAGCTCGATACCGCGGTTCTCGTCTTTCATCGACTTCCCGAGGCCGGCTGGCTCAGGAATGTGGAAGTCGAGCTTTCGCTCGATTACCTCGCGACCGGCATTCCCAAGGCGGGCGACGTTTTCCCGGACGGTACTCGGTATCTCGAAGACGCAAGCCCCTGGTCTCTCTCCTTCGTTTTCGTCCTCCCGATCGCACCGCTGTTTCCTTGAGACGCGGCGCGTCCCTTATCGATGCGCTCGATCATCCCGCCAGGTGAGGATTTCGCCTTTACCGTGGGCCATGGAGCCGGGGAAGACGCGCAGCGGCCAGGGATGGAGTCGGATCGCCGCGCTCGATGACGAGAGTCTCGCCTCGGCAGATCTCCGCGACTACCGCACCGGAGCTCCTCCACGGCATTCACCGCGCACGAGGAGAAGCTCGCCGCGGCCGGCGACAAGCGTAATGTCGAGGGCCTTCTGATCTCGATCCCCGTCATTTCGTTCGATCTCGTGACGATTGGAGCCCACGACCTTCTCGTCGCAGCGACGGCCGGATCACGGGGTATTGGATGTCGTCACCCACGACACCAGAAGTTTTCCCAAAGGTCCTGGCCTCAAGCTCGTTCGCTGGTGCGCTCGTGAAACTCGGCCGCTCTATTGATGGAGACCTCTTTCTCGCACGAGCTCGACGAGCTCGGTGACGCCGGGCCGCCGCGCGCCCCGCGGGACGGCGGCCCACCAGTGGCGGACGAGCCCTTCGCGCGTCACCGGAATGGCGCGGAGCGTGCCCTCACGAAGGTGCGGGGCCACCGCCCATCGGGATAGCACCGTCACTCCCAGCCCCGCCTTGACGGTTTCGACGAGCGCCTCGGTGAGGAGGAGTGTCGAGACTCTCGCGGGCTCGACCCCGGCCGGCGCGAGGAAGCCGAGGACGACGGTGCTGTCCTTGGGATCGGTCTGCAGCACCACGTGCTGATCGCGGAAGTCTTCCGCGATCACGAACGGTCGTGAGGCGAGCGGGTGATCGGGCGCAACGAGCGCCACCATCTCGTCGCTGAAGAGTGGGACGTACTCGATCTCGGGATGCTCCACGAGCCGGCACACGAGGGCGACGTCGACCTCCCGGGCCCGGAGCGCTTCCCGCGGACGGCGAGTCGCCTCGGGAACTAGCTCGAGCTGCAGCCGCGGGAGCCGCCGCCGGAGCTCGGCGAGCGCTTTCGGGAGCCAGTGATAGCAGGTGTAGCACTCGGTCGTGATGCGAAGACGGCTCGTCTCGTCGCCCGAGAGAGCGCGCGCTTCCACCTCGGCGTCGGCGAGCGCCCCGAGGATTTCTCGCGCCCTCGCCGCGAGCCGGTCTCCCGTGGCTGTCGTCTTGATGCCCCGGCCGTTCGCCACCACCACCGCTACTCCAAGTCGACGCTCGATTTCCCGGAGCGCGTGGCTGATGGCGGGCTGCGTCAGGTGGAGAGAGGATGCGGCTCGTGTAACCGTGCCCAGACGTTGCACGGCTTCAATGACTTGCAGGTGCCGGACCTCGAGACTAGACATGAATCTTATTTATATCACAGCAACAAATCTTTCAATGGACGAATGATTCCGAACTGCCTAGGGTGCATGGAGATGGAGGGAGGGAAATGATTCTCCGAGAGCTCTTTCGAGGAATTACCCGGGAGCGAGGCTCGAGCGTTCTCGTCGTCCTCCTGGTGGCGATCGGAGTCTCCCTTAGCACGTCGATTTTCGCGGTCGTCGACTCCGTGCTCCGGAACCCTCTGCCCTACCCAGACTCCGATAGGCTGGTCGCCCCCTGGTGCGTCGCGGAGAGCTTCGGCGTCGACAAGTATCCCATCTCGTGGGACAACTACCGCGATTACCGCGATCGGGTGGACGCGTTCGAGGGAGTCGCCGCGATGCGAATCGCTTCGATGACTCTCGAGGGCGAAGGGCACCCCACGTCCGTCAACGGGACGCGGGTCACCGCCAATCTGTTCGACGTCATCGGCGTCGAGCCGCTCTTGGGCCGGGTCTTCGAGGACGACGTCGACCGGGCGCCGGAAGAGGGTGTCGCCCTCATCAGTCATGGCTTGTGGCAGCGGGTCTTCGGAGGAGAGAAAAACGTCGTCGGGCGGAGCATCCGGCTCGACGGCCGGCCCCGCACCATCGTCGGCGTTCTGCCCGCGCATGTCCGGTTTCCGAGGAGCGACAGCGACATCTTCGTTCCGCTCGCGATTCAGGGTCCTCCCGAGAACGAGCGCGCGTTCCACTTCCTTCGTCTCGTGGCACGACTGCGCGACGGCCGCACGATCGAGGAGGCGCAGGAGCAGATCGAGACGGTCGCGGCTCAGCTGGCCGAAGCCTATCCCGACGGGAACCGGAACCTCAGCGCCCGGGTCATCCCGTTGAAGGACGAGATCGTGGGGACGTCGAGCCGCGCGCTCGAGACCCTGTTCGCCGCGGTACAGCTCCTCTTCGTCATCGCCTGGACGAACGTCGCCATTCTCCTCCTCGTCCAGGGAATGGCGAAGCGGCGCGAGCTCGAGCTCCGGGCCGCTCTTGGCGCCACCCACGCCCGCCTCTTCGCCCTACTCGTTGCTCGAGCCGGACTTCTCGCCGCGTTCGGCTGCGGGCTCGGTCTTTTCGCGGGCTCCTTTGGCCTGCGCGGACTCCGCGGGATCGACCCCGTGCTCCTTCCGCGTGCGTACGAGATCGAGTTCACCCCCGAGCTCGTCTTATGGGCCCTCGGAGTCACTCTTGTCGCCGTGCTCGCGTTTGGCACCCTTCCCGCCTGGGCCGCCCTCACCACCACGCGGACGATCGACCTCAAGAGGAAGAAACAGAGCGGGCGCCTCGTCGCCGTGCAGGTCGCGCTCGCCGTCCCTCTCCTCGTCGCCTCCACCATGCAGCTTCGAAGCGTTCGGGCGCTCGCGGCGGTCGAGACCGGGTTCGATGTCGACGATATCCTCGTCGCGGGCGTCGCCCTGCCCGTGAGCCAGTTCGATCTCCCAGGACAGAAGAGCTACATCGACCGCGCCGTCGCCGCACTCGGCGAGATACCCGGCGTCCTCTCAGTCGGGGCGATGAGTCACCCTCCACTGACCCAACGACAAGCCTCCACCGTCGCCTTCCGTCCCGACCAGGACGGTCAGCCCGGGCTTCCGAACGCGCACTACCGCGTCATCTCCGAAGGGCTCCTGCGCACTCTGGGAATTCCGATCCTCTCGGGACGCCAGTTTGAGCCGAAGGACGAAGGCGGGAGCCGACCGATGGTCATCCTCGACGAGAAGCTCGCGAAAACTCTCTTCGAGGACCGAGACCCGGTCGGGCAGAAGGTGCGACTCGGCGCCCAGCCGATGTTGTGGGAAGTCATCGGAGTCGCAGGAAAGGCCCAGCTCGTCTCGCTGGACAAGGAGCCCGAATACACCGTCTACGTGCCGATCCTCCAGAACCGCTTCCCCACGGCGCTGAGTCTTCCCACGTTCGTCATTCGCACGGAACGCGGCCCCGAGCTGGTGTCTTCCGTGAGAGAGGCGCTGCAGGGAGTCGACCGCAGCCAGGCCGTTCTCGACGTGCGGCCGATGGAAAGACTGCTCGACGAGTGGCTCTCCGAGCGCCGCGCGGTAACCACGCTCCATTGGGGAATCGCCGCGGCGGCCCTCGTCCTCGCCGGAGCGGGCATCTACGCCACCCTCGCCTTCGCCGTGCGGTATCGCCTCCGAGAGATGGCGATCCGCGCAGCACTCGGGGCGGGTGCGTCGCACCTGGCGCGAGCGGTCGTGAGCGACGGCTTGCGCCCGGGTCTCGTCGGAATCGTCGCGGGTCTCGCCTTCGCCGGTCTCGCGGGACGATTCCTCGTGGGCGTGCTCTACGGCGTTTCGGCGCTCGACGTCCCGAGCCTCGCCACGGCTGCTGGGCTCATGTTTCTCGCCATGGCGGCCGCCTGCATCGCCCCGGCGCGGCGTGCCGTCCAACAGAGCCCGACGCGGTTATTGAGAGAAGACGTGCGCTAGCCGCGCCGCGCCTCGAAGTTGTAGAACCGGGGGAACCGCCAACCGGACCCTGGACGCGGGCAGTCGACCGATATTTACGAACGTTTCGTCGGTTCATCGATTTTTGTGTACTATATGTACATATTGTACGATTGTCTATCGAGGGACCCATGGAAGACGTATCCACTCGCGACGCGCGGAAGAAGCTGGCCGAGCTCGTGAACCGCGTGGCCTATGGAAACGAGCGCTTTATCGTCACCCGCCACGGAAAGGGCGTAGCGGCGCTCGTGCCCCTTTCCGATGTGAGTCTGCTCGAGCGGCTCCGCCGTCTCCTCTCCCGGAAGGACGTGAAGACGGCGCTCGAAAAGACGCAGACGGTCTCCTGGACTGAGCTCAAGAAAGACCTCGAGCTCTAACAGGCTCATGACGAAGTACAGCCCAGCCTGCCGAGCGGTGGCCAAGACTTCTGCCGCGAGATCGGCGCGCAGCGCCGCACGGGCCGAGCCGTGGCGGCTGGACAATCGCGGGTCCCGCCACGGCATTGAGAACAGGAAGTAATGTCGTTCCAAATCGAGCTCACCAGAAAGGCCGCAGCAGCGCTTCGGAAACTGCCCCGGGCCGAGCAAGAGGTGGTCGCCCGTCGCATCGATCGACTCCAGTCCGAAGGTCTTCCCGCGGGGTCCACGATCGTGAGCGCCGGTCGCATCCGCCTCATCTGCGCCGCGAAGCCCGACCGTGAGGTTCTCATCGTGAAGATTCAGCCCGATGTGGGGCGATCACGCCGAGGAAACTTGCTCGCCGATCTGCGGCAGGACCTCTCGTACTCGTTTCGCACCCTTAGGCGTAATCCCGTCGTCTCTCTCGCGACGGTGCTGATCCTGGGTCTCGGCATCGGGGCGAACAGTGCGCTCTTCAGCGTCGTCGACAATATTTTCCTGAAGGCGCTCCCGTTTCGCGACGCCGAGCGGGTCGTGCGCATCCGGAATTACTCGCGCGGTCCCTCCGGGGAAGAGCGTCGTTTCAACGTCTCACCTCGGTACTTCTACGCCATCCGTGAGGACGGCGAAGCATTCGAGGAAGTCGCGGCGAGCCTCGTGCAAAGCATGAGCTTGACGGGCGGGAGCGAGGCCGAGCGCGTCCGGGCGGTCTCCGTGTCGGAGAACTGGGCGCCGATGCTCGGGATTCGCCCCGTTCTCGGCCGTTACTTCAGCTCCGAGGAGGAGCGGCTGGGGAGGGAAAGCCGGGTCGTCATCCTGTCGCACGGTCTCTGGATGCGCCTTCTCGGCGGGCGAGGCGATGTTCTTTCCCAGAGCATCGTCCTTGGGGGCGAGAGCTACTCCATCATCGGCGTCATGCCGCCTCCGTTCCGGTTCCCCTATGACGCCGACCTGTGGCTTCCCGGCCGGTTCGATCGAAACGACGCGCGCTCCCACTCCTACAACATCTTGGCGCGGCTCGAGCCGGGAGTGAGCATCGAGCGCGCCCAGGCGGACCTCGACCGCATCGCCCGGAGCATCGCGGAAGAGCTCCAGGGTGCGGAGAGCATCGGTCTCAGCGTCGTTACGGCGCGGGATAACTTCGTCCAGGACGATGGGGAGGACCGCGTCGCCCTCGCGCTTCTCGCGACCGTCTCCTTCCTCCTCCTCATCTGCTGCGTGAATGTCGCCAACTTGATGGTGGCCCGCTTCTCCGTTCGGCAGCGCGAGATCAGCATTCGTTCCGCCCTCGGAGCGGGAGGGGCGCGCCAGCTCCGGCAGTTCCTCACCGAGACGCTCGTTCTCTTCGTGCTTGGCGGCGCGTCCGGGCTTCTCCTCACCTGGTGGGTCCGGGACTATCTGGTCGTCCTCATTCCGTCCGTCCTGAGCGAGCAGCTCGACCTCGGTCGGATCGAGATCTCGGGATCGGTTGCCGCCTTCACACTCGCAGTGTCGGTAGTCACCGGGCTCCTCTTCGGCTCGCTCGCCGCCCTCCGCGTCGTGAGGCCCGACGTAGCCTCGGGCTTGAGAGCCGGGGGACGCGCCCTGACGGGCGGACGGGGACGAGTGCAGCGCGCGCTCGTCACGGCCGAGGTCGCCCTTGCGCTCGTGCTTCTCGCGGGAGCGGGCCTCATGATCGAGAATTTCCGCACACTGAACTCTCGGGATCTGGGGTTCGAGGCAGAAGGACTCCTCACGTTCCGGCTCGACCTCAGCGGCTATGCCGAAGCGAGCTCCCGCGCCAGCGTAATGGCCCAGATTCTGCGACGAACGTCGGGCGTTCCCGGTGTCGCCGCCGTCGGGACCACGAGCGACAATCCAATCTGCTGCGGCAACTGGGGAGCGATCCTCGAGATCGAGGATCGCGAACGGAGTCCCCACGCTCCACCCATCACCGCGTTTCATCGCTACGTCACGCCCACCTTCTTCGAGGCCATGGGGATTCCACTCCTGCGCGGGCGCCTGTTCACTACCGAGGATGACGAACGCGCCGTGCCGTCCGTCGTGATTGACGAGAGGATGGCGGAGCACTTCTGGCCGGGCGTGGATCCCATCGGTAAACGATTGCGGAACGTTCGCGCCGCCGAGGGCCACTGGCGAGAGGTGGTGGGGGTGGTCGGAGCCGTTCACGACATGGGTGATTATCAGGACACCTGGTACCTTCCCTTCTACGGAGAGCCATCGGCGCGTTCCACCGAGAACGTACACGTTATGTTGCGGTTGTCGGCAGACCCGTCCGCCGTCGTTCCCGGGCTCCGCCGGGCGGTAAGAGAGGTCGATCCGAACCTGCCCATTTTCGAGATGGAGATGATGGACGCGCTCTATCGGAGGGCGATTTTCCAGGACCGGCTCGGTGCAGTCGTCGCCGGGCTCTTCGGAGGGTTCGGACTCCTCCTCGCCGCCTACGGGTTGTACGGCGTCACCTCGTTTCTCGTGAGTCAGCGAGACGACGAGATCGGCCTGCGCATCGCCCTCGGGGCGCAGCGGAGAAACGTAATCAGCATGGTGCTCTTTCAGTCGCTCGGGTCGGTGATGCTGGGCGCCGCGATCGGCCTCGTGGGCGCCGTCGCTCTCAGCCGGATACTCGCGAGTCTGGTGACCGGGCTAGGCCCGCTCGATCCTCTGCTTATCTTCGAGATCACGGCGACGCTCGTCGTCGTCGTCGTCGCCGCGACCTTCGTACCCGCCCGACGAGCGGCGCGCATCGACCCAGTTCGGACGTTTCGGATGCCCTGAGCGCTTCAGCCGACCGTCGCCAACTCACTCTCTTTCCCGACTTCGGGAACCCTCCAGCCCTTCCAGATGTAATAGATTACGGGATAGACCGTCAGCTCGAGCACGACCGAGGTGACGACGCCACCGACCATGGGGGTTGCGATGCGTTTCATCACGTCGGCGCCGCTGCCCTGACTCCACAAAATGGGTAGTAGCCCGGCCACGATGACGCTCGCCGTCATGACTTTCGGGCGCACGCGCTTCACCGCTCCCTGGTAGATGGCATCGACGAGGTGGCGACGATTCGTCATTCGGCCTGTCCGCGTCGCTTCCCCGTAGGCGGCGTCGAGGTAGAGGAGCATGACGACTCCGGTCTCCGCATCCAGGCCCGCGAGCGCGATCATCCCTACCCATACGGCGATGCTGAGGTTGTAGTCG
Organism: Vicinamibacteria bacterium; assembly: GCA_035457705.1. Classification (GTDB taxonomy): domain Bacteria; phylum Acidobacteriota; class Vicinamibacteria; order Marinacidobacterales; family SMYC01; genus DASPGQ01. The sequence continues at coordinate 34,059 of DATIBD010000029.1, forward strand.
AGAAGATACAGGAGCCAGAACGCTCCGATGAGAGAGAACGGCACCGCGAGGAGAACGATGAATGTCTTCGCGAACGAACGGGTATTCAAATAGATGATGACGAAAACGATGAGGAGCGTTAGGGGCACAACGACCATCACGCGTTCTCGAGCCCGGACCATGTACTCGTACTGACCGCTCCAGCCGATGCTGTAGCCGCCGGGAAGCTCGACGTTCTGGGCCACGGCCTGCTGGGCCCGCTCGACGTAGGTGCCAACGTCGATACCGGTAATGTCCACGTAGATCCAGGCGTTGGGGCGGGAGTTCTCGCTCTTGATGGCGGGCGGTCCTTTTTCGAACCGCATGTCGGCCAGGTGCCCGAGCGGGATATGCTGTCCCATCGGAGTGGGCACGAGAACCTCCCGAAGCATGGGCAAGCTGTGGCGGAGCTCCCGGGCATAGCGAAGGTTCACCGGATATCGCTCGAGACCCTCGACCGTCGTGGTGAGATTCATCCCGCCGATCGCCGATTGGATGACGTCCTGCACGTCTCCGACGGTCAAGCCATAGCGCGCGATCTCCTCGCGCTTGATGTCGAATTTGAGATAGTTGCCGCCCAGGGCCCGCTCAGAGTAGACAGATAGCGTTCCCGGCACGCGACGGATGACCGCCTCCACGTTCCTCCCGATCTCCTGGAGAGTCAGCAGGTCGGCTCCGGCGATTTTGATGCCGACCGGGGTCTTGATCCCGGTCGATAGCATGTCGATGCGGGTCTTGATCGGCATCGTCCAGGCGTTGGTGAGCCCGGGGAACTGAATCGCCTGGTTCATCTCCTCGATGAGCTTCTCCGGCGTCATGCCCGGCCGCCACTCTGACTCCGGCTTCAGCGTGATGGTCGTCTCGATCATGGAAATCGGAGCGGGGTCGGTCGCGGTGTCGGCCCTCCCGACTTTTCCGAAAACGCGGTCCACTTCCGGGAACTGCATGATGATCTTGTCCGTCTGTTGGAGGACCTGGCGCGCCTTGGTGATGGAGATCCCAGGGAGCGTCGTCGGCATATACAGAAGGTCGCCCTCCCAGAGGGGCGGCATGAACTCCGAGCCCAGTCCCGCAATGGGGATCAGCACGCTGGCCATCAATAGCACCGCCACGACGAGAACGGACCATCTGAAGCGAAGCACGAAATGGAGGATGGGATCGTAGACGTGGATCAGGAGGCGACTGATGGGGTTGGCCTCCTCGGAGCGAATCTTCCCCCGGATCCAGTAACCCATGAGCACGGGAACGATCGTGATGGAAAGGAGTGAAGCCGCCGCCATGGAGTACGTCTTGGTGAACGCCAGCGGCTTGAAAAGGCGTCCTTCCTGAGCCTGGAGCGTGAAGACGGGCGCGAAGGAGACGGTAATGACGAGAAGCGCATAGAACAGGGTTGGACCGACTTCCTTGGCGGCATCAGCGATGATCTTCCAGTGCTCTTTCTTACCCACGTCGCGCTCGAGATGCTTGTGAGCGTTCTCGATCATGATGATGGCGGCATCGACCATGGCGCCGATGGCGATGGCGATCCCGCCGAGCGACATGATGTTCGAGTTGAGCCCCTGCTGGTTCATGACGATGAATGCGATCAATATGGCGACCGGCAACGTGAAGATCGCGACCAGTGCCGAGCGCAGGTGGAGCAGGAAAAGGATGCAGACGAGGGCCACCACGACGCTCTCCTCGATGAGCTTCTCCGCGAGAGTGGCGATGGAGCGCTCGATGAGGGCCGAGCGGTCGTAGACGGTCACGATCTCGACGTCTTCGGGCAAACCCTGTTTCAGCTCCGCGAGCTTGTCTTTGACTCTCTGGATCACCTCGTAGGCGTTGGCGCCGAACCGCACGACGATGATCCCGCCGACGGCCTCGCCTTCGCCGTTCAGCTCGGCGAGCCCCCGACGCATATCCGGCCCACGCTGGACCGTGCCGACGTCCTTGAGCAGAATCGGGGTACCGTTGAGGTCCACGCCGAGGGCGATGTTCTCCACGTGGGTGACATCCTTGATATAACCCTCACCGAGGACCATGAACTCGGTTTCGGCGAACTCGAGGACGCGTCCGCCGACGTCGCTGTTGCTCCGCTGGACCGCCATCCGGATCTTGGAGATGGGGATGTCGTAGGCACGCAGCTTCACCGGATCCACGGTGATCTGGTACTGCTTGACGAAGCCTCCGACGCTCGCCACCTCCGAGACCCCGGGGATCGCGGTGAGCTCGTATTTCAGAAACCAGTCCTGAATGCTCCGCAGGTCCCCGAGGCTCCGCTTCGTGGAGCGCAACGCGTACATGTACGCCCAGCCGACCCCGGTGGCATCGGGCCCGATTGTGGGCGTCACACCGCGCGGAAGACGCCCGGCGACGTAGTTCATGTACTCGAGAACGCGGCTCCGGGCCCAGTACATGTCGGTGCCGTCCTCGAAGATGACGTAGACGAAAGAGAGCCCGAAGAAGGAATAGCCGCGGACGACCTTCGCGAAAGGAACCGCGAGCATCTGGGTCGTGATGGGATAGGTAATTTGATCCTCCACGACGCGAGGAGCCTGCCCCGGATACTCCGTAAAGATGATGACCTGTACGTCGGAGAGGTCGGGAATGGCGTCGAGGGGTGTGGTCCTGAGCGCGTGAACGCCGGCGAGCGTCAGAAAAACGGTTGCCAGGATCACGAAGAACCTGTTTTCGATCGACCAGTCGATGATCCTCTCGAGCATGGCGAGTTCCCGCGTGCCTCAGTGAGCGTGGCCGGGCATGGGTGCTGTCCCACCGCCTCCCTGGGAGGTCATCTTGCGGATGGCCTCCTGGAGGTTGCTCTCCGAGTCGATCAAGAATTGCGCCGATACGACGATACGGTCGCCTTCTTCGAGACCGTCCTTGACCTCCCAGAGGCCGCTTCCATTGACACCGAGGGTGACTTCCTTCACCTCGAAGGTGCCGTTGCCGCGGTCGAGCACGACGACCTTTCGCTGACCGCTGTGAATGACCGCCGCTTCGGGGACCGCGAGAACCTGCTCGGCCGAGGGTATGTCGAAAGTTACATTCGCGTACATGTCCGCCCGGAGCCTCTGTCCGGGGTTCGAGAGCTCGATAGAGACCTTCATCGTGCGCGTCTTCTCGTTGAAGAATGGATAGAGGTACCGGACCCGACCGGGGAATGTCCTTCCCGGCTCGTAAGGGAATTCGATGTTGGCGCGGCTTCCCACTCCGAGCCACGGGACCTGACTTTCGAAGACCTCGACTTCGACCCATATCGTCGAAAGGTTCACGATCTGATAGAGGTTCATTCCCGGCTTGACGTACATTCCCTCGAGCGCCTGGCTCATCTTTTCCACGACGAGTCCGTCGACTGGGGAGACCACGGCCAGAGTTCGCCGGAGCGTGCCATCGCGTTCGAGCTCGGCGATCTGCTCGTCGGTGATGTCCCAGTACTTCAGTCGTTCTCGGGAAGAAGCTACAAGCGACTGCGCCCGTCGTGTGATCTCGGGATAATCGGACTGCTCCATTTGCTTCGTGTAGTCTCGCGCCAGGAGATACTCCTTCTGAGTCGTGACGAGCTGGGGGCTGTAGATCTCGAAGAGCTTCTGCCCGCGGGTCACGGGCTCGCCGACGTAGTTCACGTAGACCTTTTCGATCCACCCTTCGTATTTCGTATTGACCCAGGCGATCTGGCCTTCGTTGTACGCTAGCGTTCCTACGGCACGAACGTTGAAAAGAATGTCGGTTCTCTCGATCTCTTCGGAGACCACCCCGATGTTTTGCACGAATACCGGGTCGATCTTGATCGTGCCAGGAGCGAGTGCGTCCTCTTCGCCCTCGTAGACTGGAATCAGATCCATTCCCATGGGTGACTTGCCCGGCTTGTCGGAGATGAACGTCGGGTCCATGGGCGCGCGCCAGTACTTGATCTTCCTTTCGCCTTGGATCTGAGGGGACAGGTCGTGCTCCATCGCCTCTCCGGGCGGGCCGTCGGGACGTTCGAGCCACCTCCAATGAAACGGGTTCGTCATCAAGAAGACGGTGAGGACGATACCGGCGAAAAAGCTTGCGAGGACCGTCACGGCTTTCATATCCAGCCTCTCATCCAGGAAACCGTGTGCCGACGGCACGCTCCAGGTTGGCGAGCGCGCCGAGCAAATCCGAGTAGTAACGGGCGTTCCCGAGACGCACGTTGAGGAGTACCCGCTCGCCGTCGAGCAGATCCAAAACGCCGAGCTGGCCGGTCTCGTACGCTGCTTCGGTGGCGCGAAGGGTCTCCTCCGCCTGAGGGATGAGCACGCCCTCGAAGAGGCGGATCTGCTCGCGGGCCGTTTCAATCCGGACGACCAGATCCCTTATCGAGAATTCCATTTCGTTCCGCACGCTCGCGTACCCGCTTCGCTCGGCGAGTAGCGTCTCGCCGGCCTCCTGGACCGCGGCGTCGTATTTGTCTCGCCAGATGGGGATGTTGATTCCCGCCGAGACGCTGACGGCATTCTTGCCGTTGTCCGGAGGAGGCAACATCAATCCGGCCGGATCGGTGCGGAGGCCCACGTTGACGACACCGACCCCGATGAAAAAGTCGGGCCAGGAGCTCTTCTTCGCCAGCTCGATGGCGCGCTCGCTTCTTTCGATCCGTTCCTCGACGGCCTTGAGCTCCTGCCGGTTCTGATCTCCGAGCTCGTAAAGCGACTCGAGATCGAGCGTCACCTCGGGAGCCGAGAGCGGCAGCGTGGGCGGAAGGGCGTCGGTGGGCGGCCGGTCCATCAAGGTATTCAACCGTGCCACCAGCGATTCCCGTTGCTGCCCGAGGATATCGAGGCGATTCAACACCCGGGTGATCTCGGCCTGAATCTTGATCACCGCCTGCTGGAGACCCTGTCCCGTCGCATACCGAGTCTGAGCCAGTGCTTCGTAGTGCTCGAGAAGCGACTGCTCTTCACGCGTGATCACGAGGGCTCTGTCGACGTAGGTGAGCTCATAGTAAGCACGCTTGACCTGGGCGATGGCCTCCCGTTGGCTCGCGAGAAACATCTGATACATGGACAGAGCCTCCTGCGTCGCAACCTGGCCGCGCAGGTCGAGCTTCCCGAACCACGGGAAAGCCTGTGAAAAGACGAACGTGTTGAGCTGCGGTCCCACTCGGGTTTCCACCCTCCGAATCGCTTGCCCGAAAGTGAACATCGGATCGGGGAGGGTGCTCACCTGGGGGACCCTCTCGAGAGCCGATCGGTAACGTACGAAAGTTTCGCGAACCGCGGGGTTCTTCTCGAGCGCTTCCATCACGTAATCGCGCAGGCTGTCCTCCGGTGCGTAGAACTCAGGCTCGTCTCCCGGTGGGAGCTCTTCCGTCACCTCCTGCTTCTGCGCCGCAGCCCCCTCGGCCGCGAGCACGCATAGAAGGACCGCGCCGGCGAACCACTTCATCGCCTTCACGCAGCGACTCCAACCGGGTTCAGGATGCGTTCGTGGTTTGGACGGCTCGCTCTCGACACACTCATTTAACGCCACATCTCCCCGGGGAGCAAGAACCGAGCCAGAGAGCACGAACGACGTAGTCTGCTTGGAAGTCATACATGTCAATGATTTAGCAAGAGCGAGCGGCTCGTCCTTTGCGCCCGTACGGCGCGGCAAAACAAGCAATAGGTGTGCGAAAACCAGCAGTCTCCGTAACCCGAGGCGCAGGCAGATCGTTGCGTTCGAGCCCCCCCGTCGCGGCCCGCCTCGTGGGTTTTCTAGCAGGTGCGCTTCGCCGACCTCATGCGACAGGCACTCGACGCTGGATTTTACGGGCGACTCTCGAGGTGGCGCGCTCGTTGCAACATGATTTGAACCGAGACACCCCGGTCGCGTCGTCCGAGGGAACGATGAGTGGAGTCCGAGATTCACTCGCGATCACGAGCTTTTTCCCTCGAAATCCCGCGTCCGGCAGTCGCTCGAAATTGGAGTTGTGCTGGGATGGGGTTTCCGTGTGGATGGGGCGCTCATGAATTCTGGCGTCTGGTGACATGACCGAACGAATCTTGATCGTGGACGACGACGCGAGCTTTCGCCGCGTCGTCGAGTACAGCCTTCAGGAAGAAGGTTACGAGACATCGAGCTTCGGTGATGCCGAAGGGGCGCTTCAGGCGTTTTTCGATTCGGAGTTTTCTCTGGTCGTCACCGACATGCGCATGCCCCGGTTGAGCGGACTCGCCTTGCTCACCCGGATGCATGCCGTGGCCTCCGATGTCCCCATCATCGTCGTGACCGGACACGCGGAAGTCGACAACGCCGTCGAGGCCATGCGTGAGGGCGCCTTCGACTATCTGCAAAAACCCGTCAACCGCGACGAGCTCAAGCTCGCCGTCGCGCGAGCGCTGGAGATGAGAACGCTGAGGAACGAGAACCGGGCTCTCCGGCGAGCTGTTTCCGAGCGGCTTCGGTTCGAGAGGATGATCGGCGTATCGAAGGCCATCCAGAAGACCTTCGCCACGGCCGCCCAGGCAGCGCGTTACGATTCGACGGTCTTGATCCTCGGAGAAAGCGGGACGGGGAAAGAGGTTCTGGCGAAAGCCATCCATTTCAACAGCCCCCGCAGGGACCGTCCGTTCGTCGTCGTCAACTGCGGCGCCATTCCAGCAAACCTTCTGGAATCGGAGCTCTTCGGTCACGCTCGAGGAGCGTTCACCGGAGCGAACGCCGACCACAAGGGGAAGATCGAGGCCGCACAGGGAGGAAGTGTCTTTCTCGACGAGATCGGCGACCTGGAGGCGCCGATCCAGGTGAAGCTGCTGCGGCTCTTGCAAGAAAAAGAGATCGACAAGGTGGGCGCGACGAATCCCATCAAAGTGGACGTCCGGATCATCGCCGCCACGAATCGCTCGCTACACAAGCTCGTTCGCCAGAACGAGTTTCGGGAGGACCTCTTCTACCGTCTGAGCGTGATTCCCATCACGCTGCCCCCTCTCAGGCAGCGCCGCGAGGATATCCCTCTGCTCGCGAAGTTCTTTCTGGACAAATACGCGCAGCAGTTCGGCAAGCGCCTCGCGCTGGATCGGAATGTGCTCAGAGCGTTCGACGCCTATCACTGGTCGGGAAACATCCGTGAGCTCGAGAACCTGATGGAGCGCCTCGCGGCGCTCACGGAGGAAGAGAGGATTACCGCCGCCGACCTTCCAAGCTTCATGACCAAGCCCACATCGGAAGTCGGTGATTTCGTGATGAACCTGCCGCCCGACGGGGTGGCCATGGAGAACGTCGAGGAGTACCTCATCCGCGAGGCCCTCGAGCGGAACGACTGGAACCAGACGCGCGCTGCCAAGTTCCTGCGGATCACCCGGAACACGCTGATCTACCGGATGCAAAAATACGCGCTTTCTCAAAAGGAGGACGGGGAACTTCCCGATAGGCTGCACGGATCCCGCGCAAGAGTGTCAACGAACGAGCCGTAGCTCAGTCGCAGCTACCTTGTCGCTTCCGGAACCGGGTAACAGGGACACCGATATCCTCCGGAAAGGTAGCGTTCCAGCAAGCGGAGGACGCCTAGTGCCCCGTTTCCGCCTGTGGAGGCTCGTGACGGGCATCCACCTGCTCGATTGCATCCACGACCAGCATCATGAAGTTATCGAGACAGCAGTCGAGCCGATCGCGATAGAGGCAATACCCGTGCTCATCTTGATTGATACAGTGCGTGCACACATTTTCACGAATCGACGCAGCGTACTCGTCCATGCGTTGGCTCTTCACTGCTTTGACCGCCGTCACGATATCGCGCAGGTTCAGCTCCAGGGCGCAGGTCCGTCCTTCTGGCGGGGCGCAGTTCCCCTCTTTGTCACGGTCCAAACAACCTGCTGCAGCCGCGTCCTTGATCGCGCGTTCGTACTCGTCCCAATGCTCCATCGTTCTATATCCTTTCTTCGACTACCCGACGACTACGGCCGTGCCGCCCGAACGCTCGTTCGAAACACGACGGTCGAGTTGTTCCCGCCGCTCGATTATGTCTCCCACCTGAGGTCAGCTGCTCGCCCGCCACGCGCGACGCGTCCGATAAACCAGCATACCTTGTGCCGGCCGCAATCGCCCAAACTCGAGTGCCCTGGCAGACTGTAGGATAACCAGCACGTTCGGCCTTCGAAATTTAGCCCACGTACGCGTTCGTCACGTATTGCTGCACCATGCGGTGAGTATTGAAATACGACTTGAGCGCAATCGTATGTCGCATCACGTCGAGCCACGATCCACGATCTCCGTAAAAGAGCGGAAGGATTGCTTCCTCGAGCTTATGATAAAGGTCGTCCGCGTCGCGCTGGCGGCTCCGACCGGTGTCGCCCGCGACCGAGCGGCTACCTATCGACCAGCCGGTCACGCCCTCGATACAACCCTCGACCCACCATCCATCGAGCGAGCTGAGGCTGGGAATGCCGTTGTGCGCGGCTTTCATACCCGAAGTGCCTGACGCCTCGAGAGGCGGCTCGGGGGTGTTCAGCCACAGATCGCAGCCAGAGACGAGAATCCTCGCGAGCGCTATGTCGTAGTCGACGAGGTAGACGACCGGGACTTCCTCGCCAAGCTCGCGAGCGGCATGCACGATTCTCCGGATGAGCTCCTTCCCTGGCTCGTCGCGCGGATGGGCCTTGCCGGCGAAAACGATCTGCAGGCGCCCCCGCTTTCGAACGATCTGCCGTAGCCGCTCGAGGTCGGAGAAGACGAGGTCGGCGCGCTTATAGGCCGTCGCCCGGCGAGCGAACCCGATGGTGAGGCTCTCGGCCGACAGCAGAGTTCCGCTGCGCCCGCGGACCTCGGCGACGAGATGCGCTTTCGCGGCGACGTGTGCTTCCCAGATCTCGTCCCTCGAGATCTCGACGACGCGGCGAAGCATCGCGGGATCGTTTCTCCATCCGGGGATATGCCGATCGTAGAGATCGCGGAACGCGTCGGCCGTCCATGTCCAGGAATGGACACCGTTCGTCACGTGCTCGATCGGGTACGCCGGGAACATCCGCCGCGCCACTTCCTCGTAACGCTTGGCCACACCCGTTGATGTATCCACTCAGATTGAAACCCAAGAGGGTCATGTTGAGACTCTCACCGCCTCCGAGCATGTGGACGATCTCGCGCGGCAGGGGCTCGCCGAGAGTCCGCTCGGCCAGCTCGTGCCCGAATTGATCGTGTCCGGCGGCAACCGGTGTATGAGTCGTGAAGACGCATTGTTTCCGAACGCCCTCGAAGTCCCATTCCGTCTCGTCCGTCCGGCGTCGCTCGCGCAGGAGGTCCAAGACCAGGAGCGAGGCATGCCCCTCGTTCATGTGGTATCTCTCGACGCCGTCGTATCCCAGCTTGCGCAGCATCCTCACGCCGCCCATGCCGAGAACGCACTCCTGGGCTAGACGGTAGCGGTCGTCTCCGCCGTAGAGTCGATCGGTCAGGCTCCGGTCGAAGTCAGAGTTGCCATCGAGGTTCGTGTCCAGAAAGATCACGGGGACGACGAATCCGCTGGCTCCGACGACCTGGTACTCCCAGCCGACGACCTTCACCGACCTCCCCTCGATCAACACTTCGGCGGTCATCGACACGGGCGCCAGGAAGCGCTGCGGATCCCAGGGCGCCGGACTTTCGCGCAGGCCTTCGTGCTCGTCCAGATCCTGCTGGAAATACCCCTTTCGGGAAAGGAGAGTCACTCCAACCATCGGGACACGGAGGTCGGCCGCCGATTTCAAAGTATCACCCGCCAGAACTCCCAGCCCTCCCGAGTACGTGTGCATATCGTTGCTGAGCGCGACCTCCATCGAGAAGTAGGCGATCTTGGTCCTTTCGACAGCCTCGCGCGCGGCCTCGACGAGTCGAGTTTCGTACTTCGCAGGCTCTTGCTCGAAGCTCGCCTTGCAAAACGTCGAGCAGAAATACACGGTTTGCTCACCGTGCCGGGCTTTCAAGCTCTGGGCCTGAAGCACGGTCATGCCGCAGACCGGATCCTTGGCGACGTTCATGCGCCCAGTCCTCCCTGGGGCTCCTCAGACTCTGTGAGGGCCTGGCCGATTTCCACGATGGTCAGTCCAGGAAGACCAGAAATTCATGATCGTGGGGGAGGAGTGTCGACAACACATTGGACGTCGCTGGGTCCGTGCTCATCGCCGAAAGCCTTATATTGGACCCAAATCCCTCGCAGAGCTCGGGTGCTCGTAATCCAACTCGATCTGAGGCATATTCAACACCCAATCCGCATCGGCGCTTGCTCGATCGAGACAGGGTCGAATGGGCGCAGCGTTGGCACGCGATTCGCAACTCTTCGTAAGCATAGCCATAAACGCCACCCGGGAGAGGATACACGAGGAAGAGGAATGGATCAGCCAGACATGCATGATGGGGAAAATATCCTGGCTCTACGCGGCATCGTGGAACAGAGGCAGGTTTGTTTCGACGCGTTCCGTGAGCGGGTCGGCTTCCAGGCTCTCGGGCCGAGGGCAATTGGCTACGAGCTTGTGTTGAGCGGAATCCACGCTCGCGGTTCGCATCCCCCGATGCCCGGGTGCGAGTTATGCCGGGACGTGTACGACGACTTGACAGCGATTGCCGAATGGATTCTGCCCACGGAGCATCGGCCTTCGTCTTACCAGTTCGAGCCCTATCGACCCATCATCCGCGCAACCCGGAAGCGGAGACTCAGGCACGAGGTGACGTTGTCGATCAGGATCCTTCATCGGGACCATTACGAGGAGCCCATTGACAAATGCGAAACACGTTGCCTGGTGGAAATGAAGGACCGACTCAAGCAGATCGGGGCCTGCGACGGGGAGTGGAAGCGATAGCGTTGAGGAGGATTCGCCGCGTCTGAGGAGGACGATGATGGTATCCGATCGGCAGTCGATCTCTTTACCTTCTCGCAAAGTCGCCATTGTTGGGTGCGGAAACGTCGGCTCCACCTTCGCGTACACGCTCCTTCTCAGTGGCCTCGCGAACGTCTACTTGAGCCTTCCGGCGGTCATCGACCGCCGGGGGATCGCCAGGGTTCTCGAGCTCGACCTGAGTCCGTCGGAGCGAGAGGCGTTTCGGAGCTCGGCGGCATCAGTGAAGGCCGCTATCGACCAGCTACGGGTGTAGGGGATGCCCCGCCGGCCGCGGGGGTCCTCGAAGATGCCACTCTTGGGCAGCCGAGCCGCCGTCCAAGGTAACATTATGAGCTAGCACCAGACGGGGTCGAGTCGACCCCGCGTCGACGCCCATGATGGGGTTTGACGAAGCCCGACGCGGGTTCTCCGCCCCTGGAACGAAGGATGACTGGCTCAAACTTTCAAGAGTTGCCATTGGTTCGAGAGCGGGAAGTCCAACGTCCCGGCGTCTTTCGGCTGGATGCCTCGCGTGGAGGGAAATCGATAGGCGCTATCGCCGTGGCTCTAGTCAGTGCATCGTTGCTTCACTATTGGACACCTATCGACTTCGCCATTCTGCACAACGTATATCAGCGCCTCTACTACCTACCGATTATTGCCGCGGCGTTTTGGTTCGGCCTCCGAGGGGCCGTCGTCACGTCGCTTCTCGCGGCCTCGAGCTACCTGCCGCATATTCTCGTCGATTGGCGAGAGGTGAGAGGTGTCCACGATGAGTACCTGGCGTCACAGTACGCGGAGCTCATCCTGTTCCAGGTCGTCGCGGTAGTCGTTGGTCTTCTCACCGAGTCCGCAAGGCGGCTGCGCGAGCGCCAGGAGCGGACGTCGACCGAGCTCGCCGACGCCTACGAAAAGCTTCGAGACAGCTTCGAGCACCTCCAACGAGCCGACAAGCTCTCCTCGCTGGGTGAGCTTTCCGCCGGAATCGCCCACGAGATCAAGAACCCTCTCGCCTCCATCAAGGGATCGCTCGAGATCCTGGCCTCGGAGTTTCCGCCCCGACACCCGAAGCGCGAGTTCGTCGACATCATGGAGAGGGAGCTCGAGCAGCTCAACCGGATCGTCACCGAGTTTCTCGATTTCGCCCGAACGCCTCGTCCGGTGAAAGCGCTCTGCGACATCCGCGAAGTGGCCTCATCCGTCAGGGTTCTCTGCTCCCAGGAGGCAGCGAGGCATTCGGTCGACCTTTCGGTCGACGCCCCGGAGACGTTACCCGAGTTGAACGTCGACGCTTCGCAGGTGCAACAAGCGTTGTTGAACGTCGTCCTCAACGGAATCCAGGCGATGGCGAAGGGTGGGCGGTTGAGTGTGAGCCTGGCTCGCTCGAGCAAAGGGGTCGGGATCGAGATACGCGACGAGGGCCCGGGTATCCCTCGCGACGACCGCACCCGAATCTTCGACCCCTTCTTTACCACCAAGGCACGAGGCACCGGACTCGGCCTGCCCATCGCGCAGAAGCTCATCCGCGCCCAGGGCGGGGACATCCGGCTGCTCGAGGAGCCCGCGAGGCAAGGAGCGGCCTTCGTCATCGATCTACCGGCAGGGAAGTACGAGCATGAATGAACGGATTCTGATCGTGGATGACGACGCGAGCTTTCGCCGCGTCGTCGAGTACAGCCTCCATGAGGAGCGGTACGAAACGTCCAGCTTCGGAGACGCCGAAGAGGCACTAAGGGCGTTTCTGGAAACCGAGTTCTCCGTGGTCATCACCGACATGCGCATGCCCCGGCTCAGCGGCCTCGACCTTCTCACGCGCATGCAGGCCGTCGCTCCCGAAGTTCCCATCGTCGTCGTGACCGGGCACGCCGAGGTCGACAACGCCGTCGAGGCCATGCGGGAGGGCGCCTTCGACTATCTGCAGAAGCCGGTCAACCGCGACGAGCTCAAGCTCGTCGTCAAACGGGCCCTGGAGATGCGGAAGCTCAAGCACGAGAATCGCGAGCTCCGAAAGGCCGTCTCCGAGCGTCTTCAATTCGAGAAGATGATCGGCGTATCCAAAGCGATGCAAAAGGTTTTCGAGACCGCGACGCAGTCGGCGCGCGTCGACTCCACGGTCTTGCTTCTTGGCGATAGTGGCACGGGCAAGGAGCTCCTCGCAAAGGCCATCCATTTCAATAGTCTTCGCAAGGACCGGCCTTTTGTCGTCGTGAATTGCGGGGCGATTCCCGCCACCCTTCTCGAGTCCGAGCTCTTCGGTCACACCCGCGGGGCATTCACCGGGGCAACCAGCGATCACAAGGGAAAGATACAAGCGGCGGAGGGCGGTACGGTCTTCCTCGACGAGATCGGCGACCTGGAGCCGCAGATACAGGTCAAGCTGCTGCGACTTCTCCAGGAGAAGGAGATCGACAAGATCGGCGCGGCGAATCCAATCAAAGTGGACATTCGAATCATCGCCGCGACGAACCGTCCGCTGCAGAAGCTAGCCCAGCGGCACGAATTTCGCGAGGATCTCTATTATCGCCTCAACGTGATTCCGATAACGCTGCCGCCTCTGCGCGAGCGGCGGGAGGACATTCCTCTCCTCGCCAAGTTTTTTCTCAACAAGTACGCCTCAGAATTCGGAAAGGAGCTCTGCTTCGATCGGAAGGTCCTCAGGGTCTTCGATGCCTACCATTGGCCGGGGAACGTCCGTGAGCTCGAGAACCTCATGGAACGCCTCGCCGCGCTCACCGAGGACGGGCGGATCACCGTCGAGGACCTGCCCGGTCTCATAACCAAGCCTGCTTCCGAGATCGGCGATTTCCTCGTGAACCTCCCACCCGGCGGCATCGCCATGGACGAGGTCGAGGAGTACCTGATCCGCGAGGCCCTCGAGCGGAACGATTGGAATCAAACCCGCGCCGCCAAGTTCCTTCGGATCACGCGGAACACGCTGATCTACCGAATGCAGAAATACGGGTTGTCTTCGAAAGAGCATTCGACTGAGGCCGGCACGCTCCAGGAATCACCGTAAGCTCATCGCCGGACTCTCGCGAGCGACGATGTGCTCGCGGGGCCGGCTCAATGTTAGCTACTAAACAGACGAGGATTGGGCCTCTTTCCTCATCAGGTGCGAGATAACTCCCACCACGGTAGGCGCAAGCCCACCTTTGGGTCGGTCCACTTCGCCCTGGCTGGTGGCACAAGAGTTGCATTTTTGAAAAGCCAGTTACCGGAGGGCGAGATGTTGGTTCGAGATGTTTCCCGCTACTTGATGGTGAGCGGTCTCGCCGGAGCTCTGATTACCTGTTCCGACGAATCGAGCTCGATGATGACGGCGCCGGCGACGAGGCCCGCACCGCCTTCGGTCAGCAACGCTCAGGTTCTGGTCGGCGGACAAGCGATTGAAGGCGCTGTGGTCGAGGGTACGGGCGAGTCCGCGCTCTTCCGCGTTCGCATCCACGCTCCGGGTGGCCTTGGCACCATCCAGCGAGTGGTATTGCGTTACTCCCAGCCGGGCCCGAATCATCATGGGGGCCCGATGATGGGTGGATTTCGCGGAACGGTTCTGTGCTACGACGATGGCACACATGGAGACGACGTCCCGGGTGACGGGATCTATCATTTCATGGATCCCGACGATGCTATCGGGTGCCATGGCTTCGAAGCGCCGCCGGGCCCGTATCACTACGAATTCTGGTGCGAGGACGTCTTCGGTCAGCAGAGCAACGTGGCTTCCGTGACGATCAACCGCGAATAGAGCCACGGGTCCTGCACGACTCGTAGCCAGAGCAGCAGCGGGTGCGCGAGGTTGCTGGCCTCATCTTTCGCGGTGCGCAAGGGGAGGCGCATTCGAACCGTCTCAGGTCGTGCCGCTCAGCTTTCGAGGAGGTCATTGGGTTTACGCTCTGCCCGGTTGGCGCCGTGAGCATGTCCACACTCTCAGGCTGAGGGTGTATAAGGGTGTGCCCATCCGGGGTGGAGGAAATCTCGGTTCGCCATGAACGAAATCGTGAGGCTGAGTTGGCTACGTATTTTTTTGAGAGCTCTTTCCGTAGGATTCCTCGCAGCCTTCATTCCGTGGATCACACTCATCCTTGTCGACGCGCCCATCCTCGCACCCGGCGGTGGTCTTGCACCGCTCTTGAGATTCCAGCCTTACAATGCCCACTACGAGAGCATGATGGCGGTGATCCACATCGTGTGGGCGGTCATGCTGTGGCGTGCCTCAGGCGATCCTGCCACGCACGCTCTGTTCATCGATTTCACCATCTGGGCAAACGCGGCTCACGGTCTCGTGATGCTCATAGCGACCTCGACCCAAAAAGGACTTCTCATGACGCTCATCGAAGGTCTCCCACTACTCGTGATCGCGGCAGTGCTTTGGTGGCTACGACCGATGCGATCAGCCTGAAAGGGCCAAGAGCCAGGCAACCGACTGCGCTACAGAACGTTCGAAAGGATAGAGTGCAATGAGTAAGACGAGAGTGAAGATGATCCAGGAGGAGGAGGCTGTCGGAAGTGTGAAAAGCACCTACGACGATATCAAGTCTCAGCTCGGAATCGATTTCGTGCCGAATCTATACAAGGTGATGGCACCGAGACCCGATTACCTGGAGGCGAGCTGGAACAAAGTCAAGGCGGTAATGGTGACGGAGGGCAAGCTGGACCGCTTGACGAAGGAAATCATTGCGGTTGCCGTGTCTGCGGTCAACGCCTGCGGCTACTGACTGGACGTCCACATTTCCGCGGTGCGGAAGCTGGGCTTGGATGACGAAGGGGTGACCGAGTTGATGGCGGTCGTCGACCTCTTCAGCGGCTTGAACAAGCTGATGGACGGTCTGCAGGTCGAGGTCGACGAGAAACCCTGGTATGGGTGAGGCTAGATCCATGGGTGCCGGGAGCACCTACTCTTGAACAATCTGGTTCAGGACTATCCGCGCTGATTGCACGTGGTCTGGCGAGTCCGTTAGCCCCCTCCCCTCTCAACGGGAGGCGGCAGTGTGCATCATCCGCCCCCTGATCGACTGCGCGAGTGGAGCTTTCGACGGATGTGGATAAGCGGGGCCCCTTGAGGCCATGCGGTTCCATCGCGGCGGTGGGGGGGGCTGCTGGCACGGTACTTGCGTAATTTTTGGCGTAAGGGGGGCGTGATGAGCGTCGACTCCGACTCTGATTCCGTCGTTGCCCAGGAGGAAACGACCTCCGGTCGACGTGCCTGCTTCGACGCGACGTTTTTCTCTGGAATCCTCGGGGAGCGAGCGCGAGCCCTCTGCGCTCAGAAACCGGACCGGATTGCCGTAGTGCTCCTCCATCTCGCCGATGGAGCGGTCTTGGACCTCTGTCACATCGATCAACTCTTTCCCGACTGGATGGCGGCCAGGGTCTATCGTGATCCGAAAGCGTGCGAGCGCATGGAGCTCGTCTTCGTTCCCTACGTTTTCATCACGCGGGTAACGATGTTCCTTCCCTCCGTTCAGGAACGGCGCATTGGTTTCCAGACGGAAGCGGCATCGCCACAAAGCGTATCCAAGGATCGCGAATAGACATCTGGCGCCGTATGGGAACCCGGAGAGTGGAACGAAATGAACAGGCGCGATTGGATCGGTTACCTCATCCCGAAAGACGAGCACACCGAGCCCCTTTTCAAAGAGCAGATGGATCGGCTCTCGGTAAAAGGTCTTCGAGTGATTGCAGCGGCAATGTTCGCCGCGCCGCTCGTTTCCCGTGTCACCGATTTGGCATTTACGCCCGACCTTGGAATCGAGATTCCTCTTACCTTGCTGCCGTTGGGGCTCGTCGCCTTCACACTGTCTTTTCTGCCTCTCCTCGTTCCCCAGGCCCGATCGGCGGGCCTCCTCGTCGGGTTCGTGATGGCCGTAATGCCGCTCTGGACTTCCCGGGGGATGGGTGTCCCGTTCATCGCCGCCGGGTACATCCTGCCGGGAATTCTTACTGCAGTGATGCTTCTAGTGATGATCGCCCTTCCAGTCAAGCCGCTTCAGATACTGGGACTTGGCGTCACGATCGGCACGGTCTATTGGGGATGGTCGCTGCTTCCATTCCCATCAGCTGTACCCGGTTCGCACGCGCCCCCTATCGTCGTCTACCTCGTTCTTTTGTGCGCCGCCCTTACCGCGGTCGTCTATCGCCAGCGTATCGCAACCTATCGGGCTCGGCGTGACGCCGACGAGACCCTCGAGGAGCTTCGACGAGCGCAGGTCCGCATCTGCGTGTCGGACAATGATGCGTCGCACGGTCGCTTCGCCGCCGCGTTGAGTCACGAGCTCAACTCTCCGCTCGGGTCGCTCGTGAGTGCCTTCGAAACGATGATCCGAGTGCGCGATCGGGAAGAGGGAAATCCGGCAAAGTTGGAAGCGGTCTTCGAGCAAGCCGTGCGTTCGGGCCGGCAGTCCGTGACGCGCTTGAGAGAAACCGTGGAGCGTATGAGGCAGCTGACGGACCTGGAGCGATCCGAGGAACGGCTGGTCGACCTCAATGAGCTTTGGAGCGAAACGGTCGCGCTCTTGAACGCCGAGCTTTCGACCGGAGCCGAAGTCAAGCTGGATTTGAGAGCGCTTCCTCCATTCAAATGCCGCCCCAAGCTGATTAGCGTCGTGTTTGGAAACCTTCTTCGCAACGCCGCCGCCGCGATCGATCGCAAAGGTACGATCGTCGTCTCGAGTGAGCGGCGCAATGGCGACATCGTCATGGAAGTTCGAGACGACGGCAGAGGTATCTCCGCTGACGAGTTGTCGAATATATTCGATCCGGCATTTCGGGTCGCGCGAGGCAGGGTATCGACCACCAACTGGGGACTCTTCGTCGCTCGAAGCATCATCACCGAGCACGGAGGGCACATCGAGATGGACAGCAAGGAGCAGCAAGGAACGACCGTGAGGTTGGTGCTCCACCCGACCGAGTCGGGTCGACGCGAATGTTCCGGCTGTACCGCCTCCTGAATTTGACGGGCCACCCGACGCGGTTCAATCGCCGACCTGCGGCGCATCGGACTCTTCCTTCCGGTTTGGTTTGCGCTTGCGTGCATTCATCTTTCCGCGCTCGCCCGACGAGCCGGCACGGACCGATTGGCTGCCCCGGGGACCAAACCGCGTTTCCGAACGTCTTATGGGTATGGCGTTGCGAGAGCTCCGGCACGTCGTCCGCAAGCTCCTGAGATTCGCCATGCCGTCTGGTCGCTGAACGCGAATATTCCCATCGCGAACGGCGCGACCCTGAGCGAGCTTCTCGACAGGTCGATGGCCCGCACTTCGTTCACGCTCGTCATGTTGGGCATCGCATCTTGCGTGGCCCTGCTCCTCGGTGTCATCGGCATCTATGGCGTCATCTCCTACGCCGTTTCCCGGAGAACGCGTGAGATCGGCGTCCGTATGGCCCTCGGGGCTCGCCGCGCCGACGTGAGCCGTCTCGTTCTCAGAGACGGCGCGAAGCTTACCATTCTCGGTGTGTCGCTCGGCATCGTCGCCGCCCTGGCCCTCACGCGACTCATGTCGTCGCTTCTGTTCGGCGTGGACACCTGGGACGTCACCACCTATGTGGCGGTCGCCTTGTTTCTTGCGGGAGTCTCGCTTTTCTCTAGCTACCTTCCCGCGCGCCGGGCCGCGAGCGTACACCTACTCGAAGCCTTGCGTTGAGAATAGCCCCCGAAAGCCTGTCCCTTATAACCCCTTAACGGTCGCGACGAAAGACGTCCGTCGAAGGAACCCGCGTTACTCGTACCCGCTAACGAAGTTTTGACTTGACGCCCGAGCGCCTTGCTGGCAATCTGAGCGCATCCGCTATTTGGAATAGGGGGGGGCGGATCGTTTCAGCTGGGGCGTTTCCTTTCCTTTAGCGTCCCGTCAGCGTTCGCGACCAGCGTTCCCCGTACCCGGTCCAAAGATATAAATCTCTCTGCAGGCACGCGCGGGGGCATCCCCGTGCACGCCGATCGATCTCGAACAGGAGCACAGGTATGTTTGGCAGAAGGTTGGGGATTCTTGCCGCGGTTTGTGCGGTCTTCCATTCTGGTGTCAGTCGGATCGCCATGGGACAGAACGAGCCCATCGTCTTCTCGGTAATTGGAGATGTTCCCTATTCCGCGAGTGAGAAGAATGAGCTTCAGGAGCACATGGACAATCACAACCTCTTCAGTACGTCCGAGTTTTTCGCGCATCTCGGCGATATCAAGTCAGGATCGTCGGCCTGCGTGGAGAGCTGGTATGCTGACGTAGCCGGAATCCTGAAGACCCTGGCCGTTCCCACGTTCATCGTTCCCGGTGACAACGAATGGACGGATTGTGCCAACCCGGCTCAAGGCTGGACGTTCTGGGAGACCCATTTCCTGAGGCTGGAGCGGAACTACTGCGGATCTCCACCGGTTGCCGTGCAGGTCGTCCGTCCCGAGAATTTTGCCTTCGTCAAGAGCGGTGTTCTGTTCGTCGGGATCAACAAGGTCGGAGGAGGTGGTATCAGCGTCGAGGAGCAGACGACGCGTCTGCAACAAGATGCCGACTGGGTGACGCAGCAGTTCCAGACGCACGTGAGTGCCGTACGTGCCGCGGTAGTGCTCGCCCAGGCGTCTCCGTCGGGAAGCCCCTTCGTGGCAGCCTTTCGTGACGCCGCAAAGGCCTTTGCCAAGCCAATCCTCTACATCCACGGCGATGGACACGCCTGGCTGCAGGACCGGCCGTATCCGGAGCAGAACATACTGCGCGTCCAGGTCGAGAGGGGTACGCTCAATGCACCCCCGGTGCAGGTAACGGTGACCACGGCGGGTCCCGATGCTTTCCTGATCAATCGAGATCCGTGGCCGCCGGGCTCGCTTCCGTTCAATATGCGTCCCTGCGTGGACGCGGGCCCCGATCTCACGGCGACTGTCGGGGAAGAAACGTCCCTCTATGGCATGGCAACGGACGACGGCGTTCCGCTCGCAGGTAATCTGACCGTGAGCTGGACTCAAATCAGCGGACCGGACATCGCTTCGTTCGAGGACCCGAGCTCGCCGGCGACCACCGCCTTTTTCGGTACCGAAGGTGTGTATGTCCTTCGCCTCACCGCCGACGATGGAGAGCTTTCAGCTTCCGACTTCGTATCCATCAACGTGGCGTTGGGCGACAACACGGCACCGGTCGCAATGATCAACGCACCGGCGAACGGGTCGATATTCGTGGAGGGCGAACCGGTCTCTTTCACCGGCAGCGCGTCGGACGGCGAGGACGGCAACCTGACCGCCTTGCTCAGCTGGAGCTCGGATCGAGATGGATTCATCGGCTCGGGCGGCGCCTTCGTGACCACCACGCTCTCCGTCGGAACGCACACGATCTCCGCTTTCGTCACCGACAGCCGCGGATTGTTCGGCTCGGATGCGATCACCGTCGCCATCGAAGCGGCTCCCCCGCCAGGCGACGTGGTGAATCTGGCCTCGGGAGATTTTCGGACCGCCAGAGGAAGCTTTAGCGGAACGTACGCGCGGACCCACGTGCTCGATGGAGTCGATGAGGCGCTTAGCGAGGGATTGAGCGGAGGCAAACCGAATACGCGCACCAGCGTTCTCGACCACACGTGGACGTTCAACGTGGCGGCGGGTGCGAGCCACGCCTTCTTCGTCAATGCCTTCAAAACGGTGAGTGCCGACGGTGACTCGTTCGCCTTCTATTACTCGAAGAATGACGTCACCTACACGCACATGCTCACCGTGAGTACGACGACGCGCAGCAGCGTCCCTCAAAAGTTCGTCTTTGGCGAGAATGTCACTGGCCCGCTCTATATTCGCGTCATCGACACGAACTCGACGCCGGGGAATCAGTCGCTCGACACACTTTATGTCGACCATATGTACGTGCTGAGCTCGAGCGGAACGGTCGACACGACGCCACCGGGACGGCCCACCGACCTGACCGCCACGCCCGCAAATGCCAGCGTCACGCTCGATTGGAGCGACAACCCCGAGCCCGACCTCGCGACCTACAGGGTATATCGGGCGAACGCTGCGGGAGGACCCTACACCTCCATAAGCAGCGGAGCCCTTGCGGTCAGCGCCTACGTGGATAGCGCGGTGACGAACGGCACGACGTACTACTACTACGTTACGGCCATGGATCAGTCGGGTAACGAGAGCCTGGGAAGCAGTCCTCCCGTCCCGGCGACCCCTTCGGGGGGCGTGAGCTCGGGAAGCTTCCACATCCTATCCATCGCGCTTTCGACGAATGGGAGCAAGAACGTCACCGGAGTGGCGACCGTGACCGTTCGCGACCAGGCGAATCAACCCGTGTCGGGTGTCGTCCTCGGAGGCCGCTTCACGGGCGCATTCAACGAGGTGCGAAGTGGCACGACCGGGTCGAACGGTGTGGTCACCATTACGACTTCGGGTCGTGTAAAGGCCCCGGCAAGCTTCACGTTCTGCGTGGAGTCGGCGACCCACACCTCGATGATCTACGACCCGACGCAGAACGCCGTGAGTTGTGCGTCGCGCTGAGATACCGATTCATCATCGTTCGGTTTTCTTGTGGAGTCCCATGTCCTGGAGCCGCTTGTAGAACGTTTCGGGAGATACGCCGAGAAGCTCGATGGCCTTGCGGCGATTGCCTTTCGCGAACTCGAGGGTCTCGAGAATATGTCTTCTCTCGGCATCCTCGACGACCCGCTTGAGAGATGCCGGAGTGCCGCTTCCGCGCGGTGAAGAGAGCGTTCCTCTCGTTCGCAAGAAGTCCGGAAGATCTGCGGGAACGATCACGTCGTGGTCCACCAGACAGGTTGCGCGCTCCACAACCTGCTGAAGTTGGCGAACGTTGAACTCCCAAGGGTAGCGGCTGAGCAGCTCCATGGTCTCGGGAGCGAAGTGCCTCCGATTCGAGCCCCGCCCGATCTTCCGTGCGAAATGCTCGACGAGAAGGGAGATATCTTCGGGCCGTTCTCGGAGCGGCGGGATGGTAATCGTGTGGCCGAGCCGTGCAAGCAAGTCGGGGCGAAAGCGGCCTTGCTCGACGAGCCTCTCGAGTGGGCGGTTCGTGGCCGATACGACCAGCACGTCGAGAAACCTGGGCCTCGTGTCGCCGACCGGATAGATTTCACCCGAATCCAGGAATCGAAGTAGCTTGACCTGGAGCGCCGGGTCGATGTCGCCGACCTCGTCGAGAAAGAGCACCCCGGCGTTGGCCACTTCGAAGTAGCCTTTTTTGTCGCGGCTCGCCTCGGTGAACGCGCCCTTCACGTGTCCGAAGAGCTCGGACTCGACGAGGTTCGGAGCGAGCGCGGGAATGGGGACCGGGATGTACGGTTTGCTCTGCCGTCCGGTATTCGCGGCGTAAGCGCGGGCAAAGAGCTCCTTGCCGGTGCCGGTCTCGCCGCGCAGAAGCACGCGCGCGCCCGCTCTGGCTAGCCGCCGCACCTCGTCATACGCCCTCAGCAGGGTGGGCGCCTTCCCTACCAGCTGGTGGCGCAGGAGCTCCTCCTGCAGGAGGGCGAGCGCTTCAGCCTGGTTCTTCAGGGACGCCGACTCTCGTTCGAAGTCTTCGATCCGGTCGAGGAGCATCGAAGCGTACCCGGCGGCCGCGGTCAGAAATTGCAGATCCGCTCGGTCGAACGGTGGCATTTCTCGGCGTCGATCGAGATAGATCAGGCCACGTACGGGTTCCCTCCCGAGCGGGACACAGAGAACGGATCGGATGTTGAACTTCTGCACGCTCCCCGAGCCGTCGAACTGAGGATCCTGGAGGACGTCGGTGGCGAGCAGAGCCATCCCCGTTTCGCGAGCTCTTCGAAGCGCGGTTCGGCTGATGGGCCACAATCTCTCGGGCCCGTCCAGGCTCACCTGATGCGCCGCGACGGGGCGGTGAGCTCCATTGGAGTCGACCGACAGAACACAGGCGTGATCGGGCGCGAGCTGGGCGACGAGGGCACGATGGATGGTGCGAATCACTCGAATCGCGTCGCGTTGTTCGAGCAAGAGCTTGCCGATTCCATAGAGTGCGACCATCCTCTCGGCCGACGAGCGGGCAACGTCGGCGCTGAGGGGAGCCGTCGGATCGAGGATCGTTTCGTCGGAAAGCTCGTCGACCATGCCTCTCCGCGTCTCCTGTTTCGTCATTGTCAGGTTGTGAGCCGGAATTGTCCACCGGCCACCTCGACAGAAGGGAATCACCTGGCCGAGGTGGAAGACGGGAGGGCCATCGCTCTGGCCGCCTCGAGGACGTCAGTGAGGACGACCTGTTCAGGGTATCCGGTACCCGATCGACTCTTCGGGAACCTCGGTGCCGAGTTACGTTTCGTCCCAGAATCGGCGGGCCAGGCTCCTAGCCAGAAGACGAAACACGCGAACAGAACGCGTTTCTTCTGCGGCCTCATGTCGAACCTCCTTCCGGATGGGCTCTCCGGTACTCGAGCAACCGCTTCGATGGATCCATCAGCAAGGACGATGCCAAGCAAAATGACGCGGCAGACTGAGTCCGTGCATCTCTCTAGCTAGTTGCTCAATGCCGTGGCGGGCCCGTAATGGACCGTCCGCCACGGCTCAGCCCGCTTACGGCGCGGCAAGTATTCGCACTGCGTGCTCACATCTCATGCCCACGAAGAAGCCCGATGCGAACGATTGCGCCGGGCTCGCTCCGCTCGCGCAGGGTGGGCTGCACTTTCTAATCACCCTGCCGGAAATGCTTCGAGAACCGAACGGCCTTCGATTATCGAACGGGGTGGCATCCAGCAGGCCGGTTGGACTTTCTCGGCAGCCTGCTAATACGGGTCCATTCTGAACTGAACGACCAGCTCGACCTCAACGGGCACCGGCAATCCGTCCCGCAAGGTCGGCTCGAACTGCCACTGACGAGCCGCCTCGACCGCGGCCTCATCGAGGAGTCGTCGCACCTGACTGTACCGAGTAGGGACCGATTGGACTATCCGAAGATCGATGACGTTGCCTCCCGCGTCGATGATGGCGCGCAGGATGACGTTTCCCTGGATCCCCAGGCGCGACGCTTGCTCGGGGTACTCGGGGTCCACTTTCTTAACCGGCCGAGGCATGGTGGTCAGCTGGAGCGGGAATGAAGATCGAGACGCTGCCGATGTCTGCGCGGGCTCTCTGGTGCCGGGGCTCAGCGGCGGCAACTGGACGTCGGTCTTTGGCGTTCTCGCCGGCGGCTCCGCCGAGGCACTGTCACCGACGAGCCCGTCAGCCTCGTCCGGCGTATGTGTCAGAGGCACAGGGACACTTGTATCCTTCACCCCGGATCCCGGATTCGGCTGCGCGTTCGCGGACGTGTTCGCAGAACCTGTGTCGCTTGGTTTGGGGGTCTCTGCATCACCCGCGGTCGATCCCCTGAAAGCTCCCGACTCCATCGACGTTTTCGCATCGAATCGGTCGATCGCACCTGGCTCCTCGATCGGTTCAGAAAGTTGCCCGATCTCGGCACCGTCCGAAGACGCAAGCTTCTCCTCGACGTTCAAACCGCGCAAGGACTCGGCCGCGCGCTCCTGCCCGAAGTTCACCACGCCGGTGGGTGACGGCGGCTCGGGAGGCGAAGGCAAGTTCAGCGAGCCTGGCCCGAGGCCCGGAATCAAAGACAGAGCGACGCCGAGCACGCCCGCCGCGCCGGCAATCAGGACTGTTTTCGACCGCGTCCCAGTCCGAGGAGGGTCGAACGTTCTCGTGGCGCGCGCGGCGATGTTGATACCTCCGATGAACTCTTTCACGTTCGGGGTCCGTTGGTTTCGGTCTCGCGCGAGAGCGCGAATGAGCGCGGGCCGCCACGGTTCCGTCAGCCGCGGGAGAAACCTTTCGCGAACCTCCTGTTCGGGTGCGACGATCAGATCACGAAGAAAGCTTTGGAGGTTGGTCGTTCGAAATGGTGCCCTTCCAGTCAGCATCGCGTAGGTCACGGCGGCAAGGGAGAAGACGTCGGTGCGCTCGTCGACGAGCGTGCGTTCCGCAAGCAGACCCATCTGCTCAGGGGACGCGTAGCCGATTTTCCCGATAAAGGTCCCGATATCCGTAGTCGGAGATCCGGGAACACCGCTGCCCTTGGCAAGCCCGAAATCGAGGAGCTTGGCGATTCGTCTCCCGCGAACGTCGGTGCTCAACATGATGTTGTCGGGCGAAATGTCCCGGTGATGGATTCCTTTTCGGTGGGCCAGGGTCAGTCCGTCCGCGACTTGCGAGACGAGCTCGGCCACTTCGGCGGGATCGAAGATTACACCTCGGGATAGCAGTGCCCCGATCGTCTGGCCCTCCACGTATTCCCAGACGATATAGGAGCGCCCTTCGGAGACGGGCGAATAGTCGTAGAGGGCAACGATGTTTGGATGACGGACTTCCTCCGCGACGAGCGCTTCGATTCGGAAACGCTCGACGAACCCCGGATCCTGGGCGAGCTCGCGTCGAAGAATCTTGATGGCCCGCGGTGAGTCTAGTGAGACGTGCCTCGCACGATACACGGAGCCCATGCCACCTCGTCCGATAAAACTCTCGATGAGATACTTGTCGTCGAGGATAGCGCCAACCTCGAGCTCGTCGCCGGTACCCATCAGGTTCCAGGACCCCGCGGGAGAATAGTTGTGCCTCGGCGATCTGTCAAAGGCTTTGACTCAGCTGCAGCGCGGGTATTAGGTTAGCGACGCTCAGAGCACATGGGGGTTTCGGCGACATTGACAAGGTGAGAATGAGTCGTGATCCGAGCGGGTTCGGGCGAGAGGCTTCGCCGTCGAGGCCAAGCCCGTGCTGACGCGGGCGCTTTTCTCTCTTTTGCTGGTTCACGTCACGTTGCATAGGTCCTTCGCCAGCCAGGCCACCTCCCAGGAGGAGGAGGAAGAGAAGACTTCGTACGAAGAGGTCGTCGTTGTGAGCGTGTCGAAACTCCAGGAGGCACTCGTGAACGCCCCGGCCTCTGTGAGCGTGGTTTCCTCAGGAGACATCGAGCGCTCGTCGGCTCAGAACTACGGTGACCTTCTGCGGGTCGTTCCGGGTCTGAACGTCATCCAGATGTCTGCCCGCGACGTGAACTTGAGGAGCCGCGCCGCGGCTTCGACTCTGGTCACGTCGCAGCTCGCTCTTCTGGACGGGCGAACGATTTACCATGACTTCTTCGGATTCGTCATCTGGGACCTTCTCTCTGTCAACCCGGACGAGATCCGTCGTGTCGAGGTGCTTCGCGGTCCCGCTTCCGCGGTATGGGGCGCGAACGCCATGACCGGGGTGGTCAATGTCATCAGTAAGACACCGAGGGAGATGGAAGGCACGAATGTGACCATCGGCTTCGGCGGGTTCGACCGTAAGGTCTCTGAAGAAGAGCCGGAAAGCGGGCTTCTCTTTTCGCTGAACGCCACGCACGCGCAGGTTTGGAACGACAGTGTCGCTTTCAAGATTTCCGCGGGTACGTTTGCTCAGCAGGCCCTCCCGCGACCGACAGGTACCATAGCTAACGACTTTGGAACGCCTTATCCCACGTACTCCAATTTCGGGACGGAGCAACCCAAGGCGGACTTTCGAATCGATTTCGACCTGTCGGGCGACAACCCGGATCCGAACTGGAACCATGACCTCACCTTCGCGGCAGGCATCTCAGCAACGGAAGGAGTCACGCACACCGGGATCGGTCCTTTCCAGATCCGCCCGGGAACGACCCTCACTTACGGGAAGATGAACTACCGCCGCGGGAACTTCAGACTCAACATTTTTGCCAACGCCGTCGATGGCGAGGCTCCTTCTCTACTGGTCGCGGACCTCGACGGCAGTCCCATCGACTTCGTCTTCACGAGTCGGACCTACGATATCGAATTTGGGAACCTGCATCTTCTGGGGAACAAGCATTTGTTCTCCTACGGGGGGAATCTCCGTCACAACGGATTCAATCTTTCGTTTGCGCCTCGGAGGGGCCAACGCGATGAGGGAGGTCTGTACCTTCAGGATGAGATCTTCATTTCCAACCACGTCCGCTGGATGCTCGGCGTTCGAGTCGACAAGTTCGACGTCCTGGATCACGCGGTATTCTCACCGCGGACCAGCCTGCTGATAAAACCGGCGCGGGCCCATACGTTTCGTCTGTCCTTCAACCGTGCGTTTCGAGCCCCGTCCATCGTGAACAACTTTCTCGAGGTGCGCTTTTTGAGCGCCTACGATCTGGGGACGGTCGATTCCGGCTTCTCGGGGCTGTCTTTCGCGTTCCCGGTTGACGCCCTCGGAAATGAACGGCTCCGGGAAGAATCGTTGACCGCCTATGAGATCGGGTACACGGGTTTTTTCGGCAACCGAACCATCCTGAGCGGGGCCGTTTACCTGAACGAGATCCGAGATCTCGTTCAGTTCGTTCAGACCGACTATGATTCGGACAACCCGCCGCGGGGATGGCCACTCGATCCGGGTGTGCTCGACGATTTGACGGTCGAGGGGCGGGGGCTCCCGGCCAGGCTCGTGTACCAAAACCTGGACCGGGTGCGCGATCGAGGGTACGAGCTGGGATTCCAGACTGGCATCGGCCCGTATATCGATTCATATGTGAACTACTCCTGGCAGGGCGAGCCGGAGCCGTTCGGCTTCGACCTAACCGAGCTGAATCTTCCCCCGACCCATCGCGCCAATGCGGGAATCGGTTTCAGCTACGGTCGATACTTCGGGGACATCTCGGCGAATTATGTGAGCCGTGCCTTCTGGCAGGATGTTCTCGACGCCCGCTTTCATGGTCCGACCGACCCTTACACGATCGTCAACGCGGGCTTCGGAATACGCTGGGAGGAGGGGAAGGTAACGACGTCGATCAAGGTAACGAATCTCACGAACACCGAGGTGCAACAGCACGTGTTTGGCGACATCATCAAGAGGCTCGTTGTTGGCGAGATCAGATTTCGTTTCTAGCAGCGGAGCCATCGATTTCGTTCGTTCGCGTTCGAAAACCAGACGGCGTCTGGAACTCGTACGCCGTGGTAGCTCGTCTGTGAGCTGCAGCGCGACGCCGGAGATCTACGATGTGGCATCGATGCTGCTTCGTTGTCGTTGGACGCTACGAGTTGGATCGAAGCTTGGAGGGAGTCGATGACGAAGCTAACGCGCCGCCGCGGATTCATTGACGCTCGGACGGTCCGGGCCATAACGTTCTTTGCCACTTGCTTGTCTCTCATCGTGGCCGTCGTGGCCAGCCTGCTCGCCATATGGAAGTTCACGGGAACCGACGTCCTGTGGCGCACGGTGGCGACCTGTGCCGTGGTTGGAGGCGGTTCCGTGGCGTTCTATTGGGTCAACGCGCTCTTCGGCGAGAACGACTGAGGCAGTCGGATCGAACCCCATGGACCGCGCTCGTATCTACGAGGATTCTCGCCACCGCTCGATTTCTCCGTCGGCGAGGTGTCGATCGTGTCGTTCCGCTACGTCCGTGAGCCCGCTCTCTCTCGCGCCAATCAGGCCCCAGATCGGATCGTCGCTGCCGAGGGGTCGAATCGGGAACACCTTCCGGAGGCGGATCTCGTCGCCGTCCTTCGAGAGCTCGAGATAGGTGCCGTCTTCGATACCCAGCTCCAGGCGCAGTTAGACCGGGAGCGTGATCTGTCCCTTGGAGGTTACTTTTATTAGCTTCACACAGGAATTCTTACTGAGGGGAAGGAGTTCTGTAAAACGGATGCAATGGGAAAACTTCGCACTGCGCCCCGCATTGGCGGCTTGCCCACTCTTCCGATTCGTTTGCGAGGCCAGTCCCGGGACGTACTATGATGGGGCTTGTGAGACTCTGGAAGCTCTTGGTGCTGCTGCTTCTGCTCGTGCCCCCGATGGCCCAAGCGACCACGTGGGTGGACGTCGAGGTCACCTGTCCCGTTTGCGGCGCGACCAACATCTTTCAGGTTCCGGCCAGCTACGGCACCTATGTCTTCCAGGACCGGTCGCGGTTTCAGTACGTCTTCTGGCCAGCGACCACCGAGAAATTCCTCTACACCTGCCGGAAGTGTCACTTGACAGCCTATATGGCGGATTTCGAGGCGATCCCCGGAGAGAAAGTGGGTGCGCTCGCCTCCATGCTTGAGCGAGAAGGGGCGATCGCGGGTGACGTCCTTCCGTATTACACGATTCCCCTGACCGTCCGGCTTCCCATCGCCGAGAAGGTCTACGAGGTCTTGGGGCGGGACGACGAGTTCTGGTGCGAGTTCCGTCGTATCCAGGGATACCATCTCGAGCTCGCCGGGCTCGAGTCCGAGGCAATGGCGGCGAGGCGTGCCGCGCTGGAAACCTCGAAGCGACTTCCGCGAACGAAACAGAACCAATTTATATTGGCTTCTCTGAAATACTTCACCGGCGATGTTTCGGGGGCGGACAGCGACCTGCGCGAAGCCGAGACCCTTCGCGACGAATCTCCCGATCTCGACCGCTACCTCACCGAGCTCATCGACGACTTTCGCAAAGAGGTCCTGAACAAAAGACACTCTGTTTCCCGATGACCAACAGTACCGCTTCCGCAGCAGATGGGGGTGCTCCGCGCTTCCTCAAGGCCGACGCCATCGTCGATTTTCCGGCAAGCGAAGAGGCGATCCGCACCTTCTGGAAAGAGCATCGCATCTTCGAGAAGAGCATCGAGCAGCGGAAGGGCAACGAGTGCTTCGTCTGGCACGATGGGCCTCCGACCGCCAACGGCAAGCCCCATAACGGTCACGCTCTGACCCGCGTCTTCAAAGACATCTTCCCCCGCTACCGCGCGATGCGCGGCTACTACGTGCCCCGCAAGGCGGGCTGGGACACGCATGGGCTTCCCGTCGAGGTCGAGGTCGAAAAGGAGCTCGGGATCCACGGCAAGGCCGAGATCGAAGCCTACGGCGTGGAAGCCTTCATAAAGAAGTGCATGGAGTCCGTGTTTCGGTACACGCGCGACTGGGAGCGCATGACGGAGCAGATGGGCCACTGGGTCGATCTCGACGAGGCCTACGTGACCTATCACAAGAGCTACGTCGAGAGCGTGTGGTGGGCCCTGTCGGAGCTCTTCGAACAGAACCTCTTGTATCAGGGGCACAAGGTCGTCTGGTGGTGGGCACAGGGAGGAACCGCGCTATCCTCGGCCGAGGTTGGACTTGGCTACAAGACCGTCGACGATCCTTCGGTCTATGTGGCGTTTCCTCTCGTCGACGAGCCCGACACGGCCCTCCTCGTGTGGACCACGACCCCCTGGACGCTTCCGTCCAACATGTACGCGGCCGTGAAGCCTGACGTCGACTACGTGGTCGTCGAGGACTCGGGGCGAAAGCTCGTCGTCGCCGCCGCGCTCCGGGAGGCGATCGCCGCGAAGCTGGGGCGGGAGCTTCCCGTCGCTCGCGAGATGAAGGGTGAAGCGCTTGTCGGGAAGCGTTACCGGCCGCCCTTCGACGATTATTTCGATCGCCTGGGGAACGAGAAAGCTCGAACGAAGAGCGGCCAAACGACTCCGCTCTTCTGGAGGGTCCTTGCGGCGGATTTCGTCGAGCTGGATCAAGGAACGGGGCTCGTGCACGAAGCGCCCGCGTTCGGCGAGGTCGATCACGACCTCCACCGCGAGGTCGTGGCGCACTACGAAGAGCCCGCGGCGGTGCCGCTATTGTGCGCCGTCGGCCCAGACGGCAAGTTCACCGACGAAATCCCGATCTTGAACGGCAAGTGGGTCAAGGATGCCGACAAGGACATCGTTCGTTACCTCAAAGATCGCGGCCTTCTCGTGCATCAGGAGACCTATCGGCACGAATATCCTTTCTGCTGGCGTGCCGACGACGATCCGCTCATCCAGTTTGCCCGCCCCGCGTGGTTTATCCGCACAAAAGCGCTCATCGACGCCGCGATTGCCAACAACCGCGCCGTCAACTGGATTCCAGAGCACATCAAGGAGGGTCGCTTCGGCGACTTCCTCGCCAACAACGTGGATTGGGCGCTGTCGCGAGAGCGCTACTGGGGGACGCCCCTCAACATCTGGGTGAACGACGTCAACGGACGGATGGTCGCTCCGCGCTCGGTGGCGGATATCTTGAAGAAGAACCCTGAGGCTTTCGCCTCCTTTGAGGATGCCAAGAGGGAAAACCCCGAGCTCTCCGAGCATCTCATCGTCCACAAGCCCTGGATCGACGACGTGACCTTCGAGGAACCCGGAGAGGAGGGGACCTACCGGCGCGTTCCCGAGGTCATCGACTGCTGGTTCGATTCCGGAAGCATGCCCTTCGCCCAGTGGGGCTATCCGCACGCGGGCAAGGAGACCTTCGACGAGATGTTTCCCGCGGACTTCATCGTCGAGGCGATCGACCAGACGCGCGGCTGGTTCTACTCGCTTCTCATGATATCGACCCTGGTCTTCGACCGGCCGTACCCACACCCTTACGAGACCTGCATCGTGCTCGGCCACGTTAACGATCGCGAAGGGAAGAAGGAATCGAAATCCAAGGGGAACTACACGCCGCCCGAGGTCATTCTCGAAAAAGTGGCGATGGACTTCGCCGTTGTGGCCTCCGACGAGGCCCAAGAGGGCAAGGTCCTCATCGCTCGTGAGGATCTCGAGGGGCTCGACCTCCGAGACGGCGCTCGGGTGCAGGTTTATCGTCCTGGCGCTCCTGACCACCGACGGGAACTGCAGCTCTTTGTCTCGAGGAGGCTCCCGAGGCGTCTCGCGGTGGTGCCGAAGGACGCGGTCTCGGAGCTCGGCCTCCGAGCGGCGGAGAAGGGGATGAAGCTCATTCCCGCCGACGTACCGAGGCTTCCCGATGAACAGAGGGTCACCCTCGAAGACCCCGCGACACCGGCGCCCGGAGCCGACGCCTTCCGATGGTTCTTTCTCGCGGGGAATCCTCCCTGGGGCGCGAAGCGGCTTTCTCTCGGCAACGTCCGCGCGTTGCAAAAAGAGTTCCCCATCAAACTCAGGAATGTCTATTCCTTCTTCACCATCTACGCCTCGATCGACGAGTTCGATCCGGAGAAGGACCGTGGTCGGCATCTGGCGGACCGGCCGTTCCTGGATCGCTGGATCCTCTCCGAGCTTTCGAAGCTCAATGACGACTTGATTGCCGATCTCGACGAGTATCGGACGTACGAAGCGGCGCGGAAGCTGACCGAGTTCGTCGATGCCCTCTCCAACTGGTACTTGAGGCGGAGTCGAAGCCGCTTCTGGGCGTCGGGTCGCGAGCCCGACAAGATCGACGCCTATGCGACGTTGTATGAGGTGCTGGTGACGCTCTCGAAGCTCGCGGCGCCCTTCGTACCTTTCATGACCGAGGACATGTACCAGAACCTGATTCGCCGGCAGCTCAGAGAGCGCGCGCCGGAGAGCGTGCATCTGGCGGATTACCCCGAGCCCGACACCAGTCGCATAGACCAGAGACTCAACGAAGAGATGGCGGTGGTTCGCGACATCGTCTCGCTGGGGCTGAGAGTTCGCACCGACAACCGACTCAAGGTGCGACAACCGCTGACGAAGGCTGAAATTACGCTGTCGCACGCGGAGCTCGATGAGCGCGTACGCCAGTACGCGGATCTCATTGCCGAGGAGCTGAACGTCCACGAAGTGCGATTCGTTCACGGCGGCGAAGAGCACGTCGAGTACCGAGTGAAGCCCAACTTCCGTTCTCTCGGACCCAAGGTAGGGAAGAAGATGCCCGGCCTGAAAAAGGCTCTCTCCGACGCCGATGGAAGTGCGCTGCGCGCGAAGCTTCTGGCAGAAGGCGCAGCGACGATAGAAGGAGTCGCAGTCGGCCTCGAAGACGTCGAGGTCGTGGTGCAGGCGAAGCCGGGCTATGCGGCGGCCGGCGACGAGACTGCGGTGGTCGTCCTTGAGACCGAGCTCACGCCGGAGCTCCTGGAAGAAGGGAAGTACCGCGAGCTCCTGAATCGCATCCAGACGTTCCGCAAGGATCTCGGTCTCGAATACACCCAGCGCATTCGCCTCGCGATCGTGGGAGGGGAATCTCTCCGCCGAATTCTCGACAAGCATCGAGAGCACCTGATGAAGGAGACCCTTTGTCTCGATCTGTCGACCGATGGCCTGGACGTTGGGACGAGAAGGGATGTGGAGATCGAGGGAGAAAGGGCTACCATCACGCTGGCGAAAGCCTGAGCGCCAGCCAGATCAAGCGGCGCTCCCCGAGAGTTCCTGTTTCAAATTCTCGAGCTTGCCGATGATTTCTCGGAGCTCCAGGTCCTTCTGGCGCTGAGCTTCGACGACCTCCTGCCTCGCGCCCGCGAGAAACTTGGGGTTCTGGAGCTTTTTTTCGACCTGCTCGAGCTTTTTCCGAGCTTCGGCGATCTCCTTGTCGATTCGCTTGCGCTCGGCTTCGAGGTCGACGTGGGCCCCCAAATCGATGTAGAGCTCGAACGCGGGGTCGACGAACGCGACCGTCCCCGCCGGACGCTCACGAACGACGTCGAGCGCGGCGAGACTCGCGAGCGCGATCAGAACCGGTTTGGTCTCGGCGAGATGACCACTGAGGGATCCGTTGAGAGTCTTTACCGAAACGTTCAACTTCACACCGTGGGCGAGGCGGGCGTTGGCGCGACTCGTGCGAACCCGATTCACGACTCGCTGAAGAGCCTCGAACTCGGTCTCGAGCTCACGGTCGGGTACCCGGTCGGCTTGGGGAGCGCGCTCGAGCATCAGTAACTCGGACTCCGGCCGCGCGCCGAGCCAGAGTGCCTTGGCATCCATCGCTTCCAGAAGTCTTCCCCAGAGCTCCTCGGTGATGAAGGGTGTCACCGGGTGGAGCAGGCGTAAGATATCCGCCAGCGTCACGCCGAGAGTGTGAGCCGCGCGTCGCGCCGCAGAGGGGTCTTCGCCGCTCATGCGGGCCTTGGTGAGCTCGAGGTACCAGTCGCAGTAGTCGTTCCAGACGAAACGGTAGAGGGCCTGGCCAACGGGGGCGAAATCGAACCCGTCGAGCGCGGCGCGGACTTCCCGGATCGTCGAGGCGGTGCGAGAGCCGATCCAGCGATCTTCGACAGCGGGCTCCGATTCGCCCGCGTCCATGGCGGGCACGGTCTCGAGTGAAAGGAGAACGTATCGGCTCGCATTCCAGAGCTTGGTGATGAACCGGCGGCCGATGTCGTTGAATCGCTGGAGGGACAGACGCATTTCCTGACCTTCGGAGCAGGAGGAGACCAGGGTGAAACGAAGAGCGTCGGCGCCGATCGCTTCGAAACCGTCAGGGAAACTCCTCGCGGTGCGCTGCAACAGCTCTTCCATGTTCTCCGGGCGTGCCTCGTAGATCGGTTCCTTGAGATCCTCGGCCGTGGCTCCGTCGATGACCGCGAGGGGGTCGATGCCATTTCCCTTGCTCTTGCTCATGACGGCGCCACGCTCGTCGAGCACCGTCGGGTGGATGTAGACGTCGTGGTAGGGGAGCTTCCCCTTCATCTCCAGGGCGGCGAAATTCATCCGCGCGACCCAAAAGAAGATGATGTCCTTGCTGGTCGAGAGCACGCTCGTAGGGAAGTAGCGCTCGAGGTCCGGCGTGTCGTCAGGCCATCCGAGCGTCGTCATCGGCCAGAGCCACGAGCTGAACCAGGTGTCGAGGACGTCGGGGTCCTGCTGCCACTGGTCGGGATTCCGGCGAGCGGGCTCCGGTGTGTCCAGATCGACGAGGATCTCACCTGTCTCGACATGATGCCAGGCTGGAATGCGATGGCCCCACCAGATCTGCCGGCTGATCGTCCAGTCGCGTATGTTCGTGAGCCAGTCGTAGTAGATCTTTTCCCATCGAGAGGGATGAAACGAGAGCTGCCCGTCGCGCTTCTTCACCCAGGTTCTGTCGACAAGCTCGTAGCCGCTCGCCGCGAGTGCTTTGGCGGCCAGGGGTTTCATGCGGACGAACCACTGATCCGAGAGCCGATACTCGATGAGCGCTCCCGAGCGCTGCGCGCGGCCAACCGGAACCATGCGCTCTTCGACTCTCTCGATAAGCCCCTCCTCCTGGAGAGCCCGGACGGCCTCGCGACGCGCCTCGAAGCGGTCGAGCCCCCGAAAACGCTCGGGCACCACGTCGTTCATCGATGCGTCGTCGTTCATGACGTCGACGGGGGTGAGGCCGTGGCGGTTTCCGAGCTCGAAGTCGTTCGGATCGTGCGCCGGGGTGATCTTGAGACATCCCGTTCCGAACGAACGGTCGACGTAGTCGTCAGCGATGATGGGGATGACGCGCCCCTGGAGCGGCAAGCGGACGTTCTTTCCCACGACCGCGCGGTAGCGCTCGTCCTCGGGGTGCACGGCGACGGCCACATCACCGAACATCGTTTCCGGCCGCGTCGTCGCGACCGTCAAGAATTCGATGCCGTTCGCGGGCTCGACGAGCGGATAGCGGATGTGCCACAAGTGGCCTGGCTCGCCGCCATCCCTGGTGTTGACCTCGTCGTCCGAGAGCGCGGTGCGATCGACCGGGCACCAGTTCACGATGCGCTTTCCGCGGTACAGCAGGCCGCGGTCATAGAGGGCTTTGAAGACGACGCGGACGCCGCGCGAAGGCCCTTCGTCCATCGTGAAGCAGGTTCGCCGCCAGTCGCACGAGCAGCCGAGCTTCTCGAGCTGCGTCAAGATCATGTTGCCGTATCTCTGCTTCCACTCCCAGACTCTCTCGACGAACTTCTCGCGCCCGAGCGACCGATAGTCGATTCCCTGGGCATCGAGATGTTTGCGGACGACGGTCTGAGTCGAGATTCCGGCGTGATCGGTGCCGGGCACCCAGAGGGCGTCGTAGCCGTCCATGCGCTTGTATCGGATGAGGACGTCCTGGATGGTGTTGTTGAGCGCGTGGCCCATGTGGAGCCGCCCGGTGACGTTCGGCGGCGGGATGACGATGGTGAAGCGAGGCTTTCCCGCCTCGGTTTCCGAGCGTGGCTTCCCCGCCGGATCGTAGACGCTGTCAAAAGCGCGTTTTTGGCGCCACAGCTCGTAAATTCGCTTCTCGGTGCTCGCGAAGTCGTACCGCGTAGGTAGTCCCATTCCCGGGATTTTACTCGATGCGATAACCTACCGGCGCAAGGAGGCAATCATGTCATTTGGAGGAAGCGGACGAGGACCGTTCGATTTCGACGCGTCCCGCATGCCGCGCGTCAACATGCCCCGGCTGTCGCCGCGGGGCATTGGTGCACTGGTCATAGCGATCCTCGCCGCCGTGCTGCTCTACAAAGGCGTCTATCAGGTCGCCACCGACGCCCAGGGAGTCGTGCTCCGCTTCGGGCGTTTCGCGCGCGTGACCGAGCCGGGGCTCCATTTTCTCATTCCCTTCGTCGAGAACGTGTACGAGGTGCCGGTCCAGCGCCAGCTCAAACAGGAGTTCGGCTTCCGGACGACCCAGCCCGGGGTGCGGACCCAGTACGCTCGCGAAGGATTCGAGGACGAGTCTCTGATGCTGACCGGCGATCTCAACGTTGCCATCGTCGAGTGGATCGTGCAGTACAAGATCAAAGACCCGCGGGATTTTCTCTTCAACGTGCGCGACGTCGAGGTGACGTTTCGCGACATGGGTGAAGCGGCGATGCGCGAAGTGGTGGGCGACCACAGCGTCGACGAGGTCATCACCACTGGCCGAGCCAGCATCGCCCTTCAGGCGAAGAACATACTCCAGGAGCTCTGCGAGAGGTACGGGACGGGGATCGACGTCCAGCAGCTCGTTCTCCAGGACGTGAACCCGCCCGATCCCGTCAAGCCTTCTTTCAACGAGGTCAACGAAGCCATCCAGGAGAAGGAACGCCTCACCAACGAAGCTCTGGCCGAGTACAACCAGGCCATACCGCGTGCTCGAGGCGAGGCCCAGCGGCTCATTCAGGAGGCCGAGGGCTATGCCGCCGCTCGCGTCAATCGTGCGGTCGGCGAGGCCGGTCGCTTCGAGGCGATCTACGAGGAGTACCGCAAGGCGCCGAGGGTCACGCGGAATCGCATGTATCTCGAGATGCTGAACGACGTTCTTCCGAAGGTGGGCAGAAAGGTCATCGTGGACGAGGAGGGCACGTCGGTCTTGCCGCTTCTGAATCTGCAAGGGGAGGTGAGGCAATGAATCGCATCCTACTCATCGTCGTTCTCTTCGTGGCCGTGCTCGTCCTCCCCGGCGCGCTTTACACCCTCAACGAGACCGAACAGGCCATCATCACCCAGTTCGGCGATCCCGTGGGAGAGCCGATCACCGAGCCTGGCCTTCACGTGAAAGTGCCTTGGATCCAGGTCGTGAATCGTTTCGACAAGCGATGGCTCCAATGGGACGGTTTCGCCAACGAGATCACCACCAAGGACAAGAAGTTCATCTGGGTCGACACCTATGCCCGCTGGCGCATCGCCGATCCGCTGGAGTTCTTCCGATCCGTACGCGACGAGACCCAGGCGCAGAGCCGTCTCGATGACATCATCGATGGCGAGACGCGAAACGCGGTCGCCAGCTTCAACCTCATCGAGATCGTGCGCTCCTCGAACCGCGAGTTCGACGTCAGCGAAGAGATCCAGGATGTCATAGAGCAGGTCACTCCGACCGAGATCGTGAGCGGGAGGCGGGAAATCACGCGAGCGATCCTGGAGAAAGCGTCGGAGATCACTCCAAGCCTGGGAATCGAGCTGGTGGACATTCAGATCAAACGCATCAACTACACCGAGGCGGTGCGTTCCTCCGTCTATGAGCGGATGATCTCGGAGCGCAAACGGATCGCCGAAAGAAGCCGCTCCGAGGGGCAGGGGCGTTCGGCGGAGATCCGAGGCCAGAGGGAGCGCGAGCTGAACGAGATCGAGTCGGCGGCGTTCAAGGACGCCGAGCAAGTGCGCGGCCGTGCCGATGCCGAGGCCACGGGCATCTACGCCGGGGCTTACAGCAAAGATCCCGACTTCTATCAATTCCTGAAGACGCTGGAGACCTACCGCTCGAGCCTCGATGAGAACGTGACGCTCGTTTTGAGTAGCCAGTCGGAGTTCCTGAGCTTCTTGAAGAGTTCCCGTTAACGGAGGTGTGAATTGGTTCGAGTGATGTTGGTGTTCCTGTTGCAGGCGAGTATCCCGTCGATCGAAGAAGAAACGGATGGAATGCAGCATCTCGAGGGCTTCTTCGACGTCTACTGGGACGAAGCCACCGGCCATCTCTACTGGGAGATCGATAAACTCGATACCGAGTTCCTCTATCAGGTTTCTTTGAGCTCGGGATTGGGAAGCAACCCCGTGGGGCTCGACCGGGGGCAGCTCGGAAGCACAGCCATCCTGAAAGCCATGCGCGTCGGACCCCGGGTGCTCCTGATCGAGCCGAACTATCGGTATCGGGCGCGGAGCGACAATCCAGACGAAGTCCGTGCGGTCGAGGATGCCTTCGCGCCCTCGGTGCACTGGGGCTTCGACGTAGCCGCGGAAACGCCGGGGCGGCTGCTCGTGGATGCGACGGACTTCTTCTTGCGCGACACCCACGGCGTCGCGGCCCAGATGGAATCGGCCGGCCAGGGAAGCTTTCAACTCGAGAAGAGCCGGAGCGCCTTTTTCATGCCGCGCACCAAGGCCTTTCCCGGAAACACTGAGATCGAAACACTGCTGACGTTCACGAGTGCCAAGCCTGGTCCCCTCGTCCGTTCGGTGGCGGCGAGCGGAGAAGCGGTGACCCTGCGCCAGCACCACTCCCTCGTCGAGCTTCCCGACCGAAACTACGAGCCGCTGGCGGCTGACCCACGAATCGGCGTCTTCGGCCCCGAGTTCTACGACTACGCGACCCCGATCGACGAGAGTTTGATCGTGCGCTGGGTGGCCCGCCACCGTCTCGAGAAGAAGGACCCCGCTGCGGCGCGCTCGGAGCCGGTCGAGCCCATCGTGTATTACCTCGACCGGGGCGCTCCCGAGCCGGTCCGGAGCGCGCTCCTCGAGGGCGCGCGCTGGTGGAATCAAGCTTTCGAGGCCGCGGGGTTCATCGACGCATTTCGCGTCGAAGTCTTGCCCGAGGGCGCCGATCCGATGGATATCCGCTACAACATGATCCACTGGACGCACCGCTCGACCCGCGGCTGGTCGTACGGAGATACGGTGACCGATCCCCGCACGGGGGAGATCATCAAGGGGAACGTCAATCTGGGAAGCCTGCGCTTGCGCCAAGACTATCTCATGGGGAAGGGGATGACGCCTCCTTTTACCGACGACGGGGGAGGCTTGAGCGGGTGCGGGCTGGCCGAGGCGCCGGGCTTCACCTACCTGGCTCAGGCGAGTCCGGGAGCGAGTCCCGTCGACATGGCGCTCGCTCGGGTACGGCAGCTTTCGGCTCACGAAGTGGGTCATACGCTCGGGTTTCCTCACAACTACCTGGCGAGCACGTACGGCGGCCGGGCGAGTGTGATGGACTACCCCGCGCCGCTCGTCCACATCCGTGACGGCAAGCTCGATCTCAGCGATGCCTATGCGGTCGGGATCGGAGACTACGACAAGCTCGCGGTGCGATGGCTCTACGCCGATTTCCCCGCGGGAACCGACGAGGCCGCCGCCCTCGCTGCCATCGTGGAAGAGGGGCTCCGTAACGAAGTGCGTTTCATGGCACATACCGACAACCTCATCGCCGCCGGCGCCCATCCGCTGGCCTCGGTATGGGACAACGGGGCGAACCTCGTCGACATGCTCGATCACGAGATCGAGGTGCGACGCATCGCGCTCGCGAGCTTCGGGCCGGAAGCGATCCGCGTCGGAGAGCCCATGTCTCTCCTCGAGCAGGTGCTCGTGCCCCTCTACCTTCATCATCGCTACCAGCTCAAAGCGGCGATGAACACCCTCGGGGGGGCCGACTACTACTATGCGTTGCGGGGCGATGGCCAGACCCCCATCACCATCGTACCGGGCGAGCAGCAACGAAAGGCTCTCGCGGCCGCGCTCGAAACGCTGACCCCTGAGTTCCTGGCCATTCCCGAGCGCGTGCTGAATCTCATACCACCTCCGGCATATCGCTACGACGAGGGAGAAACTTTTCCGAGGCGCACCGGCCTCGTCTTCGATCCGCTGACCGCCGCCCAGACCTCGGCCGACTACACCGTATCGCTAATGCTCCATCCCGAGCGCATGGCCCGGCTCGTGGATTTCGGCAGCCGCGACGAGAGCTACCTCGGACTCGACGAAGTCGCCGAGCGGTTGGTGGAGGCCACGTGGATGGCCCCGCGAGCCGCGACGTCTTATCTGAGGCAGGTCCAGGAAGTCGCCGAGCGAAGCGTTCTCGACGGCCTGCTCGGGCAGGCATCGAGCGCGGAGAACCCAACGCGTGTGCGCGCCGTCCTCAGCGAGCGGCTCTACCGACTCGCTGAAAGTATCGAGGCGGAGAGTGACCCCTCGGCGCACCGGAAGCTCGCCGCGGAAGACATCCGCCGTTGGCAGAATCGCCCCGAAGGAACTTTGCCGCGACCCGAGGCGCCGGAGATTCCTCCGGGGAGTCCCATCGGTTCCCGCGGAAGGCAGTGAGGCTTACGAGGGATGGTAGTGGCGGGCGAGCGCTCGGTAGGCTTCGATTTGAGATTTCTGCCAGTCCTCGTCCCGTCCCAGAGCTTCGGCCATGAGCGCGGCAACCCGCGGGGCGGCCTCTATGCTTGCCTTGGCATCGAGCAGGAGCGCGCGCGTCCGGCGCGAGAGGAAATCCTCGACCGTGCGCGCCATCTCTTCGCGCACCGCCCAGATGACCTCACCCGCCCGTGAAGAGAACGCGGGATGAAGCGCCTCGCCGTAGGCGGCTTCGGCTCGTATCAGCTCCTCCACGGCCGTCGCGTCCGCACCGTAGTGCGCAAGCGAGCCGAAGCGAGACGCCTCTCGATGGTGGCCGTGCAGACGGAGCGTTTTCGTCACCGAGGGCCGTTCGTCGAGCGCGGCAATGGTCGCGGCCTGGTCGATCGTGTCCTCGGCCATCTTGCGGTACGTGGTCCATTTCCCCCCGGCGACGGTGACGAGGCCGGAGCGCGAGATGTGAATCGTGTGATCCCGTGACACGGCCGCCGTGCTCGTGGCGTCGGAGGCACTCACGAGGGGACGGATTCCGGCGAACGCGGAGAGGATGTCCTCGTGCGCAGGGTCCTTCGTGAGGTAGCGCGCCGTGTGCTCGAGCAGAAAGTCGATCTCCTCCTCGAGAGGCATTGGCTCGAGCGAGACTTCATCGATGGGTGTATCCGTCGTGCCCACGATGACGCGTCCGTGCCACGGGATGGCGAACAGAACCCTTCCGTCGTCGGTGTGCGGCACGAGGATGGCGCTTTCCCCTGGAAGAAACGTTTGGTCGAGAACGATGTGAACGCCCTGACTCGGACGAATCATGCGCACCGCGGCTTCATCGTCCAGTCTCAGAATGGAGTCGGCATAAGGACCGGTCGCGTTGATGACTACCTTGGCGTCGAGAGCGAGCTCTCGCTCCGATTCTGTGTCTCCGACGATGACGCCGCGCACCACACCGCCGGACTTTCGAAGGGCGACCACTGGGGCGTAGTTGACGAGGATCGCACCGAGCGAAGCCGCGGTGAGCGCCATGTGGATCGCGAGACGCGCATCATCGAATTGACCGTCGTGATAAATGACGCCTCCCCTGAGGCCTTGCGTCTCGAGGGTGGGTAGCCGATCGAGCGTTTCACTTCTGGAGAGGTTGCGCGAGGGGCCGAAGCCCAGCCTCCCGGCGAGCATGTCGTAGAGTCTCAGGCCGACGCCATAAAACGGCGCTTCCCACCAGTCGTAGCTTGGGACGACGATCGGAAGGTCGGAAACGAGATGCGGAGCGTTTTGACGGAGGAGCCCTCGTTCTTTCAGGGCCTCGAGAACCAGTGAGAGGTTGCCTTGCCGGAGGTAACGAACGCCTCCGTGAACGAGCTTCGTGCTACGGCTCGAGGTGCCGCGGGCGAAGTCGCCCGCCTCCAGCAGCACGGTGCGGTATCCTCGCGAAGCGGCGTCGATCGCGCAACCGAGACCGGTGGCCCCGCCGCCGATGATGACGACGTCCCAGTCACTTGGCTCTGCTTCGAGCCGTTGCAGCATCGCGTCGCGGTTCACGGATAGCTTGTCATCCTAGCATGGGGACGACTCGCGTCCAGGGCGGGCTTCGATCCATAATCGCGCAACTATTACGGGAGAAACAGGACGTGAGCAAAGGATTTCTCGGATGCGTCACCGTGCTCGTGATTCTTTTCGCGCTCGGCGGCGGGATCTTCATGTGGGGCGTCACGGTCTATAACGGCCTCGTCGACCAGGATGAGAGAGTGGACGCGGCCTGGGCCCAGGTCGAGAACGCCTATCAGAGACGCGCCGACCTCATTCCGAATCTGGTCAAGACGGTCGAGGGAGCCGCCGACTTCGAGCGAGAGACGCTCACCGAAGTCATCGACGCTCGGGCGCGCGCGACCCAGGTTCAGCTGAGCGCCGACGACCTGGCCAATCCCGAAGCTCTGGCTCGGTTCCAGCAGGCGCAGGATTCTCTCGGGAGTGCACTCGGACGGCTTCTCGTGGTCATCGAGCGCTATCCCGAGCTCAAGGCCAACCAGAACTTCTTGCAGCTTCAAGATGAGCTCGCGGGAACCGAAAACCGAATTGGCGTGGAACGGCAACGGTTCAACGAGGCCGCTCAGGTGTACAACGCCCAGCGACGAAGGTTCCCGACCCGGATCGTGGCGAGTTGGTTCGGTTTCGGCGAGAAGGCCTACTTCGAAGCTGTCGAGGGCGCCGAGCAAGCTCCCCAGGTGGAGTTCGATTTCCGAGAGCGGTAAAGAACCGGTGCTCGCGGCCCTGGGGATCGCCCTCGCCGTACTCCAGGGCGCGCCGCTTCCCGCGCTCAGCGGGCGCGTCGTCGATACGGCGAATCTGCTTGCGGCAAGCGAGAGATCGCAGCTCGAGAGTCGCCTGGAAGCCATCGAGAGCGAGACCTCGGTCCAAATTGTGATCGCCACGATTCCATCGCTCGAGGGAGAGCCCATCGAAGACTACGCGGTGCGGCTCTTCAAGCAATGGAGGCTCGGGCAAGCCGGTCAGGACAACGGCGTGCTCGTTCTCGTGGTGCCACCGGAGCGACGTGTTCGGATCGAAGTCGGCTACGGTCTCGAGCCCGTGATTCCCGACGGTATGACTGGAAGGATCATTCGGGAACGGATCGCACCCGCCTTCCGCGAGGAGAGGTTCTTCGACGGGCTGAACGCTGCCGTAGACGGCCTCGAGCTCGCGGCTCGTCGCGAATA
The DNA here is from genome assembly GCA_035457705.1 of Vicinamibacteria bacterium. Classification (GTDB taxonomy): domain Bacteria; phylum Acidobacteriota; class Vicinamibacteria; order Marinacidobacterales; family SMYC01; genus DASPGQ01. The sequence goes on from DATIBD010000029.1 coordinate 76,914, forward strand.
TCCCGACGCGCCGGCGCAGCCCCGCGGTTCGACGCCAGGCGTCGGCATCGGAGTGCTGTTCTTCATCTACTTCGTCCTCGGGGTTCTCGGAAACTCGATGGGCATTGTTCTGGCGATGATTGCCGGTGCGTTCGTATTCGGGCTCCTGGGAGGGAGTGTGGCCGCGGCACTCGGTTGGTGGGCCTACGCGCTGGGAGCGTTGTTCGGGTTGATCGCCGTGCTCATGGTGCGAAGCAGTGGACGCCGCGGCAGTTGGACGACGGGTGGTCATTCGAGCGGCTACGGTGGAGGGGGTTTCGGTGGAGGAGGATTCGGTGGGGGTGGATTCGGCGGAGGCGGTTTCTCCGGTGGGGGAGGACGCTCGGGTGGGGGAGGAGCGAGCGGAAGTTGGTGAGTGACGTGAAGGTTCCCAGAGGACTCAGGGTCTTCGTGAGCCCCGAGTCTCTCGATGCCATTGCCGAGGCGGTAAGACGCGCGGAAAGCCGGACGTCTGGAGAGATCGTGGTCCACATCGTGCGCAATCTTCTGCCCCTGGAAACGTCTCGAAAGCGTGCCCAGCGGGCTTTCGCCGAGCTCGGCGTGGATCAAACGGCCCAACGCAACGGGGTCCTTCTCCTCGTGGTGATGAAAAAGCGACGCTTCGAGATCGTCCCCGACGAGGGAATCGATTCGAAAGCTAAACCCCCTCCTTGGGAGGAGATCGCGAGCTCCATCGCCGAGGGTATCCGGAAGGACGGCTTAGCGAATGGTATTTGCGCGGGTGTCGAGCAAATCGGGCTTGTGCTAGCCGCACACTTCCCGAGCTCTGGGACGGACGCAAATCAACTGCCAGACCGGCCTTCGGTCGCGCCCGACTGAGCGGGCTCCCCGTTTCGTGAAACCTCGGCTTAGAACTTTCGCCTTGGAAGTTCGCGGGTGAAAGGCTCGAGCTCCTCGTCGTACGGGACGCCGTCCGCCTGAGCCTCGTGATAAAGGCCCTCGGAGACGTCTTTCGGCGGTTCGATGGGCTCGCTTCGCTCCCAATTCGTCATGGTCTCAAATCCTGGTGCAGTCATCTAGTATAGACTTACGCCCTTTCCGAAGCAAGTTCCATACCAGGTGCACGAGGATGCTTTTGGCGCGGCTTTTTGAAGGGATGACCGACCGGTTGGTGGGAAAAAACTACATAGTTGTAAAGAATTTGGCATACTTGTTACCCGAAAAGTCGACGGAGGCGGATTTGTACGAGGTTCGATACGAGCTGAAAGGCTGGGATCTGTTCTTTGCAAAGATCGAAGCAAGCGTTCTCGCCGCCACTTCGCTTGGAGAGCAGAGGCGATCGGTCTCCGCGGAGGTTCGGCGCGTGCTTCGACTCGAGACGCTCGCCGCCCATCCGGCTGTTTCTGGCATGCGGCGCCTGTTCAAGGAGGCTGGATGTGATCCGTCACGATACCGGCCGGCCTCAGAAGCTCTCCTGAGAAGGATCCTGAAGGGGGAGGATATCCCGGAGATACTTCCCATCGTGGATTTGAACAATTGCCTGTCGGCAGCTCTGGCCGTGCCTTGTTGCGTCATGGCCGAAGGGAGTTTCGAGCCTCCCTTCGTTCTCCGCACCGGGCGCGAGGGAGAGAGCTACGAGTCGTTGCGTGGCCCGTTCCGTTTGGATGAGAAACCTGTTCTCTTCGATGGAATCGGCCCTTGCGACGCGCCCATCACTGGAAGCGAACGGGTCAAAGTCGTGGCCGAGACCGAGCTGGCAACCCTCGTTGCCTATCTCCCCCAAGGTGTCGTAAGCGGCACAGACGCCCAACAGATGCTCGATGACCTGCTCTCTGGGCACGACTTCGTGCGAACGGGTTGACAAAGATTGCGAGATGAGCGACTGTGAAGCTGTACTCCATTCCGTCCGGACGCGCTCCGGGCGGCGGCTCCACGCCGGGTTTGGGCGGTCCCGGCGAGTCGGACGGGTTGGGTCCGTCGAACGTTGGAACGCCTGGGAAGGAGGTGGTCCAGTGAGTTTTGATTCAGTTTCTGCGGAGGTGGCGTCCCCTTAGAGCGAGGGCGTTGCGTTAGCGCTTGCCCTCCCGAGTGAGGGCGAACCCAGCGCCACCAACGCGAAGCTACCTGGCCCCGGTCTCATCGGAAGCGACGAGGCCGGGGCCTTCGCTTTTTCCACCTCGGGAAGTCGCGCCAGTTTTCTCGATTGAAGCTCGCGAGAAGGCAGGGTAAGCTCGGCCGGAGGACAATCCTGTGAGGGGTGGCACGACGCTCATTTCGAGCGTGAGCGTGGGGCTGGTTCTATTCGCGGTCGCGTTTTCGCAGCGGTCGATTTTCGACCGGTTCCGCGGGCACGACCCGTTCGATATCGTCGAGACCGAAACTCCATCCATCGTTCCGAGCTTCGAGTTTGCCCGGGTACGGTTCACGTCGTACCGCGAGGGGCGTCGGCCAGGATGGTCGCACGACTTCCCCCGGGCGGAGCGCAATCTTCTGAGCATCCTGTCCGAGATGACCGGTGTCTATACCGAGCCGCGTGCGCACGCAGTCGTCGAGCTCGCGAGCCCAGAACTGATGAACTACCCGATCCTGTATTTCAGCGAGCCCGGTGGCTGGGCGATCACACCCGAGGAGGCGGAGAATCTCCGAAGCTATCTCCTCCGCGGAGGGTTCGCGATCTTCGATGACTTCGACGGGCCCTGGGATTGGGAAAATTTCGAGAACGCCATGGCGCTCGTTCTTCCGGGGAGTCATTTCGTCGAGCTCACCGTGAATGAGCCGGTCTTTCAGTCGTTTTTCCACATCGCGACGCTCGACATGGTTCCGCCCTACGGCGCCTACGCCGCCCCGACCTTTCACGGACTGAAAGACGAAGCGGGTCGCCTGCAGGTTGTGGCGAACTTCAACAACGACATCGGAGACTACTGGGAGTGGTCCGATGCGGGCTACTATCCCATCGAGCTTTCCAACGAAGGCTTCAAGTTCGGTGTCAACTACGTCATCTACGCGATGATGCACTGAAACGGCGCCGGGGACGTCCACCGCCGACCGACGCGGGCTCGTGGAATCGTCGGTTTCGAGCCCAGGGCGAAATCGTCTTCGCCTACGAGCTCCCGATCGCGATGAGCTCGCTCTCGGTCCGGAAGTACCATCGTCCCTCGACGAGCGCCGGCGAAGCGAGCGTACGGGCGCCGAGCCGATTCACGTGGAGTAGCCGGAACTCGGGTCCGGCCTCGAGAACGAACGTTTCACCGTTGTCGTTGGTGAAGAAGATCTTCCCATCGACGGTTACGGGAGACGCCGAGAAACTCTCTTTCTCGGCAAGGCCGAGTCGTCCCTGGAAAACGACTTTGCCCGTCTTCGCCTCGTAGCCCGTGACGACGCTCACCATGTCGTTCACCATGTACAGGTACTCTCCCACGATGATGGGCGAGGGTACGAACGGGGAGCCTTTGGGGCTCGACCAAACCACGTTCGTGCCGGTCACGTCCCCGCTGCCGCCGGGTCGAATCGCGAGCGTCGGACCCGCTCTGCCCGACGAACAGAAGACCAGTCCGTGCCCCACGACGGGCGTGGGGATGACCTCGAACTTGTTGCCCGTTGCGCTCCAGTACAAAGCTCCGTTAGCCGGGTCGTACGCGTGGACGGCGTGTTGGCTCGACACGATGAGCTCATCGCGGTTTCCCGTGCTCAATACGATCGGGGTGCCCCACCCCGTTTGCGCGTCACGCCCGGTCCGCCACAGCAGTTCCCCCGTGCTCTTGTCGAAGGCGGCGACGAAGGACTCGCCTTGGTGATCCTGATAGAGGATGACCGAGTTTCGGTAGAGGATCGGGGAGCCCGCCGACCCGTGATAGTTATCCAGCGTTCCGACTCTCTGCTGCCAGAGGAGCTTACCCTCGAAGTCCACGGCAACGAGCCCTTGGGTTCCGAATGAGGCATAGACCGTCTTTCCGTCGGTCACGGGTGTCGCCGACGCGTGCCCGTTCTTCTCATGCGCGTGCTCGACACCCTGCTGGGGCACGGCCGTCTCCCACAGCAACGAGCCATCCGAGCGGCGGAATGCAATGAGCGAGAGGCGTTTCCCGCCGTCATGGGCCGTCGTTAGGAAGATGTGATCGCCCCAGATGATGGGCGAAGAGTTGCCTTGCCCGGGGACGCTGACTTTCCAGGCGACGTTCTCCTGGTCCGACCAGCGGTCAGGATAGCCCGTACTGTTGACGTAGCCCTGGCCTGAGGGTCCGCGCCAGCGAGGCCAGTAGCTCGCTCCCTCGCCTTCGACCGGAAGCAAGCGCACGTCCCCGGCGGCCGCGGCAACGCCCGCCGCGAGCCAGCATGAGAGAACCGTCGTGAGAATGCGCGCGTATTGCATGCGAGCATCTTAGCGTGAGATAGAATCGCGCTGCCATGCGTGGGTCCGTGAGTCTGTCGATCGCGCTCGTTGCTCTGCGGCGAAACGTCGTGAGAACGTTGCTTTCCGTGCTCGGAGTGGTGATCGGAGTCGCCGCCGTAGTCACCATGGTGGCGCTCGGCCGAGGCGCTCGAGCGGAAGTATCCGAAGAGGTCGAGTCGGCGGGGGCGAACCTGGTATTCGTCCGGGCGGGGAACTACACGCGCGGCGGTGACGCAGTGAATATTCTCTCTGGCCTCGGAAGCGCCACGACTCTCGTCGAGGAGGACGCGCGGGCCATCGCCCGCATCGAAGGGGTTCTTCACGTCAGTGCAGAGGTCGACGAGCGGGCTCCGATGGAAGCGGGTGAGGCGAGCGCCTTCGGATTGGTGCGCGGAGTCGAAGCGGCGGCGGCGCACATTCACGGTTGGGATGACATCGTGGGAGCGTTCTTCGACGAGCGAGACGTGCGCGAGACGCGAAAGGTCGCCGTCCTCGGCCGGACCGTGGCGCAACGGCTGAACCGAGGCGTCGGTCAAAGCATGAGGATTCGGGAGGTCGCGTTCGATATCGTGGGCGTCCTCGAAAGCGGCGACTTCGAGGATTCCGAGACCGCCTTCATCCCCTACACCTCGCTCCAGAACCTTCTCGGTATCCGACATCTCCACGGCGTCACCGTTTTTGCTCGGACGGCGGGGGAAACGACTCGCATCGCCGAGGAGATACGCACCCTGCTTCGCGCGCGGCACGGCCTCGATGCGGGCGAACGGACGGCTCCACAAGGAGAGAGCGCGTTTTCGCTGAAGCGGTCCACGACGATGCCCGACGATTTCACCGTGCGAACGGAGGCATCGGCGGCGCTGACTCGAGGGTTGTACACGACCGCGGCCGCTTTCGTTCTGGCGAGCATGCCGCGACTCGATGAGGTGACCTCGGAAGAGATGGCCGCGACCCTTCAACGCGCCGACCGCACGATGACACTGCTCCTTGCGAGTATCGCCACGGTGTCCCTCGTGGTGGGCGGAATCGGGATCATGAACATCATGCTTCTCGCCGTGACCGAGAGGACGAGAGAGATCGGACTACGAGTCTCTGTCGGCGCCCGCCGCCGCGATATCTTGTATCAATTCCTGACTGAAGCCGTAACGCTCGCTCTCATCGGGGGCATCGTGGGAATTGTCGGCGGCTTCCTCAGCGCACGCACCTTGACGGGACTTCTCGGCTGGCCCACCTACGTCTCCCCTGGGTCTGTGGCGCTGGCGTTTGGACTGTCCTTTGCCGTGGGAATCGTCTTCGGCTACTACCCCGCCGAGCGAGCCGCCCGGCTGGATCCCATCGACGCCCTCCGTCATGAGTAGGGATCGGTCTAGCCATTCGCCCCTGTTACGCTCGCCCTCCTCCACGTTGTACCGAGACTTAAACTAGACTAAACTAAGGCCTGTATGATCACGATGAACGTACATGAAGCCAAGACCCATTTGTCCAAGCTTCTGGAAAGGGTGGAGTCGGGTGAGGAAGTTGTGATCGCTCGTAATGGAAAGGCGGTCGCGAAGCTTGTGCCGTACAAGGCGAAGCGCCGACGTCCCGGGTCGATGAAAGGCAAGATTCGCCTGCAACCCGACTTCGACGCACCTCTCCCGGATGAGATCGCCTCGGTCTTCCGAGGCGAGCGCCCGTGAGGCTTCTTCTCGATACCCACACGCTGATCTGGTGGCTCACGGACGACAAGCGGTTGTTGTCGCCAGAGCGTGACGCAATCTCCGATGGTGAAACGATCGCTCACGTGAGTGCCGCGACGCTCTGGGAGATTTCCATGAAGAGGAATTTGGGGCGTATCGACGTCGACGAGGACGAGTTGTCGGCACGTCTCGAGGGAAACGCGTTCGTAGAGCTGTCGATCACGTCGCGCCACGGCCGTCGAGCGGGCTCGCTCCCTCGCCATCACGACGATCCGTTCGACCGAATGCTGATCGCTCAAGCTCAGGAGGAGCAGCTCATCCTCGTGAGTTACGACGGCGCCTTCCGTGACTACGACGTGGAGCTCATGCCGATCTCGGAACGGGACGCGGACTGATCGGCGGCTATAAAGCCGGTCTTTTTTCTAGCTACGTCGAGGCGGTCTCCGAGACGATTCGTCCAACCTCGGCGCCCTCGATCGCCTCTCGTTCCTGGAGGACGGTGGCAATCGTGTCGAGCGCCGCCCGATGCTCCCGGAGGAGCTCGAGCGCCTGGTCCTGCGCCGCTTCGATGATGCGGCGAACTTCTTTATCGATGAGCGAGGCGGTCTCCGGGCTCAAATCGGACTCGAGACCGAGCTCGCGGCCGAGGTAGCCGGAACCGGATCCCGCCGCGTACCGCACCGGGCCAAGCGCCTCGGACATTCCGAACTCGGTCACCATGCGTCGGGCGAGCGCGGTAGCCCGCTCCAGGTCGTTCGCCGCTCCGGTCGAAATTTCGGAGAAGATCAAGATCTCGGCGGCGCGACCCCCCAGCATTACCGCTAGGCGCTCTTTGAGAGCGGCTTCGCTCATGAGGTAACGGTCCTCGACAGGCATCTCCATCGTGTAGCCTAGGGCCCCCTTCGACGTGGGAATGATGCTGACCCGATGCACCTGATCGGTGTTGGGAAGGAGCTGCGAGACGAGGGCGTGGCCTCCTTCGTGATAGGCGACCCGACGTCGCGTCTCTCCCTTGAGCGGCGTATCGCGCTGGAGCCCCGCCACGATGCGCTCGATCGCGAGGTCGAAGTCCTGCTTGCCCACCTTGGCGTCGCTTCGCCGCACCGCCATGAGAGCCGCCTCGTTCACCAGATTCTCCAGATCGGCTCCGGAGAAGCCGGCGGTGATCTGCGCGAGGCGGTCCAGGTCGACGTCGGGACCGAGAGGCACGTTCTCGGTATGGATATCGAGGATTTGGCGCCGACCGATCTCGGTGGGGAGCGGCACCTCGATCTGCCGATCGAATCGGCCCGCTCTCAGCAGCGCCTTGTCGAGAATCTCGGGTCGGTTGGTAGCGCCCATGATCACGACACCCTGGTTCGACTCGAATCCGTCCATTTCGTAGAGAAGCTGATTGAGTGTCTGCTCGCGCTCGTCGTTCGTGCGCATCGCCGCGACCGGGGATCTCGATTGACCGATGGCGTCGATCTCATCGATGAAAATGATGCAAGGAGCTCTCGTCTTCGCCTGCTCGAAGAGATCGCGGACGCGCGAAGCACCGACGCCGACGAACAGCTCGACGAACTCCGAGCCGCTCATCGAGAAGAAGGGAACCCCCGCTTCGCCCGCCGTCGCCCGCGCCAGGAGCGTCTTGCCGGTCCCCGGCGGTCCCACGAGCAGAATGCCCGTCGGAAGCTTCGCCCCGATGGCAGTGAATCGAGACGGATCCTTCAGGAACTCGATGACTTCCTTGAGCTCGGTCTCCACTTCGTCCACGCCGCCCACGTCTTCGAACGTCACCTTGGTCCGCTCCGGTGCGATCTCCTTGGCCCGGCTCTTTCCGATGGACAGCGGGCCGGAGGAGCCCATCCGTCGAAAGACGAAGTACCAAATGAGTGCGAGAGGAATCAGGGGAAGGACCCAGGTCATAAGGGCGGTCACGATGCCGCTCGGAGGTGGCTCGGCCTGGAACTCGATTCCCGCTTCGAGGAGGCGCTGTACGAGCTCGGGATCGTCGACTCGCACGGTGGTGAAGTTTCCGTCGACGGATTCGCCCTCCGACGTTTCTCGGAGCGTATAAACGATTCGCTGTTCCTCGAAAGTCACCATGGCGATCCGCCCGTTGGCGAGATCGTCGCGAAACTGGCTGTAGGGAACTTCCTGGGCCCGCCCGAGCCAGCGAGCGACGAGTCCCTGGACGAGGAAGACGAGGGAGAGCGCGAGGAGGACGTAAGCGATCGAAAACTGTGTTCTGGCTCCCTTGCGTCCGTCCATTGGGCTCGATTCCCCGCGGGTCGGGCGAGTGCCGGCCTCCACGGACCCCCTTACTATGTCTCCTGAGGCTCGGTATTGCTACTATCCGAGCTTTCGCGTTGGACATCGGCGGTGCCCACGCTCGGCCGGGCCAAACAAACCCCGGGTTCGATTGACCGACGCTTCGGTGAAGAACAGTGTTCAGGGCACGTGGAAAAATCTCATCGGGGTATCGGCCTGTCGAGCGAGTCCCAATCGTAGACCTTGGCGACCCTTTCTCTCAGCTCGCGAATCACGATGCCTCCGTTGTCACCGTTCGTCATGATCGCGACTCCATAGCCCTTGACCTTGTGCGCGACGAGATCACAGCGGAAACCCCAGTTGGCTCCGCCATGGCCGAAATACCATCCCTCGCCCATCTTCGAGATGTGGAAACCCACGGCGTAATCACCCACGCCGACCGGCTCCAACATCTCCCGCACCGAGTGCCGCTTCAGCACTCGATTCGAATCGTTTCGGAGCGACCGCTGGATCTCGATGGCCAGCTTCGCGAGATCGACGGAGGTCGTCCACAATCCCGCGGCCTGGAGCTCGGGGTACACGTGCCATTTCGCGTCCATGGCTTGGCCACCTCCATCGTGAGCGCGAGCCGCTTTCGCATCCCGCTCGGCTCCCAGTGCCTGCTCGTAGGCGCTATCCGACATGCCGATGGGCCCGAGCACCCACTCCTCCAGGATTTGAGGGAATGGAGACCCCACGGCGTCGACGAGCGCGAGCTCCATGATCGTGACCCCGCCTCCGGAGTACTTCATTGCCGTCAGAGGAGGACGCTCCATACGAACCGGGCCGACGTTCGAGGGGGACTGGCCGTCGAGAATCTGGATGGTCGTGGGGAGTGGCGCTTCCGGGTGATAGCCGGGAAAGCCAAAGCCGTCTCCCGTCCCCGAGGTGTGGCTCAGGAGGGTTCTCGGAGTCACGGGCCGATCCTCGGTGAAACCGTCACCAGGAAGTCGCCAGGACTTCAGGATTTGGTTGATGTCGTCGTCCAGAGAGAACTTGCCTTCCTCGACCGCCTTCAGGACCGCCATCGCCGCGACGGGCTTGCTGATCGAGGCGGCCTGGAAGAGGGTGTCGTTCTCCACCGGAGCCCCCGTGATCACGTCGGCGATTCCATAACCCTTCGCCCAATGAATCTCGAAGTCGTGAATGACGGCAATCGCCAGTCCCGGTACATGGTGTTTCTCCATGATCTCCCGAAGCGTGAACGGGTCGAGACCTTGACGATTCGGAATCTGCGCGGCCTCGATCTGCGCCATGGCATCGGCAGGGGAAACCGGCTCCGCGACGGTTC
>DATIBD010000030.1:0-5269 GCA_035457705.1 Vicinamibacteria bacterium
GTGACGTTGCTTCCTGCCTCGTCGAGCACGGTGAGATACACCGGTGGAAACACACGGTCCACCGTGAGCGTCATCGTCGAGACGCCGCGGGGAACGGAGCCCGTGAAACGAGCCGTGAGACCGAGCAATGTCGGCACGGGAGAAACCCCGGCATTCCCGTACTCGGGAAGCGTCAGCTCCGGCTGGACGCGCACGCCGTCGAAGCGCACCACCACATGCTCGAGCATGAAGCCCCGGGCTTGTTCCACGCGTCGCTCGAGCTCATCCGGCTCGAGTGCGTTCAACTGGCGGAAGACCTCTTCGGAGTCCGCCCCGGGTGCGACACCCAGAGCGACCGCGTCGAGGTCACAGGTGAGATCCGCCCGGTAGTTGCCGGCGCCGTCGATCACGACGACCGTGTAAGTAAACTCGAGGTCGTGGGCGATCAGCAACCAAAACAGGGCGAGCACAGGCGGATCAGAGTCGACGTCCGGTGGCTAGGCCGTCCACCCGCCCGGTCACGACACTCGAAGCGAGCCCCGACCCGAGCGCGGACTTCAACCAGACGGCCGCAAGAAGCGCGGTCGCCACCATCCCCCCGACCATGGCGAGCCAGACCCACTCCACGGGTTTGTGCATGTGGAAAACGAAAACGTAGGCGAGCGGGCCGCTCAAGAGCACGACGCGCAGTAACGAAAGGACGAACATGGGGCTCCCCTGTCCCATTCCCTGCAACACGCGCCCCACCAACATCACCATCGCCACGAACGGATAACCGAACACCGCCACCCGAAGGTATCCCGTGCCGATTTCGGTGATGCGCGGGCTCTCCGAGAAGACGCCAACCAGCGAGGGCGCGAGAGCGAAGAACAAGGTTCCCATCGCGAGAGCGACCCCGATGGCGCGCGACAGAGCGTAAATCACCGTTCCCCTTATCAGGTCGACGCGGCTCGCTCCGGAGAACATCCCGGTGAGCGTCAGAGTGCTCGCCGAGATGGCTACGATGGGCAGAAGCACGATGTGGTCGATGCGCATCCCGACCTGGAAGGCCGCCACAGTCTCCTCCGAATACTCGATCAGCAATCGATTGAATACCGCCCCTCCGATCGCGATGACGATGAACGAAAACGACGCCGGGGCTCCGATACGAAAGATGTCGACGAATAGACCCGCGCTGGGGCGAAAATTCTTGAGCTCGAAATTGACGTATGCGTGGTCCCTGAAGAAAAGGAGGTACACGAAAATGAGGGCCGGCACCGCCTGGCTGATAACCGTCGCCCAAGCGGCTCCTTTCACTCCCAATCCGAGCGAAAAGATGAAAACGGGATCGAGCGCGATGTTCAAGAGCGTTCCCGCGCCCTGGATCATCATCGGGGTCTTGGTGTCCCCTTCGCCGGAAAGAATGGAACGGAAGAACACCGACATCACGACGAAGACATAACCCATGGCGATGACCGAGAAGTAGTCCCACGCCAACGACATGAGGGAAGAAGGTACGCCGAGGGCTGCGAGAAGAGAACGTCCCCAGACGAGAGCAACCGCCGTGAACAAAATCGAGAGCAGGAGCCCTAGGGCGACGGCATGCTCCGCACTCGAGTCTGCCAGGCGCTTGTCCCGGGCGCCGATGTAGCGAGCGATGACTGCCGTGACTCCCGTGCCGAGGCCGAACACGACGCCGAGCCCGAGGAACACGAGAGGCATGTTGAAAGCGAGGGCGGCCAGAGCCTCGGCGCTCACCTGGCCCACGAAGTACATGTCGGCGAGCATGTAAGCGGTCTGGAGCCCCATCCCCGCCATCACCGGAACGGAAAGCTGCCAGAGCGCTCGACGGGGTCGCTCGATGAATCCGTCGAGCCGGGAGGTCTTCGTCATCTCAAACCGGAGCGAGCGCGAGTGACCGCATCATATAAATCAAGACTGCATAGTATGAGTCCCCTTCCGGTCGAGCGCAAAGGATAGACCCGACCGGGACATATACGTTCCGACGTCTCTAGCCGACTGCTATCAAAGCGCACCTCGCCCACGGAGCGGTAGCCAACCCTTCTGCCGCGAGACAAAAGCGCCGCGAACGCCGAGCCGTGGCGGCTCGATCGATTACGGGTCCCGCCACGGCATTGAGCACGAGCAGGGTGATGAAGAACTCAGCCCATCCCTGCGCGAGCGGAGCGAGCCCGGCGCGCTTGACGCGCCATATGCAGCCCGAGCCGTGGCGGCTCGATCGATCACGGGCCCCCGCCACGGCATTGAGTAGAAGAAGGAGGTTCCCTCCTACGTTTTTCGTCTTCAAGGAACGAACACCGAACGCTCGGGATCGGGAAACGAAGCTGGGCCTGATGCCGCGCGGAGTTTCAACGACCCAGCGATTGCAAGAATCAGGAGGTTTGTCCAATGAGCTCGAGCTTCGTTTCGCTGAAATGGAAATGCGCAGTCATCGGTTTGTTGACGTTAGCGAGCGCTACGCTCGCCGGTGGGGGCGGCCGGCGCCACTCCCAGTCTGGAGAAAGAATCAGAGCGGCCGAGGTGGACTGCGAGTTCGGAGCCATCACCGTTCGCGGGACGTTCCCGGACCCGGAGCGGATCATCGTGGCGCTCGATACCGGAGACCCATCGGGACCGATCGAGCTGGCGCCGATAGACACATCCGTTCCAGATACCGTTGTCGTCGCGCTCCCGACCGCGTGCGAGCCGCCCGGGACCTATCGTCTGAGCGTGGGACGCGTCGACGACGAGGACGGAGATGCGAACAGGAATGAAGAAAGCACCGCTCCTCTAGGGAGTTGGCGCTCGGTTCGGTATTTTAGCAGCCTGGATGTCACGCTGGGAACGGTGGGCCCCGAGGGACCGATGGGACAGGCGGGTCCGCAGGGGGCGGATGGCACGCCTGGGCCCGACGGGATGGATGGAGTCGATGGGGCTCCCGGTTTCAGCTGCTGGGACCTCGACGAGAACCTGACCTGCGATCCTGCGCAGGAAGACAAAGACGGCGACGGTTCGTGCACCCCGGTGGACTGTATCGGTCCCCGGGGCCCTCAGGGGGACCCAGGAGCGACGGGCGATGTGGGTCCGGAGGGACCTCGCGGGCCGACCGGTAACGATGGCGCGGACGGAGCACCTGGACCCGAGGGTCTCAGCTGCTGGGACGCCAACGCGAACCGCTCCTGCGACGTCGCCGAGGAGGACGTCGACGGCGATTCGACTTGCTCGGTCTCGGACTGCGTCGGGCCTCCAGGCCCGGCGGGGCCAGAGCCATCCTTCTTCGGGCAGAGCTGCGCGAGTGGCGAGATGGTCTCCGGATTCGATGCGCTGGGTAACATCCTCTGCTCCACCGTCTCCGATATTCCGCCACCTGTCTGCACCGACGCCGACGGCGACGGCTTCTTTGCCGAAATCGATGGCTGCGGAACCGCGGACTGCCGAGACAGCGATCCGTCAGTCTTTCCGGGCGCTCCGGAGTTGTGCAACGATGAGACCGACAACGACTGCAATGAGCTGATCGACGAAGGCTGCGCGAGTCAGAGCCTCACGATCTCCTCCGTGGACTACTCCGTGATCGCTCACGGTGGCGACCTCTCGATTACTGGCGACGGGCTCGGCGGCGTCATCGACGTGACGATCGGAGGGGTAAGCCAAGTCTTCTCCGTTACCTCGGAGACACAGATCGAAGTGACCGCGGTCGTGGACTCGACCCCGACTGGAATCCAGGATCTCGTAGCCACGACGAACGGCGAAAGCAGCAACCCGTTCCCGGTGACGGTCGTTCACCTCGTCATCAACGAGGTCGACGTCGACCAGGTCGGAACGGATACGGCCGAGTTCGTGGAGCTCTCTTCCGGAGTGGCCGATGCCGATCTCTCCGGTTACGTGGTCGTTCTCCTGAACGGTTCGACCGATACCTCGTACGGTGCTTTCGAGCTTCAGGGAGCGACGAACATCGATGGGCTCCTGTGGGTAGGTCCCAGCGGCCTCACGCCGGAACCGCAGATCGTCTTCTCGTCTCCGGAAAACCAAATGCAGAACGGCGCCGACGCCGTGGCGCTCTACCAGGGCGCGCTGGAGGATTTTCCAAACGGGACGCCGATCACGACGACGGGTCTGCTCGACGTGTTGGTCTACGGCACGGCCGATCCTGCCGACATCGGGCTCCTCGACGGTGCGTTCGGGACAGGCAACCCGGCCGCCGCTCAGATCGACGAGAACGCGAACGGGTCGAAGGACACGCAATCGATCCAGCGCTGCGATACAGCGCGTCTCGACGGCGGGGTATGGCTTGTCAGCGATCCCACCGCAGGAGCGCCCAACGCGTGCGGCGGGTGACCGGGAATCGGTGAACCGTAGACGCGAGGCTCCGCCCGAAACCGACGGGTCGGGTTCGTGCGGGGCCTCTCGCTCACGCAGCCCGTACTCTGAAAGGGTCTCTCTTTGTGATCACCAATTCTCGCTCCTGGTCTCCCGTGCTCTCGAAGAGCCTCACCTCCAGAACGGCGTCAGGGGATTGCTGCTGAAAGATTCCACTGAATGTGTGGGACTTGGCTTCAAGAACACGGGGCGTGGTCGCCTCTATTACTTCGAGTTCACCATCGAAAAAACGTAGGCGCCAGTGAACACGAGCGGGATGCTGGCGTTTGACGAGGTGATCTTCACGATAAGTCTGCGGGTCTGATCCTTCTGCGCGTCAGCGCTCCCATGGAACAGACCTCCGATTAGCGCTAATGTCACCATGAAGGTGCGTCTCATCGCTACCTCCTGCGCTGCTGCGGCGCCGCTGAGAGAGCTGAACACACAGCATCAGCGGCGGCGCGGAGCGCCGTCCGCTGGCATGCTGTTGTTGGGCATCTCCTTCCCGTTGTCTCGAAGCTGCTGCTGACGGGCGACGAAGCAGCAACGAAATTAACTTATCCTGCACTCCTACTCCCTACCTGTCTACGCGAGTGAGTGGGCCCATCCATGCGTCAGGAGGTCCTGCCAGCATCGGCTTCAGCTTTGCGATGGCCGTTTGGTACAGACCGCCCTCGTCCTCATAGATCGCCCTGGCGTCAGCCTCGGTCTCCCACACACTCAGTGAGGCGAGACGGCTGTTCGGAGCATCGACGATCAGGAAGTTCTGAATGAATCCTCGGTAGTTCGCTGCGGTAGGCATGATTTCCTCGCGCAGCAGCCTCGCGCCCTCTTCGACCTTTCCCGGTTGAATCAGGAGCCGGACGTTCATTCCGTGCACATGTACCTCCATTCGAATGCCCAACACACCCCTCGCGACGCCGAGAGTGCCTTCTTGAGAATAACGATCTGGCCC
>DATIBD010000031.1:0-12468 GCA_035457705.1 Vicinamibacteria bacterium
AGAAGCCGTATCGTCGCTCGAATCGCTCTTCCCACAGGCGTTTGAGAGTCTCGAAGTAGGTATCGAGGAGTTGATAGAGGGAGGTGGCGCGGGGATTGCGGGGCCGGTAAGCGGGCGGGCAGGCGAGGGCCTGAGGTGGAAGGCCGGCGTGAGCGGCGACGCGGCCCATGCCGGTTGAGGACGAAATCCGTCCTCGAGGACCACCCGCAGGAGGGAGCCAGCGACCTTCTCAGGGCCGTTCGGGCGACGTGGCACAAGTCTGGGATCTGACGGGATCGCCGGATGCCGACGGAACACCTCGGAGGGAAGGTCCAGGGGAGCTGGGACAAAGTGTACGGCAACAACCGCTAGCTTCGGCGGCCCGCCGGACGGCAACCTTTCGAAACAACGCTTCCAGTAGGGAGCGGAGCGCCACACTGGGTGACCGTTTCGGATTCTAGCCAGCAGATACTCCCGCGTCTTCTCCTCACCCCACATCGTGCCGAGACCTTCGCCGCCCTGTGCCAGCGATACCGTCATGCAGTGCATGAGCGACGCCGCGTACAGGAACGTACCCGCCGGATGCTCGAGATCCTTCTCGAGCCGGCTCGTTCCGTTGATGTCCTGCATCAGGTACACACCATCGGACTTCAAAGCCCGTTGGATGCCCTCGAGGACCCGCAGCGGCCGCGCCTGATCATGGATCGCATCGAAGGTCGTGATGAAGTCGAAAGACTCGGGCTCGGCGCTCTCGTCGAAGTCGCTCAGATCGGCCGCAAGGAACTCGACGTTGTCCAGGCCGGCTTCCCTCGCTTCCCGTCGCGCGAACTGAATGGCCTCCTCCGAGAGATCCATTCCGACGAAGCGGCTACGGGGATAGAGTGCCGCCATCTTGTTCAGAGCGCTGCCCCGTCCGCATCCCGCATCGAGCACGCGGATCCCCTTCGAGAGGCGCTCGGTCAAACCCGGCACGAGCGGCAGGATGTGTGGACTCGAGGAAGAACAAAAACCGACTGGGCGCTGTCCTCCGCCATGACCTCGTGGAATCGCGAGTACCGGGAATAGGGAACCCCGCCACCGTTTCGGAACGAATCGATGATGTCTTCCTCCACGGTGGCGAGCACCGGAACGTATTGGGAATAGACGGCCATGTTATCGGAGCCGGCGGCTCGCGTCAGGAAAGCCGCATGCTCCGCGGGTAGGGAGAACTTCTTGGTCGCCGGATCGAAGGCAACGACCCCGGCCGTTGCCATCGCGCTGAGCCACCGCGGACGTAGCGCTCGTCGAGAGCTGCCTTCTTCGCGATCTCGTCCGAGGCCGCCGGGGGCATTCCGCTCATGACGTCCAACAACCCCGTACGATGCCCGATCGACAGCGTCAAACACAAAGCGCCATGGTTCAGCGCCGTCAGTAGACGTTCAGCAAAGGCTTCGGCCTTGGCCGCATCGAAATCGGGCGGCGCGTCCTTCGTCGACATCCCTATTTACCTCCTGGGTCGGTCTTTCGCGTGGTCACTCACGCACGGCTTCGAGGCCGGCTGGCTCACGCGCTGGCTCGCGCGATACGCCAAGAACGCGCTGTGAGCGGCGGCGCGATTCCGCTACCGCAGGGACCGGGAGATCGCTCCGTGAACGACGACGATTTCGATCGCGCCGGTCAGTTTCTCAACACGCTGGCTGCGGCCCTGTAGCGCTATGGCGTGTCCTCGCGCTCGATGGAGTCGTTGCTGGCCCGCGTCGCTCGGGCGCTCCACGTTCGCGGCGATTTCCAGGCCACCCCGACTCAGGTCCTGTCGATCATCTGGACCGACGAAAATCGCCAGCGCTTACACGTCACTGTCCCGAGCGCCGGAAACTACGACCTGACCAAGCTGGCCCAAATCACCGAGTTGGCCGGGCAGGTGTCGTCTGGCGCCATAACGGCCCGTGTCGGGTGGGACCGCCTTCGCGCACTCGAAGGCGACGTTTCGCGGTACCCACCCTGGCTTGACGCCGTGGGCTTTGCCTTGTGCGCGGTGGGGTTCGGCGTCATGCTCGGCCCGTCGTGGCGGGATGTCTTCCTGGGAAGCGCGCTCAGCCTCCTGGCGTTCGGATTCAACCGGCTGGCTGCGGACTCGCAGGGCCTGGCCAACGCACTCGAACTCGTCGTCGCGACCGTCGTCTCCGCCCTCGCGACGTGGCTCTGTCTGGTCTTCCCGGGGAGCAACCCGCTCGGTGTGACTGTCTGCGCGCTCATCTATTTCGGTCCCGGCTTCGGACTGACACTCGGCGCGAACGAGTTGATGAACGGAAACACACTGTCCGGCCTGCTGGGCTTCACGCGTGCGGCGTCTGTCGAATCGGCGAATCGACGGTGAGTGAACTACCTCATGAATGCGAGCGTGCGTTCGATGACCCAGAACATCGCCATCGCGCCGATCGCGTAGGCCGGCACGGCCTGTACCCATCGTGGCCAGGTCCGCTCCGGTCGATGCACCAGCAGCACCGCCCACACGCCGCCGACAAACAGAACCTGTCCCAGCTCGACGCCGACGTTGAAGAACAGCAGCGCGAGACGAATCGCGCGCTCGGGCAGACCCACTTCCGCCAGCGCTCCGGCGAACCCGAGCCCGTGCAGGAGGCCGAACGAGAACGACACCACCCACGGGGCGCGTGCCGTCAGACCCGGGCGGCCCTGCAGGCCATGCACGATCTCCGCCGCGACGAACACGATGCTCAGGGCGATGGCCGCCTCGACTGGCGCCTGCGGCACATGGACCACGCCGAGGGTCGCCATCGCCAGCGTGATGCTGTGCGCCAGGGTGAAGGCCGTGATCGTCACGAGCAGGCGGCGCCGGCTGTCGACGATCAGAATCAGGGCGAGGAC
Source organism: Vicinamibacteria bacterium (assembly GCA_035457705.1). Lineage (GTDB taxonomy): Bacteria > Acidobacteriota > Vicinamibacteria > Marinacidobacterales > SMYC01 > DASPGQ01. The sequence goes on from DATIBD010000031.1 coordinate 2,845, forward strand.
GAACAACAGGTGGTCGACGCCACCGAGGATGTGGCGCACGCCCAGCACGAGGTAAGTGCGCGCCACACCGCTTTCGTCCTGAGGCGACTCCACGACGAAGCGCGGGCGCGACGGGATGAGGCGCGCCACCTGTGTCGTGCCGTCCTCGCGCTCCACCCGCGCGAGCACGTCGGTGACGCTGCCCGGAAGCCCCTCGATGCGAATCTCGCCGCCGGCCAGGCCGCCCGGTCGGCGAATCGTCCAGCGTTCGATGAGCGCGTCAATCGAGAAGACTCCCCTTGGTTCGGTGACCTGGACCGTGCCCTCCGGAAAGCGCACGTGGATGGCGAGCCGCATCGACTCGCCCACGGCGGGCACCTTCCACAGCACGTCGTAGGTGTCGGCGCTCTTCTGCTTCAGCTCGAGGTAGGCCGGCCGGAAGACGTCGGCCGACGCCGGCGATGGCAGCGCGGCCGCAGCCAGGAGTGCCAGGGCGAGGTTGCGGGCCAGCCCGCGCATCATCGGTCTCCCGCGCGCGCGTTCGCGTCGGAGGCCGACTCGATGGTCACGGTAAATTGCGATCGCAGGGACTGGTAGAACCGCTCCCGCATCTCGACCGTCCGCGCGCGCGTCCACTCGCGCGCCACGACGTGGCGCGCGTCGGCCAGCGACGGCATGGTGGGTGTCCCGCGTTCGATCACGCGCACTAGGTGCGTCCCGTACGTCGACCGCACCGGGCCGTGCCACACCCCCACCGGCACCCCGTCGAGGTTTGCGCTGAACTCACGGCCGAAGGTCGAACTCACGTCAGGCGGCAGTGCGTGCTCCATTCGCCCGGGGAGTATGGTGCGATCGCCCAGCCCGGCGGCCGCCGCGCCCCGGCCGAGTGCGGCCAGGGCCTCGGCCACGTCGCGGTCGAGACCGGCGCCGCGACGGGCGGGATCGAAGAAGACCTGCTCGAATGAGACCGCCGCCGGAATCTCGAACTGCTCGCGATGTTGCGCCAGGTACGCCGCGAGGTCGGCGTCGGTCGGCTCGGCGCTGAACGTGTCCTCGGCCAGGAACTCCACCTTCTGCCTGACCCTGTTCCGAATGACGGGGTCGTCGAGATCGAAGCCGCGGGCGACGCCTTCTCGGTAGAGCACCTCTTCGCGCACGTAGGTGTCGACGAGCGCGGCGAGCTCCGCCTCGGTCGGCGGGCGTTGCCACACCCCTCGGAATTGCGCCTCGATTGCGGCCACCCGCCCTGCCGACACGACGATCTCACTCGAATCGGACCGGGAGGGCCGGACCAGCGCGTAGACCGCGAAGAGCGCCGCTCCGAGCACCAGGAAGTGCAGGAGCGGCTCTCGGAGCCAGCGTCGCATCTACGGCGTGTACCAGATGGGTGACGTGAACGCGCGCTCCTGCGTGGTCATCGGCACACCGGGGTCCATCTTCACCTTGAAGTACGCCGCGTCGTACGCCGTCCAGCGCGGCGTGGGGATCTCCAGCACGCGCGCGTAGTAGAACGCGCGTGCCGCCGGATCGAAGTCGGGGTCCTTCCACACGGCAATCAGCTCGGGGTCGCCGATCGTGTTGGTCCACGAGGCGGTGGCCACGTCGACCGTGCTGCCCACCGGCGTCAGCTTGCCGTTGACAATCCGCCGGCGCGAGGCGTCGCCCCAGACGACGTCGTAGATGCGCTCCTGCGGCTTGCCGCTCTTATCGAGCCAGCCCTTGACGATCTGGATGCGATCCAGGTTGGCGCCGTGCGCGTCCTTGAGCGCCGCAACCAGGAAGGTGGGCGCCTTGCCCGCGGGGGCCGTCTTGAGGTCGTCTCCCATCGGCACGCCCTTGGCGTAGCCGGCCACGGCCGGCGACCGCGAAACGTCGGCCGCGGTGAAGTCGAACCCGCCGAAGAACCGCACGACCATATGCGGTCCGCTCGTGGCGTAGGTCTCGCGGCGCTTCATCGCATCCCAGAGTTCCGCCCGGGTGTTGCCCGTGGCCCACACGGCGGTGTAACCGGCAGCCGACATCTCCCAGCCCTTGACGACGCGGTCGCCGAACTTCATGGCGTCCTCGGACCACCGGTCCGGCCGCGGCTCGGCGCCCGCAAACTTCGAGAAGTAGTTGTCTTCCTCCACCGCGGTGAGGCCGTTGTGGGCGTCCGAGCCTCCGGCCAGGCCGTACTTGAACGGGTTGGTTCCCAGATCCTGCTCCACCTTCAGCCCGTTCTTGAGGGCCTCGCGGACGTACTCGTACTGGATCATGCCTGGTGACTTCGGTGCCAGGATCAGGTTGCCGCGATCCCAGAGTTCGTAGTTCACCGCGAACTCGTCGGTGGTCGAGAGCGAGGGATGTGATTCGCTCTGGCCTTTGATCTGGATCGCCTCGAAGAGGGGCTCCCACTTCTGGCGCTCGTCGGCCCAGGCCTTGGTCAGCGGATCGCCGGCAAACGTGGACAGCGCGAACATGCGGCCGTTCGAGAGATTGCCATTGTGCGGAATGGCCAGAAGCTTGCCGCCCGTCGTCTTCTCCCACTCGGTCATCCAGGTCCAGAGGTCCTCGGGGTTCTCACTCTGGAACGTGGTCATCGGCAGGACGCGGTCGGCCTTGTCCTTGTTGTCGCGGTAGATCACGTTGCGATGCAGGTTGTCGCCGCCGCCCGCATTCGAGGTCCACTCGTAGCCGATGAACGCCGTGAAGCGCCCGGGCTCGTTGTACTTCTCGGCAATGGCCGTGGTCTTCTCCCAGACGGACTTGGCGAACTTCGGGTCCATGATGAGCGGCGGCAGCTTCTTGTTGGACTGCGCGTCGATGAGTTCCATCACCGCCTGCTTCGCCTCGGCCGGGCCGGCCCCCATCATGTCGTGCCAGCGCTTGATCACGGGGTCGGCCATCATTTCCGGGTTGCCGCCCTTGATCTCGCTGATCACGCCCATGCCGTCGGAATGGTCGGTGATGGCGACCCAGTCGAGCGCCTGGCCCAGCTTCACGGGCTGGCCGGTCGAGGAGACCACTTCCTCGCCGCGGGCGAAGCGGGTGGCCTCTTCCGGCGACAGCGTCGTACCCGACCCGCCCCCGTCGACCGACCATGCGGTGTGCACGTGCTCGTCGCCGAAGTAGGGCCGCTCCGGGTACCGCCGTCCGGCATACGGCGAATAGCCGGGCTCCTTGTAGAACTTTGCGGGGTCGGCCGGCTGAATCTCACCGGAGTCGGCGGTCAGCGTCCCAACCCGGGTGGGCGGAGGCCCTTGTTGAGCGGTGACGGCGCCTTGCTGAGGTGGGGCCGGTTCGGAGGCTGGCCCGCAGGCGGACACGGTCAGCGCGATCGACAGGGCCACCATAAAGAAGGGAAGACGTGAGGGTATTGGCATCAGGGGTCCATCCTAATACCCATTTGCGCAGTACGCCACCAGCGAGCCTGGAACTGTAGTACTGCTCCCTCGAATCGAGTGCCACGCCGAGGACCGCTTGCAGAGGTCGTCGACGCGCACGCCCGATGCTGAGCTGTGGAGTCCCGCCGAAGACGGGCGTGGCCGGCTGCCGGGCTGGTTCTGAGCGCTCGCCGTCGTGCGCGAATCGTTCGCCGCGTCATCTTACTTTTCAAGACTGGCGAACAAGTTGACCACGACGGTAATCGACGACCGCGAGGTGGCATCAGCCGGCATGGTGTTGATGAGAAAGCGCCCATCTGGGGCGACGTCGAAGGGCATGAAGCCGGTGACACGCGTGCTGAAGAATAGAACTGCACATTCGCTCTGGAACGAGCGCCCGAAAGGCACGTGGATGTGCGCGCGGTCTTGGTCGAAGAGATCGTCTCTCAGTATCGGAGCAATGCCCGAAAGCGTCGACGATTCCCCCCGTTTTTTGGGGTGTTGCGGCGAAGCCACCAGAGAGGGTTTCGACACGCGACGATTCGGAGCGGCCGGTTGGGAATGCGGTATCACCAGATGGGCACGTTCTTCCATCCGGGAAAGGGGCCGATCTCGAGCTTCCACCCGTCGGGGGCCGACCGATCCCTCACGACGCGGAAGTTCGTCAGGGAATGCAGCTTCGCGAGAAGCTCGTCGTGGGGAAGCGTGTGAAGCGCCGGCTTCGAGAGATCCGGCATCGGCCAAAGACGGAAGGTGTTGTCCTCTCCCGCCGTCGCCACCCAGTGGCGATCGGGAGAAATGGCGATGCTCGAGATCGTTCCCCTGTGTCCGAGTAACAGATGGGGTTCTCCGCCAGACAGTAGTCCAACGCGGACGATCCCATCATTCGTTCCCGTCGCTGCCACCATGCCGGATGGGTCGAGGGCTGTACCGAAATTCGACCAGGTGCCACACTCTCCGAATTGCGAGACTTCCCGTGACGTCCCGTCGGCCAGATTTCGGAGAAGGGCACGAGCACAATCTCCCGAATCATGAAGGAGAACGCGGCCGCTCTCGCTGAACGCACCCCGTACAAGACCGCCAGGCTGCGAAGAGGCCAGGATTTCGTGCGCGCCCGTGTCGAGGTCCCAGCGGACCAGTCCCGCGTAACCGGTGGTATAGAGCGTCGACTCGCCGGCGAAACCGATACTGTACACGCCTCGCTCGTATCCGGTTCTCATCTCGTCGTTTGCGGGGTCACGCCCGGGTAGCTCGAACCGGCGAAGCTCGCCCGATTCGAGGTTCCATATCCGAAGCGTCTTTTCGCCGCCGCCGTACCAGAACGCCGTGGCCCCGAAACGCCCGCTCGGTGAGACGGCCGCCGACCAGAGAAGGGTTTCCTCGGAGAGCGCCTGGAGCCGTTTCGGTGCCCCGCCATCGAGGGGGACGACCCAGACCCCATCGCTTATCCCCACGGCGAAGAGATAGCGGCCCTTGGGATCGAACGCGAGCGCCGTGACCAGGTCCGCATCTGGAAGCGGTAACGGACGTACGTCGGCAGTACTACCGCCGACGGGAAAAAGACGAAGCTCGTCGTCGGTTGCGCCGGTCGTGGCCAGCCATTTCGAGTCTGGGCTGAAGGCCATCGGCCGAATGACGCCCTTGTAACCCTCCACCACAGCGGGCGGCGTCTTCCCGAGCGGCCAGAAGGTGAGACGTTGGTTCGTGTGAGTGGAAGCCACTACCCAGTTCCCTAGGGGATGTACACTGGCGACGCTACCGTACCAGGACCCGCTGCGACGGAGGGAAAAAGGTCGCGCCTCCCTCCACGCCGTTGCGTCCCAGAGGCGGATCTGTCGATCGTTCGCGGGGTCACCGATCAACCACTGGCTCGAGGGATCGGGCAACGTGCCCCGGGTGGCCGTATCGCGCACGGGAATTCGCTTCTCTCGTATCAGCCCTTCGGAAAACGAGTAGATATGGGTATCGCCGGATTCTGCGCCGATTACCAACTGGTCTGATGACGTCGACAATCTGCTCAGATTCGTGTCGATTCGAGCCAGCACGTGGTCCTCTCCCGTGCCAAAGGGGAGGGGACGGGCATAGAGTTTCTCGTCTTTGATGTAGAGCCAGCTCTTCCCATCCGGCGCGAACAAGCTCCGCCGAGCCCCGAACTTTCTCCAATCGACGCTCCCCAGGATGACGGGCTCGCCGTCGGGAAACGGCCACGAGCGAAGGAGCAGGGAAACAGGCTCATCGATGGATCCGCTCTCGACGGTCTCCGCAAGGAGACCGACGCTACCCACTTGCCAATAAGAGGGTTTGCCGAATTCGATCGTCCGGACTCGTCTTCCCTCGGGAAGCGACCAAAGATAGACTCGACTATCTTCCGAATTTCGTCCTGTGACGAGCAGGTCCTTCGAAGCCCACTTGGCTAAGTTACCGCCGCGAGGGCTCGTCTCGTGACCCGGGAGAACGAGGGGACCGCTCCCGTCCTCGGACCAGACGAGAGCGTCCGCCGCGAACCCTGCGGTCGCCAACCACTTCCCGTCGGGGCTGAACGCGGGCGCTCGCACGGCCTCCGAGTCTGCCACCAATTCGAAGGCCGGGGGGGAATCCCAAAGAGCCTTCATGGCGAAGACGCGCGCCTCCTCGGTATCGGCGAGCTCCAGACTTGCCGTCGCATAGGCGAGGGACTCCGTCGGGTCCTCCGCGAGCCGGAGCTCTCCGAGCGCGAGCAACTTCGCCCCTTCCGCTCGGAGCGCCGCCCGTACCGCTTGCTGCCGCGACGCGAGCACGACGACCAGGACCGCGAGTAGGGCGGCGAACCCGAAGGTAACTGCCATGCGGCGCCGGCGGCGTTTTTGGCCCGCGAGCTTCGTAGAAGCGTCCACGAACTGCGTCTCCGCGGCGGTGAGCCCTCCCTCGTAGCGCTCCCTCCACAGTGCGAGCTCTCGATACGAGCTTCCCGTCCATAGCAAGTCCTCGCGCTTTCCGCGTTCCTGCCACACCTGCGCGGCCTGCCGAAGCTGATCGCGAAGCAAGGCACCGCCTTCATCCTGGTTTCTCCACTGCACCAGGCGCGGCCACGCGCCCAGAAGGGACTCGTGAATGATCTCGACCGACGTCTCGTAAGACGTCAGAAGACGAGCCCCAACCAGCTGTAGAAGAATCTGCTGGGCCGCCTTTCGCTCCTCTTCCTCGGGAAAGATCGATAGCAGCTCCTGCATGTCACGGCTCGCCCTCGTCCCCTGCGCCGTCACCAGGTTCCGGAACAACTCGCGAACCATGGGGAGCCTCGCCGAGCCGAACCCTTCTAGAACGGCTTCCGCATGCCTCGCGAGCGCTCCTCCCACTCGCCCGCTCTCTTCATAGGCCTTTCGCGTCAGCCGCCTTCTCTCCCCATCTCTCTTGTCCCACAACTGAGATGCGGCGAACGCCAGAAGGGGCAGCGCCCCTCGCTCGCCCTCCACCTCGCGCAACATCTCCCCGACGAGCTCCAGAGACTCGAACTCGTAGCCACACGCCCGAGCCGGCTCCATCAGCGCCCGTCTCAACGATTCCCCTTTCGGCGGACCAAGCGGTGTCAGGTCCAGGAACACGCCCGACAACGCCTCGTGGTCATGACACTGGAACAGAAAATCGTCCCGCATCGACAGAAGGACGTGAACCCCCTCGTCCAAGGAGAGTCTTCCAATCGTGTCCGCGAAGTCCCTCTGTACCTCCACCGGGTTCAGCGTGAACAGCTCTTCGAATTGGTCGATGAGGAGGAGCGTCCGCTCGGCTCGGCCCTCCTTTCCCGGCCTCGACTGCAGGAGCGCCCGCGTGAGCGACGGTCCGGGGGCGCTTCCCGGATTCATCGACACGACTCGCCACTCTCCGGGACGAGACGCAACGAGCCCGGCCTGGAGAAACGAGCTCTTCCCGACCCCCGATGGACCAATCAGCCCCAGGAGCTTCCTCTTCTCGATCTTCGCCCACAGAGACTCGACTTCCCTCTCCCGGCCGAAGAACATCGCCGCGTCCTTCTCCTCGAACGAAGAGAGTCCCGGGTACGGCAACTTCTCCCGCTCGCTCGACCCAGCGTCATCTACCTCGACTTTCCCGAGGAAGCGGTAGCCGCGACGCGCCACCGTCTCCACGAAGGCTGGCTTCTCCGCATCGTCTCCCAGCGCCGCTCGAATCTGGTTGATGCATTTGTGGATGCCGTGCTCAAAGTCGACGAACGTGTCCACTCCCCACAGCGCTTCCTGGATCTCCTCCCGGCCTAGCAGCTCGCCCCCGGACTCCACGAGGAGGAGCAGGAGCTTCGAACCCTGAGGAGGGAGATGGATCAGACGATCGTCCCGGAACAGCTCCCCCGAGCGAACGTTCAGTCGAAACGGCCCGAATCGAACGTGTCGACCCCCGGAATCGGCATACTCGTAGAGTGGCGGGTAGTCTATCCGAAAGCATCACGCGCTTCCATGAGTCAGTCGGCACGACTTTCGAGATCGAAGGAAGATCTCGGCGCGGGTCTCTCCGGTCAACGCCAGCGAGCTGCTCCAGTTCGTCGAGGAGTGAGGCTCGCGCTCGTGTCCGTGCACACATGAACATTGATAAGGGGACCCTCCAGCGCGAAGCGCAGTCGGGCAGGTCCGAGACGAACGATGCCGTCGAGCGAAGCACTGGATTCGCATCCACGAAAGTCGAACCGCGAGAGCTTTTTTTTCCATTCCAAAGGCGACGCTCCCACAAGAACGCACCGGCACTCAAGTCGGGAGGGCCGCCCGCGTGAGTCATTGAATGAACGGATTCCGGACGCGGCTAGCCCGGTGAGTCCTAACGCTCGGGCCCTGCCGCGCTCGGGTCGAGGTCCGGTCGAAGGCGTTCGATGAGGGCGTCTCTCGTTTCCGGGCTCGTCTCGAAGCTCGAGCGAGCGAGCTCGCCCCCATCGACGTGCTCTGCGAAAACGCCCGAACGGTCGTGGGAACGTCCCGGGAGGAAGTAATGAAGGATCTCGTGGGTGATGACCCCGGAGACGGCATCGAGCCAGGCTTCCCCGGGAGGCCGGCCGCCTCGAAGCGACTGGGGACGCATGGGCCTTCGGATGAGAGCGCGCTCGAGGTCTGGGTAGAAGACGAAGACCGAGCTCCGGGAGTCCGGCTCCCGCAGAACCGTGGCAAGCACTCCCGAGCTGAGCCCCCAGTCGCGAGCCGAATGGGGACGGACGATGACGTGCACAGTTCGAGGGGGGAGGCTCGGAAGCTCGCTCGCATCGAACGACCAGCTGACGTCGACCTCCATGTCCGCGAAAATGCCCGCCACGCGCTCAGCGACTTCCTCGGAGAGGCCGAGCAACTGCCGGCTCCCGTCGCTGAGCACGAAATGAAACGAGGGGTTCAGCAGGAGAGCTCCGAGAAAGGCTTCGGACAGCATGGGCACCTCCCGCTCGACGGTAGCGGGGAAGGCCAGCGGAGTGAATGGATGGAGGGTCCCGAAACACTACCTAATGTCTCCCCGCCGAGTGTAAACGTAAGCGGGAAAAAGGAAAGAGGGGTGCGAGGCGCCAGGGGAACGCTACCTTTCGTTCCGGCGCTACCGGCTGGACGCACCGAACAGGAGAGCTGTACGGGGAGCAGGAGGCCGTAGTGAAGCTCGCTCTCCAGCCGTCGAAGCTTCTCTCGCTGCCAGCTCGCTCGGCGGGCGCGAACGGGTGGGCCGTGAGGTGAGCTCCTTCATCTCAGAGCTCCGAGAAAGTCCTCGGGCGACAGGACGAAGACGTCGTCCCTCATGTGGCTCGATCCGACGTCCCACGCGACCTGGTAGAGGAACGGTATCCCCAGGCGGTCGCCGAAGTAGGGGAGGCGGGAAGAGACGTTGCCCTTTCCCGCCTTGACCTCGACCGCGAACCAGGGCTTGCGATCGACGACCACGAGGAAATCGACTTCACGCTTTTCCTTGTCCCGCAAGAACCGGAGCTCGATTCGATTCCCTTCCGTGTCCTCGAGAAAGTGACAGAACTTGAGGAGGTGCGAGGCGACGAGGTTCTCGATTCGCGCGCTCTTGTCCGGGATCGCCGAATAGTCCCAGAGGTAGAGCTTCCGGTCCTTCTTGATCGATCGCACCCGCTTCGAGATGAAGGGCGACAGTCGGAACGTGAAGTAGAGGCGATCGAGAACGTCGAGCCAATGAGACACCGCTTTGTGACTGACCTCGAGATCTTCCCGCAGCGAGTTGATGGAAAGAAGGCTCCCCACCCGCTCGGGAAGCAGATCCGCCAGCACCTCCATGAGCGAGACGTCCCGTACCGATCCGAGGTCGC
>DATIBD010000032.1:0-76126 GCA_035457705.1 Vicinamibacteria bacterium
GTGCGTCGTGAGGACACGGGCGACGTGCTGTCCGACGTTGGGAATCCCGAGCGCATAGACGAATCGGTCGAGCTCCGCTCGTTTGGACGCCTCGATCGCGTTCAGAAGATTGTCGGCGGACTTATCGGCAAAGCCTTCGAGCCCGAGCACGTCCTCCTTGTCGAGGGCGTACAGATCGGCGAGGTCTTCGACCAGCCCCCGCTCGACGAGCTGGGCCACGGTTTTCTCGCCGAGAAAATCGATCTCCATGGCGCCCCGGCTCGCGAAATGTTGAATGCGTCCTGTCTGTTGGGCGCGGCAGGCCCATCCTCCGGTGCAGTAGTGATACGCTCCCTTGCTGGCCACCGGGGAGTGGCATACCGGACATTCTTCGGGCATGCGGAAGCGTCTCGCATCGTCCTTGCGATGCTCGGCCAGGACCTCGACCACTTCGGGAATGACGTCGCCGGCGCGACGGATGCGGACTTTGTCGCCGATGCGAACGTCCTTTCTCTCGACCTCGTCCTGATTGTGGAGCGTGGCACGGCTGACGGTCACGCCCGACACGTCGACCGGGCGGAGCAGCGCGACGGGGGTCAGTTTCCCGGTACGTCCCACTTGCACGGCTATGTCCATGACGTCGGTGACCTCCTGCCGGGGCTCGAACTTGAAGGCCACCGCCCACCGGGGACTTCGGGATCGCTCACCGAGCTCGGATTGCTCGTCGCGCCGGTCGACTTTGATCACGACGCCGTCGAGCTCGTAATCCAGCTCCTCGCGCCTGGCTTCCAGCTCGTCGTGATAGGCGATTGCTTCGTCGATGTCCTTGCAGGTGCGCGTGCTCGATTCCACACGAAACCCCCAGGCGTCGAGGAGATCGAGGGCCTCGGACTGCGAGCTCGGAGTGACCGCATCCGCATACATCACCTCGTAAGCGAAGAGGTCGAGAGGTCGGCTTGCGGTGATGCTGGTATCCAGCTGCCGCAGCGATCCCGAGGCGGCGTTTCGGGGGTTTGCGAAGGGCTCTTTGCCCATCTCGGTCATTCTCCGGTTGAGTCCCTCGAAATCGGAGAGCCGCATGATCGCCTCGGCGCGGACGGCGATCGTTCCCGGAGCGGGGAAACGGTCGGTGAGCAGCATGACCGGTAACGCACGAATGGTGCGGAGGTTGTCGCTGACGTTCTCACCCGAGCTTCCGTCGCCCCGTGTCGATCCGCGCAGAAATCGGCCATCCAGGTAAACGAGCTCCACCGAGAGGCCGTCGAACTTGGGCTCGGCGACGTAGGCCGAGGGTGTCGTGCCGAGACCTCTTTGGACGCGCTTCGCAAACTCACGCACTTCTGTCTCGGTCATCAGCGATTCCAGCGAAAGCATCGGCGCCAGGTGGCGGACCTCGGCGAATGCGCTGTGGACCATCCCGCCGACACGCTGGGTGGGAGAGTCCGGCGTGACGAGGTCGGGAAACTCGGCTTCGAGCTCGGAAAGCTCTCGTAGCAGTCGATCGTAAGCCGAATCCGAGATCTCGGGACTTCCCTTCACGTAATAGAGATGATCGTGATGCCTGATGGCATTCCTCAGGGATTCGACGCGGCCGGCGGCAGCTTCCCGCTTCACCGGAACCAGCCCTGGAAGCGATCGCGAAGACGGTGGGCTTTCTCGAAGAGCTGCGGGTAACGCGCGTGAAGCTTTTGTTGATAGCGCTCGAACCAAGGGATCTCGCTCGCGAGAAGCATGAATCCGACGAGAAGGAACAACACACCCTGAAGCACCGGTACGAATAAGCCAATGATCCCAAGGGGCAGCAAGACCAATCCAATGGCCACCTTGATGATCCGCCATGCACGACTGCGGGAGATCATGCCTTCTTCGCAGCGATCAGAAACGCCCCCCGGGTGACGACCGCGCCCGCCAAAACAGAAATGGCAGCGAGCGACCCGAAGCTGCGGTCGACCCAGAACGCCACCGTGACGAAGAGGAGCAGCCGGAGAGTCATGAAGAGGAGCGCTCGCCGCCGGCCGTTCGGCTCCGCCAGCCTCGCCATCAAACTCAGAAGCAAACCGAGTGCCACGCCGGCCAGGACGAACGGGATCCGCGTAGCCGGACTCCTTTTCAGTTACCCGCGCGATAACGCGGAAGAGGCGCGTCGATCATGGTTCGCAGGCCGGGCTCCATCTTCGCCACCGCCGGCACCATGGCAATCAACATCGCCACGGTTGCCTCGTCTCCCGCCACACCGTTCTCGAAGAGCAGCTCGACCCCGGGCTTGCCATTCACCGAGATGCGATCGTGAGGCTTCTTGGCGCCCACGAACATCTGGAGGTCGAGGGAAACACATTCCTTGTTGTTCCGGTAACCGCGGCAGACGTGATGAATTCCAGCAACCTGCCCCGCCCGCACGGTGACCCAGGGGGTCTTCTTCCCCTTCTTGGCCAGGACCGGCGTGAGTTTTTCCGTCACCTTCTCCAGACTCCAGCCGATTCCTTCCGCCACCAGATAGGTCGATTCCAGAAGACCGACGTGTCCGAGCTCCTTTTTCTTCACTCCTTTACGAAACTGGGCCGGCGTCAGCCCGGCGCCGATCTTCTTCTGCAGATTCTCCCGTCGAGTGGTCGCGTCAACGACGCGTTCGACCGTGACTGATTTCACTTCGATACAGGGGGCCGTGGCGACAAGTGCCATGGTGTCCATGACGAAACCGGGGTTGACCCCGGTTCCGAGGACCACGGCCTCGAAATCCTTCGCCATCCGGTCGAGCTCCTTCGCCTGGGCCGCGTACTGTACGTGGGGTGCAAGCAGCTCTTCACAGGAGCTCACGACATGGCAGCGCGCCTTGATGCAGTCCCGGATCTGGGATTGGACGGAGGCGAATCGGGACCCGGTCGACAGAATCACGACGTCCGGTCGTGTGACCTGAAGAACCTCATCGGCCCGGTCGGACAAGCGGACGCCGGAAGGCTGTTTGAGGCCCGCCAGGTCGGCCACGTCGCGCTGCTGCATCTTCGGGTCGTTGTCGATGGCTCCAACCAGCTGGATGTCCTTGCGCCCGAGAAGCCTCGTCGCCGTCGCGAGCCCGATTTGCCCCATGCCATAAGTCACTACCCGGATTTTTCCCGAGCCAATCATCGAGCGCACCTCCTCTAGTGCTCAGTGCCGTGGCGGGACCCGTGATCGATCGTCCACCACGGCTCGGCCTTTGCGGCGCTTCGCGCCGATCTCGCGGTAGACGTTCTCGCCGCCGCTCGGCAGACTGGGCTGCAGCTGCACTTTTTCATCAGCCTGCTAGTGTCGAAGACAGGACTCAAGCGCGAGAGATTATCGCACTAGCTCGCCCGGCTCAATCGCGGCGCTTGGAAGAGCCGGGCTCGGCACCTTATAGTGACCCATCGTGGATCCGAAGCAGGCGGGACAGGTTCCCACACCGGCAGCGGCCGTGGCCCTGTTCGCCGTGACCCTGGTCCTGAACGTGGTGGTGGGAATCGCGTTCATGAGCCTCGAGCTCGAGGAAACGTGGTTGCTGGTCGTAACCCCCGTTATCCTGATCGCCGTCACCCTGCTTGCGGTGGGTTACCTCGGTTTGGACGCGCGGGAGACTCTCCTGCTCCGTCGTCCCTCGGCCGGCGATCTCCTGATGGCCTTTCCCCTCGCACTCTCCTTCGTGGTTCTGAACGATCAGCTGTCCACGCTCACCCAGGAGCTCTATCCGATCTCCGAAGAGATCCAGCGGAGTTGGCTACGAATGATTCGCGCCGAAACGCCCTCCGAGTGGATTTTCAAGATCGCTACCATAGGCGTCGGAGCGGCCGTCTCCGAGGAGCTGCTCTTCCGCGGCTTCATCCAGGGCGCGTTCCTCCGCGGTATGAGCCGGACTGCCGCGGTGGTCTGGACTTCGTTTCTCTTCATGGTGCTGCACGTTCTGCCCTTTCCCAGTTTCGCGGCGGCGGGAGTCGTCCTCGGCGTTGCCGCCATGTCGTCGAGAAGCATCGTTGTTCCCGTCGCGATTCACTTCACCAATAACCTCAGCGCGCTCGCTCTCGTCAACCTCGCAGACCTAGAGACCCTTGGCGATCCGGTCTGGATCCCGGGCTCCATACTGCTTCCCGCTCTGGCTGTTTTCGCCCTCTGCGCCACTTATTTCCTGCGAAAGCTCCCCCCAGCACCGGTCCGCACGCCGGTCGCTTCGCGCCGTTCGATGGATGACGTCGCTAATCTCACGGCGGGCTCGTCGATTGCTGACGCTCTGGTGAGCGTACCGGCGATGCGGAGACGGCTCGGCTGGCTCGTCGTCGGGGTTGCTCTGGCGATCGGCGTGACGGTATTGAGCGGGCTCTTCCTCTTCACGGTCTATGCGGCCTACCCGCAGAGCGTTCAGGGTAAGATCATCGAGTTCCTGGGACGCACCTGCACCGAGCGTCTTTCGCCCGAGGCTTACCATCGAGGGGGTGAGTTGGCCGCAGCCTTCGACGTCCTGGCCGATTCGAACGAGAACGGGGCGCTAGCCCCTTCGCAACTGGGGAAAGTGATCGTCGCCTGCGCGCGGGTGAGCGCCGACCAGAGACTTCACGATCCCGAGGTGGACGAGCTGCTCGCGATCATCCGAGAGGCCGCCGGCTTGACCGACGCCCCACGGCGACTTTAGAGTGCTCAATGCCGTGGCGGGACCTGTGTTCGATCGTGCCGCCACGGCTCGGGCTGCTTACGGCGCGGCAAGCGCGCCGGGCTCGCTCCGCTCGCGCAGGGTGGGTTGAGTTTTTCATCACCCCGCTCGTCCCGAAACCACGGACGCGCCTTCGGTCATGCACTTTCTCGTCGTTGACGCGCTGAACTTGATTCGGCGGATCTACGCCGCGACACCCGCCGACGAGCCGTCCGCTCACTTCGATTCCGCCCTCGACGCTTGCCGGCAATCGCTCCGCCGTGCTCTGAACGAGTTTGCGCCGAGCCACGCGGTGGCGGTGTTCGACGGAGAAGGCCCGACGTGGCGCCACCAGCGCTATGACGAGTACAAGGCGGGCCGAAAGCCGATGCCGGAGCCGCTTCGTTCCGAGCTGATCCGCTACCGCTCGGCTTTCTCCGAGCTCGGGGTCGCCTCGGTCGACAAGCCGTGTATCGAGGCGGACGACGTCATGGCCACGCTCGCTGAGAAGATCGCAGCTCACAACGGACAGGCGACGATCCTCTCGACCGACACCGCGTTCTGCCAGCTCGTCTCGGACCGAATCCGCGTGTGGGACCATTTCAATCGCCGGCCACTCGACGCCGGTTACGTCGCGAAGAAGTTTCTCGTACGCCCGGAGCAGCTCGTCGACCTGTGGGCCCTCGCGGGAAGCAGCACGACGCACATTCCCGGAGTGCCCGGCGTCGGCATCAAGACCGCGGCGAGGCTCGTCACCGAACATGGTGATTTGGACCGCGTCCTCGGGGCGGCACCAAGCATCGGTGGAAGACTCGGCCAGAATCTGCAAGAACATGCCGATCGGGCGCGTCTTTCGCGAGAGCTCGCCCGGCTTCGCACGGATCTCGAGCTCGGCTGGAGCTCGCGATCATTTCGGCTCGGTTGACGGTTGACGTCTCTGAAAGTCATCAAACAGCTCTACGACTTGCCATTTCGGCGTATGACCAACTAGACTAGACCATGAGGGTGCTTCGGTGAAGCAGGTGAATATCTACGAGGCCAAGACGCGGCTGTCGCAACTCGTCGAGGACGCGGCCTCGGGCGAGGACGTGGTCATCGCCCGGGCCGGCAAGCCTGTCGCACGACTTACGCAGTTAGATAAGTCGGAGAAAAGGGGCCGCAAGCGGCGTTTGGGATTACTGGACGGACGGTTCACGATTCCTGACGACTTCAACCGGCCCCTCCCGGAAGAAATGATTCGCGCTTTCACGAAGCGCTGATGCGACTCCTGGTCGACACTCATCTCCTGTTGTGGGCGGTCGCCCAGAGCGGGCGCCTTTCGAAGGAAGCTCGCCGGCTCCTCGAGAACCCGCGGAACGATGTGTATTACAGCGCCGCGAGCCTCTGGGAGATCGCGATCAAGCTCGGGTTGGGGCGTGATGGCTTCGACGTTGATCTCGGCGAGCTCCGGTCGGCGCTAATTGACATGGGGTTCATCGAGCTTCCCGTTACGGGCGTTCACGCTGAAAGGCTCGTCGCCCTTCCCTCGATTCACAAGGACCCGTTCGACCGCATGCTCGTCGCGCAAAGCCTATCGGAACCTCTCATCCTGCTGACCAACGACGATGTGCTCAAGGAATACGGCGAGCTCGTCCACGTGGTATGACTCCAAGGCTAGGGCTGCGCGAGTCGAGATCTCGGTCAGTTGGGCGGTAAGCCCCTAAAGCGGGCGTGCATGTCCACCCCAGCGCGCTCGAGCTTCCGCCAGCGAACGAAGAAGACACAAGAAGCCACCAAGAGCACGATGAGATAGGTGTAAAACGCGTGGTGGTACCAGGCGTCGGATTCCGTGGACAGATCCTTGACGACCTGGATGAGCGTCAGCACCGCGAGAAGCACCGCGCTCGTGGCGCCCACCACGAGTTGCGCCCGCCGACCGGTCAGAAAACGGATTTGCCGCGCCAGCTCGGGATTGCGCGAGGGAAGGAAAACGACGGATAGCGCCATCAAGAAGAAGTTCACCAGCATCGACGTCACCAGGAGGTCGACCCCGACGAAGAAATCTCCCGCCGAATGGTTGAGAAAAACCCCTACGGAGGCCGTCGCCGCGCTCGCGACGATCGCCCAGTGAGGGGTGTGGTAACGCGAGTTGATCGCGGCGAAGCCTCTCGGAAAAATCTCGTCCTCGGCCCAGGCGAACAAGAGCCGAGAGACCGAGAGGATCATGGCCGGCAGATCGTTGGCGAGAGCGATGGTCGCGGCCGCCACGATCGCCACGGAGAAGGCGGGCGGCAGCAGATAAGCGAGAAGCCCGGGTGCGGTGAGGTCCGTGGCGGCGGCTCGCTCGGCGATGAAACTCCAGGGAACGGCGTGGTAGATGGCCGCAGTGAAGCTCATGTAGTACGCGCCAACGCTCACGATCGAAAGGACGATCGCGAGAGGCAGATTGCGGGACGGGTTCTTCGCCTCGCCCCCTGCCTGGGCTACCGCGTCGAAGCCGATGAAGCTAGAGAACAACAGAACCGAAGCCGTGAGAATCCGCTCCCAGTCGTAGCTCTTGGGCGGAGGAAGGGCGATCTGCACGCCCTCGCGAGCTTCGACCGCGGCGACGAAATCCGCGTGGTCGAACAGGAACCCCGCCGGTATCGCCAGAAGGCCACCGGTGAACATGAGAACCATCAGAGGCACGAGCGTCCGCTCGTAGGTCTTCGTACCCATCAGATTGACGACCGCGAACAACCACAGGAACGCGAGCGGCACGACGAGCCGCACGGCGGACGTCTCGAGGAAGGCGGCGACCCCCGAGAAGGAAACGCTGGCAGCGATGTCGCGAAGAAACGGAACCAGAACGTAGGCAACCACGCCGATGGCCATGGAAATGCCGAACCACTGGGAAAAGCTTGCGGCGAAGCCGAGGTACGGCGAGAGCGCTCGACTCGCGAAGACATAGCTTCCACCGGCGCGCGGCATGGCCGAGGCCAGGACGGCGTAGCACAACGCCGCGAGAAGCGCCGGCACGACACCCAGCGAGTAAGCCAACAGCACATTTCCGTCGATTCCGGGGACGTTTCGCTGGATCATGAAGGGAACCACGTTGATGCCGGCACCTAACATCGCGCACACCCCGGTGGCAACGAGCCCCAGGAGTCCCAGGTCTCTGCGCAGGCCCGTACTCACGCCGATCACTCCTCGCCCGTCACCCATCCCTGCGGCAACAGGGCGGGAAGATGGACGAGTATGAAGGCGAGAACGAGATATGGCGACCCTCGGGCGATGCTCCGGAACGACAGGAAGAAGCCGGCACTGATCAGATGCGCGACCAGACTCCCGTAGACGGCGAGAAACAACGACCGTCGGAACGTGGGCATCGTGCCGACTCCAACGAGGGCAAGCGTCTCGATCGCGGTTGCGGCCAGGAAACTGACGCCGATATGAGGCAGCAAGGAGATGTCGAAGTGGAACGGCAGTCCCGCAACGAGGGACGCGGCGTTGGCGACCAGAGCACTGAAGTAGGGCCGCCGGCCGCCCAGCCGCCGATAGACGAGGCCTTTGATGGGCACGAACAGGACGATGAGCAAGGAAGCCATCGTAAGGCTCCGCCAGGAAGGTCCCTCGAGAACATACAGAAAGAGCGCAACGATGACGAAAACGAGAACCGTGGCCTGCGCGAGCCTGCGCGTCACGTCACTCATCCGCCGCCGGCAAGCTCTCGCGCCACCAGATCTTCTTCGGTCTCGGCATTGCGGACGACCCGAGAACGCCCGTCCTCGATCACGAGCTCCGCGGGTCGAGCGCGCAGGTTGTAGTTCGAGCTCATCACGAATCCATAGGCTCCCGTGTCGAGGATTGCGAGGAAATCACCTGGCTCGGGCGCGACGAGAGTGCAATCGCGTGCAAAGACGTCGGAGCTCTCGCACACGGCACCCACGACATCGACCGTGCGGGCCGCGCCACGTTTCCGTCTCAACGGAACGATTCGATGATACGCCCCGTAGAGCGCCGGCCTCAGGAAATCGCTGAGCCCGGCATCGACGACCACGAAGTCGCGGCCGTGAACCCGCTTGACGTACAGAATCCGTACCACGAAAGCGCCGACCGGTCCGAACAAGATCCGACCAGGCTCGGTCACGACCGTGACGTCGAGATCGGCGAAAGGCGCGATCACGCTTTCGGCGTAAGCGACGAAGCTCGGAGCCCGTTCACCGTGGTAGCGGATCCCGACTCCGCCGCCGATGTCGACGTATCTCAGCTCGATGCCAATGTCCCGGAGCGAGCGTACCCATTCGGCGAGAATCCGGGCGTTTGCAGCGAGCGGCTCGAGCGCCGTGATTTGCGATCCGATATGGGAATGAACACCGACGAAATCGAGAGCGGGAAACTCGCGGTGGGCGGCGTAGAGCGCGCGTGCCTGCTCAGGGTCCACTCCGAATTTTGCGGTCTTGATCCCAGTCGCAATGTGGCGATGGGTTCCGGCGTCGATGTCGGGATTCAGACGGAGCGCGACGCTTGCGCGGCGCCCGGCCCGCGCGGCAACCGCATCGAGCATACGGAGCTCCTGTTCCGACTCGACGAGTAGCATCGCCACATTGGCGGTCACTCCGGCGCGGAGCTCCCGCTCGGTCTTTCCCACCCCCGAGAAGACGATTTTCGAGGGCTCGAATCCGAGGGCAAGGGCGAGAGCCAGTTCCGCGCCCGAGACCACTTCCGCGCCCGCACCTTCGTTGACGAGGTGACGCAACAAGGCGGGCTGGGTGTTCGCCTTGAGAGCAACCGCGTGGAAGTGGGGCGTACCGGCGAACGCCGCATCGAGCTTGCGAAAGCGCGAGACGAGAGCTCGAGGAACGTAGACATAGAAAGGCGTGGGGTGGGAGGCGGCGATCTTGGAGAGTGGAGTCCCATCCCCGACCAGCTCGTCATCGCGATACTCGAAAACGTCGTTCAATGCTCCATCCAGACCGATCGGGAATTATATGCCGCGGCGGTGTATATTTCGGGCGTCTCGAGGGAGGTCAGCGCCTTATGAAACGTTGTTTCTTTTTGTGGCTACTCGCCTTGGCCGCGGCATCATCGGCCGCCGAGAAGAAGATCATCGCTCCGGAGGGAATGGAGGTCGGGCTGCCCTTCAGCCCAGCGGTCCTTTCCGGTGACTTCCTCTACCTAGCGGGCGCCATCGGCAACAAACCCGGCACGCTCGAAGTGCCCGACGGAATCCAGGCGCAAGT
Organism: Vicinamibacteria bacterium; assembly: GCA_035457705.1. Lineage (GTDB taxonomy): Bacteria > Acidobacteriota > Vicinamibacteria > Marinacidobacterales > SMYC01 > DASPGQ01. The sequence goes on from DATIBD010000032.1 coordinate 9,814, forward strand.
CCGACAGGCCATGGACAACCTTGGCCAGGTGCTCGAAGCCGCCGGCATGGATTTTTCTCGGGTCGTCAGTTCCAATGTCTTCTTGTCGGACGCTCGGCACTTTTCCGCGATGAACGACGTCTACAAGACGTATTTCCCGGAGGCACCGCCGATTCGTGCCACGGTGGAGGCCGACATCGCCATCCCGGGAGCCCTCGTCGAGATTTCCATGATCGCCGCCCGTCCAGGGGTCGACAAGAAGGTCATCAAACCAAGCCTGATGAAATCTCCGGAGCTTCCGTACAGCTGGGGCGTCCAGGTGGGCTCGACACTCTTTGTCGCCGGTGCGACCGCTCGAGACCCGGATACCTACGTGCCGGTTGCCGGCGACATGAAGACACAGACCAAGCGCGTGCTGGAGAACATTGGTCTGGTGCTCGAGGCGGCCGGCATGAGCTACGGAGACGTGGTGGGCTGCAAAGTCTTTCTGGACGATGCGCGCTACTTTCAGGACATGAACGAGGTGTACCGTACGTTCTTTCCGGCCGACCCTCCGAGCCGGGCCACGGTACGCTCCCGGCTCATGAACCCCGCCTTCCTTTCGGAGATACAGTGCACCGCGGTGAAGGATGCGGCGCGCAAGGTCGTATCCCCCGCCGGTCGCGCGCCTTCGACGAGCCCTCTGTCCTCGGCGGTCGCGGCAGGCGGCCGCCTGTTCCTCTCCGGCATGACCGGGCGGGGGCCCGACGGATATCCGAAGGGTGACGCGAAGGCCCAGACCCGGCAAGCTCTCGAGAGCTTGAAGGCCACGCTCGAAGCCGACGGACTCGGCTTCGAGGACGTCGTCGATGTACTGGTCTACCTCTCGGACATTCGCTACTACGATGCGATGAACGAGGTGTACCGGGATATGATATCCTTGCCGCCTCCGGCACGCGCCACGGTGGGTGCACAGCTCATGTCGGAGGACGCTCTCGTGGAGATCATAATGACTGCGGAGCGACGTTGAGCGGCATCTACGAAATTCGGCTGGCAAAGCTTCGTCGGGAGAATGATTGGGGCAGGCTCACAGCCGTTCGTCGCGGCGAGAGATGCTCCGCGGGCTAGGATACGAGCTTCACCGGAGGTCTCGTCGCGCATGACCAAATGCATCATCGTTCTTTCGGTCAAGGGCTCTGGATCCAGTGCGTGCCAGAAGCTTCTCGGACGGCTTCCGAACGTTCGTCATGTCCTGCACACGCGTCACTTCCAGAACGAGACGCTCTACTGGACGAAGGCTGCCTCGGTTCTAGAGATGCCTCAGCGGCAGATGGTGGACAGCGAGGTTCCCATCGCCAGGGACAGGGCGAGGACAGAGCTCATCGATCTCCTCGTCTCCAACACGGGCTCCTACGCCGTGCCCAGCGACGACCGTGAGCTAATCTTCGACGGATGGCGCAGGCTTTGTGAACACCACGGGCCAATCTTTCTCGAGAAATCACCCCATCATCTCGTTCAGTGGTCTGCAATCGAGCTCATCCTGGAGTGCATGCGCAAGCATCCCGATCTCCAATTCCTTCTCGTCGGACTCGTGCGCAACCCAATGGACACGGCCTACTCCGCCTTTCGGCGCTTTAGATCGAGACCGGATGAAACGCAATACGAGTGGCTCACGGCATACCAAAACTTGCGCAAGCTCCAGGAAAAGGCGCCAGACAACCTCGTCATCGTTCGTTACGAGGACATCGCGCTGTCGCTGGAAGCGATGAGACCCGTGTTCGACTATTGCGGCGCGAACCCACGGGAAGCCGACGTTGATTACTTGCACCGGCGCTCGATCTCGAGATGGAGAGATGACCCTCTATTCGGATTCGTCCCCGCCGAGCCTGTGGTCCAACTCGCAGAGTCGTACGGATACGACCGAGCAAGCCTGACCAATCGGACCCGGTTCCTTTGGCCCGCCCACCGAGAGCTTTCGCGCGGCCTCCACCAGTTCTTGGTCCCGACGAGAAAGGCAGTGAGAAGGTTGGTGCGATCCTGAGAACGCGGTGGCAGCGCAAAGACCGCTGGCCCTACTCGTCGCGGGGAGCTGCGACTGGTTTGACCCCCGCAGCCTTCCGCGCGGGAATCCAGTTCGCGAGCAGACCGGCGCCATGAGCGCGACCGCCGTCGTCGCGAACGTCACGGGATCGTTGGCTCCGACGCCCCCCGTGGTCGCCCAGGACGGGGGCGCCGCTCAGTTCGGCGGCAGCTTCTCCGCAGCCCAGGCAGCAAAACGCTCGAGATCGTCCAGCTCGTCGTGGATTGCTCGGTAGGCGATCGAGTGGTCGATCTCGAGGTATTCGTGAACGAGGACGTTTCGGAATCCAGCCCATCCCCGAAGCTTCTCCGCGAGCTCGGGCGAGAGCTCGGAGGCGCGCTCGAGCGTCGTGAACGTGTCTCGATTCGCGTCCGGTGTCGGAAGTGCACACTCGGAGATCCAGTGGTTGGCAAGGTCGAGGCAGGCCTCCACCGCCAGATGAAGGTAGCGCTCGGCGAGGTCGTGCAGGGCCGCCTCGCGTACGAACTCATTCTCGTCCGCGTCAAGAAATGCTTTGAGCTTTTCTAAGTAGGCGTGCAACGCCTCGAGCCTTCTCGAGAAGATCTCGCGATCCACCATCGTTCGTTCTCGCCTTGAGCCTCTGGATTCTCCGCTTCGTGAACGCCTCGCGTCGAACGAAGCCGTCTTGATACTCGCGGATCGTCTGGATAGAGAATCGAACCCGTTCCTCCGGGGAGCTTTGAAAGAGAAGCGTTCCGTCGCGCAAGACGCGATGTCTCAGAAGAGCCGGGGCGTCGTTGAGGATAACGATGTCGAGCCGCTCGCTCGACACCTCTCGTCCCAGACGCGCCGCCAGTCGACGGATCAACCCTCCTCGTTCCTCGCTCGCAAGCTCCTCCGTAACCAGAACGGCGACATCGAAATCGCTGTCTTTGCGGGCGCGTCCCTTCGCGCGTGTCCCGAATAGGAACCCGAGGCGGATCCCCGGGATATCGGCTAGAGCCTCGGCCAGCCGCCTGGCAGCGGGGTCCATATCCTGGGTACTCACAAATCAACCGTACCCTACGCCCAGGCCTCGCGCAACGAGCCGTTACAACCCACGAAATGTCGATTCCAGCGGGTGAGCCCCGGACTTCAGAGTCCGGGAAGCGCGTTCCAGTTGAGAATGCCGTTCCACAGGAGACGATAATCTGAATGGTTCAAGTCGCGGTGAAGCGGGTTGAAGTTGTAGACGAGCGCATGACCGGCGCCGACGGGCACGTCGAGGATCGCGGGGCGGCCGTCGAGAGCCTCGAGGCCTCGCGCGCCTCCGCTCACGATCGTTCCTTTCCACTCGAGGACGATCGGCCTGCGATCGACGGGACCGTTCAAGCAGGACGTGCAATAGGACATCGTGAGCCAGCGCCGAGGCGCGTCATAGACAGTGTAGTTGGAGCGAAAGACGGACGGCTCCGCAGGATAGCCGTAGGCGATCGGATGGTCGGGTCGAGCAAACCGTGCGCCGATCTCCACGCCGGGAGTGGAGATTTCTGAAGTGGTGGAAGGGCGAACGTTGCGGACGATGCCCGTTTGCAGGATCAAGTCGGAGCCCGTTCCCAGGGTCGCGAGCACCCCTCCGTCTTCGAGAAAACGCTCGAGGGTGGCAAGCCCTTCGAAGCCGATGCCTCCCGTGATGTCGTCGGACGACACGGGCTGTCCCAGGCTGGGAAACTCCGCCGTCGCCTGGAAAGGCATGGGGCCGTCCTTCGCCTCGATGCCGTGAATCTGTCCTTGCAAGTCCAGGAGCACGGTGCCGTAGACGATGACGTCCACTTTGCTCTTCAAGCTCCCTGCTCGAATCTCCTCGTCTCGCAGATACACATAGGGGATCGCTTGTTGATCCAGCGTATATCGGATCCAGCCGATGGAGTCCGTGTCAGCCCACGGGACCCATACCCCGAGACGTGGCGGCGGAGCGTCGTGGCGCTTCACGTCGGGAAGGCTGGCCGCGCGACGAAAGTCGAGCGCGAGCTCGTCCGCGACGCGCGGGAGCACTGCCTCGAGGCCTTCTGCCGGGGGGAAAATCCATGAGCCTTGGGCATAGGCGTGGCCTCCGGCCTCGAAAGCCTCGTCGGCGATCTCGACGGGAAACGACGCGAGTCGATAGCGCGCCGCGAGAAGGGCTTCCTGCCCGACGTCGGCGAGCAGTGCGACGGGTCCCGAGCCGGAGACGCTACCGCGTGCGCGGACGGCACCGGTGAGCGGGTCGAGCGAGAGATTCCGTATCACCGCGTCGTCGACCCGCGTCACCTCGACCCCGTAGTGCACGGGAAGAGCCCATGACACGTCGTCATACGGCTCGTGCTCGGCGTCTTCGGGAAAATGCTGCGGCTCGAGGAGGTCCACCGCGTAGTTGCGATAGGGCTGACCCAGATCGATGACGAACGTCCCCGCGGGAAAGCTCCCCTCGGCGACGGTAAAGGGAGCTCGGGCCCGCCCGACCTCGATGTGCTGCGTCAGGAGTCGGTTGATCAACTGGGCGACGCGGCGCCGGTCCGGCTGGTCTTCCCGGACGACGAAGGCATAGGGATTCCCCGCAAACCCCTTCTGCCAGGAGTTGTAGCCTTTCTGATAGAAGTTGCGAAGGAGCCGCTCGGCCTGGTGAGCCGAGTAGTCGAGAATCGCGAGCGCCGCGGTTTCCGAGTAATTGACACCGTCACGATGGGACCAGACCACGGTCTCGGGAGGCGGCCAGGGCCGATACCACTCGCGCGTGGTGGAGCGAGGGCTGATCGTGCGCGTCACCGTCTCCGCCGTGGCGTTTCCGAACGTCTCGTAGCCCCTCCCGATCGAGTTGTGGTTCATCGCCACCGAATCGAGATAGTGATGGCCAAATGCTTCTCCGAAGTTCCACGTCCAGACCCCGGGCATTCCATGCGCCGACATCGCGCTCATCTCGTGGAAGCTCATCTCCAGAAACTCGCTGAGAACGATGGGATCGAGATTGGGGTTGTAGGGTCCCGTGCCGTTCCAGGTCACGAGCAGAGGGATCGCCTCGTGGAGATCGTGGACCACCGTCGGGTGGTAGTCGAAGAACATTCGGTGCACCGCCCGGCTCAACTCCTCCGTTTGTTGATGGGTGTCGCGGTTCGCGTCCACGAACACGTACCTCCCCCAATAAGGCGGAGATCGGCGCGGCAGGGCGTCGTAATCGTTTTTCCCTTTGAGATAACGCTCGAACCAGTCGACCATTTTGTCCCGCCCGTCGGGGTTCGAGGCGGGATTGATCAGCACGACGAGCTTTTCACGGATGGTGCGGATCATGGGCGTCTCCGATACGGCGAGTCGATAAGCGAGCTCCATCACCATGTCCGGACTCACGCTCTCGTCCGCGTGGATGGCGGCGTTGAAGTAGTAGATCGGCCGCGCACCTCGGAGGATGACCTCTGCTTGCTCGGGCGCGGTCCGCCGAGGGTCCGCGAGGAGAGCCGTCGACTGCTTGAGGTCGTCGAGGGAGCCAATGCCGTCTTCATCGGCGATCGCCGCGAGAAGGATGTCCCGGCCCTCCTCCGTTCTCCCGATGACCTCGACATGGACGCGCGGCGAAGTCCGCGCGAGCTCCCGAAAGTACCCGTAGATCTCGGATGTGCTCGCGAGCTCTCCCGCGGCGCCCGCGAGGTGGCCGAGGTAGTCGCCTGGTGAAGGAACGGTGGGCGAGTCGGGCACGTAAGCGACCCATGGGCTCACGAAACGCGGCTCCGTCGTGAAACGGGCGATCTCCTCGACCGAGCCCGGTTCCGGAGTATCGGGTGCGTAGGAAGATTGCGCTCGGGCGAGCCCGGCGAGATAGAGAGCGGGAAGAAAGACCGTGACGTAGGGAAGGACTCGGCACGAAGAATCAGTCATGCGTGGTGGCTCCTGTCCTGACGCCCGGAGGATAGGGGATCGCACCCGCAGGAAGGAAGAGATACGGGCACGGGGCTTAACGAGCTCGGCACGCTCGAGTCGGGCAAGCTGATCGAGCCGAATCCGTCAGCAGGCGGGAAAGCGCTTCCTTCCAGTCTATCGACGGGTCAGTCCTTATGAAGTCTTTCCAGAGCGTCGATATCGGCCAAGTCCTGGGGTCGCCCCGACGCCCTCTTGTTGCTAATAAAGTGGTCGCGAGAAATCACGAACACCGGTTGGTCGGCGTACTGCGAGTGGACTCGGGCCGGCCAGGCGGTATCGAAATCGACACCGTCGATCGAGGTGATGATATCGACCCGTACCGGTTCCACCCCAATCTGAAAGATGGTGCCGAATGTCGCCAAGTCTTCAATTTTCAAATCCGCGAGGGGCGCTCCGAACTCACCGAGCGCGCGGTAGATGCGCCGCGCATTTTCGGGAGTCGATCGCACCCAGACGTCGAGTTCCTTCGACGCACGAGCGTGCCCATGGACGGCGAGAGCATGAGCGCCAACGACGAGGTACTCAGCGGACGCGGCGTTCAACTCGGCCAACAGATCTCTGAAGTCGGAGTTCGTTCCCACGAATATTTCGATAAGCGAGGCACTCGACGAGGAGCTCCCAGACCAGAGCCATGCGTTCCCCGCTCGACAAGGAAGTCACGTCAGGCGGCGCGGTTGGCACCTCGCCATTCCGGAAGACCTTGGACTTCCAGATGCGAAGTCGTCTCTCGGCTCTCTGGGCGCGCCCATCACCATCGCGCATGAGCTAGCTTACCACTCTCGGTTAGGCACTTCGGGCCAGAGGTCGGAGCTTGCCGTCCTCGCGGCGACGGGAGCCGAATCTCTTTCGAGCGTCACCGAAGCAAGCTCAAACGTCGTGTTGCATCGCCCAAAGAGCGGCGGCTGCCCGCGTCGAGACACCGATCTTGTTGTAGATATGCTGGATGTGGTGATCGGTCGTCTTCGGCGAGATGTGGAGCCGGTCGGCGATCGACCGCGTAGTCAGCCCCCTCGCCGCGAGGCGCAGCACATCGACTTCACGGCGGGAGAGGCCCCCCGGGTGCTGGGCCTTGAGTGAGCGGCGTGCCTCTGGCCCGCCCTGGCCCGCAGCGATGAGCACGGCGTCCGTCGCGCGTTGCTCGAGGACGCCCTGGGACGCGAGTCGGCGAAGCTCCTTTGCGGCGTCCTCGCCCGAGAACGGCGGACGATCGGCCCGCTCGGCCGTCATTCCGACGTAAACATCCACCGCCGCGAGCACACAGGCCCCCGGGTCGACGCCATCGGCAACCAGACGCTTGTGGTAGCCGGACCCGTCCGGTTTCTCGTGGTGGGCGGATGCCAGCGGGTTCAGTACCGCCAGAGCTGGAGAACGGCGCAGCATCTGCTCGGTGAGCATCGGGTGGAGCTCGACCCGATCGAACTCGGAGCGAGTCAAAGTACCGGGCTTGTCCCAGATCGAGTTCGGGACGCCCGTCGTGCCGAAGTCGTGCACCAGCGCGGCCCGGCGGAGCGTGGCGATAGCCTCTTCGTTGAGCTCGAGCACCCGGCCGGCCTCCACGGCGAATTCGGCGCATCGACGGCTGTGACCCGCCATGTAAGGTGATTTCAGATCGATGAAGTCAGCCGCCACCAGGAGGGCGTCGTCGAGCTCAGAGCCGCTCAGCCTGCGGGGGGGTTCGGGCTCGAGGTCGAGCACGGCGTCCCAGGGCTCGATCGTGTCGAGCCGTTCGAACCAGCTGCGACCTCGCTTTACGAACAAGTCGGCGAGCTCGGGATCGTACGTACGGTCTCGACGTTTGAAGGCGGCGTCCAATGCCTCGGCGGGCGAGAACAGGCGTCCAATCGCCTCCATATCGTGACTCAGGTGCACGATGCGCATCGCAAGCGGAATCGCCTCGCCGCGCGCACCGGTCGGATAACCGTTTCCGTTCCATCGCTCGAAGGTAAAGCGCAAGGCGTCGCGAACGCGGGGGCCGAAATCGAGCCGCTGCGCCAGCATGTCGCCCACTTCGCACCCCGACGCGAAGTTGTGCACCGCCCACTCATGGGCCCCCTGGTGGATCATTTGAGTGATCTGCTCACGCTCTTCCGGAGGGCGTCCGGCCGTCGCGAAGGCCAGGACGTCGCGCATGACCTCGGCCGGGTTCGCGGCATCGTGTATCAGGGTCTGGGCGCGGATGGCGATCTCGTCGCCGAAGATGGTGGCCACCTCATGCGCGTGTCCGGTGCAGCCGATGTACCGGAGAAGTGCAACCCAATAAACGGTTTCTCCCAGCTCCTTATCGAATCCCCCCGCCTCGGATATCCACGTCCCGAGGAGACACGACCGGAGTTGGGATTCGAGCGGCTGCCCGAAAGCGTTGTCCTGCGCCAGCGCCAACGTGGCGACGAGCTCCCCCAATCGCAGGGGCGGGGCCGAAATAGGGAGATCTCCCGATGCGGCGCTCACGGCCCGATTTTATCATCGCTTAACAGAATGCTCTTGCCAATAACCCGTTTTTAGAGGAGAAAATGCCATGACGGAATCGTCGACTCAATCCAACAAGTCCATCAAGGTAGGAGTCATCACGGACCAGACGGGGCCACTGTCGTTCGCAGGGATCGCCAACGCGAACGTGGCCAAGATGGTGATCGATGACATCAATGCCAGGGGTGGCCTGCTCGGGCGGCAGGTCGATCTATACCTCGAAGACAGTGCGACGACGGATAGTGTCGCCGAGGCCAAAGCCAGGAAGCTCGTCCAGCAAGACGAAGTCGATGTGATCTTCGGCGGCATCTACAGCTCGACGCGGCAGGCAATCAAGGGCCCTGCCGTGGTGGAAGGCAAGAAGCTCTACATCTACCCGGAGCAGTACGAGGGGCAGGAATCTCACCCGCTCATCTTCTGTACCGGCCCGGTGCCGGCCCAGCAGGTGGAGTCTCTCATCCCCTGGCTGATGCGAGAAACGGGAGCGAGGAAGTTCTACTGCCCTTCGGCCGACTACATCTGGCCGCACGTCTTGAACGAGAGGCTCCGCGAAGTGGCTACGGCCAACGGCGGTTCGATCGTCGGCGAGGAATATTTTCCCCTCGACCACACCGACTACCGGGCGACGGTCGACAACATCCTGTCCACCGGAGCCGAGGTGGTTTTCAATACGATCGTTCCTCCAGGGCTAGCTCCATTCCTCGAGCAGCTCCACGACTCCGGCTTCATGAAGCGTGGCGGACAGCTCGTCTGCACCTACTTCGAGGAGAACTTCCTCGACTTCTTCCCCGCCGAACAAGTGGAGGGTCTGTACAGCTGTCTCGATTACTACCAGAACGTGAGCGACCCATTCAGCCGGGAGCTCCTCAGCAAATACGACAAGCTCTATCCGGGCGGCGCGAAGTTCACCGCCGGGAGCGCCTCCACCGGCATGTACCGAGGTTTGAAGCTCTGGGAGGCTGCAGCAAAAGAAGCAGGCTCGCTAAAGCAGGAAGAGGTCATCGAGGCGCTCGACCACGCGAAGATCGCGCAGGCACCGGGCGGGCCGGCCGAGATGGTGCCCGGCCAGCATCACGTTCGAATGAACATGTACATCGCCCAGGTGAAGAAGGGCAAATTCGAGATCGTCAAGAATCTCGGGGTCATCGAGCCGAAAGAGCGCGTGCTGGAGATGACGTAAACGGAGAGGCAGCGGGCCGCCGGGAGCGCGGCACCTCGCCGCGCTCCCGTACGGACCGCAAAGCTGATTCTCGCGTTCGATCTTCCCGAGTCGCGACGTCGCAAGGTCGGAAATTTTATGATCGAATAGGAATTCCACGAGTGGAGGGAGCGTCAAACAAACCGTTTATGGCTGGGCCTTTCTGTCCCCGCTGACGCGCCGGCACCTTTTTTTTGCGGGCACCGGCTGGAAGCGCTTGGAACGCGGCAGATTCCCCATCCGTATCCCACTCATTGACGGGTAGTTGCCGCGAAACCTCGAGAGCAACTGCATGGCATTTGGATTGCTAGTATAAACGCGTGAGTCGTATGCCTCGGGATGGGAGACTACGCAGACTGCCTGGCGCTCTCGAGAGTGGGCGTTTCTGCTCACAGCTCTTCCCTGTCGTCGTTTGTCATGGCTTGGAGTCTCGATCCTACCCACCCGGCCCCAACTCGTCTCATCAAAGGAGCGTTGATCGATGGAACCCATGTTTTTGCCCGAGGTCGAAGAGCACGAGGATGACGGCCCACGCGGAGACGCCATCCGTGCCATGAACGCCGCGGGCGTCCCCGTCCCGCAGATTCTTCACCTCTTCGCCTTCAAACCGGGTCACACCGATCATCTCTCTCGGTTCACCCAAGGGGTAATGCGCGGTCCTTCCCCACTATCAGCCGGTCAGCGAGAGCTCATCGCCGCGTTCACCTCAAAGCGGAACGAGTGCCCCTTCTGAATCGGCTCTCATGCCGCGGTCGCGGCGGAGCTTCTCGGAGACAGGGCGCTTGTGGAAGCCGTTCTCGAAGACCACAGGTCCTCTCCCCTCTCGGATAAAGAAAAAGCGCTGTTCGATCTCGTCGAAAAAACCAACCGGGAATCGAATCAGATTCGCAGAGAGGACCTCGAACGCGCCCGCAACGCGGGATGGACCGACGAAGCGCTCTACGACGCCATCACGGTTTGTGCTCTTTTCAACTTCTATAACGTGTGGATCGATGCCACGGGTGTCCACGACATGCCGGCGGCAGGCTATGTGGCCTCGGGAAAGCGTCTCGCGACCGATGGCTACGCGCCAATGAACCGGAACGACTGACTGGTTGCGGCTCCCACTCGATCTAGCCGCCCAGCAAGGCGAGCCAGGCCCAGGCGAGGGCGAGTGTCGCGAGCGTGACCGGCACGCCGACGCGCGCGTGCTCGCGCCAATCGATGCGGACACCCATGCGGCGTGCCTGATCGATGACGATGATGTTGGCGATGCTCCCGACGACGATGAGGTTCCCCGCGAGCGTGCTCGACAGCGCGAGCACGGTCCCGCCGAGGCTTCCCTGGGCATAGGGCAGCAGCAACATCACCGCGGGCACGTTCGAGACCAGGTTCGAGAGCACGGCCGTGAGCGGAAACAACACCGCGGGACTCGCGGGAGCGACGCCCGTCTTCGAAACGGCGTCCATCATCACCCCGAGCGAGCCCGAGCTGTCTAGAGCGCCGTGGACGATGAACAGTCCGATGAAGAGCAGGAGCAGGGGCCAATCGACGAGCACGAGCATGTCGCGCGACGCCATGCGCCGGCTGCTCAGAAGGAGGCCCGCGGCGCCGAGCGCGAGCACATCACGCGGCCACGACGTCACGAGGAATGCGGCCACCAGCACAAAGAGAATGGACAGGGCCTTCGCCGACTGCCATCGGTCGAAGCTCGGTGACGGAAGGGGGGCGCGGTCGATGTCGCTCGCGAGCGCGAATCCATTCGCCTGACGCCAGATAACGACACGCCAGACGACGACTAGCCCGAGGCACGCGGGCACGAGAGCATCGAGGGTGTAGCTCCCAAAAGACAGGCCGAGCGACTGCCCGATGAGCATGTTTTGCGGGTTTCCGATGAGCGTCGCTGCCGAGCCTACGTTCGCGGCGCAGGCGAGCGCGAGCAGAAACGGCTTCGGATCCAGACGCCTCCGCGAGCATCCTTCGATCAGAAGAGGCGCCATCGCGAGACAGACGATGTCGTTCGCGAGTACGGCGGAGAGAAGCCCCGCGACGCCGACCACCCCTCCAAGGAAGGCCGCGGGCCTCGCCTCCCACGAAGCCAGCCGGCGCGTCACCTCGGTATAGAAGCCTCCGAGCCGGAACTGCGCCGAGAGAATCATGAGACCGAAGAGCAGGGCGAGGGTCGAAACGTCGATTGCGCGCCACGCGGCTTCGGGTCTCATGCGACCGGTAACCACGAGCGCGATGGCTCCCAGAAGCGCGATCCCGGTTCGGTCGAGTGCGAGCCCCGGAATCTCTCCGAGAATCATCCCCAGATATACGACCAGGAAGACGACGAGAACCACGGGCTCCATGGAGAACGCCATCATCGCCTCACCGGCCGTGTCTGACAAGGACCTTCGGATCTGATTGACATTAGGGTGATTGCAGACACGGCATGGATCCCGCCGCCGGCACGGTGACGATCTTTGGGGAAAGGAGCCCGAGTGCGGACGATTGCCGAGATGGCTCGATTCATCACCATGTCCACGCGTTCCTGTTCGGTGATATCGTCGGTGTAATCCCTGGGAGGTGGTCGTGATCGATCGAAGGAGTTTCCTCAAGTCAGGCGCCGCATGCGGAATGGCTTTTTCCGTCGCTTCCCGCGGCGTCGCGTTTTCTAGCGGGGACGACCCGCTCGGAATCCGGAAGGACTTTCCCGTCACCGAGAAGATGACCTACATCAACTGCGCCTACGTCGGGCCCATGCCCCGCGTGGTGCACGAGGCCGCTCTGCAATATGCCGAGGAGCAGCTTCTGAATCCGGCCATCGGTCTCGACATCTCGATGGAGCGAAAGGAGAGCGCCCGGCGCAAGTTCGCCGAGCTCTTCGGAGCGAAGTCGGAGGAGGTAGCACTTCTCTTCTCGACGAGCGACGCTGAGAACATCGTGACCCGGGCGCTCGACCTGAAACCGGGCGACAACGTCGTCATCGACGAGCTCCACTTCATCACGACGTTCGTGCTCTACCGTGAGCTCGAGAAGACGAACGGCATCGAGCTCCGCATCGTTCCCCATCGGGACGGTCGCGCTCCGGTCGATGACTTCGAGGCGAGGGTCGATCGAAGGACGCGGCTCATCTCGGTCGCCTGGGTCTCGAACCGGAACGGATACCGTCATCATCTCCCCTCGCTCGCGGAGCTCGCCCACCGGAACGGGGGGTATCTTTTCGCCGACGGCATCCAGGCGCTCGGATGCTTTCCCGCAGACCTCCACGAAGAAGGCGCTGACTTCGTCGGCGGAAACTCCTACAAATGGCTCCTCGCGAGCTGGGGTGCGGCGCCTTTCTACGTCCGTGAGGAACACCTCGCGCTCATTCGACCCGACCGATTTGGGCACAACCAGGTGGCGGAAGATCTGCCCGACTTTCGCTTCCGCCTGCACGAGACGGCCAAAAAGTACGAGTACGCAGGGCTCAACTACGGTGCCGTCGCTCAGCTCGAAGCATCGCTCGGATACCTTTCGGACGTTGGACTCTCCCGCGTCGAGGGGCACACCGTCGCACTCGCCCGCGAGCTCAGGGACGGAGTGGCCAAGCTCGGCTACGAGATGTTCACGCCGCCCGACAACCCATCCGCGATCGTGAGCTTCGTCCATGGCCGCGATCCGAAATTGGTGAAGCAGGCGCTGCACGACGAGAAGATCAGCGTGACGCTTCGGGAGAACGACACCCAGATTCGGGCAAGCGTCGGCCTCTTCAACAACCGAAGCGATATCGTGCACTTGCTCGAGATGCTCGCGAAGATGACCTGAGCGGCCCCGCCGCTCACGCCACTTCGAGAGATTCAGTTCAGTCTAGTCTCCTCGGCGGACTCGAAGGCGGCCGCACCCTGTTCGTCTCCTGAGGGACGGAATGGAGCGCGGTCGCGCCCCGACTGCCTTTTCCATCCGTTCGGTGACCGACGTAGTCCTGCGCTCAGGCTCCGACCGCTCCAAAGAGCGAGAGGGCCTATCCAAAGGGTGAGACCTGCGCCCCCCCACTACCGATTTTTGCGGGGCGTTTCCGGCTGGCATCCGCTTTGCTCCTTGTACCGAAAGGAGGTGCGCCATGGAGCGATTCGCCGGGTTTCTGGCCCTGTCCCTGACACTTCTTTCGATTCCCATCGACGCAAATGCCGAGAGCCGGAGGGAGGGGCGACACGCCTACCTGTTCGTCGCACCGGGAGTGCTCGCGGCGGGGAATTTCGTTACCCTGGAAGGGGGTGGAGGTTTCGAGTGGATCTCGGAGCGAGGTCTCGGCATTGGCGTCGACGGCTCGTGGATGAGCTCTCCCGAGTGCTTTCCCTGTGGCTTCATGACGGGCTCGCTCGATGCCTCCTACCATTTCGTCGGGCGGGCGCGGAAACTGGCGCCCTTCGTGTTAGGAGGTGTCGGTTGTGCTTTCACCTTCGAAGACGCGGTTCCCGCTGTGAGCTTCGGCGGCGGCTTCGACTATTGGTTCGACAACCGAAGGTCCTTCCGGCTCGAGGTGAGGGACCGCGTTTACGGCGAGGGTGTCCACAGCCTCGGCCTGCGCCTTGGGATCGTTTTTTGATGACGGAGGTGGTATGAAGTTGCCAGTCGTTCTTTTCGCAATGGTGTGTCTGAGCGTTGCCGCGGCGGCGCAGGAACCGGGCGACGTGGAGCCGGGCACGCGTGTCCGGATTTCGACGAAGGATGCCGGGAAAGAAACCGGCGTCGTCGCGAGCTCCACTGCCGATGCGCTCGTGATTCGCTTCGAGGGCGAGTCCGTTCCGCGGGCCATCTCTTTTGCCGATCTCGTGACCATCGAGACGAGCCGCGGCCCGCGCAGTCGGAGCTCGGGTGCCTGGCACAAGGCCAAATGGGGCGCCCTCATCGGCGCCGTTAGCACCGTTCCCGGAGCCATTCTTTTGCACGATGAAGTCGGCGAAGATGGCGCGAGCGTGGGCGAGGCGGTAGCCCTGGGAGTCTGGTCCGGCGGACTGATTGGCGGGTTGATCGGAGCCGCGATCGGAGCGGCTCACCCCGGAGAGCGATGGGAGAAGGTGACGCCCGCCGTGCACGTTCTTCCAAGGGAGTCCGGGGGTGGATTCACGCTCCAGGCCACGATCCGCTTCTGACCTGCCGCCGGAGCGTTCCGTCTTCTAGTGTTTCCGCGTCAGGCGAGCCGATAGGAACTGCATGAGCGTCTATTTGAGCGCGAGCGGAACGCCGGTCCGCTCTCTTCGTGACGTACGCGATTCCGGGAAGTATGAGCCGATGCTCGAGCGGTTCTACCGTCGTGCACTAACACTCAGTCTCGATGAGCCCGAGTACAAGGAGCGATTGTTTACTTCATGATGCCAACGCCGCGCGACCAATTGTGATGTTTGCAATCTACTTGTCGACTCGTCACGATGCCGGCATGATGAGATGGTTCTTGCGGTTGCTGTCGGTCTCTTGGCTCGTACTTTCGTCGCTCGCCTCGTTGGGCTCGGCAGAGACATTGGAGCTCACCACGGCGAGCATTGCCGATATCAACGCCGCGTTCGAAGCAGGCGCTCTCAGCTCGGAGAAGCTCGTGGCGCTCTGCCTCGCGCGCATCGAGGCTTACGACGCCGAAGGTCCCAAGCTCAACGCGGTCATAGCGATCCATCCCGAGGCGGTCGCAACCGCGCGGGCGCTCGACGAGGAACGGCGGAAGAGTGGACCCCGGTCGCCGCTCCACGGCATTCCCGTAGTCTTGAAGGACAACTTCGATACGTTCGATCTCCCGACGACGGCGGGATCCTTCATGCTCCAGGACTCGATCCCTCCGGACGACGCTTTCGTGGTGAAGAAGCTGCGCGACGCAGGTGCCATCGTTCTCGCCAAGCTCAACATGAGCGAGCTCGCCTCTGGCGACACCCGGAGCTCTCTCATTGGACCGATGCTGAACCCGCACGACCTCACGCGGTCACCCGCGGGCTCGTCGGGCGGCACTGGCGTGGCCATCGCCGCCGCCTATGCCCCCCTCGGACTCGGCACCGATACCGGCGGCTCGGTTCGCGGCCCGGCCGCGGCGAACGGCATCGTCGGCCTGAAAACCACTTACGGCCTCGTCAGTCGCGACGGCATCGTTCCCCTGGCGCTGTCCTTCGATACCGCCGGCCCCATGGCCAAAAACGTCTACGACATTGCCGTCGCGCTCGGGATCATGGCCGGCCTCGACCCGGCCGATGACTCGACGCGCAAAGGCGAGGGAAAGCTCGTGAACGATTACACGCAATTTCTCGACGCCGACGCGCTGAACGCGGCGCGCCTCGGCATCGCCCGCGATTTCATGGGGCAGGACCCCGACGTCGACTGGGTTATCGAGGCCTCCCTCGAAGCCATGCGCGCCGCCGGAGCGACGATCGTCGATGTGAAATTCCCGACGTGGCTGCTCCAATCGAGAAACGATTTCTACTGGACGATCCGCCGCCGGGAGTTCCGCGCGCAGATCCCAGACTACCTGAAAGCGCTCGGGCCGTCCTACCCGAAAACGCTCGCCGACCTGTTGGCACGCTCGATGACGTTGACCGCGCCGAACGACCAAGGATTCTCCCCCAATCCGAGACGATGGAGCATGTTCAAAGAAGAGGAAGAGAGTGGCACGCTCGACGACTACGAGTATCGCGCGGTACTCGACCATGGGTTGCCGCTGATTCGATCGATCGTCGAGGGGGTGATGCGTGAGGAGCAGCTCGACGCCATCGTTTACCCCACGGCGTCACGCCGGCCGCTCCGCTCCGATGCCGACCCCGATCCCTTGGCCGATCTGTTCGCATCGGCAACGAACATCGCCAACCTCACCGGGTTTCCCGATCTCATCGTGCCCGCCGGTTTCACCGGCAACGGGTTGCCGGTGACTCTCTCGTTTCTGGGCGTGGCGTTCAACGAGGGGAAGCTCCTCGCGCTGGGATATGCTTTCGAGCAGAAGACGCGAGCGCGTCGCGTTCCGGTGCACACGCCCGCGTTGCTGGGTGAGAGAGTGGAGTACTGAGAAAGACGTCGAAATGCCCTGGCTCTCCCCTGCTTCGAATCGCCAGCGCAGGATCGACACGCCTCGCGGCGTACCACGACGCGAAGAGCTGGTACGGGACGGAACCGAAGCGAAAGCGAGGCGCGCCTCTTCGAGCGAGCCGATTCGGCCGGGTTCGTGGGATTCCTCCATCGACGCGTTTTCATGAAGCGCGGCTCCGACCCGAGTAGACGCGATGGTCTCACCGTCGGGAGACCATAGCCGCACCCGATCCCGATGTGAGTCGCTCGTGAGCTGACGCGTCCGGATCCATCCGTGTGAGCTACGAAGACGTCTTCCTGGCCCGTCCACGATGAGAATGTCGCTAGCCTTCGCACTGGGATCTCGTTCGCCACCAGACCAACCGCTCGAGGCATGGATCTCGGTGGAGCGGTACCGGCCTACGGAATCGCGGCGGCACGCTCGGGGCGGTCGAACTGGGGTCGTCCATCCGCTTGAGCGAGCTCCCAGCTCAACTGGTGGACGAGCCGTGCGATGCGCGTCATCTTCTCGTACTGGATCCGCTCGGGAACGTCGAACTCGGTGTGATAGTCGGGATGGAGCCCCGTATGAAAGAAAAGCGACGGAACGCCTTTCTGGAGGAACGGCCACTGATCGCTTCGTCGCAAGAGGTTTGACTCGTTGTTGTCGTAGTCCATCTCGAGCTCGAGCTCGGTGAAGCGATTCGCCTCTTCCACCGAGCGTTTCAGATCGCCGCTATAGGTGTAACCCATGATGTGGACCGTGTTGCGGTTGGACTCCGCCGTCTGGAGCTCCAGGCCGCGGAATCGACGTCCTCCCCCGACCGGCACTTCCTCGTTGCGTCCGATCATGTCCATGTTCAGCGTCGCCACCGTCTGAGCAAGAGGAACCAGAGGTGCTTCGGCATAGGCCCAGGCGCCGAGGAGCCCCCGCTCCTCGGAGTTCCAGGCGGCGAAGAGCACGCTCCGCCGAGGTGCCGCTCCCTGCCGAGCGCCAGTTGCGTAAGCCTCGGCGATCTCGAGAAGAGCTACGCTTCCGGAGCCGTCGTCGTCGGCCCCGTTGAAGACACGCGCCCCATCGGCACCATCGTGATCGTAGTGGGCGCATATAACCACCCACTCATCCTTCCGTTGCGGGTCGCTTCCCTCGATCGCGGCGACGACGTTACGATCACTCACGATCGTTCGCTCGACACCCGTAGTGAGACGAACGCGAACCGAAGGAAACATCTTCGGCTCCATACCACCCGGTGCGTCGGCGCGCCGCGTGAGCTCGACAAAGGGAACGTCGAAAAATGTCCCGAGGAGCGCAGGGGAGACTTCGGCGACGGGGATGCGCACCGCCTCTGCCCAGACCGCGAGCGCGTACCGGGGAACGCGGGACGGGGTATCAGGCCAGTTTCGGCGCGAGCCTTCCTCGAAGTTTCCTTCTTCGTCGTGATTATGGACGTCACTTACGAAGAGGACGCCGACGGCACCGGCCGTTTGCGCGTACATCGCCTTCCGGATGTCGCGTGAGTATTCGGATGCGACTACACCGTCGAAACGGCTATCTGCGTCCTTCTCGCCCGGCTCGTGCTCGAGCACGAGAACGATCTTTCCCCGCACGTCGCCGCGATAGTCGTCGTGCCCGAGCTTGGGCGCCCTGAGACCGTAACCGACAAAGGCCAACTCGCCCTCCGCGGAAGCAGTCGGGCTGAAGGGGGTCGGGTGAAACTCGCGCCGCAGCTGGGCCCGATACGTCGGACCGTCACCGATGACAAGCTCGAGCGTGTTCGTCTCCCCGAGAACCGAACGCATCAAGCGAAACGGCTGGTAGTAGGAGCCCTCGGGGCCCATCGGCTTCAGCCCGAGCCGCTCGAAGCGAGCGCGGATGAACGATGCCGCGAGCGTATTCTCGGGCGTCTCGGTAAGACGTCCGCGCATGTCGTCGGAGGCGAGAAAAAACAGATCGGCTCGAAGCTCGTCCTCTCGAATCGTGTCGTTGCCGGGCGCCGCGGTTTGAGCCGAAGCGGCGGATGCGATCAGCAGGAGAGTCATTACTCGGGTCATCGTTCCTCCCGGAAGGCGAGTATATCGTGCCCCTTCGCTGGGAAAAGGAGCAACCGCTTGTCCCTCACGCGACGTTGCGATAGCGTCATCGCGCTCACGTCGGGAGGTAACGCATGCGGCCATCGCTCCGGCATCGCTCCGGCAATCTGCCAGCTCACGAACGAACCCTTCACCGGGGCGCCCTTGTCTGCGTTCTCGCGCTCGCAATCGGCTGCGGTGAGGCGACGGAGCCGGAGCCCATCGTTGTGCCGGACACGCCCTGGTCACTGTCTGACTACCAACCCCAGGTGAATGACGGCATCCGGGTTCTGATCGTCCATGACATGGAAGGGCTGTCGGGTCAGGACGATCCGTCATCTTTCGATTACGGAACGGACCTGTACCCCACGGGCCAGGAGCTGCTCGCGGCCGATATCAACGCCGTGGTGGACGGTCTCTTCGCGGGCGGAGCAACCGAGGTCGTAATCGCCGACGGCCACGGAAGCGGCAATCCCGAGCCCGATCTGCGAGGCGACCTTCTGGACGCTCGGGCCACGCAGATCATCCGCGACAAAGCGTTCGATACGTACTTCGACCTTCCCGACTCGGAGGCGATCGATGCCGTCGCCGTCGTCGGCATGCACGCGAAGACGGGCAGTGGTGGATTCGCGTCTCACACGTTCACCCTCGGCATCGACCTTTTGATCAATGGACAGTCGATCACCGAAACGGAGCTCGTCGCCCTCTCCTGGGGACGTGTCGGAGTACCGGTGATATTCGCCTCCGGCGACGACCGGCTGGCCCGGGATCTCGAGACGATGCCGTGGCTCGAGCGCGTAACCGTCAAAATGGCGACGGCCGCCGACCGGGCCGATTTGCGACCCGTAGGCGAAGCCCGCGCCGACCTGCGCGACGGCGCGAAGCGGGCGGTAGAGCGCCTGGCATCAGCCAAGGTCATGCGAGTGAATACGCCGATCCGTGCCTCGCTGCGCGCGGTGCCACCCGCTAGCCTTCGTTTTCTCGACGGAATCCCCGGGATCGACTATCGCGATGACACGTTGACGTTCGTGACCGGCGACCTGCGCGAGGCTTACGACGGTCTGGTGGAGATCGTGGGCCTGGCGAGAGTCGGGTATGTCGATGTGCTCCAGGAGGTGGTACGGAACCACCCGGACGGCGACGCGATCTTCGCCGAGTATTCCGAGGCGCTGTCGCGTCGATGGTTCGATCAGGAGTCCGGAAGGTATCAGCGGCCCGCTGCCGACTCGGGGGAAACGAGCTCGCTCCAGCGTTTCCATGGTTACCGATAATTTCGCGCCAGCCTGCTGGCCGAAGGCCACGAGCGTTGGCGTCGAGTGAAATGGGCCAGAATCTCTCCCGGAAAAAAGCCCGAAAACATGGCGCCAACTGAAGAGAGCACCCAACGATTCGATCCAGCGATCGTCCAAGGACCGATCTCTAAGGCCGTATGGAAACTCGCCTGGCCGACGATGCTGCAAAACGTCATCGCCGGCCTCCAGGGTATCGTCGACCACACGCTCGTCGGGCGTTTCGTGGGCTTCACCGGCAACGCCGCCATCGGTGTCAGCTGGCAAATCTTTCTCGTGGTCATCGTCTTCGTCGCGTCCGTGTTCACCGGCATGGGGATCCTCGTGGCCCGATTCGCGGGGGCCGGAGAGCCCGAGAAGGTCAATCGCGTCGTCTTTCAGGGCCTGTTGACCGCGATCTTGATGGTGGTCCTGCTCCTAACGCCTGCGGGAATCTTCCTCGCTCCTCACTTGCTCCGACTCCTGAACGCCTCGGCTGAGGTTCAGGCCGAGGCCTTGCCGTATTTGAGAACGCTCTTTCTGTTCAGCTTCGGAATGCTCGTGTATTACATGATCGCGGGCGTGCTGCGAGCGGCGGGAGACGCGCAAACTCCGCTTCGTCTCGGTGTCGTGATGACATTGCTCAATCTGCTTGGAAGCGTGGTGCTCATCCGCGGGGCGGGCCCGATCCCTGCCTTCGGAACACTCGGTGCGGCGTTGGGAACGGTCATCGCGTCCGGTTTGGTGGGTGGGATCTCGATCTACCTGTTGGTCACCAACCGTCTCGTTCTGCGCCTGCCTCGCGAGATCTCGTGGCGACCAGACTGGGGAATCATTCGCGAGCTCTTTCGATTCGGCTTGCCCACCGGCTTTCAGGGCATCGCGATGAACCTCGCGGGAGCGGCTCTGGTCGGGTTCGTCGGCTCCCTCCCTCAGAGCGCCGAGGCCCAGGCGGCTTATGCCGTCGGCTACACCCAACTGTTCTCGCTAGTGACGTGGACGTCGGTGGGGCTGATGGCGGCAACGTCCGCTGTCGCCGGGCAGAACCTGGGGGCTGGTGCTCCCGAGAGAACGCGACAGGCAGCACGCAAGGGAGCGATGCTCGGGCTGCTCCTCGCCGCGAGCCTGTCGGCGCTCTTTCTGCTGCTACCGGAGAGGCTTCTGAGCGTTTTCGGCATCGGGGAGCCGACCGTGGTCGCCCTGGGAAGCCAGCTTCTGAGCTACCTCAGCATCTCCGCGCTCTTCGTCACCGTGGCACTCAACTACACCGGCGCACTCCAAGGCACGGGTGATACCCGCAGTCCATTGGCCATCACGATCGTCTCCCAGCTCCTCGTTCCCATTGGATATCTCTCGCTCATCGAGTTGACCCGCGCGCTCATGCCGTCGGATGTCTGGAGCGCAATCTTGATGGGACACATTCTTCGTGCGGTGCTGTCGGTCGCGCGGTTCGAGCAGGGTCGTTGGGAGCAGATTGCCGTGGACATCGATTCGCCTCGAGGGGACAAGTAGCTCTCGCTTCGGCCGGGAATAATGGGGGCAACATTCGAGAAGCTGTCTTCGTAGCGGTGATGTCGCAATAGGCGGGAAGTGTGTCCAACTTGGATTCCTTTTTGACTAAGAATCATCATCAGCGGAGGATTCTTGACGCAACCGAAGACGAAACCCGTTCCGGCGCTCGAAGCGCGCACCCAGCTCGGAAGGATCATGAAGGAAGTCCAGGCCGGGCGCGGGCGCGTGCTCGGGGAAAAGTCCGGGGTTCCCGTGGTCGGAATCATCAGTGCGGAAGAGTTTCGGCGGCTCGTCGCCGAACGACACGCGCGTTTCGAGGTCGTCGACCGGATCCGAGGGAGGGTCCCCCCGGTGCCGGATGCGGAAATCGAGAAGGATGTAGGCGAGGCTTTGCGCAACGTCCGCAAGCGGCGTGCTTAGAGTCCTGCTGCACACGAATCAGCTCGTGAACAGCTTGCTGTCGACCCAAGGCCCGCAAGCTCGACTCGTCGACGCGTGGAGGCGTCGCGATTTCATTCTCTGTCTCGCGCCGAAGCAGCTCGACGAAGTTAGCGATGTGCTGGCACGACCCAAGATTGCCAAGAAGTATCGGACCCCCTCGGGGGAGCGTCAGGCATTTCTGGAGCTTCTGCGCACCAATGCGCTTCTATTCCCGGAAGCCCCCGCCCCCGGCGTCTGCCCTGACCCGGACGACGATGCTATTCTCGGCTGCGCTTCGGGCGGCGCAGTCGATTACCTGGTGACGGAAGACGGTGACCTCTTGGAGGTTGCCCGCTACGACGGCGTAAGGATGGTCACGGAAAGAGAGTTCCTCACCGTGCTGTTGTCTCTCGATCGACGCCCTCTCGAAAGTTAAAACGAGAAGATCCGACACGACAAGTTATGATGATTCTGCTCGAGGGCCGCGGGCGAAGAATGTGGCTTCCAGAGGTGCGTCGGTGACCGAGACGGTTGTACGCGCGGTCGAGAAGCGAGACAAGGCCGCCTGGATTCGGATGCGCACGGCGCTCTGGCCTGGGGCCGAAGAAGAACATACCCGGGAAATCGAGAGCTACTTTGCCGGGTCTGCTTTCCAGATGAACGCGGTGCTCGTCGCCGAGGCGAACCACCGGCTGCTCGGCTTCATCGAGCTCGCGATCCGCCCCTCCGCCGAGGGCTCTCGAAGCGAGCGCGTGGGTTACATCGAGGGTTGGTTCGTCGTGCCCGAAGCACGCCGACGCGGCGTCGGACGCGCGCTCGTTGAAGCGGCCGAGGATTGGGCGCGCAGCCGAGGTTTGATCGAGATGGCCTCCGACACCGAGCTGGATAACGAAACGAGCGCACGGACGCACGAGGCGCTGGGATACGAAGAGACGGCGAGAATTCGCTGTTTTCTCAAGAGGCTTTGATCTCGATGGACGAAGGTTCTACCGCGGAGACGACGCCCCAAGGCTACCAACAGTGGGCTCGCGATCGCAAAGTCGATCGTCGAGCTTCACGGCGGGGCGCTTTCCGTGGAACGGACCTCGTCCGGAGGTACGACAAACTTTGTAGTATACTCATGAGTATGAGTAAGAGGCTTCAAATCGTCGTTGACGACGACGAGCTCGAACGGCTGCGAAAAGCGGCGGCGCGCGATGGGCTGACACTCAGCGAGTGGGCGCGACGCGTCCTGGAGCGCGCGAGAGAGAGTCAAAAGGGACCGACGCCAGCGCAGAAGATCGCGGCGGTCGAGCGCGCCTTGGCGTGCGGCCATCCGACGGCCGACATTGACGAGATGCTCGCGGAGATCGAAAAGGGGCGTGATCTTCGTTGACTCCAACGTCCCGATCTATCTCGTCGGGACACCGCACCCCAATCGCGACGCGATCGAAGGATATCTTCGCTCCCACGTCGACGAGACCTTTGTCACGAGCGCCGAGGTCTACCAAGAGATCATCCACCGCTACGTAGCGATCGAACGGCGAAAGGCGATCGACGACTGTTTCGCACTGCTCGACGATCTGACCCAACGGGTGTTTCCGGTCACGAAGCGGGACGTGGAACGCGCGCGGGCTATCGCGAGCCAACAACGACGACTCTCGGGACGGGACTGCTTGCACGTCGCCATCATGGAGCAATACGACGTCCTGCAAATCCTCACCTGCGACGAGGGCTTCGACTACTGGACCGGGATCCGTCGGGTACCCTAGGCGCGTGCTCGGTGGTTGCGCCTGAAAAGACCGAAGTCCGCGATCGGAAGCGGGCTGCGCTAGAGCGGGATTTCACCGATTTCGATGATGCGTCGCGACTTCATCCAGCTCGAGGGGACAAGTAGCTCTCGCTGCGGTCGGGATCACGGCGATGACGTTCGAGAAAATATCGTCGATGGCGCGATGGGCGGGGATATTCATTCTATGATGAATGGCCCGCGTCACGAGCGCTGGGCACGGAGGGCTCGGCCGGCGTCTCCGTCGGCGCCGAAGGCGAAAAGCGCGACGGAGAACACCGTAATGGTCATCGCAAGGCCAGGGAAAACAGACATCCACCACGCATCCAATAGAAATGGCTGCGCGTTTCGCAGAAGGTAGCCCCAACTGACGCGTTGGAGCGAGCCCAGTCCCAGAAAGCTCAGACCCGCCTCAGTGAGCATCGCGCCTCCCATGGTCAGTGGCGCGGTCGCAACCAGCGGTCGAACGGCTTGGGGGAGTACGTGACGAAGAAAAAGCCAAGAGAATCGTGCCCCGCCGGCCCGCGCCGCCACGACGAACTCGCGCTCTTTGATCGTGAGTGTCTCCGCGCGGGCCAGGCGGGCAAGGCCGCTCCAGGAAGTCAATCCCAGAACAAGAACGAGCAACCACAGGTGGTATCCCCAGATCGTGAGAACGACGAGCGAGAGGAAGAACCGGGGCACGACCTGGAACACCTCGACCCCTCTCATCAAGATCTCGTCCCATAAACCCTCGAGGAGTCCCGCCGCGATTCCAATGCTCGCACCGAGCACGAGGGCGAGCAGAACCGTTCCCAATCCGACGAGGAGGGAAAGTCGTGTGCCCTCGATCACGCCCGCTGCCAGGTCGCGACCGAGATCGTCCGTGCCGAACCAATGCTCGAGTGAGGGGGATTCCAATGGCCCGCCCGCCCGTACGGCGAATCGCGGCGACGGCAGGAGGACGACGAGCCCGAGGACGACGAGGGTGGCGCTGCGTTTCATGAGTAGCGAACGCGAGGATCGACGACGGCGTATAGGATGTCGGTGATGAGATTGGCAAGGACTACCGTGGCGGTGATCAAGAGGAAGATGCCGAGAACGAGAGGATAGTCCCGATTCGTTGATGCGAGCACCGAGAGCCTTCCCAGCCCAGGCCAGGCGAAGACGGTCTCCGTCAACACGGCACCGCTGAAGATCGCGGCGACTCGCCCGCCGACGGTGGTGACGAGCGGTGGAAGCGTATTCCTGAGTGCGTGCGAAACAAGAACGACATTCGGCCTGAGGCCTCGACTCTCCGCCGCCAGCACGTAGTTAGTCGAGAGCTCACGCTCGACGCCGGTCCAGGTCAGGACCGTAATGAAAGCGAGCTGATGGAGCGTCAGCGTCAGCAGAGGGAGAAGAAGGTGCTCCACCAAATCGGTGGCGCTACCGTCCGAGCGCGGGTCGGTCATTCCCTGAACCGGAAACCAGCCCAGCCGGACGGCGAAGACCAGGAGCAATAGCTGCGCCAACCAGAACACGGGAACGGCGTTCGACGCAGCGATGGCTGCGATGAGACCTCGTGCTCGGGCGGGCTTCACCTTCCTCGCGATTCTTAGACCGAGCACGACCCCGAGGAACGTGGACGTGGCAAGTGACGGGACGACAAGCAGGAGAGTCGCGGGAAGCCTTTCCCAGAGGACCATCGCGACCGGACGCTGAAAGTAGTAAGACTCACCGAGCTCACCTTGGAAGAGCCGGCCCAGGTAAACAACGTATTGCTCCAATAAACTACGATCGAGCCCATAACGCTCCCTGAGCTCGCGTTGCACCTCCTGGTGCGCGAACTCACCGCCGAGAGCAGTTACCGGGTCGCCCGGAGCGAGCTGCACGAGAGCGAACCCGAGGCTACCGACAATCAACATCATCGGGATCATCTGTGCGAAACGGCGGGCTATGTATCGTCTCACGGGTCGGAGCTCACGGTCGCGCTGCGCGCTCGCTCGGCGAACTGGCCGCTCCACGGCGCAAAGTCCTTGAATGCGGAACGGTAGGCAGTCAGATTTCTCGTTTCCACGAGCCACCAATAAGGGAGATCCTCGGAAATGATTTCTTGCACACGATGATAAAGCGCCCCACGTTCGTTTCGGTCCTGGCGCTTCGCGGCCCGTTCGAAAAGAGCATCGACCTCGGCATTGCGATAGGCAGCGGCGTTCGAGAACGGGACAGGCCCTATGCTCGACGAATCGTACAAGCGTCGAACCCCGATATCCGGGTCCAGGCCCTGGCAGTAGGAAACGAGTGCGGTGTCGAAATCACGATCGGTGTACACGGTCTCGACGGCAGCCGCCCTGTCGAGCGCGCGGATCTCGAGGGTGACCCCGACCTCCGCGAGCTGCTGTTGGAGGATCTCGCCGAACTTGATGAACGTCGGGAAAAGGACGATATCGATCGAGCGTTCGTGCCAGCCGGCCTCTCGAAACAATGCTTCAGCCCCGGCCGGATCGAGATCGTATCTCTGCAGCATGCCCTCGGCGTGCGCCCAGGGGATACCGCGGGCGATTGGGGCCGAAGGCACGTCGCCCTCCCCGAACAGGACGCGTTCGACGATTTGCGCGCGGTCGATCGCATGGGCGAAAGCGTGGCGGACGCGAACGTCGTCGAGGGGCCTGCGCTCGAGATTGAAGATCCAGGTCATTACGCAGTTGCTTCCTCCCGGCCCGCTCGCTGCCGCGACCACGGTGAAGTCTCCAACACTCGCGCGAAGCCGTTTCACATCCGATGGACGTACCGAGCCGACGTAATCGACTTCACCGTTTCGAAGTGCGAGGAGCTGCGTGCTCTCGTCGGGGATGATTCGGAAAACGAGCCCATCGAGACGTGGTAGACCTGGCTTGAAGTAATCGTCGTTTCTCACCAGTACGATGCGGTCGTCCGGCTGGTGAGAAGAGAAACGAAAGGGACCAGTTCCGACCGGCGCAAGATTCGCCGGGTGTCTTTCGACATCACCATCCGCGTATCGGTGTGCCGGCAGGATCGGGGCCTCGGTGACATCGAGCCGCTCGAGAAGGGGAGCGTATGGCTCGGCGAACCGGAATATGACAGTCCGGTCGTCCGGAGTATCGATAGACTTCAGGTTTCCAGCGAGTCCGGCACGGGTACGCGAATGAAAGCGCAAGAGCACGTGCTCGAACGTGAACGCGACGTCCTTCGAGCCAAAGGGAGCTCCGTCATGCCAGCGGACACCCGGCGCGAGGTGAAAAACGTACGTGCGAGCGTCGTCCTTGATCTCCCAGCGTGTCGCGAGGTCGGGTGACGGATTCCCCTCCTCGTCGAGGGCCACGAGGGCGTTGTAGAGAGAATCGGCCACCGCATGGACGTGTGCCGCCGTGGTGATGCCGGGGTTGAAGTGACCCGGATCGTTTCCGATCGCAATGACCGCAACGCTTCTTTCGCCAGGTTTGCGCTGCGAGGAACATGCCACGACCGAGAGACAAACAGCCGTGACCACTGGTTTCATGCGGCTATTCTCTACCACGCTCCGGTAGAGTGATCAGGAATCGGGTTGACAACGTTTCTCTGGATCACCTACGCTGACCTACGTTGACAGCAGGGGGAGTCTCGAAGTGTCAGACGTGTTGACGCTGCGGGAAGTGGCGTCCCTACTGAAAGTTCACCCCAACACTGTTTACCGTCTCGCTCGCAGCGGACGGTTGCCCGCCTTCAAAACCGGAACCGACTGGCGCTTCCAGCGGCTCGCGGTCGAATCTTGGATGCGTTCGCCTACGCGTCACGGGGATTCGAGCTCCTCAGATGAGGTTTTCCACCTCGTGTACTGGATGCTGAGTCAGGGGTTCTCCCTGACTTTGACACCGGGCGAGCTGGCCCTCCTCCTGGACTGTACCCCTCGGATCGTGCAGCGTTCGCTGGACGCTTTGTCGCGACGCGGGTGGGTTGGGATCGCCCAGGGTCGGGTGGCGCTCACCCCCGAGGGCATCGACGAAGCGCACCGCCGTTTCGGCGCACGAGCGCAACCGCCGTCGGGACACGAGTCGGTGCGGATGTTTGCCGAGCGGCACGGGCGCTCATGAACACGGAGCGGCGCTGCATCACCGTCCGAGGCCTCGTGCAAGGAGTCGGTTTCCGGCCCTACGTGCACGAGCTCGCCCGGCGACTCTCACTCTCGGGGTTCGTCCGTAACGGGACGAGCGGGGTGGATATCGAGGTCGAGGGCGAGCCCGCGCTGCTTCGGTGTTTCGTCGACGAGCTCTCCCGGCAGCCGCCGGCGGCGGCCCGAATCGACGAGCTGCGCTGGAGTCCAGCACCGGTCCGTGGCGAAGTCGAGTTCCGCATCGCAACGAGCGACGATACGTCGACCGAGCTACCCCTTTTCACCGCCGACCGCGCGACCTGCGACGATTGCCGCCGCGAGCTCTTCGAGCCAACCGACCGCCGCTTCGAGTATCCGTTCCTGAACTGCACTCAGTGCGGTCCGCGGCTGACGATCATCGAGGGGGCGCCCTACGACCGCGAGCGCACCACGATGGCGCGATTCGACATGTGTCGCCGGTGCCGCGAAGAGTACGAGCACCCCGCATCCCGACGGTTTCACGCGCAACCCAACGCGTGCCCGCAGTGCGGACCTCGCCTCGATGGTCCGCTTCAGGGCTTCGTGGACGCGGTTCTAGGCGGTCACCTGGGGGCGCTGAAGGGGCTCGGTGGCTACCATTTCGTGTGTGATGCAACTTCCGACGCGGCTGTGGCGCGGCTGCGTCAACGGAAGGCGCGCGACGAAAAACCCTTCGCGGTCATGGTTCCCGATTTGGCATGCGCCGCCGAGCTCGCGCATGTGAGCGAGCTGGAGAGTGAGCTCTTGAGCTCGCCACGGCGTCCCATCGTGATCGTGCGCAAGCGGGACGCCAACGTCCTTGCCTCCGGCGTCGCCCCCGGAAACCCGAACGTCGGGTTGATGTTGCCTTATACGCCCCTCCACATGCTGCTCATGCAGCGGGTGGAGCGGCGACCCCTCGTGATGACCAGCGCGAATCGTTCGGACGAGCCCATCGTCCATCTCGAAGCGGACTTGCCCCTCCTCGACGGGATACCCGATATCGTGCTCGGCCACGACCGCCCGATCCGCGTGCGTTGCGACGATTCGGTGACGCGGCTCGTTCTCGAAGAGGAGCTGCCTGTGCGGCGCTCGCGCGGCTACGCTCCCGAGCCGATTCGTCTGACAAAGCCGCTGGCAAAGCGAATCCTCGCCGTCGGAGGCCAACTGAAGAACACGTTCGCTCTCGGTGCGGCAGACCGGGTCATCGTGAGCCATCACATCGGTGATCTCGACGAGCTGCGCGCACTGGATGCGCTCGAAGGAGACATCACGCTCTACGAGGAGCTCTTCGACTTCACGCCCGAAGTGCTCGTTCACGACCTCCACCCGGAATACGCTTCGACGCGGTATGCGCGGACCCGTGCCGCGCGGGAGTCTCTACCTGCCTTCGCCGTCCAGCACCATCACGCTCATGTCGCCGCCTGCAAGGCGGAGAATGGCCTCGAGGGTCCGGTGATCGGAGTGGCGTTCGACGGCTCAGGGTTCGGCTCGGATGGCACCTTGTGGGGCGGGGAGTTCCTCATCGTCGACGAAGCGCGCTTCGAGCGCGCAGCCCACTTGCGGGCCGTCCCACTTCCCGGAGGGGATCGCGCCGCAAGGGAGCCGTGGCGGATGGCGATTTCCTATCTGGTCGATGCGGGCATCGAACCGCCCGCGGACGAAAACCCAACCATCGTCGAGATGATCCAGAAGAAGATTCATTCTCCCCTTACGTCCAGCGCGGGCCGTCTGTTCGACGCCATTTCATCGCTCATCGGAGTGCGTCGACTCTCGAGCTACGAAGGCCAGGCCGCCATGGAGCTCGAATGGCTGTGCGATCGACGGCTGTCGGAACGGCCCTACCCGTTCGCACTCGACGCTGCTGGCGGTATCGTCGACACTCGCCCACTTATCCGGGCAGTGATGGAAGATCGACGGCGGAGCGTCGCGCCGGAAGAGATAGCGCGGCGTTTCCACCGAACGATGGTCAGCATCGTTGTAGACGTCTGTCAAAAACTCCGCGAGGCTCATGGGCTCTCGAGGGTTCTCCTCACCGGCGGCGTCTTCCAGAACGCTCTTTTGCTGGAGGTTGCGGTCTCCGCGCTCGCCCGCGAGGGATTCGAAGTCTTTCGCCACCGCCTCGTACCGCCCAACGACGGAGGACTCTCTCTCGGTCAGATAGCCGTCGCGTCGGAGCAGTTGGTATGTGTCTAGGAATCCCCGGGAAAGTCATGGAGACGTTCCAGGAGCACGACATTCTCATGGGCAAGGTCAGTTTCGATGGGGTCGTGAAGAAAGTCTGCCTTGAGCACGTTCCCGATGCGGCG
This sequence comes from Vicinamibacteria bacterium, assembly GCA_035457705.1. Classification (GTDB taxonomy): domain Bacteria; phylum Acidobacteriota; class Vicinamibacteria; order Marinacidobacterales; family SMYC01; genus DASPGQ01. Next base: position 39,801 of record DATIBD010000032.1, read on the forward strand.
CCGGGCGAGTATGTACTCGTTCACGTCGGGTTTGCGCTCTCCAAGATCGAAGAGGCACAGGCGCGCCAGGTGTTCGAGCTTCTCGATGCCCTGGAAATGCCTAGTGAGCTCGAGGACGGTGGAGGTACTGGGTGAAGTACCTCGACGAGTACCGCGACCCCGATGCAGCGATTCGATTGGTCCGCGCCATCGAGGCCCGATTGAGCCGGCCCTGGACCATCATGGAAGTCTGCGGCGGGCAGACGCACACCATCGTCAAGTTCGGTATCGACCGCATGCTGCCCCAAGAGCTCACGCTTGTCCACGGCCCGGGTTGCCCCGTCTGCGTCACCGCGCTCGAGCGGATAGACCGTGCGCATGCCATAGCTTCTCGTCCCGAGGTGATTTTCACGTCCTTTGGCGACATGCTTCGGGTTCCCGGATCGAGCGGCGATCTGCTCGAGCTCAAGGCAAAGGGCGCAGATGTGAGGGTCGTGTATTCGCCGCTCGATGCGGTCGAGCTCGCCGCGACGAACCCTAAGCGCGAGGTAGTCTTCTTCGCCGTCGGCTTCGAGACCACGGCGCCCGCCAATGCCATGGCGGTGCGACAAGCTCATCGCCGTGGGTTGACCAATTTCAGCGTTCTCGTGTCTCACGTCCTCGTGCCTCCCGCCATGACCCACATTCTCCAATCGCCGGAGAATCGCGTCGAAGGTTTTCTGGGTCCCGGCCACGTGTGCACCGTCATGGGCACGGAGGAGTACGGTCCAATCGCGAAGAGTTTCGGCGTGCCAATAGAAATCACGGGGTTCGAGCCTGTCGACATGCTGGAAGGGATACTCAAATGCGTCGAGCAGCTCGAGGCAGGAACGGCGGAGGTTCGGACGCCCTACCGTCGCGTCGTACGGCCAGAGGGAAACCTTTCGGCAAAGAAACTCCTGAGCGAAGTCTTCGAAGTCTGCGATCGCAGCTGGCGGGGTGTGGGAACGATTCCCAAGAGCGGCTATCGACTCGCACCCGAATATCGCGCCTACGACGCCGAGAGGCGCTTCGACACTTCGGAGATCGCCACTCGCGAGTCGCCGGGATGCATCAGCGGGCAAATTCTCAAAGGGGTGAGGAAGCCGATCGACTGTCCCTTGTTCGGCACCGACTGCACCCCTCGCAGGCCTCTCGGGGCCACCATGGTCTCGGCCGAGGGAGCATGCGCCGCTTACTACGCCTATGGACGCCATCTGGAGCTCGTCGATGCAGCCGGTTGAAAGCGAGGTGGGTCTTCGCGAGCGCGTTCGGCGCAAGGCGCGGGAAAGCGCGCGCACCATCGAGGCCTTCTTCGAACGGGAGGCGGACCGCGTCGTCGAATGCTGCCGCGTGCTCGCGGAAGCACTCGATAACGGGGGCCGCTTGTTCGTCATGGGAAACGGTGGAAGCGCCTGCGACGCTCAGCACCTGGCGGTGGAATTCACCCATCCGGTGGTAGCGAAGCGGCGGGCGTTTCCCGCGACAGCGCTGGTCAACGATATCGCCTGGTTGACGGCGACGGGAAACGACGATGACTTCGCCGTAGCATTCGCCGAGCAGCTCCGGCTCCTGGCACGATCAGGCGACATCGTCATCGGCCTCTCCACCAGTGGCCAGTCGGCAAACGTGAATCGTGCCCTGCGGGTCGCCCGGGACATGGAGCTCAGGACCGTGGGCATCGCGGGAAAAGATGGCGGACGGCTGAAGGACGTTTGCGATTACTTGTTCGTCGTCCCGAGCTACAGCATCCACCGAATCCAGGAGACGCAGGGGGTCCTGCTCCACGTGATGTGGGACCTGATTCACATCGGCCGCGGCGAAGAGGACGTCTTGTAATATGAGCGACACCACGCTCGGAAGCTGCCCGATCCCCTTCTCCCGCTACGGCCATATCACTCTGGGTCACGGGAGTGGCGGAGAGCTGATGGCCGACCTGATCTCCGGCCTCTTCGTCCCCGCCTTCGCGAACGAAACCTTGGCGGCGCTCGAGGACCAGGCGTCGCTCGCCTGGAACGGCTCGCGACTCGCCTTCACGACCGACTCCTACGTGGTCCGGCCCCTTTTCTTTCCCGGGGGCGATATCGGATCCCTCGCGGTCAACGGCACGATCAACGATCTCTCCGTGGGGGGCGCGACACCGATCGCTCTCAGCGCCGCGTTCATTCTGGAAGAGGGGCTCGAGATCGCTCTACTCGAACGCATCGTGCGGTCGATGGCGCGCGCCTGTTCCGACGCCGGCGTCGAGCTCGTTACCGGCGACACCAAGGTGGTCGAGCGGGGGAAGGGCGATCAGGTCTTCATCAACACGTCCGGCATCGGACGGATCGCGCCCGGGAGCGTTCTTTCGATCGCATCGGCCCAACCCGGCGATCGGATTCTCGTGTCAGGAACCCTAGGCGATCACGGCATCGCGATCCTTTCGGTGCGGGAGGGACTCGCGTTCGAGACCACCATCAAAAGCGATAGCGCACCGCTCCACACACTGACGAGGGCGATGCTCGACACCTGTCCGCAGATCCGGTGCATGCGCGACCTCACCCGGGGCGGGTTATCGAGCGCGCTTCACGAGCTCGCCGCCGCTTCGGACGTGGGCGTCCGGCTCTTCGAGAGGGACATCCCACTGAAAACCGAGGTGCGAGCCGCGAGCGAGATGCTCGGCCTCGATCCGGTATATATCGCGAACGAAGGCAAGCTAATGGCGATCGTGCCCGAAGCTCATTCCAAAAGGGTGATCGGGGTGATGCGAAGTCATCCCCTGGGAGCTGACGCGGCGGATATCGGCGAGATCGCGAAGGACCAACGCAGGAGGGTCGTGATGCAATCCTCGGTCGGAGGCGAGCGCGTCGTCACCAGAATTTCAGGAGAGCCGCTGCCTCGAATTTGCTGAGAGCGAACGGAGGTCAGACATGACAAATGCCAAGAGCTGGGCCGCTCCGCTCGCGGTGCGCGAAGGCGCCATCGGTGAAGCGCTGGATTCGAAGCTCGATCTCGGTCCGCACAAAGCCGTCCACGCCTTCTGGCTCGCGGGCATGAGCTGTGACGGATGCTCGATTGGAGTCGTGGGTGCCACGAGCCCGTCGGCGGAGATGCTCATGGCCGGTACCATCCCCGGTATTCCCAAAGTCGTCCTCCACCATCCCGTTCTCGCCGTAGAGGCCGGAGAAGCCTTCGTCGAGAACTTTCGGATGGCGGAGCGAGGTGAGCTCGGGCTCCCCTACGTCATAATCTTCGAAGGCTCCGTACCCGACGAGCGGATTGCCTCGAAGAACGGCGGCTACTGGTCGGCGCTGGGCGCCGAGCCGCTTCCCGATGGACAACAAAAGCCGATCCCGACAGCGGAGTGGCTCTCGCGCCTCGCCCCGAAAGCGGCGGCCGTCATCGCCATTGGCACCTGCGCCACCTGGGGCGGCATCCCAGCGGCCGCGGGGAACCCCACCGGCTCGATGGGGGTGATGGATTTTCTCGGTGCCGATTACCGCAGCGATCTGGGGCTTCCCGTGGTGAACATCCCGGGATGCTCCCCCATCGGGGACAACTTCACCGAGACCGTGGCCGCGGTCTTGCTGTTCCTTCAAGGGCACGGTCCGCTTCCGGAGTTCGACGAGCTCGGCCGACCTGCCTGGCTCTTCCAGCAGACCGTACACCAGCGGTGCGGCCGTGCCGGCTTCTACGAGGAAGGAACGTTCGCCGATCGATACGGACAGAAGGAATGTCTGGTCGAGATTGGCTGCTGGGGTCCCGTGGTGCAATGCAACATCACCGAACGGGGCGCCATCAACCACGTGGGCGGATGTATGAATACCGGCGGGATCTGCATCGGATGCACCATGCCGGGATTCCCCGATCGGTTCGCTCCGTTCTACGAGCACCCCCCGGGCTCGCGCCTTTCGACCAACACCTCGAGGCTCACGGGGACTTTCGTTCGCGCACTGCGCCGCATGACGCAGCAGTTCCAGAACCGCAGCCCGCGCTGGGAGCATGACGTACCAAGCGGCTGGGGCCACGTCGCAAAACCCCACATCGCGCGGCGTGCTCTCCACGAGATCTACGAGAAGATGCAGTTTTTAGGAAGTGTCAAGCCGGGAAGCCGGGGAAAGGAGCAACGATGATGACACCCTGGACCCTGGGGTTCCTCCTGGGAGGGATCGTGGTGGCGGTCGTCGCGGTCCTCCTTGTAACCATCCTCGCCGTGGCCTGGCGTATCGAGTCGCTCGCGAGCACAGCGCTCCGGGTCGCGGGACAGATCGAGACCGGCACCCAGCCCATTTGGGCACTCGGCACCGCGAACTCGATGGTCGAGGACATCGTCCGCACGGTTCGCTCCATTGATCGCCGCGTCACGACGATTGCCGATTCGTTGGAGGGAGGTGGTACGTGAGCGGTTGGGTGGCCGCACTCATCCTCGCCGCTCTCGTGCTGGTCGTGGTGACCGTGCTGCTGCAGCTCATTCTGGCGACCGCGCGACGGATTCATGGGCTCGTCGAGAACATCTGGACGGGCGGAAAGCGGATCGCCGCGAACACGGTGAACATCGCCCAGCTGGAACGCACGAACTTTCTCGCCAGCGTGCTTCTGGAATCAGCGGGCAACATCGCGTCCGCGGCGGAGCGCATCTCGAAGGCGACCAGGAAATGACGACACTCCTTACCCTTCTCAGCTGTCTCGCGGCGCTCGCGCTATTGGCCATCGTGGCCGTCTATCTCGTTCTGATCCGGAACGAGCTCGATGCGATTGGAGGCTCCGCGTCCAGCTATCTCGCCAAGATTCGTTTTGGGCTTCGAGCGATCGAGAAGGAGACGGGCCACCTGGCGCCCGAGGTGACTGCGCTCAACGAAGGCCTCCGATCGCTCGATGCGGGACTCCGTGCTGTCGAGGCCGAGCTCGGACGCGTGGTCGATAACTTGAAAGGAGGTGCGCGGTGACCGCCGTACTCTGGATCTGGGGAATCACTCTCGGCCTGGTAACACTCATCATCGTTCCCGTCGCAATCGTCTTGCTGCAGCGCACCCTGCGGGCGGCGTCGGCGATCGAGCGGTACACGCGCGAAGCACTCGACGCCGGCCTGGGCATCGCCAGGAATACCGAGGCGGTCAAAGCGCTCGAGGAGACGATCGCCGCGGCAGGCTCTCTTCTCGAGGCGAGCCAGAAGCTCGCGGGGCGCACGGACGTCATCGCCAAGGCCGTAGGAACGAAAAGAGGTTGACGTCGTGACCATCCTGACGATCTGGACCCTGGTGCTCGCCGGCGCCATCGTGCTCGTCCTCGCGGTCTATCTGATCGCCGTCGCCATACAGCTACTCCGTGCCAGCCGACATCTCGCGGCGCTCGCATCGGGTTTGACGCAAGTCCGGAACAACACCGCACCCCTCGAAGAACGGCTCGCCACGATCGCGGGCGCTCTTTCGGCGCTGAAGAAGGAGTTCGCCGCGGTCGACGAGCACCTGCGGTCGACGGTGGACGCACTCGGAGGCTGAGATGTGTTTCAAGAACCTTCCCATCGACATCGACGACCGGGGCCGGATGACCCTTCGCGACGAGGCGAGTCGCGCCTTCGCCGTGAGCACGGTCCCGGCGAGCACGGGCCCGAAGCCCCTGTCCGAGGCCGCGATCAAGGATCTGCTAGCGCGCAACGGCTACATCAAGAATGTGGATTTCGACCCCGTCACCCGCGTGGCGGGTGCGCTCGCTTTCCATGCCGTCGTCGATCTCAAAGAGCGCCGGGTGCTCGACACGAACTCGATGGCAACGCTTTTCCGGGGCTATGAAGTCATCATGAACGGCCGCGACCCTCGTGACGCGATATTCATCACGAGTCGCGCCTGCGGAGTGTGCGGCGGGGTCCATGCGATCGCGGCGGTGAAGGCCATCGAAATGGCGCTCGGCCTCGTGCCGCCGCCCCTCGGAGTCCTGATTCGCAACCTCATGCTGGCGATGGAGTTCGACTACGACCACCCGCTTCATCTCTTCTTGCTCGCGGGCCCGGATTACTCCCAGCTCGTAGTGGAGCAATCGAACCCATCGATTTGGGAGAAAGCCAAGAGCTTCGAGGCACGCGGCCGAGATGTCCACGGCTACCGTTACCTCGCGGATATCATGACCGATCTGAATCCGCTGACCGGGAAGCTCTACGTGGAAGCGCTCAGGATGACGCGCGTGGCACGCGAGGCCTATGTCGTGCTGGGCGGCAAATATCCGCACCCCGAGACCATCGTGCCCGGCGGCGTGAGCACCACCGTGAGCCTTCAGGCCTTCAACGAGTATTACATGCGCTTGCAGCAGCTCTTCGATTACTCGAAGAAGGTTGCGGCGATCTGGGACGACCTGACGGAGTTCTTCTATGCCTGCGACGAACGATACAAGCGCTGCGGGTCGCGACCCGCGCACATGGCCGAGCTCGGTCTCTGGGACGATCCCGAGGCCTACGATGCCTCGTTCGCGAACTGTGACAGTTGGGGCGAGAAACGCTGGTCGACTCCCGGAGTCATTATCGACGGCGAGCTCGTCACCACGAAACTCACCGCCATCAATGCGGGCCTCGAAGAGTTCGTCGAACATTCCTATTACGAGCCCTGGGACGGCCAGAAGTTCGAGAAGGACCCCCTGGGCAATCCTCTGAGCCCGTACCATCCGTGGAACAAAGAGACGAAGCCGAAGCCCACGGGGCAGAACTGGAAAGAGAGGTACTCTTGGGCGACCTCCCCTCGGTGGGATCGCCAGGCGGTCGAGGCGGGTGCCTATACTCGACTCTGGGTTACCGCTGCGGCCAAAAAGATCCGCCCGAACGATTTCGTGGAAGCAACAGGCTCGAGCCTCAAATTCAACGTCCCGAGAGTGGAGCTTCCGGAAATGGAACTGGAGTGGAGGATCCCGGACGTATGGAATACTTTCGAGCGCAACCGCGCCCGGGCTTATGCCATTCTGTTCAACAACGCCGTCGCCATGAACGATTGGCTCAAGGGGTTGAGCTACCTCAAGTACGGCAAGACCGAGGTCGCAACCCCCTTCGAGATTCCGAAGAGCGGTACGCGAATCGGCGTCGGCTACTCCGGCGCCGGCCGTGGCTGGCTGAGCCACCACCTCGAGCTCGACGGGGGTGTGGTGACGAACTATCAGATCGTCACTCCCTCGACGATCAATGCCTCTCCCCGAGACGTATGGGGGCATCTCGGTCCTTACGAGGAAGCGGTCATGTCGACCCCGCTAATCGAAGAGTTCGAGAAACCAGAAGACTTCAAAGCGGTCGACGTCCTGCGCACGCTCAGGAGCTTCGACCCATGCATGCCCTGCACGACCCATGTCCATGCGGGGGACCACGTCGTCTCGCGCGAGATCAATACCTGCGCTTGCGGGGTCGATGGCTGACGGCGAATGCGGATTCTCGTCGGGAGCGTCGGCTACTTCAACCTGCGTGATCTGTCCGCGGGCCAAATGATCGCCGAGCGCCTGCAGCAAGAAGGCCTTCCCGGCAACGTGGACGTGTTCGACCTGAGCTACGGCGGCCCGATTGCCACGGTTCATCGATTGACCGAGACCGAGCCGCCCTACGAGCGCCTCATCATCGTGGGAGCTGTCGCCCGTCCCCGCGAGAAGCCGAGCTACCGATGGTATCGATGGGAGCGGAACTTACCGCCACCCGACGAAGTTCAGGCACGCGTGGGCGAGGCCGTGACCGGAGTCATCGACCTCGAGAGTTTTCCCATCATCGCGCAGCAGTTCGGTGCGCTCCCGGACGACGTGCGAATCGTGGAGATCGACGCGGTCGAGACCCAAGCCGGTCTCGAACCGAGCGCCGCGGTGGGGGCGATGTTGCCCGACGTGTGCGCGCTCGTGCGGCGCCTGGTAATCGAATAATCGCCATGTCCCAATCCGGTAATGGCCAGGATCCCGGGGTCGAGAGTCATGCGGCCCGGATCGCCGAGCTCGTCGCCGAGCTCGAGGCTCTCCCCGATTCCGAGGCGAAAGCGAAAGCGCTGGAGCTCGTCGAGAACGTCGACCATCTTCACCGTACGTGCGTCTGGCGTCTCTTCGAAATCCTCAGCGAGCTCGGCGGCAAAGGACTCATCGAGCGCATGGTGAGCGAGCCGGCGGTCAAGGCGCTCTTCGTCCTGTACGACTTGATCCCGAGCCAGCCCCTCACGCCGGTCGAATCACCGGCCAGGGTTTCGGCGCCTTTCGCGGGCGGCTTCGTGCCTCTGTCGGCGATCGAAGGCATTCATGCCGAGCCGTCATGGCACGTGGTGTTCGCACGAGAAGATCTTCCGCCCGGAAGCCTTCGCGCCGTCGAGGTCGATGGCACGCCGCTTCTGTTGGCGAGCACTGGCGACGCCGTCTTCGCCTATCGCAACAGCTGCGGGGGCAGCATACTCCCGCTACACCTCGGGACCCTCGTCGACGGAGAGATCCACTGCCCCTGGCACGGGTGTCGCTACGACGTGGAAACCGGAAAGAAGAGCGGCGGCATCGCCGGCGGCCTCGAGGCCTTCCGCGTCGTCGTCGATGGCGATAGGATCCGCATCCAGAGGCGTTGATGCGGCGGATTCTCGTGGCTGGCGTGGGAAACGTCCTTCGGGGCGACGATGGTTTCGGAATCCGCCTGCTCCACAAGCTCGAGAGCGGCAAACTCGGCCGCAATCCGGCGATTCGGTTCTGGGAAAGCGGCATCGCCGGCGTGAGTCTCGTCCAGGAGCTCTTGGACGGTTTCGACGCTCTGGTCGTGCTCGACGCCATCGACAACCGGGGCCGGCCGGGCGAGCTCTTCGTCTTCGAGCCCGACCTCGACGCCCTTCGAAGCGAGGGAGGTAACCCTTCCCGGGCCGTGGACTTGCACGAGGCGACGCCTCGAGACGTTTTGCGGATGGCGGCGGCACTCGACGTGCTTCCCGAGCGGGTATGGATCGTGGGCGCTCAGCCCGGCTCGTGCGACGAGCTCACCGAACGGCTCACGCCCGAAGTGGCTCGCGCCGTCGAGGATGCCTGCCGTCGCGTCGAGGAGCTCATCGCCGGTTTCGTGGCCCAAGATGTCTCCCAGATCGACGAGGTCCTGCAGATTCTCTACTGGCTCCGGGGCGAAGGCCTCGCCCCGGATGTGGCACCCTCGGACCTCGAGCGATGGCTGGGTCTCGGCGCCGTCGCCATCGCACCCGTGCTCGAGCGCATGGTTGGCCTCGGGCTCGTGGAAGCCGCTCGTGCGGGACGATACCGCCTCTCGGCTCTCGGCTTCGACGAGGGAGCCCGAAGATTCGCCGACGAGTTCTCCGAGATCACGAAACCAGGTCACGGTGAGTGCGGGGACCCGAGCTGCGAATGTTACGAGAGCGGAGATCCCGCCGACTGCCGCCACAACGTCATGTAGCCAACCGAGAGGACGATCATATGAACAAGATAGCCATCGCCGGGAAAGGCGGGACGGGAAAAACGACGCTCGCGGGAACGCTCGCCCGCCTGATCGCGCGAACGGGTCGCGAGGTTTGGGCCATCGACGCCGATTCGAACCCGAATCTCGCCGTGACCCTCGGTCTGCAGGAATCGTCGACTTCTGAGCTCATCCCGATTCCGAGGACGATCCTTTCGGAGTCGACGGACGAGAACGGCAAGCGAAAGCTCGAGCTCGGCATGCCGGCGCGGGAAGTTCGGGACCGTTTCGGGATGACCGGGCCCGACAACGTCGCGCTTCTCGTCATGGGCAAGGTCGACCATGCGGGTGCCGGGTGAATGTGTCGTGCGCATGCCGCGGTGCGGCAGCTCGTCGCCGGAATGCTCGAGGAGGAAAGCGTGATCGCCATCGTCGATACCGAGGCGGGCCTCGAGCATCTGAGCCGTGGCACCGCCCGGCACGTCGACACGCTGGTCGTGATGATGGAGCCCTACTATCGGGCGCTCGAAACCGCCCGGCGTACCGCCGAGCTGGGCCGCGAGCTCGGGATCACGCGCATCGTCGCGGTCTCCAACAAGATTCGAGACGCGGTGGATCAGAAGACCATCACGGATTACGCGCGCGCGAACCGGCTACAGGTCGTCGGCGAGATCCCGTTCGACGAAGAACTCAGACGAGCAGAACAGAGGCGTATCGCCCCTCTCGAGACGAAAGCGAAAGCCCTGGACGCGATAGCGCTCCTCGCCGCGGCGCTCGTGCCCTGAGACCCATCGCGGTCAGCGCGCTCCCGGCGCGTGTTCCCGGGGCGGGGGCTGTGGCTCGACCCCGCCGGTCAAGCGTTATCGGCGGCGAGCTCGGAAGGCTCGGCGTCCTCCCCTTCGGCCGTGGAGACTCCGAGGAACGCATGCGTAGCACGCGGAGCCATCAGGAGCGTTCCCAGTCCTATGGATAGAATGACGTGCTGGAGCGCCATGTGCATCGTCGCGAACAAGCCGCCGAGAGGGTGCATCATGATGGAACGCGTGAGCGTGGGAATACATTCGAGCCCCGTAGTGAGCCATCCGGCCGCAAGGAGACCCATCGGCAAGCGGAGGGCGAACGGCATCTTGTGCGCGAGAGAAGGTTTCAGCCCGAGCGACACACCAGTAATCGCCAGCACCGAGGCGCTCGGAAAGAGAACTCCATAGAGTCCGGTCATCGTCTCCGGCTGGACGATCATCTTGTAGGGAATGTAGCCGAGTAGTGTCACTCCGGCTACGAACATCAAGGCCCGAAATATGGTGAGCCTACTGAATTTCTTGCCGGTGCGATTCATGAGCGTCCTCCTTGCCCCGTAGTGGCCGCTATTGTATCTCTTCGAAGTTCCGACGCGCCAGGAACGCGTGTTCGCAGGATCGACATTGTCGAGGGAAATATGGACGAACGGCTGAAGGGGGAGCTTCTAAAAATGGCCTCGCGCGACGAGACCGTGCGCGATGCGCTCGCCGCTTCGGGAGAGCTTTTCCACGGGTATCATCCGTCAATGGAGAGCGTACACCTCGAGCATGCGGAACGCCTCGCAGCGATCGTCGCCGAATACGGCTGGCCTGGCGTGGGACGTGTTGGGGTGCAGGGCGAGGAGGCTGCGTGGCTTATCCTTCAGCACGCCATCAGCGCTCCGCCGTTTCAACGCGAAGGGTTGCGCCGGCTCAAAGAGGCGGCCGAGCGAGGCGATGCCCCCTGGTATCAGGTCGCCCTGCTCGAGGATCGGATCCGTTTCAACGAAGGTCGGGCTCAGCTCTACGGCACCCAACTCGACTGGGACGAGGGCGGTCAGCTCAGTCCCCTTCCGGGGATTGAGGATCCGGCGCGGTTGGAAGAACGCCGCAGCGCCATGGGACTCGGTCCACTCGAGGCCGAGGTCGCCCGCAAAAGAAAAGCAGCGGAACAATCGGGAGAGAAGCCCCCATCCGACCTGGGTGAGCACAGGCGGAAGATGGAGGCTTGGGCGCGGAAGGTCGGTTGGCGCTCGTAACGAGCACGACGGACGGGCGGTGCCAGTCACCCGAGTAGGTACAACCGCGGGTGGTAGACTCCTCGAGTGGATGAAGACGACATCGCGCTGGGAATGAACCGCCCGATCACGCGGCGGGATTTTTTTCAGGGGATGGCCGTAGGCGCGTCTGCCCTGGGAGCACGGGGACATCGACCGAGGCCGAAAGAAGGGGAGCCCAAAGTTGATCCGCCCGAGCTCCAGGGGCTCCGCGGTCAGCATCCGTCGGCCATGGCCCTCGGTCATCGCGTCCGCGACGGCGAGCTCGCCGAGCTGCGTGATTTCGTGGAGACGGGTGAGAGCTACGACCTCGCCGTAGTGGGTGCGGGCATCGCGGGGCTCGCCGCCGCATTCGTCTTTCAAAAAGAGCGCAAACCCGACCCCACGATCCTGCTCCTGGACAACCACGACGACTTCGGCGGACACGCGAGGCGGAACGTCTTCGACTTCCAGGGCACCCGACTCGTCGGGCCGGGAGGCACCTATGCGCTGGAATCGCCAGAGAGCTCCCCAGCCGAGGCCAAACGCGTTCTCGACGAGTTGGGGATCGATCTGGAGCGCATGGTGGCGTTTCGGGACGGAGGCTTCAATCAGCGCTTCGGGCTCTCGTCAGCGGTCGTCTTTGATTCCCGTGTTTTTCCCGGCGCCAAAACCACCTGGGCGAATCGGTGGTACGAGGTTCCTTATGAGGAGTTTTTCGCGAGGGCCCCAATCTCCGAAGAAGGCCGGCGCGAGCTGGTCGAGCTCTATACCACCCGCAAAGACTATCTCGATGGCGCTTCGAATCGTGATGCTCTGCTGTCGGAGATGAGCTGGGAGAGCTTCATCCGCGAGAAAATGGGACTCTCCGACGATGCGGTGCGTTTTGCCAATCTCTACGCGACGGACCTCATCGGCCTGGGTGCCGATGCCGCCTCGGCGCTCGATGCGTTCGAAGTCGGGCCCGGCTTCTACGGGATGGGCGGGGAAGGCTTTCACGAAGTCGATGGCATCCTGCGCTACGCCTACGAGCCGATCCACCGCTACCCAGACGGGAACCACACCATTGCCCGCCACCTTCTCAAAGCTCTCCTGCCCCAGGCCCTTTCCGGGCCGGACGGCATGGAAGGCGTTTTCAACGCGCGCGTTCATTACGGGCGCTTCGATCGGGAGGGACAACGAGTTCGGCTTCGCTTGCGCTCGATGGTCGAGCGCATCGAGCACGACGGCGGAGAGCGAAGCGGAACGGTCTCCCTGTTCTATACGCGGGAGGACGGGAAGCTCTATCGCGCGCAAGCCCGGCACGTCGTGATGTCGGGTTGGGGCTCCGTGGCCAAGCACATCCTGCCCGAGCTTCCTCATGAGCAACGCCAGGCACTCGACGAGTATCGCTACAGCTCGGCCATCTATATCAACTTAATGCTGAGACACTGGCGCCCGATCGCCGATCTCGGCTGGTTCGAAGCATTCTGGCCGGATGGCTATTGCACCTGGATGCATATCGCCGATCCCCTTCGGGTGGGCGACTATCGGCCGACCTATCATCCCGACCGTCCCACCCTCCTCAGCATGTACAAGTACATCTACAAGCCCGGGCTCGATCCAGTCCGGCAGATGGAGCTTGGACGCTACGAGATGGAGCAGAAGAGCTTCGAATCCTACGAGCGCGAGATCCGGCGGGAGTTGACGCATATCCTCGGTCCGTTCGGCTTCGATTCGGCGGAGGACATCGTGGGTCTCACCCTGAACCGCTGGGGCCACGGGTACAACTATTTCAAAGCTCCCCGTCCCTGGTCGAAACGTGCGCACCCGCCCTACGAAAGCGGACGCCGGCGCCTGGGTAGAATCTCCTTCGGCGGCGCTGATGCCGGCGGCAGCCCCTGGACCCAAGCGGCCATCGCGCAGGCATGGCGCGCCGCGCAGGAACAGCTCGAGATCGACTGAGGCTTCGCCGCAAATCCACGCCGAGGAAGCGGCCGGCCAGTGGTATAGTGCCGCCGCTTTGAGCGAGAGCGCTCTCTACACTCTCATCCTCGGCGTGTACTTCGCCGCCATGTTGTCGCTAGGGTTCTGGTTCGGCCGGAGGGTCCGAACCGACCGAGACTACTTCATTGCCCGGGGAAAGCTGGGGCCGGCGACGATTGGGTTCTCCTTCTCCGCCACGCAGATGAGCGGAAGCAGCTACATGGGAGCTGTGGGCACGCAATCCGTGCTCGGCTACGCTTTCATCCCCGCGGGCGTCTCTTCCGCTTCCGCTCCCTGGTTCTCCTATATTCTGCTCGGCAACCGCCTGAGAAAGATAGCCGGCCGGATGGAGAGCGTGACTCTCGTCGACGTCTTCGAGAAAAGGTACTACAGCAACGCCGCCGGTCTGGTGGCGACCTTCATCATGCTCGTCGCCTTCGTGCCGATGATCTCTGCGCAGCTCAAAGCTGCGGGAAACGTCTTCGAGGTTCTGCTCGGGGTGCCTTATATCGCGGGGCTGTTCTTGTTCGGAGGCATCGTCATCCTGTACACGGTCGTCGGCGGCATGTTCGCCGTCGCCTGGACCGATTTGATTCAGGGCATGATCATGATCGTGGGTTTCGCGATCCTGGCGCCCGTCGCCGTCGGCGCCGCCGGAGGATTCTCTGAGATGCACCGGCAGTACGGCGAGCTCAACCCCGGCGGTATCTCCTTTCTCGGAAACATGCCGGCCGTCTGGGTGGTGTCGTCCTTCGTCGTTTGGGGTTTCTTCCAGATCGGCGGCGCTCCTGCCTCCGTTACCCGGTTTCTCATTCCCGAAGACGACCAAACGCTCCGCACCGCCATGGTCTACTCCGTGACGTTCCAGAGTTTTATTTACCTGTGTGCCGGTCTCGTTGCGATTTCGGGCGGCGTTCTGCTGCCGGACCTGGCTCAGCCGGATCTTACCGTTCCCACCCTGATCACCAAGCTGCTCCATCCCGCCGTGGGAGGCGTGATCGTGGCGGCGATCCTCGGCGCCGCGATGTCCACCATCGATTCGACGCTTCTTCTGGCGGGCTCGCTCGCCGCCGAGAACGTTTACGCCAAGCTCGAGCGGCTTGCGGGCCGCGAGGTCGAGCCCCGAGCCGGCCTCAGGATCGCGCGGCGAGCGACGCTCGCCATCGGCCTCCTCGCCCTCTTCTTATCCATCAAGCCGCCGGCTGCAATCCTGTGGATCGTCACGATCGCCTTCAGCCTGATGGCCTCGGCTTTCACATTTCCATTTCTGCTGGGACTATGGTGGCCGCGTGCGACCAAAGAGGGAGGAATCGCGGGTATGATCGGGGGCTCGCTGGCGTGCGTCTCATGGTACGTCGCCGGCTATCTCGAGTATCAGTCTTTCGACAACTGGATTGGTGGGATCTGGCCGGCGATCTTCGGGCCGTTCGTCTCCCTCCTCCTCCTCGTCGTCGTCAGCAAGCTCACGGCACCCCCTCCCCGAGAGGTCCAGGAGCTCTTCTTCGCTTGAGAGTGCCCAAGGCCGTGGCGGGACCCATGATCGACCGGCCGCCACGACTCGAGCTGCTTACGGCGCGGCAATTATTCGCACTGTGTGCTCACATCTCATACCCTCGAAGGAGCCCGAGGCGGACGATTGCGCCGGGCTCGCTCCGCTCGCGCAGGGTGGGTGGAGTTCTCCATCACCCTGCCAGCCCGAGTGCAGGCGCAGCCGGGCGCGGTTAGAATTCGCCATGCGCATCCTGTACCTCGTGCCCGGGCCGATGAAGAAGCACCAGGGTCAGGCCGAGCTCGAACGTCGTCGAGCCTTCCTCGAGAGGCACGCCTCCCCGGGAACCGACGTCGAGATCTGGGACACGGAGGAAGGACCGGCGTCGATCGAGTCGATGGTCGAGGAACATCTCGCCATCCCGCACGCGCTGAAGGCGGTTGCCCGTGCCGAGGCCGATGGAATCTCGGCCGTGATCCTCGGATGTTTCGGTGATCCGGGCCTGGACGCCGCACGTGAGCTGGTCTCGATTCCGGTGATCGGGCCCTACGAAAGCTCGCTCCTCGTCTCATTGACGCTGGGACATCGAACGAGTGTCATCACCGTCCTCGATTCGGTCGTCCCGTCCCTCGAAAAGATCGCCCGCGCAGGCGGACTGGAGTCACGGCTCGCATCCGTTCGGGCGGTGCAAGTTCCCGTTCTCGATCTTGCCCGCGACCGGGAAAGCGCGGTACGGGCCTTCGTCGAAGAGGGTCGCAGAGCCATCCGCGAAGATCGGGCGGACGTTCTCGTGCCCGGCTGCATGAGCATGGCGTTTCTGGGGATCGCGGAGTCGGCGCAGTCCGACCTGAAAGTTCCCGTGCTCAACCCTGCGGTCATCGCGTTGAAGCTCGCCGAGCTCCAAGTGTCGGCAGGCATCACTCATAGCAAGAGTGCCTTTCCTTTCCCCCCCAAGAAGTCGAGCCTGCCGACGTAGCGGCGACGACCGGAAGAATGTCCGAGTGTCACCAGCCGCCGTGGGCCGGGACGTGAGCTTGCGTTGATCGAGATCCGACATTATAAGAATCCTCATCCTGTGGAGGTTGCCGTGAAGGCAAGGAATTTTCCTGTCGCGCTCGCTGCAAGGTCTTCCATTCTGATCTCCTTGCTCGCGAGCCAGGCGGGCGCGCAATCCTCGCGCTTCGAGATCGCGGCCGACGAGTCTTTCGACGCCGAGTCCATCGCCGCTTACTCGGGCAATCACGAGGCGATCTACCGACACATCGACGACCACCACAGCCAGCATCTCGAGAACTTGAAACGCTGGTTGCGACAGCCCTCGGTGAGCGCCCAGAACATCGGCATCCAGGAGATGGCGAACCTGCTGGTCGAGGACCTGAAGAAGCTGGGGTTCTCGGAGGCCGCGCTCGTGCCAACCGATGGACATCCGGGTGTCTGGGGGTACTACGATGCGGGTGCCGAAAAGACGCTGATCGTTTATTTGATGTACGACGTCCAGCCCGTGAATCCTGAGGACTGGCGGTCACCACCCTTCGACGCCGAGCTCGTCGAGACCGAGCTTGGCACCGTGCTCATGGCGCGCGGCGCGACGAATCAGAAGGGTCCCGAGCGCGCGTTTCTCAACGCGCTCGAGTCCATCCTCGCCATCGAGAGCAAGCTGCCGGTGAACATCATGGTCGCCGCGGAGGGAGAGGAGGAGCTGGGATCCATCCATTATCCGCAGATCATCGATGCCTACGAGGAACGGCTTCGCACCGCGGACAGCGTCTTCTTTCCCTTCAACTCCCAGAACCCGGACGGCGAAGCGGTCCTGAATCTCGGCGTGAAGGGAATCATCTACTTCGAGCTCGAGGCGGTGGGAGGCTCATGGGGCGGTCCGAAGAACGCTGAGATTCACGGTTCTTATAAAGCCATCGTCGACGCGCCGGCGCTGAGGCTGGTGCAGGCGCTCGCGTCCCTCACCAGCGAGGACGGAAACACGATTCTCGTTCCTGGGTACTACGATGACGTGCGGCCTCCAACGCCGGAAGAACAGCGCCTCATCAATGGAGTGCTCGAGACATGGAACGAGAATCTCATTCGCACGAGTCTCGGCGTCGAGAAGTGGATCGATGGGATCAGCGGCAAGGAGGCGCTTCTTCGTTATCTCTACGAGCCCACTCTCAATATCGACGGCATCTGGGGTGGCTATACCGGTGAGGGGGCGAAGACGATCCTTCCCCACAAGGCCACGGCCAAAGTAGACTCACGGCTTCCACCAAACATCCGACCGGAGGAGGCGCTCGAGAAGATTCGTCGCCATCTGGACGATCGGGGGTTCGGGGACATCGTGATCCGCCAGATCGAGGAAGGTTATCCCGCGTCCCAGACCTCGGTCGAGACGGAAGCGATACGGGCGACGATCTCGGTCTTCAACAAGTACGATCACTCCCCGGCGGTCTGGCCTCGGCTCGCGGGAAGCGCACCCTTCTACCAGTTCACCGAGCGGCTCGGACTTCCGCTCGTGATGGCCGGGCTCGGCCACGGATCGGGAGCGCACGCGCCGAATGAGTACATGGTGATCCAGCCCAAAGACGGCCTTCCGATCGCCGATCTCGCGGAGATCGAAAGAGGCTACGTCGATATGCTCTTCGCTCTGGCCGGGCGGTAACGAAAGGCTCGGTTGCAAAGCCGTCGAATGCCGAAAACGAATCCGGAGGGACAGTTCCTATCCGACGGCGTCGATGTGCGGACGGGAAACTCGATGGAAGCGCTGAAGCGCGCCTTCGTCGACAACCTCTTCTTCGTGCAGGGAAAGTTCTTCCCCGTCGCCACGCTGAACGACTACTACATGGCTCTCGCCTACACCGTGCGCGATCGTCTCCTGGCGCGCTGGATCGAGACCAGCATGCAGTATCTGACGAGCAGGGCCAGAACCGTCTGCTATCTCTCAGCGGAATTTCTTCTCGGACCTCATCTGGGAAATAACCTTCTCAACCTCGGCATCTGTGACGAGGTCGAAGAGGCGATGGACTCCCTGGGGCTTTCGCTTCGAGAGCTCCTCGAGCAAGAGGAAGAGCCTGGCCTGGGGAATGGGGGCCTCGGGCGCCTCGCCGCCTGTTATCTCGATTCACTCGCGACGCTTCAGATCCCCGCCATCGGCTACGGGATTCGCTATGAGTTCGGTATCTTCGACCAAGCCGTGCGAGACGGCTGGCAACAGGAAATCACTGACAAGTGGCTTCGTCTCGGCAACCCCTGGGAGATCGCGCGCCCCGAGATCGCTTTCGACGTGAAGCTCGGAGGACGCACCGAGAGCTATCACGACGCCTCGGGACGCTACCGAGTCCGCTGGACTCCCGAACGGATCGTGAAAGGGGTCGCCTACGACACGCCGATCATCGGCTATCGGGTTGGAAACGCCAACCTGCTTCGCCTCTTCACCGCCAAGGCGACAGAGGCCTTCGAGCTGGAGGCGTTCAACGTCGGCGACTACTACCGATCGGTCGAAGCGAAGGTCCGCTCGGAGAACATCACCAAAGTGCTCTATCCCAATGACGAGCCGGCGGCGGGTCGGGAGCTGCGTCTGCAGCAACAGTACTTCTTCGTGACCTGCGCCCTCCAGGACATGATCCGCATTCATCTCCAAAGCGCGGGCTCGGTCGGCGACTTCGACCGCAAGTTCGCGGTGCAGCTCAATGACACCCATCCCGCCATTGCCGTCGCCGAGCTCATGCGGCTTCTCGTGGATGAGCACGGCATGGACTGGGAGCCCGCCTGGAAGGTGACCCAGAACACGCTCGCTTACACCAACCACACCTTGCTTCCGGAAGCGCTGGAGAAATGGCCGCTGACGGCCTTCGCTCGCGTCCTTCCGCGGCACCTCGAGATCATTTACGAGCTGAACCATCGCTTCCTGCAGCAGGTACGGCGCCGTTACCCCGACGAGGATCGGGTGAGACGACTTTCTCTGATCGACGAGTCGGGTGAGCGCTACGTTCGCATGGCGCATCTCGCCGCTCTGGGAAGCCACTCGATAAACGGCGTGGCGCGACTTCACACCGAGCTTCTCACCAGGAGCGTGATGTCGGATTTTTTCGATCTCTGGCCGGAGAGGTTCAGCAATAAGACGAACGGCGTGACGCCGCGGCGTTTCATGGCGCTCGCGAACCCCCGTCTTTCCCGGCTCATCACGAGTGCGATCGGCGAGAACTGGCTCAGGGACCTCGACGAGCTGGAGCGGCTGGAGCCCCTCGCCGATGACACCAGTTTCCGCGATGCCTGGCGCCTCGTGAAACAAGAGAACAAGGCCGATCTAGCGAAAGAAATTCATCGCCGCACCGGAGTGGACGTGGATCCGAGCTCGCTCTTCGACGTTCAGGTGAAGCGAATCCACGAGTACAAACGCCAGCAGCTGAACGCTCTCCACGTCGTCGCGCTTTTCCGGCGGCTCCAGCAAGACCCGCGCTTCGAGGCCGGGCCCCGCACGGTGATCTTCGCCGGCAAGGCGGCTCCCGGTTATTTCATGGCCAAGCTCATCATCAAGCTCGTCCACTCGATTGCCGCCGTCGTGAACTCCGACGAGCGTGTGGGCCAACGGCTCAAAGTCGTTTTCCTTCCCGATTACAACGTGAAGCTGAGCCACCGCATTTTTCCCGCGGCCGATCTCTCGGAGCAGATTTCCACCGCGGGGATGGAGGCCTCGGGAACCGGGAACATGAAGTTCGCCTTGAACGGCGCGCTGACCATCGGCACGCTCGATGGAGCCAACGTCGAGATTCGCGAGGCCGTCGGTCCAGAGAATTTCTTTCTCTTTGGCTCGACCGCCGAGGAGGTCGCAGCCAGACGCACGGGGAGCTATCGACCGCGCGACCTGTACGATGAGGACCATCGGCTCCGGGAGACCATCGACCTGGTTGCGTCCGGGAGGTTCTCGGACGGCGACCGCTCGCTCTTCCGTCCCTTGTTGGACTCGCTTCTCGACGGAGACCACTACATGGTGCTCGCCGATTTCAGCGCCTACATCCGGTGTCAGGAGGATGCCGAGCGCGCCTACCGCGATGTCGAGAGCTGGACCCGCAGGTCCATTCTGAACGTGGCCCGCATGGGGAGGTTCTCCTCGGATCGTGCGATCCGAGAGTATTGCGACGAGATTTGGAAAGTCTCACCCGTTCCCATCCAGCCGGCCGACGCGCCGGCTCCGAGCGTCCCCGGCGGTCCGCCATAAGTGGACGAATTTATGATTACGATGACGTCTCCAAAGGAACGCAAAGCCGCAACGACCCGGGAGGCGCTAAGAAAGACCAGGAGACGGCGGACAGGACCTGAATTTCCTCTCGTGGAGGCCGCGATCGAAAAGTACTCCGCACCCATCGAATGGTTGGTGAAGAACGTTCCCCGAACAACGGAAGAGTCGGCCTCGGGGGTAACTCCTACGACGGTTTCTTCGCGGCCGCGGGTATGATCGACGCCCACCCCGCGCTCGGGCCGTCTCCCCTAAGCTCCCCAGGCTGACTGGTTCGGCGGCGACGATCTCCTTCTTCGGAGGTACAATCGCTTCGCCCCGTATTTCACACCTCGACCCGCTACGGCACCGATCTGCACAGGGAGGCACCGCCGGACTAAGATACGCGCGGAGGTCAAACGCATGAGTCGGGAACTAGCCCTTTGTCTTTCAATCGTCACAACCTTCGCGGTGTTCCAGCCCTTCGCTTTTGCGCAAACACAGCCCCCGATCGTAAAGCCGGGAGCTCCCGGAGAGGCGACGAAGGTGGTCTCCCCGGACGAGGCGGCCAATCTCTCCGGCATTCGATTTTCCGCGGCCGACGTTCGCTTCATGCAGGAGATGCTCTCCAATCATGAGCAGGCCCTGAAGATAACGGGGCTCGCGAACGTGCGGGGCGAGAAGGACGCCGTCCGGAATCTCGCGAAGGAGCTCGCGGGTACACTCGAGGGCGACGTCGGGATGATGAAGGAGTGGCTGACTTCCAGAGGCCAGGAGCTCGAGGCTCCCCCGGCACAGGACGGGCGCGTCGTGCCCGGCATGGCCAAGGCCGAGGACATCAGTCGGATCGAGGAGGCGAAAGGGCTCGAGTTCGATCGGCAGTTCCTCTCTCTCATCATCCAGAACCAGCGCGGCGCCGCTACCATGGCCGAGAACCTCCTCGCCGAAGACGGCGCCGCCCAGGACGCCAAGCTCTTCGAGTTCGCCTCCGACCTCAAGGGCGACCGGAGCCTCGCCATCGAGAGGATGGACGTCTTGCTCGCGGACCTCTCGCCCGATCCGCGGGTCCATCTCAAGGCGGGTTTTAGGGACGCCGGGGAAGCGGCGTGGAATCTGGAGAAGGTCGCGACGCTCGAGAACCCGGGTGGATTCTTCGACCCTCTGGCCCCCGCTGGCATGCCGATCCCTCCGGAGAGGAAACCCACGAAGATCAAAGACGAAGAAGATCCGATGCAGAGGCCGGGGCTCCTGAGCTTCGCGAACACGGATCTCGCGTTCCGACGGGAAATGGTGATCGAAGGCAACTACCACGGGTTCAACTTCTTCAATATCGAAGACCCGCGAAAGCCGCAGCTCCTCGCCTCTGTTGTCTGTCCCGGAGGCCAGGGAGACGTCTCGATCTACCAGAATCTGCTTTTCATGTCCGTCGAGGAGACCCGGGGCCGGCTCGACTGCGGCACCCAGGGCGTCGTCGAGACGAAGAGCAAGGAGCGTTTCCGCGGGGTCCGCATCTTCGACATCAGCGACATCCGGATGCCGAAGCAGGTGGCGGCGGTCCAGACGTGCCGCGGCTCTCACACCCATACGCTGGTGAGCGACCCAGACGACCAGGGAAACCTCTACGTCTACGCTTCCGGCACGGGGTCGGTGCGGCCCAAGGAGGAGCTGGCGGAATGCTCGGACGCAACGGCCGACCCCAACACCGCTCTTTTCAGCGTCGACGTCATCCAGGTGCCTCTGGCCCATCCGGAGAACGCGCGAGTCGTGAGCCGGCCACGGATCTTCGCCGACCCCGAGACCGGCGCCATCGCGGGCCTCTGGAGGGGAGGAGACCACGGACCGGGGACGCAGGAGACGTACGAAACCAACATGTGCCACGACATCACCGTCTTTCCCGAGATCGGCCTTGCGGCGGGGGCCTGCTCGGGAAACGGCATCCTCCTCGACATCAGAGATCCGGCGAAACCGTTCCGCATCGACCAGGTGACCGACCCCACGTTCGCATACTGGCATTCGGCGACCTTCAACAATGACGGCACCAAGGTGATCTTCACCGACGAGTGGGGCGGGGGAGGCCGTCCCCGTTGCCGGGCCTCGGACCCGAAGAACTGGGGGGCGGATGCGATCTTCGACGTCGTCGATCGGAAGCTCCAGTTTCAGAGCTATTACAAGATGCCCGCGCCTCAGACGGAGCAGGAGAACTGCGTCGCCCACAACGGGTCGCTCATATCAGTTCCCGGGCGCGACATCATGGTCCAGGCCTGGTATCAGGGCGGAATCTCCGTCTTCGATTTCACGGATTCGTCGAACCCCGTTGAGATCGCGTTCTTCGACCGCGGCCCCATCATGGAGAAGCAGATGGTTCTGGGCGGGTACTGGTCCGCCTACTGGTACGACGGCTTCATCTACGGAACGGAGATCGCCCGGGGCCTCGATGTCCTGAAGCTTCTCCCGAGCGAATACCTGACGGCGAACGAGATCGAAGCCGCGTCTTCCCTAGCCCGCAGCGGATTCAACGCCCAGCAGCAGCGGCGCATCGACTGGCCTTCGAGCCCAGTGGTCGCGCGCGCCTACCTCGACCAGCTCGGGAGGACGAAGGCCATCCGGGCGGACCGCGCCCGCGCTCTCAACTCAGCGCTCGATCGGGCAGGGGAAGCCCTTTCGAAGAGCCGTAAGGATTTCGACGCCGCCTCTCGGCTCGACTCCCTCGCGGCCGATCTGAAGAACGACTCCGCCGCGGCAACGGGACGCGACCAGGCGCGCATTCGGTCGCTCGTCGATACGGTCACGGGGATCGCGAAGAGCCTGCGCTAGCGCCTTCGAGAGACCCTAGCGGCGGATCGACGCCCTCGTTTTCGTCTCTCAGATACGGAGGGGTTCATCTCAGCCTTAGCTTTGGAAAAGGCGAAGTAATCGACGAGGCTGGACAGGAAACCGCCCATACGTTAGTTTACGGAACGACAACGAGGATGATACCGAAAGAGATTGCAGAATTCCTGGAGGGTGCGACCGTTGGATTCGGCGCGACGCGGAACGCCGAGCTGGTCCCTCAAATCCATCCCGTCCAGGCCTGGCGCGTCAGCGACGACCGAAAAGCCATCACCTGTCTCTTTTCACGAGGGTACAGCGAGGTCCTCCTCCCCTCACTCGAGGAGAACGGGAAGTTCTCCTTCACCGTGCTCGCCAGCACGTCCGGCCCCCGAGCCAGTCATCCTCCGAATCCCACCGTCGATCTTCACGAGTGCTACCAGCTCAAAGGTGACTTCGTGGGTTCCCGACCGGCCAACGAGGGGGATCTTCCCCTCGTGAACCAAAAGGCACAGCAGTTCAAGGCTTTTTTCCAGCCAATATTTGGCTTCTCCGAACGGGCCTGCGACGCTCGGTACGGAACGCCAGCCCTCGCCATGACGTTCGAGGTGCACGAGATTTACGATCAGACACCCGGTCCCGAAGCGGGCACCCGGATCACCATGGACGAAGGGTGATGACGGGAGCGAAGCTTCCCGACGAGATCCAAGCGGTGATGGAGAACGGGATTCCCGCACAAGTGGGGACCTCCTCGGCGGACGGCATCCCCAACGCCACGGAGATCTCTCGTGTCTACTACGTCGACCCCCATCACGTCGCACTGTCGAACCAGTTCTTCAGCAAGACCGTTCGCAACATCCGCGAGAATCCACGTGCCTGCGTCAACCTGAACGACGTCGAAGGTTGCACGAGCTGGATCCTGCACCTCGAGTTCGATCATTCTGAGACCAAGGGGCCCATCTTCGACGAGCTAGACATGCAGATCGAAGCCATTGCCTCGATGACAGGAATGTCGGGCATCTTCAAGCTCAAGGCCGCGGACATTTTTCGCGTGACCTCGGTGCAGAAGATCGAGTACGGCTCCCGTTCATGAAGTCATGAAGTCCTGAGCGGTGTCGCGTGGGAACGACGGGAGCCTCCAGCGAGGAGCTGGCCGCGGAGCTGGCGCAAAAATCGGCCGAAGTTCGGATCCTCCGCCAGGTCTCGTCCGACATCAACGCAACACTCGAGCTCGACGAGATCTACGAGGTCGTCCTCCGCACGATGGACGAGCTCTTCGGTTTTCATCATTCGCTGATCCTCCTTCTCGACGACTCGGGCGATGCGCTTCGCGTCGTTGCCAGCCGGGGCTACGGCGGTCAGACTCTCGGCGGACTGGTTCCCATCGGCATCGGGCTCATCGGTGTGGTGGCCAAGAAGCGCCGTATCATGCGACTCACCAACTTGGGGCGCCAGCGCTCCTACATCGCCGCCATCAGGAAGGAGATGGAAGGCGCGGGAAGATCGGATGAGCTCAAAGAAGCCCCCCCGGTGCCCGGGCTTCCCAACGTCGAGAGCCAAATCGGAATTCCACTTCTAATCAAAGACAACCTGATCGGGGTCTTTTCCGTGGAGAGCGCCGAGCAAAAGATGTTCAGCGATCGCGACGAGCTTCTGGTCACGATCGTCGCAAATCAGGCGGCGAGCGCCATTCATAACGCGCGGCTCTATCGGGCGGAAGGCCAACGCCGTGCGGAGCTCGCGGAGCTCAACGAGACGCTGGAAGAGCGTGTCCGCGCCCGGACGGCGGAGCTGGAGCGCGCAAATCGCGAGCTTCGGGAAGCGCAGGCGCAGCTCGTCCAATCGAGCAAGATGGCGTCGTTGGGGATGCTGGCGGCGGGAGTGGCACACGAGATCAACACGCCAATCGGATCGATCTCGGCCAACGCGGATTTGGTGAGACGCGCGGCCCAAATCGTCAAACAGCGCATAGCGAGCCCGGACGTATCCGAGACCCTGGCAGCGGATCCGAAGCTTCGCCGGGCGGTCGAGTCGTTGGAGCAAGCCTCGGAAACGGGACTCGTGGCCAGCAAACGCATCATTTCCATCGTGAGGTCGCTGCGAAACTTCGCTCGGCTGGACGAGTCCGAGGAGAAGAGGGTCGAACTGCACGAGGGCATCGATAGCACACTCACGCTCCTCGTTCACGAGCTCGGAAAGGGTGTCGAGGTGGTGAAGAGCTATGGCGATCTGCCCAAGGTCATGTGTCTTCCCAGCCAGCTCAATCAGGTTTTCATGAATCTACTGAGCAACGCCATTTTCGCGATGAACGGCAGAGGGACCATCACCATCACCACGGAGCGCGATGGCGATCACGTGGTCCTCCGTTTCGCGGATACCGGGATGGGAATCGCTCCGGAGAATCTGGACAGAGTTTTCGACCCGGGTTTCACCACCAAAGGAGTCGGTGTGGGCACGGGTCTGGGGCTGTCAATCTGCTACCGCATCGTTCAAGCTCATCGGGGCACCATCTCGGTGACGAGCGAGCTCGGGAAGAGAACGGAGTTTACCGTGCGACTTCCCATATCGCGCTGACCCTCGAAAGGACGCGTCTCCGGTCCGACGGGTGCTGCTCGCCGATTGGGTCTGGCACCTTCCACGCTGGAATCGCGCATCAAACGCCTGGGTATCGACAAGCTCCGCTACCGTTCCAACCATCACGCGTGAGTCGCGTCGAATTCTCACTCCCGTTCTGCACCCTTTCGAGACCCTCAGCTTCACCGGTAAGTAAATATGAGAACCCGAAGCGGGCGAATGCAGTGGTCGTACAGCCTCGGCGACGGACAGTGGGTCGCGCGATCGAGAGCGCGATCGCACAGTGAGAGCGTCAAACTCGAAGCAGGGTCTGACACCTGTCAGGAGCAAAGTTGCTCATCAAGCAGCACTATGTCGAGCCAGGCGGATCGCCGCACCAGGTGTTGGTTGGCACGCGCTGCTCGGTGGGACATGTCGCTGAACATAGCATCAAGGCTTGCGATCGTTTTCTTCGAATCGGGACGATGGTGCTGCGCGAACTCCGACCTGTCGATCCCTGAACGGCGATATTCTTGATGTTGTTAGGAGCCCCAATCACGAGGAACCGCTGAGAAGAGGAGGAATTCGTGGAGGTCAAGTGTTTCGGGTGTGATGAGCTGATCACGGCGGACAACTCGGACGCCGTCACCGAGGCGTTCGTGGCGCACGGGCAGGAGAGCCACACCTGGTCCTACCCGGAGGAAGCGATCCGGAGCTACGCCCGCAACTATGCGGAGGCGACCGAACGGCTCACCGGGGACACGGAACGGCTGCCTGAGATCCCGGGCGTCGCGGTGCATCCTGTGACGAAGGACCGCATCGACGACTGGCTAAGGTTTTTCGACCACGATGCCTTCGCCGGCAACCCGGATTGGGCCTCGTGCTATTGCCTTGAACCCCACATACCGGCGACGCCCGAGCAACCTGAGCGCCCTTGGCGCGAGACACGGGCGAGCGTGGCCCACCGACTTCGGTGTGGCACGACCTTCGGGTATCTCGCGTACGTCGACGGCCGACCGGCTGGATGGGTGAACGCCTCACTTCGCTCCGACTGCGGCCTCTACCGGAATGTCGATCCCGACGGACCCCCGCCGACAACCGTCATCGGAGTGTCGTGCTTCGTCATCGCCCCGCCGTTCCGACGGCACGGGATCGCCTCGGCTCTGCTCGATCGCGTGATCGCCGACGCCTCTGCGCGCGGGGCAACGTGGATCGAGGGCTATCCTCACAACAAACCCGACGAGGGCGATGCAAGCCATTTCCGGGGCCCGCGGTCTATGTACGACGCCCGCGGCTTCGAGCCCGTCGAGGTGAGGGAACACGACACCGTAGTGCGCTTAGCGGCTATTCCTGCTCGGCTACCGCCTCGCGGCCCAAGCTGATCGTGCCTGGTTCGGAGTGAGAGCGTCGCGTGCGGCGCCCTCCCCTGATACCAGGCCAATAGGGCGATGGGTCTTCTCCGAGGTTTCGCACTGCAGCGTTCCGAAATTGGCATACCAACTGGTATGCAACGACTTGACAAGCGAACGCCGCACTACTAACATACCTATCGGTATGAAGAATGCTCCTGCGCCGACACGTCGCGCCTCGGCAGCCGACGCAACTCGCCAACGGCTGCTCAGGGCAGCCTTCGAGGAGATTTACCGGCACGGATTCCAGTCCGCGAGTCTCGATGGGATCCTCAGCCGAGCGGGAGTGACCAAGGGAGCGCTCTACCACCACTTCCAGGACAAGACCGCTCTCGGCTACGCGGTCGTCGAGAAAGTGGGCAGGGTGGCACTCGAGCGATGGCTCGGGCCTCTCCGGAGTGCCGACAAGGATCCGCTCACTGCCCTCCAGCGCGCGTACCAGCGGATCGCGGCGACGCTGGACGAGCGCGACATTGAGCTCGGGTGCCCGCTGAACAATCTCGCACAGGAGATGTCACCGATCGACCCTCAGTTTCGCAGGCGGATCGAAGTGACGTTCGCGGCGTGGCGAG
This sequence comes from Vicinamibacteria bacterium, assembly GCA_035457705.1. GTDB lineage: Bacteria > Acidobacteriota > Vicinamibacteria > Marinacidobacterales > SMYC01 > DASPGQ01. The sequence continues at coordinate 67,184 of DATIBD010000032.1, forward strand.
CGGGTTACGCGCGGGCGATCCGCCGCGCGCAGAAAGCAGGAATCGTCCGCAAGGACGTCAATCCGCGGAGGGTGGCCTCGTTCCTAGTCGCAGCGACGGAAGGCTCGTTCGGAACGGGCAAGAGCGCCGGTAGCCGGGCCATGCTTCGGTCGAACTTGGAGATGCTCGCTGTCTGGCTCGACACCCTCCGGGTGACGCCGCGCCGCAGACGGAAAGGACTTGCATGACCGCGACTTTGCTCGAGGATCTCGAAGCTCTCGCGGCCATCTCGAAACTGGGGGTCCGCAGTTCGAAGCCAGCGACCGCTCGACCAGCGACGGCCTTTCACCCCTGCCGGTGACTTTTTCGTTAACGGAGTGTAATTCAATGGTGGGTCGCTCGGCAGGACGTTCTCAATGGACGGCGGAAGGAGATGGAGGGTGCAACGAGACTGGCCCCAATTCGAGCTCCGAACCACCGACGACTCGGAGCGAATCCGATTATCGGAGTACGCTCCGTGGCGCCAGCGCGCTATCGATGCCATTCATGCTTCCGAGTGAAGGCGCCCGGCCCGGAGCTCGTGGCCGACACATTGCTAGAGGTCCTGCCCAGCCGTTCTCCGCGGCTGCGCTACCTGGTCGGGCGACAAACGAAAACCGTCCCCCGGCTGCGGCGATGTCTCCCCGCAGGGATGTTCGAGCAAGGAATGCGGCGACCCTTCGCGCTCAGGAGTCTCGACGAGAATGTCGAGCCCGCGGCAAATTCTTCAAATCCGCCACGGAGAGAGAGACAACATGACAGGAATTATTCTCGTTGAAGCCAGGCGCCCGGTAGGAACGGATCTCGCGGGCTCTCGTCAATCGAACTCTCCCGAGCAACCGTTGGGCTCGCCCGAGCGAACGACATGAGCTCGTCGGTACGGCGCGCTGACCGCTTGGCGGACCATCCGACGGTCCGTGCTATCGAGGGGCGCCCGCTGGCGCCGGCGGAAGAGGTGATCGATGCGGCCGAGCTGCGGCGGCTTTGCCTCGAGCTCGGCGCTGACGATGTCGGTTTTGTCGAGGTGGAGCGCCCCGCGCTCGCAGCGCAGCGTGCCGATATCGCGCGGCTGCTTCCTACGGCGAAGACCCTCATTAGCTTCGTCCTCCGCATGAACCGGGAGCCCGTGCGCAACCCGGCTCGCTCGATCGCGAACGTCGAGTTCCACCAGGTCGGCCATACCGTTAACGGCGTGGGTCATGCGATCGTTCGTCGGCTCGAGGCACAAGGAATTCAAGCGCTCAACGCCACTATGGGCTTCCCCATGGAGGTCGAGCGCGAAAAGTTCTGGGTACTCGAGCACAAGCCGATTGCGGTGGCCGCCGGCCTCGGCAAGATGGGGATTCACCGCAACGTAATCCACCCGAAGTTCGGCAACTTCATCCTTCTCGGAACAGTCCTCGTCGACCGACCGGTGACGAGCGTCGCCTCCGAGCTCACGTACACCCCCTGCCTGGAGTGCAACCTCTGCGTCGCGGCATGCCCTGTCGGCGCGATCGGCACGGACGGGAGCTTCCACTTTGGCGCCTGTCTGACCCACAACTACCGGGAGTTCTTGGGAGGGTTCAACGACTGGGTCGGCACCATCGCCGACAGCAAGAGCCGGGCTGACTACAACGAACGCGTCGCGGAGAGCGAGACATTATCGATGTGGCAGAGCCTCTCTTTCGGCGCCAACTACAAGTCTGCCTATTGCATGGCGGTATGCCCGGCCGGCGAGGACGTCATACGGCCTTTCCTGAACGATCGGAAAAGCTACCTCGACCGAGTCGTGCGGCCCCTGCAGCAAAGAGAAGAGCCGGTCTACGTGATCGCCGGGTCGAACGCCGAGCACCACGTCCAGAGACGGTTCCCCCACAAGACGCCGCGCCGGGTGCGTGGCTCACTCCGCGCCCGCAGCATCCGCGGATTCCTGTTCGCACTGCCGAGTCTCTTCCAGAGCGACGCGGCCGAGGGGCTCGAGGCCACGTACCACTTCGTGTTCACGGGCGACGAGCCCCGGGAAGCGACCATCGAGATACGAGGCAAGCGGGTCGCGGTGAACGACGGGCTTTTGGGCCGTGCCGACCTACGGGTCACGGTCGACGGGGCGAGCTGGCTGCGCTTTCTTGCCGGAAGAGTCGGCCTCGGACGAATGCTCGTGACGGGCAAGCTCCGCCTGCGCGGGCGGCCGACCCTGCTGGCCGCCTTCGGACGGTGCTTTCCGTCTTGAGAGCCGGTCGTCGCCAAGGTGACGCTCCACCAGGCCGGGCAACGTATCAGCTTGGAGCGGGTCGCGATGCTGGTCCCCGAGCACTCGCCGTCGGACTGAAACAGCATGCTCGGCCAGCGGTCGCCTCTTCCATCCTCACCGCCGCCTATCACATCTTGAAACGAGGCACACCTTACCGAGAGCTCGGCGCCACCTGCTTCGATCGCTGTGACAAAGAACGACTGACTGCCAAGATGGTGCGTAGACTCCAAAATCTCGGTTTCTCCGTCACTTTGGAACCTCTCGCTCATCGGGCCACAGCTAGTGTTTCTTTTGGTGCTCAGTGCCGTAGCCGACCCGCTGGTCGATCGGCCGCCACGGCTCGAGCTGCCTACGGCGCGGCGAGCGCGCCGGGCTCGCTCCGCTCGCGCAGGCTGGACTGTGCTTTTTCATCACCCTGCTAGTGCGTCGACAACAGCGTCGAAGGGGATCAAGCCTACGCCGACGCGCATTCCATAATCGAGATTGCGGCGAACGCCACCATCGTCCGGGAAACGGTGCTTTGAACGGCGTAGTGGGAGACGGCTGCGGAGCTCGCCGAAGCCGTCCCCCACACTTTCTACGGCAGCCTGTCGAAATGCTTCGTCTTGACCTTGAACCTCTTCTCCTCTCCGCTCGTTCCGATGACCACGACGAAGAACTCGCCCTTGGCGTCGAGCTCGGAGATCCGGCGCACGTCCTCGAGCTCGAAATAGCCCACGAGCGACGCATAGCCGACTTCCGCCCCGAACGCGTTCTGGGCGTACGCGACGTCTTCCTGGGTCTCGATCGGCTGAGCGACCTCGAAGCCCTTGTCTCGGGTCGAGCGCAGGATGATGTGATCGACACCAGAGGTTCCGACGAGCCCGTCCGCGCTCACGCGCGTCGGCAAATCCGGATTGGCGTAGACCCGAAGGACGCCGCGGCGGCTCTCCTCGGTGACGTCCTCCGACCGCACCGCCTGGTACCGTTTCGCCGCCCACGACGACTGTTGCGCGATCCAGGAGAACGGCGTGTAGACATCGACGCTGAAACCCGTGCCGCCCGTCCTCCCGTCGCCCATGGCGGCCATCGCGTTACTGAACCCTTGCATCGAATCGCGAAGTGAAAGGCCGCAGTCGCGTCCATTGGCCCTCGCGCCCGACTCCAGCGCTCGTTGGACGTCCTCGTCGGTGAGCGGATTCCGAAGCTCCGGTCTTCGATCCTTCCCCTCGGTCGTTCCCGCGAAAAGAACCAGCCACAGGCCAGTCAAAACGTATCTCCCCAACCCTCTCATGATCAGACCTCCTTATCTTTCGACCAGGGTACGGTCCGACCGTGACAGGCACGGTCACATCGGGGAAGCCCCGGTAAGGAAAGATGTACCAAGTCGATGCGAAGGGGGGTCAGCAGGAGAAACAACAGAATGCGCCGCACTCCAACCGAGGACCAGCCAGAGGACCTCACGCCACCCCGGGCACGTCGCAACAACCAAGGTGACACGGCCGGGACGGCGACGACGGCGCTCGCGAACACCACAGCCCGCCAGTTGAAGGCGACGCTCAGCCCGAAGTAATCATAGAGGAAGCAGGACGCGAAATTTCCCGCCGCACTCACAGAGGATCGGTCTTGAAAACCCTTTTCATGAGATTCGCCCATCGTCTTCGGAGAGCGGCGCGCTGTTTCGAGGACAGATTCGGCTCGTCAGATGGGACAGGCCTATCGTGGTTGGTGGGGGTGAGGCAAGTACGCCGGTCTGATCATTTTCGAAAAGAACCTGCTTCGCATCCCGGCTTCAGAGATCAAGACGACGCGAGTCGATATGACCATCCTTTCCGGAAAAGTGGTGTACCAGCGATAGCTCGGGGTGATTCCTGCCCCGGATTGTAGCGGTATCCGCGAAATCGCGCGAAATCGCCGGAACGAGCCTTCTCGCTTTTCACCGGACGCCGTAGCGGGCGAGGAGCGCGCGGAAGTCGGGATGGTTGCGGTAGGCGGCGAAAAGCGGGCTTTCGGCGGCGAACTCGGCGCAAGCGGCGTCAATCTTGAAGGTGCGCTCGAGGTGAGCGAGCCCTTGTTCCACATGGTTCGTGCTCAGGTAGGCGTGGGCCACCTCTATTTCGTTGCGCGTCGAGGGCAGAAGGGCCAGGGCCTTTTCGAAACGGCGCGCGGCCGCTTGAAGGTTTCCAAGCTGCAAGTCGGCGAACCCCCAAATGAACTCATCCATACTGCTCAGGTTTTTCCCTCCGGTGATCTCGTGGATTCCCTGCTGAGCTTCTGAAGGGCGGTTTAGGTGGACAAGTGCATGACTTCGTGCCCGACGTACCGCTCGGTTGCCGGGAAGGACAGAAAGTCCTTCATCGCCTAGACGAAGGCCATCCACCGACCTGCCCTCCCAGATCAGGTTATAGATGAGGTTGGACTGGACGGCAAACCTTGGATCGATACGGAGCGCCTTGCGGTAATAGCTCTCGGCAAGCTCCGGATCCCGCTCCCGGCTGCAACTCCAGGCTGGCGCGCTGTTGTAGGAGTCAGCGAGAAGGACGTAGCCTTCCGCAAGCCGCGGGTTGAGAGAGATGGCTTTCTGGGCCGAGCTGCGCCAGGAGTCCGTGTCTTCCATCTCGCGGTACGTCAGGGCGAGAGCGATGTGCGCCTCGTAGAGTGATGGGTAAAGCTCGGAGGCGCGCGTTGCCGCAGCGAGCGCTTGGCGAACGTAAGCCTCGCGGGAGCCTTCGGCGAAGGCGGCGGGCGCTGCCAGACGAGCGTAGGTTTTACCCAGGAGGGCCCATGCCTCCGCGTAGCCAGGGTCATCGCCGGTTGCCCTCCGCAGCCGGTCCACCGCTTCCGCATACCTGGCGGAGGCGTAGAGCCCACGGGCCTCGGTGACCGCCTGGTACGCTTCAAGAGAGGACGTTTCGATGCGAGCGGTCGCGACCGACGCGCCTGTTTGCAGGCTCACGGCGAACTTCCGCGCCAGATCATCTTCGAGCTTGAGGATGTTGGAAAAACGGTCGGTTAGGCTCTCCTGCGCTTTGATGGCTCCGGAGTCGGCTTCCACCAGACGCGCGACCACTTTGATCTCCTCTCCGATCTTTTGATAGCTCCCGTGGACGTAGTAGCGCACTCCCAGCACATGCGAAAGCTGGCGGACGGTCGCCGAGTCAAGCCCGTCCGCCTCCCGGACCGATCTCTCATTGTAAAGCTCGACGACGCGCTCACGGTTGACCAGAATCACATTGTCCAGGTCCTGGAGCCCGAGCGTGAGAGAATCGGAAAAGGCTCCCGCGAGCCAGTCATCGCCGGACTGCCGGGTCAGGTTCTCGAAAGGCAGAACGACGAGACGGGGCTCTGTGCCAATCGTTACGGTCTCGGTCGTTGGCGCGGGAGGACGCGTCCAGCGAAGCACGACGACAACTCCCAGGAGGATCAGTAACGCCGCGGCAACGGAAAGCCATCGGCGGTGTACTCTGGGAAGGCCCGTCGGTGCGGCTGCGGGCTCGGACTCCAGGCGCCGTCGAAGTCGCTCGAGTTCCACCCGCATGTCCCTTGCGGTCTGGTACCGGAGATCGCGGTCCTTCTCCAGGGCTTTGCCGATGATCGCTGGGAGCTCAGACGGCAGCTCGGGATTGATTTCCGACGGCGGCGCAGGCAGCCGGTTCAGAATCCCGTCGAAAACCACCCCCGAGGTCCTACCGGGGAAAGCCTGCCGGCCGGTGGCCATTTCATAGAGGACCAGGCCGAAGGAGAAGAGATCGGTCCGCTCGTCGAGAGCCTCGCCCCGCACCTGCTCGGGCGACATATAGGCCACCGTCCCCAGCGCCACGCCCGGAGTGGTGAGCCGCGCTTCCGTCTCCCCGCTCGCCGACCGAGCCTCTGCGAGCGGCGCCGTCTCCTGCATGGGCTTTGCCAGACCAAAGTCGAGAATCTTCGCCTGCCCACGCGAGGTGACGAAAATGTTGGCCGGCTTGATGTCGCGATGCACGATCCCGCTCGCGTGAGCCGCCTCGAGAGCATCGGCAATCTGGCCGGCCAGATCCAAAAGCTGCGTCGCCGGGAGCGGCTTTCCTTCTACGTGATGCTTGAGCGTTTTTCCTTCGAGCAGCTCCATCACCAAAAACTGCTGCCCGTCCTCCTCGCCCAGGTCGTAAATCGTGCAGATATGAGGATGGTTCAAGGCCGAGGCTGCGCGCGCCTCCCTCTGGAAGCGCTCGATCGCCTGCGGATCCCTGGACATCTCCGGCGGCAGGAACTTGAGCGCCACGCCTCGGCCGAGCCGGAGGTCTTCCCCGCGGTGCACGACGCCCATGCCCCCACCGCCCAATTTCTCATGGACGCGATAGCGCGAGACGCTGTGCCCGGTCATGGAAGGATAGCAACTCGGACTGAGAGAAAGACTAACATGAATCGGGTGGCTACTGGGGCGAAGGACGGACAGGAGGTTGTAACTCCGCGGGTGCTGAACTGGGCGGAGATTTCCTCCTGGGGTGGGCGGTCGGAGGACGGTCTTCGCATCGAGTCTCAAAACGTGAAGCTCGTGTAAGGACGAACCCGGGGGCCTGATCGATGGACGAAGACGTCGGAGACAGACGAGGGGCTCGGCGGTGAGTGGGGGGCGCTCTAAGGAAGTTGCGTCGATCGCGGGGAGCTCGCGTGCCGCCGGTTTTTGTCTAGGTGCTGGAACGTGGTCGGCGTAGGCGCCATAGAGAGGGGCGTGGCCCCGGGGTTGCGCTGCCGGTAAGCGGCTGGGCAGGGAGGGGGCCTGCGGTGGGAAGCCGGCGCTGCCCATGCTGGGCAAAGACGAAATCCATCATCGACAACCGCTCTGCAGAGGGAGGCGGTGACCTTTTGGCGCTCCCGATGTCGCGCTGACACGCACCACTCCGATCGGCTCACCCGAGACGATGGATCGAATGAGTCTTGAATCAGTCATGGCATCCCGACCTCATTTTGATGGACGTGCGGATGCAGGAGATGACCGGTCTCACGGCTACCCGCGGAATTGGAGAAGCACAGAGTGGAATTCCAGGATCCAGAAAGACAGCCTCGCGCTGAGCGCCGAGGCGTTCGAGGAGAACCGGGAGGAAGCGCTGGCGTGCGGCTGCGATGATTACCTCACCAAGCCGCTCCGGGAGTTCGAGCTCTTCGAGTGTTTGATGAAACATGCGGCTTCCCAGGATTGCAGCGCACCCCGGTGATGGCGCGCGTCCTCGTTGATCGCGTAGAGGAGGACGTCCGACGAAGGCCAGCGCAAGATGATGCTTCATTATCACGTGAATGCGCTCGGCTTCGACCGGTCCGAGGCTGATGAGCACGAGACCGTTGAGCAGAATCAGCAGAAGGATCACCGTGGTGAAACCGGTGAGAGCGCGTCCGCTGTAATGGTTGTACAGCGTCTGCACCCCGAGCAACAAGCTGATCATCACCACGACGATCCCAACCCAGGCGATCAGCCGCAGCGGTAGTGAAGTGAAGATGAGGAGGTTTCGAACCGAGTATCGCAAGAGGCTCCAGGTCGACCACTTGCTCGTGCCGCCCGCGCGTTCGTTGACGGAGAAAGGCAAGCTGGCGACTCGAAATCCGACCCACGAGACCAGCCCCCGGAAGAAACGGTGGCGCTCCGGGCACCGCAGGAGTGCGTCCAACACCTGACGATCGAGGAGCTTGAAGTCGGAGTCTCCCTTTGAAGTCGGAGTCTCCCTTCAGATCGCGGCCGAGCGAGCGGCCCATCAACCCGTAGAACAGGCGTGAAAGTGCGCGGTAGGCGAGCGTCTCCCGACCCCGGTACATCTTCACGCCGTTCACCCCTCGCGCGCTGGGGAGCCGGCCCAGGTCCGGATAAAGGGCGCGGCCTCGGAGGAGAACGCCGCCGACGCCTCGGGGCGACGGGCATGACGCCAAGGTGACGCGGCTTCCGGAAACGTGGGGAGCGGGCCAGCTCTTCGGGCCCTTCGCGACCTCGAGGGAGGTTCCAAGTAGCCGATCTCGTCTTTACCCGCCATGGGCGCCATGGCGGCATCATCTGCCTTTCTCCCCGGGGCAGAGGATTGCCCTCCCTTTTACCGACCAAGGAATCCGCGCGCCACCTCCCTCTATCAGCTCCTGGACAAGCACTACGAAACCGTGAAACTCCTGTGGGAACAGCGATTCGAGCGGCGTTACGGCTTCTGGCAAGGGTATTGGGATAACGCCGTCGCCAGCTATCTCGACTGCGGACTTTTCGAATCAGGCTTCGCCCGCGCCGTCTGTCCAAAGTGGCGCTTCGAGTTCCTCGTCGCGCTCTCCTGTAAAGGCCGAGGACTCTGCCCGTCGTGTGGGGCGAAGCGTGCGGCGCTCTTCTCGGCCCTGCTCCAAGAACACATTCTCGCCGATGTCCCCCATGCTCAGTGGGTCTTTTCGTTGCCCAAGATGCTCCGGCTCTACTTTCTCTTTCATCGAGAGCTTCTCGGAGAGTTCGCACGACTCGCCTACGAGACCGTCCGCGAGATGATGGCCGCTGCCGTCGACGAGCCCGATGCCCGCCCTGGCATGGTCGCTGTCATCCAGACCTTCAGCTCGTCGCTGCGGTGGAATCCGCACATCCATGCCATCGCCTCCAGAGGCCTATGGACACCCGACGGCGTGTGGGTTCCCGTCCCTTACGTCGATGAGCACCGAGCCGAGCTCCTGTTCCGACACAAGATGTTCCGACTTCTCCGCGACCGTGGGCTCATTTCCCA
>DATIBD010000033.1:0-5139 GCA_035457705.1 Vicinamibacteria bacterium
TACATGGCGACCCGAACGCTCGCGCCTCGAAGAGTGACGGCGCCGAAATTGGGAAATCGCGCATGAGGGGATCCCGGACAGGGGCAGAATCACGAAGTTGCGTTCCTCACGAGGTCCTTAAGTTCGGGCTCGAAACGGGATCACGGCCAGCGTCGAATTGTATTTGGCGACGAGAACCTCGCGACCATCCTCGATGGAATAGACCTCCGATTCGGCCACGACGATCCGGCTTCCGGATCGAAGCGTTTGGCCTTTTGATAGCAAGCGATTTCCTTTCGCTGGACGGAGGTAGTTGATCTTGAATTCGATGGTAATGACGTCCGCCTCTGGGGCGACGGCCGCACGCGCCGCGCCTCCTGCCGTATGGTCCGCCAGGGTCGCAATGACTCCGGCATGAACGAATCCATGCTGCTGCAGATGGCTACCGCTGACCGAGAGCTGCGATTCACATCTTCCGGGACCCACCGCTACCAGCTCGATACCCAGGTGATGGATGAAGGTGGCGTCATCGAAGATCTGTTGGACGCGCCTGAAGAGCGCCTCTTGGTCGCCTACGTTTTCGGTGTCGCTTTGCATCGATCCTCCTGAGGCTTCTACGATACTCCGGGTGGTCTGCATTCACGTGAACGCGAACACCGAGAAGAGCGCCTTCGAGCGAGCTGGGCTCGCGAGGGCGTCGGCCAGCCGCCCGTTCAGTCGGCGAGCCGCCGGCTACGCCACTTGGTGACATACGGCAGCACGAACAAGTAGAGACCGGTGAAAAGGAGAAAGGCGAGCGGGAGCAGCGGCGAGTAGGTGACCCACGCGGGAGGCTCCCCCTGTGACAAGGCGACGAAGTTGGCGATGACAGTCACTGTAAAGGCGATGGACAACCAGCGGTGGGTCTGCCGAACCCATGTGTTCCAGTCCAATGGGACCTCCTCTGAAACGAGCCCGACACGGATCGGGCACACCTATGGAAAGCCTCCGGACGACTGCTGACGATGCCGCCAAGTCGATTGCCGGTCAGGGTCGACGTCAGAAATGCGCTGAACAATGCCTTCGCACGCTCGACGTCGCTGGCCGGGTAAGTGGAGGTCTTGATGCCTTGGATCCTGATCGGGCCTATCATTAGAATGGCTCCCGTCGAGCTGAACCTTGCCGAACGAGATCGTCGGGACCTTCCGGTCTCGTCCCTTCCTACCCCCATGACGTAACGCGGCATAGGTATGTGACCGATGGGAGAACAAGCCGTCCTGGCGGAGCGTTTCGAGGAGAACCGTGGGCGCCTCCGGGCGGTGGCGTATCGCATGTTGGGCTCGCTGAGCGAAGCGGACGACGCGGTGCAAGAGGCCTGGCTGCGGCTCAGCCGTACGGAGGCGGACGACATCCAGAACCTGACCGCTTGGTTGACAACGGTGGTCGGCCGGGTGTGCCTGGACCTTTTGCGCTCGCGAAAGTCACGGCGCGAGGAGCCGATGGAGGTGCACCTGCCGGAGCCGATCGTGAGTCCGCTCGAAGGGGTGGACCCCGAGCACCAGGCGCTCTTGGCCGACTCGGTCGGTCTGGCGCTGTTCGTGGTACTCGAGACTCTGTCTCCCGCGGAGCGAGTCGCCTTCGTGCTCCACGACATGTTCGAATTTCCGTTCGATGACATCGCTTCGATTGTCGGGCGCAGCCCGACCGCCGCCAGGCAGCTCGCGAGCCGCGCGCGCCGCCGCGTGCAGCGAGCGCCGGTTCCCGACTCCGATCTCGATCACCAGCGGGAAGTCGTCGAAGCTTTCCTCACCGCTTCGCGTGACGGTGACCTCGAAGCGCTAGTAGCGGTGCTGGATCCGGAGGTGGAGCTCCGAGTCGACGCTGCGAGGAGCGCGTCGAAGGTCGTTCGCGGGGCGAGCGAGGTGGCCCGTCAGGCGCTTGCGTTCTCGCAGTTCGCACCGTTCTTGCGCCGTGTGCTGGTGAACGGCGCGATGGGAGTCGTCGCCGCTCCGCAAGGAAGGGTGTTCTCGCTAACCGGCTTCACCGTAAGGGACGGGAAGATCGTCGCAATGGACATCCTTGCCGATCTCGAGCGCCTGCGCCGCATCGACTTTTCGGTCCTGGGCGGTTAATCGTCGGGACTTGTCATGTCACGCGGGGCTTGGTTTCACGTTTCCAACCCTTGCCGCGCCCTCTCGGATTCTCGTGAAAGCGCACTGCTGTCACGACGTGGATCAGCGACGGGTGACCGCGTTAGTATGCCGGACGAGAGCCACTCCGCCCAAGGTCGTCGCCCCTCCAGCGAGGGCAAGAAATCGTGGAGCCTCGTCGAGGAGTAGCCATCCCAGAACGAGGGCGAGGATCGGAACGAGGTACAAGTAGCCGACCGCTTCCGAGACGGACATCTTCGAAACCGCGTAAGCCCAAGCGAGGTAGGCGACGGCCGAGGGCCCGACTCCGAGGAAGAGGACCACCAGCGTCGACGGGATCGGGGCGGTGCGGAGGGTGGCCAGGAGCTCGGGGAGGAACGCGGCGAGGAGGATCGTTCCGCACCAGGTCGAACGCACGGTGAGCTCGAGAGCGCCGAACCGCGAAAGGAGCGACTTCTGGAGGGCGAAGTAGATCGCCTGGAGCACCGCGGCGAAGAGCACCAGAAGGGCGCCGCGATCGAGGGCGAAGCCGTCGGTCGTATCGAGGGACACCATCGCCGCTCCTGCGAAGGCGATGGCCGTCCCCAGAATCCCTCGGGCTGGGAGCCGTTCTCTCAGAAAGAGGGCGGCGAGAAGCACCGTGAACAGCGGCGTAGTATTCACCAACAGGCTAGCTGCTCCGGCGCTCACCGTCTTCTCCCCGTAGTTGAGCGCGACGTGGTAACCGAAGATTCCCGTACCGCCAAGAACGAACAGGTTCCCCCATTCCCGGAAAGAAACCCGCCTCGGCTTCTCCTTGCTTGTGGCGACGCCGAAGCCCGCGAGAAGGGCCGAGGCCACCAAGAAACGCAGGAGGGCGAGAGAGCCGGGCGGATAGTGCCGCACCGCGTAGCGTATCCCCACGAAGGCGGTGGACCACAAAAGGAGCGCTACGCCGAGAACGAGCGGGAGGAATCGAGTTCCTAGAGAACCACGCTCGGCGAAGGAAGCTCGGATTAGCGTGATCATGCGAAGCCTCGGCATCCTTTCTAGCGTGGCTCCAAGCATGCCCGGAAATGGATCGGTGCAAGTCCGCGACAGGTGATAGACCGAGTTGATATCTTTTCACCCATGAAAGTCGAGTTGGAGGAGATCGGACCGCGGAGCCCCACCGCGTCCATCTGGCGGTCCCGAGGACGTACTTTCGGAGAGGAGCAGAACCTTGCGACGCGCAGACGTTTTCTTCTATGGACTCTTCATGGACGAGGACCTTCTTCGTTCCAAGGGCGTTCGAGCAGAAGGCGGTGAGCTCGCCATGGTCGAAGGCTTTACCCTCCGAATCGGCCAGCGGGCAACGCTCGTTCCCACGCCCGGTGGCCGCGTCCATGGTTTGGTCTTCACACTCTCGCTGTCCGAGCTCACTCGCCTCTATTCGGAACCGAGTGTGCAAGCTTACCGGCCCACCGCCGTGCTCGCAGAGTTGGCAAGCGGAGGCCTGATCGCAGCGCTTTGCTACAATCTTTCACAGCCTCCGTCGACCCGCGAACGGAATCCGGAATACGCCGCCAAGCTCCGTGCGCTGGCGCAGAAGATCGGACTTCCCGACGAGTACGTTCAATCCCTCGAGTGATCGAGTGTCGTGGAAGGATAGTGCCCGGCCGTCAGTCGGCGAGGAAATGCACTGAACGCTCGGCGAGCTCGCGATAGCGACTCGGCGTGATCCCCAAAAGCCGGACGAAGGCGCGTCGCATCACGTCGATACTCCCGAATCCGGCTGCCGAGGCGACCTGCTTGAGGCCTCGATCGGCACGCTCGAGCTGACGGCGAGCGGCCTCGACCCGCATCTGGAGCACGTACTGGGAGGGCGTCGTGCCGACCTCTCGGGTGAAAACGCGTTCGAAGTTTCGCACGCTCATCGACATGCGATCCGCGAGGTCCTCGACCGACAGCCTCGTCGCGAGATGCTCCGCGATCCAGATCTGCAGCTCGCGGATCGACGTCATCTCCGAAGCCTGCGAAGCGAGTGACACGCTCACTTGCGGCTGTCCACCTGGCCGTCGCAGGAACAACACCAGCTCGCGCGCGGCTTCGTGAGCGAGGCCGGCGCCGCAGTCTTCCTCGACCCAGGCGAGCGCGAGATCGATGCCCGCGGATGTTCCGGCCGACGTGTAGATGTTCCCGTCCTTGACCCAGATGGGGTCGTGCTCGACGCGTACTGCGGGATAGCGCGCAGCCAGCTCGCGGCCGAACTTCCAGTGCGCGGTCGCCCGTCGGCCGTCCAGGAGGCCGGCCTCGGCGAGGAGGAAAGCGCTGACGCAGACCGCGCCGAGCCGCCGTACCTCGTCTGCCTTCCTGTTCAGCCAGGCGGAGAGCGTTCGGTCGCGCACCGATCGACTCTCGAGTCCGCACACGAGGAGAACCGAGTCGCACGCTCCGTTGACCTTGCTGAAATGCTGCCGGGCGACGAAGGTCAGGACGCCTCCCTCTCCCTCGACCGTCAAACGCTCCCCGCTGGTAACGACCTCGATGGTGTAGATGGTCCTGCCCGCGAGGCGATTCACGGAGTTGAACACCTGGAGAGGTCCCACCAGATCGAGCTCGTCGACCGGGGGTACGGTGACGACCAGGATGCGGCGGCTCGAGCTCGACACCGATCTCTTGGATCGAGGGGCCATTCTCGACTCACTATCTCGCCGAGCCGAAGCGTTTCGCAAGCGGAAACGCGCGATATGGCGGATTTCGACGGAACTGTGTCGCAAATCGGGGTGTCTTCCTCCCTAAGATGTCTGACATGAAGCTTCGTTGGTTAGGAATCGCTGGCATCCTCTTTCCGACGCTCCTTTCGGCCCAAACCGATTCGGGCCTGGGCCCGTACGCGCGCATCGCGGTCTTGCGTCCCCACGACGGTGATACCGTGGACTTCGAAGCCGGCTACATCCGGCACCTCGAATGGCACCGGCAAGTCAAGGACAACTGGGTCTGGTACGGCTGGAGCATCACTTTCGGAGAACGACAGCGCTGGTTCGTCTACGCGACGTTCGGCCACTCGCCC
>DATIBD010000034.1:0-26089 GCA_035457705.1 Vicinamibacteria bacterium
TCTACGAGTGCTGCGTAGTGGGTGACGTCCGGTACCCGAACCACTTCGAGCTGTCCGGTGGTATAAGCTTGAGGTCCTGAAGGAGATTCCATTGAGATACGGCAATCTATCGACGTTCGTCCTCCTCGTACTGATTTCGACCTGGGCGCTTCCAACTCCTGGTAATACCCGGACTCAGGAGAAGCCGAAAGTGCAGATACCCGAGGCCGGGGTGCCCGAGATCATGACGATGGAGGGCGCTTACATTCGCGCGGCGTACAACAATGAAGGCTATGCCATCCTCGGCTATCGCCTCGCCAACGAGTCGCTTGGCAAGGAGTGGATGCTCCTCGAGTTCGGCGTCACCGTTCGCGAAGGAGTACCGGATTACACGATGACCCGTGATGCGTTGTCGCTCGAGACTCCGGACGGCAAGACGCTTCCTCTGCCGTCCCTCACCGAGTACCGGAAGTCGAACGAGGTGCGCGCGCTGCAGATGCGGGAGAGGGTCCAGCGCGACTCGATCAACTACTTTCCGCCGGGTGCGATCCACGCGTGCCGGATTGGCTTTTTCTCCGACGTCGAGGATCGCCCGATGCCGTGGGATGAGGTCGAGCTCAGCTCCGAGCGCGCTTGTCTCGGACGGCTCTTTTTCCAGGTGCCAGGTGGCATCGCGTACGGCCAGCATTGGCTGAACGTGAAGTTTCAGGAGAGCCTCATCCGCGTTCCGTTCCGAATCCTCACCGAGGACGAAGAGAAGCTTCTTTCGAAGGAGTTCAAGGACATCCAGAAGCAAGTCGAGGAGGCGTTCAAGAAGAAGAGCTGACCGGCTGCGCTATCCCTTCGTGAACTTGATTCGGAAAACGCGCGCCAAGAGCGGTGGTTCAACGGTCCCTATCTTTATCGAGAGTGAGCCTCACTCGCTGCGGAGCGCGACGGTCGGATGAAGCGTAGCCGCTCTTCGAGCTGGGATCAGGCTTGCGACGAGAGCCGCTCCCAGCAACACGACGAGCACGGCGGCGAAGGTCAGGGGGTCGGCCGGGCTGGTCTCGAAGAGTACATCCGTCAGCACTCGGCTCGCGGCCAGTGCCACGGCTACGCCCACGGCCAGACCCATCGCGACGATTAGCAGGCCCTGCCGGAGGACCAGCGCGAGAACCTGGCTCCGCCGCGCGCCGAGCGCCATGCGAATTCCGATCTCGTGCGTGCGTTGGCTGACCGAATACGAGATGACGCCGGCGATGCCGGTTGCCGAGATGACGAGAGCGAGAGCGGCGAAGAGCCCGAGAAGAAGGGCAGTGACGCGCGGCGAGGCCATCGAGGCACGTCGCGACTGCTCCAGGGTCTCGAATCGGTCCACAGGTTGCTCGGGGTCGATGGCGTGCACGGCCTCCTCGACCTGGCGGGCGATGGTCATCGGATCGTAGGGAGTTCGTACCACGAGGGTTTGCGCCCAGAACGACTGGGCCTGCGGAAGATAGATGGCGCCGACCGGCTCGGTGTCGAGCGTTTGCTCGCGCACGTCGCCGACGATGCCCACAACCGTGATCCAGTTCTCGCCGTCGTCGAGTGAGATCCGCTCGCCAATCGGATTCCGGCCCGTCCAGAATTGCTCGGAGAGCGAGCGGTTGAGGACACCCACGGGTGTGGAGTCCTGGTCGTCGAGCTCGGTAAAGGTTCGGCCGCTGAGGAGCGGGATGCCGAGTGTGCGAAAGTAGTCGGGGCTCGCCACGCGCGTCGCGACCTGCGGGGCGAGCTCGCCTTCCCGGATCTCGATATTCTCGATGCGAAAGGAGCTCGTGAAAGGAGGCTGGTCGTCGAGAGGCCGGCCGCTTCCGACCCCGGCCGACATCACACCGGGTATGGCGCGCACTCGATCGAGAAGCGAGACGAAGAAACGCCCCGCGTCCTCTTGATTTTGAAATCGCGACCAGTTGGGTGACATGCGCGCCAGGAGGACGTTCTCCGTCCGGAACCCAGGCTGCACTCGCTGGAGCCGGTAGAGGCTACGGAGCATGAGGCCGGCGCCGACGAGAAGGACCACCGCGAGAGCCACCTGTCCGGCGATGAGAAGCCCTCGCAGGTGGACGCGCGCTTTCTGCTCCGTCGTGTGGGTGCCGTCGCGCAGGGCGGCGGCGAGGCTCGGCTTGGAGGCGAGAACGGGCAGAAGGCCCACCACGAGAGCTGTCAAGAGCGAGACCGCCAGGGTGAAAGCGAGAACACCTCCGTCGATCGTGATCCCCACCGCACGAGGCGTGAAGCGGCCGAGGAAGGCGGTGAGGAGGCCGAGACCTTGATAGGCGAGGACGAGGCCGAGCGCTCCGCCGACTAGAGACAACATCCCGGCCTCGACCAGGTTTTGTTGCACGAGCTTTCCCAGGCCGGCCCCGAGCGATGACCGAACCGCCATTTCGCGATCGCGCCTCATGATACGCGCCATGGCCAGATTGGCGACGTTCGCACAGGCGATGAAGAGCACCAGCGCCGAGGTCCCGAGCAGGATGAAGAGCGTCGTCCGGGCACCACTGGTCAGTGCTTCCTGGAGCGGAGTGGCCGTGATGGCGAGACCGGCCTCTTCGGGATAGGTGTCAGGGTAGTCGTTCTCGAAGCCGGCGGCGATCGTGGCGAAATCCGCGCGAACCGCGTCCACGGTGATCCCGTCACGGATCCGGCCGAAGGCAGTCATCGCGCGAAACGCGCTTCGATTCTCGTTCATCCGTTCCTCGTTCGCCGCCCGGAACGGACAGGCTGACGTGGGCATGTAGACGTCGTGCTCGACCGGGAACTGCGGGATGGGGGGCAAAACGCCAACGACCGTGTGGGTACGGTCGTTCATCTCGAGCACCGTTCCGACGACCGACTCGTCGCCTCCGAAGCTCCGTTGCCAGTAGCCGTCGCTCAGGATGAGAACGGCCTCGGCGCCCAGGTCGTCGTCCTCGGGCCGGAACGAACGCCCGAGGGCCGGTGTCACACCGAGCACGTCGAAGAACTCCGCCGAGACGACGCCGGTCGAGACCCGCTCGGGCTCTTCGCGCCCGAGAAGCGTGAACGTCATCGAGTGGTGCTCGACGAGAGCCTCCAGGGTCCGGTTCTGGTCGCGGTAGTCGTAGACCTCCCGTATGGAGAACGCGAGGTTGTCCACGTCGGCCTTCGGCGCGCTCTGCTGGAGCAGCACGAGGCGTTCGCCCTCCTTATAGGGAAGGGGATCGAGGAGCACGCCGTTCACCAGGCTGAAGATCGCCGTATTCGCGCCGATGCCGAGCGTGAGGGTGACGATCGTAGCCAGGGTAAATCCGGGGCTCTTAACCAGTCCTCTCAGAGCGGAGCGTAGGTCGACCAGCAGAGTCTCCATGAGCGCACCTCCAGGATTCTCTCCCCTAGACGCTCTACAAGTTAGTGCGCTGGAAGCGTTCTGTCAAGCTCCGGCCCGGC
This sequence comes from Vicinamibacteria bacterium, assembly GCA_035457705.1. Lineage (GTDB taxonomy): Bacteria > Acidobacteriota > Vicinamibacteria > Marinacidobacterales > SMYC01 > DASPGQ01. The sequence goes on from DATIBD010000034.1 coordinate 3,412, forward strand.
TACCCGACGAGATAGGCGCCCGTTCCCACGGCGATCAGGCTTTCTTCGTCGTTCACGAGCTCCATGCGAATGACCGCCACCTTGTTGCCGGTACGAAGGACGTGACCCGAGCAGAGGAAGTGCGCACCGAGCCCCGGACGAAGATAGTCCACCCGAAGGTCGATGGTCCCGACGTTTGCGAGCCAAGCCATTTTCTCTTCGGGAGTGCGCCCATCGGCGTTGCGCAGGGCTCCCATGAAGGCGACCAGTCCGCCCGTCAGATCCAGAGTCGCCGAGACGACCCCGCCGTGAAGGCTCCGGCGGATGTAATTCCCGACGAGCTCGTCTCGAAATCCGAGCCGGACGCTCGCGCTCTCGAACGAGACCTCCTCGATCTCGGTGCCGAGCAGCTTATTGAAGGGAATCTTCTCGACGAAGAGGGCACGCACGGCATCGAAGAGCTCTTTTTCGTCGTCGCTCATCGAGGCCGTCAGCGAGTCGGGTCGAAAACGGGTGCCATGGTGCGTTATCCTACCCGGGATGGACGAGCGCGCTCAACGTGTGAGACACGCCATTCGCTCGGCGGAAGAGCGAGCGCTTAACCGCCATCCGCTGCTGCGTCATCAGGACGGCCTGGGCGCCACGTTGTTTCTGCTTGCCCTCGCCGGAATGTTCGCTCTGGGCGCGCTATATGCTACGGGGCGGATCCCCTGGTACGCGTGCCTGCTAGGGAACGCGTTCTTCGCCTCCGTTCTGCACGAGATCGAGCACGATCTGATCCATTTCCTCTATTTCCGGACCAAGCCGGTCGTGCACAATGCGATGATGCTGCTCGTCTGGGTCTTTCGCGGGAACGTGGTGCACGGCTGGTACCGCCGCAAGATCCACTTCCATCATCATCGCGCTTCGGGCTCGAGAACCGACGTCGAGGAGCGCATCCTCGGTCTGGGGACGCCGTGGGGTCTTCGGCGCGCGGCGGCCACGCTGGACGGCGCCCTCGCTTTCCTGCTGAACGCACGAAGGCTCGAGCGAGAGATTCCCGGCTTTCGGCGACTAGATCTTGCGCTCGCCTCAATTCCCGTCTATCCCGTCTTTGCGCTGGTCGCGCTGGGCTTCATCCTTCGCCACCCTCATCCCGCGATCGACGTGCTCGCATTCGCCTGGGTGCTTCCCAACTATCTACGGCAAGCCTCCCTCACGCTCATCTCCTCCAACGTTCACTACTACGGAGACGTCTCGAGCATCCACGAGGAGACCCAAGTGCTCCGGCCGTTCTTTCTGTGGCCGCTCCAGTTGTTTTGCTTCAACTTCGGCGCCACCCACGCCTTTCACCACTACGTCGTCGAGCAGCCGTTCTATATCCGGCAGCTCATTTCCCCCGACGTCCTTCCCGAGCTTCGCGCGAACGGGCTTCGTTTCGACGACACGGCGACCTTCTCGAGATCGAATCGTTTTCGAGCGGCCTGAATCTTTGTTCTCTCGGACGGCTACTCCACGAGAGGTATGCTCGCCGCCAAATCGAAGCGGATGAGGGCCCGAATCTTGTTCTCTATCTGGAGGTAACGCACCGCGTTCATGGCGGGAATGACGCCTTCGAGCCTGGCCAAGTATTTCTTTTTGAGTGCGACTTCCGCCTCTTCGATCGAGAGCGCTTCCTCCATCAGGGACTTCGCTTTCGCGTCCGTCAGAGTGCTGGCGTTGTATTCGTTGGCATAGCTCTGAATCACTTTAACGAGCCGCTGGTTGATTCCCGTGAGCTCCTTTTGGTACTCCTCGTAAACCGGCCAGAACTTCGCCGATTGCGCCTCGGTGAGACCCAGGTTCTCGGCAATGAGAAGCTTCTTGTCCGCCTTGAGCTTGTCCCGCAGGATGTCCATGTTGCTCGCGGGTTGGTCCTGCGCCTGGCCCGCCGATTGCGGGGCGGCCATCGTGGCCGTGGACAGCAAAACGGCCAGCGCTGGACAGAGTGTGAGTATGACGGACGTCTTTCGAGAAGATTGCATGAGCGTTTTCCTCCTAGATGAATGGCGAAGCATATGCCGACGCCTCGATCACTTTCAATCGAAACGTTACCGCCTCATGACATCTGACCACATCGCGATCGGGTTTCGGAGTGTTCCGATGCCTTCCACCGAGCACTCGGCGACGTCACCCGGTTTCATGTAAATGGGGGGCGTGCGGGCCATCCCCACGCCCGAGGGAGTTCCCGTCGCAATGACGTCGCCCGGCCTGAGGATGATGTTGTTCGAGGCGAAATGGAGCAGCTCGTCGATGCCGTGCTGCATCAGCTCGGTATTCGCGTCTTGCATTCGCTCGCCCGAAAGCTCGAACCAGATGTCGAGCTTCTGCGGGTCGGCCACGAACTCCTTGGGAACGATGAACGGGCCGAGCGGCGCGAAGGTGTCCGAGCTCTTCCAGACGAGCCAATCCGAGCCATATCGATTGTCGCCTCGGCCTTCGCGGTCGCCGACGTCGTTCATCATCGTGTAGCCGAAGACGTGCTCCCTCGCTTCGGTGATGGGCACGTGGCTTGCCGGCTTTCCGATGACGACGGCGAGCTCGCATTCCCAGTCCAGCTGCTCGCGTCCGGGCTTCATGAGTATCGGCTGCTCGTGAGCGATAACGACCCTCGGGGGTTTGAAGAAGAGGTACGGATTCTGGCGGCGGTCGCCGTCGGGACGTTGCCAGAAGTGGTCCATCGAGACTGGAGAGTCGTCCAGAGCGGAGGCATCCGACATCTCTGCCGGAGTGCCCGTCGTCATCTCCTGCGCGTGCGCCCAGTAATTGAGAGCGGCGGCGAGGATCAAGCCCGGCCGAACCGGCGGCAAGACGATGAGCGCCTCGAGGTCGTGGACGTAGCTGGGGCGACGCTCGCCGTCGAGGGCGCTTTCGGCAACCGCCTCGACGATGGCATGGATGCGATCCCGCATGCCGTATTCGTAACGTCCGATGAGCTCGCCCATGTCCTCCGGCATGGGGAGCTTCACCCACAACGGGAGCCGTCTTTCGAGCGAGGCGTTCGCCCGCGCGAGCTCGATGACGTAACGGTCCCTGAGGACGATCCCGATGACCTCGTCTCCGTTCTGCTCGAAGGTGCCAAGCTTGAAAGGCTCCGGAGACGCAAGCGTTGCCAAAAAAAAGAGTGCGAGCATGCCGCAAAGCTACGCGATGGAATCGAGCGCCGTCAAGGGGACGAGTCGCTCGCCGACGAGAGGGTAGCGGGCCAGTTCAGCACGGGGTGGATCACATTCGGTCGCTCACGGTTCCGTCCCGCACCCAGAGGAAGCGGCTGCCGTCGAGGGAGACATCGTAGTTCGCCGTTTCCGCACCCCATCGGTCCTTAAGGAGCCTCCTCATAGGTCCCAATCTTCCCATTCGAGGCCGACGACGCGCGAGAACTCGCCCGTATTGTGGGTCACGAGCGTCACTTCGTTTGCCATGGCGATGGCTGCGATCATCAGGTCGTTGGGTCCGATGATTTGTCCCATGCGCTCCAAATCGTGTCGGATGATTCCGTATTGATGGGCGCACGAATCATCGAACGGAAGCGATCGGAAAGGAGCAAAGAACAATTGAAGCGCGCGATGGTTTTCCGCAGGTCGCTCGCTCTTTCGGGCACCGAAGAGAAGCTCTGCCTTCACAATAGAACACAACCTCACCTGGGACGGGCGGCAGGCGTTTAGTCGTGAAACGGTAGCCGGCGACGTGTCATTTAGTATCTGGATGCACGCGTTCGTATCGAGAAGGTACGTCACGGAGCTCCTTTCGCTCCTCGAGTGGGAGCGTCTCGGGTCGCTCCAGGGGCTCTCCTGCCCAGCTTCCCACGACCTTGGAGAAGAAATCTTCGGGCCATTCGTCCGTAACTTGACTCCTCACGATTTCCGCCAAATATGCGGACACGCTGATCCCGCGATGGGACGCCCGTCGCTTCACTTCCAAAGCGACGTCTTCCGGAAGATAAAGATGCAATTGGGCCATAGCAAATATATTCTAGCACATTACGGCCGCGGACCCGTCCTTCCAGCAGGCGCCGAGTGCGTTCAATTCGTGGCAAACGAAAAGCTGTAGACTGAAGGCGACGATAATGCAAAGTCAGCACATTCGGATGAGCTTCGACGCATTCGAGCTCCTACCTTGGAAGACGGGATGGAAATACGAATACTGGGACGGCATCGCCCACATAACGCCGCGCCACCAGAATGATCGTGCGTCCTCTCGTCCTCGTGTACTAACGCAAAGGATTGGAAGATCCCGGAAAGAGTTTCTGATCCTTCTTCTTGAGAGCGATGGGTCCTGGAGATTTGTGCGAGCGTAATGAGCGCCTCATAGCTCATCCCGCTTTGCGTTGCGCCTGCGCGGCGTGCCAGAGATCCCAATCAGCCTGAAGTCCCATCCAAAGCTCTGGAGATGTCTTGAAGAGCTGCGCCAGCCGGAGCGCCGTGTCGGCTGAGATGCCTCGTCGACCACGGATGATCTCGTTCAATCTGTTGAGAGGGATCTCCATCCGCCGCGCCGCTTTTACCTGAGTCAGGCCGGCGGGTCGAAGGAACTCCTCGAGAAGCATCTCTCCCGGAGGTGTTGGCGGTCGCTTCAAATCGAGCACGGACCGCGGGCCGTCAATGGTAGTTTTCGCACGTGACATCGTCGGCATCTCCCTTCTCGAATCGAAATGCAATGCGATACTGATCTTTCACTCGCATGCTGAAGCGGCCGGCCCGATTCCCCTTCAGCGCCTCGAGCCGGTTACCCGCTGGTAGACGCAGATCGCGAAGTGTTCTCGCCCGATGTAGCGCGTCGAGCTTACGCCGAATAGCGCGGCACAGTGCTTTCGGTAGGCTTCGTGCCGCCTTTGTATCGCGCCCGTAATAAACATCGGCAGTCGCGTCGTCCGCGAACGACCGGATCACTCTCGGATTTTACATGATTTATCGGTAATACGGCAACCCGCCTCGACGCCTTCCCGTTAGGGGAGGCTCGAGTTGACTCGGGTTGGCTTTCAGAACGCGACCTTCGGGGCCTCGCGCTCTTGCGCGAGCTCGATCTCGAAAAGCTCCGCGGCACCGAACCCCATGCTGCTGGCGACGAGGACGTTGGGAAACCGCTCTCGGGCGGTGTTGTAGGTCGTCACCGCGTCGTTGTACGCCTGGCGCGCTCGGGCCACGGCGTCCTCGGTCGAGGTCAGCTCTTGCGAGAGCTGCATCATGTTTTGATTGGCCTTGAGGTCGGGGTAGGACTCCATCAAAGCGAAGAGCCGGCCCATCGCACCGGTCAGGACCGCCTCCGCGCCCGTGAGACCTTTCATCGCGCCCGCGTCACCGGGCTCCGCGGCAGCGCGCTTTTCCGCCATCAGGGCTTGATTTCGAGCCTGGATGACTGCCTCGAGCGTCTCACGCTCGTGCTTCATATAGCCCTTCGCCGTCTCGACCAGGTTGGGAATGAGGTCGTAGCGGCGTTTGAGCTGGACATCGATTTGCGCGAATGCGTTCTTGTAGCGATTTCGCAGGGTCACGAGACGGTTGTAGATGCCAACGAGAAACGCGGCCAAGAGCACGACGATCCCAAGAAGAACCAGGGCTCCGAGCATATGGCCTCCCTTAACTCACGCGGTTTCGGCGTCGCGCAAACCTAGCTCTACGATGCTCTGCTCGCGCATGACGAATTTTTGTACCTTTCCCGTCACCGTCATAGGAAAAGAGTCGACGAATTTGAAGTAGTGAGGGATCTTGAAATGCGCGATCTCGCCACGGCAAAACTCGCGCAGCTCGTCTTCGGTCACGCTTTCGCCTTCGCGCACCTTGACCCAGGCCATGATCTCCTCGCCGAGCGTCGGATCGGGCACCCCGATGACCTGCACATCGCTCACCTTGGGGTGGGTGTAGAGGAACTCCTCGACTTCGCGGGGGTAGACGTTCTCGCCTCCTCGGATCACCATATCCTTGATGCGTCCGACTATATTGACGTAGCCGTCCCCATCCATGACCGCGAGATCTCCCGTGTGCATCCAGCGGGCCCGATCGATGGCCTCGCGAGTGGCTTCCTCCTGATGCCAGTAGCCGAGCATGACGCTGTAGCCCCGAGTGCACAGCTCCCCCGGCGTGCCCACGGGGACGGTCATCCCCGTCGTCGGGTCCTGTAACTTGACTTCTAGGTGGGGGTGAATCTGCCCGACGGTTCCCACGCGTTTGGCCAATGGGGCGTCCGGACGGGTCTGAAAGCTGACGGGGCTCGTCTCGGTCATGCCATAGGCGATCTCGACCTCGCCCATGTGCATGCGCTCGACGACTTTCTTCATGACCTCGATAGGGCAGGGCGAGCCCGCCATGATCCCGGTTCGCAGGCTGGAGAGGTCGAATCGCGCGAAGTGAGGGTGATCGAGCTCGGCGATGAACATGGTCGGAACCCCATACAGCGCCGTCGCTCTTTCGGTCTCGACCGTCTCGAGGACCCGCTTCGCGTCGAAGCCCTCGCTCGGATAGATCATCGTCGCGCCGTGCGTCATGCAACCGAGATTGCCCATCACCATGCCAAAGCAGTGGTAGAGCGGGACCGGGATCACGAGCCGGTCGCGATCGGTAAATCTCATCCTCTCGGCGACGAAGTAGCCGTTGTTCAATATGTTGTGATGGCTGAGCGTTGCGCCTTTCGGAAAGCCGGTGGTCCCGCTGGTGTACTGGATGTTGATGGGATCGTCGAACTGTTGCTCCATTTGTCGCCGGGCGAGCGTATCCTCGGAGACGTCTTTCGACATTGCCAGCAACTCGTCCCATAGCACCATCCCCTCGGCATCCTCGTCGCCGAGAAGGACTCGGTGGCGAAGCTCCGCAGGCGGATCGATCTCTCGCATCATCGCGACGTAATCGGAGCTCTTGAAGCGCCGCGCGAGAACCACGGCGGTACAGCCCGATTGTCGCAGCGCGTACTCGAGCTCGTGGCGACGATAAGCAGGATTGATGTTGACGAGAACCGCCCCGACTTTGGCCGTGGCAAACTGAGTGATCGTCCACTCGGCCCGATTCGGGGCCCAGATGCCGACGCACTCCCCCTTCTCGATGCCCAGTGCGAGAAGCGCTCGAGCGCAGCGATTCACCTCGGCGAGCATCTCGCGGTACGTCAGCCGCAGGTTCTGATGCGGGACGACGAGGGCCTCGTTGTCGGGAAACCGGCCTGCCACGTCTTCCAGCATGTCGCCGATCGTCAGGCCGATGAGCGGCTGGTCGGTCGCCCCGCTCGCATAGCTGAGTCGAGTTCGGGCCATGGCTCCAGCCCTACATATCACGATTCGGCCGTAAGAGATGGGGCGTGGCTCAGGGTGCCGAGGATGGCTCGACATCGGTGAGGGCGACGTCTTCCCACGCGATGCCATGTCGAACCTGTTGGGCGCGAAGGTGCTCGCAGATGCGAGCGGTCGCCTCGGGATGGTTCAACGTATAGAAATGGATGCCGGGCGCGCCGTTTCGCAGCAGCTCCTCCGCCTGGTTGACGGCGATCTCGACGGCCAGCTCGAACTGGGAAACAGGATCGTCCTGATAACCTTCCATTCGCTTGCGGATCCAGAGGGGCAGGTCCGCTCCACATTTCTCCGAGAACCGCGCCACTTGCTCGTAAGGTGCGATCGGCATCAGACCGACGACGATGGGAATGTCGACGCCGCGCTCTCTGACCTCTTCCACGAAATGAAAATACGCGGCGTTATTGAAGAAATACTGCGTGACCGCGGCGTCGGCGCCCGCTTCCACCTTCTTGACGAAGTTGTCCACGTCGCTGCGAAAGCTCGAGGCTTCGGGGTGCCCTTCAGGGTAACAGGACACCAGGATGTGGAAGCCGCCTCGTTTCCTGACGAACGAGACGAGCTCGTTCGCGTAGCGAAAGCCTCCCGCCGGGATGGGGACGTCGGCCGCGCTTTGCTCGCCGAGCAAAGGGACATCTCCGCGAAGCGCGAGCAGCCTGCGGAATCCCGCGTCGGCGAAGCTGTCGAGGTGAGTCCCCACCTCTTCCGAAGTCAGGCCGAGGCACGTGATATGCGGCACCACATCGACTCCCATTACGGCTCGCACGTCGAGCGCCGCCTCGAGGGTCCGAATATTTCCGCTCCCGCCGGCGCCGAATGTCACCGAAGCGAAATCCGGCTCGAACTCGGCCAGACGGGCCGCCGTTTCCTTCAATTTCTTCCACCCCGTGGGACTTTTCGGAGGAAAGAACTCGAACGAGACGTGGGGTGGATGACGCGCGAGCCGCTTCATCGAGGGGAGCCCGCGAAAGGCTACGCCTCCCGGTCCGGCCCATTGGGACATGATGGCCGGTATGCTAGCGGCTTCAGGGTACCCGCGCAAGGTCGATTGAAGCAGTTGCAAGGTCCGCGATCGGCCGGTATCGTAAATAGATGGGGTTTGGGGGGGCGCCATGACACCACACGAGTTTGGGCGTTACGAGGTCCAGGGTGAAATCGGCCAGGGTGCGATGGGAAGGGTCTACAAGGCCTTCGATCCGCTGGCCAATCGCACGGTTGCCATAAAGGCCATCAAAGACGAGATCCTCGCCCAGGACGAGTCGGGAGAGTACCTGAAACGCTTTCAGCGCGAAGCCCGCGCCGCGGGAGGGCTGTCTCATCCCAACATCATCACCATCTTCGACGTCGGCGAGAATTATTTCGTCATGGAGTATCTCGACGGCAGAAGTCTTCTGAGCGCAATTTCGGAGCGGGGTCCTCTCAGCCTCGAAGAGACCCTCCAGATCGTGTCTCCGGTCGCCGACGCGCTCGAGTACGCGCACCGGAAGGGGGTCTTTCACCGCGACATCAAGCCCGGGAACATTATGCTCATGGGTAACGGCCGACCCGTTGTCACCGACTTCGGGCTAGCGCACCTCGAATCGACGGTGCTGACCACTGCCGGACAGTTCCTTGGCTCACCCTCCTACATGGCGCCCGAACAAATCGTCGGTGAGCCCGTGACCAATCGGTCGGACTTGTTCTCGCTTTCGATCGTGACCTACGAAATGCTCACCGGACGAAAACCCTTCCCGGGTGACAACGTCACGACGGTGGTTTATAAGGTGGTTCACTCTCCGCCCGTTCCCCCTCAGGACTACAATCCCCGGCTCCCGCGCGACTACGAGCGCGTGTTTGCCCGTGCTCTCGCCAAGAAGCCAGAGGAGCGTTTTGGCACGTTCTCCGAGTTCGTGGCGGCGCTCAACCTCGAAGCCTTCGAGCAGCTGGAAAGCATCTCGTCACCGGGATCGTCCGTGGTGGGTCTGACAGAGACCTCGTTTGGAGCGGAGACCGTTGGGATGTCTCTATCTCAGAGGTCTCCCGCGGTCGAGGAGTCCACCGCCAGCATCACGGAGCGACAGAGTCAGCCGAGGCTGGGTCGCTTCCCACGAGCGCTCGCGGGCGCGGGACTCGTTGCGCTCCTGGCCGTCCTGGGCTCGCTTGCGTGGCTCCCCAACCGCGAGATCCTCTTGGACGCTGTGGTCCAAACCAGTCCCCCAGGGGCCGATGTGTGGATCGATGGTTCGCTCCAAGGCGTTTCTCCCCTCACGGTCGAGAGCCTTGCTGCGGGCGAGCATTCCGTTCGCGTCGCCAAAGACGGGTATCTCCCATTCGAAGATCGATTCGAGCTTCTGGCCGGGTCTCAAGGGCCGCTGAACTTCGCCCTGCAACCCGCGCGGATGAGCTTGTTCTTGGAGTCCGTCCCCACCGGCGCGAGCGTGAAGGTCGACGGGCGTTCGATCGGGCAGACCCCCGTTGAGGATGCACAGCTCGATCCCGGTCAGCACGAGATCGAAGTCGAGAACGACGGGTACGCCGCATGGGGCTCGGTCGTCGTGGCCCAGGCCGGAGAGACCGTCAACCTCCTGGCCCATTTGCGTCCGGTCGAGCCGAAGGACAAGTCTCCCGGCGCCTCGGCAGCGCGCAAGACGAAACCAGGGGACCTCGTCGAGCTCGGTCCCGGCGATCCAGCCCCTAAGCGGGTCTCGGGCGAGCCTCCCACCTATCCGGCGGTCGCGCGCCGCTTGAATCAGCAGGGGCGCGCCACGGTGGAGTTCGTCCTCGACGAGGACGGCGTGCCGACCAAGCTCCAGGTGATCGAGTCGGCCGGAGAGGTGCTGGATGCGGCGGTTCTCGAATCGCTCTCGACCTGGCGCTACGAACCGCCGCAAAAGGACGGCGTGAAGGTTCGGGTCAAGATGCGGGTCCGCCAGAGCTTTCGTCTCGGAAGCCGATAGACGAAGAGCTCGCCCCAACGGGGGAGCTCGTCCTGGCCCTCGCCTTGTGTATAGCAGGCTGATGAAAAACTCAGTCCAGCCTGCACCAGCGGAGCGAGCCCGGCGCGCCTGCCGCGCCGTAAGCAGCCCGAGCCGTGGCGGCTCGATCAATTACAGGTCCCGCCGCGGCATTGAGTACTATAGGTGCTCCGATGTTCCCCCGTGCCCTCGCCATCGGGTGCGTTCGGTGCTCGGCTGGGTTTTTCATTACCCTGTTAGCCGCGCCGGGTTGCCGGAACGGCCCTTTACCGAGCGTAATTACCCTCGTCGATGAGGCCGAGCCGTCGTCCGTAGGCTCGTTCACGCTGGCAGGGGAGACGAGGAAGGCTCTCTCGACTCCGCCGGGACAGGGGGCTTCTTTCGACCTCGTCGTGCCCGATACCCCATCCATGCGGCTCGCCATCGCGGCATCGACTTTGGGAGCACCGGTTCTTCCCGCACCGGTCACGTTTCGACTGGTCGTGAATCGAGCGGTCGTTTTCGAGGAGGTCGTTCGGCGCTCCGAAGCCAATCGCTGGCACCCGTACGAGGTGGATCTATCGGCCTACGCCGGCCAAAGGGTTCGCCTGGAGCTCGAAGCGGAATCGTCCGCCCATCGGGGCTCGCTTCCCCTCTGGGGATATCCGTCCCTCGTGGCGAAGGGGCACGTGCCCGAGAGGCCCAGCATTCTGCTGATCTCGATCGACTGTCTTCGTGCCGATCACCTCGGCGCCTACGGCTACCACCGCGAAACGACGCCGAACCTCGATGCCCTGGCGAAGCAGGCGGTCGTCTTCCACCAGGCGATGGCGACGTCCTCGTACACGCTGCCGACCCACGCCTCCATGCTCACCGGTCTTCCACCTTCGTTCCACGGCGCGACGATCAAGAGGCCTGTCTCTCGCCAGGTCGACTATGCCCCTGAGCTCCTGGCGCGAGCCGGCTATCGCGTCGAGGCGATCGTTTCGGCGCCCTTTCTCTCGCAGGTTTACGGCTTCGAGCGTGGGTTCCACAGGTACCGTCTCGTCTCGGCGGGCGCCGCGCAGCTCGTCGACGAAGCGCTCCATTCTCTCCGGGCCGCCGAGGGACAGAGTCATTTTCTGTTCTTGCACTTTTTCGACGTACATATGCCCTACACGCCGCCGCGCGAGCTCCGGGCACGATTCGGCGAGAGGCCGCCCGACATCACGGCGCTCGTCGATATGGTGGAAAAACGGGCTCCGCCTGCGAGCCCGAGCGAGATCGAGCAGGTCATCGCTCTCTACGACGGAGAGATCGCTTACGTCGACCGCGAGCTCGGACGGCTCTTCGAGGCCCTCCGATCGTCGGGCGCCTACGACAGGACCCTGATCGTCGTCACCGCCGATCATGGCGAGGGCTTCCACGAGCACGGAGCCTGGGAGCACGCTCGCCCCTGGCTTTCGGGACCGGGGCTCTACGACGAGGTTCTCCACGTACCTCTGATCGTGAAATGGCCCGGCGACTCCACCGCGTCGCGAGTCGAGAGCGTCGTCAGTCAAGTCGACATTTTTCCGACGCTGCTCGCCGTGGCGGGCCTGTCCACCACGACACACTGGGCGCGTGATCTCGCGGACGCAAAGAGCCCAAGGAGAGTCCTTGCCGAGCTCGCCGTCGAAGGAGCGGACGGCGCCGTGGTCAGGCACGTCGCATTGCGAGACGATCGATTCAAGTACATTTGGAGCGACGTCGGCGAGGAGCTCTATGACCTCGCAACTGATCCCGAGGAGGTGATCAACCTGGCCGCGACCGACGATGCGCGGCTCGCGGGGTTTCGTGCGGCCCTCCGGGACTATCTGCGCCAGGCGAGTGCAGTCCATTCGACCGAAGAGGAGATTTCCCTGGATGGAGCCCTGCTCGAGCAACTGGAACAGCTCGGATACGTGCCGCCGGCGGTTCCACCCGACGACGACCAGGGTGACGAGCGATGACGGGCCCCTCGGAGTTGGGATAACCTTCCGGAGCCGGGAGGGATCGGTTTGCGTCAGGTCCGTATGGGGATGGTCGGAGGGGGCCGGGATGCCTTCATCGGCGCCGTGCACCGGATGGCGGCGCGGCTCGATGGGCGGATCGAGCTCGTCTGTGGCGCTTTCAGCTCGGATCCCGAACGCTCCCGCTCCTCGGGAAGGGAGCTGCTCGTTCGTCGCGCCTACGGAACGTACGAGGAAATGTTCGAGAACGAGAAGGATTTGCCCGAGGGCGAGCGGATGGAGCTCGTGTCCATCGTAACGCCGAACCATGAACATTTTCCTGCTGCTCGATTGGCGCTCGAGTCGGGATTTCACGTCATGTGCGACAAACCGCTCGCGATGAGCCTGGATGAGGCGAGGCGGCTCGAAGCACTCGTCGTGAAGAGCGGTCTTCGTTTTGGGGTGACGTACAACTATTCGGGCTACCCGATGGTCAAGGAAGCGAGAGCGCGCGTCGTTGCGGGGGAGCTCGGAACGATCCGACGGGTCGTGGTCGAATATCCCCAGGGGTGGCTTGCGACTCGGCTCGAAGCGACGGGGCAGAAGCAAGCCGAATGGCGGACGGACCCGAACCGTGCGGGAGCGAGCTGCTGTGTCGGCGACATCGGCACCCACGCCGCGCACCTCTGTGAGTACGTCACCGGGCTTCGGATCGTGGAAGTCGCTTCCGAGCTTTCGACGTTCGTCGAGGGACGAGCTCTCGACGACGACGCGAGCTTGCTGCTTCGTCTCGAAGGCGGCGCGCGGGGTGTCCTCTGGGCAAGTCAGATCGCGATCGACGAGGAGAACGGCCTGAACCTGCGTGTGTATGGAGAATCGGGAAGCCTCGCGTGGCGACAGGAAGAGCCCAACACGCTGCTCCTGAAATGGCCTTATCGCCCCCGGGAGATCGTTCGCGCCGGCGTGAACTACGACGCGCTGAGCCGCGAAGCACTCCGGGCGACGCGGCTTCCAGCCGGACACCCCGAGGGATACATCGAGGCGTTCGCCAACCTCTACCGGAGCTTCGCTTCGGCGCTTCTCGGGGAAGGGGAGCTCGATTGCCCGACGGTTCACGACGGCGCGCGCGGCATGGCCTTCATCGAGGCGGCGGTGGAAAGCTCGAGGGCGAACGGCAAGTGGACCCCCATCCAGGAGACGTGAAATGGCTAGACCCGTCACTATATTCACCGGGCAGTGGGCTGATCTTCCCTGCGAGGAGATGTGCCGGCTCACGCGCTCTCTCGGCTACGACGGTATCGAGCTGGCCTGCTGGGGCGATCACTTCGAGGTCGACCGGTCGGCCCGCGATACGGAGTACGTCAGCCGGAAGCGCGAGCTACTCGCAAGGCACGGGCTCCAGGCTTACGCCATCTCGAACCATCTCGTCGGCCAGGCTGTCTGCGATCCGATCGATGAGCGGCACCGGAGCATCCTTCCCGATCATGTGTGGGGCGATGGCGATCCCGAAGGGGTCCGTCGGCGCGCCGCCGACGAGATGGTGCGGACGGGCGAGAGCGCCAAAGCCTTCGGCGTCGATACCGTCGTCGGTTTCACCGGAAGCTCCGTGTGGCATTTGCTCTACGCATTCCCCCCGACGCCTCAGAAGATGATCGACCGCGGCTACGAGGACTTCGCCAGCCGCTTCATGCCCATTCTCGATGCCTATCAGAAGCTGGGGGTCCGGTTCGCCCTCGAGGTTCATCCAACCGAGATCGCTTTCGACATCGTGACGGCAGAGCGAGCGCTCCAGGCGGTGAGCCAGCATCCCGCTTTCGGCTTCAATTTCGACCCCAGCCATTTCGGATACCAGGGTGTGGACTACGTCGAGTTCCTGCATCGCTTCGGCGATCGAATCTTCAACGTCCACATCAAGGACGTGGCCTGGAGAAGGACTCCAGGCGAGTCCGGTACGTTCGGCGGCCACCTCGACTTCGGGGATCGGCGCCGGCAATGGGACTTCCGCTCACCCGGTCGGGGAGACATCGATTTCCAGGCGATCATCCGCGCCCTGAACGAAGTGGGCTACCGTGGCCCGCTTTCGGTGGAGTGGGAGGACAACGGCATGGATCGGGTCCACGGAGCCCGTGAGGCCTGCGAGTTCGTGAAGCGTGTGGACTTCGTGCCGCCCGCGAGCGGAAGCTTCGACGACGCCTTCGGACGTTAACGCAATAGCCACCACTTCATCGTCTCGGTGACCAGTTCGCTCGCATCCTGCTGGACGAAGTGCCCGGCTCCTGGAACGGTCACGAGCGTCAGATCCTTCTCGAGCCAGTCCCAGGTGTTGTTCAACGCGTCCGAAAGCAGATAGCGATCTTCGAGCCCGTGGAACATCAGCACCGGCATCTTCGCCTTGGGCAGGGGCGGCGGGGCGGGACCGCTTGCGCCTGGTTCGACTCTCGGGTAGTTCGCTTTGTAGTAGTTGAGCATGGCTTCGAAATCCGAGCGGGCGAACGCTTCGACGTATCGCTTCCTCGCGGAAGGGTCCCGGACCCACGCCGACATCGTCTCGGGCATCATCGGCCCTCCGAAGAAAACGTCCGGAGCCGAGGCGGCCTTCTGCTGGAAGATTCGAGCGTACTCGCTGTTCCGATACTGGGTCTCGTTGTTCCGTAGCTCCCTCATGAGGCCATTGGGATGGGGAAGGTTGAGTATCACGAGCCTCTCGACTTTGTCGGGTTGGAGAAGGGCGAGCTGCCAGGCAATCGCTCCACCCCAATCGTGCCCCACGACCGTGGCGGTCTCATGGCCCAGGTGCCCGATGACTGCGGCTACGTCGCCGACCAGCAGAGGCATCGCGTAGCTCGCGACGCCCTCGGGCTTGTCGCTCTGATTGTAACCGCGCAGATCGATGGCAACGACCTTGAAGCTCTTCTCGAGCGCCGCCATCTGATCGCGCCAGGAGTACCAGAAATCGGGAAAGCCATGGAGCATCACGACGAGAGGACCCTCACCAAGGCTCGCATAATGGATCTTGACCCCGTCGCTGTCGGCGTATCCGTGCACGACGCGATCGTAAATGTCAGCGGTCATCACCGAACCCACCACGAACAGCAATAGGTGCGAAATCATGCTTCCCTTTCATCTTCCACTCGCAGAGTGCCGGATTCCTCGAGTGCAATCATCTGCCCCGTCCGGAGCGAGGCAAAATCCTCGGCCGATACCGAGAAGATGGGAATGGGCTTCCCGTACATCTCCTCGGCGACGATGGAGGCGAGGGCGAAAAAAGCGTCTTCACCGCGGCTGACGATGGCCGCCGGGGCTTTTCCGGTCCGCACCGCCTCGAGGAGTATCGCCGTCGTCGTGCTCGAGCCCCGAGTAAATGGAAGGACCAGAATTCTTCCCGCCGCGTTCTCGCCGGACAGCGGATGGCGGCGGTCGACGATCTCACCTGTAGTCGGATCGAGGCCACCCCACAGGCTGAGAGGCTCGGAGCTCACCAGTGCCGTTCCCCGAGCGCTGCCGGGAACCAAGGCTCGGGCGGCAATGGAACGGTGGTACGATTTCTCCGCCATGCTCCTGTTCCTGTCGATGGTGATTCCTGCTGCCCAGGACCTGACAGGCTATCCGATTCTTCAGCCCGACGTCCAGGCGCATTACCTTTCCAGCTTCGATCGTACCGGTGGCAACGACGACGGATTCGAGGGCACTTACTCGGCTCTGTACACCGATGAGAACGGCGAGCTCGTCATCTTCGACGTCGCCGGACCGGGAACGCTGTGGAACCTTTGGTTCACCAGCCGGGTCGACGGCCGAGGTCCCCTCGGAGCCGGACGGCTCAAATTCTATTTCGACGACGAAGTCGAGCCGCGAGTCGATATGGACAT
Source organism: Vicinamibacteria bacterium (assembly GCA_035457705.1). Lineage (GTDB taxonomy): Bacteria > Acidobacteriota > Vicinamibacteria > Marinacidobacterales > SMYC01 > DASPGQ01. The sequence continues at coordinate 19,427 of DATIBD010000034.1, forward strand.
CGACGAATTCTTCAGCGGGCGCCACCCGCCTTTTGTGCCACCGTTCATCTATCATGCCTTCCAGAGCACCGGCGGTTATGTGAGCACCATGCCGTTTCCGTTCCAGAAACGCTTGCGGATCACGACGGAACGAAGAGTCGGTTTCTACAACGCCTACTACCACACTTTCGCGCCCGAACGTGCTATCGAGAGCTGGACGGAAGGGGCGACGGCGGCACCGGTGCCGGAGATTGTGGGAGAGATCCACACGGGAACGATTGCGCTCGACGCACCCGATATGCCCGACGGAGAGCCCGTGCCCAGCCGCAAGACGCTGCTCGAGCAGGAGGGAAGCGGAGCGATCACGGCGCTTTCAATCGACCCACTGTTTCCTGTCACCGCATACTGGCTCAATCACGTCTGGCTCCGCATCTATTGGGACGGGGCGCGGGAACCGGCGGTCGACGCCCCCCTCGGAAGCTTCTTCGGATCGGGTCTCGGCGAGGCGAGTGTCCGAGCGTTACCGCTCGGCATGAGCCCCTCGGGTCCGTACTACTTCCATCTACCCATGCCGTTCTGGGACGGTTTCCGCATCGAGCTCGTAAACGAGAACCCCGAGCGCACCCCCACGATCTGGTGGGAAGTACGAGTCGACGAGGATGCTCCTTACGCGAGAGAGTCGAGCGGCTATCTTCACGCTCGTTATCGGAGGGAGTGGCCCACGACGACGGGAACGGATTACCGTCTCCTCGATACCGGTGGGCGGGGCGTCTACGTCGGGCAAACGATGACGGTCGAACCTCTGCGCTCCGAGGTCAAGCGCTGGTGGGAGGGGGATCTCCGGATCTACTTGGACGAGCGGCGCCAGCCGGCCTTTCATGGCACCGGGCACGAGGACGAGTATCTCGGCGGCTGGTCGAACGAGTGGTTGATGAACCCTTATTCCCTCCCGATGCACGGCGAGCCCAAGACCTCTGGGCTCACGCAGGTCGATTTTCAGTGGAGCGCCGCGACGACGGTTTATCGATTCTTTCCCGGCGGCATTCCCTTCCAGAGGGGCATTTCCGTCTCCACCGAGCATGGGACGCGCAACTCGGTGGATGCGATGTACTCGAGCGTCGCCTATTATTATGCGCAGTCGGAGCCCATGGAGAAGATCGCAGAGATCGACGTGGACGGACCCATCGAGCTGACGTCGCAGTTCGAGGGGCGTGACGACGACGTGGACGTCACCGACCGGGGACGGGTGGTCTCCGAAAGCTCTCGTTTCACGTTCGAGGTCCCCCCGGGAACCGCTCGGCTTCGACTTCGCCGTCTGTTCGATCAGAGCTCGCCGCAGGAAGCCGAGGTCTGGATTGGCGGCACGAAGGCGGGCGTCTGGTACACGGCCACGACGAACGAGCACCAGAGATGGGCCGAGGCGGACTACCTTCTGCCCGCGTCGCTGACGGCAGGCAAGGAGCGACTCGAGGTCGAGTTCCGGGTGCTCCGCGCGGGCTGGAACGAATTTCGATACGAGCTTTGGGGGATACCATGAAAGACAAGAGCGAGCTGGATACCGCCGAGTTTCCCATACCTCGACTGGAGCTCGAGGAGCCGAAGCCACTCTCTTCGCGGGTCGAGGTCGATTTGGCCGCCCTTACCGATACGGGGAAGGTCAGGGAGCAGAACGAGGATCACTTTTACGTGGCCCGGGTCGGCCGGAGGATCGATACGATCCTCACCAACATTCCCTCCGGCGACGTCCCCGCACATTTCGACGAGACGGGCTACGTCATCATCGTGGCGGACGGTATGGGAGGCGCTCAGGGCGGAGAGGTCGCCAGCCGACTGGCCATCGCCACCCTGGTGAACATCATCATCTCCGTCCCCGATTGGATCCTGAGACTCGACGAGGAGCACGCGCAAGAGGTCATGGAGCGCGCCGCCGGGTATTACCGCCGGGTCAACCTCGCGCTCCTCGAGAGGGCGCGAGTCGAACCGCGTCTTCGGGGCATGGGAACGACCATGACCGCGACCTACAGCCTGGGTGACGATCTCTTCGTCGCGAACGTGGGCGACTCGAGAGCCTATATCTTCCGTGACGGGCGTCTTCAGCTTCTGACACGCGACCAGACCCAGGCCCAGTTGCTCGCCGACGTCGGTGCGATCGGCCAGAGCGAAGTTGCCCGGCACCGTCTTCGCCACGTCTTGACCAACGCCCTCGGCGGATCGGAGAAAGAGCTCCGCGTGGACGTTCAACGACTGAAGCTCGCCGATGGCGATCGGCTTCTGGTTTGCACCGACGGTCTGACCGACATGATCTCCGATGAGGAAATTGCCGAGTTGTTGCGAGATCAGAGCTCAGAGAAGGCCTGTCATGAGCTCGTGAATCGGGCGCTCGCCAAAGGGGGAAAGGACAACGTGACCGTGGTGGTGGCGCGCTACTCCATTCCCGACCTCGAGGACGATTGATCGATTGAGAACCGCTCTAGCGTGACCTCAGGAGGGTCGTTCCCTCCGCTCCTTCTCGCGTTCCGCCGCTTTGTGCTTCAAGGCCCGTCCCAGCTGAGGCGTGGGATCGGGAACGATGCCGTAGATTCCTCTTCCCTCGTGATAATCGGGAAGGTGCTCGGTGATGGGTTGGCCCGCGTCGTTCACGAACAGAAGGCAGTGGCAATACTTGTAGATCTGCATGTCGTCGCAGGGACACATCCAAGTGCGGTATTTCGCCTCCTCTTTCTTGTTGGGGTAGAAGCGGCAGGGACAGAGCGGCCGGCCGAGCTCGTCCATGTGCCGCGCCAACCCGAGGACGACCGATTCCGTGACTTCCCTGTCCGGATGGGTGGTCGTTCCCGATTTCTTGCAGTAGCTCTCGACGAGCTTCTCCATGCGTTCGATGTTCTTCTGGCTCGGACGCGCCGCCATGATGTCCCTCTGAAAGCAATTTGCCACGGATCTTGGACCGTTGCCAATTCCCCCCTTCGGCACCAACTGCAACTAAGGTTCTTCTACTCCTTATATCGCTGACGGAGCACTTGAAGAAGCTCCGACCTCGCTATTCTGCTAATACCCGCCCATCCATTGATGAGGCAACGGGTCCCGCTCGGTTGCAAGACCAGTGAGTCAACGCGGACAGGAAGAAAGGTTGACGCTGGACAGACGGCACCAGGAAGGATGCCGACCCGTGCAGTCCTGGCGACCCGTGCCACGGGGTGTAATACTTCATGGCGTTATAGGAGTTCCCAGACCGAGGAGTAGGCAGACCAGGAACCGAGTGGAGGAGCACGATGGGCGACAAGGGCGGCAGGAAAGATAAAGAAAAGGGCCAGAAGCAGGACGCCAGGAAGCGGAAGAAGGAGGCGAAGAAAGAGGAAGACAAGCAGCCAAAGAGGAAGCCTTGAAGGAAAACGAGAACAGAATGAGGGACCGGCGCGGACTCCCCAGCGGACTGTGGACCGACGGCTGAGCAAGGGGACCCAACCGGCTGCTGGTTCGGTGCTTCCACCATCAACTTGTTGTTTGGGCCACCAGAGGCAGTTCTTGGACTGGAGCGGTCGGCGGCCTGCGTAGCTCGGCACACGTCATCGCGTCGATTACCAACAAGGATAGGCGTGCGCGCGAATACCCATCGAGCGTGAGTCGACGCGCGACGAGCCCGGCCAGCATCGCCGAAGTCCGAATCTCCTGACGGAACTTCAGAGCCCTATGCGGCCGAACGAAACCAGAATCCTCGATCGCATTTCCAGCGGTCTCGGCGCGGTCTAGATACGCGTTCGCCGGGATCTTGACGCTCGTATATGACTGTCAGAACTTGTGGTAAGCCTCAATCGCAGTCCCAACCGTTTCCGCGGGAATCCAAGAAGGCGTTCAGAGGTACGTCGGCGAGGGCACAAGCATCGTTGACCTGCCAGTAGCCACGGTTGCACTCCCATCCGTGCCATCGGTCCCCGGGATAGTCCAGAAAAGTGGGAGGGACCTGTATGGCGACGCATGACTGATCGACTTTCTCGTAACCTCGATCACACTCCCAGCCGCCCCCGAAGCGCTTCGCGTGGGCATTCGTAGGCGGCTCGGACAGGTCGCCGACTGCCAAGGCGACCCCCGATGCGATCGCCAATGCGCCGAAGAAAAACAGAGACCGATATGAATCGGCCCACCGTGGTCGTCTTGTTTTCATGATTTTGATCCTCTTGTTCACCTTGTTCACCGAGTAGAAAACTGAGCAGTTGGCCCAGGTGCCTTCCCTTCCCAGATAAACTGAGTGAGCTCAGCCGATCTAAAGAGATCGCTCAATCAGGATAACCAGTGTTAGCAGAACCAGAAGCGCGAGGCGGTGAGCATTCATGCTTCACCGACTCGCGCGCACGCCGCTTGCAGATACTTGAAGGGCCTAGGTCCCAATACCTATCTTCAGTGCGCGGGCCTTCTTGACCTCGAGCTTCGGAAACGTGGTAGTGAGAATGCCGTCCTTATAGCTGGCCGTCGCCTTTTCGGCGTCGACCGTATCAGGAAGGCGCAAGCTTCGGTGGAATGTCCCCATTGTGCGCTCGCGCAAAAGGTATGTACCTTCCTTGCTTTCAGGCTCTCCGTTCGTGTGGCCCTTGATCGTGAGAATATCGTCGTCGATAGCCACCTCGATGTCTTCCCGATTCACACCCGGAAGAGAGGCATGGATCACGATATTGGCGCCTTCCTCCACGACGTCGAGCGGGATTGACCAGCGCTCCATACCAGCAGCAGTTTCTGGTGTGGGTCCGGCGCCACCCCAGAGCCGATTCGCCGCTTCCTGCATTTGCCGAAGTTCCGCTAATGGATACCATCGCTGTAACATCTTGTGCCTTGCCTTCCTTGACTGAATGACGAGTAGATAATTTACTCATCTCATCTGCACGGAGTTTACTATACTTAACTCAGTAAGTCAAGTATCATTAAGTCTCAATAAATAATTTAACTCTTTACAGTTAAGGACAACCTTTGGACGCTGTCCCTCTAAACAACCGCGACTTCATCCCGAACTTCGGCGAGCGATCATCGACAGGATGATCCGATCAGCACTGCGTTCGTGGAATCGACGATCCAATCAGGTCGTCAGCAAGCGCTTCGTCAAGCAGCAGCAGATGTGGTGGACTCACAAGAGTCCGGCGGAGGTCGTGGGGCCCGATGCTGACCCGATCTTTTGGCCGCAGTCCGGGACCATCTGGAAAGATGGCGGGGGGGCATCGTCCCGAGCGCTTGGCGCCACACGTCGACGGCCGCCTTGGCCCAGCCGGGCATGGGCACTGTACGGAGCCGCCCGTGCTTGCCGTTCATCACCAGGTCCCCGCATTTTTCGGTGTCCGCATTCCCTTGGTGGACGACGGCGCCACAGACCCACGGGTGGTGTTGGGAAAGCGAAAGCGGCTCGAATCCTCGAATGCGACCTTCGTGAGTCAGAGAGTAAGTGACGAAAGCTTCCGTAGCATGAGATTGAGGTGGTGTTGGGAAAGCGAAAGCGGCTCGAATCCTCGAATGCGACCTTCCGCCAGCTCGTGGGTTCGTCGTTCACCGGCTCGGCCACGTGCCCGGGAAGCGCTGTTTGGTCGCTGGGAAGCCGGACGGGGTGAATTCTCCGGCTCGAGCCGTGCGGTGAAATGAATCGGAGCGGGGAGTGGAGTGAGGATGGCTCTGTGGCGTCGGCTCTGGGAGCCGGTCCGGTAGGGATCGCCCCCGGCGGACGGCTCCGCCTTCCCTCATCCGCCAATACCATCTGCAGCATGATAGGCGCTCAGGGACTCGAGTTCCGCAGTCAGGTCGATCCTCTGCTCTCGGAAGATATCCCGCAGCGTTACCATGCCTTTGATTGCCCCGTGCTCGTCGACGATCGGCAACTGCGGTACGCCGTGCTCCGCCATCACGCCGACAGCGTCGGCGATCGTGGCGTTGGCCGCGACCGTAATCGCAGGGGAAGTCATCACCTCGCCCACCGTGGTCACTTCCGGGTCACGCCCGCCAAGGACGACACGAAAGGCCAGATCTCGTTGGGTGAATGCACCCAGAAGCGCCCCCTTTTCAACCACGAAGAGCGTGTCAACGCCCCCCTCTTTCATGAGCCGGACGGCGCCAAGCACCGATGTCGAGGGTTCGACCGATACTGCAGATACTCCGGCCTTCCTAAGAATGCTCATTCCAATCTCCTATTCCTCTGCGCGCAATTGGCTGCGGCGCGAACTTCACAGGACGGGTCCCACGGTGAAAAACACGCAGGCAAGCCTAAGCAACGATATCATCAAAGCCGTTCGAGACCGGGTTACTCGCCAGAGCTGTCAAAAATTCGTCGCTGACAGCGGCGCACGGCGGAACATCTCCACATGACATTGAGTTCTCGCGCATCGAGGCCGGCGGGCGGTGCTGCTCTTGTTGTTCACTGTCGCAGCTCCCGTTCTATTTCTCGGACCGCCGTATATGGGCGAAGTCCGTGTCTCTTACGGTCACATCGACGACTTGCTGAGCTCTCCGGGGTAGGGGCTCCCCGCGGTTCTGCCAGTATCCGATCTCCCTCTCGATGGCGCGTTTCAACGCCGAGCGATAGTCGTGCCAACCGAGCTTTCTCCCACTCACCATCTCTACCTTGGAGCACGTGGCGCCGAACAGAGTAGCGAGGAAGACATGTCCACTTTCACCGAGCCCTCTTGGCTGGACGCGGTACACCCCGAGAGTCCGTTC
>DATIBD010000035.1:0-9691 GCA_035457705.1 Vicinamibacteria bacterium
AACAATGTGTGCGCTTTTGCCGTCTTCCACGCCACGCACACCGGAGAAGGTGGCCCCGTCCCGCCGACGGGCAAGAGCGTCGATACGGACTACGTCTACGTGATGGACTTCGAGGGAGGCAAGATTCGTCACATGACGAAGGTCTGGCATGCAGGATTGGCATTGAAAGCTCTCGGGTGGGTCGCCTGACGGACTGCGCCTCCAAGCGGGTAATCTCGTCTCGTCGAGTTGGCTGCTCAGGCCCTTCGACGTAATGACGAGCACCTGGACCGTCTTGATCCTGGAGGGGCGCCTTTGTCGCCCTCCATAGGTCTCTGTGCAACGAGGGTTGCTTGGGTCATTGGGCCAGCGCTCTCGGTCCTGTAGAATGGGCCTCGAGGGAATCCGTCTCCGGAAATCTGGGCGAGAGGCAAATACGATGCCGGCTTCGTTCCGCGGCGACTTCACCGAGATCCCTGTGATCGATCTCGAGCCCTGGTGGCGTGGCGGTCGGGATCGCGTAGCGCTGGCCCATCGCGTGTGCTACATCTGTCATGAAGTCGGCTTCTTCGTGCTCGTCGATCACCGGGTCGATCCCCAACTCGTGGATTCGGTCTTCTCCCTGAGTCGGCGCCTTTTCGAACTGCCGCTCGAGAAGAAGCAGCTCATCGACAAACGCCGCTCGCGCCACTTTCGAGGGTGGGAGGCCGTCGGGTCCGAATACACCAACAACCGCCCGGACATCCGCGAGCAAGTCGATTTGTGGACCGAGCATCCTCCGCGATCGCCGGATGTGAGCCCCGTCTATCTGCGGCTTCTCGGCCCGAACCAGTGGCTCGACGATGCCGTGCTGCCGGGGTTCAAGGGCACGATGGAGCGCTGGTTCGAGGAGCTCGGCGGGCTTGCCCGGACGCTCCTCGGGGTGCTCTCAGTGGGCCTGGGTCTCGCCGAAGGCTATTTCGAGTCGATCTTCGGGACCGAGCAGATGTCCCTGACGAAGCTGATTCGCTATCCATCGACACCCGAGGGTCAATTCGGCGTGAACCCGCATCACGATGCCGGGTTTCTGACCATCCTCGCGCCAGGTGAGACGGCGGGCCTCGAGGTCGAGAGTCCGTCCGGCAATTGGATTCCCGTGCCCACAGTTAGGAACACGTTCGTCATCAATCTCGGCGAGATGCTGCAGGCGATGACGGGGAACTACTTCGTCGCCACGCCCCATCGTGTCTTCGCCCGCGAGCCTCGGTATTCCGTCGGCTATTTCCACGGCCCGTCGCTCGAAACGCCGCTCGAGCCCTTGGCACCTTTGGTAGCGAACCCGCGTTATCGCGGCGCGGTCGCAGCGAGCCCACGTCACGCCAACGCGGGCTTCATGGCGCGCCGCAGCGAGCTCCAGGAAGGCGTCGGGGACATGCAGAGCGGCTACCGGGCCTCGGTTTACGGCGAGCAGCTCTGGAACTACTTCTGCCGCAGCTATCCGGACAACGTCGCGCGCCACTATCCGAACGCGTCAATCGGCTGAAGCTCGATCCCCCTCCGAGTGCAGCTCTTCGGCCATCGCCACGTGCTCCGGCATTTCCAAGCTCGCGTAACGTCCGCGCGCTTTCGTTAGAATCCTCATCGCTCGTTCGCGGTCGCCCGACTCGTTTCATGCGGCCGAGCCAACGTTGCACCTCGGTCTCCTACACGGCGCAGCAATGCTTCAGCCTCTGGAAGTGCGCGTGGAAGTGCTCCTCGGCAGCCGACCACTCTCCTGCGGCAGCAGCGGCGATACCGGCGATCTTTTCGATGAGTCCGAACGAGAATCCGAATCGGGCGCCCGCTCCGGCAATTTGATGGCGTTGCGCTTCGACCCCGCCACCCGTGAGATTGGCGGTGAGCCCTTCATCGTGCAGAACGACGTCGAGACGGCGTCCGCCAACGGGTACATTTCCTACGCGGTCTCGGACGCGGGAACGTTCGTCTATTCGGCCGAGGGCGGTGAGTGGATCGCGTACGAATCCGACGAGTCGGGACGCTGGGAAGTCTACGCGATACGAACCGACGAGACGCGAGAATTCCGATCTCGGTCGGCGGTGGGGAAGATCCGGCCTGGCCGACAAACGGAGACGAGATCTTCTTCGTCAATAAGAACAGCGGGTACTCGGTCGACGTGTCCCAGGGTCTCTCCACCGCCCTCGGTAAGCCCCGCGCCCTGTTCCCAGTCCACCCGTACCGCAGCGGCGTCATCGACGGACGGACTCACGACGTAGGGCCCAAGGGGGAGTTCGCGATGGTCCGGACTCGCAGCGGCTCGCAGCTCCCTCAGCTCGAGATGGTGCTCGGCGGTGTTAAAGTTGTGACTCACTGAAGGGACCTCCGCGATGACGCTCGCTTCTGGCTCCCGGCTCGGCCCATATGAAATTCTGTCGCCTCTCGGAGCGGGGGGGATGGGGCAGGTCTATCGAGCGCGCGACACGCGCCTCGACCGGAATGTCGCGGTCAAAGTGCTATCGCCGAGGCTCGCGGAGAGCGCTGAGGCTCTCGCGCGGTTCGAGCGCGAGGCGAAAGCCATAGCCGCGCTCTCGCACGCGAACATCGTCGCGCTCTACGACTTCGGCCGGGCGGACGGAGTGCTCTACGCCGTCACGGAGCTCCTCGAGGGCGACACGCTGCGCGCGCGCCTCGTGGAAGGGCGACTCTCCGTCCGGAAGGCAATCGATATCGCCGCCCAGATCGCGCATGGGCTCGCGGCCGCGCACGAGCGCGGTATCGTTCACCGAGATCTGAAGCCCGAGAACGTTTTCCTCACGCGGGACGGGGCGGTCAAAATCCTCGACTTCGGGCTCGCGCGGCAGAGTGCGCCATCGACGCCATCGGACTTGGTGAGCTCGCCCACGATCGCGCGCGCCACGGACCCGGGGACCGTTCTCGGCACCGTCGGTTACATGTCGCCCGAGCAGGTGCGGGGGCAGACGGCGGACCACCGCTCCGACATCTTCTCCTTCGGGAGCGTCCTCTACGAAATGCTGTCCGGCCGTCGGGCCTTCGAACGGGAGAGCGCCGCGGAGACCATGGCCGCCATCGCGCGGGAGGATCCGCCGGAGCTCTCCGACTCCTTCCTGAGCATTCCCGAAGCCCTCCAGCGCATCGTCCACCATTGCCTCGAGAGGGCTCCCGACGAGCGTTTCCAGTCGGCGCGCGATCTGGCGTTCGACCTGAAGGCGCTCGCGACCGTCTCTTCCTCCGAGAGAGGAGCTTCGGGGATCGAGGCTCGCGCTTCCTTCCCCTTCCGGCGCGTTCTCCCGGGAGCCCTCCTGCTCTTCGTGGGATTCGCGCTCGGCTGGCTCTCGCGTAGATCCGCCGTTCCGGATTCCGGCCCATCGGGCCTTCTCCGTTTCTCCCAGTTGACGGACGCCCCGCGGCTCGAGCTCTCGCCGCGCCTGACGCCGGACGGAGAGACCTTGATCTACGCCTCGAACGCGTCCGGCAATCTGGACATTTACACGCTCCGGGTCGGAGGGCACAACGCCGCCAACCTGACCGCGGATTCCAAAGACGACGACTGGGCCCCGGCCCTTTCCGCGGATGGAAGCCGCATCGCGTTCCGGTCCGAGAGAGACGGAGGCGGCATCTACCTCATGGGAGCGACGGGAGAGTCCGTCCGGCGTCTGACGGATTTCGGGTACGACCCTACGTGGTCTCCCGATGGCCGGTATCTCGCGATCGCGAGCGAAGGCGTCTTCAATCCAAATCACCGTATCGGAGTGAGTGAGCTCTGGGTCGTCTCCGTCGACGACGGGGAGAGGCGCCTCCTCACGAGGAGGGATGCCGTGCAGCCCGCCTGGTCTCCCGACGGCGCCCGCATCGCGTTCGTGCGGCAAATCAATGAAGAGAGGCGGTCAACCCTCTGGACCATTGCCGCAGCGGGCCCGGTGGACGTGGAGGCCGCGCCCGTGATCGACGAAGACGCCGGGAACTTCTATCCGAGCTGGTCGAGCGACGGGAAGACACTCTATTTTTCCAGCGACCGGGCCGGTCCTCCCAATCTCTGGCGGGTCGCCTTCGATCCTCGGACGGGCCGCGCACTCGGAGAGCCGCACCCCGTGACGGTACCCGCGCTCGAAGTCCAGGGAATGAGCCTCTCGAAGCGGGAAGCACGAATCGCGTTCGCGAGCCAGACGTTTCGATCGAGGCTCAGCCTCGTGTCTTTCGATGCGCGCCGCGCCGTCGTCATCGGCACTCCGCGGGAGCTCTGGTCGGTGTCCCGAGGACTCATGGGGCCTCGTCTCTCGCCGGATGGCCAGTGGACCGCGGTGACACGTAACGCCGGTGGCGGCGTCTCCGAGGACCTCCTTCTCATCAGGACCGACGGAAGCCTCTATCGGCAGCTCACGGACGACAGAGGCATCGACCGATACGCGAGTTTTTCTCCGAGCGGAGACCGCATCGCCTTCTACGCGGGACCGCAGGGAGTGCGCTCTCAGATCTTCGAGGTCCATACGGACGGAAGCGGTACCCGACAAATCGGGAGCCTCGAAGAGCACGCTCTTTACTATCCCCTCTATTCCCCGGACGGGTCCCGCATCGCGGCTGCCGACGAACAAGGCGGAACCTGGCTCTTCGACCTCGAGACCCCCTCCGCCGGATGGACCCCCCTTCACCGCCTGGTGGAAGGAGAGCCTCTCGCGGACCAGGTGAGCTCCTGGACGCGAGACGGAAAATGGATCGCGGGCGACCTCATCGACCAGAGCTTCCACCGTCTGGGCATCTTCGTCGAGTCCGCCGAGACGGGCGCGCGCCGGCGAATTACGACCAAAGGTTCGGCCCCTCGCTGGCTCTCTGACGCGCGCCGGCTTCTCTACCTCGACGAAGGAACCATCCGCGTTGTCGACACGATGACGGGCGTCGACTCCCCGGTACATGAGGAACACGGGCCGTGGCAGCTGAATGGATTCGACCTCTCACAGGATGAGACGACGCTTCTCCTTCTCGAACGCACGTCCGAGAGCGACATCTGGCTCCGGACCGAGGAATCAACGTCATCGAGGTAGCGACGCTGGGTTGCTGGCCTGCGCCAACGAGTTTCTCGACTTTCCAGCGCGAGATTCCATTTCGCCGCCGCTCAAGCGGCAGAATTCACCCGTTTGGCTACTGCCCCCGAGAATAGAGCGGCCTATCCGCTGCTCTCGGTTGCGCGAAAGAGCCCCGAAATAGCCCCCTTTTTCGGCTATCGCAACGGCTCATGACGTCGGCCGCGTGGGGGACGGCGTCCACTTCCTCGTGATGGCGTACCTGGTAGGGGAAACCCTCGGCCAGCGTGCTCGAAAAGGGTCCGCTCCGTCTCGAAGAGGCGCTCCGCAATGGAACTGATCGTTCAGAGGGACCTGCGCCTCCAGAATTCTTGCGGGGTGCATTTCGGTTGACCCACTTGCTCTCCGATTCCCAGCAGCCCTATTATCCTTGTTCGGTTTCGTGTGCCTAGTTGCAGTGCTCTTGGCTGCTAAGAACTTGCGAGAAACAACGATGAAGGAAAAAACGACTGACATTTCCCGCCGCGATCTGCTCCTGAACGTGCCGGTGGGTATCGCGGCTTCTGTGATGGCGGGCAACTTGATGGGTGGGGATGCCGTTAGCGCGGCCCCCGCCAAGGCTCGCTCGCGCGGCGAAATGAAGCCCCGACACAATATTCTCTTCGTGTTCGTCGATCAGGAGCGTCACTTCTCCCGCTGGCCGAGGAAGCTCAGTCTCCCAGGGCACGAGCGCCTCGCCCGCACGGGCACTTATCTGCAGCAGCATCATATCGGCGCGACGATGTGTACCTCTTCACGCTCGATCATGCTGACCGGGTTACAGACGGCAGATAACGGCATGTCGGAAAACCTCGACGTACCGTGGGTCAAGGATCTGTCCACGGACATTCCGACGTTCGGTCACATGCTCCGCAAGGCGGGATACTACACGTCGTACAAGGGAAAGTGGCACTTGACCCGCGCGTTCGACCAGGAATTCCCGCCCGAACATCTCTTCACAAAGGAGATGGAAGCTTACGGCTTCTCCGACTATGTCTCTCCCGGCGACGTCGTCGGGCACACGCTCGGTGGATATTCTTTCGATCACATTATTGCCGGCAGCGCCATCTCCTGGTTGCGACGTGTGGGCCGTCCGTTGAGTGACGATGGCAAACCCTGGGCGCTGACGCTGAGCCTGGTGAACCCGCACGACATCATGTACTTCAACACCGATGCGTCGGGGCAAAAGGTTCAGGACAACGGACGGTTGCTGAGCCGCGCGGCCCCAGCGCCTCGCAATACGACGTACGCGGCGGAATGGGACATGCCGATCCCTTCCAGTCTGACTCAGCCCTTCGACGAGGCCGGCCGACCGACAGCGCATGGCGAATTCGCCAAGGCGTGGGACCACGTCCTGGGTCACATACCGCCGGAAGAAGAGCGGTGGCGCCGCTTCAACAACTTCTACATCAACTGCATTCGTTCCGTAGACGCGCAGCTCACGGTCGTTCTCGATGAGCTGGATTCACTTGGCCTGACGGACAACACGGTCGTCGTCTACACGGCCGATCATGGTGAAGGCGGTGGCGCCCATGGTCTGCGCGGCAAGGGCCCGTTCGCCTATGACGAGACGTTTCACGTGCCCATGTACGTCGTTCATCCCGACGTGCGCGGGGGGCAGACCTGCAACGCGCTCACGTCGCATATCGATATCGTCCCGTCGCTCCTGGCGCTTGCAGGCGCAGATCGCACCCGGACGGCAGAGTTCGCGGGGCGAGAGTTGCCCGGAAAGGACTTCACACAGTTGCTGAACAATCCGGGCGCCGCCGCCGTCCACGCGGTGCGCGACGCCGCACTGTTCACGTACAGCGGCATCGCATCGAACGACGGCGACCTGATGGGGTTCATTGCCAATGCCAGGGCCGCGGGCAAAGAGCCCAGGACCGAGATGGCGGCAACCGGCTTCAAGCCCGACCTCAAGAAGCGTGGCACGGTGCGATCCGTCTTCGACGGCCGGTATCTGTTCTCGCGGTACTTCTCGCCGACCGAACACCACACGCCCGCCAACCTGGACGAGCTCTACGCGTACAACGATCTCGAGCTCTACGATCGCCAGAACGATCCCGACGAGATGACGAATCTGGCCGCCGATCGAGCTAAAAACGGCGACCTGGTCCTTGCGATGAGCACGAAGCTCGAGTCGGTCATCCGTGAAGAGTTCGGCGTCGACGACGGACGGGAGCTGCCGGATATCGAAGGTATTGATTGGACGCTTCAGAAAGACCGGTTCGACTAAGACACGAACTGAGCTAAGCTGTTTCCCCAGGATGCGAGCATCCCGCAGCTTTTTCGGGGATGAGCCGAGCGGATGACGATCATGCCGTTCCACGCGCTCACGTAACTCTTCGCGGGGCGGCGATGCTGCTCGCGTGGGCCGGCCTTCCCTCCCCGAGGAGTACGCGGTCTTGGAACACGCCCTCTTTACGCCTGATGGCTCCGGCGCTGAGCCGTGAAGACACTGCCCGCAACCACCAAACACCACCACACCGATCGAGCATCGCATGCGCCATCGGAACAGCCCACACCATCACTCAACCCCCGGTCGGATGTTCTGGTTGTGGTGGAAGACGTTGTCGGGGTCGTACGTGGTCTTCACGTCCACGAGCCGGTCGTAGACGGAGGCGCCGTACGCCTCGCGGATCCGGTCGGGGTCTTCGTCGCCGCCGAGGAAATTGACGTAGACGCCTTCGCGAAAGCGGCCGAGGGCGGCGAAGAACCTCCTCGTCCAGGCGGTGTCCCGGTCGCCGAAGTCCTCGCCGGGCCGCCACACACTGTCGAGGGTGATCGCGTGCGACGCCTGCCGGTTCCCGAACGCCGTCCCGCCCTCCGCGACTCGGCTCACGGCTCCCTTGAGATGGAACATCGCCACGTACGACCGCGGCGACGAGCAGGAGAACGCGTGATCGGCGATCACGTCGATGAGGTCGTCCTTCAGCTCGGGGAGGTGGGTGGACTTCCAATAGTACTTCCAACCATGGACGACGGTCGAGTCGAGCGCGCTCTGGAATCTCACGTACGGCATGGGCCCGACCAGGTCGAGGAGAGGAATCCGGGATGCGCGGAGCGGGCGGAGCACCTGCTCACCATCCTCGATCGGCCCGGCGTAGCAGGTACCGACCATCACCACCGGTCGCCAGTGCAGATCCACAGGGATGACCGGTAGCGGCGGAGCGGCTCCGAACCTCACGACCGTGCCGAGCTCGTCGGGAGCGTCGCGGACGAAGTCGCGGTAGAAGCGGAGGACCTCCCCGGCGTCGGTTGCGTCCCAGAGGATGGGACCGGCCAGCACGGTGGGCCCGACGGGGTGGAGGCGGAACTCGAACGAGGTGACCACGCCGAAGTTGCCGCCGCCGCCTCGCAACGCCCAGAACAGGTCTGGGTGATCGTCCTCGGACGCCCGCAGCCGCTCGCCTTCGGCCGTCACGACGTCGACGGCGAGGAGGTTGTCGACCGTGAGGCCGTGCTTGCGCATGAGCCAGCCGACGCCACCGCCGAGGGTGAGACCGGCAACTCCAGTGTGGCTCACGATTCCGCCGGTGATGGCCAGGCCATGCGCCTGCGTCTCGTGGTCGACGTCGCCCCATAGCGCACCACCCTGCACCCAGGCGCTGCGGTCGGCAGGATCGACCCGCACCGCCCGCATCGCCGAGAGATCGATGACGATTCCGTCGTCGCAAACGGCGGTGCCAGCCACGTTGTGGCCTCCGCCCCGAATGGCGATCTCCAGATCGTGCTCGCGGGCGAAACGCACGGCCGCGACCACGTCGGCGGACCCGATGCATCGGGCGATCAGACGCGGACGCCGGTCGATGGCACCGTTCCAGACCGCACGAGCGATGTCGTAGTCGGCGTTGTCGGCACTGATGAGCCGGCCTCGGAACCCGTCGATCTCCAGGACGGTAGGCTCCGTGCTCCCCGGGCCGACTTCTGCGGTCGTCGATGTTATCATCGTGTCCTCCTCTCTCGACTCCACATCGGACCACGGCGGACGGCGGCGGTAAAGTCAAGAATCTGGACTTCACAACCGAAGGCGGGTGCGCGACACTGGCGCTGTGAGGACATACGGCCAGTACTGCCCCATCGCCCGTGGCGCCGAGATCTTCGCCGAGCGCTGGACACCGCTGATTATCCGCAACTTGTACCTTGGCTGTGGAAGCTTCAGTGAGATCCTGGAGGGGGCGCCGGGACTCTCCCGTACCCTGCTCTCACAGCGGCTCAAGCAGCTCGAACGGCTCGGTATCGTCGAGTCGACACCCAAGCCCGACGGGCGCGGGCACCACTACGAGCTCACCTCTGCGGGCCACGAGCTCTTCAAGGTCTGCCGGTCCCTCGGGGAGTGGGGTGCGCGTTGGCTGGAGATCGCCCCCGAGAACCTTGACCCGTTTGTGGCCCTGTGGTCCATGTGCAACGCGCTCCGCCGAGACCGGCTCCCGGATCGGCGGGTCGTCATCCGCTTCGACTTCACGCGAGGGCGACACCAGGAGCGGTACTGGCTGCTGATCGAGCACCGCGAAACCGAGATCTGCAAGACGTCCCCGGGCGTCGACGAAGACCTCTACATCACGGCGGAAGCCGAAGCCTTCGTCAAGTGGCACGCCGGCCAGCTCTCCTGGGCGCAAGCCACCCGCGAAGGCCGCATCCAACTCGACGGCGCCCCGTCG
>DATIBD010000036.1:0-26240 GCA_035457705.1 Vicinamibacteria bacterium
CCAGACAGCCGCGACCAGACCCGTGCTCGGCTTGTCGATGGCTCCGACTCCGATCTGGCGTACAAACAGATAGGGTCGAGGTGCACCGTGGAGTTTGGGCGTCGACGCTCGAGACGAGCATGCGCTGCTTAGAACTGAAAAAATGACTACGACGGCTCTCCTAACACGCACGGCAACGCCTCCGAGGACGTCTAACACTCGACTTGAGCAGCGGCACGGCGACGTCCTCTCCGAAGCCCGAGCTCTCGTCCCGAGTGTCTCATGTTCTGCCGAAGGCGATGTGCCGTCTGCTCCAAGTCGAAGTTATGCGGCGTCGCCCTCATTTGCTAACCCTGAGAGACAAGAACACCGCCCAAGTGTTGGAGCAAGAACAAGACGCGGGACTCGATTTGATGCGGCTCATAGATCATGCTGGCTTTCGAGCCTTCGCTTCGAGTGCTTGCCCAACTTGGAAGTCGCCCCCAACACGCCGATCCCTCTTCGAAAGATACCAGGCGCCGGCGATGGTGCCCATTAGCCATAGCCGCTTACGCCAGGTCTGCAAATCCTGGGGACGCAGGCTGGAGGTCACGTTCAAGTGCACAATCATCACGAGAATGCCGATCGCAATAAAGACGAAGGACGCTAGGAAGAAAACCTGCAAGCCCTGGCGCTCGGCGGAACTGGTCGCGACGGCCGCACGGATCAATGCGGCTAAGAACGAGAAATGCGCTGCCCAGGAGAGGTAGCCAAGACCGCGCAAGATCATCGCACTGCTCCGTCACGCGCTCGTTTGGTCGGCGCTCCCACTCAGTATGGCAATAGCCGCATAACGTTCCGGATAAGCTGCGAAGCCCGCACGCTTATCAAATCCGGGCTTCGTCAGCTTCATCCGGTTGTTCGACGGCCTCGTTGTTACCAGCACGACTGCCATGGCCCAGTCTCCAGTTGAGTATCGCTGCGCCGGCAATACAGGCAACAGCCGGAAACAGCGCCGCTAGAGCGAAAAAGACGCCACCTGCCGTGGGCTCTGATGGGCTCACCCAGCGAGGTGCGAGTGCAGTCTCGACGCCGTACGCGACGGCAGGCACAAGCGCCCAGAGCACCGGGCGCGCGGATTCAACGACCCACGCTGTCGCTGCTCCGCTGACAGCCATGACAAGAGCACTGGGAATTCCTAACACGATTGGCATTACAACGAGTCCTTGGAAGTCGCCGATGAACGTCATCCGATTCGTGATAGGTGCGAAAGCAAGGACTACCGGTACTTCCAACGACCTCGCGACGTAGTACGCGCCAACGCTGCAGAAAAAGTTGCGAATCGTCTTCCGGCGCATCGTTCACTCGATCCCCGATGCTCGTATCGGCACTCGAACGCGCTCCCTTCGCCGTAGCTCCCTACCTTTAGGTACCGCTTGAGTCCGTCGAACGTCGCGGATGAGTGGCGTGGCCTGGCGTTCCGTGCCAGCACCTCCTGCCACGAAGGCTACGAAGTCTCATATCGGCGCCAACCTCTCACGAAAGGAAAGGCCGCGTCCACTCAATCCGCTTGTTATCCCGCGAATTTCCGTGTCTCATGGTGAAATGACTGACGTAACCGAGTTTATGCTCGAATACCGTGAGGCAGCTCGGAGTTTGTGGAACTGTCACCTCCGCGAACTTCCTGTCGACTTCCCGCACCACCATGACTGGGAGGCCCTGAAGCAGGTACTTTTCACGACCCTGGTGCTCCGAAGATGTGGTCACGACGACTGCGCAGCGGCACTGCTAACCCCTGACCGCTATGGCTTTTCATGGACGGAGGCCATCGTGCATCTTAAGGTGGTGCCCGTGTCGAACGTGCCCATAATGATCAGTCGCGATCTCGACGGTGGACCTTACTGGGATCATCCAATCGATCAGCTCGGCCCGGACATCGCCGATCTTCGGTTTATCGATTTCTTCGACTTCGAGGAATCGGGGTATCTCGACTTCAAATATTACCGGGTCCGCGTTCAATCGTCCCTCCGTAACGCTGCACCCGTTGGCCACCACGCTCTGCTAGAGGTGAGCTACGCAAAGGTGCTTGCCGAGCCGCCGAACAAAGCCACGGCGCCCGAGCCGGGATAACGTTTGCGATGAGCGGCGGCACGGCGATTATGTGGCCGAAGGCTCAAACACGCCGACCACGTGTCTAGTGAATTGACCGAAGCCTCGGTGCCGACCGCTCGATCGCATAGTTATCTGGTAGGTTGCGTCAAGCACTCTTGGACTTGACGACGAGCTCAACGTCGCACTCGAGAACGTGCAAGAGGTTAAGTAACTGGTCCACCGACTTGCGGTAGTTCGTTTGGTCTAGCAATCGATAGAACTGAGCCGCAGAAGTGCCAAGACGGCGAATGATCTCTCTCTTCGACAACGAGCTTTCCTCAACCCTTTTTTGAGCCTCGAGAGTCAAGCTGTAGAGGAGGAGGTCGCGCATGTACCCTGGGTCTTGGTTGTACTCCAGCACCTGCTCGACATGAATGGTTCCTTCTGCTCCTGATGTGAGCCTATAAACGAAGGCTTCTCGTCCAAGCTCTTTGTCAACACTGACTGTCTCCACGGGGTCGTCAGCTGTCGGGCGCGGCTCCGCCTTGATGTAAGGGAAGGATAGGGTTCGCGAGTGCAGCCTAACCTCGAACGCCTTTCGACGGTTGTTCGCCTTGATTGATCGGATCTTCATAGTAGGCCCTCGGCTTCTAGTTCCTCGATGAGGTCCAGGATCCGCCGACTCGCTTCACCCACCATAGGCTTCTTGTTGTCGAGGTCCCACTTCACGACGAGCTTGCCGTCGCGATAGACGTGGACGTGCCGCGGAGAATGGTCGCCGACCCAGGTGATGAATATGTAGCCACCTCGGCGAATCCTCGCCATCCTGCTATCAAACGTTACCTCATGAGGTAACAGTTGTCAAATGCAAGCTCTTATCCAGATAACGTTTGGGATGAGCAGCGAACGGCGTCATCGAATGCGGCTCGCTGTTCGTCTGCTCGATCCCATTGTTCGGCAGCCCTCCCGTTCGATTGAACTCAATCCTCGGCCGATTGGCTACAAAGAAGTTGGCTTTCGCTGTCGGACGAAGCTCGAACTCAAGCGAATCGGCGCCTTCGAAGCCGACGATCCGTCCGTCGAGCATCGGTGCCGACGAAGTCGATGATGCTCGCACGAACATTCTCCCCTGTTGTTTTAGAAAGCGCCTGCCGAACACGCGCGTTGAGTGGCGTGGCCAGCCTTGGGTAAACCACGCACCTCAACGAAGACATCGTCGGTCATTTGAGCTCCGCCGCGGACGAAGAGGGCCACGTCCACTCCAACGCGAAGTTCGACGGGCCTCTACGCATGTTTGTGACGTCCAGTAATGGTTCTTAGCCACGCGTGCTGCAGTCCAGACGCAGCCACACCGACAGCGAGCGACGCTATCACCAACCACACCCACAGCACGTGGAGAAGCCAATAGCCCGGTGCATGCACGATGAACTCGCTGACCCACCAGCTCCATGGAGCCAAGATCAAGAGCGCCACGAAACCACGGGTCCAGACCCGACCTGGCTTTGCCAAACCAAATACGAAGTACAGCAGCGCCGTTTCACAGAGAGTGGCGAAGGCAACCATGGCGACCCCAGCAGTTGGATATTCCCACTGACCGTAGGGATCCTGGAACCGGTAATAAAAATAGGACCGACGATCCAGGCTGGTAGCCACAATCCACGTCAAGGTCGCCAGGCCAGCCCCGACGATGACAAGCCGCACAACGCGGAGGCGCATCGCAAACCTTCAAAGCTCCGTCGAACACTGCGCTTCAGCGGCGTGGCCTGCCTTTGGCAGCGGCGCTTCGCTTCCGAAGGCAACGTCGCTGAGACTTGCAACTATGCTACTAGAAAACGAGGGCCACGTCCGCTGCAAGCGCTGGTTACACGGCTCCTTAGGGTTGTTCTGTTGTGTCGTCTCGCTAACGGCCACGCCACGTGTCGAACAAAGCCCTGTAGATTTCGAAGAAGCCGAGCCATTGAAGCAGCAAAAGTGCCATCACGACACCCGCGACCGAGTACGCCATTAGAACGAGGCGCATCCGCCGTTCGGCAAGCGACGCACCATGGAGCGCGAATCCAAGCCCCCATACTGACGCGAGAGAGCCCACTATCGTGCCCCCGCCGAACCATGGGTTGTCCTTGAAGCCCCAGTCCACGAGTAGACAAAGGGAGCCTGCGACTAATAGGAACACCCCATCGCGTCGATGTGGAGCCGTCTGACCATCGACAGTTTCGTCGAGAACAAGCCCCGCGAGAAAGTCGTCGAACGATGGCGCCAGTAGTACATCTTCGCCCACCTCGACATCTATCCAGGAAACAGACGGCGGGTCCCCGTTTCGATAATCTAGTGTGATGTACCAGTGTCCGTCTCCAGCGAGCACGACTTGCTCCGTTGGAAGAGCCGATTCTTTGGCTATGTGCGGCGTGTCCAGAATACTATTGCCGGTGGCCGAACTCCGTCGTCGGCCAATCCCAAAGAGCTCGTCGAATGGTACGTGATCGTCGGACCACGACGTTCGGCTCTTGGTTGGGAAGACAAAACCGCGCGTAAGTCCGCCGTTTTGGCGGCGGAGAAGAGCGACGAGGGTCTCGGGTAACCGGACGCCCAACGTATCCTGAGCGTCTGCTATCATCGCATCGGTCAACTTGGGGTTCCTTGGGTGGCACTCAGCTCCCCAAAACTTGTCGGTCGCACTGGACATCCGACCTCCGGCATGGCGTCGACGACAGCAGATGCTCGTTCTGGCTGCGCCTTCGGATCCAGCGATGCGCGAGAGCCGTGTAACACTCGACTTGAGCAGCGGCACGGCGACGCCGTCTCCGAAGCCCAAGCTCTCGTTCAGAGTTTCTCATGCTTGCCGAAGGCGATGTGCCGTCTGCTCCAAGTCGAAGTTAGGCGCCCTTTCGACGCCTTCCAAGGTGTCTTCTGATCTCCGCTGGAAAGCGACGCAACGGGGAGTTCTCGGATTCCCTCCAGCGAGGAAGCGTGGGATCCCGTTCGGCGGCACGAATGTACTTTCGCTTTGTCACTTTCCGATCGTCGACGTAGTACTTTGGGTAACCGCGGCGTAGCTTCCCATTCGAGTTCCATTGGCGCTCGATACCATGAGGACATCCGTTGCGCCAATGCTTCTCTTCATACACAGAAGACTGATCATCGTTTATCCACCACTCAAACCCGTGCGGGGTTCCGTCTTTCATGTAGTGGACTTCGCTAAGAATCGTCGAGCCGTCGTCAAAGTTTGTCGACCGCCAGAGATCAATTCCGGTGCCGTGAAACATTCGGTAAGTCCCGATCAACTTCCCGTTGTCGTCGTACTGCTTGGCGGTGCCATGCTCCCTTCCGTTCCTGTACGGTATCAGCGATAACAGGACGCCAGGGAGATCGAAGCGCCATTCCAGGCCATCTCTTAGTCCATTCTGGGTGCTGTAATCGAACTCAACCTCACCGGATTCATGCAGTGAACGGTATCCAACGATCTTGCGACGAAGCCAAAATTCAATCCGCCGTGGAGCGCCACTAGAAAAGCGAGCGACGACTTTCGGTCGAGCGCCCGAAGGGATGGTTGAGCGAAAGCGTGGAGCCAATGACTTTGTCTCGGGCGCCTAACACTCGGCTTGAGCAGCGGCACGGCAGCGCCGCATACGAAGGTGAAACTCTTGTTCCAAGTGCCTCATGTGTAACCGAAGGCGATGTGCCGTCTGCTCCAAGCCGTGGTTAGACGTGTTCCTGAGCGAAAGGACACGATCTTTCTCGTCAATCTCTAACGTCTGGCTGCACGACGTGGATCTCACGGTTCTCGAGGTATAGAAGACTTGGCCCGCGACCGGCTGCGTCGACCGAGAAAGGCGGAGAGCGTGACGAGAATTGGAGCACCATGAGCTGTGAGGAGGTACGCCAAGCCCTGCTCTCGCCAAATGGCTGGCCCCACGTACGGATCATAAACCTCGGAGAGGAACGCAAGTCCTGGGAAAAATAGAAAGGGCGTAACAAGGAAGGCGACGAGGCCGCCCCAACGCCAGACGAGAAATCCTGCGATGCTGGTGGCCAAGATCCACGAGCACATCGTTGGGACACTGACAATCTTGTCGGAAACCTCGGCGCTTGCGGGTGTCGCAACGCCGACGACGAAAGTAGCTACGTAGAGGCTTGCCACCAAACGCCTGCGCTTCATTTTGCCTCGTACACGTCTAACGCTGGGCATAACCTGCGAAACGTGACCGATGAATTTCGGACCGCGCAGCGGGCCCACCTTCAAAGAAATCACGTTTCGTCTGGTTCATGCCCTTGTTCGACGGCGCCGCTCACTTCTTGCATGGGTCGTACATACCGTCCGACTTAGCCTTGTTCCACATGACCAGTTCCTCGTCGGTCGGCAGATACCAGCCCTTGTCGACTTCATATGACCATACGACGCCGTCAGCGCAGCAGGTCCCCATGTGCACACCACTATTCCCGCCACCGAGAGTGATTTCAATGGGACGTGCGCATGCAGTGTTGCTGCCGGGGTCGGGATCGGCTGCCAGGCGCCAGTACTCTTTGTACTTTGCGACCTGCGCTTCGAGTTCAAGCGGCTTGCCATGAAGCTCCCGCCAGAAACAGGTGAGGATGACTGCGGACATGTCATCTGGGTGCCTAAGGCCTAGAGCCGCGAGGTCCTGATACAGGGGACCCCCCGCCCACAGACCCCAGCTATTCCTGATCCACAGACCGAGACCCATGTGGTACGACGCCATGTCACCCTCTGTCCCATCCCGCATCTTCTGAATGGTCTCGGGCGGGAGCGTCTGACGCAGACGCGCAAGAGCCTCCGCTAGGGTTGCAGGCGCTCGGGGATCCAGCATTGGCTTGCCTGCGGTTCGCACTGCTGGCGCGCAACCAGCCGAGAGCACGACGACCAAGCCAATGAGATTGAGCGTCCTCACTCGACTTCCCCACTCGTCTGGCGAACACTGGCGTTGAGTGGCGTGGCCAGCCTTGAGTGAACCACCGAACTCAACGAAGGCGACGCCGTTCATTTTCAACTCCACAGCGGACGAAGAAGGCCACGTCCACTCCAACGCCTAGTTCGACGCCATCGGCACGCTCGCGGCCGCCTCTCCTAGGACGGAAGAAAACTGACGTCGTTCGCCAAGGTAGGCGAACGTCGCGAGAAGTCCGATAGTCACGAATGGCCAAAGACCAAAGAGAACCGGCGATGCCAGGAGGGCCCAAAGGCCCCAGTGGAGGCGGCCAATTACCTCAAGGGACTGATCGGCAGCGTTATACCGTAGCAACCCTCTCAGAATGCTGGCTTTGAGAAACGGCGCGAAGAAAGCCACCTCATCGGGCCCCAGACGCACCGCCCTGACTCTGAAACCCAGATACCCTCTGCGAGACGAGGGGAGAGGGACTTCAATGGGCCCTCGCGCCAACGGAACGGCGTCTCTGAGCGCAACAACGCCACCGCGAAACAACGAGGGATTCCAGCGGTGCGCGCGTATCTCTTGCAAAACGCAGATGGCAGCTACCGTGAGCATCGCGAGCAACGGCAAAAGAAGATGCATCAGGTCGCCAGCGTCAGTGCTCAGCATTGGAAACTCGAAAATGGCGTCGAACTAGAAGTCTGTGGTTCCATATAGACAGTTTCTCATAACACAATTCTGTTGGGTTGGCGATTGGTGTATGGGGCGGGTTGAGTTGGCGTTTCGGGGTTAAGTTCCGAGTTTCGAATCTCTTGTGGCGGTGTGACTGGCCAGGATTGTTGAGCTCTGCAGCGGAGGTCGGCTATATAGCACGATAAGAGGTTGGTTCATCGCGTGGACGTGCGCAAATCAGTTTTCGATCCCTCCCTCCCTCGGCTATTAGTCGAGAGGGCTTCTTACACCACGGCCGCCTTTGTTGAGGACGTGGCAGTAGATCATGGTCGTGGTCACGTCCTTGTGTCCCATCAACTCTTGAATGGTTCGGATGTCGTAGCCCAGTTCGAGAAGCCGGGTGGCAAATGAGTGGCGGAGCGAATGGCAGGACGCTGGTTTTGCGATTCCGACCTCGCGGACGGCTTGACGGACGGCGCGCTGAACGACGGTCTTGTCCAGGTGGTGGCGTCGTCGTTCCCTGGTCTCGCGGTCCGTGTAGATTCTCGTGGCGGGGAAGACCCATTGCCAGCCCCACTGTCGGGCGGCGTTGGGGTACTTGCGCCCAAGGGCGTACGGGAGCTCTACGTACCCGGCGCGCCTTTTGATATCGGCCCAGTGCTGATGCCGGACACGCTGTAGGTGTCGTTGCAGTGGGTCCACGAGTTTTCGGGGAAGCATCGTGATCCGATCCTTTTCTCCTTTTCCGTTGCGAACAACGATCTCGTGGCGCTCGAAATCGATGTCCTTCACGCGGATGCGACAGCATTCGAGCACGCGGAGCCCCGAACCGTACATCAGGGAAGCCATGAGCCACATTACGCCTTCCAGACGTACGAGAATGGCGGTCGCCTCTGGGTGTGTCAGTACGACCGGGAGTCGCGCGGGACGTTTGGCCCGCTCGATCCTCATGTAGTCGAGCTCACGATGTAGGACGTGCCGGTATAGAAAGATCAGGGCCGAGAGTGCCTGATTCTGCGTGGATGCGCTCACGTGCCTGCGCGTTGCGAGATAAGAGACGAAGGTCGCGATCTCCGGCTCGCCCATCTCGTTGGGGTGCCGCTTGTCGAAGAAGAAAATAAAGCGCCGAATCCACGACGCGTAGACCTTTTCCGTGAGCGGACTGTAGTGACGCACCTGGATGGCTTCGCGCACCTGGTCCATGAGCCGCTTCTTCGGTGGACGGTCCGCGGTCTCGCTTCGGTCGGGATACGTCTGAGCTTCGTTAACCGAGCGCTCCGGGATCGACGCGGCCCCCCGAGCGACGCCGTAGTGCGAGGGCGCAGTGCGCCCGTGCTGCCAGGTGGCCATAACATCCTCCTTTCGCCGTCCCCATGGACGTTTCTCTTTAGTAAGACGACAAAAGGAGTGGGATACCTCCCTGCGCGGCGCTTGTCAGATTCATCGATTCGAGCCGTGTCGGGTCCCCCCCGATCTGACTTCGCTTTCGCGCAGCCCGAGCTTCGAGAGCGCGTTCGAGCCGGGCGGTCTGCGACGGCGATCGGACTCGAAAAAGCGGCAACATCTTTCTCTCGTAAAATCTGCTATGGACTTGGTTTTATTTCGGATCGGGGTTAAGTTGTGGGCGTTTCGAGGAGTAATAGGCTCTTGATCGCTCACGGCGAGGTCGCGATTCGCGAGGAGCGTCCCGGGGATGAGGAAGCGATTCGCCACGTGAACACGCTCGCGTTCGGACAACCCGAGGAGGCGCAGATCGTCGACGCCCTTCGATCCGCTTGTCCCGAGGGATTGTCCCTCGTCGCCGTGGATCGAGGCGAGTTAATCGGCCACATCCTGTTTACTCCGGCGACACTGGCACATCTCGAGGGCATGGGGCTCGCACCCATGGCGGTAGCACCGAGCCGGCAGCGTGAGGGAATCGGATCGCGATTGGTCCGAGCCGGTCTCGCCGAGCTAAGAGCGCGCGGTTGCCCTTTCGTCGTCGTCCTGGGTCACCCCGAGTACTACCCGCGCTTCGGCTTCGAGCCCGCGAGTGCCTACGGCATTCGCTGCAAATGGGAAGTGCCCGACGACGCTTTCATGATTCTCCGAATGGATCCATCCAGGATGGAGGGGGTGAGTGGCATGGCCCATTACCGAGACGAGCTCGGATGAAGGCGAGAGCAAGCTGGACCGCGGGCGCTGGTTGGAAGAAGGGAAAAGCCTCATGGAGCTGAACGACGGTATCAAAGCTCTCATCGATGGTCCGAACTTCGCTCACCTGGCAACCCTGATGGCGGACGGCTCGCCACAGGTGGCACCGGTGTGGGTCGCGAGGGAGGGCGACCGCATCCTCGTGGGGACGGGTGAGGGCACGCTCAAAGCGAGGAACACACAGCGAGATCCTCGGGTCGCGCTATCGATTCTCGACTTCGAGAATCCGTACGTAGAAGCGCAGCTTCGGGGACGGATCGTCGAGCGACGAAATGACCAGAGCTTAAAGGGCATGGACACCATCTCGCGCAAGTACACGAGCAAGGCGTTTCCGTTTCGCAATCCCGAGGGACGCGTCATCCTGGTGATCGAGGTCGACCGCGCCCGTTTCGCGAATCTTCCGTTCGAGCACACCCCCAGGCATCCGTGATCACCCCGAGGTTCTTTTCCCGTCCATCGTGGCTCACCCCTCTCCTCTCGTGGATCCCACTCTGCGTTGCGGCGGGCCAGCGCGTCGAGCCATCGTCCCCCACCTACGACATGGTGATGACCGAAGCTCGAATCTCCATGCCGGACGGGATCGAGCTGGCGGCTGACCTGTTCATGCCGTCGGGAGGCTCCGAGGGAGAAAGGTTCCCGGTGCTTCTCGAGTACCTGCCGTACCGCAAAGGCGAGGCCAGTGCGAGGAACCATGGCCTGTACAGCTACTTCGTCGAGCGTGGCTACGTCGTCGCTCGGGTGGACATCCGGGGAACGGGAAACAGCGAGGGCCGTCTCATCGCTTACGAGTACACGGACCAGGAGCAGGAGGACGGTGAGGTCGTCATCGACTGGCTCTCGAAGCAATCCTGGTCGAGCGGCGCCGTGGGCATGTTCGGTATCTCCTGGGGCGGCTTCAACTCGATCCACATGGCGATGCGCAACCCGCCCGCGCTCAAGACGATCCTCGCCGTGGACGCGACCGACGATCTCTATCAAGACGACGTGCACTACATGGACGGGATTCTTCACCTCGACTCCTGGGAGATGAGCCAGGATCTCGACAATGCCCGTCCCGGCCCCCCCGACTACGTGATCGACGAAGCCAACTTCCGGGACCGCTTCGACACCGAGCCGTGGATGATGACCTACAAGCGCCAGCAGCGCGACGGTCCGTTCTGGGACCGGACCGCGCTCAAGACCCGATACGAGTCGATTCGCATTCCCAGCTTCGTGATCGGCGGGTGGTACGACGGCTATCGTGACAGCGTCCCGCGCATGCTCGAGCACGTGAGCGCCCCGACGAAAGCCATCATGGGTCCCTGGTCCCATGCCTTTCCTCACAACGCCTACCCCAAACCGCAGTTCGAGTGGCGGCACGAAGCCGTGCGCTGGTTCGATCACTGGCTCAAGGGGAAGGACACCGGGATCCTGGACGAGCCGCGATTCGCGGTCTTCATCCGCGACTGGCATCCTCCTGGGCCTTTCCTGGAAGAGGTTCCGGGACAATGGCGTTGGGAGGACGGCTGGCCCATCGCGCGGATTAGCGAGCAAGCGCTCTATCCGCAGCCCAACCACGTCCTTTCCCATTCGAGGGCGACGAGCGTGTCGAATCATCGGCTACGCTACGTTCCCTGGGTCGGAATGGAAGCGGGCGGACCGGTGATGTGGTGGGGGGATGTCGCTCACGACCAGCGGCCGACCGACGCCTACAGTCTCGTCTATGACTCGGAACCCCTCGACGAGGCGATGGAAATCCTGGGCCTCCCGCGTGCTTTTCTCAAAGTCTCCGCCGATGCTCGCCACGCCAACTGGTTCGTCCGTCTGTCCGACGTCGCTCCCGACGGTACCGTCACTCAAGTGGCAGGCGCTGGATTCAACGGTACGCATCGCGAGTCGGCCAAAGAGCCGAAGTGGATCGAGCCCGGCATCCCCTTCCCTCTCGAGATCGAGATGCATTTCACGTCCTGGATCTTCCCCGTTGGGCACCGCATTCGCGTGTCCATCTCGAACGCCCAGTGGCCGATGTTCTGGCCGACCCCCTACCCGATGACCACCTCCCTTCAAATCGGCGGAGAGGACGGCGCGCGCATCCTGCTCCCGGTGGTTCCCCACGAAGACCGGCCGCGTCCTGCGTTTCTTCCTGCGACCACGACCTCAAGCCTTCCCGGCTACGAGCGACTCGACGACGGTACCAGCTCGGGCTATGGCGAGGTTTCGAGCTTCGAGCGAAACCCGCAGACCGGTGTGGTCAAGGTCGTCGCCACCAACAGCGGGGCGACGCGATTTCCATGGGGCATCGAGCGCTACCGAGAGAGCATCACCCACCAAACGGAGGAAGACCATCCGGAGCGGACCTCGATGCTCGGCGAGCACCGAATGACGCTCGAGCTCGACGGACGAACGCTCGTCTGGGAAGCAGAGCTCACGTTTCGCAGCGATCTCGACAATTTCTACTACACCTACGCGCGGCGGCTATTCGAGAACGGCGCCCTGGTGCGCCAGAAAATCTGGAACGACACCATTCCGAGAGACCATCAGTAGATCACCGCTGTGGGTCATCGCATCGATGCTTCAATGGTCGGTGCCTGAGGTGGCAATGCGGTTGCGGAGGATTCCCACACCCTCGACCTCGATCTCTACCACGTCGCCGGGCTTCATCGCGCTCGTCGTTCCGGGGGTTCCAGTGAAGATGACGTCCCCGGGATCGAGCGTCACGAACTGGCTGGTGAAGCTCACGATGTCCTCGACATCGAAGAGGAGATCGCTCGTGCGCTGCTTCTGGAGGACCTCTCCGTTCAATCGTGTCTGGAGCAGGAGGTCGTTGTAATTCAGCCCGGTGACGACAGCGGGACCTATGGGACCGAACGTGTCCGAAGCTTTGGCCCGAAACCACTGCAGGTCCTCCTGCTGCCAGTTTCTTTCGCTGACGTCGTTTCCCGCCGTCACGCCAAAAACGTAATCCGACGCTTCCTCTTTCGAGATCCGGCTCGCTTTTTTCCCGATGACGATGACGAGCTCGCCTTCGAAATGCACGTTGGAGGCACCCTCGGGATACACGATGTCCGCCTCCGGGCCGACGATACAGGTGGGGAGCTTGGCGAAGAGCGGCGGCACTTTGCTCGGGGTCTGGCCGCCGAGATGGCTCTTGTAGTTGAGACCCACGGCGATGACCTTGGAGGGCTCGACCGGCGCGAGCAGTCGAACGCTCGCTAGCCCCACGGTCTTGCCCGTGGGTTTCGCGCCGTCGATGGGTGAGCCATCGAGCTCGCGGATGGTGTCTCCTTCGAGAACCCCATAGTGAGTTTGCGTTTCTTGGCCCCTTTCGGCGTAACGCACGTACTTCGTAACCTGAGCCGACGCTCTCGCCGCGACCGCGAGCGCGAGGGCGCATCCGACGATCCGACCCGCTCGTGATTTCATAAGGCATCTCCTTGCATGACGCGCGTGCACTGTAGCACGGACGCGGAACAGCTCAACGGCCAAGGGCGATCAAGTCCATCGGATCGACGCGGGCGTCCCCGAGTCGAACGCCCCAGTGAAGATGAGCTCCGGTGACCCTTCCCGTCGCGCCGACCTGCCCGATCGTGGAATCGCTTTCGACGAGCGTCCCCGGTTCGACCGCAATCGAGCTCAGGTGACCATAGAAGGAGAACAACCCGAGTCCGTGGTCCAAGATCACGGTATTTCCGAGAAAGAAGAGGCCCTTCGACAGAACGACCCGGCCTCGTGCCGTCGCCCGGACGGGCGTGCCCGCGGGAGCGGAGAAGTCTTCCCCGCTGTGGGGGCTACGCGGCTGGTCGTTGAATACTCTTCTCTTGCCGAAGCTCCCCGACGGGTGGTAGTCGCTGACCGGCGCGCGGAAGGGTCCCCGCCAGAGTCGCTCGTTCGTCCTCGAGGAGAAGACCTCCGCAAGCTCCGCCGATTCACGCTTCGACCGGGCGAGATCCTCCGAGCTCAGCTCCACGTACTTGGGAGCCACTTCGAGCCGTTGCACGGGAAAGGCTCCGTCGGCGATTCGAAGCTCGACGCTGCATTCGAGCGCTGGCCCGGATTCCGGGACCGCCTTCGCCCGAAGAGCTGCGGTCCCAGGGCTCTTCTGAAGATCCACGCCGAAGAGCGCTTGAAAGACGCGGGCGTCGTCATCATGCCAGAAGGATAGCGGCTCGCTACCAAGGAATCCGTTGACCGAGACGAGCGGCGCCTCGCTCCGCAGCTCCACGATGCCGATACTCCCCTGCTTCGGAGCACCATCGGAGATGCGCAGCACCACCGACTCACCGCATGAAACGCTTGCAAGTTTTTCTTCCTCGAACGCGCGAGCGTACGATGTGGTCAACAGAAATGCACCCAGGATGCGGGAGATCCCCGCGCGCGAAACGAGCACTGCGGTTTTCCTTTTCCACATATTCTACTATCACACCACGAGCGTGGCTCGGTGGCCGAGCAGAACCAACGGGCTGCATTCTAGGCGATAGGATCGTGCCCCTGGATGGGGTCGGACGCTAGTCTAGAACCGGAAGCGGAGGCCGAAGGTCGGAAGCCACGGCACGGAGCGGAGAAAGTCCTCCTCGATTCGCGGAATCCCATCGTCGAGCCGCGCGAACGCGGGGTTCCTCGCCGAGTTGAGGTTCGATACGTCGCCGAAATCAGGCGTATAGACGAGCTCTCCGAAGCCGTCTCTCATCGGAGCCAGCTGGTCGCTTTCGTTGCGGATGGCCGCCACTCTCGGCGCGACAGCCGGAGTTCGAGGAAACCCACGCGCGGCGCTCCCGTGAGAGAGAATGCCATGGACGGGCTGAGCCGGAAACGGGCGACGAAACTAGCGGAGTGATTCGCGTTGTACTCGATGCAAAATCCTCGGCCGCAGGCCGTCTGGTTCGCCGACGAGAAACTGTAGCTCACCCAACCATTCACTCGGGACGCCGTAGCTGTTCGAACCTCCTCACCGATTCGATCGTGCGCGAGATGAGACTTTCATCGGGAAGACCCCGAAACTGCCCTCAGGGGAGCCCTGCTCTCTCTTGGCGGTTCATTATCATCACCTGCCCGACTCCGATTCCCCTTTGGTACCTTGCTCGGCCAAGAAGAACCTGCGCCCATTTGCTGTTGTTCCAGACCCTCTAAATGGCCGCCGCGAGCGCGCCCGGAGACGCTCGCTGGTCAGAGGCCCGTCATTAACGCCCCCAAGGCCCGGGTCGACATTCCGCTTCATCCCGGAGTTCATCGATTGGCAAAGGCTTTTTCAGAGCGCGCGCCAGCAACACTAACCCCGGATAGGCTGCCGCGAACCGAGTCTTTGCCTGGTTTCAGGAACTTCTCTTCTCGGGGTAGCATGTGGCATGGCGATTCAGATCTTGTTGGCCGAAGACGAGGTCATCGTCCGCGAAGGGGTGAAAGTTCTCCTCGAGCACGCGGGCTTTCGGGTGATCGCCGAAGTCTCGGACGGCCGGGAGGCAGTGGCACAGGCCAAAACTCTCCATCCGGACGTGGCGGTTCTTGATTTGGCCATGCCGAACATGAACGGTCTCAGCGCTGCGCGGGGAATCGGGCGTGCCTCGCCCACGACGCGAACCATTCTGCTCACCTCGCGCAAGGAAGAACAACAGGTCCTGGAGGCCCTTCTCGCGGGAATCAAGGGTTATGTGCTCAAGAGCCAGGCTACCGCGGATCTCATCCAAGCCATCGAGGAAGTCGTCAAGGGGCACACCTATCTGAGCCCAGGCATCTCGCAGGTCGTCGTTGAGGCGTATGCCGGAAAGAGGCAGATTCCCGAGGACCCGCTTACGCTACGCGAGAAACAAGTCCTACAGCTCATTGCGGAGGGCAAAACGACGAAGGAGGTTGCTCATCTCCTTGGAGTGAGCGTCAAGACAGCCGAGTTCCATAGGACGCGCCTCATGGCGAAGCTCGATGTTCATGAGTCGGCAAGCCTCGTTCGCTATGCCATTCGGAGAGGCTTGATTCAGCCCTGAGGCAGTCGTGAGACCGCGCCGGGTTTTTGCCTTGCGACAACCCAGTGATCCACCCGGTTGTCATGCAAGCATGCGGCGGATAGCCTTTCTTACCAACGTGGGGATGTTCGAGACCGGGAGCGTCGAAGCCCTCCCGCTTACGCAGAACCTCTTCGAACGCATCATATGAGGGCTCGAGACTCCAGTGAGCGTCGCCTACGATCCGGACGCTTGTCGTCATGGAGGCGAACGCCATCGTGAGTCTCGAAGAGAGTACGATTTGAGCAGGAACGGGATTCAGCGGGCCAGGGCGAGTTTGTCCGGCGCTCGGCGACGACCGGACCCAGCCCGGGCTCCGTATTCGCCTGCGACGAAGGGCCGGGAATCACCGACGTGGCGCAAACTCTCTACGATGGATGCACGACCAGCATCGCCGTGCGGCTGGAACTCCCCCGTCTGCTGGGACGGTTCTGGTACGTATCGAAAGTGAGGGAGGGAACCGCAGTCCGATAGCGAGGAACCACAATCCGATGATGAAGCAGGAGCCTTCAAGGATGCCGGGGGTGCGATGTCGGAACCGTTCGTAAATTGGGCCGTGGCGCGACACGCTTACCCAGGCGAATCAGAGTCGGGCGACCGGCACGTGGTGTTGCCATTCGAGACCGGTGTGCTTCTTGGCGTGGTGGATGGTCTGGGTCACGGCGAGGAAGCCGCCAAAGCGGCACGGACGGCCGTTGAGATCCTCGAAGCCCACCCGACCGAGCGTCTCGTCGCTCTCGTACGCCGCTGCCACGAGGGGCTGGTCCGAAGTCGTGGGGTCGTCATGAGCCTCGCGACTTACGACGCCGTCGAAAGCAAGCTGACCTGGGTAGGAATCGGAAACGTCGAGGGCGTTCTCCTTCGGGCAGATCGACCGGCTAACCGACCCGGGGAGAATCTGGTGCTGCGCCGTGGCGTACTGGGCCTCGAGATCCCTCAAGTTCTCCACACCTGGGTCATATCGATATCGCCCGGTGACACGCTGGTCCTCGCGACCGACGGCGTGAGATCCGACTTCGTGTGGAACGTGGCTCGCGGGAGACCACCCCAGCAGATGGCCGACCGGATTCTCGCATTCCACAGACGACAAGACGACGATGCCTTGGCGCTGGTCGTCGAGTTTCGCGGGGTTGGGCAATGAAGGGGACAGTCGAGAAATTGACCGAGGCGTACGCGCTTGCTCTCGAGGATTACCTCAAAGGGGCAGGAGAAGAGGCGCTTCTTCGAGCCTACCAAATTGGACGCGAGGCGGTGAGCAAGGGTCTAGGAGTACTGGAGATCGCCGCCGTCCACCAGGACGCATCGGTGGCGGTGCTCTTGAAGATGCTGGCTCCCCCGGACAGCTCGCGCGTCGCTCGCAGCGCGTCGGAGTTTTTTGCCGAGGCCCTGGCTCCTTTCGAGATGACGCGGATGGGCTTCCGCGAAGCCAACGCGATCCTTCAGGACTTGAACGCAGAGCTCGAGGAGCGCGTGCAGGCGACCCTTCGCGACTACGAGGCGGCGCGTGACCAGCTCGAGGAATACAAACGGCTCGAGCGGATGAAGAGCGAGTTCATCTCCATGGTCAGCCACGAGCTCCGGACACCGCTGAGCTCTATCCACGGATCCCTCAATATGGTCCTCGATGGGCTCAGGCTCGATCTGCCGCCCGGCGTTCAGCGTCTGCTCGAGATCGCTTACCGGAACAGCCAACGCTTGGTCCGCCTCGTGAACGATATCCTTGACAGCCACAAGCTTGGGCTCGGGGAGATGGTCTTCGAGATCCAACGCGTGGACCTCGTGCCGCTCCTGCACAGCGCCATCGAGGCGAATCAGGTCTACTTCGCTCAGCGCGGCGTTCGGCTCGTCCTACAATCCGATCTCCATGGGGCCGATGTGGCTGCGGACCCTGACCGCCTGATGCAGGTGCTCACGAATCTCCTGGCAAACGCGGGGAACTTCTCTCCACGCGGAGAGACCGTGGAGCTTCATCTCGATCGGGTGGTTGGTTGGGTGCGCGTAAGCGTCAGCGATCGGGGCCCAGGGATTCCCGAGGATTTCCGAACGCGTGTCTTCCAGAAGTTCGCGCAGGCTGACGCCTCCGCGACCGGACCGCAGACCGGAACTGGCCTCGGACTTAGCATCACCAAGGCCATCATGGAAGGCCTCGGGGGTCGAATAAGCTTCGAGTCCGAGGTCGGCCGCGGGACGACGTTCCATATCGAGCTTCCCGAGTGGCGGGAGGATAGCGCTGCCGCGAAGGAAGGACTAAACCAATGTCAGTCCCGATCCTGAAGCGGATCCTCCTTGTAGAAGACGACCCGGACATCCAGGAGGTGGCCGCCCTGGCCCTGACCAGCCTGGGTCGCTTCGTCGTCGAGACGTGTAGCTCCGGTCCCGAGGCGATCGCCGCGGTACCAAATTTCAGACCACAGCTGATCCTCCTCGACGTCATGATGCCGGGAATGGATGGCCTGAGGACCCTCGAAGCGCTACGGGCCCTACCAGAGACCGCGGATGCACCCGTTGTGTTCTTGACGGCGAAGGCTCAACGAGAGGAGATCGAGAAGTATAAACGCGCCGGCGCTGCCGACGTTCTGGTGAAGCCGTTCGAGCCCGCACGGCTTCCCGAAAGATTGGAACATATCTGGAGATGCTTTCATGACCAATCAGAGTGAGTCCTATCCACAAGCTTTTGAGGATCTGCGGATGGCCTTTCTCGAGGAAGTTCCGGAGAAGATTGTCGCCATCCGCCGCGCCGCGGAGGACGTCGGGCAGGGCGACTCGCAGAAGGCCATTACAGTTCTCTACCACTTAGTACACCGTCTCATCGGATCGACGGCGATCTATGGGCTCGAACGCGTGAGCGACGCCGCCCGGCCCCTCGAGATGTGCGTTGGAGAGGTGCTGGAGTCAAAAACCCGCTGCGGTCCGGCGCGAGCGCGGGAGATCATCGATCTGGTTGGTGAGCTGGAGCAGGTGTGGCGACAGGTTTCGCCACCCGGGAAGCCTCTCAGCCGCGGCCATCGTCGGCCCCGGTCAGCCGAGCGGCACCCGAAAGCGCCGGGCTAGGACCAATGAGCGCAGGCCCATCAACGCAGCGCCAAGGTATGAGAGCCTAGTCACGCAAAGCATCCTTGCAAGCGATGTTCGATGAGAGAAGAGTCGGCCGTGCGTGGTACGTCGATTCCACTGGCGGAGAGCCGAGTACTCCGCGAGGGGAGCTCCATTCTTGTTCGCTATTAAAGCCACTCCTGGTCGCAACCTTCGGCGCGAGCGTGGATTAGCATTCACAGCTTCGGGTCCGCCGGGCCCATGGCACGGGGCTATCCTAGAGCGGGAGTACCGCGAAAGTGGCCCGACGACTACCCCTGGAATGATGTGTCCCCGCGAAACGGGGGCCTCTGCGGTCGGGAATCTCTTGATGGGAAAGAAACCCCATGATAATCTCCGACAATTCGAAAAACATGAGATTGCTCGATCGTCTCATGCGGTCGGTCACGTGTGGGTTTGCCGAGCTTGGTAAGAGCCTTCTCACGAGTCCGATGTTTCTTTCACATTCGACATGAGCTTTGCCCTTCATGGTAACTGGAGGAAGACGCGATGAACGATGCTCGCATGAGAGCGACAAAGTCTGCCCCCCCTGCCGAGTTCACCTCAGAATTGCTCAGAGAACTGGTGACTCATCTTCGCCAGGAGCACGATAAGCTTCGCGAGGAGTGGGCGAGGCGAATCACCGAGGCAAGACTTCTGACGGCGATGAGCCCGGAGGAGATTTTCGCCGAAGCCACGTCGGTTTACGAGAACTATGTCGAGGCGCTCGAGACCGAAGCGTTCGAGACGCTGCAGGCTTATGCGACCAACCTCTCCGAGCGCATCATCCCGCGGGGCGTTCAGACCGACGAGGTGGTGGGCATCGTGCTCCTATTGCGCGATGTGCTGGCGCGGTCGCTTTTTGCAAAGTACCAGTCGGATTTCGCGAAGCTGAACCGCATTCTGGATGCCTACGAGCCGGCGGCCAATCGTATCGCCACTACCGTCGCCGTAGGCTTTGTCCAGGAGAGGGAGCGCACGATTCGCGAACAGCAGGAAGCAATCCGAGAGCTTTCCACCCCGGTGCTGCAGGTCCGCGAGCGGCTTCTCATCCTTCCGATGATCGGCGTCATCGATCCTCTTCGGGCCCGCCAGTTGACCGAGCAGTTGCTCCGCGGAATCCGCACGAATCGGGCCAAGGTGGTCGTAATCGACATCACCGGCGTGGCCGCGATGGACGCGAACGTCGCCAATCACCTCGTGCAGACCGTGGAGGCAGCGCGTCTCCTCGGAGCCACGGTCATCGTCACCGGGCTATCACCCGAGATCGCGCAGACCCTGGTCACCATCGGCGTCGACCTCGCCAAGATGAATACCGTGGGCGACCTTCAGGGAGGAATCGAAGAGGCGGAGCGTCTGTTGGGGTACGTAGTGAAGCCTATTGCGGAGACTTCCAAAGCTAGCGGGTGAGCGACAGGACAGCACCACGACAGAGGAGAAAACGATGGAGGTACCGATCCTCAAACAGGGCAATTACCTCATTGCCTCGATCCAGTCCGCGCTGACCGACCCCGACCTGGTTCAATTGCGAGACGCTCTCGTTCGCCAGGTCGGGCGCATGCGCTCACGCGCCGTCATCGTTGACGTCACCGCCCTCGATGTAATGGATTCTTTCGCCACACGCATGCTCCGCGATATCGCGCATATGATTCGTCTGCGTGGGGCGCAGATGGTAATCGTGGGGATTCAGCCCGAGGTCGCCTTTTCCATGGTGCGACTCGGATTGACACTGGAGGGCGTGGCCACCGCACTCGACTTGGAAGAGGGCTTGGAGTACCTTCGGGAGACACCAAAGGGTGTTGGCGACTAGGGTGCGCCGTTGAACAACAACACAACGCGGATCCGCGTGACGTCCGAGCTCGACATAGTCAGAGCCCGTGAAAAAGGAAGAACCCTCGCGGCCGAGCTCGGTTTTTCCTCCGTCGACCTTACCGCAGTTGCGACCGCGATCTCCGAGCTCGCACGGAACATAGTCATCTACGCCCATCTCGGCGACATCGTCTTGCAGCCCCTCAATAGCGGCAATCGATGCGGTCTGCTCGTCGTTGCCTCGGACGAGGGGCCTGGGATTGCCGACGTCTCCCGCGCCCTTCAGGACGGTTACTCGTCTTCGGGGAGCCTGGGGTTGGGCCTCCCGGGCACGCGCCGCCTCATGGACGAGTTCGAGATCTTCTCCCAGGTGGGGAAGGGGACGCGAGTGACCATAAAGAAATGGAAACGTTGAATGATTGCTCGCTGGTCCTTGCGCTTTTGAAAGTATCGAGTACCCTCGATAGCAACCGGGAACACGTGGAGACAAGCGGAGCTCGCGCGCCGGCCGGGCCAAGCCCACACCTTCACGTGCGTTGCGCCCGGCCCCGTGGGAAGGCATGGCGCTCGACCGCGACCGCGACGGCATCCTCGACGGGGACCGGTAGAAACGAGCCACGGACGTCGGCTCACATCCAGAGCTCCCCTTCGTCCGGATTCTTCTGAGGGATGCGATCCATTGAAATCGCCACGGTTTCATCGAGGGCGACTTCGAGCCCCCGTGAATGTGACTCGTAGCCAGGCTTGCGCACGACGAGCGCATAGGTTCCCTTCGGCAGCTCCAGTGCAGTAACGCCCCGTTGGTCCGTGGTGGCGCGGTGGCCGCCCATGAACACTGCGGCGCCCGCGACGGGCGTGCCGGCCACACGTTCGGTCACAGCGATCACGAGCTTGTGCTCGGCTCGCCGAACCGTTCGAAAGCTGAACGGAGCCGTTGCGCTTCCGTGGCACGCGTCGCCACCAAACGAGCCGGACCAGTGGTTGACGCGCGCGACGGCCGGTGCGCGCAAGAGAATCTCACCCACGTAGAGCGCGTGCGTACCCGGCCACGGCGCATCGCCCAGCTCGACTTCGCCCACGCGAATGCCCGCGTCATCGAGAACCCGAACCGCCCGCCCCGCCAGCCGGCATCCCGACGAGCACTTGACGCCTATCATGATTCTGAACGTATTGGCGAGAACGACAGGCCTGGGCTCACCCCAGACGGCCAGGCTCGTCGCGTGCGGCTTCAGGCTTCACCTCCATTCATGGCTACATGTCTTCCGGCGATACGGCCAAATACGATGCTCCGGGCCAGCCCGTGCTGGTTGAACCCGCCCTGACATTCGCCCGCGCAGTAGAGCCCTGGGATCACTTGCCCCTGGAGATCCATTACCTGAGCCGACGCGTTCGTTCTCAAACCCGTGTACGAATCGTGAATCAAGGGCGTCGACCAGGCCGCGTAAAAAGGCGGCGTCTGAACCTTGTAGAATGGGGCCGGCTTGCCAAAGTCCGAGTCCTCGCCGGCGTCCACGAAGGCGTTGTACCGCGCGACGGTTTCCTGAAGAGTCGCGGCGGGCATCGGCCTGGACTGGAAAGGGTTGACGATGCGCGCGGCGAGCTCGCCGACCGTGTCGGCGCGGAAGAAGTAGCCGTCGAGATCGACGTTCGGCGGCGTCGGATCCCAACCCTGTCGCTCGACCGCCTCATGGTCGAAGATCGCCCAAATGGGCCCACCGCCATTCAGCTTGGAGGGGTCGCCACGATAGGCCATCGCGGCAGCGATGAAGTCATAATCGGCCGCCGTTTCATCGTAGAACCTCTCCCCCACCTCCGTCACCAGAATCAAGTTCGCCCAGTCGACTCCGGTGAGGCCGGAAGCGCCCACCCGATCGAAGATGGGGCTGTCCGCCGGCCAGTGGAGGCTCGCATAGCCGTACTTGCATCCGATGTGAACCGCCTTGCGCAGACACCTTTCGGCTTCGTTGGTTTGACTCGCCGTGCCCCAGAGCGAGGCACCGATGGCCATCGCCGCGATCTCGCCGTCACCGCTCTTTCGGGAATAGGGATCACCGGCGACGTTGTACTCCTCGGTCAGTCTCGGGTCGAAGATTCTTCGGAAGCTCACGTTGTTGGAGTGCCCGCCCGTCGCGACCAGAACGCCCTTGTTGGCGCGAATATTGAGCGGGCGCCCTTCGTGGGTCACCGTGATCCCCAGTACTCGCCCGGAGAACTGACTTTCGCGAACGATGTCCGTCATCCGATGGCGGAGCAGAAATCGCGCGCCTTTTTTTCTCGCGGCGGCCTCGAGCGCTCGCACGAGCCCGGAGCCCCGCCGAGTCGGCACGCTCGTGTAGATTTCGTTCTTGTTAGGCCATTGTACGGTCCTCACCTGCCGCGGAACCGTCGATGCCATCTGCGGGCCCACCATCCCCTCCTGAAAATCGACGCCGTTCTCGACGAGCCACTCGAAGGTCGACGCATTCTCATCGGCAAACGCTCTCACGAGATCTCGGTCGTTGTAGCGCGCCAGCGGATGGTCGGGCCGGATCCAGTCCTGGAAGACCTTCTCGGCGGAGTCCTCGACCTCGCCGACTCGCTGCCAGCGGTGGCCGCCGCCGAGATGAACCAGGCCTCCGCTGACCATGCCGTGGCCCCCGATGTCGGAATTCTCGTCGACGAGAATCACGGACGCTCCGTGCTCGCGCGCGGTAACCGCAGCGGCAAGCCCCGACACGCCAGCGCCAATGGTGACGAAATCCGCGGTATGGTCCCATCGTCGACCGGTTTCCGCCTGAACCCAGGCGGCCGTTCCAACACCGGCGGTGCCGCTCTTCTCAAGAAATTCCCTCCGACTAATGCCGTTATTTGGTCCTTTGGCCATGCCGCTTTCTCCCGTCAACTTCCGCCCGACGACGACGAAGCGCCGGCGGCCCACATCTCGCGCAGTCGCGCTCGATCGATCCGATGGCCTCTCAGATAAACGCGATCGATTTTTCGGGAGTTCGTGATGTCGTCGAGAGGGTTCGCGTCGAGCACGATGAAATCCGCGCTCTTGCCGCGCTCGACCGTCCCCAGCTCGTTCTCGATGCCGAGAATCTCCGCCCCGTTTTTCGTTCCGGCCACGATCGCCTCGGCGGGTGACATTCCCGCCGCGACCATGTTCTCGAGCTCCGTGTGGGCGGTGAACCCGATGAAGCGATCGCCGCCTTGGCCTCCGCCGTCGCTCCCGATGGCGATGCGGACGCCGGCGTCATGGAGCTTCATGATGTTCTCCGCCGTGCGATCCCACTGCTCCCGCGCCCGCTCGAGCTCTTCGGGTGTCTGGCTCACGACCCGGTCGCGAAGCCTCGCGATCTGTGCCGGAGTCACCGTCTCGAGCAAGAACGGATCGGGCGGTTCGAGGTAAGGAGAGTAAATCATGCGGCGGCCGACCTGGGCGAGCAAGATCCCGGTCTGCGGACGCTCCCGGAAAAGGGCGATGAGCTCGTCGTCGACCTCGGTCACCATGTGCCCGAAGACGTCGACCCCCGCCCGCAGAACGGCCTTGGCGTCTTCGAGCCCGGTGGCGTGCACGAGCACGCGCATACCGTTCTTGTGCGCCTCGTCGATTATGGCCTGATAGAGATTCGCGGCCAGCTTTTCGACGTTGCCGCCGCGGTCGTCCACCCAGGTCTTGATGAGTCTCACATTCCAGTATTTCAGCTCCCGGACGTTGGCGCGCGCGCCTTCTTCCGTCGTGACCACGTAAGCCGCATGCCGCATGTTGGTGGGCAGGATCTCGTCGGGAGGCGCGAGCCCGCGCCCGGCCGTGAGAAACCGCGCCGCGTCGGGATACTTACCCGCCAAGATCTCGTCTCGCAGCTGAAAGGGCATCACTCCGAAGTCGGACCCCATCGACTGGCTCGCGGCCACACCGTGATAAGCGAAGCGATACATATGGTCGAGGATGTGCTCGCGAGTGTAGTTCTCCGGTCCGCTCGTGAGGTCTTTCATATAGCCGATATGCGAGTGCGCGTCGATGAGCGCGGGCATCACCGTCTTTTCCGAGAGATCAACGCGCACGGCGTTTGCAGGAGCTTGGACCTCATCGCGTCGGCCAACGAGAGCGAAGCGATCGCCTTCCACCACGAAGGCCGCGTTTTCTATGGGTGGGCTTCCGTCGCCCACGATGAGTCGGGCGCCTTCGAATACCGTCACCGCCGCGGGCGGCGGTTCCTCCAGCGGTTGCGGGGAACAGGCCGCGGCGACGAGCCGCCAGGCAAATATCATCGTCCGCCAACGCATACCGACCTCCATGGCTTGGAGAAGATACATCAAGACTGTGCACGTCGGGCGCATCGAGCTCGACCGAAGGCATCGCGACTTTTTGGCATGCCCCGCCGTCGCGGTGTAACGTGAGGGCGAACGGAGGACGACGCATGAAGACGGTGTACTCCCTGGGACTCGCGCCCCTCTTGTGGATCGGAGCGCTCGCATACGGAAACGATTCCGACCGTGCTCCTTGGCACCAATGGGGAGGGCCCGAGCGCAATTTCCACGTGAGCTCGCCCGGGATCGCGACGAGCTGGCCGTCGGACGGCCCGAGGGAGCTCTGGAGAAGACCGCTGGGCGAAGGCTATTCCAGCATCGTCACCGACGGCAACGCCCTCTACACGATGTACCGCGTGGGCGACGACGAGATCGTCGTGTCGCTCGACGCGTCCACCGGAAAGACACTGTGGGAGCACCGATACATGGCTCCTCTTCTCGAGCACATGGACTATGGCACCTGGCTCCGGCAAGGAGGCGCCGGCCCCTACGCGACGCCGCTCTTGCTCGGAGACACGGTCTATGCGGTCGGAACCACGGGCAAGTTCCACGGGCTCCATCGCCGAAGCGGCGACATCGTTTGGTCTCACGACCTCGACGAGAAGTTCCAGATGAGGGGCTACCGCGGCTATGCGCCGAGCCCGATACTCTACGAGGAAACTCTCATCCTTCCCATCGGCGGCCGTGGGCAGGGCGTGGTCGCGTTCGATCCGGCAACCGGCGCGGTGGTATGGAAGAACCAGGACTTTGGGCTCGCCCCCGCCTCGCCCGTCCTGATCGGCGTCGACGGCCAGGACCAGCTCGTCGTTTTCGGCCCCGAAGACGTCGTCGGACTGAATCCCGGAAACGGCGAGAAGCTCTGGAGCTATCCACACCCGACCAACTACGGCCTGAACATCAGCACGCCCGTCTGGGGAGCGGGGAATCTCCTCTTCACCTCCGCAGCCTACGACGGCGGAAGCCGCGTCGTTCGCCTCACGCGAGCGAACGGAAAGACGACGGCTGAAGAGCTCTGGTCTAGCAACCGGCTGCGCCTCCACTTCGGAAACGCCATCCGCATCGGCAACCTGGTCCTGGGCACGAGCGGAGATTTCGGACCGGCGTTCTTCATCGCCATCGACGTCG
This sequence comes from Vicinamibacteria bacterium, assembly GCA_035457705.1. GTDB lineage: Bacteria > Acidobacteriota > Vicinamibacteria > Marinacidobacterales > SMYC01 > DASPGQ01. The sequence goes on from DATIBD010000036.1 coordinate 26,069, forward strand.
AGACCGGCGAAGAGGTCTGGCGCGAGCGCACCTTCGGCCGCTCGCAAATGATTTACGTCGATTCCAAGCTCGTCATCGTCGACGAGGGCGGCGACATCGCCATCGCCACGGCCGGCCCCGATGGCTTGACCGTCCACGCGCGCGCGGAGGTCCTGACGGAAAACGCCTGGAC
>DATIBD010000037.1:0-3032 GCA_035457705.1 Vicinamibacteria bacterium
CGTACGGTGACGGTGAGCCCGGCGGCGAACCAGAACGGGAGCGCGACGATCACGGTGACGGTGAGCGATGGAGTGGCGACGTCGAGCGACACGTTCTGACTGACGGTGACTGCGGTGAACGACCCGCCGACGGTGAGCGCTCTGTCTCCAAACGTCGTGATCTCCGGTGGACCATCCGTTCAAGTCACGATTACGGGCACCAACTTCGCCCTTGGAGCGCAGGTAACGTTCGAGAACGGTAGCGGGCCCACGCCCGAGGCCGTAGTCAGCTCGATTGGCGGAACGACGATCCTCGCCATGGTTACCGTCAAGAAGGGTGGCCCACCGCGGGCGCGCATCTGGGACCTCAGGGTTACGAACCCAGACGGCACGACAGCGGTTCTCAGCGGAGCGCTGACCGTAACACCGTAGCTTTTCATCCCGATCGCAAATTCGCGTACCCCGAGTACCACCCTTTGGAGCCCGTTGGTCCAGGAGATTCTTCGCATCGCAGAGTGTCCGGGAAAGCCTGGCGGCGGGTGCCCGAATCTGAAATCGGAGTTCATCGTGTAGCAGCGTGGACCGGGTGAGCGGAGGCTCGCGCCGCAAGGGGCGAGCCGAGATTCCTCACGTGGGGACGAGCTCAACCGGCGAGATGGGGCCGGCTGAGCTCTTGCAGCGGTGCTGGCCCGCCTGAGCGAGTTTAGGCTCCGGCGGGCCACACGTCGCACGGAGTGGCCTAGTGGTCAACGCCTGCGTGCTCGAGTCCAGGCAGCCACCGAGGCTCCGCCTTGGACCGTCCACCCCGAGCCTCGTCAACCATTGACCGTCCACCAGTCGACCGATCCGAAAGGGACCGCGTTGGCCGTGTGTCGACTGTCAACTGTCGTCGGTTAGCTCTTCATATCGTTAGCGCCGCTAGAACTGGTTCCACAGGTACTGGTTCGTCACCTCGTGATGAAACTGAACCTCGGCGATCTTGATCAACGACCCGAGCGCCTTGGGGCAACGGTCCGCGGACGCCTGCTTCAAGTCCGCGAATTTGCGCTGCACTTCTTCACCCAGGAGCTCGGTGACGAAGGGGCTGGACTTGAAGAGCCGGATCGAATCATGGATGTTGTCGGGAAGGAAGCGAGTCCGTGTTCGTTTGTTCTCACTGTTGTCGTCCTCCGGCGGCAAAGGTCCCTCGAGGCCGGTGCGAACGAGCGTGTACATGATGAGATAGGGGTTGGCATCCGGCGAGACCGAACGCACCTCAACACGTGCCGAGCGCTCGTTGCCGAGCGGAATCCGCACCATGGCCCCGCGATTGATGGCCGAGGCCTTGATCTGGTTCGGGGCTTCGTAGTGTGGGTCGAGACGACGGTAAGCGTTTACGCTGGAGTTGTAAATCAGGCAAAGCTCCTGCGCGCTGTTCAGGATGCGGTCGACGAAGCTCCAGCCGAGCGCGCTCAGACCATCCTGTCCATTCGGATCGTAGAACAGGTTCTTCCCGTTCCTGGCGAGCGACAGGTTCGTGTGCATCCCGTTACCGTTGACGCCGGTGACCGGCTTGGGGAGAAACGATGCCGTCAGGTCGAGTTTCTGCGCGACCTGCCGGCAGACCAGCTTGTACAACAGCACTTGATCGGCCGCGATCGATGCTTCGGTAAACCCGTAGTTCATCTCGAACTGGGAGGGTGCAACCTCGGGGTGGTCTTTTTCGTTCGAGAAGCCCATGGCTCTTTGCACTTCGGCTGCGGTATCGATGAAACGTCTCAGCACGTCGCCGGGCAAAGAGTGGTAGTAGCCACCCGTCGAGATGAATTCGAATCCGCCCGTTTCGTAGTAGCGTCTCTCGGCATCCTTCCCCTGGAACAGAAAGCCTTCGATCTCGTTGGACGCGTAGGCAATAGTCTTGTCGTTTGCCCACAGGGATTCTGTGTAGGAGCGGAGCTTCGCCCTCGTACCGGAGGCATAGTCGCTCCCGTCCCGTTCGAGCACGTTCGCAAAAACGAGGACTTTGCCCGGTCCGAAAATGTCCGAGGGAAGCCAATAGAAGGCGGGCCAATCGATCTCGAGCCGCAAATCCGACTCGGCCTGCTCCGAGAAACCCTTTACCGAGGAGCCATCGAACGTCAAATTGTCCGACGCTCTCAGCAAGAACCTCTTGTCATAGTCGAGCATGTGAAGCCGTCCTTCTAGATCCGAAAAACAAACGGTGACGGCCTTCACCCGCTTTTCGTCGGTCAGATACTTGATTCTGCGTTCCCGAACCTCGTGGGCCGGCCTGCGGTCGTGCCGCTCGGCTTTGGCCTCGAGGTTCATTTCCTCGAGCTGATCGTAGGAAATCTCTAGAAAATCCCTCAGGCTTTCCAATGTCCCTCCTATTTTAAAAGTTGGAGTCTATAATCTTATTTTTAATATTTTTAATATAAATGCGTCAAGTCTTATTTTAAACAAGGAACGCTCTGCAAGAGGCGGGAAGGACTGTGGCAGTCAAGAGAGGAGATAAAACCTACATTCTCCGATACTTGGTCCCCGAGCCTCCCTCTCGGGGTTTCCAGCGCGGCCCGAGAACGTCGGCCGCCTTGCAGTCGACGCAGTTGGAGAAGTTGACCACGAGTCGTCCATCCTGCTGCTCGTAAACGCCGGCGGGGCACATGTCTGCGTAGAAACGGGCGACATGGTCGGGGAGAGGCTCCTTCACCAGAAGGTGCGAGGGCATATCGTCACGCGTGTTGTTTCCGGAGCGAAAAACGCCGTCCAGCTTGGCGAACGTAAGCTTGCCGTCCGGCTTTGGAGACTCACTGGAATTCATCGTTTTCGGCTCCTGTGCGTCTTCGTCCACGGCGATCCGCCCACCGAAAGCGGCTCCTCCCGTCACGCTCATGAGAGCCGCCTTCAGACCACCCACGTAAAAGCCCGATTTGAAAGCCAGGCGCATGTTCCGGGTGCGATGGAGATCGTCCCGGATGAAGCTCTTCCGGACCGCGCGGTCGTAATCCTCGAGGCAGGATGCTGAAGTGTCGTCCTTCTTGAGCGCCTCGAAAATGGCGCGGGCCGCCAGGATT
>DATIBD010000038.1:0-5449 GCA_035457705.1 Vicinamibacteria bacterium
CTCCTCCGTGTCGTCGAAACGATGGGCCGCGTGTCTGGACCCGACCCGAACCGTGCTTCCTATTTCTCATTCGCCTCATTCAGTGATCCCGACGGCAACGGCTGGCTGCTCCAGGAGGTCAAGACGCGGCTTCCCGGACGAGGATTCAGCTCGGACGTTTCTACGCTGATTGAGCTTCTGCAGGAAGCAGAGAAGCGCCATGGCGCGTACGAGCCAACCGCTCCGAAGCACCACTGGTCCGTCTGGTACGGCGCCTACATCGTCGCGCGCGAGCGTGGGAAGACTCCCGATGAGGCGGCCAAAGATGCAGCGCTCCAGACCGAAGGCGCTCACCCCTCCGCGCACACGTAGAGATTCGTACGCGGTCCCTCATCGTTCCCGGGTGCAGTGTTTCCCCGATCGCGAGCTGTCGGCTCATCGCGGGAAGCACCGCACGCTTCCGGAACTTCAGGAAGGCGACCCACTGGTGCTGATGCTTTTCCACTGAGATTTCTGTCCGAAAGGACGGGAGGGGAACACCGCAGAGGATTGGCATCGAGTGTTCAAAGCCGCGACAGTAACGCATCAGTGAGCGCGAGGAGACTGTGCTGTTTAGGACAGAGTGAAAAAGGCCACGGCGAGTAAGCTGTCGAATCTTCCGTCTTGCGGAGGCTCCATCAGATCGGCAGCACGCTCTCGAAATGAAGACCCTCCACAGCGATCTGCGATTCAGAGACGCGCTCCAATCCCCGGCCGAGGAAGTCACGCGGCTACGTGACTCTCTGAACGATCTGCGCGCCATGATGGCTCTCCCTGCCCTATGGATGGGAGGAGAGCCGCCTCGAGTTTTCAACTCCTCGCTGGACGCGTTGCTTGGCATCGCCGACGACCTCGAGGAACGCGTCGCGGAGCGCACACATGAGCTCGTCATCGCCAATGAGGCATTGGGCGAAAGCGAGCGCAATTCGCGCTTAGTCGTCGACAGCATTCCGGGCCTGGTCGCCCTTTTGACCGCAGCCGGCGAGGTCGAATTCGCCAATCGCCAGATCCTTGAATACACCGGAACGACTCTTGAGGAGCTGAAACAATGGGGGACGAACGACACCGTTCACCCTGAAGACCTTCCTCACGTCATCCACGTCTTCACACAATCGATCGCCTCGGGCAGTTCATACGAGATTGTGCAGCGACTGCGGCGGTCCGACGGCGGCTACCTTTGGTTCCAGAACAAGGGCGTTCCCCTTCGCGATATAAGCAATCATGTCGTTGGCTGGTGCGTGCTGTTGACGGACATCGACGAGCGGAAACGCACCGAGGACGCGCTGCGCGAAAGCGAACGTGAGTCGCGCCTGATCGTGGACAGTATTCCAGGGTTCATCGCGGCCTTTACGCCCGGTGGTGAGGTCGAATTCGTCAACCGCCCGATCCTCGAGTACTTCGACAGGACTATCGAGGAGCTAAAGCGTTGGGGGACCGGCGGTGCGACACATCCTGAGGATCTTCCACGGGTCGTCGAGCACTTCACCCATTCGATCGCGTCCGGCGACCCGTTCGAGTTCGAAGTACGCACTCGACGTTTCGATGGCGTCTACCGCTGGTTTCAGTCTCGCGGATTTCCGCTTCGGGATATGAACGGGCACATCGTCCGCTGGTACAACCTGCTCATCGACATTGACGAGCGCAAGCGCGCCGAGGAGGCGCTCGCGGCGAGCGAGCGTAATCTCAAGCTCATCATCGACACGATTCCGGCGCTGGCCTGGTCGGCGCGGCCCGATGGAAGCGCCGAGTTTTTCAACCAGCACTATCTGCACTTCATCGGCCTTTCGGCGGAACAGGCGAGCGGTAGGGGCTGGACGGCTGCCGTTCACCCTGAGGATTTGAACGGTCTGGCGACGATGTGGCAGCGCATCTTGGCTTCTGAAGCACCGGGAGAGACGGAAGCGCGACTGCGCCGACATGACGGCGAGTACCGGTGGTTTCTCTTCCGTGCGAATCCGCTGCGGGACGAGGAGGGAAACATCGTCAACTGGCACGGGATAAACACCGATATCGAAGATCGAAAGCGGGCCGAGGTGGAGCTCAGACGGGCTTACGACAGCTTCGCCGATGCCCAGCGACTCAGCAAGACGGGCAGCTTCATCACCGACTTGGTGGGGGATGAGCACAATTGGTCCGATGAGGCGTATCGGATCTTCGAGTTCGAACCAGGGACGAGAGTCACCGTAGAGAGAATTCGAGACACCATCCACCCGGACGACCTGCCGTCGTTCGACTCCGTGATCGCGCGCGGCTTGTCGGGGGTGAACGTCACTTTTGCATTCCGAATTGTGACCTCCCGCGGTGCCGTCAAGCATGTGCGCGGTGTGGCCCATGTCATCGAACAGATCGAGGGTCGACCGATGTTCGTCGGCGCCCTTCAGGACATGACAGAGAGCATGGTCGCGGAGGAGGCTCTGAACAATGCCCGGTCCGAGCTCGCACATGTGGCGCGGGCCACAACCTTGGGCACGTTGACCGCCTCGATCGCTCATGAGGTCAACCAGCCACTCTCGGGCATCATCACCAACGCCGGTACCTGCCTCCGGATGTTAGATGCCGATCCTCCGAACGTCGAAGGCGCGAGAGAGACCGCGAGGCGGACCATTCGCGATGCAAACCGCGCCTCGGATGTGATTGCGCGGCTGCGCGCTCTGTTCAGCAAGAAGGAGTTCTCGCTGGAGTCGCTGGATCTAAACGAGGCCACGCGAGAGGTCATCGCGCTGTCGCTGAGTGAGCTTCAGCGGAAGCGCGTCGTGCTTCAGTCGGAGCTCGCCGACGACCTCCCGACCGTCACTGGCGATCGCATCCAGCTCCAGCAGGTCATCCTGAACCTGCTCCGCAACGCATCGGACGCGATGGTCGACGTGCGCGATCGGCCGCGGCAATTGCTGATCAGAACCCAACCGGAGGGCGGCGATCGTGTGCGTGTGAGCGTGCGAGATGCCGGCGTCGGCGTCGACGCGCAGAGCATGAATAAGCTGTTTGACGCCTTCTACACGACGAAGAGCGACGGCATGGGTATCGGGCTCTCCGTCAGCCGCACCATTGTCGAGAGACATCACGGTCGTCTCTGGGCAGAACCGAATGACGGACCCGGTGCGACCTTCTCGTTCTCCATTCCGCTCGCTCTAGAGAGGGTCACGGACGCGGCGCCCGTAATCAGAGGTTCATGATGGGCAAGCGTTTGACCGAGTGCGCCGGGGCAATACCAAAGTCTCATAGACGGCCGCCGGGAGAGTGGTGCATCCTCCAACTATGCACGGCAGATCGAGCGCTGATTGTGATCATCTGGGCCGCACGCAACGACGGACCTGGTGCTACCCTTCGTTTTCCATTCCCCGCGCTCCAAAGATCATCACGGACGCGGCACCCGTAATGAGGCGCTCATGATGGGCAAGCGTTCACTCGTGTCGGTCGTCGACGACGACGAGTCCGTCCGTGAGTCGCTGCCAGACTTGCTGCGGCAGTTCGGCTTTGCCGCCCAGGCGTTCTCATCGGCCGAAGCGTTCCTCGCGTCCGACGTCGTCAATGAGACGAGCTGTCTGCTCCTCGACATCGCGATGCCCGGCATGTCGGGCCCCGAACTCCAACAGGAACTGCTACGTCGGCGGCAGGAGATCCCGATTGTCTTCATCACCGCCAACGGAGACAAGACGGTCCGTCCGCGCCTGCTCGCGCAGGGCGCAGTGGAGTGCCTGTTCAAGCCGTTCAGCGAGGCGGCGCTGCTCGAGGCGCTCAACGCCGCGCTTCGGATGACGTAAACATGACGACCATCACCACCGGCAAGATCGGTCGAGAGCCATATGCTGTGAGTTCGGCGATCGCCGCCCGATCGCGCGAGGTAACGATGCCGGACGACACGTCCATCGTCTTCGTCGTCGACGACGACGTCTCGGTGCGCGAATCGCTGGAGTCGTTGATCAGAACCGCAGGCTGGCAACCCGAAACGTTCGCATCCGCACAGGAATTCCTCTCCCGCCCTCGCGCTACCGTTCCGTGCTGCTTGGTGCTCGATGTGACGCTGCCTGGGCTCACCGGCCTCGAGTTGCAGCAGCAGCTCGCGGAGCGGGACGATATGCCGATTATCTTCATTACCGGACACGGCGACGTGCCGATGAGCGTCCAAGCGATGAAGGCAGGAGCCGTCGAGTTCCTGACGAAGCCGTTCAAGGACGATGTGCTGTTGAACGCCATTCGCGGTGCTATGGAGCGAAGTCGCACCACACTCCGTCAGGATTCGGAGATGGGGATCTTGCGGGACCGCTGGGCGTCACTCACGCCGCGCGAACGCGAGGTGATGGCACTGGTCGTGTACGGACTGTTGAACAAACAGGTCGGCGGCGAACTCGGCATCAGCGAGATCACCGTGAAGGCGCACCGTGGCCAGGTAATGCGCAAGATGAGGGCCGACTCCCTTCCTGACCTCGTGACGATGGCCGCGCGCCTAGGGCTGCCTGCGCCGAAACACTGACAGTCGGCCGAACGTCCGCTCCATCTTCCCGTTCTGTCGTCGCTCTCTCGACTGATGTCAATGATCGGTTCTCGGGGCATTTTGGCTAGTTCCACGAGCCCAAGTCGCCCGAAGCCATCTCGTCAGGTCGATGGCAAGCGTCGATGTGACCGCCGAGTTCGCCACGTCATCGTGGATATCCTGGAGACCCAACCGGTTACCCCTCTGTCAGACGCCGCAATAGGCGAGCGCCGTGCTCTTCGCCTCCGGAGTGAAGCGCGCTCTCCCGCGAACTGCCCAACCCGTCGATTCAGTAGGGCGCAATCAGTTCGGGCGTGTGTGAGTGATGCCTATGGTATGGGGCGCCTCCTCGGGCGAGGGCCTCGGCGCTTTAGGGGCGACGAGGCCTTGCAGTCCGGTCTCAGGTGGCCGCACCGGCGCGCCGAGGCAGTGCCCAGCCAGAGCACGGGAAGTGGCAGGTATAGCCGTGCGCGTAGCGCCCGAGATAGTCCTGGCGCTCCGGCTCGGCCTCCCAGAATTCGCCGGCGGGCGGGACCTTCGTCACAACGCGGCCTGGCCACAGGCCGGAGGCGCTGAGATCATCGATTATCCGGAGTGCCTCGTCACGCTGCGCCTCTGAGACATAGAAGATCTCCGAGCGATACGAAGTTCCGACATCGTTGCCCTGTCGATTCAATGTTGTTGGATCGTGAATCTGGAAGAAGAACTCCAGAAGGTCACGATAGCTGACGCGTGTTGGGTCGTACTCGATCTCGATGGCCTCAGCGTGAGATCCATGGTTGCGATAGGTCGCGTTCGGCACATCGCCGCCCGTGTATCCCACACGTGTGTTGACTACGCCGGGCAGCTTGCGGATCAGGTCCTGCATGCCCCAGAAGCAACCGCCGGCAAACACGGCACGTTCAAGGTTGCTTGTTGTCATAAGTCCTCTCTTTCGCCACATGGACGTTGACGTCGTCG
>DATIBD010000039.1:0-620072 GCA_035457705.1 Vicinamibacteria bacterium
GAGACTGACACCACGTCTGTCCGCTCGACGCCGGCAGGCCGAAGCCCGACGCCGTCAGGACGGAGTTCCGTAGAAAGGAGGTGATCCAGCCACAGGTTCTCCTACAGCTACCTTGTTACGACTTCACCCCAATCGCCTACCACTCCGTCGGCGCCTGCCTCCCTTGCGGGTTGGCCCTGCGACTTCGAGAGCAGCAGACTTTCGTGATGTGACGGGCGGTGTGTACAAGGCCCGGGAACGTATTCACCGCGGCATGCTGATCCGCGATTACTAGCGATTCCACCTTCATGCAGTCGAGTTGCAGACTGCAATCCGAACTGAGGACGGCTTTTTGGGATTAGCTCCACCTCACGGCATCGCAACCCTTTGTACCGCCCATTGTAGCACGTGTGTAGCCCTGGACATAAAGGCCATGATGACTTGACGTCATCCCCACCTTCCTCCGGTTTATCACCGGCAGTCCCCCTAGAGTTCCCGGCCGAACCGCTGGCAACTAAGGGCAGGGGTTGCGCTCGTTGCGGGACTTAACCCAACATCTCACGACACGAGCTGACGACAGCCATGCAGCACCTTCACGGCAGCCCCGAAGGGAAGCTCCATCTCTGGAGCGGTCCACCGCAATTCAAACCCAGGTAAGGTTCTTCGCGTTGCGTCGAATTAAACCACATGCTCCACCGCTTGTGCGGGCCCCCGTCAATTCCTTTGAGTTTCAGCCTTGCGACCGTACTCCCCAGGCGGAGCACTTAATGCGTTAGCTTCGGCACGGCGGGGGTCGATACCCGCCACACCAAGTGCTCATCGTTTACGGCTAGGACTACCGGGGTATCTAATCCCGTTTGCTCCCCTAGCTTTCGCGCCTCAGCGTCAGTACCGGTCCAGAGAGCCGCCTTCGCCACCGGTGTTCCTCCCAATATCTACGCATTTCACCGCTACACTGGGAATTCCACTCTCCTCTCCCGGACTCAAGGCAAGCAGTTTCTCCCGACATTCCACGGTTGAGCCGTGGGCTTTCACGAGAGACTTGCCCGCCCGCCTACGCGCCCTTTACGCCCAGTAATTCCGAACAACGCTAGCCCCCCCCGTATTACCGCGGCTGCTGGCACGGAGTTAGCCGGGGCTTCCTCGTAGGGTACCGTCAACGATCGAGGGTATTGATCCCGATCGCCTTCGTCCCCTCCGACAGGAGTTTACAACCCGAAGGCCTTCGTCCTCCACGCGGCGTTGCTTGTTCAGGGTTGCCCCCATTGACAAAAATTCCCCACTGCTGCCTCCCGTAGGAGTCTGGGCCGTGTCTCAGTCCCAGTGTGGCCGTCCGCCCTCTCAGGCCGGCTACCAATCGTCGCCTTGGTGAGCTCTTACCTCACCAACTAGCTAATTGGCCGCAGGCTTCTCCTCAGGCGCCAGGCCCCGAAGGGTCCCCAGCTTTGATCGTCAACCCTTATGAGATAACGATGTCATGCGGAATTAGCCCAGGTTTCCCTGAGTTATTCCCCACCCGAGGGCAAATTACCCACGTGTTACTCACCCGTCCGCCGCTCTACTTGGGAACCGAAGCCCCCTTTCGCGCTCGACTTGCATGTGTTAGGCACGCCGCCAGCGTTGATTCTGAGCCAGGATCAAACTCTCGAGTTTAAAGTGTTACGGCGTCGACTGGTTTTTTACCTATCGCCACCGAAACCCGAGCGCCCCTTCGGCCTGGCGGCCCAAGAGGCTTCAATCCATAGCAAAAACTCGCTTGGCTTGGACTCGCTCTACCTAGTTTTCAAAGAACAAGCCCCTCTGGGGCAATTGCGTAGGTTACACAACAAGACTCTTCAAGTCAAGAGATTTTCACGATAGGATCGTGCCGTGCTTTCCTTACTCGCTGTCATCGCTCAACTCTCTTCCGTCGGCGAGCCGCATCTCGTGGTCACGGGTCGCGCCGTGGTCTCGGCTCAGCCCGAGCGAGCGGCGGTCGACATCGGCGTCGTCACCGAGGCGCCCGAAGCGCAGGCGGCTGCTAGCCAGAATGCCGAAAAGCTCGACCGCGTCTTGAATGCGCTCAAGGGCGAGTTGGGACCGGACGCGGGTTTCGAGACCTTGAGCTATACGCTCCGCCCCAACTACCGGAGGCCGGCTCCTCGGGAGGAGCCCGTCTTGACGGGCTATGTGGCATCTAACGTCGTGCGGGTCAAAGACCTTAACCTCGACGCCGTGGGCAAGGCGATCGATCTCGCCTCCGCTTCGGGATCGAACACCATCCACAACATCTCGTTCAGCTTGCGTGACGAGAACGCGGCGAAATCGGAAGCCCTGAGACGGGCTGCGGCGGACGCCCGGGCCAAAGCGGACACGCTCGCGACCGCTCTCGGCGTGTCCGTCGTGCGCATCCTTACGGCCACAGAAGGGGAGGCGGACATCGTCCGTCCCATGCCGGCTTTTCGGTCGGAGATGACCATGGCCCAGGCCGACGTCCCGACACCCGTCGAGCCGGGAACGATCGAGATCCGGGCGAGCGTCACGCTCGTCGTGGAGATATCGCAATGAAACCTGGGATGGAGCGCTAATCCCGGACGAGCTTCAGAAACTTTCGCTTTCCGACTTTTAGTAATAGCTCGTCGTCCACCTCGAGCTTTTGATCCTGAGCGGCCCGTTCCCCATCGATCGACACCGCCCCTTGCTGAATCAGACGTTTGGCCTCATTCTTCGAGGGGGCGAGCCCGAAATCGACGAGAAGCTGCGAGAGCAAAAAGCTTCCTGCTGCGACGCGGCGCTCCGGAAGCTCACCGGGAAGCTCCTTTTTGCGAATCACCGAGTCGAAGTGGCGCTCGGCTTCGGCGGCCGCTTCGGCCGAATGGAAATCGGTGATGATACGCCGGGCCAGATCCATCTTGGCCCGCATCGGCTCGTCTTGGGCCTTCAAGCCCTCGACCTCGCGAAGGCTCAGGTCCGTGAGGAGCTCGTAGTACCGCCACATGAGCTCGTCGGAGATGGACATGAGCTTGCCGAACATCTCCTCGGGAGGCTCCGTCACGCCGACGTAGTTCCCCATACTCTTCGACATCTTCTCGACGCCGTCGATTCCCTCGAGCAGAGGTGTCGTCAACACCACCTGGGGCTCGAGGCCGTACTCGCGCATGATGTCCCGGCCGACGAGAAGGTTGAAGAGCTGGTCGGTCCCGCCGAGCTCGAAATCCGCTTCGAGGGCGACGGAATCGTAGGCCTGGGCGAGGGGATAGAGAAACTCGTGGATCGCGATCGGCTGCTCCGCCTGATACCGCCTCCTGAAATCGTCTCGCTCGAGCATTCGGGCCACGGTGTAGCGCGAGGCCAGCTTGATGAATCCTTCGCTTCCGAGAGCTCCGAGCCAGCGGCTATTGAAGTCGACGAGGGTCTTCGCGGGATCGAGGATCTTGAAGACCTGCTCTTTGTAGGTCTCGGCGTTTTTCGCGATCTCTTCACGGGTGAGCTGCGGCCTCGTCTTGGACTTGCCCGTCGGATCACCGATGAGCGCGGTGAAATCGCCGATGAGAAACACCACGTCGTGGCCAAGGTCTTGGAAATGCTTCATCTTCCGCATCAGAACGGTGTGGCCGAGGTGGATGTCGGGAGCCGAGGGGTCGAAGCCCACTTTGATTTTGAGCGGCTTTTTCGTCCTTGCCGAACGCTCGAGCTTGGCGCGCAGGTCCTCGACACGGACCACGTCGACGGCGCCCTTGGTCAGATAAGCGATTCGTTCGTCGAGCGACATTCTCTGATCACCGCTCTCCGTCCTTCGATACGTACCCGCCCATCGAGCACGAGCGCGATCGCCTCGGGATAGAGCTCGTGCTCCTCCTCGAGGATGCGCGCGGCCAGGGCCTGCTCGTCGTCATCTTCGAACACGGGAACGGCGCGCTGCAGCACGATCGGCCCGTGGTCGAGCTGCTCATCCACGAAATGAACCGAAGCTCCCGAGACTTTGACGCCGTGCTCTAGGGCTTGACGCTGAGCGTCGAGGCCGGGAAAGGAGGGCAGTAGCGACGGATGGATATTGAGGATGCGATCGGGAAAGGCTCTCACCAGCACCGAAGAGAGGATCCTCATGAATCCCGCGAGACAGACGAGGTTGACGTCGTGCTCTCGAAGCTTGGCGACGACGGCGGTGTCGAAGTCCTCGCGTGAGGGAAAATCCCGGTGGGAAACGATCGCCGTTGGAACTCCCGCAGCCCGAGCCCGCTCCAGCCCTCTCGCGGACGCGACGTTGCTGATCACGACCCCGACCCGAGCCTCGAGCCGGCCCTCGGAAACGGCGTCGAGTATCGCCTGGAGGTTCGAGCCCCGGCCCGAGATGAGAACTCCCAGGGTCCTCAAATCGAGCCCTCGTAGCGGACGCCCTGCCCGGCGACGACTTCACCAATGGGCCAGGCGCCCGGCAGCGCCAGGCCGGCTTTGTCCACGATGACTACCATCCCGACGCCGAGGTTGAACGTCCGCAGCATCTCCTTTTGAGGCACACCGCCCTTATCCATGAGGTAACGAAAAATCGGCTGAGGCTTCAGTTTTCCGAGGTCGATGCGCACGCCGCAGCCTTCCGGCAGCACGCGGGGGATGTTGTCGCTGAGACCGCCCCCGGTGATGTGAGCCAGTGCGTGGATCTCGCCCCCACCGAGAAACGGCTCGAGCTCGGGCAAATAACAGCGATGCCTGGCGAGAAGCACATCGGCAACGCTCCCTCGAAGAGCCTCGACGTGGCTTTCGGGAACGAGGCCCTCTTGTTCGAAGAGGATCTTCCGTGCGAGGGAGTAGCCGTTCGTGTGAAGCCCCCAGGATTCGAGCGCGAGCAGAACGTCTCCGACAGCGACTCTCGATCCATCGATAATATGGTCTTCTTCGACCACTCCGACGATCGTGCCCGCGACATCGTACTCTCCCGGCGCATAGATGCCGGGCATCTCCGCCGTCTCTCCACCCAGCAGAGCGACGCCGTGCTCGCGGCAGGCCTCGGCCATGCCGGAGACGACGCTTCCCAGGACCTCTCCATCGAGTCTTCCCATGGCCACGTAGTCGAGAAAGAACAGCGGGCGCGCACCCTGAACGAGAATATCGTTCACGCAGTGCGCCACGAGGTCGTAGCCGCAGGTATCGTGGCGGCCCGTGGCGAACGCGATCTTCAACTTCGTTCCGACTCCATCCGTGCTCGCCACCAGAACGGGCTTCTTGTACCGGTCGGTATCGAGTCGGAAGAGCCCCCCGAAGCTTCCGATGTCGGAAAGAACGCCCGGACGATAGGTCGAGCGTGCGTGCTCGCGAACCCTCGAGAGCGCCCTCGTCGCGGCGTCGATGTCCACGCCCGCCGATCGGTAGTCCATGGCTCGGCTATTATAGAGCGCATGCCCGCGACGCTCAGCGTGGTACTCATCACGCGAAACGCGGCCCACCTTCTCCCCGACACTCTCGGCGCCGTCTCGTGGGCCGATGAAATTCTCGTCGTGGATTCGGGCTCCACCGACGGGACCCGGGAAGTCGCCCAAGCGCTCGGGGCGAAAGTCATCCTGCAATCCGATTGGAAGGGCTACGGCCACCAGAAGAGCTTCGCCGTCGAACAGGCGAGCGGGGACTGGGTCCTCGTGCTCGATGCCGACGAGGTGGTCGACGCCGAACTCGGCCAGGAGATCCAGCGGGCCCTGGAATCGAACGACGGGATTCCGTCCGGCTATCGCATGAAGCGCGTGAACTATTTCTGCGGGGAGCGCGTGCGCTTCGGCCACTCCCGTCCGTCCTACGTGGACCGCCTCTTCCGCCGGGGCAAAGGGCGCGTCACGAACCATTTGGTCCATGAGCGTATCCTCGTCGAGGGTCCCGTTGCGCGGCTCCGGGGCGAGATCCGACATTACACGACCGAGTCGATCTCCCACCGCATACGCAAGAACGACGACTACGCGACGATCGTGGCCGAGGAGTGGTTTCGCGAGGGAAAACGAGTCGGACTTCTTCATCTCCTTCTCATCGTGCCGCTCTCGGTGCTTCGCGACCTCGTTCTCAAGGCGGGAATTCTAGAAGGCAAGAGGGGCGTCATTCTCGCCTTTCTCGGTGCTCTCTATTCTTTCAGCAAGTACGCGAAGCTCGTCGAGCTTGCCAAGCGTGAGCGCGAGCAATAGATTCTGGCTTTCCATGATGATGAAACGAGGTGCCGTCATGTCGAAGAGGTTTTTCGCCTGGCTCGTCGTTCTGCCGACGACCGTCGCCGCCCAGGAGCTCGACCAGCTCCAATTTCGTCACATCGGCCCGGTGGGTAACCGGACCATCTCGGTGGCCGGCATTCCCGGCGACGAGACCACGTACTACGCCGGGGCAGCCAGCGGAGGCGTCTTCAAGACGGAAGATGCCGGGCTTACGTGGACGCCCGTCTTCGACGACCAGCCGGTGCATTCGATCGGCGCGCTCGCGGTCTCGCCCTCGGATCCGAGCATCGTGTGGGTGGGAACGGGCGAAACGTTCATTCGTTCGAACGTCTCGATCGGAAACGGCGTTTTCAAATCGACCGACGGGGGGACGACCTGGCGGCACATGGGGCTTCAAGGAACCGGCCGCATCGGCCGCGTGATCGTCCATCCCACCAATCCCGATGTCGTCTATGCGGCGGCGCTCGGCCACGGCTACAGCCCGCAGCAGGAGCGCGGCGTCTACCGAACCACCGATGGCGGTCAGAGCTGGAGCCGGGTCCTCTTCGTCGACGAGAACACGGGCGCTTCGGATCTGGTGATGGACCCCGGAAATCCGCGCATCCTCGTGGCCGGCATGTGGCAGATCGACATCCGCACGTGGGGGCGCGAGAGCGGCGGTCCGGGAAGCGGAATTCACCTGTCGCGCGATGGCGGGGACACCTGGACTCGGCTCGAGGGGAACGGCCTACCCAAGCTGCCGGTGGGAAAGATCGCCTTGTGCATGACGCCTCGTGACTCGAAACGCATTTACGCTCTCATCGAGACCGGCGACGGCGTGCCCTGGCACGGCGAGGAGACGGAGAGCGGTGAGCTGTGGCGTTCGGACGACGTTGGAAAGAACTGGAAGCTCGTGAATCACAATCGCGATCTGGCGGGCCGCAGCGCTTATTACTCCCGATGCGCCGTTTCCACCGACGACCCCGACGAGGTCTACTTCCTGGCGGCTGCCTACAGCCGAAGTCTCGATGGGGGGCAAAGCCACGAGACGGCGAGCCGTTCGGGCTCTGGTTTTCCCGCGCCCGGGTGGGACCATCACGATATGTGGATCGACCCTCGAAACGGCGACCGAATGGCAGTGGCCCACGACGGCGGGGTTTCCATTTCCGAGAATCGCGGCAGGTCGTGGCTCAAGGTGCAGCTTCCCGTAGCCCAGATGTACCACGTCACGGTGGACAACCAGATCCCTTATTACGTCTACGGAAACCGTCAGGATGGACCTTCGTTCCGCGGGCCTTCTAACTCACGCACCGGATCGGGCTTCGGCTCGACCGGTATCACGCGAGGGATGTGGCACTCGGTGGGCGGGGGCGAGAGCGGCTTCGCCACACCCGATCCCACGGACGCCGACGTCATCTGGTCGAGCGCCTCGGGAGCGGGTGCTCGAGGCGGCATCGTAGTCCGTTACCGCGAGAGCACGAGGCAGTTCCGTCAGGTCGAGGTCTGGCCCGAGAGCACGGGTGGCTGGCCCGCGGCCGATCTGAAGTACCGCTTCCAGTGGACCTTCCCCGTCCATGTGTCCGTGCACGACACCAACACGGTCTTCGTCACGAGCCAGCACGTCCACCGCACGACGAACGGCGGGCAGAGCTGGGACGTGGTAAGCCCCGACCTAACGACCAACGACAAATCGAAACAGGGCATCTCTGGAGGACTCACGCCCGACAACATCGGGGTCGAGTACTGCTGCGTCATCTATGCATTCGACGAATCTCCCCTGCAGCAAGGTTTGTACTGGGTCGGTACGAACGACGGCCTGGTCCACCTGAGTCGCGACGGAGGCGCCAACTGGACGGACGTGACGGCGAATCTCCCCGACCTTCCGCCGCTTGGCACGGTCCGGAACATCAACGCCTCGAAGTGGGACGCGGGAAAGGCTTACGTCAGCATCGACTTCCACGAAGTCGGCAACTTCGAGCCCTTCGTCTACAAGACCGAGGACTATGGCCAGAGCTGGACGAAGATCACGAACGGGATCGGAGGCAAGCCGTTGAGCTACGTGCGCAACGTCCGGGAGGATCCGGTACGGCCTGGCCTTCTCTATCTCGGCACCGAGAACGCTCTCTACGTATCTTTCGACGACGGGGCGAGCTGGCTCTCGCTCCAGCAAAACCTTCCCCCCACACCCATGTACTGGATCGTCGTGCAGGAGCATTTCAACGATCTGGTGATCGGAACCTACGGACGGGGCTTCTGGATCCTCGATGACATCACACCTCTTCAACGACTCACGTCCGACGTCCGACAAGCCGCATCGCACCTCTTCGCACCGCGCGATGCCTATCGCTTTCGGCCGATTACCTCACCCATGACGATGTTCGACGATCCGTCGGCGGGCGAAGATCCGCCGTATGGCGCCATCATCAACTACTGGCTCGGCTCGGAGCCCGAGGGCGACGTCAAGATCCAGATCCGCAACCCCAGGGGCGAGACGGTTCGAACGCTGGATGGAACGAAGAAGACGGGCATCAACCGCGTCGTCTGGGATCTGGAAGGCGAGGCCTCCACGGAAATCAAGCTCCGGACCAAACCCCTTTACGCGGATTGGGTGGAAATGGGGGACGAGGGTTTTCGCGCCGCCGCCGTGGGTCGGATCTCGATCCTTCAACCACCCGGCTCGTACACCGTGGCGCTCCAGATGGGCGACCGCGAGCACACCCAGCCGCTGCAAGTTCTCAAAGACCCTCACTCCGAAGGCAACGAGGATGACATCCGGCTTCAAACGGAGATGCTCGAGGCCTTGCGAAACGACTTGAACGCAACCGCCGAGTCCATCAACCGCATCGAATGGATCCGCAAACAGCTCGACGACGTCTCCGGGGTGGCGACGGCATTCGGGCAGGACCGTGCGGATGTCGTCGTCACGGCTGCCGAGGAGCTCGACGGAACGCTCATCGCGCTCGAAGAGAAGTTCTACCAGCTGAAGCTGACCGATACGGGCCAGGACCGCGTGCGGTGGCCCACGAGGCTCGCCGGACATCTGGCGTATCTCGCCGCCGCGGTCGCCGTGGCCGACTTCCGGCCCGCCGACCAGCACCACGAGGTTCACGAGGTGCTCAAGGGAAGGCTGTCCACTTACCAGAAGGAGCTCGACGGGCTCCTCGAGAACGAGCTTCCGGCCTTCAACCGCACGCTCGAAGAGCGGGGTCTACCGACCATCGTGACCGGGGGCCAGTAGCGCTTGTAGGTCTATTCTTCTTCTTCCGAACCGAGCGCGAGCTCGCGAGCGAGGGCACTGGGGACGAAGAAGTGGCTGACGCTGATGGCGGGGTTGTGTCCGCTCGGCGGTGGATAGGGATAGATCGTCCGTGTCCGCGTGCAGTAGGCATCGGCCCGGACGTATCCCGCCTTGCGTGCGCAAACGCTCCACGGCGCAATGAGCGGACGACCGAGCCGGGGGGGATCGGGCCGCGGCTCGGCGGGACGAAGCCCCTGCCCCGATTTCTCGTGGACGTACTTGAACCCCGCGTGGTAGGTGTTCCAAGCCGTGGCGCGCAGGTCGTCGATGGACAGGGCGTTCTCCTCGGTAAAGAGGAGCACGATTCCCGCCTGGTGGTAGCCGCGAAACACCCCGACCATCTCGTCGTCGGTCTGGTTACGGACTTCATGGAATCCATTCCCGACGAGCATCACCGCGCCCAGCGGATCGATGTTCTCGCGACGTAATGCTTCGAGGAGAACGCCTGGTTTTCCAATATCCGCGCGGCGCACGAAGAGCATGTTGGACGGGAGCTTTCCCTGCCGTTGCTCCTCGACCGCGGCGTCGATGGCATCGTCCTCTAGGTCGGCGCCCACGTAACGAATGGCGTCCTGGCCCGAGCGCTCGTAGCGCTGGCGCGTCGCCTCACCCCGCCCGATGGCGTGCTCGATGAACACGTCATAGCGAAAGCCCGTTTCACGGCAGAATCGGTCGAGGGCGTCGTTGGCCGACGTGAATGTGAGCCGGTTCGCATCCTGGCTCGCGCCCACATTCTCACCACGCCGCACCCATACCTCACCGCGACCTTCGAGCAGGATGTCGACCCCGCGACTCATGTAAGGATGATAGGTCTCGATGATGCCAAAAGGACCTGGCCCGCGTGCAAACCCTCGGTGGCCTAGGGTCGTTACCCGGTAGTCCTCGCCCTTTCGCTCGACCCAACCGCAAGCCGTGAGAAGCTCGAGTGCCCCCGCGGCGCTCGCCACGTGTCGTGAGCTCCAGTTGCCGGGTCGGACGAGCGCTCCCTCGCGGAGCTCCGCTGTCAGCTCGTTCGCTCGAAGCCCGAGCACCAAGGGAACAAGCCGATAGCCAAGCTCGACTTCTTCCCACGTGGGAAACCAGTGGTTCTGGAATTCATCCTGGCGGCGGGAGGCCGAGTAAGCCAGATCGAGCAGAACCTCCAGCTCGGTTGGCTCGAGCTCGTCCCCGGCAAACAGACGTCTCCATAGACGCGTCGCTCCACCAGGCGGTGTGCGTAGAGGTCCAATGGTGCGCAGGAGCCTCGAGACCCGCGGATGTCCCGCGACCCGAAAGCCGTTGTCGTACTGTTCGACCACGCCCCGCGAGAGGAGGAAGTGCAGGTCGATGTCGAGCTCGCGGGGATCGAGCCGACGCTTGCGCCCGCGAAAGGTGGCGTTGCAGCTCTCGGGGTAAATGGCCTCACCGTCCAGGAGTCGATCCAGCAACCCCAGCTCTCGGAAGAATCCGAGGACGTGACGCATCAGCCAGAGATCGGTCGGTGCCGTGATGGCGGCGGTGAGCACGATCTGCCGCGCCACCTTGGCGGCATTCTTCAGCGCGTCGCTCGCGTGGGAGTCGATCTCCCTGGCCGCCGCTTCGATCTCCGCCACCGCCCGTAGCACGTCGAGACCCATCGCAAAGAGATGGGGCACTGTGTCGCGAAACCGCTCCCAGGCCTCGCGCTTCAGATAAGGAAACCCCGCGCTACTGAGCCCGGTGGGCAGTAGCAGAATGGGCAAGAGCCGAGCCCCGAGGGGATGCTCGACACGTTCGCTGAGGCGCTTCTCGAAGGAACGCAACGATGGGATCCGTTCCTTTCATTGTAAACCCACTACAATGGGGAGTAGGTTGCCCGACGGCAGGGAATCACCCGGCCCGACGAGGCGAATCAGACCTCTGCAAGGGGCAGCGTGCGCGCTCACACGAAGAACTTCATGTGGTGGATGGGTACCGCACTCGTCATCTTCCTATTTTGGATTGTCTCCTCTCGCATCCAGAAGAACGAACGCGAGCTGGGTTTCAGCGAGTTCATGAATCAGGTGCGCGGTCACGTTGCCAAAGTCACCATTACCGGCACGGGAGCAGGTAGCCAGATCGTCGGCGAGTTCAAGAACGGTCAATCGATCCGGACGTTTGCGCCGCCCCAGGTCGACAATCTCGTGAACACGATGCTGGAAAAAGGAGTCGAAGTTCGGACCCGGGATGCCAACAGCTCGTCATTGATTGGCCGCATCATCAGCTGGACGTACCCATTGTGATCATGATTGCCTTTCTCATCTACTTCATGAGACAGATGCAGCGCTCACCAGAAGCGAGCTCTAGCGTCACGTCTCTATCGATGCAGAAAGAAAAGCGACTCGAAATCAAAGCCCGCGTGCTTCACGTGTTCGCGGCCGGCGAGAACGAGTTGTCTAAGGAACAGCTGCTGTCGTTGGTCGACGACGCGGCGACCGAAGCGAACAAGGCGGAATTCCGCAAGCCTTGTACGAAATGGTGAGCGACGGAATTGTCGTGCTTACGGAAGAAAAGAGATTCAGGCTACGGACACCGTCTTGACCGTTGGCACCATTCCGCGATCGATTCGAGCCGGTCCCCCAAATCGCGGTCTCACGACGGACCCGTCGCCCCACGGGCCGACCGCAACGACATCCAGCTCTTCACTCCCGCCGACAGCGCGTGGCGGCGCTCCTCGCGGCGAACGACCGAGGCATCGCGCACCCAGTTGAGCTGAAGGGCACGGCGCTCGCCGACGAACGGAGTGTGTCCGTGCCAGGCATTCTCGGTGCACCGGAAGAATACCGCCGTCCCGAGCTCGGGACGGACCTCAGCGAAATAGTCCTCGAGGCTCGAGGAGGATCGGAGCAACCGCAACAACCCTCCGTCGCCCGTCCATCCCTCATTGAGGTAGACGAGGACGGTAATGAGCTTGACGGAAGTGTCGGTGTGGATTCGGCCGTCCTTGGCACGGGCACGGCCGCGGACGGTGATCAGCGTGGGACGATCGACGAGGTCGATGTCGAACTTTCTCTCGACGACCTCCCGAAGATCGCCCCCCTGAAGCGCGTCCACGAGGGCTTGGAAGGCCGGGCCGTAACGGAGCTTCCCGAGAGGAAAGCTTCCCGGATGGGGCATCTCAGGGAAATCACGAAGGATCGGGGCGAACGCATCCTTCCTAACGAAGCGAGGTACCACGAAATGCGCGAAGGGCGAGTGCAAAAGCGGCGTATGCCGCACCGCGTCGAGGTCGATCATCGCGCGCCCAGCTTTCTTCGCACCGCCGAAAGAACGTCCTCGACTTCGATGGACGTCATACAAACGTTGCCGAACCCGGGACAGCGCTGTTTATAACAAGGACCGCAAGCCACCGTTTTCAGCACGACCTCGTCCGCCTCGCCAAAAGGCCCGTTCCGAGCGGGATCGGTGGGCCCGAAGATTCCGACGACGGGAACACCCAACGCCGAAGCGACGTGCATCGGGCCGGTGTCGCCGCTCACGAGGAGTCTGGCTTTGCGGATGAGTGGCATCATCTCCCTGAGCGAAGTGGCAGGCGCGACCTGCGCCGCGGAGGCTGAGGCCTCTGCGACCTCTCGGGCCAGGCTTTGTTCACCCGGGCCCCAGGTGATCAAGGTGGGAAGTTCCCATTCCCGGTAAATGGCGGCGGCGAGGGCCCCGAACTTCTCGGAACTCCACCTCTTGGTAGACCAGGACCCTCCCGGGTTCACGACCACGAAGTCGGTCAAGCCGAGCCCAGAAAGCGTCGCTCGTCCGACGGACTCGACCTCTTCGGACACGGCGATGGGGAAGGAGCGCCGGTCGCTTTCGACCCCCAGGGCAGTCAGGAGGTAGAGGTGACGATCGATCGCGTGCGCCCGGTTGCCGTTCGGATGAACGCGTTCTGTGTAGAGCCATCCCGCGACGCGCTCCTTCAGCTGATCGTCCGCAAAGCCGATCCTCCGGTTCCCCCTGGCAAGAAATGAGGAGACGGAGGATTTGATGGTTCCCTGGAGATCCAGCACGGCGTCGTAACGGCGTCCTCGAATCTTCTGGATGCCCGACCGGATCTCGCTCCAGGTCCTGGTCGAAAGCAAGCGTCGGCGCCACGTCAGGGTGTCGACTTCGATCAGCTCGTCGATGTCGGGATTGTCCCGGAGCACTTCGCTGTGCCGCTTTTCGACGAGCCAGTCGATGCGGGCGTCGGGAAACCCTCTCCTCAACGCAGAGACGGCAGGCAGCGTGTGGACGAGGTCACCCAGCGAGCTGAGACGTACTACCAGAAAAGACGGCCCCACGCCGCGGAGGTTATTCCGGATCCGCGGGCATGTCCAGCGCTCGGAAGGCCTTGGTAAGCTGCTCTTCCAGGGCTCGTGGCGAGACGCCACCTTCCGTATCGCGGAGGGCGATCGAAACTTCGAAACTCCAGACCGAGGCGACGTCGTCGTCGAACGCGGAAGAGATCTCCTCGAGCTGCTCGAGTGACAGCGCCTGGGGCTCCACGCCCATCTCGCTCGCGAGGGCGAGCACGCGTCCGACGGTCTCGTGCGCCGTCCGGAACGGAACACCCTTTCGGACGAGATACTCGGCGAGGTCGGTCGCCAAAAGGTCCGAGGAGAGGGCCTCCGCCATGGCGTGCTCATTCACGACGAGTGTGCGCACGATCCCGTCCATCACCGGCAGCACGAGGGCCAGGGTGTCGAGCGCGTCGAAAACCGGCTCTTTGTCTTCCTGGAGATCGCGTTGATATCCGGTGGGCAAGCCTTTCACGGCGGTGAGGAGAGCAACCAGGTCACCGATCAGCCGACCCGCCTTTCCTCGAGTCAGCTCGAGTCCGTCGGGATTCTGCTTCTGCGGCATGATGCTCGAGCCGGTCGCGTACCGCTCGTCCAGGGAGACGAAGCCGAACTCGGCCGACGAGAAAAGAATCAGATCCTCGGCCATCCGCGAGAGGTGGGTTCCGAGGATTGCGACGGCCGAGAGAAGCTCGATCAGATGATCACGGGCGGAGACGGCGTCGATGCTGTTGGGGAGAACGCCGTCGAAGTCGAGCGCCTCGGCCAGCCTTCTCCGGTCGACGCCGAAAGGGTTCCCCGCGAGAGCTCCCGCACCGAGAGGAAGCTGGCGGCAACGAGATCGCGCGGCCGCGAGCCGCGAGTGGTCGCGCTCGAGGGTCCAGAAGTAGGCGAGCAGATACTGAGCAAAGACCACCGGCTGCCCGCGCCGGAGGTGTGTGTATCCTGGCAGCATCGTCTTGGTATGGGCCTTTGCTTTTTCCAGCAGACTGGACTGGAGCCGGCGCAGCTCCTCGATCCGAAGCGCGATCGCTCGGGCCACGTAGATGCGCAGCTCGGTCGCAGCGAGGTCGTTTCGGCTCCGTCCGGTCGGAAGCTTCGCCGCAATCTCCGGGGAGATCTCCTCGGCGAGAATCCGCTCCACGGCGGTGTGGATGTCTTCGTCGTCGAGGGGAGGCTCTTCCCGAAGCCTCTCCCCCACGCGGTCGAGTCCCGCGAGGAGGGTCTCGAGCTCGTGGTCGTCGAGTAGGCGTACGGCATGGAGCTCCCGCGCGTAGGCCCGATTGACGTCGATGTCCTCGGCCCAGAGCCTCTGGTCGAAATGAATCGAGTGGCCGAGCCTTTCGAGCTCCGGCGCCGTGGGCGCTCGGAATCGACCACCCCAGAGCTTCACCGAACCCCGGAGCCCACCCCTTCGAGTTGATTCTTCTCCTGCCATTTGGCGAGCACGGGAGAGAGTGTCGCTAGCCGAGCCTTATGGGTCAAGTAGCGAATTCTCTGCGGCAGACCGAGTATGCGGATGAAGCCCTCGGCGTCCGATTGCTGGTAGACGTCGTCCTCGCCGAACGTCGCGAACTGCTCGGAATAGAGGCTGAAGGGCGAGCGGCGGCCGACGGCCTGCACCGTCCCTTTGTAGAGCTGGACGAGGACTTCGCCGGTCACGGTCTCCTGAGTGGACTCGACGAAAGCATCGAGAGCTTCCCGCAGCGGGGAGAACCACTGGCCGTCGTACACGAGATCGGCGTAACGGTTCGCGATGATCGTTTTGAAGTGAGAGGTCTGGCGGTCGAGGGTGATGCTCTCGAGCGCGCGGTGAGCTTCGTGCAGAATCGTCCCGCCGGGCGTTTCATAGACCCCTCGAGATTTCATTCCCACGAGACGGTTCTCGACGATATCGAGCCGGCCCACGCCGTGTTTTCCGCCGAGCGCGTTCAGATTCTCGAGCAGCGCGACAGGCTCCACGGCGCGGTCGTCCACCGAGACCGGTGTCCCCCGTTTGAAGCCGATGGCCACGAGCTGAGGCTCATCGGGCGCTTCATCGGGCGAGGCCGTCAACTGATACAGGTTCGCGGGCGGCGGTGTCCACGGATCCTCGAGAACGCCTCCTTCGTGGCTCAAATGCATCAAGTTTTGGTCTCGGCTGTAGATATTCTCCTTGCTCTGCTCGACGGGGATGCCGTGAGCCGCGGCGTAAACGAGCGCGTCCTCGCGGGAACGGATGTTCCAGATGCGCCAGGGAGCAATCACTTCGAGCTCGGGGGCGAGCGCCTGATAGGTGAGCTCGAATCGCACCTGATCGTTGCCCTTGCCGGTACAGCCGTGCGCCACGGCTTCCGCTTTCTCGTCGATCGCGATCTCGACCTGTCGTTTCGCGATGATGGGCCTTGCGAGCGAAGTGCCGAGAAGATAGGTGTTTTCGTAGCGCGCTCCCGCCCGGATCGCGGGAAACACGTAATCTCGAACGAACTCGGTTCGCAGGTCCTCGACGTAAGTCTTCGAGGCCCCGATGGCGCGGGCCTTATCCGCCGCCTTTCGGAGGTCCTCTCCCTGACCAACATCGGCGAGCATGGCGATGACGTCACAGTCGTAGTTCTCCTTGAGCCACGGAATGGCAACGGAGGTGTCGAGCCCTCCCGAATAAGCGAGAACGACCTTCTTTCGGCCCATGTGTCGAGTTCTCCTTTCGGTCTATCGGTCGCATAAGAATATCACGGAGATGCATATTCATGCAAAAGTTCTGACCCGGCCAGGCCTCGGCGCCGGGAGCGAGTCAACCGTTCTCACCACAAACCGTACCGGAATCACGATTCCCCTTGCCGACGCGCTCCGCGAAGCCGAGGGCAATCAGGCGCGTGCGGCTCGTTCGCTCGGCATCCGCTACCACCAGCTCCGCCACTACTTGGCCAAGCACCGGCTGGCCGAAGAAAGCTAGCATTTGGCTCAAACCGCCCAGATTTCGCCCAACACCCGCTGGAAGTTCCCTCCAAGGATGAGAGAGATGTCGGTGTCGCTGTAGCCCCGTCGAATCAATCCCTCGGTGAGCAGGTAGGTTCGCTTGGTCTGGGTCATCTCGTCCATATCGATCTTGTGGCGGAAGCGGTACTGCGCCCGGTAGCGGCCTCCGGTCCGCTCCCAGTCGTCCTTGCTCTGCGCGTCATAGCCGCCGCGGATGTCCGTGTCCGAGCCGATCCCCACGTGCTCCACCCCGATGAGCTTCGCGACATAGTCGTAGTGATCGAGGAGATGCTCTATCGTAGTGGGCTCGGAGTCGCGCACGAAGCTCCGCACGGCGGTCATCCCCGCGACGCCGCCCTTCGCCGCCATTTTCTGGAGGCTCTCGTCGGTCTTGTTCCGGGGGTAGCCGGGGTTGAGGGCCCTCGCATTGGTATGAGTGAGCAGCGGCGGTTTCGCCGAGGCTTCGACCCCGTCGAGCGTCGTCTGGTCGCCACAGTGACTGAGATCGACCGCCATCCCCACCTCGTTCATCCTCTTCACGACGTCGATCCCGAAGTCGCTGAGGCCTCCGTCGCTGCGGTCCATGCAGCCGGTCCCGATTCGGTTCTGGTTGTTGTACGTGAGCTGAGAGACCCGCTGGCCTAGACCGAAGAACAGGTCGATGTCATCGAGCGTTCGGAAGTGATCGGAGTTCTGGAGCCCGAGGAGAAAACCGATCTTTCCCGATCCATTCAAGCCCCTCAAATGCCCAGGGGTGGTGATGCGGAGAAACCATTCGGAGTGGTGGGCGAGAAAGCCGTTCCACTGCGCCGCCCACTGGAGCGCTCCCGCAAAGGCGTCGTCTCCGCTCGTGTCGCCCGTCGTGTCGTGAAACAGATCGATCCCCGAATCGCGATAGAGGCGGAGCTCGGCTTCGGTGAAGCTCTCCGGCTGTCGCAGCCACTCGCTCCTTCGCTCGGAGCCGATCGAGAGCGGCGCGAGCATGTCGATGACCGTCGACTCCTGGACGAGCTTCAACGCCCTGGCCGAGAACTCCTGCTCTTGAGGAGTTCCCCCGAACAGAAGAAAGCGACCGCGCTGAACCATCGGGGCCAAGACGGCGCCCGAAAGAGCGCCCCCACCGAGCTTCAAGATTTCGCGACGGGAATAGGTTCTTCGCATGAGTTCCCTCCAGACGCCACGCGCCGCCCCGCTATGATACCCGGACGAGGCTCGCCCGGAGCGTACCTCTTGGACTTGCGCTATTCTTCGACGGACTAGCCATGCGGATGAAGGCGACGATGAAGACGATTCTACTTGTCGCGGCGCTCGCGCCTACCGCTTCCGCCCAGAGCGTCGACGAGGTCCGTGCGTTCCTGGATCGCGCCGAGGCCGAGCTCGCGGTAGCCTGGGAGAGCCAGGCACGGGCAAGCTGGGTGCAGTCCACCTACATCACCTATGACACCGACATCCTCGCCGCACGGGCGGCGGAGAGGTCGACCGCTCTGTCGGTGTCGCTGGCAAAGGAAGCGGCGCGGTTTCAGGGGCTCGAGCTTCCCCAAGACCTCGATCGGAAGCTACTGCTGCTGCGGCTCGCGATCGTGGTTCCCGCTCCGAGCGATCCCGGGAAGACGAAAGAGCTCGCGGCGCTTCAAACGGGGATGGAGAGCGCCTACGGTCGGGGAAAGTATTGCCCCGAGCAAATGGGCGGCGAATGCTGGGACCTTCCAGCGATGGAGAAGATCCTTGCCGAAAGCCGCGATCCGAAGCAGCTTCTCGATGTCTGGCGGGGATGGCGCGAGGTCGCGGCGCCCCTGCGTGAAGACTACGTTCGCTACGTAGAGCTCGGAAACGAAGGGGCGCGCGAGCTGGGCTTCCGCGATCTCGGCGCGATGTGGCGCTCGAAGTACGACATGCCTCCGGACGAGCTCACGAAAGAGCTCGACCGGCTCTGGGAACAGGTTAAACCGCTCTATGTCTCTCTGCATGCTTACGTGAGGTGGCGGCTCGTCGAGACCTACGGGAAAGAGCTGGTTCCCCCGGAAGGCCCCCTCCCCGCTCACCTCCTCGGGAACATGTGGGCCCAGCAGTGGGGGAACATCTATCCCCTCGTCGCGCCCGAGGACGCGGACCCGGGCTACGACTTGACGGAGCGGCTGAGGGCGAAGGACATCGAGCCCCTTACGATGTTCCGCTACGGCGAGCGTTTCTTCAGATCGCTCGGCTTCGAGCCCCTCCCCCAGACGTTCTGGGAACGGTCCCTCTTCACCCAACCCCGTGACCGCGACGTCGTATGTCACGCGAGCGCCTGGAGCATCGACGGCCAGGACGACGTCCGCATCAAGATGTGCACCGACGTCACTGCCGAGGACTTCGTCACCATCCACCACGAGCTCGGGCACAATTTCCACCAGCTCGCCTACAGTCACCTCACGCCCCTCTACCGCGACAGCGCCAACGATGGGTTTCACGAAGCCATCGGCGACACGGTCGCGCTCTCGATGACCCCGCGCTACCTGAAGGAGCTCGGCCTCATCGACTCCGAGCCTCCTCCTTCCAAGGATATTGGCCTCCTACTGCAAATGGCTCTCGATAAAGTGGCGTTCCTTCCCTTCGGCCTTCTCGTCGACCAGTGGCGATGGAAGGTTTTCGGAGGCGATGCGCCGCCCGAGCGGTACAACGAGGTGTGGTGGGAGCTACGGAAACGATACCAGGGAGTCGCCCCTCCCACGGCCCGGAGCGAGCAAGACTTCGACCCTGGGGCGAAGTATCACGTAGCGGCTAGCGTTCCCTACTCGCGGTACTTCCTTGCCCACATCCTCCAGTTCCAGTTCCATCGCGCCCTTTGCCGACTCGCCGGCTACGAGGGTCCTCTCAACCGCTGCACGATTCACGACAACAAGGAGGCAGGCAGGAAGCTCGAAGCCATGCTGAAGCTCGGCATGTCCCGTCCCTGGCCCGATGCCCTCGAGGTGATGACGGGCGAACGGGAGATGGACGCCACCGCCATCCTCGAGTACTTCGCGCCACTTTCGACCTGGCTGGACGAGCAGAACCGAGGACATCCCGTGGGCTGGTGACCGATGGCAGCTACACTACCCCTATCGAAAAAGATCGCCTGAGAGATACTTGAGGCCGGTATCGACCGCCACGGTGACCACGCGAGCTTTCTCGGGTAGTCGGGAGGCCATCATTCGAGCGCCAACGACGTTCAGTCCCGAGGACGTGCCGGCAAAGATCCCTTCCTCTCTCGCGAGGCGAAGCGACATCTCACGCCCGTCACGCTCCTCGATGGCCCATACCTCGTCGTAGAACTCCTTATCGAGCAGGGGAGGCACGAAGCCCACTCCCACGCCTTCGACGCGGTGCGGGCCCGCCCGGCCCTGCGTGAGAACGGGGGATGACGCGGGCTCGAGGGCGACGATCCGGGTGCCGTGACGCTTCAACGTGCGACTCACGCCGACCAACATGCCGCCCGTGCCCACCGCACCCACGAACGCCTCCGGGGCACCA
Source organism: Vicinamibacteria bacterium (assembly GCA_035457705.1). Classification (GTDB taxonomy): domain Bacteria; phylum Acidobacteriota; class Vicinamibacteria; order Marinacidobacterales; family SMYC01; genus DASPGQ01. The sequence continues at coordinate 20,136 of DATIBD010000039.1, forward strand.
TCGAGCTGGGCAAAGATCTCGCGACCGATCCCCGAGTAGCCCTCGAGGGCGTCATGGCTTCGGAACTGGTTCGTCCAATACGCGCCTTCTTCTCGGGCGATTCGCTCGACCTCGCTTCTCATCCTCTCCAGAAGGTCGGGTGTGATCCGACCTTCCTCGCTGCGAACGATCGTCACCTCCGCGCCGAGCGCCCGCATCGTGTCGAGCTTTTCTCGCGAGTAGGCGTCGGAGGAGACCAGCTTCAGTCGATAACCTTTCACGGCACAGACCAGAGCGAGCGCGGAGCCGGTGCTCCCGCCGGTGAACTCGACAATGGTTGCCCGGGGAAGAAGCTGGCCTCGAGATTCCGCACCTTCGATCATCGCCTTGGCCATCCGGTCCTTGTAGGAACCGGTGGGGTTGAACTGCTCGAGCTTGACGAAAATACGAGCTCCCCTGGATGGACCAAGGCGGGTGAGCTCGACCAGCGGCGTATGGCCGATGGTCTCGAGAACGCTCGTCGTCGGACGGGGCGGCCCCGTGAGTTTCTTCGTCAAGAGACGATTGCCCCGAGGCGCCCTATCATCCACCGCCTCGGGCGATGGGCTCTCGGAGGCGGGAACGCACAGGCTTTCGAGCTTCGTGCAGCGACTGCAGGCTTCGCGCAACGTCGCCACCTCGTTTCAGTGCCTCGATCCCCGACACGGTTGCGTTCGCACCGGTGAGCGTGGTGACGCTCAGAATCCCGAGTTGCAGCGCCGTCCGGCGCAGCGCCCGCTCGTCGTAGAACGACTCCCGGCCGAGCGGCGTGTTGATAACGAGGTCGATCTCGCCGCTCAACATGTGGTCCACGACGTTGGGACGCGCTTCGTTGACCTTGAAAACCCGCTCGACGGCGAGTCCCGCGGCGCGAAGCTCCGCTGCGGTCCCCCGCGTCGCCATGAGGCGGAAGCCGAGCCGCGCGAGGCGACGGCCAAGATGAACGACACCCGCCTTGTCTCGATCGTTGACCGACAGGAACACCGTCCCCTCCACGGGAAGCTTTTGACCGGCGGCGATCTGTCCTTTCGCGAAGGCCATGCCGAAATCATCCGAGATCCCCATCACTTCTCCCGTGGACTTCATTTCCGGTCCGAGCAGGGTATCCACGCCGGGAAACTTCGCAAACGGCAGAACCGGCACCTTTACCGCGACGTGCGGCACCTCGAGCTCCTCGGGGAGGCCGAGATCCTCGAGCTTCGTGCCGAGCATGACCCGAAGCGCGGCTTTCACGAGCGGTGTTCCGGTGGCTTTGCTCACGAAGGGAACGGTTCGCGACGCGCGCGGGTTGGCCTCGAGGACGAAAACGGTACCGTCCTTCACGGCGTACTGGACGTTCAAGAGTCCTTTGACCTGAAGGGCCCGGGCGATTCTCCGGGTGTAGGAGCGAATGGTCTCGAGGTCCCGGGGTTCCACCAAGTACGTTGGGAGAACGCAAGAGCTGTCGCCGGAGTGGATTCCGGCCTCTTCGATGTGCTCCATGATCCCGCCGATGACGACGTCGGTTCCATCAGAAACCGCATCGACGTCGACTTCGAAGGCCGCCTCGAGGAACCGGTCGACGTACACGGGGTGCTCGGGCGAGGCCTCCACCGCTTCCTGAAAGTACGACTTCAGCGTGGTGTCGTCATATACGATCGCCATGGCGCGACCCCCGAGCACGTACGAGGGTCGCACGAGGATGGGATAGCGCAAGGACTCGGCGGCCCGGAGGGCTTCGTCGAGCGAGCGTACCGTCGCACCTTCCGGCTGCTTGATGTCGAGCTCGCGAAGCAACGAGGAGAACCGGTGGCGCTCCTCGGCGATGTCGATGCTGTCGGGCGACGTGCCGAGTATAGGAACGCCCTCCCGCTCGAGCGCTCGCGCGAGCTTGAGAGGAGTCTGTCCTCCGAACTGCAGGATAGCGCCCTCGGGCTTCTCTACCTGGACGATGTGGAGCACATCCTCGAGGGTGAGCGGCTCGAAGTAGAGGCGATCCGCCGTGTCGTAGTCCGTCGACACCGTCTCGGGATTGCAGTTGACCATGATGCTCTCGATCCCGGCCTCTCGAAGCGAGAACGCCGCCTGACAGCAGCAATAGTCGAACTCGATGCCCTGGCCGATCCGGTTGGGTCCGCTTCCGAGGATCATCAACTTCCGACGCTGGGAAGGCATGGCTTCGTCTTCGGACTCGTAGGTGGAGTAGAGATAGGGCGTGAAGGACTCGAATTCCGCGGCACAGGTGTCGACGCGTTTGAACACCGGCGCCAAGCCGTTGCGCCGGGCGCGGATCTCGCTCTCGTCGACTCCCCGAAATGCCGCCACCTGGCGGTCGGAGAAGCCCTCGCGCTTCGCTTCTGAAAGCAGCTCGTCGGTGAGCTCCTCGATCCCAAGCCGTCTCCTCAGTTGGGCCAGGATCGAGAGCTGCTCCACGAACCAGGGATCGACGCCCGAGAGCGCGGTGATGCGCGGGACCGGCCAGCCGCGCGCGAGAGCCGAGAACAAGACGGCGAGACGGTCGGGACGCGGCACCCGAAGCCGGCCCTGAATCTCGGCGTCGTCCAACGGCAAGCCTCTCACGATGCCGACGCCCTCGTCAGTAAGCTCGAGCGATCGGATCGCCTTCAGCAGAGCCTCGCGAAAGTGGCGTCCGATCGCCATCACCTCGCCCACCGACTTCATCTGGATTCCGAGCGTGGGGTCGGCCAGAGGGAACTTCTCGAAGTTCCAGCGAGGGATCTTCACGATCACGTAGTCGATGACCGGTTCGAAGCTCGCGGGTGTGATGCGGGTGATGTCGTTCTCGATCTCGTCGAGTCGATAGCCGAGCGCCACCTTGGCCGCGATCTTGGCGATGGGAAAGCCCGTCGCTTTGGACGCGAGCGCCGAGCTTCTCGACACTCGCGGGTTCATCTCGATCACCACCATCCGTCCCGTCAGGGGCTCGACGGCGAACTGGATGTTGCTCCCTCCGGTCTCGACGCCCACGGCGTCGATGACTTTGCGCGCCCAATTGCGCATCTTCTGGTACTCGACGTCGGTGAGAGTCTGCGCCGGCGCCACGGTGATGGAATCACCCGTGTGAACGCCCATCGGATCGAAGTTCTCGATGGAGCAGACGACGGAGAAATTCGCCGCGGCGTCCCGCATCACTTCGAGCTCGAATTCTTTCCAGCCGAGGAGCGACTCTTCGATCAGGACTCGCTTTACCGGAGAGAGCCTGAGACCGCGTCCGACGAGCTCGGTCAGCTCCTCCCGGTTGTAGGCCGTTCCTCCACCCGTACCCCCGAGAGTGAAAGACGGACGGATGATCGCGGGGTAGCCCAGGGTCTCGGTGAGCTCGAGCGCCTCATCGATGCTGCCGACGTAGCCGCTCTGGGCGACTTCCAACCCCGCGGCGAGCATCGCCTGTTTGAAGCTCTCGCGGTCCTCGGCGAGCTTCACCGAGTGCACCTTGGCGCCGATGAGACGCACACCGAGGCGTTCGAGAACGCCGCTCTCGGAAAGCTCTACCGCTAAGTTGAGCCCCGTTTGGCCGCCAACTGTCGGCAGGAGTGCGTCCGGACGCTCGCGCTCCAGAATCGGTACCAGATGATCGGCCGTCAGAGGCTCGATATAAGTCGCGTCGGCGATCTCGAGATCCGTCATGATCGTGGCAGGGTTCGAGTTGACCAGAACGACACGCACTCCCTCCTGCCGGAGCACCTTCGCCGCCTGCGTTCCCGAATAATCGAACTCGGCGGCCTGGCCGATGACGATCGGCCCGGAACCCAGAACCATTACGCTTCGAAGAGTCGGGTCTTTCGGCATGGTCAGTGCAACATCTCGAGATATCGATCGAACAGATATTCCGCGTCATGCGGACCGGGGGAAGCCTCCGGGTGGTACTGAACGCTCATCGCGCGGGCGTCTTTCAGGCAAAAGCCTTCCAGAGTTCCATCGTTGAGGTTCTCGTGCGTCTCCTCGACGGCGAGACCGCGGAGAGATGCAGGGTCGACGGCAAATCCGTGGTTCTGCGAAGTGATCTCGACGGCACCGTCGGACAACCTCTTCACGGGATGATTCGCGCCATGGTGGCCGAACGGGAGCTTGTACGTCCTCGCTCCCGCGGCGAGGCCAAGAATCTGATGACCGAGGCAGATTCCGAGAATGGGCACACGACCCAGCAGCTCCTTCACGGCGGAGACGGCATAGTCGAGCGGTGCGGGGTCCCCTGGGCCGTTCGAAAGGAGGACTCCATCGGGTCGGTATCCGAGGACGTCAAGCGCGGGCGTTTCCGCCGGAACCACGGTGATGCGAGCACCGCGACGAGAGAGAGCGCGCAAGATGCCTTTCTTGATACCGAAGTCGTAGGCGACCACGTGGCACGTCTCGGCACGGGCGGGAGCCACTTCGTATGGCTCGTCGCAGCTGACCCTTCGCGCGAGATCGGAGCCCGCCATCGAAAGTACGTCGCGCTGGACCTGCGCGGCCGAGACTCGCTCCGGGGAAAGGACGGCTCGCATCGCCCCGCGGGTGCGGATGTGACGGGTCAGTGCGCGCGTATCGATCCCTTCGAGACCAGGTACCCCGTGCTCGGCGAGATAATCGGGGAGGTTGCCTCTCGCGCGATGATTACTCGCGATGGGGGAGAGAGCCTTGACGATGAGTGCCTCGAGCTGGATGCGGTCCGATTCGGCGTCGTCGGGATTGATTCCGTAGTTGCCGATGTGGGGATAGGTCAGGGTAACGAGCTGCCCGCAATAGGAGGGGTCGGTAAGAATCTCCTGATAGCCCGTGAGGCCAGTATGGAACACCACCTCGCCCCTGGCCTCGCGCGCGGCGCCAAAGAACCGCCCCTCGAAAACGCGTCCGTCTTCGAGGACCAGAAAAGCTCTATCACCACGCTGCACTAAAAGGCCATTGTATTCCAAGCCGGCGGTCGGATGCTACACTCAGATGGCATGCTCGGGCCCGATTGGGACGGCGAGAACCTCGTCGTCATCAAGGAGACCCGGCTGTCCAGAAAGCCGGCCCGGGGAAGTCTCACCGTGGCCACAGTGAGCGTGTCGCTCCTCCTCGTGATCTCGCTCGTTTACTGGACCAACACGCTCGGCCTCGCTAAGTTCCTTTCCGCGAGCCGGGACACGGTCTTCGTTCGAGGGGAATACTGGAGGCTCGGCACGTCGATCGGAGTTCATGCCGACCTGGGGCACCTTCTGGCCAACGCTATTCCGTTCGGCGTGCTCTCCTTCCTCCTCTACGGTTACTACGGGGCTCTGGTCTATCCGGCGCTGGTTCTGTTTCTCGGCGTGCTCGTTACCGCGCTTGCCGTCGGCACTTATCCCGCGCACATCTCGCTACTCGGTGCTTCGGGCGTCGTATATCTCATGGCCGCCATGTGGCTGACGCTCTACTTGCTCGTGGATCGAAGAGTCGGCCTCCAGAAGCGAATCGTGCGCGCGGTCGGCTTCTGTCTCATCGTGCTCGTACCCACCACGATCGAGCCGACCGTGAGCTATCGCGCCCATGCCATCGGATTCGGCCTCGGGGTCGCCGCAGGCCTCGTCTATTTTTCGAGATGGAGGGATTCGCTCCGTGCGGAAGAGCGGATAGAGCTCGAGTAACCGACAGCGACTTCCCCCCCGCGAACTGATTCGAGTGAGTTATTCGCGATCGCGGGTCGAGTAGGCGAGAGCCATTGCGCGCTCCGTCACTTTCGCGTAGAGTCTCTCGAGCGAGCCTCGTATCTCCGGATGTGATTTCCAGAACGACGGCATCCCGAGGCGCTTCAAGAGCGACGCCGAGACCGCGGGCGGCTCGATCGTAAAGGAGATCGCATCGAGGCTTCCCCCAACCTTCCAAAACCGTTCGATCGCCTCCTCGATGCTAGAGCCGACCTCCGGGACCGGCGCTTGCCCGGAGGCCTCCGCGGCGCGGCGGAGGCGAAGCTCCCTCAGGATGCGGTCTCGAGCTCGGCCTCGCCACAGAAAGAGTAGGAACGGATCGTCATCGAGCCGCTCGGCCAATACGAAATGTAGCGCGGCGATATGCTTGCAGGGAGCCACGGCATCGGGGCAGGAGCAATCCATCCACAGCTCGTCAGGCGTCGCGGGGAACAAGGAAAGACCTACTGCGGCAAAGGCCTCCTCGATGTTCTCTGGCATCTCTCCTCCCAGGAGCTTGGCGGAGAACAACGCCTGCGAGGCAAGCGCGCCCACCGCGCGCGCCCATTCGGCGTCGGAAAAGACCTGCAGGCCGACTTGGCTCCTGTACGGCTCGTAGCGCGACCCCTGTACACGAGCGGTGACGAGCCCCGGCTCGACCACGAGGGCGAGCACGCGTTGCGCTCGCGCGTAACGCTTGCCCCGCTCGAGCCTCCGGGCGAGACCGATGGATTTCATGACCGCCCAGAAGCGGTTACGCCACCACTCGTTCCCCGAACGGATGTCGTTGCTGTTCGTCATCTTCTACTGCTCAATGCCGTGGCGGGACCCGCACTTGACCGAGCCGCCACGGCCCGAGCTGCTTACGGCGCGGCACGCGCGCCGGGCTCGCTCCGCTCGCGCAGGCTGGGCTAAGTTCTTCATCAGCCTTGCTGTGCTCCAATGCCGTGGCGGGACCCGCAGTTGACCGAGCCGCCACGGCCCGGCCTTTCCGGCGCTGCTCGCCGATCTCGCGGCAGACGTCTTGGCCACCGCTCGGTAGGCCGGACCGTACCCTTTCATGAGCCTGCTAGTCGCCGATGGCTTCTCGGCGAAGGTCGAAAAGGTCTCTGAGGCTCTCGTTCGAAAGCTCGGTGAGAAAACCCTCCCCGGGCTGGACCACCGTCTCCGCCAGCTCCTTCTTTCTCTCGGCCATCGCGTCCACACGCTCCTCCACGGTTCCCGCACAGATGAACTTGTATACCGATACCGAACGAGTTTGCCCGATGCGGAAAGCGCGGTCGGTGGCCTGGTCCTCGACGGCGGGATTCCACCATCGGTCGAAATGAAACACGTGTCGCGCTTCCGTCAGGTTGAGACCGAATCCCCCGGCCTTTAGAGAGAGCACGAAGATGGGAGCCGCCGAGCCGTCTTGAAAAGTCGCGATCATTTTCTCGCGCATGGCCGCGGGAACCCCGCCGTGAAGGAAGAGGACCTCGATCGATAGCTGTTCGGCAAGGTGACGCCTAATGAGCTTTCCCATCTCGGCGTACTGAGTGAAGATGAGAGCTCGGTCCTCTTCGGCGAGCACTTCTTCCAACATCTCGGTCAGGCGTGTCAGCTTTCCCGACCTCGAGCTCAGAGAGCTTCCATCCGATAGGAAGTGAGCCGGATGATTGCAGATTTGTTTCAGTCGAGTGAGCGCTGCGAGGACCTGCCCCTTTCTTCCGATGCCGTTTTCGGCTGCCTCGATCCGTTCGAGGCTCTCCTGGACCACCGCCTGGTACAGCGTTGCCTGCTCCGGTGTGAGCGTGCAGTAGACCTTCATCTCGTTCTTCTCGGGAAGATCCCGGATCACGGCGGGGTCGGTCTTGACTCGTCTCAAGACGAAAGGCTCCACGAGCCGTCGAAGCTCAGCGGTGGCGGCGGCGTCGCGATAGCGTTCGATCGGAAGGGCATATCGGCGCCGGAAACTTGCCTCCGAGCCCAGATAGCCGGGATTGAGAAACTCCATGATCGACCACAGCTCCTGGAGACGATTCTCCACCGGGGTCCCGGTGAGGGCGATGCGCTTTTTGGCCGCGAGCTTTCTCACCGCTCGGGTCTGCTTCGCCTGGGGGTTCTTGATGTTCTGCGCCTCGTCCAGCACGATCCCCCCCCAGGCCACCGCACCGAGCCTCTCGAGGTCGCGGTGCACGAGACTGTACGTAGAGACCACGAGGTCGTGCTTCTCGGCCTCGCTACGAAAGGTCTCGCCCTCGGTTCTGGCGATACCGTGATGGATCAGAACGGTCAGCTCCGGCGCAAATCGCTCCGCTTCCTTGCGCCAGTTGCCCGCCACCGAGGTGGGGCAGATGAGTAGAAATGGCTGGTCCAGCTCCGATCGCTCTTTGAGATGAAGCAGAAGCGCCAGGACCTGGATCGTCTTTCCGAGCCCCATGTCGTCGGCGAGACATACCCCGAGGCCCCATCGGCTCAGGAAGCCGAGCCAAGACAGCCCTAGCTTCTGGTAGGGCCGCAGTTCGCCCCGGAAAAATCGAGGGGTTTCGAGGTCAGGCAACCGCTCTCGCCCCGAGAGCCGCGAAAGCAGCTCGTCGAGGAATCCGCTCGCGTTGAGCTCCGTTACCGGAAGACTCCCATCTCCGCGCCGGCCGAGCTTCATGGCAACGACGTCTCCCAGAGACATCTCGGGGAGGGCGGGCTTCGATTGAAGGGCGGAGAGAACGTCCTCCACCCTCTGTGGAGTGAGCTCCACCCACTGGCCTCGAACGCGGACCAGTGGCCTCTTCAGATCGGCGAGCTCGAGGAACTCCTCTCGGCTGAGCGTGTCCTCTCCGAGAGCGACTCGCCAATCGAACTCGACGAGCGAATCGAGCCCCAGGCGACTCACGACGTTTCTTGGACTCGACGCCGAGGGTTGGACGCGAAGGCTCAAACCGAGACCGTGGCCTCGCTTGCCCCACCAACTGGGAAGGAGAACACCGAAACCGCTGTCGCGGAGCAGGAACGCAGCCTCGGTGAGGAATCGATAAGCATCATCGACGTCGAGCGAGCACGACTCCGGCCTCGGATGTCGCAGACTGTCCTCTAGGGGCGGAAACAACGATGCGGCCCGCCCCAGCCCTTCGAGAACCATTTCCTGCGGCCTGGCCAGGTAACGCTCAAGATGACGCCAGCTCGCTCCGCCGTGCTTCCAGATACGCCCCACGGGGACCAGTACGCTTTCGTCGTCGACGGCCTGGAGGAAGAACCGCAGGCTCCAGGATTCTCTATCCGCGGGAGGATCGAGACGAAACGCGATGCGAAAGGGCGAATCGGCGACTTCCTCCGCCCGCGCTTGCCAGCTTTCGAGCTCCTCGGCGAGAGCCTCGGCATCGTCTGACTCGAATCGGCCGTTGCGGGCGAAGAGCGATCCGGCGAGCTCCTCGCCCGCGGTCTCGACGAAACGCGGTCGCATGCGAAGCCGGGACGCAGCCCGCCTCACGAAATGATCGACGAGCGTGCGCACGAAGCCGCGAAGCAGGGCGTCGGGGTCGGCGTTTAGCATCAACCAACAAGCGGGCGGCATCGCCGATCTGAGGGCATCGAGCCGGTCGGCGTCTTCTTCGACGAGCGGCTCCCAAAAAGACCTCGCACCCACGACACCTGGAAGGAAACGCTGTCGCGCGAGGAGCTCGAGGGTGAAGCGAGCCGCGGCGCACCAGAACCGGATGTCCGCTCCAACCCGGAGCACGTGGGGGTCGAGCTCTTCGGGAGCGGGCAGAGTCACGAGCCAGGTGAGTGCGGATTCGGGAGACAGCGTCAGCCCGTGCACCACCCAGGGCGCGAGCCGCGTCGCCCGCGGTCGATCCTCCCAATGGAGCTCGGGAGAGGCAACCGGCGATCCCTCGACCGAGGGCACGATCAATGGCATCGAGTCGGCCATCGAGTCCTCGGGAGGGCTCCCCGATACCAGGGGTCTCAGGAGCTCGGCCTCGAGGCGATCGCGGGCAAGCTGGAAAGGGTGATCACCGTCGTGAGCGGGTTGGCTGTCGGCGGAAGTGGTCTCGGCCCAGAGGAAGAATCGACTACTTTCGGGAAGCCATGTCCCGTGTGCGACGATCACGCGAAGAGAACGCCGAGCTCAGACTCGGAAATCAGAGTTGGCGGAGAGGGTGGGATTCGAACCCACGTGCCCGGTTATCAACCGGACAAAGCGCTTTCGAGGCGCCCCCGTTACGACCACTTCGGTACCTCTCCGCGATGGTGATTGTGCCGTCGCCGTCAATCCGGGTCGCGACGGTAACTAAAGAACTCTTGAAGTAACTTCTTACAATCCTGTTCCAGGACACCCGATACTACCGATAACCGGTGGGGTATCCCAACTTGACTCAAATCGACGATCGATTTGACGGCCCCGAACTTGGGCTCCGCAGCTCCGTAAACCAGCTCGCCGATGCGCGCCTGGGCAATGGCACCGACGCACATCATACACGGCTCCACCGTCACGTAGAGGGTCAACCCCGGCAACCGGTAGTTGCCGAGCTCTCGCGCCGCCTTTCGCAAGGCGACGACCTCGGCGTGGGCCGTGGGGTCGACGGCGTGGATGGGCTGGTTGAACCCAGACGACACGACGTCCTGGTCGCTCGCCAAAATGGCCCCGATCGGAACTTCGCCTAGGTGAAGCGCTTGCCTGGCTTCATCGAGGGCGAGCCGCATCATTCGCTCTCGGGTCCCGATAACCCCTCCCCTCGCTCGATTTCGAGAATACTCGTTTCATCTCGCCTTGCGCAACTCGCCTCGAGCCTCCCCCCAAGGGAGCGAGAGCGCACGTAGTAGGATCCGCGTCAGCGCGATCGTGGAAGAACGGTTCCATAGCTGGCTCGAGCACCTCGAAACGCGCCACGCGAGCTCGTTGACGTTCGCCGAGCTGCGCGGCGGCGTCGTCGCTTTGTCGCGCGTCTACGTAGAGGAACGTGCCCGGCTCGGGCGAGGCGCGGTGTTCCAGGGTCGAGCAAAACGAGCGGCCTTCGCCTGCTTCTACACGCCGCTCCACTTCTTGGTCATTCGCAAGGTAGTCGCCGAGCTGGGCTTACAAGACCCCGCGCCCCGACGCATCCTGGACCTCGGCTGCGGTCTGGCCGCGGCCGGGGGTGCCTGGAGCCTCGCCGCGGGCGGCAGGCCATTGGTGGTCGGCATCGACCAGAGCCGGTGGTGCGTCGTCGAGGCGCGAAATAGCCTGGCTGCGCTCGGCCTTCGAGGCACGGTGAGACGCGAGGCGATCGGCCGAAGTCGAATCCCCACTGGCTGCGATGCCGTGGTGGCGGCCTATTGCGTCAACGAGCTCGAACCCGCGTCTCGCCAGATCCTGCTCGATCGCCTGCTTCGGGGACGCGCGAGCGTGCTCGTCGTCGAGCCCATAGCGGAGCGGCTCAACCCCTGGTGGGGCGATTGGGCAGACGCTTTCGCACAGGCCGGTGGAGAGGGGAACCTGTGGCGTTTCCACTGCGATCTCCCCGAAAAGCTGAAGTTGCTCGATCGGGCATCGGGACTCGATCACGGCGTTCTTAAGGTGCGCTCGCTCGTGCTGCGAAAAGACTCTTGACTCTATGCTAAATTTCTAGCATAATCCCGCCATGGCGAAGAAGAGCTACTTCAGGCTTTCCAATCGGGAGCGTCAGATCATGGACGTGCTCTACCGAGAGGGAAAAGCCACTGCGGCCGAAGTCCGCGAAGCGCTCGTCGATCCGCCGAGCTACTCGGCGGTCCGCGCGACACTCCGTATCCTGGAGGAGAAAGGTCAAGTTCGGCACGAAAAAGATGGCCCGCGCTATTTGTTTCGCCCCGCGGTGGGACTGGACAAAGCCAAACGAACCGCGGTGCGTCACCTGCTCACGACTTTTTTCGATGGCTCCGCGGAGATGGCCGTGGCGACTCTCCTCGACGAGTCCGCGTCCGGCCTGTCGACGACGGACTTGGAGCGTCTCAAGGAGCTCATCGAACAAGCAAGAGTCAAAGGAGACCGTTCATGAACGCACCCGACTTCGGTGTCGTGGTCGCCGTGAAGGCGACCGTGCTTCTGGCCCTCGCTTTCGTCCTCGGCTTCGCGCTGCGGAAGGCTTCGGCCTCGGCCCGCCATCTTCTCTGGACGGTGGCGTTCGCTTGCTTGGTCACGATACCCCCGCTGACCTACCTCTCGCTCTCCAACGATTCGATCCGGATCCCCGTCGCGGTGTTGGCGCCCGAGCCGACGCCGTCCGCGGCCTCTGGGATCGTCACCGACGTTTTCGAGCGCGCAGCGCCGGAGCGTCGCACCTCAGAGCGAGCCACGCCGGCCGCCGCACCCGCTCTTTCCTGGGAGTGGTCTCGGCTCGCGCGGTCGAGCTGGATCGCGGGCGCGCTCGTGCTTCTCGTGCGGCTCGGAACGGGGCTCGCCACGAGCGCTCGGGTGCGTCGCCGCGCGGAAGAGATATCGGATCCGGCATGGCACGATCTCCTCGACGGGGCGCGCGACCAGCTGCGCCTTCGACGCGCGGTCGACATCCGCTTCAGCGACGATACCGAGCTTCCCATGACGATCGGCTTCTCGCGTTCGGCCGTTCTTCTTCCTCGTGCCGCCGAGGAGTACGACGCGGCCCGCCGGAGCGCGGTGCTCCTCCACGAGCTCGCCCATGTCAAGCGGCGGGACTGCACTTCACAGGTGCTCGCCCAGCTCGTCTGTGCTCTGTTCTGGTGGAACCCGCTCGCCTGGCTGGCCGCACGTCACATGAGGCTCTTGAGCGAGCGCGCGAGCGACGACCTCGTCCTCGAAGCGGGAGCGAACCCATCCGACTACGCGCACGACCTCCTCGAGATGGCACGAAGCCTTCACCGGGAAAGAATCACGCCGCTCGCGAGCGTGACCATGGCCCATCGATCCCGTTTCGAGGAGCGGCTGCTCGCGATCCTCGATCCCAACGTCGTCAGATCCGCGGTCTCCTCTCGCGTGGTGCTGCTCATGGCCGTCGCGTCCGTTCCTCTTGTCGGAGCGCTTTCGCTCGCGGTTCCCACCAAGGCGTATCGAGACTCGCCGCCACAGGCAGACCGCTCGCCCCTCGTCGAGGAGCCCGCACGGGAAGCGACCTCCGCGTCGGAGGTCTCTCAGGACTCGAGGCAGCCCGCTCAATCGGAGCAGCCCGCTCAAAAGGAGCCTGCGGAGACTGGAGTCAGCGAGCCGGCATCGGACGTCGCCCGCAAGGCACTCGCGGAAGCGCTCGAGGACAAGGAAGCCTCCGTTCGTGGGCAGGCCCTCGAAGCACTCATTCGGCTCGAAGATCCCACGGTGGTCCCTTACCTGAAGCAAGCGCTCGGAAACGACGACCCCGAGATTCGGGCCAAAGCGGCGTGGGGGCTGGGTCATTTTCAACGGGAGGACTCGGGCACGGCTCTCGTGGAGGCCTTGCGCGATGAGAACGCTTCGGTGCGCGAGCAGGCCGCCTGGGCCCTCGGTCAGATCCAGTCGGCGACGGCGGTGGAGGGGCTCGTGCGGGCTCTTTCGGATAACGACGCCAACGTGCGGGAACAAGCCGCCTGGGCCCTCGGCCAGATCGAGTCCGGGACGGCGGTGGAGGGACTGTTGCAGGCCCTTTCGGATAACGACGCCAACGTGCGGGAGCAGGCCGCATGGGCCCTCGGCCAGATCGAGTCCGCGACCGCGGTGGAAGGACTCGTGCGAGCTCTCGAAGACGCTGATGCCAACGTGAGGGAGCAGGCTGCCTGGGCGCTCGGAATGATCGAGAGTGAGCAGTCCATCGAGGGACTTGCCCGCGCCCTGCGCGATCCCGACGACAACGTGCGCGAGCAGGCGGTTTGGGCGCTCGGCATGATTCAGAGCCGCGACAGCGTGGACGCGCTCATCGGAGCCCTCGCAGACGGTGGGGCCGATGTTCGCAGTCAGGCCGCCTGGGCGCTCGGAATGATCGGTGACTCGCGGGCCGTGGATGCTTTGAGCCGCGCCCTGAAAGACGAGGACGCGGACGTTCGTGAACAAGCGGCATGGGCGCTCGGCCGAATCGCGGGCGGCCACGACGGCGGGAATCCCAACCCTAATCCCAATCCAAACCCCAACCCCAATCCCAATCCCAATCCAAACGCGAATCCCAATCCAAACCCCAATCCGAATCCCAATCCCAATCCCAATCCTAATCCTAATCCCGACGGTGGAGTGAAGCGCGATTTCCGAGAGAAGGGACGCGGGGTCTCACCCCTAAAGGGCGCTGTGCTCTAGCAGGCTGTGCTCCACGATCTTCGAATCGCCGCGAGGAGTCTGCGCCGAGAGCTCGGGGTCACCGCGATCATCGTCGGAACTCTCGCCCTCGGAATCGGTACGACCACCGCGATCTTCAGTGTGGTAAGAAGCCGTTCTGATCCGCCCCCTCCCGTACCACGACCCCGAGAATCTGGTGCGCGTGCTCAACCGCAATTCCTATCCCGACCTTGTGGACTGGGACCCGCTCGGTTCGATCCGATTCGAGTAAGCCAGCTCGCCGATTCCTCCGCCGGGCGAGCCTCTCATGTGGCCGAGGTCGATGTACGATATCGAAACATGAGCAAACGAGCTCCGACTGGGGCACAGGCCGTTTTGCGTGCCATCGCGCTTCTCAAATCGTTCACCACCGAACGCCCGGAAAAGGAGCTTTCCGAGTTGGCAAGAGACACCGGACTCAGTCGCAGCACGACCCATCGATTGGTGGGCGCACTCGAGAGTGAGGGTCTCGTCGTACGGGTATCGAGATCGGGCCGATATCGCCTCGGCCCATCCACCGTCGCGCTCGGAGCGCGTGCGCTCCGCTCGAGCAAAATCCGCGAGCTGGCACACCCCCTGCTCGAAGCACTCGCGCGAGAATCGGGGGAAACGGCGACGCTCGAAGTGCTCTCGGACGGCAAGATGCTGATCCTCGACGAGGTCCTGGGCGCGCACCTGATCGGCGCTTCACCCTCGCTCGGAACCTCTTGGGCGATCCACGCGACGTCGACGGGCAAGGCGCTGCTCTCGACGCTGCCTCGAGAGAAGATGCTCGAGCTCCTCTCGGCTCCCCTCGCGCGCTTTACCGCACGAACGACCACCGCGCTCCACGTGCTGGAGACCGAGCTCGCCCGGGCGCGCGAGCAAGGCTTCGCGGTCGCCTACGAGGAGCTCGAGGCGAACTATGCCGCGGTGGGCGCCGTGGTGCACGTACCAATGGAGGAGCCCTACGCAACCCTCAGCATCGGCGGTCCGGTCGCGCGGTTGACGAAGGACAAGGCGCGCCGTCTCGGCGATCTGGTGAAATCGAAGGCAGACGAGCTGTCGCGCTCGCTCGGCTACGAGTGAAGAGAGTTTCTAGCCTTTCAGCCGCGGAAGGCGCGACTTGATCTGTCCGATGTGATGGAGATCGTGAAGGCATTTGCCGAACACGATGAAAGCGCTCGGGCCTCGAAAAGGTGCGCTCGGGTCCCCCGAGGGCGCCAGGGGGAACGCGTGAGTCCCATATAGCGCCGCATCATCCATCTCGATGACCCGATTGATGACTCCGACCGTCTCCTCGTCGAACTCGTCGAAGATCGCAACGAGCGAGCGTTCCCGCCGAGCCTCCACCTCGGCCTGGTTCCACTCGTTCGGACCGAGCACCCCCATGGCGAACGGTATCGCGTAATCGAAGCGGCCACGCCTTGCCACGATCTCGATCTCCTTACGGAACTCTCGAGCCCAGGAAGCCAGGTGGGCGAGAAGATCCTTCAAGGTCCAAGAGGAGTTGACGAAACGTGCGCCGGTCTCCTCTTGGATTCGACGTCTCAAAGAGGCCCACTCCTCGCGAACCTCCTCGAGCTGCGCCACCAGGGCCAGTCGGGAGAACGGCATCCTCTTGTCGGGCGCGAGCGACAAAGGATTCGAATCGTCCCGTACTTCCATCGCTTCGACGAACCGCTTCCACTCGCTTGCCAACGATTCAGCCATCTTTCTTCTTCCGTTCGATCCTCATGGCCTTGCGAATTCTCGAGAGCGCGCTGCGATATCGGTGGTCCACTACCGAGGCGGTGATGGATAGGGCACTCGCGATCTCGCGCGCAGACATACCCGAGAGCTTCGCGAGGAGAACGTCGACTTCGTCCTCGGGGCACAGAAGGTGGACCCTTTCCAGGATCCGGCCCGCTTCGAGTTTTCTCAGGATCCGACTCTGGCCATTCGCGCCAGCTCTCTCCTCGCCCGACTCCAAGGGCTCGCTCTTCCGCGTCGCCGCGAGACGTTGATGCGCTCTCGCGACGAACCGGGCAGTCCGGAACAGAAAACTCAGAACCGGCCTCGCTTCGGGCGACTCCATTTCTGTCCCAAACTCCCACCGACGGAAGCGCGAATAGAAGATGAGCCAAACGTCCTGCGCGAGATCGTCCGCGGTCGAAGCGTCGGTTCGCACCGCGAGCCAAGCCGATACGGTGCGCGCATACTCCTGGTACAGCTGCGCGAAAGCATCGTCGGCCGAGATCAAACCCCGCGCCCTCGCCCTCAACAGGCGATTCTCGAGCTCCTTTTCGGACGCCGAGGGCGACCGCGGCAAACGCTCGGTCTTGCGCCTCTTCTCATCAACCATGCGATCGAAACGCATTTTTCGCCAGAACATCGAGGGGAGGCAAACTGGACAATGCGAGCCGAGTGGTGTTCAATCAGGCTTTCCCAGCCTATGTCAGACTTCTTAGAGTTCACCTGCCCATCCTGTGGGCGAACGAATCTCGTCAATCCGGAAGAGATCGCTCCGAATGGCTCTTATCGGGCTTGTCAGGGTTGTGGTTCCCAGGTGCTCGTCCCCGGGGCAGGGGGAGCCGAACACACGTCCGCCTCACCGGATCCAGGCGGATTCGTCCATCTTCATGTGCCGAGTGGGCGCGTAGAGCGATTGAGTCGCGAAGTGGTCGAGCACGGTATCCAGACGAAGCGAATTCTCCCCTGGGACATGGCATCAAGGGACGGCACGAACTTTCTACCCCTGTCGGAGCTCGGCGAGTTCGGCGAGCTTTTCATCGAACTGGATTTCGTCGTCGAGCCGCAACCGCGATGTGCCAACCATGCGGAGGAGATGCCCGCGGGGACGTGTCGGCGGTGTGGGAGAAGTTTCTGCGGCGCCTGCGTCAATCCTCTCGCGCGTCGCGAATCTCGCATTTGCCCGGCCTGTGCTGGGCCGATTCGAGATCCAGATCCTCGCGTCGGATCTCGTCCGCTTTGGGAGCGGCCGAAGGAAGCGGCCTGCATTCCCCTGGATGGCGGCGCTTGGAAGCTGACGCTCGCGGTCGGCCTTCTTCTCTGGATCGGCTCCTTCAGCCTAACCACCGCGTTTCTTTATCTCGTTGCCGGCGTGATTCTCATTCAGGTCGTGAGACAGTCAGCGAGTGGGGCAACCACCCTGTCCCTGTCGCTCGAGAAGGATTTACGCACTTTATTCGACAAGACCGGGACCATCCTGCTCCTCACGATCGTGATGGTAGCCCCGGTCATGGTGCTGCCCTGGATCCTGCCGCCGGTCGTGGCGGTGTTCATCCAGTTCCCAATCTCGCTCCTGATCCTCGGCTACTATCCGATGGCCTTGGGACTTCTCGTGCTCGGATCGCCCAAGGGGCTCGAGCCTCGCTCGGTCATTGGGGCCATCGCGAGACTGAAAGAGGCCTATCTTATGGCGCTCTTTCTGCTTGTCGCCGTCGGTGTGGCCGTGGTCGCGTTTCAGACCGTAGTCAGCTTCGTGCCGTTTCTCGGCAGCCTTCTAAAAAGTCTGGCTCTCGGCTATGGTGCCGTCCTGCAGGCCTACGTGCTCGGATGGCTGCTCTACATGAATCGGGAGCGCATCCTCGCCGCGGCGTGAGGCGGCTTACTCGGAGCGAAGCGTGACCATGGGCGCCAGTCGCGCCGCAGCACGAGCCGGTGCATAGCACGCGGCGAGCGCGACGAGTCCTAGAACGACCGGCAGAGCCGCGAAGGTCAGAGGGTCCGTGGGGCTGATCTCGAAAAGAAGGCTCGCAAGGAATCGGCTCAGACCCAAAGCGACGACGAGGCCCAGCGCGATGCCGAAAGCGATGGGCCGTATACCCTCGCCAATCACAAGACGGGTGACGGTCCCCGGATCGGCTCCCAGGGCGACTCGGATGCCGATCTCGGAGGTTCTCTGGCTCACGACATAGGAGACGACCCCGTAGACTCCCATGACGGCGAGTCCCAGAGCGGTGAGGCCGAACACGGTTAGAAGGAGCAGGTTGAAGCGGCGCTCGGCAACGGAATCCGTCAGCACCGCATCCATCGTTCGAAAGCTCGGAGGGACGTCGGGCATGAGCTCCGAAGCGACCCTCTGGGCGGCGGGAACGACGCTGGTGAGATCCGAATAGACCTCCATCACCACGCTGAAATGTCCGGTGGGACGCTGTCGGGCGTTCGTGTAGATGGTGGCCTTGGGCTCCGAGTCGAGACCACCATGGAGCACATCGGACACGATCCCGACCACGTGAAGGGCCTCGAGGTGCCCGTCCATGTTGCCGAATTGGATCAGCTTTCCAATGGGAACTTCGCCCGGCCACTTGCTGTCGGCCAGCGTTTGACTAATGACGGCCACGTGCCGGCCATCCATCGTATCGGTCTTCTCGAAGAGCCGGCCGCGCACGAGAGGAATCCCCATCGTCTCGAAGAAGCCGGGGCTCGCGGCTCGGTACTCGGCAAACCCGGTGCGCTCCTCCGCGTCCATCAATCTTCCAAAGTCTTCGTAACTCGTCACCTCATCGGGAAACCGGAGCTCGATGAAGAGGCCGTTCCGGTATCCCGTCGCCATGGGAAGAAGATCGATGCTTCCTACGCGCACGACGCCCGGGATCGCTTCGACGCGGGCGAGCAGCTCTTCTTCGGTGGCGGCGAGCCTCCGGCTCTCCGCGGCGTCGGAGGCATAGGGTGCGAAGAGACTCATCACGAGCTTGCCCTGGGCGCGAAATCCCGGGTCGACGTCGAGCAGACGAAAAAGGCTTCGTCCGAGCAGCCCCGCGCCTACCAGAAGCGTCAACGTCATCCCCACCTGCGAGGCGACGAGCAACCGGCTCGAGCCTCCGCGCCCGACCCCCCCGGCCTGGGAGCGCTGGGTCTCGTGGAGCGATCTCTGCACATCAGCCCTGGTGGCGCGAAGGGAGGCCGCGATCCCGAGAAGAAGGGCCGTACCGAGAGTCACCCCCATAGCGAACGCCAGCATGGGAACACTCACGCCGATTTCGCCCGCGCGCGGCAGCTTCCCGGGCTCGAAGCTCAGAAGCACGGCAACGCCCGAGACCGCCAAAACGACGCCGAGCCCTCCTCCGATGAGGGCGAGCCACAAGGACTCGAGGACGAACGGACGCGTGAGTTGCCACCGATTGGCGCCGAGCGCCGCGGAAACGGCGATCTCCCTCCGCCTCGACTGGGCACGCACCAAAAGCAAGTTGACGACGTTGACAGAAGCGACGAGGAGCAGGAAGGCCACCGCACCCGTCAAAACGAGCAGCGCGACCCGGACCTCACCGACCATCTCCTCGAGGAGCGGGACGACCGACGCGTCCACCATCCAGGTCTCCTCGCCGTAGGTACGACGAAGCTCCCTGGCGATCGTACCGAGATCCAAACGCGCCTGCTCGAGGCTCACGTCGGGTCGCAGACGCGCGACCGCATACCAGTTGTGCGCGGTACGGCTCGTGCTCGTCGGATTTCGCTCCTGCGCGATCCAGATGTCGGTACCCGGAGGGAAAGCGAACCCCCTGCCCATGACTCCGACGACCGTATGGACGTCGTTGGAGTCGCCGTTCCGCCACGGATGGGGTAGCCTCAAAGCGCGTGAAGAAAGATTGGGGTCCGCGCCCAGGTATCGCTGCCAGAAGGCATAACTCACGACGACCGTTGGCGGCGCGCCTGGCCTCCTCTCCTCCTCGGTGAACCGCCTGCCGAGAGCGGGCTCGACTTTCAGAACGTCGAAGAACTCGCCCGAGATCGGTGAGGCTTGGACGCGCACCGGCTCCGAACCTCCCGACACCGACACAGAGCTCGCCCCGTAAATCGCGAAGGCCTCGAGACTCCGATTGCGATCGCGCAGGTCCTCGAAGTTGGGAAGCGAGAGGGAGTTCTTTGGCGAGCGCTCGTTGACCTGCCACACCTGGACGATGCGATCCGCGTCCGGATAGGGAAGGGGTCGCAACAGGACGGTGTGAACGACGCTGAAAATGGCGGTCGACGCCCCGATGCCCAGGGCGAGGGTCAGGATGGCGACGATCGTGGCCCGAGGGGTCTGGAGCAGCGACCGCAGGGTCCGGCGAAGCTCCGATTTGGCGCTCATGATCAGAGTAAGACGACAAAACCTCCCCCCGAGTTCGCTCGAATCGAGTCGGCCCTTGACAACATATAGGTAACATGACTATAGTCGATAACACTCTAGTGTGTGTTCAATGCCGTAGCGGGACCCGCTGGTCGATCGGCCGCCACGGCTCGGGCTGCTTACGGCGCGCCGGGCTCGCTCCGCTCGCATAGGGTGGGCTGAGGTTCTTCCTCACCCTGCCAGTCGAGAGACGATGACTTCACCGCTCGGACCCGTCGATTTTCTGATTCTCCTCACTCTCGTGGATACGAAGCGCCATGGTTACGGAATTCGCCAAGACATCCAGGAGTTGACCGAATCGGCGATTGTGCTCGACGCAGGCAACCTCTACCGGTCGATCCGCCGGCTCATGGAGGCCGGGCTCGTCGAGCGCTCGGACGAAGACGCGAGACGCCGGTACTACCGTTTGACAGCACGAGGACGGCGAATCGCGGCGGTGGAGGCACGCCGGATGAAAGAGCTCTTGACCCACGACAAAGTGAGAAAGCTCCTCGCCGAAAGCGCACATTGAGGCTCGTCCGCGTCTACCGGTGGCTGCTGATCCTCTATCCCCGGAGGTTCCGCGACGAGTTCGAGGAGGAGATGGTGGCGTTTTTTCGCGAGCAGCTTTCGGAAGCGACCCCTCACGGGCCGGCTGCTATGTGCTCGGCTTGCGCCAAGGCGCTCGTCGACCTCGTGAGCTGTGCGCTTGCCGAGAGGTGGGAGGCGGAAAAGCGCAACAAGCGCCGAGGAGGAAACGAAATGCTCGTGGGCCTGAGAGCTGAAGCGAAATACGCGATCCGGACCTTGGCAAACCGACCTGCCGTCTCGATTACGGCCGTCGGAATTCTTGCGCTCGGCCTCGGAGCGGTAACCCTCGTCTTCTCGGTGCTGGACGCCGTGGTTTTGAGACCGCTTCCCTACGTCGAGCCAGACCGCATCTTCACGATCTGGAATCGATACGAAGGATCCCCAACGCACTCGTCCCCACCGGACTACGTCGATCGACGGCGTGATCAGCGCACTCTCGAACGGATCGCTGCCGTTGCCCCGACAAGTATGAATCTCTCCGGTGAGTTCGAGCCGAGACACGTGCAGGTTGCACAGGTGACTTCCGAGTTCTTCGAGGTCTTCGGAGTCGCGTCACTCGGAGGTGCGCCCATTCGGTTTCCCGATGAGCTGGGGGGCGACGCCACCCATCTTGCCATCCTGGACTACGGGCTGTGGCAGAGCGTTTTTGGCGGCGATGGACGGACCGAAGGGGGCGAGGACCGAACCATCGAGCTCAACGGCGCGCGGTACCAGGTACTGGGAGCGCTGCCGCCTGGCTTCGACTTCCCGCGGGGGACGGAGGTCTACATTCCCCTGGTCTTCTCACCGAGCCAGCTCGGCGACGATTTCCGCGGGAACGAGTACCTGCTGAATGTGGGTCGGCTCGCCCGGAACGCGTCCGTGGAAGAGCTGACTCGCGACATGGACCGTATCGCCGCGAACGTTCTCGAGCGGGTTCCCGAGCGGAGAAGCTTCCTCGAGCGCAACGGCTGGGGAGCTCGGGTCGTGCCGCTCCATGAGCAGCTCACCGAGAACGTGCGGCCGGGTCTCGTCATCCTCGCCATCGCCGTCGTCCTCGTGCTCCTCGTGAGCGCTGCCAACGTGGCGAACCTGCTTCTCGCCAGCGCATCGGCTCGCGTGCCCGAGCTCGCCCTCAGATCCTCGCTCGGAGCCAGCCGTTATCGCCTGGTCGGACAACTCGTGGTCGAAAGCTCCCTACTTTCCCTCGCAGGCGGCGTCTGCGGGTTGACGCTGTCGAGCCTCGTACTCAGTGCGCTTCCTTCCATCGTCCCGGAAGACGTGCCACGCTTGGAACAGGCGAGCCTCGACCTGAGGGCGCTCGTGATGACCGTGCTCGTCGCGCTCGCGGTGGGAATCGTTTCGGGCTTGGTTCCGGCGTGGCAGGCCGCCCGCGGGGGGTTGCACGGTGTCTTGCGGGCGGGCTCCTCGGCAAAGGGGTTGCGGTGCCTGCGCAGCGCGTTGGTCGTGGCCGAAGTGGCACTCGCCCTGATCCTGATGACGGGCGCCGGACTTCTAGTCAGAAGTTTCGAGAAGCTGACCGGACTCGACCCGGGGTTCGCGCCAGGAGGTCGTACCATTCTGAGGCTCAGGCTTCCCGCCTCGCAGTACCCGGGGGCCGGCGAGCGCGTCGCGTTTCAGGCAAGCCTGCTCGAGCGCCTGAGAGAAATCCCCGGAGTTCGATCGGCCGCCGTGTCCGATCGAGTTCCCCTCGATGGGAGTAATTGGACGGGGACGTTCCACCCAGTGGGCTATGAGTCCACGCCCGGAGAGCCCACTCCGGGAGCCGAGCTCAACCTGGTGAGCGCCGGCTACTTCGAGACGCTCGGTATTCCACTCCTTACCGGTCGAGACTTCTCCGAAACGGACACGGCGAGCACGCCACGCGTGGTGATCCTCGACGAATGGACGGCCCGACGATTTTGGCCCGGCGGCGCCGTGGGTCAGTACATCAACATGAACGGGCCGGAACAGGAGCCGGCGCTTCGCGAGATCGTTGGGGTCGTCGGTCACGTGAGATCGCGAACGCTCGACGAGGCCGGCCGAATGCAGCTTTATTTCGCGTCGAACCAACTGGGCGGCGCGAGAGTCGGCGTGACGTTGCACTTGGAAGGATCGGCTGGGCCGGTCATAACCGGAGTCCGCGACGAAATCGCTCGTCTCGCTCCCGGACTCCCGCTATACGGGGTTCGAACCCTCGAGGACATGGTGTCGGGTTCTCTTGCTTTCCGTGAGTTCCAGCTCGCCCTGCTATCGGTGTTCGCGGGGCTGGCCCTCGCTCTCGCGGCAGTCGGCCTGTACGGCGTTTTATCGTACTCGGTCGGCCGCCGACGTGCGGAAATCGGTATCCGGATGGCGATGGGCGCCAACCGTCGAGGGATCGCCGCCCTCGTCCTTCGTGAGGCGCTTGCGCTCTTCGCCTTCGGGCTGATGCTGGGCTCGCTCGCGGCGCTTTTCCTCGCCCGGCTCCTCGAGAGCGAGCTCTACGGGATCCTGCCGAACGACGCACCGACGTTTCTCACCGTGGCTCTCGTTCTCATGCTCGTCGCGTGTCTCGCGTCCTGGCTACCCGCCCGGCGAGCGTCACGGCTCGATCCCGTGGAGGCTCTCCGGGCCTCTTGAGATGCTCAGTGCCGTGGCGATAACCTGCTATGTGTTAATAACTTAACACAGTTTCGCGGGTTTCTTCCTTGTTTGCTTGACATTGTACAATTTATTTTATACATTCAAATTAATTTTATCATTGCGATGCAAGACACACTGCTTATCGAAGACACGGGGCGGGCGGGCGCTCTACTCCATCCGCTCCGGATCGACGTTCTGAAGAGGCTCGCGGAGCCCAGCTCGTGCCCGGAGGTGGCGAAGGACCTCACCGAGAGCACGCAGAAGGTGTACTACCACGTCAAGATTCTCGAGGGAGCGGGCCTCGTGAATCGAGTAGGCGAGCGCCGGGTGCGGGGAATCGTCGAGGGCATCTACCAGGCGCGAGCCAAATCCTATTGGCTTTCCCCCCGGCTCGTCGGGCGGATCGGAGGCGGAGGGAGAGCCCGAGATCATTTGAGCCTGGGCTTTCTCCTCACTCTCGCCGAGGAGATACAGACCGACGTCGCCAGACTCGCCGAGCGCGCCGAGAAAGAAACGACCCCTTCGCTCGGACTCTCCGCCGAGATCGAGCTTCGAGACGCCGGCGAGCGCGACGCCCTTCGCACCGAGGTTCGAGAATTTTTCGAGTCGCTCGCCCAAAAGTACGGGCGTCTCGACTCGAGTCCAGAAAAGATTGGAACGGACATCTTTCGGCTGACCCTTGTGTGTTACCCCAAGGAGGAGAACGAGACATGAACGACGGAATCGACATCCGCATAGAGATCGACGCTCCACCCGCCAAGGTTTTCGAGGTGCTCACAACGACGGCATCGCTCGAGGCCTGGTTCGCCGAGAGGGCACACGTATCGATCGACGAGGCTCGGTACGATTTCTGGGGGCGGTTCACTCCTTACTCTCCAGGTCCCAAGGAGGGTCGACACCGTTTGCTCAGCGTCGAGCCATACGCGAAGCTCGCCTTCCGTTGGCCGGTTCGCGGAACGGAGACCACGGTAGAAATCGACGTCGTCCCCAGGGCCGGTGCAGCGCTCGTGCACCTGAAGCACGACGCACCGCCGAGAGAACGCGGCGATCTTTCGCTCGCGGACTTCTGGATGCTCTCCTTCGAGAATCTGAGACGATTCCTTCGGGATGGCGCGGCTCCCATCCGGTGCGATTACACATCGATGCCGCACGACGTCGTCGAGCTCGACCTCGAGATCGAGGCCTCCCGCGAAGAAGTTTTTCGAGGCCTTATTGACGAACGGACCTTGAATCGCTGGATCGCCGCGGGGTCGGCCGAAGTCGAGCCGACACCCGGGGGACGCTATCGCTACTGGGACGGACAGGGTCCCATCAAGATTTTGAGCATCGTGCCCAACGAGAAGCTCTCCTGTAGCTGGAAGTACGGGGAGGACCCGGAAACGGTCGTCAGCTGGACGCTGAGTGGCTCGCGAGGACGGACGCGGCTTTCGCTGGTCCACAGCGGGTTCGGGCGAGACGTCGAGGACTTCCGCACGGGCTGGCTCCGGCACATGCTGTGGCTGAAGGGGACACTCGAGGAGGGCGAGTCGTGGAGTCGGCCCGTTCTCGCGACGACCGACTGCCGCGCGTGAGGCGAGGAGAAGACCCTGCTCGTCACCGGGGATGGTGTTCTCTATCGCGATCCGGTGGCCGAGGCGATACCCGACATCGGTTAGCCTCCGACGGAACTGAAAGGCGCAAGAGTCAGTAGCGCCAGCTCGTCCGATCCGCGCCCGGCGGAGCGCTCTCGAGCATCCGCTCCACCGCCTTGGGAATGAACATCTGGTGGTACCGCAGGCGCGACGTGGCATTCGGTCGGGTATGGTCGCCGTTCCAGCAATGCTCCGCTCGGTCCCCGTAGTCCACCTCGCCCGCGTAATAGGGGTTCGTCGTGCTCTCGAGAAACTCTTCCAGGAGATACACGGCGTTGTTCAAGTAGTAGTTGTCCATGTCACCCACGTAGACGTGGATTTTCCCCTCGAGCTTTTTTCCGAGGGTGGCCCAGTCGCGTCTCAAGATGTACGAAAGGTCGTAGTTCTCACGCCAGTGCTCGGCGACTTCGGGGTCGATGACGCCGGTCCGCTTGTCCCAGATGCGCTTCGGATAGCCGTCCTCGCCCACGGGAGAATACACCGCCTCCCAGATGTCCCACTGCTGCCCCGAGCGGCTCTTCGTTCCCAAGACGAGCTCCCTTCGGTTCATTTCCTCGAGGGTCGCGCTGACGTGACCGAGAGTGTCGCGGTGCCCCGGGCGCGGGGTCTTTTTGAACGGGCCCGTCAAGAAGTACGCGTTCTCGTCTTCGTAAAGGTTCACGACGGTGTAGGCTCGAAAATCGATCGGGTCGGGGCAAGCCGCGTAGCAACCGTTGTACTCTTCCGGATAGAAAACCTGGGCCGCGAGTGCTTCCCACCCTCCCGTCGATCCACCATAGAGAAACCGCGCCCAGCCCTCGCCGATTCCGCGAAACTCCTTCTCGATATAAGGGATGAGCTCGTAGGTGATCGCGTCTCCATAGGGCCCGAGGTTTTGCGAGTTCACCGCGTAGGAATCGTCGTAATAAGGATTCGCATGCTGGATCTCGACGGCGAGAACGCGCGGAAAGCCGGGACCCGTCCAGTCCTTGTAGAACTGATAGGCATGCTCTTGCACCGTTCGGTTGTAGCCCTCCCAGCGAAACCGCTCGCTGTACTCGGGAGCGAGATCCGGATCCGGGGGCTCCTCGCGAAACCCGCCGAAATCGTTCGGGAAGTGTCCGTGGAAAATCATGAGCGGATAACGTGCCTCGGGGTGCTCGTCGAAACCCTCGGGAAGAAGCACGTGGGCCCCGAGATGCATCGGCCTTCCCCAGAACTCGCTCAGAAGCTTGCTCTGAATGCGCACGTGCTTGATGTACTTCGTCGTCGGTGGGTCTTCGATGGCAGAAAGCGCGCGGTCGAGCTCGACGCGGAGAGTCGTCGCAGCCGCGGGATCGACGTCCATCACCTTGGGCTCGCTCAGGAGGTTTCCCGGTGCCTGATTCCACTGCTGGCCCTCGCCGCGGTCCATCGGAAGCTTGACGACGTGGCCATCCGCCCGGTGGAACGTTTCGTACTTGTGGAGAAGCGCCTGGACGCGGTAGCTGCCCTTCGGGATCTCGGCCAGGCTATCGAGAGGGTAGCCGAGAATACCGGAGTCGAAGATGACTTCCTCGCCCGGTTTCCATCCCTCTACGTCCATTCCGAACGCGATTTGTGTCGCCGGGCCGTCGACGATTTGAAACCGGGGCTCGTTCGAGGGATCGTTCGAGACCAGAAGGAGCAGCCGACCGTCGACAGCCTCCTCGCCGAGCTTCGGGTCGAAACGTACGGCGAATCGGAGGCCACTCGACGGAGGAAGCCCCATTCGCCTTTCGATCTCTCGAAAGCGGACTTCCGATCGAAGCGAGGACAGACCCGTGCGCGTCCGAAAATAGACGAGCGATGGGTCGCGCGCGACGAAGGCGCGTTCCAGCTCTTCGAGAGCTTCCTCAATCTCGCCCAAACCGGCATGGACGACGGCCGCATCGACGGGTGAGCTTCCGAGCGAAGCGAGCACGGCGCGGGCCTCTCGGTCTCTGCCGAGCAGAGCGAGCGCGAGTCCGCGATCGGGATCCCCGTAATCCAGGTACTCGAGCGCCTCTTTGGGATGGCCAGTCTGGATCTCGATTCGAGCCAGCTCCCGGCGAGCCATCGAGAAGCCGGGAAACCGCGAAACAACTTCGCGGAGATGATCCTCGGCGTCATCGACGCGTCCGGCGGCGAGCAGGATGGTGCCGCGCTTCGTCTGGAACAGGGCCGAATCGGGCTCGAGAGCGACGGCCTTCTCGATCTGAGTGAGCGCTTCCTCGTAGCGATCCATCACCATGAGCATCATGGCGAACCAGTGGTGCGCTGAAGAGTAGTCGGGCTCGAGGGCGATCGCCCGGCGAAAGCTGTCCTCGGCAGAACGCCAGTCCCACTCGCCCAGATAGCGGGCGAGCGCGAACGACGCGTGAGCCGTGCCGAGCTCGGGATCCAGCGCGATCGCTCGCTCGGCTGCCGCTCGTGCCTTGGGCAACGTGACCGAGGAGGGCGCGTAGCCGTACAAGGCGAGAAGACTGGCCGCATCGGCGATGCCGGCATGGGCCGCGGCGAGCTCGGGCGCGATCCGCGCCGCCTGCTCGAAGAGCTTCAGGCTCTCCTCGAGGCCGGCCGGCGTGCGGGTTTCCCACAGAGCGCGCGCTCGGGCACATGCGTCGAGAGCCGCACTGGGGATTTCCTCGAAAGCAAGAAGGAGCGTTAGCGTCAATAAGATCATGGGAAATCGACGATACCATAGAGCGCCCTTCCTGCGAGGCTCAGGAACCCGTGCTAAGCCTCTGGGCGGTCTCGAACTCGCGCTCGGCGTCGGCGAAACGCCCCTGACGGTTGTAGACGTCGGCGAGAATGAAATGACCGAAAGGCGCCATCTTGGGCTCCGGTCCCAGCTCGATACCCTTCGTGGCCAGCTGCTGGGCCTGGTCCAGGTCGCCCGCGTCGAGATGGACCTTCGCCAGGTAGAGAAAGCCGATCGCGAACTTGTCGTTGACCTCGATCGCCTTTTCGAAGTGCGTCTTCATCTTCTGAGGTCGACCCGTGCCTCCGTAGAGCTTCGCCAGGTTGAAGTGAGCCTTGAAGTCCTTGGGCGCGAGCTCGATTTCTTTCTCGTACGCAGCGATAGCGGCGTCAATCTCACCGCGCTCCTCGTGAATAAGTGCGAGGTTGTAGTGGGCCGTGGCGAGCTGGGGATTCATCTGAAGAGCGCGGTCGACTTCTTCTTTCGCGCGGCCGAGCTCCTTTAAACCGATGTAGCACTCAGCCATCAGGTTGTGGAGCGGCGCCCTCTCGCTTCCGAGGTCAACGGCTTGCTGCAGCAGCGCGAGAGCCTCCTCGAACTCCTCGCGCTCCGCGTGGATCTGCGCGAGCATGAAGTAGGCCCGATTGTCCCTGGCATCGAGATCGATGATGCGGCGAAACCCCGCTTCGGCGTCCTTCGCTCGGCCGAGCTCCTTGTAGGTGAGAGCGAGGCTGTAGAGGGCGGGCTTGTACTCCGGATCCCGCGCGAGCGCCTCCCGATAAGCGATCAGCGCGCTCTCGAGATCGCCCTCCTTCGAGAAGAGGTTCCCCCGGATGTTGTGCGCCTCCAGAATGTCGGGGTCTTCCGCGAGGACTCGGTCGATCTTCTCGAGAGCCTCTTCCGTATTGCCCTCGCTCGAGTCCGAACCCGCTTGCTTGATGAGGTTGAACAGACCGATCTTGTCCTTGGGATCCGCGAGCGGACGGTCGGGGTCGATGCTGACGCGGGAGGGGCCCCCGATGTAGCCCAAGGCCGCGAGCTGGGCCTGGGCTTCGGGATCGAGGGTCTCGGGTCCTTTTTCATCGATCCCCTCGACGCCGAAGCGGTCGACGAGATCGTCGAGCTCCGATTTCAGCTTGGCCACGGTGGCCGCCCGTTGAGTGGCGAGGTTGTTGCGTTGCCCAGGGTCCGCCGCGACGTCGAAAAGCTCCGGCCTCGGGGCATCGATGAAGTGGTACGAACCGTCACGGATCGACTTCAGCTCGGACCAGCCATAGTGGTTTCGGGGATAAAACGATTCGCCGTAGGCCAGAAGGCCGAGATCGACGCTCTCTCCAGTGAGTAGGGACACGAGGCTCTCTCCCTGGACGGTCTCGGGAACCGGGAGGCCGACGAGCTCGAGTAGCGTCGGCATCAAATCGACGGACCGCACCTGGGCGGAAACCCGGCGACCACGACCCACCTGGCGATAAGGCGTTTTGATCACGAAAGGCACGTGCATCGTGGCGTCATAGATGAAGTAGCCGTGCGTGTTCTCCGCGTGCTGGCCGAGGCTCTCGCCGTGATCCCCGATGAAGACAACCACCGTGTCGTCCGCGAGACCGCTTTGCTCGATCCAGTCGAAGAGCCGTCCCATCAACGAGTCCACGTAAGCGATCTCTCCGTCGTAGGGAGCACTCCGATACCGGGATAAAAAGGGCTCGGGTGGTTCGTAGGGAGTGTGAACGTCGTAGAGGTGGATCCAGGAGAAGAACGGCTGATCTTTGACACCGTCCATCCAGTTGAGCGCTTCGTCGACCACCTCCCCACCAGGGCGCTGCACCGTATCGAGACCGATCTTCTCGAACTTGTTGAGGTCGAACTCATCGAAGTAGCGATCGAACCCCTGGTTCAAGCCCCAGCGAGCGTCCAGGACGAACGCCGCCACGAACCCCCCAGTCGCATAGCCCGACTCCTTCAGCGTTTCGGCAAGCGTGACCTGCGTGTCGTCGAGGTAATAGCCGCCGTTGTCCCGAACGCCGTGGTACATCGGGAAGGTCCCGGTGAACATCGACGAGTGCGCCGGAAGGGTGAGGGGAACGACGGTGTTTGCGTTCTCGAAAACGACACCTTCCGCCGCCATGCGATCGAGGTTGGGTGTCACGACCTTGTCATAGCCGTAGACGGGAAGGTGGTCCGCTCGGAGCGTATCGGCCGTGACGAGCACGACGTTCAACGCGCGGGCGGGCTCGGGACCGAGACGACACGCCATTGTCACGACGAGCGAGCTCGCGAGTGCCCCAATCACGCTTTTCATGGCGGATGCTCAGCGATTCTAGCGCACACGACCTCCCTCGTGTGCTCCGACGCCTCGTACAATTCGTTGGATCGGGTGTACGACGGGCTGGATCGGACGCTCAATCCGCGCAGAGGAAGTCCCAACAACCAATTGAACGGAAACAGCTTGTCGGTTGGCTCAGGCGACGCTTCCTGGCATAAGTTTTGCTCTATCTAGCGTTTGTACGGATGCCTTCTGTTTCGCGACGCCGGCGGGCCGGCGGCCGCTTTTCATTCTGTGAGGTATGTATGTATCGATTTTCTGGATTCGTGCTCGCGGTCGTGGCACTGCTCGCATCGAGCCTGGCCGAGGCCCAGATCACGACCGGTACGCTCCTCGGTACCATTCGTGACGAGTCCGGCGGCGTTCTGCCGGGCGCCACCGCTTCCATCACCTCTCCAGCCCTCATTGGAGGTCCTCGCGAAGTGATTACCGGCGAGTCGGGTTTGTTCCGCTTTCCCAATCTGTCGCCAGGAATCTACACGCTGACGGTGAGCCTTGCGGGCTTCTCCACGTATACCGAGGAAGGCCTGCGCGTCGTCGTCGGAGGTACCGTCGAGCGTAACGTCGTTCTCTCGCTGGAAAGCGTGGCGGAGACGATTACCGTCACGGGCGAGAGTCCCGTCGTGGACACGAAGGCCACCGATATCTCGACGAACTACACGCGGGAGTGGGTGGAGAACGCGCCGATCCGACGGTTCACTTTCTTCGATCTCATCAACGCCGCGCCTGGAGTAAGTCAGAACACCCAGACGAGCTCGCGGTCGTCCTCCTTCGGTAGTGGGACCGACGATAACTCCTACCAGCTCGACGGCACTGACTTCACCGCCCCCCTGACCGGCGCCGCCTGGCCCTGGCCCAATACCGACACCATCGAGGAGATCGAGATCCTCTCCCTCGGCGCGACCGCCGAGTACGGAAACCTCCAGGGCGCCGTGTTCAACGTGGTCACCAAGCAGGGCGGGAACGCGCTCGATGGAAGCGTCAACTTCTACTTTCAGCACGACAATCTCACGGGTCGCAACACCACGGACGAGCAGGACGACGGACTCCCCTATTATCGAGACAAGTTCAACGATTTTACGGCCAACGTCGGCGGACCGGTGGTGAAGGACAAGTTCTGGTTCTTCGGCTCCTACCAGTATCAGCGCGATTACGAGGCCCAGCCGGGAACGGATCCCTCGGCGCCGGCCAAATCCGACGCCGATCGCTATTTCTTCAAGCTCACCTATCAGGTGAACCAGAACAACAAGTTGATGGTCGCCAACCATGACGACTTCTACCGGATCCCCTTCCGACAGACCGCGGTCGAGGGCCCGGAGAGCATCCAGCTCGAGTATGGCCACAACCCCTCTCCCAACGTGACCTGGACTTCAGTCATCGACGACAAGACGTGGTTCGAAGCGCGCTACTCGGGATTCTATGGACAGGATCATGCGGAGCCCCTTCAGCCGGGCCTCGCTCGCTCCCGGCCGCGGTACTACGACACCGCCACGGGGTTCATCAGCGGCGGCACCTACTCCTGGTACGACGGCGTGAGCCAGAAGACCGCGTTCGCCGGCAAGATTACCCGCTTCGCCGACAACTTCCTCGGAGGAAGCCACGACTTCAAGTTCGGAGTCCAGTACAACAGCGGCGGCGGAAAGTATACGTACGCCTACAACGACTACATCTACACCTATTACGGTGAGCCCCTTTACGGCTACACCCAGCTCCCGCTCCAGCAGGTGGGATGGGTCAAAGGGATCGGAGTTTTCGCGGATGACTCCTGGAATATCGGCGACAACCTCACGGTGAACCTGGGAGTGCGCTTCGACCGGCAGCGTGCGAGCTTTCCCGAGTCGGAAGTCGTCGACAGCGATGGAAACCCGACGGGCCAGGTCAATTCCGAGGTATCGAATCTCTTCACTTGGACGAATGTCTCTCCCCGACTTGGATTCAACTTGAAGCTCACGGGCGACGGCCGGACGACGCTAAAAGGGCACTGGGGACGCTACAACAAGGGCGTCGTGACCGGTGAGTTCCAAGGGGCGGGACCCGGGATCACTCCGCGCTTCATCTTTTCGGGCCTCTACGATGCCTCGGGAGCGCCCATAGGGACTGAGCTCTTTTCCGACAATACCCAACTCCAGGTCGATCCCGATTACAAGAACCCGTACACCGATCAGTTCATCCTCGGATTCGATCGGGAGATCGCCCAGGACTTCGCTTTCTCCGTCAACTACGTCTACAAACGCGGAGAGCGGGCGAGCGCCTGGCAGGACATCGCCGGAGAGTACGAACAGACGACTTACGTAGACAACGAAGGGACGAATGCGACGGGAGCGTCGTTCCCGGTCTACCGTTTGCTATCGGATCCCGCCGACCGAATCTTCCTCTTGACCAATCCCGATCCCTCGATCCGCGGCGAAGAGACGTTCACCCGGTACCAGGGGGTGACGCTGCAGGCGACCAAGCGCATGTCCAATCACTGGCAGATGACGGCGTCGCTGGTTTTGTCGAAAGCGACCGGCATCATCGCCTCGAGCACAGCCAGCCCCACGGGCGGCACGGCCACGAACGCGGGAAACAACTTCGGCCGGAACCCGAACGAGTATGTGAACTTGAACGAAGACTCGGTTCTGACCAACGACCGTCCCACGAACTTCCGACTGCAGTTCGTCTACGAGCTACCCGCGGAAGTGACACTCGGGACGAACTTCACCTACCAGAGCGGGAAGCCCTGGGAGCGGCAGATTCGCGTTCCCGACCTGGGTATCCCCACCACGCTTTATGCCGAGCCCTTCGACGGGGAGCGGCGGGTCGCGGATTGGTACCAACTCGACGTGCGCGTCCAGAAGGCGTTCGCGCTTGGGGCGGACGCCCGCCTCGCGGTATTCGGGGACGCCCTGAACCTGTTCAACGACGACGCATACGAGAACATCGGAAGCCGGGTCGGAACCGCCTCGAGCTTCGGCCTTCCCACGCGGTTCCTCTTGCCGCGCCGACTGATGGTGGGAGCGAAGTTCATTTTCTAGGGCTTGCTCGGCGTTTGCTTCGGCCCGCTCGCGGCTTCGTGCCGCGGGCGGGCCTTTTCATTTCAACGAGAAAGAGCCCGGGCGTGCTCTTCGATCTCGCGGGCAAGATCTTCGTTACCGGCCGCGAGGGCGAGACGCGATGCTTCTTCGAAAACTCGACGTGCCTCGTCACCTGAGCCGTCAACCGCTAACGCCATCGCCAGCGTGTCGAGCGCCCTCGGATCCCGCCGTTCGGTTCTCGCCACCACACGCTCCGCCAGATCCACCGCCTCGCGCCTTCGGTCGGGAAACGCGTCGGGGCGAGTGGCCAGAAGCCGGGCCAGGTTGTGCGTGAGGGCGAGGTCGTCAGGGAATCGCTCGAGCCCGGAATCCAAAACAAAGACCGCTTTCTTCAGATTGCCCTCCGCGTTCTCGAGCACCGCGAGCGCGCCGGCGATCTCCGGACGGGACATGCCCTCTTCGTCTGCCGCGCGAAGCGCGGAGAGGGCTTCTTCGTACCGTCCGAGCTCGAAAAAGGCCATCGCACGGTTCTCCCGAGCCGACGCGAGCCCGGGCGAGAGAGCAAGAGCTTCATCGTAAATCCCAACGGCGCTCTCGAGCTCTCCTCGGCCCGCGCGGGCATCTGCCTCCCGAGTGAGGAGGTTCGCGAGATCCGCTCGAGCCGGTCCGTGATCCGGCTCGAGCTGGAGCAGTTTTCCATAACTCTCGATGGCTTCGTCGGCTTTCGCCGCCTGAGACAAGGCGCTCGCGTAGAAGTAGAGTGCCAGATCGTTCTCGGGATCGAGCTCGACCGCTCGCCCCCAGAGCGCGAGCGAGTCCCGCCACCACAGGGATTGCCGATAGGTGGCGACCGAGAGAGCCGCCATGGCCGCGACGGCGACCCATCGCCAGACGACGCGTGAGCGCATCAGCAACCCGCCGAGCCCCACGGCGAGAGCGAGCGCCGGAACGTAGGTGTAGCGGTCCGCGGTCGCCTGGAGTCCGCTCGGGGCGAGACCGAGAGACGGCAGGGCAAGAAGAAGCCAACTCGCCCATACCGCGAGCGCTGCGGGATGGCGGGAACGAAAATGCCAGACGATCAACGCGCTCGTCAGAAGCACTAGGCTTCCGAGGCCGAGGAGGAGCCAGTCGACGCGAGGCTCGATCGGGAGCGGATCGAGTGGGGTCAACCGGACCG
Organism: Vicinamibacteria bacterium; assembly: GCA_035457705.1. Taxonomy (GTDB): domain Bacteria; phylum Acidobacteriota; class Vicinamibacteria; order Marinacidobacterales; family SMYC01; genus DASPGQ01. The sequence continues at coordinate 54,110 of DATIBD010000039.1, forward strand.
GCCAGACGGACCGGCTCAGCTGCGCCAGAAGCGAATCGGCTGCGAGCGTGAGGCGGGCACCGAGCCCGAACCTCTCGAGATCCAGAAACGGACGACGGCTCCCCTCGAGGAGAAGCCCGGCCGCCGAGAGCACGAGGAACGGAATCTTCTCGGCGAGGAACCGGGCGTGACGTTTCCGGCGAAAAACGAGGATGTCCAGGATAATCAGCAGGAGCGGAAAGGCAAGCGCCACCGGCCTCGCGAGCAGGGAAGCTCCGTAGGCGAGGACCGAAAGCGCGAGCCGGGAACGGAGGTAGAGGAGCGTCGCCCCGAGCAAAAACGCCGTGGAGAGAAGATACGGAAAAGCGCTCGCCCAGGCGACGACCTCGACCCGCAGCGGATGAACGGCGTAGAGAAGCGCGCCGAGGAGGGCCGCCACGGCTTTGCCGGACAACCGGAAGATGAGGAGGTAGAGGAAAATCGCGTTGAGAACGTGGACGAGAACGCTGAGGCCATGAAACGTCTCGGGGGTCCACCCGAAGTTTCGACCGCTTGCCGCCCAGACCACCCACGAGAGCGGCTGAAAGTGGCTCAAATGCTCGGTGGTGAGCGCCCAGACGAAGAGCCCCTTCGAACGAAGCGCGTCGTTGTCCACGAGCGCCTCGGGGTCGTCCCAGGAGACCCAGCCGTTCGAAAGAACGGGCAGAAAGGCGGCGAGAACGATCATCGCGATCGCAAGACCGTGAAGCCGCACGGTCGAGCTCAAGCTCCGCCGAGGCGTCTGAGCTCCGCTCTCGCCGGCTCGAAACCCGGATCGTTCCGAAGCGCTTTCTCGAAGAAACCTCGCGCTTCTTCCGGACGTCCCAGCCGTACGAGAGCGAGGCCGAGATTGAAAGCGTACTGCGCATCCTCGGGATCGACGGTATGCGCCTTACGGAACGCCTCCTCCGCCTCGGCCATCCGACCGTTGCCGCCGAGCACCATCCCCAGCGAGTTCCAATAAGAAGCGTCATCGGGAGCGAGCCGCACCGCTTCCTTCAACCGCGAAATCGACTTCTCGATCTCGCCCAGATCCCGGTACTGCTCGCCGAGGCGCACCTGGGTCAGCGCGTCTTCTGGAAGGCGCTCGGCGACGGCCTCGAAGGCTCGGGCGGCCTCGTCGGGACGACCGAGGCTCACCCAGATCTCGCCCTCGCGCTCGAAGAGGCGCGCACTCTCGGGAATGACGTTTTGTCCGCGGTGAAGTGCCTCGAGGGCGTCGTCGTGGCTGCCGAGGGCGACCTGCGCCTCGGCCAGATCGAGGTAAGCCGGTCCGTAACTGTCGTCGAGTGCGATCGCTCCCGCGAACGCGTCGACCGCTTCCCGGTAGCGTCCTAGACCGTAGTAGGCGCGGCCCGTATGGTAGAGCGCTTGAAAGCTCTCGTTGCCCGACTCGAGAACCGCGCGGAAACGCTGGATCGCGGACTCGTAGTCTTTCTCCTGAAGGAACGTGAGCCCTTCGCGCATGTGGCCGCTCAGAAAACGAAACTCCTCGAGCTTGTCCTTGGGGTCGATGTGGGACGAGTGCGCCTCCCCGCTTCTCGTGCCGCCGACGTAGCCGAGTGCCCCGAGCTTCTCCATGAGCTCGGGATCGATTTGTGAAGCCGTCGAAGCGGGGCCCTCCAGACCTGCGGGAGCGAGCTCGGCGATCCGGGCGCGCAGTCGCTCGGCGGCGACGGCATTCCGCCGAATGCGATTGTCACGCTCCTCCGGATCTTCCTCCAGGTTGTAGAGCTCGGGCTTCGGCGCCTCGATGAGCTTCCAGGGCCCCTCCCGCACGGAGACGAGACGACCCCACCCGTAAAGAAGCGACGCCATGAAGCTCTCAGCGTAGAGGGGCCTGGGCTCGGGCTCGCTGCCTCTTCTCAGAGTCGCCGCGAGACTCCTCCCCGGTACGTCGAGGTGGGAAATCTCCAGCATTTCGAGCACGGTCGGAAACACGTCCACGAGCTCGACGGGAGTCGAGATCGTGAGCTCGGAGACGACGTCGGGCCCGCGAAACAGAAGCGGCACCCGGAGCGTCGGCTCGTAAATGAAGTAGCCATGCCCGGTCTCCCCGTGCTCGCCGAAGGCTTCACCATGGTCCGAAGTCACCACGAGCAGGGTGCTCTCGGAGTGCCCGAGCGCCGCGAGCTCGGAATCGAGGCGGCCGACGAGCTCGTCGGTGAAGGCGACTTCGCCATCGTAAGGCCGCCCCTCGTAGCGAGAGGCATGAGGCTCCGGAGGCTCGTAGGGATCGTGCGGGTCGTAGAGATGGAGCCACAGAAAGAAGGGCTGGCCGCCGTCCTCCCGAAGCCACGCGATCGCCTCTTCGGTCGTCGCGTCGCCGCGCTTTTGGACCGAGTCCAAGAAAACGGCATCTTGCCCCTCCACTCCGAAGTCATCGGCGAAGGTCTCGAACCCGCGATCGATGCCGGTTTCCGATGACAGAACGATCGAAGAAACGAAGCCGGCCGTTCGAAATCCGCGCTCTTTCAGGATCTCGGCGAGGAGCGGCATCTTCGACTCGAACGGCGGAGCCGCGTTCTCACGCACCCCGTGCTCGAACGGGTAACGACCCGTGAATAGGGAGAGGTGCGAGGGGCGGGTCAAGGGCACCTGGGCTCTCGCGTCTTCGGCGAGCGCGCCTTCCCGGGCGATTCGATCGAGGTTCGGGGTCTCGACGTTTCCCCCGTAAGCCCCGAGTCGATCGGCCCGGAGCGTGTCGATCGTGACGATCACGAGATTCTCGGCCGTCGGCGCGGGCTCCTGCCGGCAGCCGGCAACGAGAAGGAGAACGATCGTAACGGAGGGGAAGCGGTCAAGCACCCGAAGCAGAGAGTAGCATGGACGTTACGACAGGCAAAACCAGCTTGATGAGAGCTCGGGCGTTCCGCCGCTTCGTTTCATGCCTCCCAAATTGACTTCGCTTCCTTAGTTGGTATATTCAAATAGTATGAAAACGAATACCAAATCCAGCATCACCCTTCCACCGGAGGAGCTGAAGCTCGTGATCTCGCTCCAGGCAAAGCTGAAGGCGAAGAGCAAGGTCGAGGTCGTCCGTCGCGGCCTGCGTCTTCTAAAGGAGGTGACAGAGCGTGAAAGCCTCAGAGAAGCCTACCGCCGCGCCTCGAAAGCCACGCGCGGGGCGCTGTCACAAGAGGAATTGGCTGAGCTCGACGGTCTCGCCTCCGAGGGTCTGGACGAGTGGTGAAAGTTGAGCGAGGAAAGCTCTACCTTGCCGATCTGAGGCCGAGGAGGGGAACGGAAGCTGGAAAGTTGAGGCCTGTACTCGTCATCCAAACCGATTTGCTGAACGACGTGGGGCATCCGTCCACCTGGGTGCTGCCCTGTACGACGCGTCTCACCGGTGAGAATCTCCTCCGTGTATCTATTCCCCGAGGAATGGCCGGGAACCGTCAAGACTGCGAGATTATGATCGACCGGAGTCGCGCCATCGACAATCGACGATTCGTCCGAAAGCTCCGGCCGTTGCCGCCGGCGATCCTGCGAGAGGTGGAAGAGAAGCTATGCCGTTTGGGGGATCTGGCAGGCTGATGGCGCCGCTTCGAAGGGTGCCAATCTGCGATCGTTGCTCAGTCGACTACGAGCGATAGCGCTCCGTCGTCCGTCTCGAACTCGGCTCCGGCGTTGCGAGCCGCTTCCTTCAAGGCTTCGCATAGGATGTTCTTGACGTCGGGTCCATGCTCGAGACGACGCATCAGGCCCTCACCCGTCCGCTCCCCCACGGTGAGAGTTAGCTTTAGCCCCCGGCGCTTGCAGAGAACCTTGCGGCCATCTTCCAGGGTGGTCTTGAAGATCTTGATGTAAGCATCGGCATAGTTGATGCCGATGCCCGAGCCATCGTCCTTCGCTTCGGGAAGGAGCTTGTCCCACTCGGGACTCTCACGACCGAGCTCGACCCTGACCATCCAACACCTCCCGGAGCTTCGCGATGTGCGCCGGCGTGCTTCCACAGCACCCGCCCACGATGCCCGCTCCCGCCTCGAGGACCGCGGGAAGTCCTCGTGCCATCTCGTCGGGGGTCTCCTTGTAAACGACCTGCAGGTTCTCGAGCACGGGAAGACCCGCGTTCGGCTGCACCATGATCGGAAGCGTGCAGGTGGACCGGTAGCGACGCGCCGTGTCCGCGGCGAACTTCATATCGACCCCCGTGCCACAGTTGAGCGCGACGAGGTCGGCGCCGGCCTCCGCCATGAAAGCCGCCGCCTGCTCGGGACTCGTTCCCATCATCGTCCGCACTTCGTCCTCGTCCTGCATCTTGTCGAAGGCCATCGAGCCGATGACGCAAGGCGCACCCGCGGCCTTCGCCGCCTCGATCGCGATTCCCAGCTCTTCGAGCGACGTTTGCGTCTCGATGATGATCGCATCGACACCGGCTTCGACGAGCGCTTCCGCCTGCTCCGCAAAAGCATCCTCGACCTGGGCCTGAGGAACCTCACCGTAGGGCTCCATCAACCCGCCGAAAGGACCGATGTCGCCGAGTACGAACCCTTCGCGACCGTTGAAGGCATGGCGCGCGATCTCGGCCGCGGCGCGGTTGATGTCACGAACCCGACGGCCCTCGTCGTGGCGCTCGAGCATGATGCGCGAGCCCCCGAAGCTGTTGGTGATGAGAATGTCCGACCCCGCCGCGACATAGGCCCTTTGGATCGCCAGCACCTTCTCAGACGCGTCGAGGTTCCACGCCTCACCGCAGCCTCCCGGAGGAAGCCCCGCCTGTTGCAGCTGCGTTCCCATCGCTCCGTCGCTCAGGAGAATGCGGCGTTTCAGCGCTTCCAGCAGATTCACGCCGCCCTCCGGTAGCGACATCGCGCGAGATCGCACCGCGAGCACGGAGAGCCGATCGCTTCGCCATCGAAGAGGGCGAGGAGTGAATGTCTCGGCCTCAACATGCCCGACGACAAGAGCTCGATCTCGGGCGCGAGCGGTGTAAGCTTCTCGAAGAGCGCGAACTGCTCTTCGAGCGGAAACCCTCGATGGCCGGGGCTGAACGTCGCGCCATGCGAAGAAGCCAGATGCTCCACGAGGGCGGCGGCGAAGCGGTCTAGGAAGTAGGCCTCGTCCACGCGCCCCGCCGCCCAGAGGCGATCGAGCTCCTCGTCGACCTCCCGTCCTGCCGTGAGCCCGACGACCCCATCTCTCGAGTAGACCCGGGGCCTTCCATGACAACGGTACCAGCGGGCGGCGCCTTCGGCAAGGCGGCGGACGTCGCCCTCGAGCGGCTTACCCAGGGGGTAACCGAGGAGCCGCGCGTAATCGCGCTCGTCGATCACCTGTAAACCTCGGAGCCAACGGGCTGGAATTGACAGCCCTCGACGAAGTAGTCGAAAAAACGCGGGTGCGTCTCGAGCTCGATGTGCTCGACCCGCATCACGACGTGTTCGAGCTGCCGTCTCCGGCTGGGCGAGCGCAGAAGCATCGAGGCTCCATCCAGAGCGGCGTTTCCCACTCGGACGAACTTCTCGTTCGGCAGCTCGGGCAGAAAGCCGATACGACGCGCCGCATCGAGATCGAGGTGCCGGGCGAATCCACCGGCGAGGTAGAGCTTGTCGATTTCCTCGAGCCGAATGCCGTAGACGTCGGCCACGATCGCGAGGCCCGCCACGTTCGCGCCTTTCGCTTGCGCGAGCTCGTTGACGTCGGCCTCGGTGAAAACGATCCCGTCGTGCACTCGAAACGGCTCGCTCTCTTCGGTAAAGCGACCCTGAGCGTTCATCCTTCCCGCGCGGCGGAGCTCGCTCAGCAGGTCCACGAGCCCGGAGCCGCAGAGGCCACGGGGCGGGCCGCCGCCGATGACGACGACGTCGAGCGAGCCATCTTCTGCGATCGAGACCCTCTCGATCGCACCGTCGAGGGCCGGCATCCCGCAGAGAACCCCTCCTCCCTCGAAGGCGGGGCCAGCGGGACACGACGCGGCCACGATGCGGTCCCGATTCCCCATCACGATCTCCGTGTTCGTGCCGACGTCCATGACAACCGAGACACCGTCCGAGTCCGCGAGCCCACTGGCCCAAAGGCACGCCGCGGCGTCGCCTCCGACGTGGCTTCCGATGAGAGGCAGGCCGTAAACGACGGCCTTCGGATGGACGTGAAGGCCGAGTTTTCGAGCGGGCACGCCGAGCGCCGTCGTATCCCGCTTTCTTTCTCTGAGCTCCCGCTCGGTGATGGACCAATAGGGTTTTTGCCCGATCGAGTACACGTCGAGACCAAAAAAGAGATCGCGCATGGTCGTGTTCGCCGCCACGACCACCTCGACGATCCGATCGGGATCAACGGGTAACGCCTCGACCGCGTGATTCAGATACCCGATGAGGGTCCGCTTGAGAAGACGGCCCCGATGGTGCGTATCGTAGTGAATGCGCGCCATGATGTCCGAGCCCCCAAACCGCTGGGGATTCTCGAACGACTGACTCGCGACCAGCGCGCCGGAGGCGAGGTCGAAAAGACGCAGAGCGACCGTGGTCGTACCCACGTCGAGCGCGATTCCATAGCCTTCACGCGGCTCCAGGGGACCTTCGCTCGAAGGAAGTCCCTCGCTTTGGTCCACGATCTTTAAAGACCCGCGACGCATCGTGTGGCAACGAACGGTCCCATCGTTCTCGAGCCGAGTGCGGCATGCGAGACGAAACGAGGCGCCGAGGTGCGCTTCTTCCGGTGTACGCTCCGAGAGAAACTCCTCGCCCTGCTCGATCTCGAGAAGACACTCGCGGCATTTCCCCTGCTTGACGCAGGACGTCGGAACGCGCACGTTGACGGACTCGGCGCACTCGAAGAGCGTGCCGGTCACCGGAGCCTCGCAGTCGTTCACGAAGAGCTTCATCGCATCGCCGCCTTGCGCGCGCCCACGAGCTTCTTGAACAGCTGCACCGCGCTCGCGGCATCCGCCGCATAGCCATCCGCACCGATCTCCGAAGCGAACTTCTCGGTCACCGGAGCGCCGCCGACCGCGATCTTGACGTCGAGTCCTTTCTCGCGCACGGCATCCACGACGGTCTTCATATAGATCATCGTCGTCGTCAGGAGAGCGCTCATGCCGACAATTGCCGCATCGTGGTCGCGGACCGCCTGGATGAACTCGTCGGCGCTCGTGTCGGTTCCCAGATCCACGATCGTGAACCCGGCGCCTTCCGCCATCATCCCGACGAGGTTCTTTCCGATATCATGGAGATCGCCTTTGACCGTGCCCATCACGATCGTCTCGGAACGATCGTCCTTGCGCTCCGTCATAAGAGGTCTCAGAACCTCCATCCCTGCCTTCATCGCCCGGGCGGCGAGAAGCACCTCGGGCACGAAGATGCGGTTGTGCTTGAAGTCCTCCCCCACCACGCGCATCCCGGCGATGAGTCCGTCTTCCAGAACCTCGTCGACGGGACGTCCGTCCGCCAGGGCCTGCTCGGTCAGGGCCTTGACTTCCTTGTGCTTCCCCTCGTAGAGGAGCTGGTTCATCACCGCGTAGTCGGGCATGGTCGTGGTTACTCGAAAGAGGGGAGAGACAGGCCGGGCTCTCGGGCGGTCTTCACGAACAGATCCCGGATCTCCACATGGAGCTTCTCCTCGACGGGCTCGACTTCGTAGTTATCGAGGCATTCGGCGATGACGTCGGCCGCCCGGTCACGGAAGCGTTTCTTCCCCTGCTCGCTCCACTGATCCCAGTTCGTCCGATCCACCATCGGCCCCGGAAGATACAGCTCTTCGGGCCAGTGCTCGAGCGTGTGCTCGGACATCATGAGGTGCTTTTCACGCACGAGCTCCTCGATGAGAGCGGCGGCGGGAAGGTCTTCCTTGATTTCCACCGGCTTCAGGAAACGCTCGACGTGGGCGACGACCTCATCGTCGAAGACGAGCTTCTCGAGGCTGAAGCAGTTGACGTAGTCGAGCATGCCGGGACCCGAGACCGAGTTGATGCCCGACAAGGCGGCAAGGAACGCGCCCACTCCCGTCTCGAAGCCCGCTTGCGGGTCGTTGAACTTGGAGTCCGAGAGCGCCATGTAGGCCTGACAGGGCAGGTTCAGGTGCTTCGCGATCCGAGCGTAGCCGCAATACACCTGCAGCGCTTCGACGGCGGTCATCGGGTTGGTCATGAGCCGCATGTGGAAGCTCGCGGGAGCGCCGCCGAAAAGGACCGGCGTGCCGGGACGAATCTTCTGGGCGACGGCGAGACCGCTCAACACCTCGGCCGTATGGAGCACGAGAGCGCCCACGGTCGTGGCGGGCGAGATCATGCCGAGCAGCAGCACGGGCACGACCTCGATGGGAATGCCCCATTCGGCACAGTCCATGATGTTCGCGATCGGGTCTTCACCCCATCGAAGGGGCGTGTTGGGGCAGCAGGTGAAGATCGCGATGGGTTTTTTCGCGAGGTCCTCTCGTCCCTTGCGGAAGTAGCTCATGATCTCGCCCATCCGGGGAACGCCGTACGAGGTGAACGCGCCGGAGACGACGGGCCGCTTCGAGAAGGCGAGCACCATGTAGAGCCGCCAGGCATCGGCGATGTCCTGAGGCACGTCCCGGGGAATGAAGGCTGTCGACAAATAAGCGATGTGCTTCAGCCCGTCGGCGATCCTGACGTACTCGACGAAGTCCTTCGAGCTTCCTTCCCGCACCTCCTCTGTCTTTCGATCGAGAATACGGAGCGCCGAAGAGGCTGGCACGAAGTGCACCCGGTCGCCCTCGAGGGTGGCGTAGGGATTGCCGTCGCGGTCGTGAAGCGTCAGAGACGAAGGAGCGGAATCGATCGCATCGAGCACCGTCTTGCGCGGAAACGTGACCCGGCGGGTGTCGGCGTTTCCCACGAATCCACAAGCGACGAGGCGGTCGAAAGCCTCTTGCTGCTCCACCAGAACCCCGGTCTTCTCGAGAACCGAGAGCGCCTCGTCGACGATCCGCTCGACCAGGACCTCGTCGAGAATCGTCAGACCGGCCCTCACGGTACGCTCCGTTTTCTCTCGGGGTCGAAGAAGGGAAGCCCCGTAACCTTGGCACGTGCTCGACATCTCACATATTCCACAGTGAACTCGATATCGAGCGGCGTTTCCGGCTTCTCGTGACCTTTGTCGACGGTGGCCAGAGCGATGTACTTCTTGAGAAGAGTGGACCAGCAGGTGGTGGTGGCCTTTCCCACCTGCCGTCCGTCCGCGTAGACCGGAACGCCCAGGCGCGAGGCCTCGTTCGATAGCTGAGGAGCGAGGCCCTCGAGCGCGTACAGCCGCTCGATCTCTTTGAACGGAACTTCGAGACCGACGAAGAAACGCTCCATTCCCCGCACGTTGGCCTCGGCGAGGGCTCGCTTCCCAACGAAGGGTCCTTTATTGAAGTTCACCGCCCAGCCCATGTTGATCTCGTAGGGCGTGGACTTCTGGCTCTCGATGAACGTCTTCTCCGCATTCCAGAAGTCGACGTCGATCAGTGGAAAGCCGGCTTCGACTCGGGTTCGGTCGAGCGCGCCCATGCCCGCGGGCTCGATACCGAGCCCCTCTCCGGCGTCCATGAGCGCGTCCCAGACGCTCCCGGCCCTCTCGGCCTCGACCCAGATCTCGTAGCCGAGATCTCCGGTGTAGCCGGTGCGGCTCACGACCACGGGGACGCCGCGAAGCTCGGTGCGGGCGAGGCGGAAGAAGCGAAGCTTCCTGAGGTCCTCGCTGGAGATGGCCTGGAGAATCTCCCGCGAACGTGGGCCCTGAAGCGCAAGTGCCCCGTAGCGCTCGGAGACGTCCTCGATCGCTACGTTCATGCCCTCGGCATTGAGGGTGAACCAGGAAAGCGCCTGCTCCGCCGCGGTCGCCCGGAAAAAGTCCTTTTCGAGCCTCTGGAAGCAGCCGTCTTGAAGGATCTTCCCCTCGTCGTCGCACCAGGCGGCATAGAGAACCTGGCCGACCTGGCACTTGGTCGCATCGCGGGTGATGATCCGGTCGACGAGCCGCTCTGCGTCGGGACCCCGGATGTCGTACTTGAACAGAGGGGAGACGTCGATGAGGCCAGCCCCGCTTCGAATCGCATGGTACTCCGGGTCGTGGAAGTCGTCGTAGACTACGGCGACGAAATAGCCCGACCACTGCTTCCACCTGAGGCTCGTGCAAAGTGGCGCCGTTCGTGAATGGAAGGGAGTCCCGATCGCCATGAATCAGTCTACTTTGCGTTCTGTCCACATTGCAATATAGTGTCCCACAATATGGCAACGGCCAAATTCGACGCGGTCGTGATCGGGGCCGGGCACAACGGCCTGGTGAATGCCGCCTATCTCGCCCGCGCCGGCAAGAGAGTCCTGGTGCTCGAAAAACGCGAGGTCATCGGGGGTGCAACGGTAACGGAAGAGATCGTTCCCGGATTCAAGTTCTCCGTGTTCTCGTACGTAGTGAGCCTGTTGAGACCCGAGATCATCGAGGAGCTCGAGCTTCCCAAACACGGCCTCCAGCTCCTCGCCCTCGACGGCACGTTCACGCCACTTCCCGATGGACGCTACCTGGCCCGCTGGCACGATGCCGAAAAGACTCGTCAGGAGATCGCGAAGTTCTCGAGAAAAGACGCGGATGCCTACTCCCGGTTCGGCCTCCACATGCACCACATGGCGCGGGCGGTCCGGGACCTGCTGATGATGCGCCCGCCCGAGCCGAGCTCGATGAGGCCGTCGGACCTCGCGGGACTCAACCGCCTCGCGCAACACTTCCGCGGGCTCGGTAACCGACGCTTGTACGATCTCGTGCGGCTAATGACGGCAAGCGCGACGGACTACCTCGACCGCTGGTTCGAATGCGACCCGTTGAAGGCCACGATGTCGGCGAGCGGCATCATCGGAACGTTTCTTTCGCCGCGCTCTCCCGGGTCGGCCTACGTTCTCCTACATCATTATATGGGCGAGATCGACGGCGTCTCGCGCTCCTGGGGGTTCGCCCGCGGCGGGATGGGTGCGGTCTCCGGTTCGCTCGCGTCGGCAGCGCGAAGCTTGGGTGCGGAGATACGAACCGAGGCGGGGGTGGCGAAGATCGTTTCGAAGAACGGCCGGGCAACCGGCGTCGTCCTCGAGTCGGGTGAGGAGATCGAGGCGAGTCAGATCGCCTCGAGTCTCGACCCCAAACGGACGTTCCTGAAACTCATCGACGAAAGTGCCCTTCCGTCTGACTTCGTTGCCGACGTGCGGCGCTTCAAGATCCGCGGCTCCTCGGGCAAGGTGAACCTCGCCTTGAGCGAGCTTCCCGACTTCACGTGTCTTCCCGGAGACGGCCCGCACCTTCGCGGCTCGATCTCGATAAGCCCGAGCATGGACTACATCGAGCGCGCCTACGACGAAGCGAAGTACGGGACGTTCTCGAGCCATCCCTACCTGGACATTTTGATCCCATCGACCATCGACCCGTCGATGGCCCCCCCGGGAAAACACGTCATGTCCATCTTCGTTCAGTACGCGCCCTACGACATCAAAGGGGCAACCTGGGAGGAAAAGCGCGAGGCGTTCGGCGATGCCGTCGTCGACACGCTCTCGGAGTACGCGCCCAACTTGAGACGAGCCATCGTCGGCCGCCAGGTCGTCTCGCCCTGGGACATGGAACGCACGATCGGGCTCACCGAAGGGAACATCTTTCACGGTGAGCTCACGCTCGATCAGCTCTTCTTCCTCAGACCGGTCGCCGGCTGGGCTCAGTTCAAGACACCGCTCGAAGGGCTGTACCTCGCCGGCTCGGGCGCCCACCCGGGAGGAGGGGTGATGGGCGCTCCCGGCAAGCTCGCCGCCGTCGAGATGCTGAAGGCTGCCTCGTGACCCGCGCGATCATCGTCGGCGCCGGCGTCAATGGGCTGACGGCAGCCTCGTACCTGGTCAAAGGGGGGCTCGACGTCCTCGTTCTGGAGAAACAGAACCGGGTCGGAGGCTTGGCGGCCACTCACGAGTTTGCGCCGGGTCGTCGTGCGACGGTCGGACCCGACAACGTCGGCCTGCTGTTGCCGCAGGTGGCGAAAGACCTCGGCATTCGCGTCCAGTTGTTGGACCCCGTCGTCGCCAACGCCTCGGGGCTCGTTCTCTTCGCGGATCCGGCGAAGAGCGCCGAACAGATTCAGGCCCTGTCCCGGAAAGACGCCGAGGCCTATCCCCGTTTCCATGCGCTCATCGACAAGCTATGCGACTTCTTGAGGCCTTTGCTCTCCAAACCCGCACCTGAGCCGCGCATCGAGTCGGGCTCGGACCTCATCGAGCTTCTCAAGCTCGGCTGGGGCTTTCGCCAGCTCGGCACGCGGGCGATGCATGAACTTTTGCGCATCGCTCCCATGTCCCTCGCGGACTTCCTCGACGAGTGGTTCGAGAACGACCGGCTCAAAGCCACGTTGGGCGCAGCCGCCCTCGAGGGCGTGTGCCTAGGACCGCGCTCGGCGGGGACCGCGGCTCTCTTTCTCTACCAGAGACTCGGCCGACCGGCGGTCGCGGCGGATCTGTCCGAACAGCTCCTCGCCGCCTGCGGTGCGAAAGTCCGAACGGATGCCGCCGTCGCCCGGATCCTCGTCGACGGCGGAAGAGCTCGAGGTGTCGCTCTCGAAAGCGGGGAAGAGATTCCGGCGGACCTGGTTCTCTCGGCCCTCGCGGCGAGGACGACGTTCGAGAAGCTGGTGCACCCGAGCGAGCTTCCTGCCAGCTTCGTCGCCGAAGTCGGGGCGATACGCTATCGCGGCGTCACCGCCAAGCTCAACCTCGCGCTTTCGGAGCCCGTCCGATTCCGCTGCGGAGACGCCCGCCTCGTGGTGGTAGGAGAGAGTCTGGACGAGTTCGAGCGCGCGTACGATGCGTCGAAATACGGCCAGATCTCGAAACGACCGTGGCTTCGGTGTTTCGCGTCGGATCAGAGCTTGAGCGTAACCGCGCAGTACGTTCCGTTCGCCTCGAGTGACCGAGGCGAGGTCGAGGCACGAATTCTGGAGAGCCTCGAGGAGGCGGCACCCGGCTTGAAGACGAGCATCGTGGCCAAAGGTCTGTGGATGCCTTCTGACTACGAGGAGAAGCTCGGTCTTCCTGAGGGCAACTGGCACCAAGGCGAAATGGCGCTCGATCAGATGTTCTTCATGCGTCCCGTGCCCGGCTGGTCCCGCTACGAGTCCCCGATCGAAGGCCTGTATCTTTGTGGAGCCGCCACCCATCCTGGCGGCGGCATCACCGGCGCGTGCGGGTATAACGCCGCAAAGCGCGTTTTGAAGCGCTGAGGGACAATCGGGCTGGTATTGGAGCTCAGCTCCGGCGGATAACGAAGCGCAGCGGCTTGGCGGCCCACTCGCCCGCGTAGGCGACTCCAATTCGGGGGGAGCTCTCGATCCGGCCGGGCGAAACGACTTTTCCTCGCACGAGGTAGAGCTCGTCGCTCGTGACGAGGTCGGTTCCATCGAGACTGCGGTCGATCGCCAGCGCCTGCGTCAGCTTGGCGGGGCCCGAGCAGAGCTCAGTATCCTCTCGTCCACCTCGTCGTCTCCTCATTTCCTCCAGCCCCTCGAGAGGCTCGAGAGCGCGCACGAGACAGGCCATAGGAACGCCCTCTCGCTCCGCCACGATGTTGAAGCACCAGTGCATGCCGTAGACGAAGTAAACATACGCATGACCTCCTTCGAGCCACATCGACTCGTTGCGGGGTGTGCGCCGGCCCCCGTAGCTGTGGGCCGCCCGGTCGGGGGCCCCGAGGTAGGCCTCGACCTCGACGATTCGCCCGCTCAACCGTCCGCCATCATCGACGCGGCGGACGAGAATCTGACCGAGAAGCGCCCGCGCCAAGGTGATCGGATCGCGCCGGTAGAAGCGCCGACCGAGCCGCCGGTTCATCAAGAGAGGAGCCGTGTCGCGAAAAGAGCATACACGAGAGCGCACTCCTCGATGTCGCGGCGCTTCACGAACTCGTTGGGACCGTGGGCCACGGAGAGTAGGCCAGGACCATAGGCGAACGCAGGAATGCCGTTCTCGGCGTAGAAGCGAATCTCGAGGAGCCCGGGACAGAGCTCGAACGGCGCCGCTTCGCCACGCACCTCTTCAATGGCCTGGCCGAGCGCTCGGGCGGCGGGATGGGTGCTCGATACGGCGGCCGCGCGCGCCTCCTGAATGAGCTCGACCGTGCCTCCGTTCGTTTCGATCACGTCGAGAAGACGCTCTTTCTCCCGTGCGTAGTCCTCCTCGGGGTTGATCCGCCGGTCGACGGTGAACGAGAAGCGTTCCGGAACCACGTTGAAGTTCGCGCCGCCCTGCACTTCTCCTCCCATCATCAAGATGGAATGCCGCGCCGCTTCGGGCTCTATGGGATACGCCGTTTTGCGTGATGCCACGTCGTTCTTCAGGACCCGAAGCGCGTCGGCGACGGCGACGGCCTTCTCGAAGGCGTTTACGCCTCGATAGGCGTGTCCCACGTGGGCCGTGCGGCCGGTCGTGTGAACCCGACAGGTGATGGCTCCCCGGCTCGCATTCCAGACGACGCCTCCGGTCGGCTCGGCGGTGAGCATCGCCACCGCGTCGTCATCGAACAGTCGACCGGCTCGCCTCAGCGTACGAGAGCCCAGCTCGCCGCCCGTCTCCTCGTCGGGAACGATGCGCAGCGCGATCCGGCCGGCAAGCTCGACACCGCACGATGCCAGCGCCTTCATCGCGTAAATCATCGAAACGAGGCCGCCTTTCATGTCGGTCGATCCACGACCAAAAATCGTCTCCTCGCTCAACTGCGGCACGAATTGCGAGGGATCGAACGCGGGAACGACATCCACGTGACCGTGGAAATAGACGGCCCGGTCTCCTTGTCCCCAATCCGAGCGAAGCCAAAAGCGGCGATTCTCGGCTTCGATGTCCCCGTCCGGGACTGGCTCGACCCGCGACGAGAATCCGAGCGCTTCGAGCTGGTCCGCGATCCGCCGAAGACAGCGCTCGTAGAAACGACCGGGAGGGTTCTCGGTGGGGATAGCGATGAGCTCTCCGGTGAACTGCGCCATCTCGTCTCGATAGGCGCGAACGGCTCGCCGGAGCTCTTGGATCACGGTGCAATGTTACTATCAGCCGTTCCCGCCATGAAGCTCTCACGGTTCGGGCCTGGTCTTCTGGTCACGGCCGCCTTCATCGGACCGGGAACCATCGTGACCGCGTCACGAGCCGGCTCGGGATTCGGCTTGGCGCTCATCTGGGCCGTGACGTTCTCGACGGTAGCGACGGCCGTATTGCAGGAAATGGCCGCCCGAGTGGGCATCGTTACGCGCCACGGGTTGAGCGCGGCCATTCGCGAAAGCTTCCGCCGTCCGCTCCCACGCGCCCTCGCTCTATCCCTCATCGTCTGCGCCATCACCCTGGGAAACGCGGCCTACGAGACGGGGAATCTTCTCGGCGCGTCGCTCGGGCTGGAAATCCTGAGCGGCCAACCCCCGCGGCTCTGGGCATTCGTGCTCGCACTCGTTTCCTGGGCCCTCTTGCTGAGCGGCACCTACCGCAGGATTCAGAGCGTCCTCGTGGTCCTCGTGATCTTCATGAGCTTCGTCTTCCTCGCAACGGCCGCGCTCGTACGACCTTCGTGGGGCGATCTAATAAGGGGACTCGTCCCGTCCATTCCTGAGGGTTCATTGCTCACCGTCATCGCCCTCATCGGAACGACAGTCGTCCCTTACAACCTCTTTCTTCACGCGAGCACCGTCCAGGAGAAATGGTCGGTGGTGCCGACACGTGAAGCGCTTACCGAATCGCGATGGGACACGGCCCTTTCGGTAGCCCTCGGAGGGCTCGTGACGCTGGCGATCGTCGTCAACGCCACGCCCCTCGCCGACGTTTCGAGCCCGGCTTCGATCGCCTTGCAGCTCGAGCCCGTTCTCGGCCGGTGGGCGCGCACGTTCTTCGGGCTCGGTCTGTTCGCCGCCGGGCTCACGAGCGCCGTGACGGCGCCTTTGGCCGCCGCCTACGCGACCACCGGGGCACTCGGTCTTTCGAGCGATCTTCGCTCGACACCGTTTCGCCTCGTCGCATCGCTCGTCGTCGGAACCGGGCTAGTCCTGTCGCTTTTCGGTGGGAGCCCGACCGAGGCGATCGTGCTGGCTCAAGCGGCGAATGGCTTGCTCCTGCCGGTCGTCGCGGTGTTCCTGCTATCGGTGGTGAACGACGAAAAGCTCATGCAGGGCTTTCGGAACCGAGCTCTCGCCAACTGGCTCGGCGGTCTCGTGGTGCTCGTCGTAAGCGCCCTCGGCCTGTTCCAAGTCGTCCGTCTGCTGACGAGATGACGGGACCATCAAGACTTCTCTTTCAATCTCCGCGAAGAGCGCGGACGGGCGCGACCGCGGCGGCCTTTCGCGCTGCTTGCCAGCAGGCGAAGGCAGCCACCGCGAGGATTACGGCCACGACGGCGCCGAACGTCTTCCCGTCGGTAGGGCTCACCGAGAAAAGGAGGCTCGACAGGGCGCGGGCCAAGACGGCGGCTCCCCCCATCCCAACGGCAAGTCCGAGCACGACGGGTCGCAAACCCTGCCGTACGATCATGGCGACAACGTTCCGAGGAGCTGCGCCGAGCGCCATGCGAAGTCCAATCTCCCCGCCCCGGTTGGCCACCGAATAGGCGAGACTGCTGTACGTGGCAAACGCCGCGAGCAACAAGGCGCTGACGGCGAACGTCGACACCAAAACGGTCTGGAATCGCCTCTCGGCGAGCGAGTCCCTTTCGACCTCCGACATCGGCTGGATCGCGGACAATGGCACGCGCGCGTCGATGGACCGCACCACGTCCCGAATCGAGGAAACGGCAGAGAGCGGACTCGACTCGGTGCGGATTGCGACCGACGCCGTCTCCGGGACACGTTCCCAAAGCGCCACGTAGACGAGAGGCTCCGGCTCCTCCTGAAGGCCCTCTCCTCGCACGTCTCCGACAACGCCGACCACTTCGAAAAGCTCCTCCTCCGGCTCTGCCCGTCTGAAACGCTTACCGAACGCGGTCTGACCCGGCCAAAGGGCCAGAGCCGCGCTCTTAGAAACGACGGCGACCCGGCGTGGATGATCCGCTTCTTCCACAGATCTTCCCGCCAGCAGAGGGATCGCCATGGCGCGGAAATAGTCGGGCGAGATCGTACGATAGGCCATCAGCGGCACTTCAGAGATCGGCCTCGAATCGCCCTCAACCACCACGGCATCCACCCACGCTTGACCGCGAAGAGGGAGCACTGACACGATCCCGGCGGCGACGACACCGGGACGCGCCTCGAGCCTCTGGATCAAGGCGTCATAGAACCGACGTCTTTCCTCCGGCTTGGCATATTGGGTATCGGGCAAGCTGAGCTCGACGGTGAGCACTCCTTCGGAATCGAATCCGGGGTCCACGCCCTGGAGTCGAACGAAGCTCGTCAGGAGAAGCCCCGCGACGGTGAGAAGCGTTGCACTCAACGCGATTTCGATTCCAACGAGAAGGCCCCCCGGGAGGAGCCTCGCTCGGCCGGCGGGTTGACCCGCCGCGCGCAGAAAGCCCTGGAGGTCCCCCCGGCTCACGTGCCAGGCCGGCAGCCATCCCAGGCTCGTCGCAGTCACGAACGTCAGCGCGAGCGCGAAGCCAACAAGCCTCCAGTCGAGAGTTACCTCGTCGGTCCGAGGCAGATCGACAGGCGCCACGACGGAAAATATCCGGAGCAGGGCTAACGAAAGGCCGACGCCAAGGGCCGCTCCCCCGAAGGACAGAACGAAGCTCTCCGAGAAAATCGTGCGAAACACGCGGATTCGCGATGCGCCAAGAGCCGTGCGGATCGCGATTTCCTGCCTGCGCACCATGGCACGAACCAGCATCGAGTGGCTCAAGTTCACCGACGCGGCAAGGAGAACGGCGCCCACGGCTGCCAGCAACAACAGGAGACCCGAACGTCCCGATGCGACCACCTGCTCCCGGAGAGGCACCAGCCTTCCCACCAGGTCGAGGTCGGCCTCGGCCTCGAAGCGCGTCGCAATATCCGCCTGGATTACGTTCAGCTCGGATTCGGCCTGCTCGGCGCTGATTCCCTCGCGCAAGCGCGCGACGGCCACATAGTTATGGTCGCCTACCCAGCCTGATGTGTTTTCCCGAACCAGCCAGGGACGGTAGAGATCGACAGGAAGGGCTCCCGCCGAACGACCAATTGCCGGTTGCATGTGATGGCGGAAATCCTCCGGCAGCACACCGAGAACGAGATGCGCCGTTCCGTTCAACGTGAGCGTTCTCCCCACGACATCCGGATCGCTTCCGAAACGACGGCGCCAGAGCGACGCTCCCAACACCACGGTCTGTTCGTCATCTTCCGGGGTGAACGTCCGTCCGAGGCGGGGGCGCACGCCGAGAAGGTCGAACAGATTCGACGTCACCCGGGCAGCGCGGAGGCGCTCGGGCTCCCCGTCTCCCGTGAGGTTGAGCTCGAGGACATCGACCAAAGCGATATCCTCGAAGGAGGCCACGCTCCTCCTCCACTCGAGAAAGTGACGCGCGTTCACGGGCAGCACCGGGTACAGGTGGCTGAATTGGGGGATGACTTCCTGTACGACGAAGAGGCGCTCGGGCTCGCGATAGCGGAGCGGCCGGAGCAGAACGCTATCGACGACGGTCAAGACCGCGACGTTGGCACCGATGCCGAGGGCGAGCACGAGGATCGATCCGGCGGTGAAAGACGGCTCGCGCGCGAGCGCCCGGACGGCCTGTCGAAGCTCACGGAGCAGGCCCTCGCGGAGCAACATACATCCTCTAGGACGCGCAGAGGGTCTGGCAGGTTCATTTTTTCGTGAAACAGTTGCCACACCCCCTAAGAGCTCGCTCTCGAGCAAATCGGGCGAGGAAAAGAGGGAGAACGATCTTGGCCGTCCACTCTGAACGTCTCTACTTGATCGCCACGATGAACAGACGGGGAAAACGCAGGAGCGCCCGTCCGTCCGGTCCCACCGGATAGGCCTTGGCCATGCGGTCCGTATACTCGGCGAGGAACCCCGCGCGCTCTTCTTCGTCTAGAGGACCGAGAAAAGGACGCAAGGCCGTGGCTCCCATGAAGTCCACGATGGCCTTGGCACCGTCGAGGGGATGGTTGTAAATCGTGTGCCAGATCTCGACGTGGGAACAGAGGGGCCTCAGCACATCGTAGTAGCGTTGCGGCGATAAGATAACCGCGCGGGCGCCATCGGCGCTTTCGAGTTTTTTGGACCACGGGCCGCTAGCCGCAGTTTCCTGCACCAGCCGGTGGCTCGGTTCAGCGAGATTGTCCGGCATCTGCACCGCAAGCACGCCGGCCGGTGCCAACCTCGTCGCTAGCCGGATCAAAATCTCGATATGACCGGGAATCCAATGGAACGCCGCATTCGAGAAGAGGAGGTCGGCCGTGTGCTCCGGCAGCCATCGACTGAGATCCGCAAGCACGAACGTGCAGGAAGGAAGCGCCCTGCGCGCTTCAGCGAGCATCTCTTCAGAATTGTCGATACCGATGACCTCGGCGCTCGGATAGGCATCGGCGAGGAGCGCCGTCGAGTTGCCCGGACCGCAACCGAGATCATAGACGTGAGCGGGCGACAACGCCGGCACCTGCGCGAGAAGATCGCGCGCCGGGCGCGTGCGCTCATCGGCGAATCTCAGGTAATGCTCGGGTGACCAGGCCGTCATAGCGCTTCTGGGGCCGAATGAACGACGTCTCAAGGATAGGTAAACGGCGGTGGTGGCGGCAACTCCGGGAAAGAACGTGATCTTTGACACAGTTCCGAGACACGCGCTGTAGGAAGATCCAGTCACTTTTGAAACCGAAGTAGATTCAGTGTCGCGTCCGTTTGTAACGGAGCGCGAGCGAGCGATGGGACCTACGTCCCCGTCGTCGAATTCCCGCCGAGCGCGCCTCTTTGTCGAGCACAAATGGAGGTGCTTAAAATGACGACCGACAGAAGGCTTGTCGCAACCTGGATTGTCAGACCCGTTCTGGCAGTCTCCCTGTGTCTCGGCGTTGTCGCCTGTGAGGACACCCAATCCCCGACGGCACCGAGCGAACCGACCCAGCCCCAGCCCGAGCCGCCGGCGGCGAGCTCGGTGGGGAACTTTCGCGCCGCGCAGCTCACCCGCGACGCGCGCACCGTCGACGTTCTCGTGGATGGCATCGTGCTCTCGCAAGCACTCGCCTATGGCGAAGTCATGAGCTATCAGGAGCTGCCCGAAGGCGAGCACCGGCTCCAGATTTTTCCTGCGGGGCAGCGACGCGTGGCGTTGGTGGAATCGAATTTCCTCCTCAACGGCGGAGAAGCCGTTACCCTCGCGGTCGTGGGGAGAAACCCATTCGAGATCGTCGAGCAAAGCGATGATCTTTCGACAGTTTCCAGCCGAGCCCGCGTGACGCTTTTCAACGCTGTCCTCGACTACCCTGCGAACTTCGATCTGCGCGTGGTGAATGGACCGTTGCTCGTGACCGACGTCGCTCGCTATACGGGCTCTCCTAGCGTCGAGCTCATTCCCGGCGTTTACGCTTTCGAGCTCCTGCGTGGCGGCACCGGTGAGAACGTGACGACCCGGTTCGGCGTGGACTTACCTGCATCGACAGCATCCACCGTCTTCGCCATCGGCACGCTGGACCGGAGCGACATCGAGCTCATCGTGGTGAGGGACGCGAGCTAGCCAGGCTCCATCCCACTCGGTGACGTCACCTCGAGTCGGTCAGAAGCGGGTAGGGATTCAGCGGCTCGTCGCGCGCGCAGGATCCGTCCGATTGCAGCGGAAACACGGCGAAGTGGAGATGTGGTGCCTCTGAGCTCGCATTTCCCGTCGAGCCAACGAAACCAAGAACCTCTCCGCGGGAGGCGAACTGGCCTTTCTCGAGGCTAGGGGCATAACGGGAGAGGTGGCCGTAATAGTGGCAAAGCCCACGGCCTCGGTCGACCAGGTAAACGCCTTTGCCACCGAGCGAGCTCGCGGAGATCCGTTGGACGACGCCTCCGGAGGCCGCCACCACGGCGGTTCCTTCGGGCGCCTCGATATCGATGGCACGGTGCGCGCGAGCTCCCTCTCGCAGCTCTTCGAAGCTGTCACGTAGAG
Source organism: Vicinamibacteria bacterium (assembly GCA_035457705.1). Lineage (GTDB taxonomy): Bacteria > Acidobacteriota > Vicinamibacteria > Marinacidobacterales > SMYC01 > DASPGQ01. Next base: position 75,109 of record DATIBD010000039.1, read on the forward strand.
CCGACGGGACAACGCCCGACACCGGCACCCCGAGGGTGGGCACCCGGGTGAGGGTGGAGGTGATGACGTAGAGCGGCACCGATGCGGAAAAGATCAATAGCATGACGCGGGCGAGAAGGGCCGCGAGGTCGGATCCCATGGCCTATATTAATGTGTGGACCGTCGGCCCGCCTCGCGGCGAGCCACTGCGGTGATAGTTGAACGCAGGCGGTGTCGTCGTCCAGAATCGCTGCAAGGCGTCACGATGACGATACCGAAACGCGATAGATTCCCCTCCGAAGCGGACCATTTCCTCACCGTCAATCCGCCCCTCCATCGGGCATCGACGGTGTTGTACGAGACTTATGAGAGCTTCTTGGAAGCGGATCAGCAACCCTATCATGGCAAATTGTACGGCACCTACGGATCACCCGTGCAGCTCGGGCTGGAGAGCGCCCTAGCGCAGCTCGAAGGCGGGCACGCCTGTCGGGTCTGTCACTCGGGCTTCGACGCCATCGCCACCGCATTGATGGCATTCACCAAGAGCGGGGATCACGCCCTCGTATGCGACAACGTCTATGGACCCACTCGCGCGTTCTGCGACCGCGTGCTCGCGAAGTACGGGGTCTCCGTCGAGTACCTGCCGCCAAACGTCGGCTCTGACGTGGAACGGTTTCTGAGACCCAATACCCGGCTCGTTTATCTGGAATCGCCGGGATCCAACACCTTCGAGATGCAGGATATTCCCGCCGTCGCCCGGATCGCCCAGGAGAGAGGCATCGTGAGCGTGCTCGACAACACCTGGGCGACACCCCTGTTCTTCAAACCGTTCGAACATGGAGTGGACGTTTCCATTCACTCCGTGAGCAAGTACATCGCGGGGCATTCCGACACACTCCTCGGGGCCATCACCGTAAACCAGGAGCGATTCTCGGAGCTCGAAGATTTCTACGAAACGACCGAGCGTTTCGCCTCACCCGACTCCTGCTACGCGGCTTCGCGAGGGCTTCGGACGCTTCGAGTTCGGTTGCTCCAGCATCAGGCAGCTGGCCTCGAGATCGCCCGATTTCTCGAGGCCCATCCGGCGGTCGAGACAGTGCTGCATCCGGCACTCGAGAGCCACCCCGAGCACGCGGTCTGGAAGCGGGACATGACGGGAGCGACAGGCGTTTTCGGGTTCGTCCTCAACCAGGACCCATCCAGGGAAAAGCTTTCGCGGTTTCTCGATCCGATGCGGGTATTCGCCATTGGCTTGAGCTGGGGGGGCTTTCAAAGCCTCATCAAGGTCGGGCGGGTGACCGATCGCGTCCATCCGTTTCGCTACCAGGGACGAACCATCGTCAGGCTCAGCGTCGGCCTCGAAGACGTGGAGGAGATGAAGACCGACCTCGCCGAAGCCTTGGACCGCATCCAGTGAGCTCTCGAATGCGCAAGTGGGATCGGGGGAGCTGAACCCCGGGCGCCCTTCGTTCGTAGTCTTGAATGAGATGACCAAATTCTTGCTCTGGCTGATTCTCTTCATCCTCTGCTGGCCGCTCGCCCTGCTCGCGCTCATCGTTTACCCCTTCGTCTGGCTTCTTCTCCTGCCGTTTCGCCTTCTCGGCATCGCGGTAGCGAGTGTTTTCGAGCTCTTGCGCGCGATCCTGCTGCTTCCGGCGAGGCTTCTGGGCGGGCCGAGAACGCTCGGCGCCTCCTGAACGAGCCCGACCTCGTTTATTCTCCGAGGGCTGCCGCTCGGCGGAGGAGATCGGCGGCACCGTCGAAGGCGACTACGAGCTGAGCTTCGAGCCGTTCGATGTCCTCCCACTTCCCGGCCTCGATCGCTTCGAAGAGACGCGGAAGAACCTCTTTCCGGTACGTGGGTTGCGGGGCGTAGATCAAATGCTTGAAGAACGGTCGACTCGCAAGCCCTTCCTCTTCCGTCATGGCCCGCTCGACCTGCATGAGCAGGAGATTGAGAGAGCGCGCGTCCTGGTCCGAAAAGCCGTCTCCGTTTATTCGCTCGTCCAACCGCTTTTCTAGAGCCGCAGCGGCGGCCCCCCAGCGCTCGGCGGAGGCGCGCGCTCGGTCCAGATCAATCTCGCGCTCACCCGCTGCTTTTCGCTCGATCTCCGCGATGTGCTCGAGGACGGTCGCGGCGTAGGCCGAGTATCGCATCGGCAAAACATTCGCGTTCGCAAGGCGCAAGACAACCACACCCAGGATCCGAGCGAGAGTGGTGTTGAACCGAAAGCCGGGGTCGCCAATACGGCTCAACCAGAAGGTGTTGTCATATTGCGAGTGATAGACGCCGTAGGGCCCCTTCGAGGCGAGATCGATGCAGCTCACCCCGATGTTCTCCTGGAAGGCGGTGTAATCCGTAGCCCCCACGATCGTCTCGACCTCTGGCACGCCCGAGCTCCGCGATGCCCAGGCATCGTAGACGCTTCCCGACCCGTTGGGATGGTCGACGAACTTCGTTACGTCCCTGAGGAAGTCGGCGAGCGCCGGCGTGGCGCCGCCGGCGAAATCGGAACCATGGGCGCCACTGTCCAGGTTGACATAGGCCACCGCCTCTCGGCGAAGCTGATCCCGATGCTCTTTCGCCCAGCTCGTGGATCCGCCGAGGAGATCCTCTTCGCCGTCCCAGTTCGCGAACACAATCGTTCTCCTGGGGCGGTACCCCCTCCGCACGGCCTCGCCCAGGGCCCGGGCCACTTCGAGCAGGACGGCGGTACCGCTCGAAGGGTCCACCGCGCCATAATTCCAGGCGTCGCGGTGGTTCCCCACCACCACCCACTGACTCGGCTCATCGGCCCCCGGGAACATGCCGATGACGTTGCGCATCGTACCAATCGACTCGACGTTCTCCACGGTAAGCCGAAGCCGCACGGGCCCCGGACCCACGTGATAGGTGAACGGAAGTCCCCCCTGCCACTCGGGTGGTACCACGGGTCCCCGCAAACGGGAGAGGATCTCGGCAGCGTCCTCATGGGACATGGGTATCGAGGGGATCTTCGGCAACTGGCGGTCCCGGACGGGACCCTCGACCCAGGTTCCATCGGGCTCCGGCTTCCAGTGAAACGTAAACGGCACGACGCCGAAGCCAAACCAGTCGTAGACGATCGAGCCCCATTGGATGTGGCTCGGCGGCCCCCAGGGTCCGTGAGGATAGGTCTCACCCTTCGCGTAGCCGTCATCTTCGGGGTCGGAATAAATGATCGCACCCGCGGCGCCGTGGGTCTCGGCTAGGTACACCTTGTAACCTCGGTAACTGTAGGGCGCGGAGTAGCGCATGACGACGATCCGGTCCCGCACTTCGACGCCCATTTCCGCAAGCTTCTCGAAGTCCTCAGGGCTTCCGCTGTTTGCATAGACCACCTCGGCAGAAACGTCTCCCGAGGCTGCATACTCGTGGTAGGGCACCACGCCGGGATCGCCGTAGAGGTAGCTGTCCTTGTCCTCGGGATATCCCTTTTCCGCGAGCTCGAGCTCGACTTCGACGGGTTGGAGCAATCTCACGGATGCGGAGCGCCCGTAGCTCAGAAGAGCGGGAGTATCGTGAAACTGAACGTTTTCGAGCCCGTACTCCAGAAAGCGGTCGCGAACGTAGTCGGCGAGCTCCATGTTTCGCGCCGACCCGGTAGGGTGTGGCTCCTCGGTGAGATAAGCGAGATGCGCGGCGAATCGGTCGCTGGTTGGTATCCGTTGCACGAAGGATTCTGCCTCGAGCTCTTTCCCGGTCGAGGAGCGAAAAAACCCCGGGATCTTCGTTTCGTCCTCGGCGACGATGGCGACGGCCGGAAGAGCGAGAAGGGCTGCGGGCAGGAAACGACGGATGAATGCTTTCATTTCCTCAGGACTTCGGGATTGCTTTCTTCGGATCGATGAAAGGTCTCGGCACGATCGTAATGCGCGCCCGGCCAAACGGCGTATCGCTCGTGAGCTCCGTGCCGAGCTCGGTGTGCTCGATGGCGAGAATGGCGTAACCAATATTCTTTTTCAGCCGCGGGGAATAGACCGCGTCCACCACATCACCAACCCGCTGTCCGTTCAGGTGAGCCGGCCACCGATCCTGATTGTGGCCGTGTCCCGGCATGGGCTCTCCCTCGATCTCGAGCCCGACCAGCTTTCGCTTCACCCCCTCATCCCGGATCTGGCGAAGGGCTTCCTTGCCGATGAAATCAGCCTCTTTGTCCAGGTCGACCAACCGGCCGAGACCCACCTCGTATGGATTGTTCTCGAGCGTCATGTCGGCGCCGTAGTTGAGGATACCGGCTTCGATGCGCCGAATCTCCGAGGGGGCGATAGCCGTGATTTTATGAGGCCGGCCCGCTTCCATCACCTTCTCCCACAGCTCGACTCCGCGGCTTCCGTCGCGGAGATAGATCTCGTAGCCGACCTCTCCGCTCCAGCCGGTACGGGTCACCACCACGGGGATGCCCTTAACGTCGGCCTCCATCAGATGGTAGTAGGGGAGCTCGAGAACCTCGTCGCCGAACAGCGCTCTAGCCACGGCTTTGGACTTGGGTCCCTGAATCTGCAACGGCGACACGTCGGGCTCTTGGATCGTCACGCGCATCCCGGAACCGAGGGCGACTCCCTTCGCCCACAACAGAAGGTCACTGTCGGCCGCCGCCAGCCAGAAGTGGTTCTCGCCCAATCGGGCCAGTACGGGGTCATTGATGATTCCTCCCCGCTCGTCGGTGATGACGACGTACTTGCATTGCCCGACTCGACATTTGGAGAGATCGCGAGGGATGAGCCGGTTGGTGAAATCGAATGCATCGGGACCGGAGATCTCCACCTGCCGCTCCACCGCCACGTCCCAGATGGTGACGTCGTTCACCAGTTTCCAATACTCGCTCACCGGGTCGTCGTAACAGATGGGGTGGTACATGTGGTTATAGACGTTGTAGGCGGTGGCACCGTGGCGTTGCGTCGCTTCGAAGTACGGGGACTTGCGGATCCGGGGATAAAAGTACATGCCGGTCTTTTCGCCGTTCGTGCTCATCGACTGGTCTCCTCGGTTCAATCTCGATCTCGGTGCAGCCAACGACCTTCCATGCCTCCCGCGATCGGAAGGATGGTCCCACTCAAGTGGCCCGCCAGCCTGGACGAGGTCAGGAAGACGATCGCCCTGGCGACGTCCTCGGGTGTCGCGATCTTTCGAAGCGCCATCGTGGCGGTCACGCGCGAGACCGCGCCGGGAACGTCCATGGCAGCCGCGGCCATCGGAGTCGCAACCCATCCAGGACAGACGCAATTGACCCGGCCGCGCGCCGCGATCCGAACGATCTCGTTCTTCAAGCTGCGTGTCAGTCCATAGGCCATGGCAGCTTTGGCGGCGGAGTAATCCGCGTGGTTCTCCTCTCCGAAAAGAGCGGCGGTGGAGCCGACGAGCACGATCGAGGCTTCGTCGCGCGGCCGTTCGACCAAATGGCGCATGAATCCCCGGCAGGTGAGGAACGCGCCGGTGAGGTCGGCCTCGAGAGTGCTCCGCCACTGCGCGAGTGACATTCGATGGAGTGGAACCTCGTCCTCGATCCAGATCCCGGCGTTCACCACGAGACCATCGAGACGACCCAGGGCGCCGAGGGCGTCTCGATACATCGCTTCCACGGCCGTCTCGTCGGAGACGTCAGCCTGCACAACGGCGGTCTCCACACTGAGCTCCCCCGCCAGCTTCTCGACACCGTCTCGATTGCGATGACAGTGGAGAGCGAGCCGGGCTCCCTCTTCCGCCAGGGCTCGCGCCGTCGCCGTTCCGATTCCTCCCGAGGCCCCGGTCACGAGGATCGTTTTTCCCGTCAAGCCGCTGTCCATATAATCACTCCATGTCAAAACACGCGCTCATCTTATCCGCAATTCTCTTCCCCGTGACCGTGGGGGGACAACAGGAGTCGTCGTGGGCGACTCTCACCGACGAGACGCGGGCGGCCATGGAAGCGCACGCATCCGCCTACAAGACCTTCATGAAGGAGACCAAGACCGAGCTTCATTTCGTTCGCGAGGCGGTTCGCCTGGCTCGAGAAGCCGGCTTCTCCGAGCTTACCGACGGCTCCCGATTGAGCCCCGGGGCTCGCTTCTACGACGTCAACCGGGACCGCACTTTGACATTGATCGTCGTCGGCCAACGGCCGGTCAAGGAAGGCTTCCAAGTCGTGGGTGCGCATATCGATTCGCCTCGGCTAGAGCTCAAAGCGCGACCGCTCTACGAAAAGGAAGGCTTTGCCCTCTTTCAAACCAATTACCACGGCGGGATCAAGACGTACCAATGGACGAACTTGCCGCTGGCATTGATGGGACGGGTGGATCTCAAGAACGGCAGAACCGTCTGGATCTCGGTCGGGAACGAGGAAGACCAGCCGACTTTTCTCATCGCGGATCTCTCGCCCCACGTGGATGCGCAGCTTCGAGAGCGGCGGGCGCGCGAGGCGATAGAGCTCGAGGAGCTCGACCCCATCGTGGGACACGTTCCTGCGAGTGGCGCCGGGGGAGTCAAGCAGGCGGTAGTGGAGTACCTTCGCAAGACTTACGAGATCGAGCTCGACGACCTCGTTTCGGCGGAGTTGGCGCTCGTGCCGGCGCTAGCGCCTCGCGACGTGGGATTCGACCAAGGCCTCATGGCGATCTATGGCCAGGACGACCGGCTATCGGGTTACGCCGCGCTTCGAGCGATTCTCGACTCACCCGATCCCGACCTCACCGCCATCGCCTACTTGGTGGACAACGAGGAGGTGGGAAACGTGAACAACACCGGAGCGGACTCCACTTACCTGGTGGACCTGATGGGACGTCTTCTGTACGAGGAGATGGGTGAGGCCTTCCGGGAGCACTGGCTGCGTCGGGCGCTCCGCTCGACCCGCGTCCTGTCGTCCGACGTCAATCCAGGAATCAACCCGATGTGGCCCGACGCTTGGGAGGAGGGAAACGCCCCGCGTCTCGGGCAGGGGGTCAATCTCAAGATGTACGGACGCGGGTTCAACGCCAACTCCGAATACACCGCCTGGATCCGAAAGGTTCTCGACGACGCTCACGTCCCCTGGCAGGTGGCGACCTACAAGGTGGGGCGAGCGGGTGGAGGAACGATCGGACGGGCTTTGGCCGACGACAACATGGAGGTCATCGACCTCGGCGTACCCGTACTGTCGATCCACACTCCCTACTCGGTCAGCTCCAAGCTCGACGTCTACAGCCTCTACCGGGCAATGCACGCGTTCTTCATGGCGGCTCGCCCGTCGAGTCCTTCATAAGTGCTCAGTGCCGTGGCGGGACCTGTGATCGATCGGCCGCCACGGCTCGGGCTGCTTGCGGCGCGGCAAGCGCGCCGGGCTCGCTCCGCTCGCAGCAGGGTGGGCTGTACTTTCTCTTCACCCTGCTCGTGCCGCTGCGGGAACCCGGGGGGATTTCCACTCGACTCCTTGGGTGGAAAATCCCTTCACCAGGCTCACGGATTGGCGCAAACTCCTCCTATATCGTTGTAGGAAAGGAGTTGATCGAAATGTGGAAGAAACCCGGTCCCCAACCATCCCTGCGAACCGAGCCCGAGAAGGTAGTCCGAACGCCGGCTCCTCCGAGTAAGCCCACGCTGCCGGCACGCATCGGTCCCAGCGTAGTCGTCAAGGGTGAAGTCTATGGAGAAGAAGATCTCGTCATCGAGGGTAAGGTCGACGGAAAGATCACCGTCAAGACCGGTAGCGTGACCGTCGGTGAGAAAGGCACCATCGACGCAGACATCCAGGCGGTGAGCATACAAGTCGCGGGTAACGTCAAAGGCAACCTCGCAGGTGCAGAAAAGGTGGTTCTCCTCGAGAGCGGGCGGGTAGAGGGAAACATCACCGCCAAGAGCGTAACGCTGGAGAACGGGTGCCGTTTCAAAGGCTCGATCGACATGGAGTCGAGCCGAAGCGTGAGTACGGCTCTCAAGCCTATCGTCAGCGATCCTCTGACTCGGGCACAGGCTTGAGCGATGGGACTGTTCGGTCGACGCGAGCGTTCCGAAGACGAGTCCGGTCCCATGGCCCAGCGCGTACTCGCCCTACCGAGGCTCTTAGCACTTCTTCCGCGAGAGAATGCTTCGGTCCTGGATTTGGGTGCCGCCACTCCTCAGACAGTCGAGTTCTTCACGAGCCGAGGAGCGCAGATCACGGTGGCGGATCTGTATCGAAGCGCCGCCCCGATGAGGTGCGGGGGACCGCGTCCGCCGAGGATCTTTCGGAATCTTCTGTCCTACGAGCCCTCGTTGCGCTTCGATCTCGTCCTGGCGTGGGACGTGTTGAACTACCTGTTCCCCGAGGAGCTTTCGCACTTGATGACGAGCCTGGATCCGTACCTTCGACCCGGGACTCTGGTCCATGCGCTCGTCGTCGCCGGCCACGAGATGCCCGTTTCTCCGGCAATCTACCGGATCGAGGACGAGAGCACCGTGACGTACGAGCCCGCGGCAGAAGAGTCTCGTCCAGCCCCGGGCTATGTCGAACCGAGCCTGTTGAAGCTCATGCGTGGACTGGCGGTCGAAAAGAGGTTCCAGCTGCGAAACGGCTCGGTTGAGTATGCGTTCAGCTATCGGATGCGCCCGTCCCTACGAAGAGCTACCGCGATCGTGCCGCATTCTCGGTTGGAGCGGGTGCCTCGATGGAGTCGAGCGTCTTCTGGATGAACTCATTGAAGCCTTCGCCGATCCAGCGGACCACCACGACGAGGTCGTTGTCCCAGTCGATATAGATGATGTTGGAGCCGGCTCCCCGAAAAGTCACTGAACCGTCCGGAGCAGCCGGAACCGGCTTTCTCTTCTCCCCCTCGTCGGTCGTATAGGGAAGGTTCAAGAACCAATTCATGAAACCGTATGTCGGGTTGACTCCGGGTTTGCGCGCCATCGCAATCCATTCTTCCGAAATGATGCGCTCCCCCGCCCACGTGCCATATCTGAGGAACAGGTAACCGAAGCGCGCCATGTCGCGCGCGCTGATGTGCATGCCGCCTCCCCAGTGGCCTCCTCCGCTTACCGACTGCATCTGCTGACCGTCGATCGTCACCCAGGAGTTCTCGTAGCCGTGCCAGCGCCAGGTGTTGCTCGCGCCGATGGGGTCCATGACCTGCTCGCGGAGGACCTGGGGTAGGGGGCGGCGCCAGACGTTCAACGCCACGAGCGCGAGGAGATTCACGCGCACGTCGTTGTACTTGTAGTGAGTCCCCGGCTCGTACTTCGGCCGGTTGGGATAGTCTGACGGATTCTCACCGACGGGTCGGTCCGCCCAATCCGGCTTGCCGAACAGAGTCCCTTCCCAGTCGCTCGTCTGACGAAGCAGATGTTCCCAGGTGATTCTCTTGTTGTGCTCGCCTTCGAACAACTCCTGCGTCGGCATGTACTCGAACGCGAAATCGTTTAGATCCGCGATCAGGCCCCGGTCCCAGGCGAGGCCAACGACCGTGGAGAGGAACGTCTTGGTTACGCTGAAGGTCATGTCCACCTGGTTCGTATCACCCCACTCGGCGACGATGTAGCCGTTGCGCAGGATGAGCCCATTCAGCGGAGCCCGTACGGTCGTGGGACCGATTCGCTCGGCGAAAGGCTCCTTGGCGAAACCACTCAGCTCGTGGTTGAGCGCCAGGTCCCGGGGCGCCTGCGACTCATGGGCGATGGCGAAATCGATGGCTTCCTCGAGCCGGGCCCCGTTCAGGCCCATCTGCTCCGGAGCTCGCGTCTCCCAGTTGTGGCGTTCGGGGAAATAGGCCTGAGCGAAAACCGCGGCGGGAGCGAAAACAGCAGTTAGCAGGGTGATCGAGATTCTTTTCGACATCGTCTCCTCCTCCTGAGCGAAGGCGACGGGATGATATATCATCGAGGGAGAGCGACTAGATCATGAGATGGTCCCAAATCTTCATTCCGACGCTGCGTGACGACCCGGCGGACGCCGAGGCCGTGAGCCACAAACTGATGGTGAGGGCCGGACTGGTCCGTCAGCTCGGGGCCGGTATCTATTCCAAGCTCCCGTTGGGCTTTCGAGCGGCGAAGCGGGTGGAGCGCATCGTTCGCGAGGAGATGGAGCGCATCGGCGCGCAGGAGTTCCACCTGCCGGTCCTGCATCCGGGCGAGCTCTGGAAGGAGAGCGGACGGTGGGATCAGATAGGCCCGGAGATGTTCCGCCTGAAGGATCGGCGACAGGGGGACTACTGCCTCGGAATGACGCACGAAGAGGTCTTCACCGCCATCGCCCGTGACGAGATTCGGAGCTACAGGCAGCTTCCTCAGATCTGGTTCCAGATCCAGACGAAGCTGCGTGACGAGGCCCGTCCGAAGTCGGGAGTCCTTCGCGGTCGGGAGTTCACCATGAAGGATTCGTACTCCTTCGACGCCGACTTCGCCGGACTCGACCGCGCCTTCGACCTCCACGCCCTCGCCTACCGCCGGATCTTCGAAAGATGCGGCCTCGACGCGATCGCGGTCCAGGCCTCCTCGGGAGCGATGGGCGGAAAGGAGTCCGTGGAGTTCATGAGCATCTCGGAAGCGGGTGAGGACTGGACAGTGATCTGTCGCAGCTGCGATTACGCCGCGAATCTCGAGAAGGCCGTGTCAGTCGCCTCGAAGGTCGACGATCCGGACGACGTGGGAGAAGTCGAAAAGTTCGCTACGCCGGGTATCCGTACGATCGATGAGCTCTCGTCCTTCACCGAAGAGGCTCCGGCGAAGCGTCAGATCAAGACGCTCCTTTACATCGTAGAGGACGATCCCACACTGTTCCTCCTGCGAGGGGATCACGAGCTCAACGAAGTCAAGATCACGGAAGCGACGGGGACCACCCGGTTTCGTCCGGCAACGGCCGAAGAATGCCGGGAGGCACTCGGGGCCCATCCGGGAAGCCTGGGAGCCATCGGTGTTTCCGAGCTCACCGTTTATGCGGACGACGCTCTCGAGGGGCGCCGCGGCATGGTCACCGGTGCGAACCAGGACGACTTCCACGTGAGGAACGTCGACGTCACCCGTGACCTCGAGCGCGTTCGCTTCACGAGCCTCCGGAACGTCGTCTTCGGCGACGCTTGTCGAAACTGCGGCGAGGAGCTTCAGATCAGAAAAACCATCGAGCTCGGTCACATTTTCAAGCTCGGTCTTCGCTACTCGGAGTCCATGGGGTTGAAGGTGCTGAACGAACGGGGGACGGAAGTTCCCGTGGTGATGGGCTCTTATGGCATCGGTATCGAGCGTCTCGTTGCCGCGGTGATCGAGGCCTATCACGACGACGATGGGATCGTCTGGCCGTGGTCCGTGGCACCCTTTCACATCGTGGTCACGCCCATCTCTCCGAAGGAAAAAGATCCGATGGCGAAGGCCGAAGTCATTTACGAGCAGCTCACCCGCGAGGGCTACGACGTGGTCCTCGATGATCGTGACGAGAGACCGGGCGTCAAGTTCAAGGATGCCGATCTCGTTGGCTTCCCCCTGCGGATCGTCCCCGGACCGCGGGCCCTCGAAAAAGGACGGGTCGAGCTCGTCGAGCGCGCCTCGCGGGAGAAACGGGAAATACCCCTCGATGAAGTGCCCCAAGCGGTGCGCGAAGCCGCCGATCGGCTCGCGGTGACGAGGCCGCGTTAGCAAGCTGATGAAATTGATCTGGAAGAGAGCCCTCGAGTTTGACCTGCGGCGTTTTTCGTGGCACTCTGCCAGTTGGCCTATGATTGTTTGACCAGCCGTAGCTGACTTCTTTCGGCAACCACCTTTCCCATTCGTCAAGTTAGGAAACGAAGTGTCTCTCGAAGACTACGGTTATGGTCCATTCTTCTCGGAAGCCCTCGAACGGCTTCAACCCGGGCTCGAGCCCGCACGCGTCGTCGTCTCGTCCGGCGGGTACCGGCTGGGGACGACTTCCGGAGAAGTTCCGGCGAGGCCGTCGGGCCGGCTCTTACACGACGGCACGTCCATCGCGGTGGGCGACTGGGTCGCTTGGGATCGCGAGTCCGGTCTCATCCGGCACGTCCTGCCGCGCCGAACCAAGCTCTCGCGCAAGGCAGCGGGCAGGAAGACCGAAGAGCAGGTGGTGGCGGCGAACCTGGATATGGTGCTCCTGGTCATGGGCCTCGACGGCGATTTCAATCCGCGACGCGTCGAGCGTTACTTGGCCGCTATCCGGGAGTCGGGCGCGTCTCCCATCGTGGTCCTGAACAAGTCAGACCTGCCGACGGGATGCTCCGAACACGCTCTCAGAAGCGTCACCCTCGGGGTACCGGTGGTGACGTTGAGCGCCCTCACGGGAGTGGGACTGGATGGCATTCACGCGCACCTTCAGCCACGGAAGACCGCCGTTCTGGTCGGCTCCTCGGGTGCGGGGAAGTCCACGCTCATCAACCGGCTCGTGGGACGGAGCGTCCAAAAGACGGCCTCGGTGCGCGCGCACGACGAACGCGGTCGTCACACCACGAGCCGACGAGAGCTGTTCGTTGTGCCCAGCGGAGCGATTCTCATCGATAACCCGGGAATCCGTGAGCTTCAGCTGTGGAGTACGAAGCCCAGCCTCGATGCGACATTCGAGGATATTGCCCGTCTGTCACGAGCATGCCGATTTCGTGACTGTAGCCATCAGCACGAGCCCGGTTGCGCCGTGGTCTCCGCCATTACCGCGGGTGATCTGTCTGAAGGGAGGCTCGAGAGTTTTCGCGCACTCGAAAAAGAGCTGCGCTACCTCCAGATTCGCCAGGACGAGTCGGCCCAGCACTTGGAAAAGCAGAAGTGGCGTGCGATTCATCGAGAAATGCGTCGCTCTGGTCGCCACCGAAGGACTTGACCAGGGTCCTCGAGCTCACCCATGCCCGACCATCCAACCTCGGTTTTGACGCCCTACGGTCGATTCGTTCACAATCGCGGCACGGCAAATGGGTTGTCGCGCAAGCACGAGCAAGGTGACGAAAAACATAGCCCACCCTGCGCGAGCAGAGCGAGCCCGGCGCGCTGGCCGCGCCGTAAGCAGCCCGAGCCGTGGCGGCCGATCGCTCACAGGTCCCGCCGCGGCATTGAGCATGGAAAGGGTGATGACGAACTCAACTCACCCCGCGCGAGCGGAGCGAGCCCGGCGCGCCTGCCGCGCCGTAAGAAGCCCGAGCCGTGGCGGCCGATCGCTCACAGGTCCCGCCGCGGCATTGAGCACGCTCTAATAATGACGACCATAGACTTCTTTCTCGCCAACCGGCCCCTTGCAGCGCTGACGGTGTCTCTCCTCGCCGTGGTCGCGATCTGGATTCTGAGGAACCACGCGAACGCGAGGGAGTTCGTAACGCTTTCGGCCGCGGCCGCCAAACTCGTCATCGTCATCTCGATGCTGCCGCGAGTGCTCGAAGGCGAGATCGTCGACTCGAGCTCCTGGGACCTCGTGCCTGGCTTCTCGCTTCACCTGAGAGCCGACGCGCTGGGGATGGTCTTCGCCTTGCTCGCGTCGACGCTATGGATCGTGACGTCGATCTATTCCATCGGCTACATGCGAAGCGGTGGCTACCGGCATCAGACCACGTACTTCGCGAGCTTTGCCCTCTGTCTGTCCGCCACGATTGGCATTGCCTTCGCGGCCAACGTGGTGACATTCGTCGTTTTCTACGAGATCCTCACGATCGCGACCTATCCTCTGGTGGTTCACCGACGAACCGTCGAAGCGATCGCCGCTGGACGCAAGTACCTCCTCTATACACTCGTCGCCGGCCAAGCGCTCCTCGTCGCCGTGCTGTGGACGGCGAGCCTGGCTCCGGGAGCCACGTTCGAGCCCGGTGGCTACTTGAGCGGCACCGCTTCGAGAGTCTCGCTCTCGGTACTGTTCGTCCTGTTCGTCGCCGGCGTCGGGGTCAAGGCGGCCATCATGCCGCTTCACGGCTGGCTTCCCGCCGCCATGGTCGCACCCACGCCCGTCAGCGCGCTCCTCCACGCGGTCGCGGTGGTGAAGGCAGGAACGTTCGCATGTCTTCGAATCGTCGGATTCGTCTTCGGTGTGGACCTTCTTTCCGAGCTCGGCATGGATGTCGTCCTCGCGCTTGCCGCCGGTTTCACCATACTGTTCGGATCGATTCGCGCGCTGGGCGAGAATCACTTGAAGCGAAGGCTTGCTTACTCCACGGTGAGTCAGCTCTCGTACATCGTCCTGGGCGCGGCCCTGGGCTCGTTCCATGCTCTCGCGGGCGCCATATTTCACATGGTGGCGCACGGATTCATGAAGATCACGCTCTTCTTCTGCGCGGGCTCCATCTACACGCGGACCCACAAAGAGTACATTGCGGAGCTCGAGGGGCTGGGTCGCTCGATGCCCGTCACCTTCGGCGCTTTTACCCTGGGCGCGCTCGGGCTTTCTGGCATGCCGCTACTCGTGGGATTCGTCAGCAAGTGGAACCTGGGACTCGGAGCCCTCGAAGCCGGAGCCCCCGCCTACCTCGCGCTTCTCGTCGTGAGCGGCCTCCTGAACTTCGCCTATTTCTTTCCGATCGTGCAGGCGGGCTTCTTCCGGGGCGAGCCCGGGCCGTTTCGATTCGATGAAGCGCCGCCCACTCTCTGGATTCCCCTGGCGCTGACGGCGTCGGTCTCGATCGCTCTTGGCCTCGCGCCGGACTTCGTGCTCTCTCTGTACCGCCTGGCTTTCCTTGCTGCCCAAGGTCTCACCGGGGCAAATCCAATTCTCTTCGCGGCAGGTTCCGAGTGATTCCACGCTCCATTTGGATGGTCGCGGCTTCCATCCTCGTCATGACCATTGGCCTCGAGATCGTTTTCTCTCATCTGGCTCACCCGGAATTTCCCTGGCATCGATTCCCGTCGTTCGACTTCGTCTACGGCGTCGTAGGTTGCGCCGTCATCGTTCTCGCCTCGAAATGGCTTGGCCATGCGTTCCTCCAGAGAGACGAGAGCTATTACGAAAAGGACGAGTCTTGACAGCTTTCCACCCGGCACTCGTTCTTTTCGTCACGGCGTTTCTAGCCGCGGTCACGGCGAGCGGGACGAGACGCGTGGTCGTCGTTCTAGGTTCTGTTATCGCCTTGCTCTCCTCGACGGGACTCGACTTCACCTCGAGGCTGGACGTGGACTTCGGCAACTATGGGCTCTCGTTGCTCCACGTGGATCCTCTGAGCCTCGTATTTGGCCTCGTCTTCGCGCTCGTTGCCTTCATCGGTGTCATCTATGCCCTCCATCTCGACCGCCGGAGCGAAACGGTGGCCACACTCGTCTATGCCGGGAGCTCGCTCGGGGTCGTCTTTGCCGGCGACTGGGTCACGCTGTTCGTCTTCTGGGAGGTCATGGCAATTTCCTCGCTTTTCGTCGTCTGGAATGGGCGATCCCCGCGGTCAGGTGCCGCGGGCTATCGGTATCTGCTGGTGCATGTCTCGGGGGGCTCTCTGCTGTTCGCTGGTGTCCTAGTCCTTCTCGACCGGGGCGGCTCGCTCCAAATAGAGCCCTTGACAGTAGCGCCGACCGACCCGCTCGCATTCTGGCTGATTCTGCTTGGCGTCTGCGTCAATGCCGCCATCCCTCCGCTCCATGCCTGGCTCACGGACGCCTATCCGGAAGCTTCCGTCACCGGCAGCGTTTTTCTCAGCGCATTCACCACGAAGACCGCCGTCTATGTGCTCATACGCGTTTTCCCAGGGGCGGACACCCTCGTGTGGGCTGGCGTCGTCATGGCTCTGTATGGCGTCGTCTATGCCGTTCTCGAGAACGACATCCGGAGACTTCTGGCGTATCACATCGTGAGCCAAGTCGGCTACATGGTCGCAGGCGTCGGTATGGGCACCGCACTGGCTCTCGACGGGGCGACGGCCCATGCGTTCAGCCATATCCTGTACAAGGCGCTGCTATTTATGGGGGCGGGCGCGGTGCTGCAGGCGACCGGCCTGCGTAAGCTGACGGACCTCGGTGGCATCGCGACAGACATGAAGCTCGTGGTTCTCTTGTACACCGTGGGAGCCTTCTCCATTTCCGGTGTCCCCCTGTTCAACGGGTTCATCAGCAAGTCCATGGTCATCTCTGCCGCCTCAGAATCTCACCGACCCTTCGTGGTGCTGCTGCTGACTTTGGCGAGCGTCGGAACCTTTCTTCATACCGGACTCAAGCTCCCGTACTTCACGTTCTTTGGCCCACGGAAATCGATCGACGTCGCTCCTCTGCCGCTCAATATGCTCGTGGGCATGGGCGTCGCCGCGTTGCTCTGCACCACCTTCGGCGTCGCACCCTCGTTGCTCTACCGTGTGCTTCCTTACGCCTCCGACTATCACCCCTACACTCTCGACCACGTGCTGTCCTCGATCCAGCTCCTTATGGGTACCGCCGTCGCGTTCTTCCTGCTCCTCTCCAAGCTCGGCGGTGAGCCAACGATCAGCCTGGACACCGATTGGATCTATCGCGGCCCCTTGAAGAGCCTCGGTGAAGCGGTCGTTGCAGCATCCCGCAGCACCGGAGCCGAGCTCCAATCCTTGGGGAGCGCGATCGTCGAGAAGGCGAGGTCGATGCTAGGGGCGACCGGCACCACGCCGAACGGCGAGGAATCCGACCCGTTCCCGTTTCGCTCGCCTATCGGCGTTACTGTTTTCTGGATCGTCGTCTACTTCACCGCGCTCGCGCTCGCGGCCTTGGCGCACCAGCTCGGCTCAAAACCTTAGCAAACGTGTTCGGGGATCGCGACGACGCACTTCAGAACGAGCGTAGAGCCGCAACGTCTCCGCGGTGCAAAGAAGGAACGGGGAATCCTTGGTGGCCGCGACCTTGCGTTTTTCGGAAACTCGAATAAGAACGCCGACCCGACATCGACCGATCGAGAAGGACATCGAATGCCGTGGGTCGCCGGAGCCTTGGCGAAGGAACTAGGGTTTGGTCGAGCTTCCGCCGTCGAGCCCGGGAGGAATATATTTCGGGTCGATCGCCTGCACCTGTTTCAGTAGCGATGCCGCCCTGGCGTTCAAGCCCTCGGCTTGATAAACCGCGGCAAGGGTTCCCAAGTACTCGAGGTTCGAAGGATCGAGCTCCGCGGCTTTCCGGAGGTCCTTCACCGCGTCCTTGCGCCATTTCCGATTCTGCATGAGCGCCCGGGCGCGGAGGAAGTAGTACTGCGCTTCGCTGTCGTCGGCCGCTATGGCCTGTTTGCAAAGCTGGATCGTTTCCCAGAAGTCTTGCAGGTCGAATGCACGCAACGCCCGGTCGTAGAGCGTGCGGGCGTAATGTTGTTTGTCGAAGCTCTTGCTGTCCTCGGCCGCCGGCTGGCTTTGTCGGCGTTCCCACGACGGCGCGCGCGAAGCCGATGGAAGAGCCGATTCCATCTTTTTCGCATCGGCGAGTGCCTGAACCGCTTGAGATGCCGCCGACACGAGTCTCGAAAGCTTGTTCTTGAAGGCGTCGTCGGCCACGCTCGAAAATTTATCGGGATGAAACTTCCCTACCAGCCTCAGATAGGCGCTTTTCCGATCCGGTGCCGGTGCGTCCATCGAGATGCCGAGAAGGCCCGTGTGATCCCCGGAAGCGGCGAGAGCCAGCAAGTGATCGATCTCGCGCTCGATGGTCGGGTCGACCCTGACATGCACGTTGGTGGGGACGGCCCGAGAAACTGGTGGCGGTTGCTGCGCCGCCCCCTGATGGACGAGCCGTTTCTCCAACAGCAAGGACAGGACGCGGGCCGTCTCCTCCTCCGGCAACGGGCTTATCGCCATGATGTCGGACGCGCGCGACACGCCATCGATCCGGGACAGCAGAAAGCCCTCCTCCGGAGTGATCTCTACTCCGTGAAGCTCGCCCGAGAGTGTCGGAGACAACTTGAGCGATCGTTTGTCTTGCTTCAACTGGTCGACCCGATCGGCGGGGAAAGCCTCCTTCGGAGAAACTCCGCTCTCGGGCTGTCGGGGCGTGCGGGTGCGATCGTCGGAACCTCGGGTGCGATCGGCCGACACTTCCGCCCAGACCGATTCGCCGGCAGCCGCTGCGCTCCGCAGACTGGAGCTCACGTCGGATCTCGGGCTGGCATCCGAGGCGGCGGTGACACTTCCTCCTCTATTTTCCGAGCTCGAATCTGCCACCGAGGGGTGATCGGCTGAAGGATTGACGTCGGCTACGGAAACGACGTCTTCTTTCGAACTCACATCGCTTTCGGGGCTCACCCTGTCTACGGGCTCGACGTCGTTCTCCGGGAGAGCTGCGGTGTCCTGGCCTGTATCCGCTCGTGGACTTGGATCCATCGAGGGAGCGAAGTCCGCAGAAACCTCCTGACTATCCTTCGTGGTCGCCTCTGTCTCGCCTTCTGCCTCGAGTGCGGCCCGCGGTTCAGATGCCTGGTCGGGCGAGCTGCCCGAGTCCTTCGAGACGGGCTTATCGCCCGCCTCGGGGGCGAGCTCGTCGGCGCGCAAGATATCCTCCGCCGGCAAGTGTGAAAGAGCCTCGACGAGCTCCGCGCCCGACGAGAACCGCTTGTCTCGCTTTTTCTCGAGAGCGTGATGCAAGATCGGCTTGAGCCCCACGGGCAGACCCAGAGAGTTCCAGTTCAGCGGGAAGACCGGCTCGTCGTTGATTATGCTCAGCAACACTCCGGTCAAGCTCGGGCTGCGAAATGGTTTCTCTCCAGTCGCACATTCGAACAAGATGCAACCGAGCGAGAACAGATCCGAGCGCGCATCCACGTCCTCTCCTCTTGCCTGCTCCGGCGACATGTAATCGGGGGTTCCGAGAACACCGCCTGCCATCGTGAGATTCGTGGACAATTCGGATTTGGCTACGCCGAAATCGGTTACCCATACGCTCGAGGAGGAGGAGACGAGAATATTCGATGGCTTCACGTCCCGGTGCACCACGTTGCGCTCGTGGGCGTAGTCGAGAGCGCTCGCGAGCTGGCGCATGATGCGAATGGACAGAGACAGAGGGAGCCTCTTTTGCGACTTCAGTAGAGCTTCGAGGGACTGTCCCTCGATGAACTCCATGATAATGAAACCTCGTTCCGCAGTCGCAACGATGTCATGAATCGTAACGATGTTGGGGTGCTGGAGCCGAGCGGCAACCCGAGCTTCTCGAACGAATCGCTCCCGCAGCTCGTCGGGACTGTGATCGGCAAAGGGTGTGTCGAGGCGCACGCTCTTGACCGCAACCGGTCGATCGAGCACGGTGTCGAGCCCCATGTAAACGGCGCCGATGGCGCCGGCCGACAAACGCTCTACCAGGTGGTAGCGGCCGCCGGGAATCGTTTCCATCCGTGGACTCTCCTCGTTCGCGGGAACGTCCTCGGGCAACGAGGTGTGGGCCTGCACATCCATGTTCACACTACAGGCAAAAACCGTGCCGATACCCGTCGGGCTCGCCGCAACGCAACCGCCCGTCTACCATAGTGTTGGCCACCTCGGCGCCTGGCGTCCCAAAATGGGCGTGGGTAAAAGCATCATGCCTGTTGGGATCACCCCACGCCCGGCGCGCGCAATCGTGACACCTCAGTTGGTCTCGATCTCTTCGTCGATGATGGCCTTGAAGGCATCGAAGGGCTGGGCGCCCGACAGGAAGCGCCCGTTGATGAAGAACGTGGGGGTCGCGTTTACTCCTTTTTGTTCTCCCTCGGCGTAGTCCCGCTGAACCACGTCGCGGAATTTGCCCGAATCGAAGCAAGCGTCGAATGCCGCGGTGTCGAGTTGAACGTCCGCGGCGTACCGTTTCAGCTCCTCGTTCCCCAGCGCTCGCTGGTTCTCGAACAAACGATCGTGGTACTCCCAGAATTTGCCCTGCTCGTGAGCGCATAGCGCCGCTTCGGCTGCGGGCCTTGCCTGGCTATGGTTGGGAAGCGGGAAATCACGATAGACGAATCGAACCTGATCTCCGTAGGTGCTCTCGATCTGCTCGAGGGTCGGACCGACCCTCGCACAGAACGGTCACTGGAAGTCGGAGTACTCGACGATGGTGACCTTCGCGTCCGCCGGGCCCTTCACTCGCTCGCTGCTCGCGACCGTGATGGGGATGCGGGGCGGAGCCAAGGAAACCTTGACCGTCATCTCTTTTCGCAGTCGTTCGATGAAAATGGCGCGTGCCAGGGTCTCGTTTCTCGCCTCGAGATACTGCCTGATCTGAGGTCCTACCTGTTCGAGACTCTGGCCTCCGAGACGATTCCGATTCTGATTGAAGAACTCCTCCACCTCGGCCTCATCCACTTTGGTTATGTTGGCCGTAACCTCGCGAGCGATCAACTCGTCTTCGGTGAGGTCGCGCGCTGCGGCTTCCTGGGCGATGAGGGCCTCGGCAACGAGGTCATCGACCGCCTGCCGTCGAGCGTCGTACAGCTGCTGGAAGGCTTGCATGTTCGTCTGAACGGCCCTCGCATCCACTTCTCCCAGGGTGATCTCCTGGTCGCCGACTCGCGCGACCACGTCTCTCTCGCTGACCGCCTCGACCGTCTGCTGAGAGGCGGGGGCGTTTTCGCAGGCCGACCCGGCGCCCAGCATGCCGAACACTGCGAATCGCAGCACATGTTGCATGATCTAAGCTCTCCTCGTATTTGTTTGACAGCGTAACACATTTGCGTACGCCTCGCGAGACGAGTGCGGCCGACCCGCGCTTCGCGCATATCCCGCGGGGCCCGCCGCCGGTCGCAACGAAGCGCGAACGGCTCGCTCTGCCGTAGCAAACACCCGAGGAGGTTGCGCCCTACCGCGCCAGGTTGTAAACCTTTGCCGGGAAATTCCCGTCTTACTCAGCGGCGGCGGATGTGGCGTCGCGGGAGGTTCATGGACGGCACCGATATCGTGACCGAAACCAGAGGATACGAGCTACCATCGACTCCCATGACGCCAAACCGCGAGGGCCGGAGAGCCGAGGACGACGATCTCGTAGAGCGCATTCTCGGAGGCGACGACGCGGCTTTCGAGACACTCTACCGGAAACACAGCGGTGTCGTGTTTGGCCTGGCGCTTCGAATGTTGAGGAATCGAGAGGACGCAGAAGACTTGCTCCAGGAGATATTCTTGCAAGTTTACGACAAGCTCCCGACGTTCGCCGGCCGGTCCGCCTTTGGCACTTGGCTGCACAGACTCGCCGTCAACCGCTGTCTCGATCATTTGAGAAGTCGCGGAGCCAAGGAACAGTCGCGGACCGACCCGCTTCCCGAAATGCTTTCTAGCGGCAGGAGCCCCGAGGGAGCTCGTGGTCTCGAGCTCGAGCGCGCCATCGGGTTTCTTCCCCCGTCGTCACGTGCCGCGTTTCTGCTTCACGACGTCGCCGGCTATGACCACGGCGAGGTGGGAAGCATTCTGGGCGTCGCCGTCGGAACGTCCAAATCGCTCGTTCACCGAGCCCGGATGAAGTTGCGGGACCAGCTGAAATCTCGTTCCGCCGGAGCATTTCTGTGACACGAGACGATTTCACCGATCGATTGAACGACTACGTCGACGGAGCCCTCGAGCCGGGCGAAAAAACCCTGGTCGAGAGACACCTGAGCTCCTGCAGAGCCTGCCGGGAGCTCGAGGCCGATCTCCGCACCATCCGACGCCAGGCGAAAGCGCTCGGGAATCCCGATCCCCCAGAGCGCGTCTGGACTTCGGTGGCGGCGGCGATCGAACGGCGTCACGCACCGAGCAAGGCGACCGAGGTCCGAACCTACCTGGCCCTCGCCGCCCTGATTCTGCTCGCGGTCGCAATCTTTCTCGCGCGAAGGCCTTCACCAGCGGTCGACGACCAGGAGGCGCTCGTGACGATGGTGACGGAGGAGCTCCGTACCGCCGAAGCCCACTACGACAACGCCATCGGCGGGCTCGAACAGATCGTCGTGCAAAACGATGGTGTCCTGTCGGAAGAGCTGGTCCTCGTCCTGAACGAGAATCTCGACTTGATCGAGAAAGCGATCGAGGAGAGTCGGCAAGCAATCCGCTCCGAGCCCGACAGCAAGGTGGCTCAGGAAAGCCTTCTGGAAGCGCTTCGCCGCAAGGTGAGCCTCCTCCAAAACACCATTCGGGTCATCAACGAGGTTCGAAAGGGCCAGGGCGAGAACGCATTCGATCTGATCGAGGAAATGAAAGGGACCGAGGCGCCTTCGAACCCCATATGAGAAGAATCATGAAAAACCGGAAACACGTGTTGATTTCGACCTGCCTTCCTGTGCTCTTGGCTGCGGCCGTGGGTGCGGTGGCGCAGGAACCTGAGGAGCCGTTCGCGCGGCGCATCGAGCTCGGTGCCGGCGGAGAGCTTTACGTCTCCAATATCTCCGGAGAGATTCGAGTTGCCGGAACCGGCGGAAGGGAGCTGGTTATCGAGGCGGTCAAGCGACTTCACGGAGACGCCGACCGGAGCCTCTTCGACGAGGTCGAGATCGACATCTCCGAAGTGGGAAACCGGGTCCGGGTGGAGACCCGTTACCCCCGTGGCGGACATAGAGGGCATCATCGAGGTGGCGTCTCCGTCGACTACCGCATCTCGCTACCCCGGGACGCCGACGTCGAAGCGACCTCGGTGTCGGGCGACATCACCGTCGAGAGCATCGAGGGGGCCGTGCGAGCCGGATCGGTCAGCGGGTCGGTTACTGCGAGCGACGTGACGAACCTGGTCGAGGCGAAGTCGGTCTCGGGTGACGTCGACGTGCGCAACGCCAGTTCCGCAAGGGACGCGCGAATCGAAAGCGTTTCCGGAGACGTGACCATCGACGGTCTGGAAACGCGCGAGCTCGAGGTACAGAGTGTAAGCGGCGACGTGCGGGTCGACAGCGTATCGTCGGAGCGCGGAACCCTCTCCAGCACGAGTGGTGACATTCGCTACACGGGTCGGATAGCCCCAGGCGGGCGATACGAGTTCAAGACGCATTCGGGCGACGTCGTCCTCGCCATCGGCGACGACGTGGGCTTCGAGCTCGAGGCGACTACTTTCAGCGGGGATATCGATTCGGCGTTCCAGATGCGGGTGACGTCGACCGACCGCAGTGGACGCAAGTTGACAGGTGTCGTCGGCGACGGCAGCGCTCTCATCGAAGCAACCACCTTCAGTGGCGATGTGAGAATTCGCAGCCGATGAAACCTCGCGGGCGATGTCTTTCCAATTGCCTCGTCTCAGCGCCTCGGGCTGGAGGCCCCCGTTCGATCTGACCGCGAGCTTTACTCCGACGGAGATTCCAGCACTGCCTTGACGATCTCGTAGACCCGCGAGTGGTAGTAAACACCGCGAAGCCGCTCCGCCGAGGGTCCCCGCGCAAAAGTCATCACCGGCTCCGAGGTGTGTCCGCCGGTCGACCAGACGACGTGAGTGTGCCGCGCGAGCGCCCGCCCCAGGAGGCACGCAGGCGTACTGGCCTGATCTCCGTAGAACTGACGGAAATCCACGGTCCAGGCGCGACCGGTCTCGTCACGTAGCAGGGCGCCACGCGCCTCGTCGAGCGTCATGGAGAGCGCCGTATACGCGTGAACCACCTCGACCAGTCGTTCGGCCCTGCCCTGCGCCCTCTCTAGCATCAGCCCGAATGATGCGCTCTGCTGGCCGAGTCGAGCCAAGTGCTCCACGGACGGATAACGATGCTCCGGTTGGTAGACGAGCCCGCTTTTGAGCGCTATCGGATCGGGCATTCCGTCCCAATCCCCGTAGGTAAAGGAGAACCCGCCGGTACCGTGGTCCGCCGTCACAACGATCAGCGTTTCTGGGTGCCGCTCCTGAAAATCCATGCCTACTGCGATGGCTCGATCGAACTCCAGGATCTCCTGCAGCATCGTCCCCGCATCGTTGTCGTGGCCCGCATAGTCGATGCGTCCGGCCTCCACCATGAGAAAGAATCCAGACTCGGATCGCTCGAGCACATCGAGAGACGCCCGTGTCATGACGTCGAGAGCCGGGACCTCCTCGAGTGCCAAGAGACGGCGATCCACGACATAGGGAAGATGGGAGGCAGCGAAGAGACCGAGCAGTCTCCGCGTCTCTTTCGAGACTTCGACGAGCTGCGTAGCGGTGGAAACGGCTCGGTAGCCCCGTGACTTTGCTCCCTCGATGCGATTGAGAGCGTCGCTCCGATTGGACTCCCCGTCGAGCTCTGGGGGGAGATCGGGCAGGAAATCGGACACTCGACGTCCTTTGGGTACCAAGGCGCGTCCGCCACCGGCGAGGAGGACGTCGATGTCCAGAGACAGCATCTCGTCGACGATGACGGGCTCGGGCTCGTAGCGGGAGACCTGATGAGAACCAAACGCGGCGGGCGTGGCGTGCGATAGACGCATATTGGTCACCAGGCCGGTGGCAATACCCCGCTCCTCCGCCCACTCCACGATGGTCTCAATGGCGCGGCCATCCGGGTCCAGACCGAGAGTCTCGTTCCTGACGTTCACACCGGTCGATATCTGCGTCGCCGCCGCGGCCGAATCGGTCACCGGGCTTTCGTAGGCTATCGGAAGCGCATAGCCCGTATTTCCGTCTCGCATGAGCCGCTCGATCGCGAGCTCGCGTCCATCGACCATCCGTGCGTAGGCCAGGCCAAACGACGTTTGAGCGGCACCGAAACCATCACCGATGAACAAAATGACCCGGGTCGGCTCCGCGCGGGTGATGCTCGGGGCGGCAAAGACTCCGGTCGACACCATCAAGACGACAGCTCTTTGCAAGAGTCCTCCTTTACGAAACGGAGGCGTCATTCTACGCGGCCTCGAGCCGGTGTACCATCGGCCATCGTCTCCCATATGGCCAAAAGAGACATCTACGAAGCCAGCCGCGGGATCTGGTGTGTGGGGAAGCGTGGACGGGCCGCGTACATCGTGAAGACGTCCCCGGGAGCGGTCTTCGTCGATCCCGGGCTGGATCCGAGCGGCGCCGACATGATGATGGGACTCCAGCGAGCTCGCGTGGGGCTCTCGTCCATTCGGGCGATTCTCCTGACATCGGGGAGGGTCGAAGCGAGATCCGCCGCGATCGCGCTCCAGAGGCGCTCTCGAGCTAAAGCATTCTGCTCCGAGCAAGCGGCGCGTCGTCTCGGAAGCGAGCTCGACATTCAGACAGTCGGTGACGGGGACGTGGTCGCCAAGCATTTCGAGGTACTTTCCAACCCTGAGGAATCGGAGGGTCTCTGCTTCTATTTCCGTCCCGGCAGGGCCCTGTTCGTGGGAGATACGAGCTTCGCCCCGACCTTCGAGGTCGAAATTGTCTTACCGTGTTCAATGCCGTGGCGGGACCCGTGATCGACCGGCCGCCACGGCTCGGGCTGTTTACGGCGCGGCCAGCGCGCCGGGCTCGCTCCGCTCGCACAGGGTCGGCCGAGCTCGTCATTACCCTGACCGTGCTCAATGCCGTGGCGGGACCCGTGATCGATCCGCCTTCGGGCAAGGGTCCGACGGACGTCAATGGTTGACGCTGTCAGCCGCTAGCTCGTTGATCGCGTCGATAAGCTGACGCAATCGACCGAAGTCCCTCCGGTTGAAAGCGAGCTCGATCCGGGCGAGGCCGTGAAAATCGTCTCCCGGCTCTTCCGGCAGGGGCTGAGCCCTCTCGATGCGCCCCGATCGCAGGACGTCCCCGAAGCCGTCGTTGAGGACCTTCATTTCGTCGTCGGTGAGCTCCCGCTCGAGACGAATCAGAAGCTTGGTGCCCACGTATCGCGAGGAATGATAGACACGATAGAAATGGAGAATCTCGTTTCGGGCTTCGAGCGGATTGGCCACGATGCGAAACAGGCTCGTATCCTGCGGTGAAATGAGCCCGTTGCCCAGCACACACTTCTTCACGAAGCGATCCAGCTCGTGAAAATAGCCCGTCTCTGGACTATCGACCATAACCACGGGAATGGGGACCTGTTTTCCCGTTTGGAGCAGCGTCAAAACCTCGAAGCATTCGTCCAGGGTGCCGAACCCCCCGGGCATCAACACTACTGCGTGCGACTCCTTGAGGAGAAAAAGCTTCCGGGTGAAGAAGTACCGGAAGGTCATGAGCTTCTTGTCGCCGCGGATGACCTCGTTCGCCGCTTGCTCGAAGGGAAGCTTGATGTTCACGCCGATGCTCAGGCTACGACCGGCGCCCTGGTGGGCGGCGCCCATGATGCCGCTTCCCGCACCGGTAACGACCATCCAGCCCGCTTCCGCCATCGCCTTACCCAGAACGAGGGCACGGTCGTAATCCGGTCCGCCCTCCGGAGAACGAGCCGACCCGAACACGGTGACTTTCCTCGCGGAGCGAAATGGAGTGAAGATTCGAAACGCATGGCGCATCTCCCTGAGAGCGGCATTGGCGATTTTGAGATCGATGCGTTTCGTACAGTCGATACCGAGCCCTAGGGCAGTTGCGGTGAGCTCCTGCACGTAGGTTCGCTCTTCGTCGGTGCAGCAGGCGTTGACGAGCTCCTCCAGCCTGCGATCTAGCCTAGGATCGCCGGTGGAGCCGCGTCTCGTTCTACGGGGTTTCTCCTTCATATGAAAGGAGAATAGCATCCCCTCGCGAGCCCGGGAAAACGGAGGGAGGAGATCACAGCCACACGTATCGCGCCAAAAAGAATGCCGCGATGACGTGCGTAGCCCAATGCAGGTCGCGGGCGCGGCCGCCCGCAAGATACAAGATCGAGGTCGAGATGAAACCGAAAGCGATGCCTTCGGTGATGCTGGTCGTGAGCGGCATCATGATGACCGTGAGGAACGCAGGGATGGCGTCGCGGGTTTTGGACCAGTCGATCCGCTCGACCCCGGCCATCATGAAGACTCCCACGAGAATGAGCGCGGGTGCGAGTGTGGGATAGAGGGTGGCGCCAGCCTCGTCCTGAAGCCCTCCACCCACGACTCGCAGCAGCGGGTAGAAGAACACCGACCCCGCAAGCAGTACCGAGGTAACGACAGAGGCGAGGCCCGTCCGGCCACCAGCGGAGACGCCCGCGGCGCTCTCCACGTAGCTCGTCACCGTAGACGTGCCGAGCAAGCCGCCCGCCACCGAGCCGGCCGCGTCGGCGAGAAAGGCTTCACGCGCCTTGGGCAGCTGGCCCTCTACGGTGAGGCCCGCCCGCTCGGTAACCCCGATGAGCGTTCCCACCGTGTCGAAGAGATCCACGAGGAGGACCACGAAGATCACCGCCAGCACTTCACGCTGACGGAAGAGACCTTCGAAGTCCGCGACGAGGAAATACGACACGACACCTTCGGGAAGGCCGAATACCCCCTCGAACCGGGTGAGACCGAGAAGGACCGCGACCAGCGTGGAAGACAAGATCCCAATGAGCAGCGCGGCGGAGACTCCGAGCACGAGCAGAATCGACGTGACGGCGAGACCGAACAGCGTGAGGATCGCGGCCGGAGCTTCCAGGTTGCCGAGCCCGATATAGGTACCGGGAACCGAGGTAACGATCCCTCCCCATCGCAATCCCACGATGGCGATGAGAAAACCGATCCCCACGCCCATGCTCCTCTTCAAGTGGTCGGGAACAGACGCGATGATCCGAGCCCTGAGCTTCCAGATGGACGCGACAACGAAGAGCCCGCCCGCCACCACGACCGCGGCGAGCGCCTCTCGAAAGCCATATCCGTATCCCCCGAGCGCTACCGGACCGCAAATGGTGAGAGCGAAGAAGAAATTCTGCCCCATTCCCGGAGCGAGCGCGATGGGGTAGTTTGCCGAGAGCCCCATCCACAGCGTCGCCAGGGCGGATGCGAAGCAAGTCGCCCCGAGCACGGCTCCGGAATTCATACCGGTCGTCGAGAGAACGGCGGGATTGACGAGGATGATATAGCTCATGGCCATGTACGTCGTGACGCCCGCGAGAACCTCGGTTCGAACGGAGCTGCCTCTGGCGCCAATGCCGAAAGTGGCGTCGAGCCAAGCGGTTACAGTCACCGGCGCATCTTATGCTAAAATTGCTGGTTTGCAAGGCGGGGGGTTATCGCTCTAGGAGGTTTAATGGCACATAGTCTTTCGGCGAAGAAGCGCGTTCGGCAAAACGCGAAGCGTCGAGCTCGAAATCGAGCCGACCGCACTCGGCTGCGCACTCAGATGAAGAAGCTGCGCCAGGTCGTCGAGGCCGGGGACGCGGAAGACGCGAAGAAGCTCCTCCCCGGCACGATGTCGCTCGTCGATGTCATGGTCAAGAAGGGCATCATTCACGAGAACGCTGGCAACCGTTACAAGTCACGCCTTGGCCGGCGGGTGGCCGCGCTCTCGGGCTGAGACGCCGAACTTCCGAGAGCCATCACCAGGGTCTCGAGTACGACGCGGTCCGGAAAGCTCGACGACTTGAGCGTTCGGTCCGTGTCGGCCAGAGCCTGAACGGCGCGTCCGAGTGCTTCCCGGTCGTAGTGGCGCGCGCTCTCCGAGAGTCGCTTCGCCACGAACGGCGGGACCCCGAGAGCGCTCGCCAAACCAGAAGCCCGGCTCCCCGACCCCTGGACTTCCTTCGTCACTCTCAACTGGCATACCAGACGATCCACGAGAGCCAGTATGCGCAGCGGGGGCTCTCCCTCGGCCAGCAGACGACCGAGCTGCCGCAGCGCCTTCGCCGAATCCCGGCTCTCAAGCGCCTCGACGAACTTGAAGATGTTCTGTGCTTTGCCGCGTCCGATGACGAATGCGACCGTCTCGAGGTCGAGTTTGTCGCCAGCGGCGTAGAGGGAAAGCTTCTCTAGCTCGTTCACAAGCCTCCGAAGGTCGGACCCGAACTCGGAAGCGAGATAGCGCACGACTTGTCGGCCGAGAGAAAGTCCCTTCCCTTTCGCCTGTTCTGCCAGCCAATCCTCCAACTCTCCCGACGTGCGCGGGGCATCGCAGGTGACGATGCTCGCTTTGCCTGCGATTCCCTTCCACGACTTCTTGCGCTGATCCGGCTTCTTTTCGAGGTCGAGCACCAAGACCGAGTGGGGAGAAGGATCGTCAAGATATGCGGCAAGCTGCTCCGATTCGACCAACCGGCTGGCACGTCTCACGACCACCCCACGACGGCCGCCGAGCAGGGGCAGGACGTTCGCCGAGTCCAGGATTCGTTCCACTCGGGCCTGCTGCCCGTCGAACCGATCCGAGTTGAAAGGGGTGGGCTCACCGTCAACGGCAGCGGTGGCGATACTATCGAGCGCGAGCTCTCGAAGAAGCTCCTGCTCGCCCATGACGAGATACACGGGCTCGAGCTTCCCCGAGTCAAGATGCTGGGTGAGCTGGTTGTACGATAGCCTCAAATCAGAATGCCTCGAGAATGCTGCTCACGAGGGATTTCGCAAACTCCTCCGCCAGT
Source organism: Vicinamibacteria bacterium (assembly GCA_035457705.1). GTDB lineage: Bacteria > Acidobacteriota > Vicinamibacteria > Marinacidobacterales > SMYC01 > DASPGQ01. The sequence continues at coordinate 104,187 of DATIBD010000039.1, forward strand.
CGCTCGAGAGTAAGACCTTCCTGATCGAAGAACTCATCGGGATTTTCGCCAATCTCGAAATCGTCCCGGAACTGGAATCCGCCACTTGACCAGATAACCTTGTCCTCGACCAGGTCACGGAACGCGACCTGAGCCCGCACCACGACGGTATAGGTCGAGGCCTGATTGCTCTGCGGATCTTCGGGATCCCCTCCTTCGAGCACCGACGGGACGGCGGTGAGGCTCAAGACCGTTCCTTCCATCACCGCATCCGCGCCCTCGACGTCCCCTTGTATCCGATAACGCCCGCGGGAGTTGAACTCCTCGACGACTTTTCGGGTGAACAACTCCTCGACTGCTACGCGATCGGTGTTGTTCGCGAAGGTCGGTACGGCGATGACCGATATGTAATCGGGCAGGTAGTTTCCCCTCCCCGCGAGGGAGTAACCGCACCCCATTCCCATCATCATCCAGGAGCCAGTTGTGACGAGCAACAACGACTTTTTTCTTGTCATGGGGACACCACCACGTTCACGAGACGCCGAGGCACCACGATGACCCGGCGGAGCTCTTTGCCTTCTGTGAATCGCTTCACGTTCTCGTCAGCGAGCGCGAGCCGCTTCACTTCTTCCTCGCTTTCGTAGACCGAAACCTCGATACGACCTCGCAGCTTCCCGTTGACCTGAACCACGAACGTCGTCTTTTCATCGGCGGCCACCTCGGAATCGAAGCGAGGCCAGCTCGCCGACCGGAGGCCGTTCCCGTACCCGAGAGTTTCCCAGAGCTCCTCCGCCACGTGGGGTGCGAACGGGCTCAGAAGGAGGATGACCGCCTCGGTAGCCTCTCGCACGACCTTCCACGTGTCGTCGCGCAGCGGACGGGGCTCCACCGCCCGATACATCTCGTTCACGAGCTCCATGATCGCGGCGATGGCAGTGTTCAAGTGGAAACGCTCTTCGATGTCGTGAGTGACTCGTTGAATCGTCTGGTGGGTCTTTTTTCTCAGCGACGACTCGAGCTCGTTCCAGCTCTCGTTGCCCTCGATCGGCGACGCCGAAGCCAGCGCATCGACTTCGTTGTCCACGAACCGCCAGATGCGCTGAAGAAACCGCGCCGGACCTTCGAGGCGCTGATCGGTCCAGCTGACTTCCTTCTCCGGCGGCGCCTCGAACAGAACGTAGAGTCTCAACGTGTCGGCGCCGTATTGGGCGACCACCTCGTCGGGCTCGACCACGTTCCCCTTGTTCTTGGACATCTTCGCTCCGTCCTTGATGACCATCCCCTGCGAGAGCTGGACGTCGACCGGCTCCGCATCTTCGGTGAGTCCCAGCTCACGCATCATCTTTGTCCAGAAACGTGCGTAGATCAGATGAAGGATGGCATGCTCGATGCCACCGATGTAGACGTCGATGGGGAACCAGTGCCGCGCCACCTCGGGGCGAAACGGTCCGTCCGAGCATCGAGGATCGGTGTAACGATAGAAATACCAAGAGGAATCCACAAAAGTATCCATCGTGTCCGTTTCACGGCGGGCCGGTCGGTCGCACCCGGGACAGGTCGTTTCCAGGAAGCTCCGGTTGTTCCGCAGGACGGATTCCCCCTTTCCCGTGATGGTGACGTCCCGGGGCAGGAGCACCGGCAAGTCCGTCTCGCGCACCGGAAGGATCCCACACTCGTCGCAGTAGACCATGGGAATCGGTGTCCCCCAGTATCGCTGCCGCGAGATCCCCCAGTCGCGGATTTTGTAGGTGACCGCGGATTTTCCGAGCCCTTCCCGCTCGATCTTCGCGTTCATTGCTCGAATCGCGTCGAGCGACGGGAGTCCGGTGAACTCGCCGGAGTCCACCAGGGTACCGTGATCGGTGAAAGCGTTCTGCATCGTCCGGGCGTCGAGGTCCGCCGAAGGGGGCTGGATGACCGCTTTCATCGCCAGACCGTGCGCGCGAGCGAAGGCGAAGTCCCGATCGTCGTGCGCCGGGACGGCCATGACCGCACCGGTCCCGTAATCCATCAGCACGTAGTTGGCGACCCAGATGGGGATCCTCTCCCGGGTAAATGGGTTCAACGCGTCGTGCCCGGTTGCGATTCCCGTCTGCTCGAGCTCGCCGAGGCGCCGTTTCTCTTTGTCCTCGCGGACCGTGGTTTCGACGTAGGAGCCGAGGGCGGGGTTCGACGCCGCCAGACGAGAGGTCAAGGGGTGTTCGGGCGCAAGGACCACGAACGTCGCCCCGTATACCGTATCGATTCTCGTCGTGAAGACCCGGATGGATCCCCCGCCGTGCGTGGGGTCGGCGAGAGCAAATTCGATCTCGCTGCCCTCGGAGCGTCCGATCCAGTTACGTTGGAGTGTGAGGACCGTCGACGGCCAGCCGGGCAGGCCTTCCATATCCGCGAGCAGTGGTTCGGCGAATCGTGTAATCCTCAGGAACCATTGTTCGAGCTCTTTGTTGACGACCTGGGCGTCGCAGCGCCAGCAACGCCCATCGACGACCTGCTCGTTCGCGAGAACTGTCAGGTCGACCGGGCACCAGTTCACCGCCCCTTTCTTGCGAAACGCCAGCCCCTTGTTCCACATCTGAATGAAGAACCACTGATTCCACCGATAGTAATCGGGATCACAGGTCGCGATCTCGCGATCCCAGGCGTAGGAGAACCCCAACCGCTGCAGCTGCCGCTTCATATGGGCTATGTTCGCGCGCGTCCAGTCCTCGGGATGTGCGCCGTGCTTCAGTGCGGCATTCTCGGCCGGCAGTCCGAGTGCGTCCCAGCCGATGGGATGGAGCACGTTGAAGCCCTTCGCGCGCTTGAACCGCGCGATGGCGTCGCCGATCGAGTAGTTCCGCACATGACCCATGTGAATCTTGCCCGACGGATAGGGGAGCATCTCCAGGCAGTAATACTTCGGACGCTCGTCCGTCTCGCTCGCTTCGAACTCACGGGTCTCGAGCCACCGAGCCTGCCATTTGCGCTCAATCTCCTCGAACTCGTAGGGCCTACCCATGCGTTTTCCTCTACTCAATGCCGTGGCGGGACCCGCAATCGATCGGGCCGCCACGGCTCGGGCTCTTTTCAAGACGAGATTGGATACTAGCACACGCCTTCTCTTTCGGTGTCGCTTGCCGAGGACCGCGCCGTCTCTTTCGGGTGACGGTGTGCGAGGACTTCGGGCCCAATTCCCGGCCCGAGTGCATGTTAACACCTTCACAGCATCTGGCATCACTCTTGCCTATCTTCTTACTGAACTGAGGCTCGGGCCTTGACACCCTCGTTTCAGTCCCCTTGACAACGGGGCCCGAACCTCAGGCAACGTTCGGCGTATCTGAGAGTGACATGAGCTCGATTAGCTCTTTACCTCCTGAGGCAACCGAAGATTCTCGTTTCGATGGTCGCGGGGACTGCCCCGGAACTTCCGGCACTGGCGGCGGCGAGTGTGCTCGGGAGCGCCGAGGCTTCCCCGGATCATCGGGGCTCCCGGCATCCTTTCCTAGCGACCTGCACGATGCTGGAAGTCCCGTCACGGGGCGGTGGTCGGCGGATCACCGCCCCATTTTCTAGGCCGCAGTCGGAGCTCACCCAAGACTCGGGAGACTTCCTGTTGCCGCCGAGAGCGACGGTCGATTACGATCGACGCCGTGAACATCGATCGCGAGCGGCTTCTGAGCTGGTATCGTCGGCATCGCCGCCGGCTTCCGTGGCGCGAGCGACCCGAGCCCTATCGAGTTTGGGTCTCGGAGCTCATGCTCCAGCAGACATCGGTCAAGACGGTGATTCCCTACTTCGAGCGATTCCTTGCCCGATTCCCCGACCTCGGAAGCCTCGCCGGAGCAACCGAGCAGGAGGTGCTTGCGGAATGGTCCGGACTCGGCTATTACGAGCGCGCGAGAGCCCTTCACCGGGCGGCCAAGACACTGGTGAAGAACGGAGGTGGGCTTCCCGAGGATGTCGACGGATGGCTGGCATTGCCCGGGGTGGGACGCTACACCGCTGGCGCGATCGTCTCCATCGCTTTCGGCGAGAAGGCGCCCATTCTCGATGGCAACGTGGCGAGAGTGCTGTCGCGATTCTTCGGCATTGCCGGCAACATCCGGTCCGGCCCCGTCCGACGCGTTTTGTGGAAGCTGGCCGAGGATGTTCTTCCCGAACGTGGTGCCGGTGAAGTCAACCAAGCGCTCATGGAGTTGGGCGCTCTGATCTGCAAAAAATCCGACCCGGGTTGTCTCGCATGCCCGATTCAGGAGAATTGCATCGCGCGCCGTGACGGACTCGTGCGCGATCTTCCCGAGACCGGACCGCGCCCCGCTCCCGTACGCGTCACCGCCGCCACGGCCCTCGTCCGAAGCGGCTCGAAATATCTCGTGTTCCAGCGGGTCGACACCGGCCTCATGAGGGATCTCTGGGAGTTTCCAACCGGCGAGTGCTCTGCCAGAGAGAAACCCCGCGCCGCGATCGCGCGGGAAGCCCGCGAACGCTATGGCATCGACATCGAGGTTCGAGAGGAGGTCGCCCGGGTACGGCACACGATCATGAACCGACGCATCATCTTGCACGCTTTCGCCGCCAGGCTTTTGGGCCGCTCCCCCGCCAAACACCGTTGGGCCAGCGAAGCCGAGCTCCGACGCCTGCCAGTGTCCTCCCTCGTGCAAAAGATATTCCGAGCTATCCCCCCGGAGGGGAAGGGGAAAAACGAGTTGCGCCGCCGGTTCGCCCGGGGCTATTCTGACACCGGTGAGGCGAGTCAAGACGACGGGGAGTCGGTTGATGTGTCGTAAGTTTCAGGCGCAAAACCCCACGTGGTCCGGAGGGCGGTCTGATGACGCGTGTTCCGCTTGAAGAACGCTACGTCGACCTGGGGGTCAAGGCCATCGATGAGGATGACCTCGCAAAAGCGAAGAGATACCTCGATCGTGCCATCACGTTGAACTCCAGCTCCTATCTCGCCTACTACAACCGGGGCGTCGTGTACGACATGATGGACCGTCTCGAAGACGCTCTGGGGGACTACGAGCGCGCCATCGCGCTGCAGCCCAACCACCTCGCATCGCAGCACAACCGGGCCGTCATTCTCCGGGAGCTCGGGCGCCCCGAAGAGGCAATCGGCGCGTTCGACGCCGTGCTCCGGTTCGAGCCCGACAGCGGCGACGTCCTGTACAATCGTGGCATAGCTCTATCCGACATGGGCCGCTTCGAGGAGGCGCTCCGCAGCTACGAGCGTGCCATCGAGGCGGATCCCGACAAGCTCGATGCCCGGATCGCACGGGGAAACGCCTTGCTCGAGCTCGGCGAGCTGGAGAGGGCCCTCGAAGTCGCAGACGAACTCGTGTCTCTCGAGCCGAGCTCGACCGAAGTGCACGTCCTCAGAGGCATGGCTTGCTTCGATCTCGGGCGCTCCGCCGACGCGGTGGGTGAGTTCACCCAGGCCCTGGAAACGACCCCCGACGACCACGGAGCTCTGCTCCATCGCGGCATCGTGCTCCAGAAGCTCCGACGGAGCGAGGAGGCCATTCGAGATCTGACGCACTCGCTCAAGAACCACCCCGATTGCGACGAGGCGTTCTATCACCTTGCGATATGCCACGTGCAGCTAGGGAACCGCGAAGAGGCGCTGGATGCGCTGCAGAAAGCAATCGACATCCATCCCACGCGTCGAGCCGATGCGCAAAAAGCGATCGAGTTCGAGCCGCTTCGGTCCGAGCCGCGGTTCAAGGCGGTCTTGTCCGGCAAGCGAAGGCGCGGTTGATACGCTCGTTCCGCTCGAGATGCGAACGGGAGTCCCCGCTCTCGAAAAGCGCCGATCGGAACCTTGCCACGGCGACGGATCCGGATGCGCTGATTAGGACCTGTCCCAACTGCTCCGCACGCCTAGTGGAAAGCCGCTGCAAGCTTCTCTGCCCGCGTTGCCACTATTATCTGAGCTGCGCTGACTATTACTGAGCCGTCTCCGAGAGGAGCTCGAGGGCGAGGCGCTGATAGTATTCCACGGCGTCCTCTGCCTCTTCTTTGCCAATCCGCTCCTTCGAAGTATGGGCGTCGTGAATCGAACCGGGCCCTAAGAGAAGGGGTTTGCCGAACGCCTCGAGCGAAGGGATGTCCGTTCCGAAGGCTACTGGCGCGACATCGAAACCGGGCCGAGTCTCACAGGTGACGGCATCCGAGCTCGACACGACCTCGTAGCGAGCCCCGCGATGGCCGCGCAGTATGGTATCGAGCTTCGCTTGAACCTCGGATGCGCGCCCCACGACGCGGACGAATACGTCCGCGCCCGCTTCCGGAGCGAGCACGTTCGCGGCAAGGCCTCCCGAAATCGTTCCTACGTTGACGGTCGCCTCGCCGAGCCTGTCACTTCGTCCCCAGTCCGCACGCCGGATCTCGAGCAGGAGGTCGATCAATCGATCGATGGCGGAGTCGCCTAGGTGCGGGTAGGCGGAGTGGCAGGCCTTCCCCTCCACCGTGAGACGAAACTTGAATCCTCCCTTGTGGCCGCTCGCCATCCGGTTCTCGGTCGGCTCTCCCACCACAACGTAGCTCGTTTCGACGGGGAGCGCGTTCGCGGCGCGGGCCCCGGCGCTGTCGACTTCCTCGCCGACGACGAATAGGAGTCCCACCTCGCCCCTTCCCTCTTGCCTCATTCGCGAAACGGCGAAAACCATGGCGGCGAGGATCCCTTTGGCATCGCACGAGCCCCGACCGTAGATGTACTCCTCGTCCTCGGAGCTCGCGAAGAAAGGCGGAACGGTGTCCATGTGGGTGCAGAAAATGATCTTCGGCGGCACGGCGGGATCTCGAGCGTAGACGTTGAACCTTTCCGGAGCGACTTCCTGGAGCTCCACTTCGAATCCCCGTGCCGACAGATCGCGCTCGAGCTTCCGGGCGAGCTGCCCCTCGTCCCCGCTCACGGAAGGAATGTCCACCAGCTGGCGGATATAGCGCACGAGCTCCGACATAGCTATTTTTTCTCCCGGTCGGTCGAAGCGAGAATCACCGTCCGTCCCTCGGGGTCCGTGGTCGTGACGACGCGATCCCCCCAAGGCATCTCCTCTGGCGGACCGAGAAACCCGACCCCCTTCGCCGAGAGAGCTCGATAGGCGCGGTCGACGTCTTTAACGACGAAATAGATAGCGGGCTCGCGAGGAAACGGCTGTTCTCTGCGCATCTCGGGATGCGGAGGCATGAACCCGAGACTCGAGCTCGAGGAGGTCCCCACGACGAGGTAGCTCAGTCCTTCGGTGTCGCGAACCTGTGTCTTGAGCTCCAGCATCTCGGCGTAAAACTTCCGTACCTGCTCCGGCTTGTAAGTCAGAAAGTCCATGTGAAGACTGCGGATTCCGAGCCCAGCAGGAGCCTTCTTCCTGGCTGGGGTTCGCCCAACCCTCCTGGTCGCTTCCTTCGTCGTGCGCTTCTTTTCCGCCCCCTTCGACCTCGCCCCTTTCCTCGCTTTGTGCCGCTTCTTTTTCGACATCTCGTGTTTCTACGATCGATCACGCTCGGGAGGCGCGCCTAACCAAGAGTTTCTCCATCATCCAAAAAGTGCTCAGTGCCGTGACGGGACCCGCGACCGACCTTCCCATCACCCAAAGAGTGCTCAGGGCCGCGGCGGGACCCGCGATCGACCGGCCGCCACGGCTCGAGCTGCTTGCGGCGCGGCAGTTTTGCGGCGGGCAGCCCTTCGAAGTAGCCCCGCAACATCTGATTCCCTCGAAGCAGCCCGAATGCGGACGATTGCGCCGGGCTCGCTCCGCTCGCACAGGGTGGGCTGAACTTTCCATCACCCTGTTAGGACGTCCTCAGGCAAGACCAATTCGAACCGTGTACCCTCCGGACCTCTTCGATGACTTCCCGTACGGCGCCGTTGGTGTCGATCGCCCGTGAGGCTTTCTCACCGGTTAAAACTCTCAGGACGGCCACGATCGATTCCTCCAGCGCCTCGAGGTCATAACCGCCCTCGAGAACGAAAACGACTTTCCCCCCGCAGGTCGCATGGGCAAGACGGACGATCTCCTCGCTGATGGCCGCGTATCCTTCGCGGGAGAGTTTCATGCCTCCGAGAGGGTCGTCGCGATGGGCGTCGAAGCCCGCGGAGACGAGCACAAGCTCGGGCGCAAACTCGATTCCCACCGGAACGACGATGTCGCGAAAAACGCTCAGGTAGTCAGCGTCCCCCGATCCTGCCGCCAGGGGAACGTTGAGAGTGAAGCCGTCACCCGCGTCCCTGCCGGTCTCGGTGACCGCCCCCGTCCCTGGGTAGTGGGGGGACTGATGGATGGACACGTACAGCACTTCGGGAGAGGTGTAGAACGCCTTCTGAGTTCCGTTACCGTGGTGCACGTCGAAGTCGATGATAAGGACACGCTTCGCCAGATAGCGTTGCTGAGCGTATTTTGCACCGACCGCGACGTTGTTGAAGAAACAGAATCCCATCGCCTTGTCGGGCTTGGCGTGATGTCCGGGCGGACGCGAAAAGGCGAAGGCATTTCCTAACCGCCCCTCCATGACGCCTTCGACTGCAGTGAGGACCGCACCTGCGGACAAATGAGCCAGCTCGGCCGTTTGACGCGAAGCTACCGTATCCTCGTCGAGGAAAGAGCGGTCATGAGCCTGGGTCGCCATGACCTCGTCGTATAGCCGCTCCCAGTGGATGAGGAGAATGTGCTCTTTCTCCGCTGGTCGCGGAGCGACGCGGACGAGCCTGTCGGCAATCTGGGGGGTCGCGAGCGCGCGCGACACCGCATCCATTCGGGCGGAAGATTCGGGATGTCCCTTGCCCGGGTCGTGCTTCTTGAAGTCCTCGGTGAAAACGACACCGGTTGACATGCTAGCGCTCGCCTCCCGCCCCGCTCAGTTTGCCTCCGCGTACCGTTTGAACACCAGAGCGGCATTCGTCCCGCCGAAACCGAACGAGTTCGTGAGCGCGTACTCGGCCGAGGCATCGCGCGCCTCATTGGGAACGTAGTCCAGGTCCAACTCTGGTTCCGGTGTTTCGTAGTTGATTGTGGGCGGGATCTTCTGATCCCGGAGAGCAAGAACCGTGATGCCCGCTTCCAGCCCGCCCGCACCCCCCAACAAATGTCCGGTCATGGATTTGGTGGAGCTCACGCACAAATGACGAGCGCGCGCTCCGAAAACCTCTTTGATGGCGTGGGTCTCGGTTCGGTCGTTGTACTGCGTCGAAGTGCCGTGGGCATTTACATAATCGATTCGGTCCGGCTCGATTCCCGCATCCCGAATCGCCAGCCTCATGACCCTCTTCGCCCCGTCCCCATCCTCCGCCGGCGTGGTGATATGGAACGCGTCGCTGCTCATCCCGTAGCCCACGAGCTCGGCCTGAATCTTGGCCCCTCGCGCCTTGGCGAGCTCGAGCTCCTCCAACACCAGAACGCCGGCACCCTCTCCGACCACGAAGCCGTCGCGGTTCAAATCGAAAGGTCGCGAAGCGCGCTCTGGCTCCCTGTTTCGGGTCGAGAGCGCCCTCATGGCGGCGAACCCTCCGACACCCATCGGCGTGATGGCGGCCTCAGAGCCTCCGGCTATCATCGCGTCGGCATCGCCCCGCTGAATGATCTTCATCGCGTCACCAATGGCGTGGGCGCTCGCCGAACAGGCGGTAGCCGTTGCCGAGTTCGGCCCCTTGGCGCCGAAGCGAATCGATACGTGACCGGCGGCAAGGTTGATGATCGTGGCGGGAATGAAGAAAGGCGAAATCCTCCGTGGGCCGGATTCCAGCAAGACGCTGTGTTCGCGCTCGATTGTCGCGAACCCACCGATACCGGAGCTGATGACGACACCGACGCGATCCGCCAGATCGGGAGCGACCTCGAGCTTCGCGTTCGCCATGGCGAAGGCCGAAGCGGCGATAGCGTACTGGATGAAGACGTCCATTTTCTTGACGTCTTTCTTGTCGATGAACTCGAGCGGATCGAATCCCTTTACCTCGCCGGCGATCCTAACGGTGAAGTCGGAAGTGTCGAATCGGGTGATGGGGCCGATGCCGGAACGCCCGGCGAGAAGAGCTCTCCAGGTCTCCTCGGTGCCGATCCCCAGCGCGGACACGAGCCCCACGCCAGTGACGACGACCCGGCGTTCCGGCCGACTATTCACGATGCGACCTCGCCCACACCTACTTGCTGTGCTCCTCGATATAGGACACGGCTTCCTTTACGCGGGTGATCTTCTCCGCGTCCTCGTCCGGAATCTCGATCCCGAATGCCTCCTCGAGCGCCATCACCAGCTCGACTTGATCCAGGGAGTCGGCTCCCAAATCGTCCACGAAGGATGCGTCCTGGGTGACTTGATCTTCATCGACGCCCAGTTGATCCACGATGATTCCTTTGACTTTGTCGGCAACGCTACTCATTGACATCCCTCCTACATGTACAAACCGCCGTTAACCTGCAGTACTTGACCCGTGATGTAGCCCGCCGACCGCGATGCGAGAAAAACCACCGCCTCGGCCACCTCGTCGGGACGGCCAATCCGCGCCATCGGAATGGTCGCAGCGAGGGCATCTTTGGAGCTCGCGGATAGGTCGCGAGTCATGTCGGTGTCGATATAACCGGGGGCCACCGCGTTCACGGTAATCCCCCTTGTGGCCACTTCTCTAGCAAGGGCTTTGGTGAATCCGATTATGGCAGCCTTCGACGCAGCGTAGCTCACTTGACCCGTGTTACCCATGAGACCCACGACCGAGCTCATATTGACGATCCGCCCGGAACGCTGGCGAATCATAGGTCGCAACACCGCCTGGCTGCAATAGTAGAGACCGTTCAAGTTGGTGGCGATCACCGCTTCCCAATCCTCGGGTTTGAGCCGCAGCAGGAGGTTGTCGCGCGTGATACCCGCATTGTTGACCAGGATGTCGACACGTCCGTGCTCTTGGAGGAGCTCCTTTACCTTCGCGTCGACCGCGGGGCGGTCGGCCACGTCCATGGCGATTCCGGCGATTGAGGTCGAGCCCGTCTCGTCCACCAACTCTAGCGCCGTCCCCCGAGCCCTTGCTTCATCGCGTCCGGTCAGCACGACGTAAACCCCTCGGGTTGCGAGAGCGGCAGCCACGGCCCTCCCGATGCCTCGGGAGCCTCCGGTCACCAGTGCCACTTGCCCGTCCCACTCAGACAAGCTCCACCTCTCGGACGAAACGGTCGACGTCCTCGGGTGACGACACCGACAGCACCCTCGCGCCCGGCACGATTTTTCGAGCCAGACCCGAGAGCACCTTTCCCGGACCAACTTCGACGAATACGGTGACGCCCTCCGCTGCCATCGCTCGAACGCTCTCCTCCCAGCGAACCGGTGAAGCGACCTGACGAATAAGCGCCTCCCGAGCTTCGTCGGCGCGAGTGATGGGCCGAGCGTCCACGTTGGTGAACAGTGATACCCGGAGATCCGAGAACGTCACCCCCGCCAGGGCCTCCCGCAGGGCTGCCGCCGCCGGTTCCATCAGGCGGCAATGGAACGGGGCGCTCACGGGCAGAGCTACGGCTCTCTTCCCCTTTCTTCTCGCAAGCTCGCTGGCTCGCTCGACGGCGTCACGGTGTCCGGCGATGACGATCTGGCCGGCTCCGTTGAAATTCGCGGCCTCCACGATTCGACCATTGGATGCCTCGGCGCAGAGCGCCTCGATTTCTTCGGGGGTGACTCCCAGCACCGCGGCCATCGCCCCTTCCCCGACGGGAACCGCCTGTTGCATGTAATGTCCCCGCTTCCTCACCAGGACGACAGCATCCTCGAGCGCGAGGGCACCCGCAGCAACCAGCGCCGAGTACTCTCCCAAGCTGTGTCCCGCGACGCAGTACGGACGCGGGCACTGTTTCTCCAGAACAGCGTCGAGCGCGCTGCTCACGGTCAGGATTGCCGGCTGGGTGTTCTCCGTCTGTCGCAATGACTCTTCGGGCCCCTCGAAGCAGAGCTTCGATAGCGCGAACCCGAGCGCCGCGTCGGCGGCGTCGAACACGGCGCGCGCCTCGTGGAAGGCCGCAGCCGCCTCCGCTCCCATGCCGGGATGCTGCGAGCCCTGACCGGGAAACAGAAAAGCTACTCTAGCTCTGCCTTGTCTGCTCGGCACGTTCTTCCTTCTCGGGGCGACAAGCCGCCTCGAGACTTCTAACTCTACGGATGAGAGTCGTTCAGACTTCCTTCACTTCTACGACCTGGGCACCTTTGTAATGTCCGCAGCTCGGACAGACACGGTGAGGAAGTTTGGGCTGGTGACAATTGGGACACTCGGACAGGGATGCTGCACCGAGAGCATCGTGCGCGCGTCGTTTTCCACGGCGGGCCCGCGAATGCCGTCGTTTGGGATTGGGCATAAACTCCTCGTTTGCAGTGAGATCAGGACCCCAAGAGGGATTTGAGCGCATCCCACCTCGGGTCCGTGGATTGCGTGCCGCAGCCGCACGCCATCTCGTTTCGGTTGATGCCACACTCAGGGCAGAGTCCCAGGCACTCGGGTCGACAAAGAGGCTTCATCGGAAGCGACAAGACGATCTGCTCCAACAACATGTGCGTGAGATCGATTCGGTCATCCCGATAGAATCCGATCGTCATTTCGTCGGCGCCGAGAGCATGACCTTCGTCGTCATCCTCTTCTGCTCCCCCTGCCAAGTTGGCAGAGTGCGGCAAGTACATGAGATCGAGCGGCTCGGACAGAGCGATACCGAATCGATCCAGGCATCGGACGCAAACCACATCGAGCTTCGCCGTGAGGATGCCTTTCAGTCGAAACGCTCGCTTTTGGGGCTCGCCCGTAGGAAAGACGCGAGCCGAGATCGCGACGTCCGAAGAGAGCTCGAAGGCATCGTCGACGCTTCCGAGCTGAGCCGCCGCGATCCTACGGTCCACGGCCAGCCCCTCAAGGGGCACGTTCTGAAGGTCAAGGTACATTTTCGCCCCTGCTGTGGCGGGATTATAGCACGCCGGCCTGGACGGTCAACGCGGAGCGTCGCGTCGGATTTAGCCTTCCCTCTCCTCGGCCTGTTCCACGGCAGCCTCCACGTTCATGTAGTTTCCGAATTGACGACTTCCGCTGATGGTGGAAACGGCGTGCTTGAAAAGCATCTGATCGACCCCGTTGGCTTCGAGAATGATCGCGAAGCGATCGAAATTCTTGATGCGTCCGGTGAGCTTGGCCCCATTGACGAGGTACACGGTTACGGGCATGCGCTCGCGACGAGCGTGATTCAGGAAGCTGTCCTGCACATTAGGAGGCTGTTTCTGCATCGTCTTTCTCCATCCCGGGAAGCGTGTCTCGTGAAAGCTCCCGCCTCAGATGCCACAACACGTTGCTTCGAACCGAAGGCTCGTCGCCCACGCCATCGAACCACGTCACACCAGTCTCCTTGCGGAACCACGTGAGCTGTCGCTTCGCGTACTGGATCGTCGCTTTCTCGGTCAGAGACTGCGCACGGTCCCAATCGATTCGGCCCGCCATTGCCGCGAGACACTCGCGATAACCGATCGCTTTGAAGGCTGGCAGCGCCATTCCATGGCGCGCCACCAACCCTCGGACTTCTTCGGCCAATCCGCCCGCGTACATGGACTCGACGCGCTCGGAGATCCTTCGAGCGAGCACGGCTCGCCCTGGCCGCAAGCCGACAAGTATATCGCGGAAACCCGAAAGAGGTGCTCGCCGTTCCGTCATCATGGAGCTCATCGGACGGCCGCTGGAAAGATACACCTCGAGAGCGCGGACCAGGCGAACGGAATCGTTCGGATGGATGCGGGCCGCGGAAGGCGGGTCCCAGCGTGCCAGCATTCGGTGAAGCTTGCCCCGGCGTCGCCTCTCGATGCCCCAAAGCCTCGCTCGCAGCGTCGGCTCCCGAGACGGACCTTCGAACAATCCGTATCGGAGAGCGCGAAGATAGAGTCCCGTACCTCCGACCACGATTGGAAGATTCCCTCGGTTCCGTATCTGCAAGATGCACTCGGTCGCAATGGACACATAGCGCGCCGCGGAAAACTCGTCCGAAGGTGATGCCACGTCGAGCAGATGGTGCGGTACCTCGCGTCTCGCCTGCTGGGGCAGCTTCGCCGTGCCGACGTCGAAGCCTCGATACACCTGGAGCGCGTCGCATCCCACGATCTCCCCGCCAAGTGCCCGCGACAGCTCGACGGCGAGATCGCTCTTCCCCGACCCCGTGGGACCCACGATGGCGACCAGGGCTTCGGCCCGGTGGCTCGACCTCAAACGAGGATCCACCGAAGGAGGAGTATTCCTAGAATGATGGCTCCCGTCACCACCGCCCCCACGAGCTCCGTCCTGGTGAAATGAACGCTGGTCAGTCTCCTCATACAGCGTCTTGCAACTTTCGAAACAGCTGAATGAGCTCCGTCTCGTGGCCGGATCCGAGAGTACGCTTGACTGCGAGCAATTCCGCATACAGGAGCTCGTTCAGAGAAGCGATCAACTGATCGCGGCGCTGCGGCTCAGAGATACGCTTCAAATTCTGCTCGATCTGGCCTGCCTCCAGGGAGCCGTCCGGCCTCAAACGCACCCGCTCGAAGAGCGACCCCGGATGCTCCTTCAGCTCCTTCAGATACTTCTCCAGAATGATCTCGGCGATGGGGCCGACTTCGTCCGCCATCCGTCGAAAGAGCTGCCGAAACATGTCGTTGTAGAGCTCGACCACCGAACGGTAATCGGCGCCGTCGTCCAAGGTCTTCTCGAGAGGCGCCTGCCTCGGCCCCAGCGATCGCAGCGTCGAGACGGCCAGCAGCGTATGGAGCGCCTTTCTCGTCTCCAGCTCTCCGATCTCGCTCTCCTGACAGATCTCGGCGATGGTTCGCTTCCCATTCGCCAAGCTCACGACGTGCCGCTCGTGAGGCTCGAGCTCGACGGGGAACGGCCTCTCGGTGCGCGCGATTACCGAGTCCAAGGGAATGAAGTGTTTCCGTATGGCTCCACTACTCTTCGAGCGGCGTATCCCCTGGACGACGAGCTCTCCTGGATCCAGCTCGAAAGTGATCTTCTCCCGCCGCGGGAGGTCGTCCTCCGCGAAATGAAAGTACCCATCCTCCCAATCGAAAATGCTCCAGACGATTTCTCTAATCTGCTGCTCGATAGCCCACCAAAGATCTCTGGGCTGGAGCAACCCGCTCTCCACGAGCGCCTTGCCGATGCGCTGCCCACCGCGGATGAGCTGCGACAGTCGAAGGTAATCCTCGGTGGATATCCTCCCTCCGCGAAGCAATATCTCGCCAAGACGGTCGTGAGTCGAGCTCGAGGTGGCGAAAACGATTTTCCCGTCGAGGAAGTAGATCGACTTCCTGACTCCCGAGTTGAGGAGAGAAAGCACTCCCGTCCGAGCCGGCTCCTCGAGAAGGCCCATGACCGAGGGCAGCCCCACGTCGGAGAGGCGCCCTCTCAAACCTCCCTCCGCCGTGGGGTTCGAGGCACTCAAAGTGTTGGACGTACTCATTGAAACGGGTTGGGGTGGTAAAGCACATGCTACGGGGGGCGTCCGCCCTTGTCAACACGAAGCTCGCTCCCGGCGTAGTAGTGCGCGAGGATCTCGGCATGATCGTATCCCGCCGCTGCCATGCCGTAAGCACCCACCTGACACAATCCCACGCCGTGACCCCAGCCCCGGCCGGTGAACACCCACCCGCGGACCGTTCCATCGGGAGAAAGCTGGGAATCGAAAAAGAAGAGGTTCTCCCGCAGGCCGAGCGCGCGCCGAATCGCCAGACCTTTCACCGTCGCGCTCGCAACGCGCCCGACGATCTCGAGCTCGGCAATCCGTCCCGAGAGGCCGTAGCGCAGGGGCTTGAGCTCGATTACCTCTCCGACACGATGTCGCGCGTTGACGTCACGCGTGAGCTCCTCGGTCGATTTCCGCACGACCCAGTGAGAGAAGCGCGAGCTTCGATCGAAGCTCGCGCCGTCGGAGCCCACCACCAGCACGTCGATGCCTCCCGTTCCCTGGTGAAACCATACCGGATCGTTGGGAAGGAGCACGACCGAAGGCTCGTAGAATATTGCCTCCCCCACCCTGTGATAGAGGTACGTCTCCGGCCCGATCACGGCGGTACGCGGGTCCTCTTCTTGCTCCCCCTTGAGCACGATGGCGTCTCGCGTGGCGCTCTCGACCGAGGCCGACCTCAGTGGAGCCTCGCCGCGCGTAACGATCAGGCGATGTAGGGTCGCGAGCACCTCGCCTCTTGACAAGGTCTGTCCTCGCACGATTCCCGTCGGCGGAGGGCGAACGAGACCCTCGCGAATCGCGAACGCGAGTTGGCGGCGTTCGCTGTCCGAAAGGCCTGGGACGCCAACCACTTTTTCCGCTTCGGGCGCCGACATGAGAATTGACGTGCGTCCTCCCCAGCAGAGTCCTTCGGCGAGCGTGCTGGCGAGGGCGACGATGTCGACGGCGCCGTCCGAGGAATTCGACTCGAGGCAGTTGCGTTGTCCCATGTAGGCGAGAGTCCTGGCGACGAGGCGTTGGAGTCCCGAGACTGTGAGAGGCTCGGCCCCGTCGTCGATTCCGAGAACGCGAAGGAGGGCCGCTTCGACCGGGAGAGGACCGGGATTTCGCGCGACAAGCTCGAAGGGGCGCCTCTCGAGCGCACAGGCGCGGCTCACGAGATAGGGTGCAGAGGTGGTGAAGACGTTCTCCGAGTTCTCGGTCCTCCCGCCGCAGGTCGAGGTGTAGAGGGCGTCGATGGGCTCACCGTCGTACGTAAGGAACTCTCCCTCCGTTTCCGTCACGGCTTCGTCGCTAAGGGGGTGCTCGACCGAGACGCCCTGATAGACTTGACAGGCCGGGGTCGCGCAGATGTCAAATCCTTCGTCCGCATACTCGCCCCGTCGCTTCAAAGCATAGGTTCTCGCGGCGACTGACTGGGCTTTGAGGGCTTCCTTCTCGGGGAACACGGTGGGCGATAGCTCGGCGGGGACGACGCCTCGGAGATAATCCTCCAGGTTGACGATGTTCACGACCGTTAACCGATTCGAGGGGTTGACGTGGATCTCCAGATTACCCCGATAGGGTGCGCCGTCGATTTCCAGGAACCCCCCGCGCGCCCCGGGGAAGACTTGGAGCTGCAGCGAGTCGGTACGCACCGCCTCGCGACCCATCGCGCGCAACCACAGCCCCCGAGGCCGATTGCTTCCCGCGCGCTCACGAACCACCTGCGTCGATTCGAATCCCATTCGCTCGAGCTCGGCACGCCTCGGCTCCGCACCGGACTCGGTCGAAAAGCTCCCCACGCTGAGGGTGAATCGTCCACTTCCCGGCTCGCGACCGAGGGTCACCTCTTCTTCCATCTCGTCGCGGAGACGGGCTCGATAGTCGACAGCACTTCGCTCGTCGGGAAAGCTCGCGACCTGCACCCGGTACGTCCAACCTTCGGGCGACTCGCCACGCTCGGGCTCCACGATCACGTCCGTCGTGTCCAGGAGCATCCCTGGGGCTCGCACGTGAAATGGACTCGACGAGGTGAGCCTTACGAGCTCGGCGCGGGTCGAAATTCCGACTCGTAGTCGAGGTGCGGGCGCGAAGGCGAGATCGGTGGGGATGGGCCCTTGTGATGGACTCCGACCCGGGGGGGAAGTCCTGCCGCCGCAGGAACCGGCGAGCACGGCGATGAGAACGAGAGCTCGGTCATTCGCACAAGTGCTCACATCTCATACCCTCGAAGGAGCCCGAGTGCGGACGATTATCCAAAAAGGTCGTATGGCCGCTCGTTGTACCAGAAGACGAGGATGATATCGAAGGTGTCGTCCGGGTAGTCGGACGGCAATGGCAAGAGGTGAGCCGCGCGTATGGCACCCACGGACGCGTTATCGAAGCTCGAGGTTCCCGACGGCACCAAGACCCTCAGATCCAGCAGGTTTCCTCCGCGGTCCACGGTGATACCGACCGCGACGTGGCCGTGTTGAAAGGCGATCGAGTAAGGAATGAACCAGTTTCGTCGGACCTCTGCCAACAATCGAGCGATCCAGGGCACGAAGTTAGCGCCCATGTCGTTGTAGTAGAGCGTGTTACCGGTATTGGCCACGAGGCCGCCCTCGGGGTTGTGGAATTGAGCCCCAGCGAGAAAACGGCGGATGTCCGTGAACCGGCCGTTCTCCCCGCCTTGGCCGAGGTCGGGCGAACGTTGCGGCGTCGGCGGCGGCACGTCGACCCGGGGACGCTGGCGCTCTTTGAGGTCGGGCTGTCCGAAGAGCAGCGCCGAGAGCTCGCTCGCGTCGATCCGGCGATCGGCGTCGGTACCGTTGTTGCCGTTGTCCTCGCCCGCCGACGCCTCCGCGAGCGTCTCGTCCTGCCCCGATTCCGGCGTCAGCTGCGCTTCCACTTCCACAGGATTCTCGGGAACACCTTCTTCACCCGGCTCCTTGACTTCCTCCTTGGTATAGAACTCGTCGGTATTCCCCTCGGAGAACGGCAGGTCGTTCATAAATTCCTGCTGGCGGTCCGGAGCCGAAAGCAGAGCCTTGGGGATGAGCAGCCGATTGTCGGCGACCTCGGGCGTCTCCGCCGGTTGCGGTTGTGGTTCCGCCTCGGCCGGATTGGCGGGAACGACGGGCACGGGTACGACCTCCGGTTGAGGCTCCTCGAAAAACATCACCAGGGGTGAGCGCTCGGCCTCCTGCGTCGCATCGACAGCCTCGTCGGACCTCAGGAAGTCGAGGTTCGGCTCGACTAGAAGAAAAACCAGAAGCGCCACATGAAGCACTGCCGACAAACCCATGCCAAAGCGCGGGTTGCCCGTCAGGGGCTCGCGGTCCTCGCCTCCGTGCTCCAGAAACTCGGCAGCGTCATCCGGGCGTTCCAGCCAAGCGGAGAAGAAGAAATCCTGGGAGCTGTCGGGCGGAACCAGCGACTCGAAACCGCTGGCCCCCTTCGTGACAAGAACGGGGGGTCTCTTGCGCCGTTTCGGGGGGAGGGGCTGCCCACGCCGTTTCAGCTTCTTGCGGCCCGTTCCAAGATGCATTCCGGAGAAAGCGTTTCTGGCCCTTCCACCTCGAGATAAGCGGGCGTAGGGCCAATCGAATTATAGCTCACCCCCGCCGCCCCCCCTCATCGCGTCGGCGACGCGGCGGGCGAGCTCGAGCGCTCGAAGGCCGTCCTCGCCGCGAACCCTCGGCTCGTGCCCTCCGCGAATCGAGCCAAGAAAGTCCTCGATCTCGATCCGTAGCGGCTCACCTCGACAGAAAGAAAGCTCGTCCTGTCGAATCTCCGGCCGGCGCCCGCCGTCCTCGGACGAAAGCCGGTAGCGGAGCGCCTCCTGTTTCAGGTAGTCGAGTGATATGTAGCGATCGCGCTCGAAGACGCGGAGCTTCCGAACCTTCTCCCGCGACACCCGGCTCGCGGTGATGTTCGCCACGGCGCCTCCGGCGAATTTGAGGCGTGCATTGGCAATGTCGACCCTCCCCGTGAGGACCGCCACCCCGACGGCATCGACCGAAACCACCTCTTGTCGAACGAGTGCGGTCACGACGTCGAGATCGTGAATCATCAAGTCGAGAACCACGTCGATGTCCAGACTTCGTGGAGAGAACGAGCCGAGTCGATGGATCTCGATGAATCGCGGATCTTTTGCCTGCTCGATGAGAGCCTGAACCGAAGGATTGTACCTCTCGGTGTGACCCACCGCGAGCCGAACCCCTTTTACCCGGGCGCGCTCCACGAGGGCATGAGCCTCCTCGGGCCGAGAGGTGATGGGTTTTTCCACGAGAACGTGAATGCCGGCATCGACGAGGGCGCGAGCGACTCGATGGTGTTCGACCGTGGGGACGGCAACGCTCGCCGCGTCGATCTTGGAAATCAGATCGCGAAAGTCAGTAACCGCCTCGACGCCGCCATGGATCTCGGCCACCCGACGAGCCCGGGCGCCGTCGACGTCGGCAACGCCCACCAGGCGCGCCGCCGCGACCTCCGAGTAGACTCGGGTATGGCGAGAACCGAGCTCCCCGATTCCAACCACTCCGACTCGGATCCTCTCAGGCAAGGTCGACTCCGTAAACGGCGATTCCCTTGGAGTCGGCCAGAGGCAGAAACTCGTCCCGGTCGACCAGCAGGACCCGGCCCGCTTCGAGGGCAAGAGCGGTCGCGTTCGACGCCGACATGGAATCCAGCGTCCCCGGCCCCACGACGGGAACGTCGAATCTCATGTCCTGGCGGGGACGCGCGACCTTGACGACGACGAAGGGCCCCGTGGCAACCTCCTTGGCGCGCCGGATGGTCCGGTCGGTTCCCTCCATGGCCTCGACCGCCACGATCGCTTTTTCCTTGACCACTACAGTCTGCCCGATATCGAGCTCGGCCAGACCTCTGGCCATCTTGGCGCCGAAACGGATGCTCTCGAGCTCTTTCTGGGTCGGAGGCCGGCCGGCCATCCGCCCCGAGATGGCGAGATGTTCCCGCAGCAAGCTCGTCGAATCGATGAGCTCGACGCCTTCTTCCGCAAGAACGTCGGCCACGGTCTCGAGCATCGCCTGGGTCGTGCGTGCCGGGATGCGCGACAGCACGCGCAGCATCAGCCGGTCGGGTTGAAGGATATCGAAGGCGCGGGCATGGCGCACACGTCCGGCCATGATGGCTTCGCCCACATTGGCCTCACGAAGGATTCTTACCGAGCGGCTGAGCTCCCCGAGACCGACCCAGTGAAAGTCCTCACCTTGCGCCTCCTCGAGTCTCGGATCCGCCGCCCGCTCCACTCCCAGGGTGACGGTTCGAATCCCCAGGCGACGTGCCTCTTCGAGAACGAGAAACGGGAATTTCCCTTCACCGGCAATGAGCCCGAGAACAGACGGTAATTTTTCCAAGCGGCGGTCGATGGAGAGCTCAACGCGGAGGCGCGGACAGGCAGAGAGACACAGCGCGGCAAATTCTTCTCTGCCCCTTCACGTCTCGGTCTCCATGCATGTGTATATCTTCCGTCATTCAGCGTCTTCACGCCCCCGCTTCACGATCACGCCGCGGTCGGAGGAGCGAACGAACTCCACGATGGTGCGCACGTCGTCAGACGCGTTATCGGCGAGCCTCTCGACCGCCTGCGAAACGTTCAGGCAGGATTGCTGCAGAACGCGGAAGGCGGCACGAATCTGCTCGATACGCTCGCGAGGGAATCCGCGACGCTCCAGTCCGATGGTGTTGGCACCGTACAACCGAGCCCGGTTGCCGACCGTTTTGGAAAAAGGAAGGACGTCTTTGGTGACCACCGTATAACCGCCGACGAAGGCATAGGTGCCGACACGACAGAACTGGTGAACCCCGCTGTAGGCACTCACGGTGGCGTGGTCCTCGACCCGGACGTGGCCGCCTAGAGTTGCTGCGTTTCCGAAGATGGTGGAGCTTCCCACGAGGCAATCGTGGGCGACGTGGGTGTAGGCCATGAAGAGGTTTCGGTTTCCGATTCGGGTTCGCCCTCCTCCGAGAGCCGTGCCCCGGTGTATCGTTACGAACTCCCGGAAGATGTTGTCGTCGCCGATCGTCAGCGAGGAGACTTCACCCTTGAACTTCAGATCCTGAGGCTCGAGACCGATCGAGGCGAAAGGAAAAATGCGACATCTCTCGCCAATGGTGGTGTAATCGCCGATGACCGCGCTCGCCTCGACCACCGTGTCGCGACCGATCTCGACGTGCCCGCCGATAATGCAATACGGGCCGATCCTCGCGCCGTCTCCGATCCGGGCGCCGTGGTGAACGACTGCAGTGGGGTGGCAGTCCACGGCGGCGGTCCTCATGGCGCGTCCACTCCGGTCAAGGTGAGCTCTGCTTCCGCTGCCAGCTGACCGTCCACCTCCGCTCGACCGGACAAGCGGCGAAAGTTCGCCCGGGATTTCGTCAGAGTCACTGTCACCTGGAGCTTGTCTCCGGGCACGACGGTCCGGCGAAACTTTGCGTGCTCGATGCTGGCGAGATAGAAATTCTTTCCCGAGGCGCTCCCGTCCTCGGGCAGAACCAAGAGCCCCCCCGCCTGCGCCATCGCTTCGAGAATCAAGACCCCGGGCATCACGGGAAATCCGGGGAAATGCCCCTGAAAAAACTCCTCATTAATCGTGACGTTCTTGTGGGCGACGATCTTGACGTCGGGCTCGAGATCGACGACTCGGTCGATCATCAGGAGCGGATACCGGTGAGGCAGCCGACCCCAGATCCATTGTACGTCCTTCTCCTGCTTGTCCGACTTGTCTGTCATGGGCCGCGAAAGGAGCTGCCTGGTCAGCGGTTCCACGAGCTGCTATCGCCGGGCGGCGCCGCTGCGGCCTTAGCGTCGAGTTTCTCCACGACCAGGGCGCTGATGTCGAGCGAATCGTCGAGCACGAACGTCAGGCCAGGTGTGGCGCGAATGATGAGCCCAATCCCGTTCTCCCTCGCCACTTCTTCCACGATGGGTGCGAGCTTTTCCTGGAAGGTGGCTTCGCCCTCCTGGCGCTTGACCTCGAACTCGGCCTGAACATCCTCGAGCCACCTCTGCGCCTCGGTCTGCTTGCGCTGAATGTCGCGCTGGAGCCGGACCTTTGCATCCTGGGAAAGGATCTCCGAGTTAAGCTTGGCCTGCATCTCTCGGATCTCCTGCTCTTTCTTGGCACGCTCCTCCATGATCTTGTCGTTCTGCGCCTTTAACGATTCGAAGAGCTTCTTGCCCTCGGCCGACTCGGCAGCGATACGCTCGATGTCGATAACCCGAATCTTCGTTTCCTGCGCGAGCCCAAGGCCCGGATAGGCGATCAAAACGGCAAGACCTGCCATTTTCCAGAAACTCATGATTGGCGATACTCCTTCGTTATGCAAAATATCCTATGAGCGTGCGCTCAGAACGTCGTCCCGATTCCGAATCGAAACGCAGTCGCCGGCTGGAAGGCATCGCGGTGCGGATTATATGCCCAAATCAGCCGGAACGGTACGTTTAATACCGGGACGAAGAATCGCATCTCCGCGCCGGTGGAGGTTCTCAATTCCTTCAACATCGAGAAACTCCACGCGGTCGTCTCGAGATAGGCCTGGCCGGCATCGAAGAACAACACGGCACGCAGCGGTCCAGCCAGGGGAATGTAATATTCGGCGTTGAAAAGCAACATTTTGCTCCCGCCGATGAATCGGCCCAACGGGTCGGTGGGGCCTACCGTCCTAATGTCGTATCCCCGGATCTGGTTCTCGCCCCCGAGAAAGAACCGCTCGAAGAACGGGATGCCGGTCTGCTGAACGTCGAAGATCGCCGTTCCGTCCTCTCCGACCTCCCCATCGATGACGCGACCTTCGGCGAATCCCTTCAGCCACGAAGCCATGGTGCGAAACCCGAAGCTCGTTGTCCGAGTTACCGGCAGATACCAGACGCCTTCAAATGTCGGCTTGTAGTAGTTCACCGTTCCCCCGAGGATTCCGCCAGCCACCTCGAAGCTGGTGGTGTAGCGTTTACCCCGGGTGGGAAAGAGCGGGCTGTCGGTCGTGTTGTGCACCAACGACGGTGTGATCTTGCTCTGGGTGAAGTTCCCCTCGATTCCGTAGAAGCGAGGGTCGAAGAACCGGCTATCGGTGAAAATGTCGTAATAATTGAGCTGGAGATCGGGGTCCGGCTCCGTCGTCTTGATCACCGAGTAGTTGTAATTTAGGAACAATCTCGAGAACCGCTTGACCGGAATTCCCCAAATGAGGCTTCCCCCGGTGTCCTGGCGCGTGAACTGGGGGAGCTTGAGCGTGCGCTTGAAGACATCGAACCCCAGGGTGATGGGGAGATCCATGAAGTAGGGGTCGGTGATCGCGATCTGGAAGTTCCGAGTCCGGCTTCCCGTCTGTAGCGAGAACGAAGCCGTCTCGCCCCGGCCGAGAAAGTTCGTGGTCGAGAAAGCCAGATTGATGAACGCACCCTCGAGCCCCGATACCCCGCCCCCAAAGGTGAACTGGTTGCGGTTCTGCTCGGCGAGGCGGAGGGTGATATCGAGCTTGGCGTCCTCGCCTTCCACGGGTTGGATATCGGGCTGCTCGATCGGCTGGAAGTACCCGAGCTGGTTGATCCGGCGGATGGAGGCCTTGAGCAGCTCCATGTTCATGACGTCCTGCTCGTTGAGCCACATCTCTCGCCGGATGACCTTGTCCCTCGTGGTGGAGTTGCCTTTGAACTCGATGCGGTTCACGAAATATTGCTTGTCCTCGTTGATGTTGATGGTTACGTCCACTACGTCGGACTCGGGAACGGGCCGCTTGATGGGAAATCCCGTGAACTGAACATACCCGCGGGCGCCGTAGACCTCGCGAAGGCTTTCGAGTCCCTTGGTGATCCGCGATTCGTTGTAGATGTCTCCAGGACCGAGCTTGAAAAAGGCCTTGATGAACTCCGGGGGAAAAACTTCCGCCCCCTCCACGTCGATGGTTCCGACCTGATACCGCTTGCCCTCGACCACGGGGATGGTCAAGTCTAGCCACCTTTTGGGGCTCGTCCAGAGCAAGAATCGCGAATGGCCCTCCTCGTACTCCATCGAAGGCAGCCCGAAGGAGACGTCGACATAGCCGTTGTCGAGATAGACCTCGCGCACTTTCTCGAGATCCTCGGCATATTGTTCCTCGGTATAGGTGCTTCCACCCATCAAGGCACCCAGGAAGTGGCTCTCGCGCGTCTTCTTCATCGCCCAGCGGAGCCGCCAATCGTCGTATTTCTCGATGCCCTCGAAGTGGACTCTTCGTATACGAACCTTCTGTTCGTCGGTGATATCGAAGACCACCTTGACCCCGCCGGTATCGAGCACCTCCACCCGGCTCGACACACCGCCCTCGCTCCGGCCCTTGTCGACGAGCATGGTACGGATGATCTTCTCCGCCTTGACGATCTTGGCCGGATCGTAGAAGGAGCCAACGGGGATGGAGGCGTTTTCTTCGGTGAGCTTGTCGGAGATATCGGTTGCCGATAGCTCTTTCGAGCCTACGAAGTCGAGCGCCTGGACTCGGGGGCGTTCGATGACGATGTAAGTGACGATCTTCCCCCGCTCTCCATCGGTGACTTCCAGCGTCAGGTCGTCGAGGAAACCGGTGTTCCAGAGCTCGCGATAGTCGCGAAGCGCTTGCTCGCGCTCGTAAGGGTCCCCGACTTTCTGTGTGAGATGGAACCGGTAAGTCTCGGCATCGACGACGACATTGCCCTGGATCTCGATGCGCTCGATGCTGTCCTGCTGCATCGCGCTCGCAATGGAAGAAAGGAGTAAGAAAGCGCCGAAGCGCGGAAGTCTGGGCATGACGGATTCCCTTTTATGAACAGACAAAAGTATCGCTCAGACGGACAGCGGCTCTTCGACCGGGTCCGTCTGCCGCAGCCCGAGCTTGTCCCCGTCGGCAAAGATCTCGACGGGTTGCCCCGGCTTGACCGACCCGCGAATGAAAGCTTCCGAAAGCGGATCCTCGACGTACTTCTGCAGCGCCCGCCTCAGCGGACGCGCCCCGTAGGAGCGATCCCGACAGGTGCTCTCGATGATCCAGTCGACCGCGTCGGCGGTGAGAGCGACCTCAAGCTTCCGGTCTTTCAAAACGCGGTTCATCTGTTCGGTCAGGAGCGCCACGATCTTCCTGAGATCGTTGTCGTTCAGGGCGTCGAAGACGATGATCTCGTCGATTCGGTTTATGAACTCGGGGTTGAACGTCTTCTTGACCTCTCCCATTACCATGTCCTGGATTCGAATCGATGCGCTGTCGTCGTCGTTCGACTGAAATCCGACCCGGCCGCGTTTCTCGATGAAGCGCGCTCCGATATTCGAGGTCATGATTATGATGGCGTTCTTGAAATCAATGGTGTTTCCGAGCCCGTCGGTCAACTGCCCGTCCTCGAAGACCTGAAGCAGGATGTTGAAGACGTCCGGATGGGCCTTTTCGATCTCATCGAGCAAAATTACGCAATAGGGGTTTCGCTTGACCTTTTCGGTGAGCTGCCCCCCCTCCTCGTGACCCACGTAGCCTGGCGGCGAGCCGATGAGTTTGGAGACCGAATGCTTCTCCATGTACTCGCTCATGTCGAACCGGATGAGCGCCTTCTCCGTCCCGAAGAGAAAGTCGGCGAGCGAGCGCGCAGCTTCCGTCTTGCCCACGCCCGTCGGACCTAGAAAAATGAACGAGCCCACGGGTCGATAGGGGTTCTTCAACCCTGCCCGGGAGCGGCGAATCGCCCGCGAGATGCAGGAGACCGCCTCGGTCTGGCTCACGATCCGTTTGTGCAGCTCCTGTTCCATCCGAAGGAGCTTCGCGCTCTCTTCTTCTTTGATCGAAGACAGCGGAATGCCGGTCCACCGCGATACGACCTCATCGATGTCACGTCTCTCGACGATGGGTCGGTCGAAGTTCTTGAGCTCCCATCGCTCGCGTATGAACTGAAGACTCTCTCGCTGGGCGATCTCCTCGTCGCGATACATGGCCGCGCGCTCGAAGTCCTTGTTCGCAATGGCGTTATCCATGCGGTCGGCGATGACCCGAATTCGTTTCTTGACGTCTGCGAAGTCGGTGGAAAAAGTCGACTCCCTGAGCTTCACCCGCGATCCCGCCTCATCGAGCAAATCGATCGATTTGTCGGGCAGGAAGCGGTCGGTGATATAGCGATGCGCTTGATAAACGGCTGCCTCCACCGCCTCGGCGGAGTATGACACGTGATGGAACGCTTCGTACCGCTCCTTGATGCCCTCGAGGATCCGAATGGTGTCGGCCTCGGTCGGGCTCGAGACCTTGACGCCCTGGAACCGCCGTTCGAGGCTGCGATCCCGCTCGATGTACTTCCGGTACTCCGCCGGGGTGGTCGCCCCGATGCATTGGATCTCGCCCCGGGAGAGTGCGGGCTTGAGGATGTTCGCGGCGTCGAGCGATCCCTCGGCCGAGCCCGCTCCCACGAGCGTATGCAGCTCGTCGATGAAGATGATGACGTTCTTGTTGTCGGTCAGCTCCTTCATGATCGTCTTGAGCCGTTCCTCGAACTGACCGCGGTACTTGGTCCCGGCGACGATGAGGGAGATGTCGAGAGCGAGAATGCGCTTGTCGGCGAGAAACAGAGGAACGTCTCCCCGCACGATTTTGTTGGCGAGTCCTTCCACGATGGCCGTCTTGCCTACGCCGGGCTCCCCGATCAGCACGGGATTGTTCTTCGTGCGCCGGCAGAGGACTTGAATCGTTCGCTCGAGCTCGCCCTCCCGCCCGATCAGCGGGTCGAGCTGGCCCCGACTGGCTGCTTCGGTAAGGTCTCGACTGAACTCGGTCAGAAGTGGCGTTTCTTTGGCCTTCGACATCGTCGCCTTCTGGTTCAATTCCTGAACAATGTCCTCGCGAACCGTGGTGATACGCAAGCCGCGCTCGTGAAGAATGGTCGCGGCAACGGATTTCTCTTCGCGGAGAATTCCGAGCAGAATGTGCTCCGTGCCGATGTAGTTGTGGACGAGACGTTCGGCCTCCTCGGCGGCGAACGTCAAGACCTTCTTCGATTCGAGAGAAAGCGGAATCTCGACGGATGTCGAGACCTGATCGCGAATGACGATGCGCCCCTCGATCTCCTTGCGGATGCTCTCCATCGACAGATGCGACTTCGAGAAGATGCGGCTCGTGAGTCCCTTGCCTTCTCGAATCAGCCCGAGCAGGAGGTGCTCGGTCTCGATGGAACTGCTGCCCAGCTGTGCGGCTTCATAGCGGGCGAAAAAGATGACGCGCTTTGCCCGCTCGGTGTATCGCTCGAACATGTTCCTCCCCGAACTGCTGGTTCGGATTATATCACACCGAGTTAACTCATTCTGTAATTTAAAGTTGTTGTGCTTACAGGCCGCGATCTCGAGGTCGTTTGCCGAACCGATGATCCGTCCCGCTCACGGCTACGGCGACTCCGCCTCGTCGACGCGGCCGTCCTCCATGCGGAGGACCCGGTCACAAACCGAAGCGACTACGTTGCTGTGCGTTACGACGATGGACGTGAGGCCGCGACGCTCGTGCAACGACCGGAGGAGGGCCACCAGATCCCGGCTCGTGGCGGTATCGAGGTTTCCCGTCGGCTCGTCGGCGAGAACCAGGCGGGGATCGTTCACCAGCGCGCGAGCGACGGCGACGCGCTGTTGTTCTCCGCCGGAGAGCTGCGCGGGCCGATGAAAAGACCGATCTCGGAGACCAAGCGCGGCAAGCACCTCACGAGCCCGTGCGGCAGCCTCCTCCCGCGACGCGCGGGCGATCCGGAGAGGCATCGCCACGTTCTCGAGCGCGGTGAACTCCGGCAGGAGATGATGGAACTGAAAAATGAATCCGATCGTCTCGTTGCGCAGTCGTGTGCGCTCCTCCTCGTCGAGCGCGAAGAGGTCGTTTCCCTCGAGGAGCACCTTCCCCTCGTCAGGAACGTCCAGCGTGCCGAGCACGTGCATCAATGTGCTCTTCCCCACTCCGGAGGCGCCGACTACGGCCACCATCTCGCCTTCGGCAACCCGAAGGTCGACGCCACGGAGCACCGGTACGTTCCGGCCGTCGGTGCGGTAGGTCTTTACCAGGTTTCGCGCCTCGAGCATGAGGTGTCACTCGAATCTCAGCGCATCGACGATGACCAGGCGAGAGGCGCGGTGGGCAGGGTAGATGGTGGCGAGGAAACAGATGAGTGGAGCCGCGGCGACGACGAGAGCGAAGTCCGACCATAGTAAAGTGAAGGGAACGTAGGCGACCTGGTAGACGTCCTCGGGGATGCTGACGAGCCGATAGCGGTCGAGCACCGTCGAGGTGGACACTCCCAGGATGGCGCCGACCGTCGTTCCCACCACCCCGATGATGGTGCCTTGCAGCATGAAGATCGATCGAATGCTCTTCGCCGTGGCGCCCATGGAGCGCAGAATCGCGATGTCCCGGGTCTTGTTCATGACGATCATGATCTGGCTAGCCACTATATTGAGGGCCGCGACTCCCACGATAAAGCTGACGAAGATCGTCGTCACCATCTTCTCCAGCCAGAAAGCGGAGAAAAGACTCTTGTTGGTCTCCTTCCAGTTCATCGAGCCGTAGCGCTCGCCCAGGATTTTCAACACCTCGATCTCGACCCTTTCCACGTCGTAGATGTCCCGCACCTTGGATTCGACGAAATGCACTTCGTCTCCAACCCCCAGAAGGCGCTGGGCGTCGGGCAGGGCCAGAAGAGCCCAGGAGCTGTCGTAGTTGTACAGGCCGAGCCGAAAGATCCCCACCACGCGAAACCTGCGCGTTCGCGGCAGCACACCAAAAGGAGCCAGGTGCCCTTCGGGAGACGTCACCTGGATAGTATCCCCGATGAACACGCCGAGGGTGATCGCGAGCTCGTCGCCGACCACGATCCCGGGCATGCCGCCGTTCTCATCGCCGTTCGAGGCCACGAGTCCCAGGAGGTCCCCGGCGAACATCCTTTCGCCGAACTCGGTCACGCGCGGCTCGAGCTTGGGGTCGATTCCCTTCAAGCTTACGAGTGCCGAGCCGGTGTCGCTGGAAACGAGGGCCTTTCCGTAGAGAACCGGTGCCGCCCCCTCGATGCCGCTCACAGTACCCAAGCGTTCGATCACCTCGCGATAGTCCTCGAAAGCTGCGCCCCCGTCTCGATAGATGTTCAGGTGCGAAGCGGCACCGAGAATTCGCGAGCGCCACTCCCCCTGGAATCCGGTGAGAATCGCCAGGGCGATGAGCAGGATCATGACGCCCACGACGACGCCCAGCGTCGAGATCGTGGATATCACCGAGATGAAGAGCTGGCGCCGCTGCGCCGCGAGGTACCGAAGGGCGATGGAAAGCTCGTAGGGCACGTCAGCTCGTTTCGCGGCCACCCTCGGGTCTCAAATGCGGAAACAAGATGACGTCCCGGATCGAGTGTGAATCGGTGAAGAGCATGGCCAGCCGATCGATCCCGATTCCCTCGCCACCCGTCGGCGGCAGACCGCACATGAGTGCGCGAACATAGTCCTCGTCCATGACATGCGCCTCGAGGTCCCCTCGAGCGCGCTCCTGAAGCTGGCCTTCGAACCTTGCGCGCTGGTCGTCGGGATCGTTCAGCTCGCTGAAGCCGTTGGCGCACTCGATTCCTCCCACGAACAGCTCGAAACGCTCGACCAGCGTAGGATCGTCGGGCTTCTTCTTGGAGAGGGGAGAGACGTCGACGGGATAGTCGACGACGAACGTCGGTTGGATCAGGTTGGGCTCGGCGAACTGCTCGAAGAGCTTGGCCAGAAGCTTCCCCCATGGGGCGTCCTCGTCGAGCCCGAGCGAGAGCTCGCCTGCCAGAGCCAGAATCCCTTCGCGACTCCTCATGTCCGCCACGTCCGCGGCGATGCCGCGCAATTCCATGCCCTCCCGGGTCACGTCCAGCATGGTTACCCGGCGGTAGGGCGGCGTCAGGTCGATCTCGTGCTCGCCGTAGCGGAGGGGAGACCCGCCCCGAACCCGGGTCTGCAGGCCAGAAAAGAGATCCTCGGTGAGCGCCATCATGTCGTTAAAATCGCTGTAGGCCTCGTAGAACTCGAGCATGGTGAACTCAGGGTTGTGGCGCGTGGAGATCCCTTCGTTGCGAAAGTTGCGATTGATCTCGTAGACCCGCTCCATTCCGCCCACCGTGAGGCGCTTCAAGAACAGCTCCGGTGCGATCCTCAAGAACAGATCCATGCCGAGCGCGTTGTGGTACGTCTTGAATGGCCTCGCCGTTGCCCCTCCCGCGATCGTCTGCAGCATCGGGGTCTCCACTTCGAGATACCCACGTTCGTCGAAGAAGGAACGGATCTCCCGGACCAAGCGGCTTCGGGTCTCGAAGACCGCGCGGGCGTCCGGGTTGGTGATGAGATCGAGATACCGCATCCGATACCGAGATTCGACGTCGGAGAGACCGTGCCATTTCTCAGGCAGCTGCTTGAGGGCTTTCGCCAGAAACGTCAGGCTCTCGACCTTGAGCGTGAGCTCGTTCGTCTTGGTGCGAAAGAGGAGGCCCTCGACTCCGATAAAGTCGCCGGTATCGAGAAGCTCATAGACCTCGAATCCCGGCTCGGCGACAGTGTCCCGACGAACGTACACCTGTAGGCGGCCGGCGCCGTCACTCAGGTGGCAGAATCCCGCCTTGCCGAAGCTCCGGATCGCCCCAACGATTCGTCCTGCGGTGCGAACCCGAACCGGTGCCTGCTCCAGCTCCTCGGCGGATTTCGACGCGAACGTTCTTGCCGTTTCGGATACCGTGTGGGTTCTCTCGAATCGAGTCGGGTAGGTCTCGACGCCGAGGCCGCGAATCGCCACCCGCTTCTGGCGCCGTTCTTCCTCGATTCTCTCTTCGACCGACATGCGTCAAGGCTCGCACGGTTGAGCACACGACAGACGCGTGAAGATACCGTCCAGCACCCCGTTCACGAAACCGGCCGCTTCCATCGACGAGTAGCGCTTCGCGAGCTCCACCGCTTCGTCGATTACCACGTTCTTCGGAGTCCCGAGCTCGATGAACTCGCACACGGAAAGCCGGAGAATGTTCCGGTCGACGGTCGCCATGCGCGTGAGCCGCCAGCGAGCCGATTGCGCCGCGATCAGAGCATCGATCTCCTCGATACGCCGCACCGCGCTCTGGAAGAGCATCACGGCGAAATCGCGCGTCGGCTCAGCCGATCGGCCGAGCCTCTCGTTGGAGCGAGCGATTTCCTCGGGCCGTTGCTCGGAGACCTCCCATTGATAGAGCATCTGGAGCGCCAGCTCCCTACCCTTTCGTCTCGCACCCATAAGATTATTCTCCGAGCTGTCTCACGAGACTCGCCATCTCGACTGCCGCGACCGCGGCGTCGTAGCCCTTGTTGTCCGTCCCTTTGCCGGCGCGCTCCACCGCTTCAGATAGGCTCTCCGTCGTCAGGACACCGTTCGTCATCGGGACGTCGGCGTCGAGCGAACCCTTCACGATCCCCTCGGTGACGGCACGACTCAAATAGTCCCAATGCGGTGTCCCACCTCGAATGATGGCTCCGAGACAAACGACGGCGGCGAAGCGACCGGTTGCCGCAGCCTTCTTCGCCGCGATCGGAATCTCGAACGCCCCCGGGACGCGGACGATCTCGACATCCTCGTCCGCCACCGAGCAGCGACGCAGAGCCGCGACCGCGCCCTCGAGCAGTTTGTCGGTAACCGTGCTGTTGAACCGGCTCATCACGACGGCGAAACGCATGCCCCGGCCGCTCGACTTGCCCTCCCAGATCTTCGGCATCGCTCACTTGCCGGTGAATCCGGCCCGTCGCTTCTCGAGGAAAGCGTTCATTCCCTCTTTCAGGTCCTGGCTGCCACAGAGGATCCCAAAAAGCGTGGATTCCAGGAGCAAACCCCGATCTTGATCCGTCTCGAGACCTTCGCCCACGGCGACGAGCGCGTACTCGAGCGCGAGCGGGCCGTTTTGCAGGATCTTGCCAACGAGGTCTCGGGTATCGTCGAGCAGCGTTTCGGCGCTCGTGACTCGGTTCACGAGACCGATGCGATAGGCCTCTTCCGCCCCCACGGGCTCGCCCGTCAGGATCATCTCGAGCGCCCTGCCCCGACCCACCAATCGCGCCAGCCGCTGTGTGCCCCCGTAACCAGGGATTGCCCCGAGCTTGACCTCGGGAAGACCGAGCTTTGCAGTGGAGACCGCCACACGAAGATGACAGGCTAGAGCGAGCTCAAGCCCTCCCCCGAGGGCAAAGCCATTGATCGCTGCCACGACGGGCTTACCCAGACGCTCGACCTTGCCAAACACGGTCTGTCCCCTTCGCGAAGCCTCTCGGCCGCTCGTCGGGCCCAACTTCGCGAGCTCGCCGATATCGGCTCCCGCCACGAACGCCTTGTCGCCGACTCCGGTGACGATCACCGCGCGCGTGGCGTCATCACCGCCCAGCCGGTCGAAGCTGTCTTCGAGCTCGTCGAGGGTGGCACCGTTCATTGCGTTCAGCTTTTTCGGCCGGTTCACCGCGACCACGGCGACATTGCCGTACTGTGAGATCTTCAGATTCTCGTCGTCTGGCAACTCACGCTCCCTCTTTCACAATCACCGCTCGGAAGATACTCGTCCGCGCGCGGAGCTCTCATCGGCGCCTCCGCGACTCCGTGTCTTTGCGTTACTTTCTTGCATGGTTCATTGCATTTTAGGTGTTCAGTGCCGTGCAGGGTGGGCTGGTCTCGTCATCACCCTGCTCGTTCGACGATCATGGCGATGCCCTGTCCGCCGCCGATGCAGGCGGTGGCGAGCCCGTAGCGAAGTTTCTCTCGCCGCAATTCGTGGAGAAGGGTGAGAACAAGTCTCGTCCCCGTCGCCCCGAGCGGATGGCCCAACGCGATGGCTCCTCCGTTCACGTTGGTCTTGTCGCGGTCGAGTCCGAGCTCCTTTTCGACCGCCAGATATTGGGGTGCGAAGGCTTCGTTCACCTCGATTCGGTCCATGTCCGAGAGCGCGAGACCCGCTTTCCCGAGAGCCTCCCGCGTTGCCGGCGCCGGACCGATGCCCATGATCTCCGGAGGAACTCCCGCGTAGGCCCAGCTCACGACCCGCCCCATCGGGATGAGCTTTCTTTCCTTCACCAGGCTCTCGGTGGCGAGAACGAGGGCAGCCCCGCCATCCACGATCCCGCTGGCATTTCCGCCCGTCACCATCCCGTCTCTGCCGAACGCGGGCCGAAGCTTGGAAAGGGCTTCGAGCGTTGTCTCGGGCCGCCTGTGATCATCCTCGGAAAAGAGCATCGATCCGTTCCTGGCCGGCACCTCCACCGGAACGATCTCCTCCTGGAGCTTGCCCGCCCGGTACGCAGCCTCGGCTGCCCGTTGGCTCCGAAGCGCATATTCGTCCGAGGCTTCCCGGGTGATGCCATAGCGCTCGGCCAGGAGCTCAGCGGTGTTCGCCATGTACAAGTTGCACTGCGAATCCAGGAGCGCCGCCATCAGGGAATCCTCGAGCCTGCCAGCGCCGAGACGAAGTCCCTCACGGGCTCCTCTCACGACGAAGGGGGCCTGGCTCATCGATTCCATTCCGCCGGCAAGGGTGAGGCGCGCCTCCCCGGCACGCATGAGATGCGCCGCGGAGACGACCGATTGAATCCCGGATCCACAGAGTCGGTTGACCGTGAGCGCGGGCACTTCATGGGGGATGCCCGCTTTCAGCCCTACGTGCCGCGCGCCATAGATCGAATCGGCGGAGGTTTGCTGTGCGTTTCCCATCACGACGTGCTCGACCTCCGAAGGAGCGATCCGCGACCGGCGCAGCGCTTCCTTCGCCGCGACGACTCCGAGTGCGACTGCGGTGAAATCCTTCAGCGCACCCACGTACTCGGCCATAGGGGTTCGCGCACCACCCAAGATGTAAATGGATTCAGTCAACGTCCGTTCTCCCTCCCGCGTTCGCCCCCATGGTGCCCGCCGCCGACGACCTCGAAGCGCCTCGCATTTTCCACAATAGCGCGACTCCGGAGACGGCGAGCAGTGCGCCGACGCCGTCGGCGGCCACGTCTCTGAGGCTCACGTCACGGCCGGGAATATAGGACTGGTGCCATTCATCGCTGAGTCCGAACAATATCGAGACGGCGAGCGCGGCCAAGAGCTTCCATGTCGCTGCGGGCTTGGCGAGACCGAAGGCAAAAGCCCGGGACGCGAGCAAGGCCAAAACGAAGAACGTGCCCGCGTGAAGGACGTAGTCCGGCGCCTCGATGGGTAGTGGCGGCTGGCTCCTCGACGACGACCAGAAGATCAAAGCCATGAAAAGGAGCAACGGCCCGTAATAGCGTACCAGGATCAAGATGGAAAGGGATACATGAGCCATCCCAGGAGAAACGCGGAGCCCAGGAAACACAGAAACGCGAATATCCCGAAACGGATCTGCTCACGGGGTGTCTCCCGCATCAAGAGGGCGAACCCGACGGAAACGGCGAGGGCGAATACACTCAATATTAGAAAGTGGCTCGTCAATCTTTTCTCCCCATGGCGATGTCGTAAGCATCGAGCACCACGAGCGCGTTCATTAAACCGGAAACGATGAGAAACGTGTAGCCGTATTCGTAGGTCCGGGAGGTCACTTCGCCGGCGCCCGAACCGAGGAGCTTGGCGGCGAAGTACGGCAGGCCGACGCCAATCTCGGCGAGTCCGGCGAGAAACGTCAACGGTTCCGCGGTGTCGAGGGCGAAGAGCTCACCGTGCATATGGAGTCCCATGAGAAAGAGGCCGATGATCACAATGAAGAACGTGAATCCACGACCGCGCTTGCCCAACATCAAATGGCCGAGACCGGGGACGAGCCAAGCCGAAGCGGAAATCGGTATCGCTGCCAGCCCGTGTCCCGTTCGGGAGATTTCTCGGGTATCCATGTCTCGTGGATTCTAGCCGAATTGAGTGCCGTAGAGGCGATCGCCAAAATCTCCCAGACCGGGCAGGATGAATTTCTGATCGTTCAAGCCTCGATCGACGGCGGCGGTGTAGATGGACACATTGGGACATTGCCTGGCGAGAAGGTCGACCCCTTCGGGAGCGGCGACGATCGAGAGCAGTCGAACGTCTTTGGCACCGTGCTCGTCGAGAAGGCCGATCGCCGCCCTCGCCGATCCCCCGGTAGCGAGCATGGGGTCGAGAATCAAGACGATTCGTTCCTGAAGGGGCGGAAGCTTGCGGTAGTACTCCCGGGCGACTGCAGTCTCTTCGTCGCGCTGGAGGCCCACGTGACCGACAGAAGCGTTCGGCAACAGCTGAAGCATGACGTCCAGCATTCCCAGTCCGGCTCGAAGGATGGGCACGAGAACGATGTCTGCCGCCAGGCGACGCACCTCGGCTTCCTCGAGAGGTGTTCGGACCCTCTCGCGGCGAACGGGCAAGTCCCGCGTAGCCTGGACGGCGACGAGCATCGTGATCTGCTTCGTCAGGAGACGAAAGCGGGACGGAGACGTCGTCTCGTCACGCAGCGCCGCGAGAACGTCGTCCACCAATGGGTGTTCTACGACGTGGATGGTCACCAGCAACCTCTTTCTTGCTATCATCATAATCCTTTCACGATGAGAGTGGTCGATATCCTCAGGCGTAAGCGGGACGGGAGTGAGCTCGAGCCCGAGGAGATCGATTTCTTCGTACAGGGATCGGCATCGGGCGCGGTGCCCGACTATCAAATCGCGGCATTCTTGATGGCCGTTTATCTCAAGGGCATGAGCGACGAGGAAACGTTTTGCCTCACCCGCTCGATGCTCCTGAGTGGCGCGGTCATGGACTTCGGCGACGTTCCCGGCGTCAAGATCGACAAGCACAGCACCGGGGGCGTCGGCGACAAGGTCTCTCTGATCGTCGCTCCCATCGCGGCTTCTGCCGGCGTCGTCGTTCCGATGCTCTCCGGTCGCGGACTCGGGCACACCGGGGGCACTCTCGACAAGCTCGAGTCAATTCCCGGGTTCGACGTCCGGCTCGACCGAGAGCGATTCGGATCCGTGGTGCGTAGAGTCGGTGCCGCCATGGCGGGTCCAACGCAGGACATCGCTCCAGCCGACCGAAAGCTCTACGAGCTGAGGGACGCGACCTCGACGGTCGAAAGTCTCCCGCTCATCACCGGAAGCATTCTGTCGAAGAAGCTGGCCGAAGGCATCGACGGCCTCGTCCTGGACGTCAAGACGGGAAGCGGCGCGTTCATGAAAACGGACGAGCGGGCGAAGCTGCTCGCACGGATGCTCCTCGACACGACGAGGAAGATGGGCAAGAAAGCCGTGGCGCTTTTGACCGACATGTCACAACCGCTCGGCGATAACGTCGGCAACGCGCTCGAGGTCGAAGAGGCTCTCTCGGTTCTCGAGGGCGGGGGCCCGGCCGATCTCGTGACCCTCTCTCTGCGGCTCGCCGCGGAGATGCTCGTTCTCGGCGGCGTGGCGAGCTCTCGGGCGGAGGCGGAGAAGAAGGTGGCGGAGGAACGCTCGTCCGGTCGAGGACGGGAGAAATTCCTCCAGATCGTCGAAGCGCAGGGCGGCGATCCCGGATTCGCTGACAGGCGGCCCTTCGACCGCGCGAGCGCAAGCGTCGAAGTTCGAGCCAGGCGCGACGGATTCGTCACCGCGATGGACGCCGAGCTCGTCGGCACGGCGTCGATGCTGCTCGGAGCCGGTCGAGAGCGTCGCGAAGACCCCATCGATCGACAGGCGGGGCTCGTGGTCCACGCGAAAATCGGAGCCGAGCTCCGGAACGGAGAGAGGCTGGTCACCCTCCATTTCAACGATCGTTCGCGTGTCGAGCACGCGGTTGAGTGCATTCAATCCGCGTTCGAAATCCGAGCGGAACCGCCGAGAGAGACCCCGCGGCTCGTGCGGGAGCTGCTCGAGCAGGAGACATCAGCGTGATGGAACGATTCATCGGATTTGCCGGCCTGCTCGTTATCCTCGCCGTCGCTTATGGGCTGTCGATGAACCGGAGCGCGATCCGGGCCCGCACCGTGCTGTGGGGAATCTCGCTGCAGGTACTGTTCGCTCTGTTCGTCATGAAAACGTCCATCGGCATCCAGGTTTTTCGATACGCCAGCGACATCGTCACCGAGCTCATGGACAAGGCGACGGCGGGCGGGGCCTTCGTCTTTGGGGAAGCTCTGGTGAACGACGAGCGGCTGGGCTTCATCTTCGTAGTCAAAGCGCTTCCCATCGTCATCTTTCTTTCCTCTTTCTTCGCCGTGCTGTATTACGTCGGCATCCTCCAGAAAGTGGTGCTGCTCATGGCGCGAGTGATGTCCACCACGATGGAAACGAGCGGTGCGGAGTCGCTCTCCTGTGCCGCCAACGTGTTCATGGGGCAAACCGAAGCTCCGCTGGTGATCGCACCCTATGTCGAGAAGATGACCTACTCCGAGCTCGCCACGCTGATGATCGGCGGGATGGCGACGATCTCGGGCGCGGTGCTGGGTGCCTATATCGCCATGGGTGTCCAGGCACAGTTCCTCCTCGCCGCGAGCATCATGAACGCTCCCGCCGCCCTGCTCATGGCCAAGATGCTGGTACCCGAGACCGGAGAGCCCCTCACCAGAGGTGAGGTCAAGCTCAAGGTCGAGCGCCGCGAGGTCAACATCATCGACGCCGCCGCCAAAGGGGCCGGCGCCGGCATGACCTTGTCGCTCAACATCGCCGCCATGCTCATCGCCTTCCTCTCGCTGATCGCTCTGGTGAACTGGCCTCTCCAGGCGCTGAACCTTTCGCTCGAGCAGATCTTCGCTTGGGCGTTTTCCCCGCTCGCCTTCCTCATGGGAGTTCCCTGGGCCGAGGCGGGTGAGGTGGGCTTCCTGTTCGGGCAAAAGCTGATTCTCAACGAGTTCGTGGCCTACGCCTCGCTCGGAAAGCTCAAGGAAGCCTCGGCGCTTTCCGCGCGATCGGAGCTCATCGCGACTTATGCCTTGTGCGGCTTCGCGAACCTCGGCTCCATCGGCATCCAAATCGGCGGGATTGGTGCGCTGGCGCCTTCCCGAAAAGAGGATCTGGCCCGACTCGGAGTCAGAGCCGTCCTCGGGGGATCACTCGCAACCTTCATGACCGCGACCATCGCCGGGCTCATGAACTGAGACCGTTATGAAGACTTTGGAAGAGATTCGAGAAGCAGTGGCCTACATCGGCTCTCGTACGAAGCTCCGGCCCAGGGTCGCCGTGGTTCTCGGGTCGGGCCTCGGCGCGTTCGCCAGCGATCTCTCCGACGCAACGAGCCTATCCTATGCCGACATCCCCCACTTCCCTTCCTCGACCGTCGAAGGCCATCAGGGGAGCCTCTTCGTGGGAAACTTCAAAGGCGTACCGCTGTACGTCATGTCGGGCCGCGTCCACGCGTACGAGGGCCATGCACCCGATGCGGTCGTCCTTCCCGTTCGGGTCCTCGGCCTCCTTGGTGTCAAGAGCCTCGTGCTGACGAACGCCGCCGGCGCGATCAACACCGCGTTCAGGCCGGGGGAGCTGATGCTGGTAACCGACCACATCAACGCGACCGGTCTCAATCCTGTCGTCGGCCCCGAACGAACCGAGCTCGGACCCCGCTTCGTGGATATGACGGAGGCCTACCACCCGGCGCTCATCGCCGCTTGCCAGCAGGCCGCCCGTCGCATCGGCCTGAACATCCGAAAAGGCGTGTACATCGGCCTCCTCGGCCCGAGCTTCGAGACACCCGCCGAGATACGGATGATGAGAACCTTGGGCGCGGACGCGGTCGGAATGTCCACGGTGCTCGAGACCATCGCCGCGACCCAGATGCGCATGAAAGTCCTCGCTATCTCCTGCCTCACGAACATGGCCGCGGGGGTACAGCCGCACAAGCTCGACCATCGGGAGGTGCTGGAGATGGGCAAACGGATTCGATCGGTGCTGCTCGAGCTTCTCGCCGAGCTGATTCCGGCGATCCAGAAAGCAGGTTAGCGAATGGTGGACGAGCTGGTAGCGGCTGCACGAAAAGCCCGACGGCGCGCCATAGCGCCCTATTCGGATTTCAAGGTCGGAGCGGCGCTCGCCACGAGAGACGGTGCCCTCCACACTGGATGCAATATCGAGAACGCGACCCTCGGTCTCACGGTATGTGCGGAACGGGTCGCGCTTTG
Source organism: Vicinamibacteria bacterium (assembly GCA_035457705.1). Taxonomy (GTDB): domain Bacteria; phylum Acidobacteriota; class Vicinamibacteria; order Marinacidobacterales; family SMYC01; genus DASPGQ01. The sequence continues at coordinate 143,598 of DATIBD010000039.1, forward strand.
GAAGGCTCTGTCCGAGGGCGCGAAGCGCTTCACCGCCGTCGTGGTAGTCACCGGCGCCTCGCGACCGACGCCGCCCTGCGGCGCTTGCCGCCAGCTTCTCTGGGAATACTGCGGTAACGTCCCGGTTCACCTGGTGAGCACGCGGGGGCGCCGCAAGAGCTTCCACCTCAGCGAGCTCCTACCCTACGCCTTCGACAAAAAAGACTTGTAAGCCAGGGAACGCGGTTCGTATCACGTCCAGAAGAAACGCAAGGGCGCAACGTCCCGGAGGCGCAAAGCGGAAATAGGGAGGCACCCGCCACCTCTAGGAAAATTTCTTCGCGACCTGGAACCTTTGGGTCTTTGCGTTTCGAGCACTCTGGCAGGGTGATGGCAAACTCAGCTCACCCTGCGCGAGCGGAGCGAGCCCGGCGCGCTCGCCGCGCCGTAAGCAGCCCGAGCCGTGGTGGCACGATCGATCACAGGTCCCGCCACGGCACTGAGCACTCTCTAAAGATCGACGGCGGCTACGTAGGGCAGATTCCGGTAGCGCTGGTCTTGATCGAGACCGTATCCGACGACGAAGCGGTCTGGGACTTCAAACCCCACGTAATCGACGGCGACGTCGATCGTTCGGCGAGACGGCTTCGACAGAAACGCCGCGACTTTGATCGATGAGGGTCGTCGGGTGCGGAGCATCGTCAACAAGTAATTGAGGGTAAGACCGGTGTCGGCGATATCTTCCACGACGATGACGTGCTTGCCTTCGATGGCGAGGTCGAGGTCCTTCGTGAGCTGGACCTCACCGCTCGTGCTGGTGCTCTTTCCGTAGGACGACACGGCCATGAAGTCCAGAGTCACCGGGATGTCGATGGCGCGAGCGAGATCGGCGGCAAACATGTGTGCGCCTTTCAGCACGCAAACGAGATGGACCGTCTTCCCTTGGTAGTCGCTCGAGATCTGCCTTCCCAGCTCCCGAATGCGCGCAGAAATCTGCTCGGTGGTGATCAGTACGTCGAGGGACAAGAGCCTCAGCTCCGCGCGTTCCCCTGGGCGAAGAGGTCGAACTTTACGGTGATGATGCCGTAGGCCTCCACTGGTTTTCCGTTCTTCAGCGCCGGCTTCCATCGCCATCGCTTCGCGTTCTCCTTGGCTGCTTCGACACAGTACGGCAGCGACTTGATGACGCGAATCACCTCGGTGGAGCCGTCGAGCTTCACCAGAACCTGAAGGATCACTTCACCGGCCACCATCTTCTCGCGGGCTTGCGCGGGGTAGACGGTCTCAGGCTGGAAGATGGGCACGGGATCGATGTCCCAGCCTCCGGGGCGATAATCACCACCCCCGAAGCCTCCACCTCGTCCGGGACCGACGCCCCATCCCTCGCCCGTGCCGACGCCGGTGCCAGTTCCCCCACCGATGCCACCGCCTGTTCCCGAGCTCGGCTCGAGGTCGAGTCCGCCCAGTTCGCGGCCGTCGGTGAGGGACAAGCCGGGAAACTCCGTGGCATCTGGAGAAAAAACGCCGAAGAAAATAGCCGTTTCCGTGGGGAGATCGGGCACTTCGAGGTCCGAAAAATCCAGGGGCCGGGGTTTCCTCGGTGCCACGGGAGCCCGTCGTGGCTCGGGCGCCGGCTCGGGCGGAGGATGGACCTTTGCGGGGATGTAGGCCGTAGGGCGTTTTCCATGGGAGCCGCCTCCTCCTCCGCCACCACCCTCGCCTTCTCCACCCGGCGTGTAGAAGCGCACCGTCACCCCGAGAGGAATTTCATCGGTAGAGAGCCACGTCCCCAACGGCCCGGCGACCAGCAGCAAAAGAATTGCGAGATGTAGGAGACCCGACCCGACGACCGCGCGTTTCTGATCGTTGCGAAACTCGCTCGTCCTAAAAGCGAGAGTTTCGGTATCGACGAAGAAATCGCGCTCACGGCTCACGGCATCTAAATGTTAGCACGCCAAAAAGATCAATGAATTTCGAGCAGGAGAAGACGCCCGGCTGTCGCTGGACCAACCGACTCGAACTCCTTCCCCGGCCATCTGATTCTGACTTCGTCCACCGATTGATTTCGTCCGAGCCCGAAATGAACGTCGATGGCACTCTGGGAAAGATAGCTGGTCGCCGTTTTCACCTCCCGAACGGCGGTGCTGTCTCCGACTCGGACCGATACGCGCGCCCCGACGCCGTTCCGGTTCGACGTCCGGCCCACGAGGCTCACGCTCAAAGACCGGTTGTCGTTGCCTCCATCGTTGCGGGCGAGCAGCACCCCCTGTCCGCATCGGGTGACAAGAACGTCGAGATCGCCGTCCGCGTCGACGTCCCCGTATGCGCCGCCCCGACCAACGTTCTCTTCGGCCAGAATGCCCCCGAGACTCGTCGCCATCTCACGGAATGTACCGTCACCTACGTTCCAGAAGAGGAAGTTCGGCTCCTGGTAGGTGGACGTGGAATTGAACAGCTCGATGTTATCGATGATGTGACCGTTGGTGACGAATAGATCGAGGCGCCCGTCGTTATCGAAGTCGAAAAAGAACGTCCCGAATCCTACGGAGTTCAACGACGTCTCCGCGACTCCGGCTTCGTAGGAAGCATCGAAGAAGATCCCCGCTTCGCTTCCCTTGTACAGGGCGTTGTACTCGAAGTCGAGGTTGGTCACCGTGATGTCCATGAGACCGTCACCATCGTAGTCCGCCATATCGGTGCCCATACCCGCTTGAGTCTTGCCGTCCTCGCTGTAGCCCACACCGGAGAGCAACGTGACGTCGGTGAATCCGCCCGCGCCGTCGTTGCGGAACAGAAAGTTCCTCATCGAGTCATTGGCGACATAGAGATCGGCGTCTCCGTCATCGTCGTAATCGCCCCAGACGACGCCGAGTCCCTTGCCCTCGTCCTCGACGAAGACACCGGCGGAACGGGTCACGTCCTCGAACGTTCCATCACCCTTGCCGTGAAACAGGATGCCTGGGACCGGATTGTAGACGTCGGGGTGGCAGTAGGCCTGGATCTTTCTCGCTTGATTGCCGCAGAACTTGTGGTTGTCGAGGGCGAAATCGACGTAGCGAGCGACGTAGAGATCGAGAAAGCCATCCCCGTCGTAGTCGGCGAACGCCGCACTGGTGCTGAACCCGCCGGCCTTCAGACCGGCCCATTCGGTGGCGTTCACAAAAGTTCCGTCGCCGTTGTTGCGATAGAACACGTTGGTTCCGAAGTTCGTCACGTAGAGATCCAGATCGCCGTCGTTGTCGACGTCGCCCGCCGTCATCCCCATCCCGTAGCCCGTGTCACCGACCCCTGCTTCCGCCGTCACTTCGGTGAACGCCCCCCCGCCATCGTTTCGATACAGCGCGTTTCTCGGTGGCGCGGGCGAAGGCTGCGATCCGGGGAGCTCGGCGCCGTTCACCAGGTACAGGTCGAGATCACCGTCGTCGTCATAATCGAGGAACCCCCCTCCAGAGCCCATCGTTTCGACCAGGTACTTCTCGTCAGTCTTCCCGTTGTAGTGCGTGAAGTACAGACCGGCCGCATCGGTTACATCCACGAAGCGTACCGAGACCGCGACAACGAGCGCCAGCATCGAATGCATCTTAACCTCTTGTACTGCCAATATGGCCTCGTGCGCAGAAAGGGGCCCCAGAATCATCGAGCTTGCACCAAAAAGCGCCGACGCTATAGATTGTCGGCGTGGCCCGTCGCCGGTTCCTCACGGGAGATGACGTGCGCGCGCTCCCCGAGGGGAGCCTGCTCGATGTAAGCCCGGACACGATTCTCACCGACGTCGCGCGCGAGTGGGTCGAGCGACGGAAGATCCGCCTCGTCGAGACGAAGGCCGAACGGCCGGCGATCGAGCCCGTTCGACTCGCGCTCGGTTCCGACCACGCGGGTTTCGAGCTCAAGGAGACCTTGAAAGGCTATTTGCTCGAGGTCGGAGCGCAATTCCGGGACTACGGAACCCACTCGAACGAGCCGGTCGATTACCCTGATTTCGCCCATGCGGTCGCGCTCGCCGTCGCCGTCGGCCATGCTCGACAGGGCATCGTGGTCGACGGGGCGGGGATGGGCTCGGCGATCGTCGCTAACAAAGTTCCGGGAGTCCGAGCGGCGGCCTGCTACGACGAGGCGGGAGCCCGGAACGCCCGTGAGCACAACGACGTGAACGTGCTCGCCCTCGGCTCCAGGAACACACCGCTCGAGAACGTGCGAAAGATCGTCGCCGCGTTCCTCACCGCCGAGCACAGCGAACCGCGCCACCGCGCCCGAGTGGCGAAGATCATCGCGGTCGAAAGCAAGTACTCTCGTCCCGCCTGAGTCGACGAACGTGGACCTCGAACGCTTGACGAACGCCATCACCGACGCGGTGTTGGCCCGGCTCGGCCAGCCCGAGCCACGCCTGCCGCCCTGCAACTGCCATCGCCTCACCGGTGGCTACTGTCCCGACGAGATGCGGCCATTGATCGAGCGTGGCGCCGAGCGTTTCGGCCTGAACGCCTCCGCCCCGCACGCCGACCTCGCCGCGCTCATCGATCACACGCTCTTGAAGCCCGACGCGACCGAGGAGCAGATCCGAAGACTCTGCGCCGAGGCCATCGAGCACGGTTTCGTGACGGTGTGCATCCAGCCGACCTGGGTGCGACTGGCCGCGCGGATTCTGCAAGGCACGAACGTCGGAGTCTGCACCGTTGCCGGATTTCCTCTCGGCGCGAACACCGCCGACGTCAAGGCTTACGAGACCCGGAGGGCGACATTCGACGGAGCCTCCGAAGTCGACATGGTGATCAACATCGGAGCCTTGAAGTCCCGAGACTATCGGACGGTAGAAGAAGATATCCGCGGCGTGACGCGGTCTTGCCGCGAGGCGCGTGCGGCGAGCAAGGTCATCATCGAGGCGGCCTTGCTGACCCGGGAGGAGAAGATCAAAGCCTGCGCCATAGCCGCGGCGGCTGGAGCGGACTTCGTCAAGACGTCGACCGGTTTCGGGCCGGGCGGTGCCACGGTCGAAGACGTAGCCCTGATGCGGGAAGTCGTCGGGCCCAAGCTCGGGGTGAAGGCCGCTGGAGGCGTGCGCGATTTGAAGACAGCTCAACGGATGGTAGAGGCGGGAGCCAGCCGTATTGGCGCGAGCGCCGGCGTGCGCATCCTGCGCGAGTCGCGGGACGAGGCAACTTGAAGGCGACCGCGGGGCGTCAGCGCATTCTAGAGTACTCAATGCCACGGCGGGACCCGTAATTGATCGGGCCGCCACGGCTCAGGCTGCTTACGGCGCGGCAAGCGCGCCGGGCTCGCTCCGCTCGCGCAGGGTGAGCTGAGTCTTCCGTCACCCTGCTAGACTCTGCCGAAGAACTCCTGGCGCTCGGTGAACTTCATCGATTTGCCCGTGCGCTGGTATCGAACCGAGATGAGCTCGGAGACGATCGAGACCGCGATCTCTCCAGGGGTCGATCCACCGAGGTCGAGGCCCATCGGGGAATGGACGCGATCGAGACGCTCCCGCGAAACCCCGTCCCGTTCGAGCCTGTGAAAGATCTTCTCGATCTTGGAAACGCTTCCGATGAGACCGATGTAGGCCGTGTCCTCCTCGATAAACACCCGGAGGGCTTCCTCGTCCTCCTTGTGACCGCGCGTAACGATCACGACGTAGGCGTTGTCTCCGTACGAGAATTCCCTGGCGAGCTGGGAGATAGGGCCTGCTTTCACGATGTCCGCGTCGGGAAATCGTTCCTCGTTCGCGTATTTCACGCGATCGTCGAGCACGACCACCTCGAACCCCGCTATCTTGGCGATCTGAGCCACGGGCATGGCGACGTGGCCCGCTCCAATCACGTACAGGCGGGGCGGTGGAAGAACCGGCTCGATGAACACCTTCATGCTGCCTCCACAAATGAGACCGTTCTCGTCCTCATCGGCGTTGAAATCATAGCTGCCGATCTCGCATCGTCGCGTCTCGAGCGCGCGTTGGGCACGCCTTAGGATCTCGCTCTCGACGCAGCCACCGCCAACCGTCCCCTTCAGTCGGCCATCGCGGCCGACCACCATCTTGGCGCCGGCCTTCTGGGGAGTCGACCCGCGCGTCTCCAGGATGGTGACCAGGGCAACCGCTTCACCTCTCTGGATGGCCTCCTCGAGCTCGAAGAATACGGACTTGGGTCGATGGCTCAATGCTTTCGCTCTCGCGCCGGTATCCCTTGGCGAAGTCGAACGCTCCGCTCGCGCAGGAGGGCTGTGTTCGTCTTCACCTCGCTAAGGACTTCAAGAACCTAGCATAGTCTTGGGGCGTATCGATGTCGAGACACACTCCCGGATCGTCCACTGCAACCGCGACGCTTCGGTCACGATATTTTGCGAGCAACGACTTAGCGCCTCTGTCGCCGTGGAGCGCGCGAAGCTCGTCGAAGAGCTCCCGCCTCCACAGCACCGGATGGCCCTGCTCACCGCGATAGGTTGGATAAACGATGGGCGAACCGCTTTCGACGGCGACCTCGAGCAGCTTTCTCACCGTCGCGGAACGCGTGAGAGGAAGGTCTGCGAGCGCGATGGCGGCGACAGTCCATTCTTCTCCCAAACCGCGAAGACCCGCCCGGATCGAGCTAGCAATTCCTTCTTCGGCCTCCGGGTTGAAGACGATCTCGACGCGCGGGTCTTCCTCGAGTGACGCGCTCGTGCCCAGAGCGACGACGACCCGAACGCGCTCGAACGGACAAGCGAGCAATACAGCAACGCTCGCACCGAGGATCGATGACCCTTCGACGGGCAGCTCGAGTTTGGGTCGACCCATGCGAGTGGACGCGCCAGCCGCGAGCAGGATGCCGAGCTTCATCCGAGAGCTTTCACGCGATAGAAACACTGATGGGGTTTCAGGGCCTCGCCAAAGAGGACTTCGGCCGCTCCCCGCTCGACCAACATCCGTGCCAGGGTCTCCGACGCCTGGAGGCGACCCTCCGACGCCTTGTTGAGGAGAACGAGGGAACGCGCCTGTCGCGGAAGCCTCGGGAGGTACCCCTGGATGATACAGTCGGCGATTATCGTCTCGGAGACTCGGCCCCCGCGGGCGGCTCCCGTCAGCCGCAGCACCTGCTCGAGCCTGTGGACATGCTCCTCGTCCAGCGTCGCGCCGAGCACGTCCATTCCTGCAAGAACGACCACGGTCGTGGTCTCGTCGGGCACCACTGGCTCGTGAGCGGCGGGTGCCTTGAGCGATCGACTCCTTGCTCCGTCCGCCTCGATGAGAATCGTGTCGGCGAGAGACCTAAGCGGGTCGACCGTCACTACGTCGATTCCCTCGAGCTTGTCGTCACGCTGCCTGCGCTCCACCAGAGTGGCGGCTCCGTAACGGGCGATACGAGTCTTCAAAGTGGTGAGCCAGTTGTCTTCCTCCTCCGCGACCACGAGCGGTGGCGCGGTGGTCGCCGTGGGAGGCATCTGCATGTGCGTCGTAGAGGTCACCACGACGGAGAGCCCGCGTTTCCTCAGCTCGATGGCGAGCGCATACACGAGTGTCGTCTTCCCTCCGGCACCCACCACACTCACGACGTCTCGCCGCCCTACCGACATCGCTTCCAGCAGGCCGAGGCCCGAATCGATACGATAACGCGCCCCCGTCACGGGGTCGCCCTCTGGCGGATGAGGAGATGGCCTCGAGGACAGGCCGCGCAGCTCATCGGAGCGACCTTCACAAGAACAATTCGAGGTATCCGTTCCATTTCGTATCGCGTTCCGAAACCATCGCCACAAAACTGCCGCGAGCTCGATCCAGAGTACTATAAGGCTCGTGACCTCAGGAGTCCCACTCCGTCACCTGCTTCGACCCGTCGGCGCATTCTTGATGATGTTCCTGGCTGGCCGCTGCTCGGCCCAAAACGATTACGACGCGGGGCGCCGGACGATGATCGAGCAACACCTGAAGGGACGCGACATCACAGATCCGGCCGTGCTCGAGGCCATGGCCGCCGTGCCGCGGCATCTCTTCGTACCCGCTGCTCTGAGGCTCAGTGCTTACGCCGATCATGCCCTCCCCATCGGGGGAGGCCAGACGATCTCGCAACCCTACATCGTGGCACTCATGACCCAGCTAGCCGAGGTCGATACCGACGAGGTCGTGCTCGAGGTCGGGACCGGCTCGGGATATCAGGCTGCAATCCTCTCGAAGCTCGCTCGCGAGGTCTATAGCATCGAGATCCGACCCGAGCTCGCCGAGTCGGCGCGGCAGCGACTCTCCGAGCTGGGCTACGGAAACGTGACGGTCAAAACCGGAGACGGCTACATCGGCTGGGAGGAGAAGGGACCCTTCGATGCGATACTCGTGACCGCCGCACCGCACGAAGTGCCCCCTCCGCTCATGGAGCAGCTCCGGCCAGGCGGCGTCATGGTGATTCCCGTTGGAGAGCAGTCGACCGTTCAGAAGCTCTTGCGCATACGCAAGGCGAGAGACGGATCGACGAGGACGGATGAAATCATTCCCGTCGTCTTCGTTCCCCTGGTGCGGGAGGAGCGATGAAGCTGGTCGATAATTCTCCCAGTACGCCGGCAAGATTGCCAGCTGGCCTACCGAATTGCTACCTTTAGGCTCTCGTTCGACGTCAACCATGAGACGGTCTGTCACGACGGCATCTCTCGCCGGACTGGTGCTCGTCGCCTGTGGCGACAGCCCGACGAGGCCCGGAGGTCCCCCTTCCCCAAATCCGCCTCCCGCCTCGCTTTATCGGGTGTCTACCCTCCTCACCGTATACGGCAGCGCCGGCGAGCTCGCGCAATGGACCCGCGGAGCCGCTGGGAACGATCGGATCGGCCGCATCTTGCTCGGGGTGGAAGACCTCGTCGAGGGCACCACGATCCTGAACAACGAGGGAGGGCGTTTCGAGCTGCAGGCAAGCATAGAAAGAATCAATGACGAGTTCACCGACGCCGACTACCGATCCGCATTCGACGAAACCAGAGAGAATCTCATGCGTTTCTTCAACGACGCGGACAACGATGGTTGGGCCATAGACGGCCGTCACGGACCCGGCCGCGACTGGCCCTACGACGAGAACGGAAACGATCCCGACGGCTGGACGGCGCAGATGATCGTCATCGTAATGCTGCGCTGACCGTATTCCCCACCGCAAACGTAACCACGGCACCCATTGCCACGTTCCAGGTCCAAGCCACCGGTGTCCAATGATTTACGAGAAAAGGAGTGATGAGCCCCATTCCCATTCCAATGAGCACGCCGAGGCTGCGCAGGTCGCGATTGGTAATCGCCATGAGAAAGGCCCCGACGGTCGGACCCGACGCGAACGACAAGACGGCGAGACCCGCCTCCAGCGCCGAGGGCGCCCGCTGCGCGTAGAGAGCGACCAGAGTTTGAGCGAGGCCCCAGAAGACCGTGAAGAGGCGCCCCAGCGTGATTTGCTTCCGCTCCGACGCATCCGAATCGACGTAAGGCACGTAGAAGTCCTTCAGCGTCGTCGAGGCGAGACTGTTGAGAGACGGAGACAGGGCCGCGGCCACAACCGCGGCGAGAATGAAGCCGAGCACGGGTCCCGGGAGCGACTCGGCGATGAAGTGAGGAAGCACCTCGTCGCCTCGGGGGAACGTCCTTCCGGAGTAGTGCTCGTACAAGAGCGTTCCAATCAAGAGGAACAGCACGAACTGGGCAAGCACCACGAATCCCGACACGACGAGACCTACGGAGGCGGCTCTCGCGCTTCGAGCGACCAAGAGACGCTGCACGAGATAGTGGTCCGTTCCATGCGTGGCGAGAGTCAGGAACGCCCCGCCGACGAATCCCGACAAAAGGGTATAGGTCGTACTCGGATCGAGGGACATCACGAGCACTCGAAGCTTCCCCGACTGGCCGGCGGAACTGAGCGCCGATCGGATCCCCGACTCGCCGAGGCCGGAACCGACGGCGTACAGAATAACGATGGCACCGAAAACGTAGACGATCATCTGCACGACGTCCGTCCACACCGTCGCCTTGACTCCCCCTTCCTCGGTGTAGAGGATCATGGCCGCCGCCAGCAGAAGGACGCAGTAGGTCTCTGGGACCCCGATCGCGATGGCGACGACGAGTGCCGCCGCGTGGAGGCGGATGCCGTCGGCGAGGGTGCGATACACCAGGAAGACGCTCGCCGCTACGCTCCTCACCGAGGTGCCGAACTTCTGATGGAGCAGCTCGTACGAAGTGAAAACCCTCCCTTGGAAGTAAGCGGGTATGAGAAATGCCGCGATCAGCAGCCGGCCCGCGATATAACCGAACGCGAGCTGAAGAAAGCTCCAGTCACCCGTGTAGGCGAATCCGGGAACGCTCGTGAAGGTCAGCACGCTCGTCTCGGTGGCCACGATGCACGCGGCGACGGCCCACCATGGGACGCTCCTCTCGGCGAGAAAATAATCGCTAACCGATTGGCGTTTTCGGCCCAGCCAGGAGCCAAACGTCGTGATGCCGGCGAGATAGAGGACGATCACAAGAACGGTGGAATAAGGGACGTTCACCGGGCGCGAATACCATCACCGGAGCGCACATGCAATCGCGTGACCCTGATGTAAGAACGGCGTTAGTCATTCTCGAAAAGGTCGCCTAGCGGGAGATGCTGAATTGGATGCACCCACGGTGCAAAGGGAAAATCTTCGTACCAGGGAGATAAGGGGGATTAGATTAAGAGACGATTTAACGGGTCACTCGGCCTTTCGAGTTGACGCGGAACGGTTCGGGCAACGCGGCCTCCACCTTCTTGCGGTAGCCTTTCACGTCCCAAGCGAGCTTTTCGAACGCCTCTCCAATCCGAATCTTGACCCGCACCGAGTCCTCGTGCGGGTCGACGAGTGCCTCGAGCAACGGCTCGCGGGACAGCTCGTCGCCGTAGGTCTGCAGGCACTCTACCGCGGCATAACGGACGGTATCGTCCGGACTCTTCAGGCAGGGAAGGATTCGCTCGACGGCTGACGGCTCGCCCAGATGCTCCAGTGCCTTGAGGATCTGGGTCGCCTTCTCGCCTCGGATGCGGACGGGATCACCATCTTTCAGCACCTCGAACAGGAACGGAACGAGCTCCTCGTCCGACACGAGCCTGGCCAGAGCATCGATGGCCCACGTCACCTTGTCGTGGGCGCGTATGTAGCGCTTCAAGGGCTCCACCGCTTCCTCGCCGAAATCGACCAGCAGGTCCTGAATCGCCTTTTTTTCTTCCTGGTCGATCCCGAGGTTCTCCGAAGTTGCCGAAAAACGACGCGCCAGGCCGTAGATTGCCTCGGGAGTTCCGATGGCTCGAAGCTTTTCCGCCGCTTCCATGCGCATGTCGTGCTGGGCGTAGCGCTCGAGCAACTTCTTCGTGTTTCGCTCGATACGGAACTTCAACCGTCCTTCGGTCGTGAGAAAGTCCTTGAGATTCATGATCCCGTAGTCAAATCCCATTCGGGAGGAGGCCCTCCGAGCGCGCGGTCGTAAAAATCGATTACACGCCCCCAGAAGATCCCCTCGGGTGGGTAATTATCGAAGCCGTGCTCGCCGCCGGGAAGCACCCAGAGCTCACTCAGGAGACCGGCACGGGTGCGAGCATCATGCATCTCCTGCGAGTGCGTCACCGGAACCTGACGGTCGGCGTCACCGTGAACGAAGAGAACCGGAGCCTTGACCTGGGTGACGACATCGAGGGGGCGCACGTTCCAGAGGTCGATGCCGGCTCGAAGACGCACCGCCGCGAACAAGGGATATCTCAGCACCGGGTGAGTCCCTCGCGATCGAAGCATATGCCCCGCCGCGTCCCACAGGTCTCCATACGGAGCGTCCACGACGAGCGCCGGTAACTCCTCATCGCCCGCCGCGGCATAAATGGACGCAGCAGCGCCGTTGGACGTGCCGAACAGGACGACTTTCTTCGAGTCGATTCGCGGCTGCGAACGCGCCCACTCGAGGATGCTCCGAACGTCCAGGCGCTCGTTCACCGTGTAGGTGATGTACTCGCCTCCGCTATTGCCGCGACCGCTGAGGTCCATCGAGATCAAGCCGTAGCCCCGCCGGTACCAGTGCTTCGCTCCGTTCTCCAGCGCTTGAAACCGCGAGGCGTTGGCACCATGGACGAACACGCCCAGACGTCCGTCGCTTCGCTCGGGCGGAGGGACGATCCAGCCACGCAGGCGATATCCGCTCCTCGATTCGATCTCGATCTCCTCGTAGGGAAGCCCCAGATCGCCGGGGTGCCTCACGAAAGCTCTGAGCTTTAGCGAGAGCTCTATCGGGGGCTCCGTGTCACGCACCACCGTGAGCGATACGACGTCCCCCGCCCGGTGGTTCCTCACCAGAAAATGGATCAGCTCGCTCGACGAGCGAAAGGTCGATCCCGCAACGGAGGTGATGACGTCGCCGGGCAGGAGTCCAATCTCGAGAGCCATTTCCCAGGGCCGGGCAATGACCATCCCCGGGGGTTCCTCGGACGGTCTCGTGATTCCGAGAAACGCGTAGCCGGGGACGGGCCCATCCAGAGGGAGGTTGTCGCCTGAGAAATCCTGGCCGGCCACCCTCCTCTGCCCGGTGAGGTAAGCGAGCGCCAGGCGGTCGACGGTGCGAGCGGCGAAAATGGCGCCAGCTAAGAGCGCGGCACCCAGGACCGCGAGGAGCCATTTCTTCATTGGGGTGAGATGATAGCCGGGCGGAAGCGCTACAACAAAACGCCGGGCTCCAAAGTTCCTCGTCTTTGACTTCCACTACCTTGAGGCGTAGAGTTCGACACCTAGCTTCGAACCGAACCCGCTGTCAGGAGGTGAATCAATGCGTATTTCTTTAATTCTACTCGGCAGTCTCGTCGCGGGACTCGTCGTCGGATGCACGCCAGCAGTCGAGGAGCAGCCTGGCGAACAGGCCCAGGCCGAAGAGACGAGAAGCGACGAAGAATTGCTTCAGGATCAGCTCCGAGATTTCGAGAAGGCGTGGGCTGCCGGGGACGCCGCGCTGATCGCGAGTCGATTCGTCGACGAAGGCGATCTCGTCGATCCCGCGGGCGAGCGTTTCCACGGTAAACAAGCGATCGAGGGCCGTTACACCGAGCTCTTCCAGGGGCCGATGGCTGGCTCGAGCATTTCCCTGACGTCCACGGGAACTCGCTTCATCGGCACGGACGTCGCCGTAGCCGATGGCAAGTACGAGATAACCGGGTTGACTTCCGAGGACGGCGAGGCTCTGCCCGCAGTCAAGGGGATGTACACGTCGGTGCTGGTGAAGAGGGACGGGAACTGGATGATTCACTGCTCGAGGCCGATGATTCCTGCACCGGGAACGACGTAGGAGAAACCCCATGAAACACGCAATCAACACTCGGAGTCTCGCAGTCGGTTGCGCCCTCCTGCTTTTCGCAGGTTGGCTCGGAGCCCAGGGCCCAGAAGAGGAGGCAATCGACGCTCTAGCGGCGAAGTACGTCGAAGGATGGAAGGCGGGCGACGCCGCGATGTGTGCCTCGATCTACGCCGAGGACGCCGATGTGGTCGACTTCGCCGGGCAAACCTTCAAGGGCCGTTCCGCAATCGAGGAGAGCGTCGCCAAGACCCTCGAGAGCTATCCCGGCAGCTCCCTATCGATCGAGCGAACGACCTTCCACGTCGTTTCGCCCGATGTGGTGGTGTCCGACGGCGTTTGGCGCGTCGAAGGCGCGGTCGGCGAGGACCTTCCCACGGAGGGTTTTTACACCGTCGTCGCCAGCCGTGCGAGCGGGGAGTGGCTTGTCGTTTCCGGAAGAACCAAGGTTGCGCCCGAGCCCGAGTCCTCGGAATGAGTCGGTAGCCCGGAAGTCCGGCAAACAGGCTTCCGGGCGAGCGTCCTCCGTCCGCGGGACGGACTCCACGCGGACCTTCGCGGAATGGCGACGGCTACGCGCAGCTCGGCGCGAGCCTCTTGCGAGCGCTCGCGGTCAGTGCATTCGACCGTCGGAGACTTCGGGCACCTGCGAGCGGACTCGTCTCTCTAGGAGATCGCGAATCAACTCCGCGCATTGGATGAGCCCCTGGTTCGAGAGTTTCCCGAAATCGATCTCGGGATACTGACGGCCCGTGGCACTTTCGATGCACCCCTCGAGAACCTTGATGAATTGCTCGCGGTCCATGATTCCCCCACGTATGAACTCCGGATTCCCACAAGCGAGCCGGAAGCCTCGCCGGACGCAGGTGATGCGGCCTCGTGGGGGCAATATGTTGGTAACCTATCCAGGTGGCGGATGTCAAGGGTAGATCGCACCGGACCCAACGTTTCCGCAGTTGACGCCCTCGGGCGATGCGTCTTATCCTGAAATGGAAACAAGTGCAATTCATCGAATCGGGTATGGACGCGAGCGAGCGCCAGCGAATCTTCGAGCAGGCCCTGGGGGACTACCGGGAGGGCCGGTTCCGCCTGGCGACCAGCGAACTGGAGCGACTGATCGACCAGGGAAGCAAAGATCCCGCACATCTCTCTTTTTATGGTTTGCTCCGGGCGATCACCCACAAAGACGAATCGAGCGTTGCTCTTTGTTGGGAAGCCGTTCACAAGAATGGCCGGCGGTCCAGTGTCCTCTATCTGAACCTGGCCCGCGCCTTGACGGCCTGCGGACGACGTGGCGAGGCCGTCGCGACGGTCCGGCGCGGCCTGGTACTTCACTCGAACGACCATCGCTTGCGCCGGGAGCTCCAGCATCTCGTTCCACGGGCCAAGCCCGCGTTTCCATCGCTCGGCCGCGGCCACGCCCTGAACCGGTATCTGGGGATCGCGCGGACCGTCAGTGGACGCCTGTGGGCCGTCGCCTGGTCTCGGCAGAGCTCCTGACTTTCGCAGCCTCGAGTCCCCAACCTAAGCCAAGCGGCTCCGACACCGATGTTTTTGTTGGGTGGAGGACGTAATTTTCTGCACCCCCGGAGCGTAGAACATTAGGGAAATGGCCGCTCGCGGGGAGCTCGAAGGCCTAGCAAGGCTCGCGCGCTCGGGAAGCGCGGCGGCGTGGGGCAAGATCTACGTGCAAATGGCGCCTCTCGTTTTCAGACTCTGCCAGAGAGCACTCTTGAGCGTGGAAGATGCGGAGGACGCCACTGGGGAGATTTTTTTGAAGGCCCGCCTCCGTCTTCAGCAGTACGACACGACTCGCCCCTTCGCTCCGTGGTTGTACCGCATCGCCGCCAATCATTGCTGGGACGAGCTGCGGAAGCGGCGCCGCCTCGGCCCAGTCGATGACGCCGACACGACACTGGCCGAGCTGGAGGATCAGAGCCCCTCGCCTCAGGAGGCGGTGCTCGCTCGTGAGAGCCGAGCCAGGGTACGAGACGCGGTTGGCGAGCTCGACGACCGGTCGAGACTCGCCATCGTTCTCCGTTACTTCGCCGACATGAGCTACGAAGAGATCGCTCAGGTTCTGGATGCCTCGTCCAACTTCGTCGGGGTCTTGTTGCTGCGCGCACGGCGAACGCTCAGAAAGAGGCTGGAATCTCGATGAAACATACCGATGAGCTCACGCTGCTTCGTCTTGCCGATGGCGAGCTCTCGCCCGAACGCGAGCGGGCGGCTCGCTCTCACCTGCTCGGTTGCGCGCGGTGCCAGTCTTCATATGAAACCTTGAAATCGGAGACCGAGTTGATGCGGTCCGCTCTTCGCGGTACGAACGAATGGCTTCCCGATTCGGTCCGACCTGGTACAAATCTCTCCTGGCTGCTGGCCGCCGCCATCGCCCTCGCGGCGCTGACCATCTCTGCCATTTGGGGCCGTTTGATTCCCGTGGAAGCCTCCGGCGGCGAAGGCTCGAGCCTGGTGACGAGGCTCCTCATTCGGAGTGTTCTCTTCCGGGGGTGGTCGGAGATGCTCGCCTCCTTGGTGCAGGTGGCTTCGATTCTCGTCGTTGGATTCGCCATCGTTGCCAGCGTCTTTTGGGCTTGGCGGAAGCATCGATCCTCACCCGTCGGACTCGGCATCCTGCTCGCAGTTCTCGTCTCGGCGGGCCCAGCGTCGGGCGCGGTCATTCAGTTGCACGAAGACACGTACGTCCTCCGCGACGACGAGCGTATCGACAACGATCTCGTGATTGCTGCACATCGTGTCACCATCGACGGCATCGTGGCCGGTGATCTGGTCGTGGTGGCCGAGTACGTCGAGGTGGCGGGACGAGTCGAAGGCGACGTTCTTGGTTTCGCTGGAGAGATCGAGATCGCGGGCGAAGTGCGGGGAAGCGTACGGGTGGGCTGCCAGGCCTTACGGATCGAAGGAACCGTGGGGCGAAACGTTACCGCCGCTGGCGAGTCATTGGAGCTCCTGCCGGAGGCACGGGTCTCCGGCAGCTTCACCGGTGCCGGGCGAAGCATCCTGATCGATGCACCCGTAGGTCGTGATTTTCTCGCTGCGGCCCAGACTCACGAGCTCAACGCAAGCATTGGTGGCTCGGCGCGGCTCGCCGGTGAGCAGTTGACGATTGGGCCCGGGGCGGTGATCGCAGGGGAGACGAGGTTCCACGGTGGCAATGAGCCCGTGGTCTCGCCCGAGGCCGAGCTCGCCTCACCGGTCGTGTTCGAGAAAGCGGATGGTGAGGATGGCATTCGGTTTCGCCTGCCGTCGATCACGGCCTTCATCTCCTTCTGGGCGGCCGCGTTCCTGCTCGGTGCGGTGGCCCTCCTGGCAGGCCCCGCCGTTACCGAAGCGGTGACGACCGTCCACCTTCCGGGCCACACCAAGAGCCTCGTCGTCGGTGTGCTATCGGTCGTCGTCACGCTCACGCTCGGTCTCGTGGCTCTGGTGACGATCGTGGGCATCCCACTCTCCCTCGTCATCTTCTTCTTGTTGGCGCTCGGGCTCTATCTCGGACAGGCGTACGTGGGTGCTTACATCGGCCGGGAGATTCTGGGCCCCACGGCAACCATGGGAGAAGTGCTGGGAAGGCTCGCTCTCGGTCTTTTCCTGATTCACCTCGTGGGCACGGTCCCCGTACTGGGATCGATCGTTCGCACGGTCGTGGCTCTCATGGGGTTCGGCGCCCTCACCCTCTGGGCACTCGACCATCTCCCCCATCGCGCGGTCTCCCCGAGCCGCGAAGCACAATCGACCCCGTGATCCGAACGATTCAGGAGTTCTTCAGCGCGAGAATCGTCTATGACGACGCGCCGGCGGACTCGCTGGAAAAGAGATTGCAGCTGGCGACTGCCGCGTTGTTGATCGAAGTATCTCGAGCGGACTTCGAGCTAGCCGATGGAGAGCGCTACGCGATCGTGCGCGCGCTCCAAAAGAGCTTCGGACTGTCGGCCGACGAAACACGAGAGCTCGTCGCCTTGGCTGAGATCGAAGTCGGTCAATCCATCTCGCTCTATCAGTTCGCGCGCCTGTGCGACAAGGGATTCACTCCCGAGCAGAAAAAGCATATCGTCGGGCTTTTGTGGGCGGTCGCCTTCAGCGACGAGAGGCTGGACGAGGGCGAAGAATACCTGATCCGAAAGATCGCGAAGCTTCTCCACGTATCCCACCGGGATTTCATCGACGAGAAATTGCGCGCGAAAACATCCAAATCCTAGCCCGTTTCGCGCGAGACGTAGTCGGCTACGAAATCACCCACGTCGCTCGTCGAGAAGGCCCGATCGCCCGCGAGATCCGCAGTAACTCGCGCCGTATCGAAAGCGGCAGCGATTCCCTTCTCGACGAGCCGAGCCTCAGCTTCCAGCGAGAAGCTGTAGCGGAGCATCATCGCCAAAGATGCGATGGCCCCAATCGGGTTGGCGAGACCGCGCCCAGCGATATCCGGGGCCGATCCGTGGACCGGCTCATACAAACCCACCTTCCCTCCGATGCTGGCCGACGGAAGGAGTCCGAGCGAGCCCGCGAGCATGGAGGCCTCGTCGCTCAGGATGTCGCCGAAGAGGTTCGCCGTGAGGAGCACATCGAACTGTGCCGGCCGGGCCACGAGCTCCATTGCCGCTCGGTCCACCAGCATGTGGTCGAGCTCGACGTCGGGAAAATCGCCGGCCGTCTCGCTTACCACCTCGCGCCAGAGCTTGGATGTCTCCAGGACATTGGCCTTGTCGACGGAGGTGACGCGCCCCCGACGGCCCCGGGCGGATTCGAAGGCGACCCGCGCCACTCGCTCGATCTCTTTCGCGGTATACACCATCGTGTTGACCGCTCGGCGTTCGGGCCCCTCGCCGCTCACGCCCCTGGGCTCGCCGAAGTAAAGGCCCCCGGTGAGCTCCCGTACGATGAGCAGATCCACGCCTTGGAGCACCTCGGGGCGGAACGGTGAGCGGGGCGATACGAACGTCGACACTACCGGCCTGAGGTTCGCGAAGCTCTCGATGAGCCGCCGGAGCCTCAAGAGAGCCGCCTCGGGGCGTCGGCTGGGTGGCAGGTGGTCATGTTTGGGATGTCCCACAGCTCCGAGGAGGATCGCGGGTCTCGAAACGCAGGCTTTGCGAGCTTCATCGGGGAATCCGTCGCCGGCCTCCTCGAGACCTCGCGAGCCGAAGGGAAACGCTTGGGAGTCGACCTGGTGCCCATATCGCGAAGCGACGGCGTCGAGAACCTTCGTCGCCTCGGCGACGACTTCGGGTCCGATGCCATCTCCCGGCAAGACGGTTATCGAGATTCTCATTGCGGCGTGGATGGTACCAAAAAAATCGAGGGGCGCCTGAAGGCGCCCCTCTCGTGTTCCGGCGAGAATGCCAAAGGCGTTTTATGTGGAGTTGTTTAGGACGAGGTTAATTATTTTGTAGGATGAATATGCGGGTTCGGTCGATGGATGGATTGGGCCCAGCTTCTCCAATAAACTGAGCCCGAAGTGGACCCTCAGCAACGTGCCCTCACCGGCTGCACATAAAAAATGCATCTTATAAGAACTATTGTGTGTTGGGTATCAGCATACTAAACGCGACTTCGTGTCGTGTCAAGCCGAAAAAACCGACTACGAGCATAAACCCCGCAAGGCATTATCTCTAAACGAGTTACACCCTCGCCGCCACCTTGCGGGTTAACCCGCTCGTAATTTCAAACAGAACAAGTAGATTTTTCACTTAGAGATATCTACCTCGAAGCGCCGACCGGTTTCCTCGATAGGTTCCGGCTGCGACGCCCGCCGCCGCACCATTCCCCGAGGCCGGGACAATGAGCGAAGGACCGCCTTCCCTCGTTTCTTCTCGCCTTTTTTCGTAAAATTCTTGGCAAGAGCCAATCAAGGCCTCTTTCACCACAACCGACTGAAGGAACACCACCGAATTCGATGCACGTGTACCGGTAGCAACCCTATCGGGAACGCAAGGCTGCCTGCCCCGAGCGCTGTGAATAGGAGGACCGAATGCTCGCGTTCCTGACGACCGTCCTTTCCTTCCCCACGGTCGTTTTCACGGTGCTGTTGGGCCTCACCCTGCTTTACTGGCTCGTGGTGATCGCCGGCGCCGTCGATCTCGATTTTTTGGATGGTGTGGTCGGACTCGACGACGCGCAGATCCTTCACGCGAAGCTGGGCACGCTCATCGTCATGAAGGTGCTTCCCTATCGCGAGCACGAGTGGCGATATCTCGTCTTCAACACGCGCACGAAACGGGTCGATCGGATCGACGCCATCGGCCAGGCCTGCGTGCAGCTTCCCGAGGACCACGGGATCATCTTCCCCGGCGGCTATTACCTGAAGAGCGGTGAGACGAAGACCTTCGACCGCCAGATCGAGAAGATGGAATTTCTCAAGCGAATCCGCTCTCCCAACGGGGAAGACGTTCTTTATTGCTTCCACGAGCGCGGGTCGGGCCGCTCGATATTGCTGCCGTATAACCTCATCCGGAAGGAGGTCGACAACCCGCTCGGTTGCCACGGCTTCAGCCTGTACCCCGATGGCACGCTGGTGATATTCCGCGGTGAATCGGACGAGCCCAAGCGGGTTCACACGATGCAGGTCTGGCGCACACCCTTCCTGAGCGAGGAGCACGTCAAGACCAAGCCGCCGACGGGCTCGTCCTGGAGAACGTTGGAAACGCCGACCTCGTCCGCGGGATCTCGGATCTCTTGGGCATCCGTCGCATGGTCCACGAGCAGGAGCCGACTCGCCAGAAATATGAGGACCTGGTGACGGCTTGCTCGCGGACCACCGACGGCTACTACTGGCTCGAGCACGAGGAGGTCGCAAACCTCCTCTCGGCGGTGCGTGACGTGCACGCCACCGCCGAGGCGATCATCGACGAGTTCGAGAAAGTCGAAGCCCTTCGGGCCGAGGCGGGGAAGGCCTTCTCTGCCGCCGAGGAAACGGTCGCGACCATCTTTCGCGAGATCGCTCCGGATTCCTGGACCTCCATCGATCAATACGTCGATTGCCTGAGTCAGCTGCGGTCGGCCCGAGGACACCTCATAACACTCCGGGAAACGCGCTACATCGATCTGGCCGGTGTCGAGTCGCTCGAGCAAAGAATCGTCGAAAATTTCGACGCCAACAGCGAGCGCGCGGTGAAGTTTCTCCTCGGTGAAGGAGCACTCGCCCCCTACCGAGCGCGAGTGGCCGAGCTCGAGGCGCCCGACCTCGCCAAGGTAACGCACGCCGAAGCCCACCGGCGGGCGCTCGAAGAGCTCGCCGACCGCCTGGATCTTCTGACCGAGGTGGTGGGGTCGCTCGAAATCGACGACGCCACCGTTCGCACCGACATACTCTCCGACATCTCCGAGATCCTCGGGAATCTGAACCGCGGCCGCGCGCTCGTGGCTAACCGGAAGAAAGAGCTCCTTTCCAAGGAAGGAGTCGCTGAGTTCGGGGTGCAGTTCCGGCTTCTGAGCCAGAGCGTGGCAAGTGCGCTCGGGCTCGCCGACACTCCCGAAAAATGCGACGAGCAGCTCTCGAAGCTGATGCTGCAGCTCCATGAGCTCGAGACAAGATTCTCAGAGTTCGACGAGTTCGTAACCGAGCTCACGACCAAGCGAGAGGAGATTTACGAGGCCGTGGCCTCGAAGAAACAGGCCCTGGTCGATCAGAGAAACCGCTGCGCGCAGACGCTCGTTCCAAGCCGCCGAACGAATACTGGGAAGCGTCTCGAGACGCGCCGAGTCATTCGAGACCACGGACGCGTTGAACGCCTTCTTCGCCTCCGACCCGATGGTGGCGAAGCTTCGGCGAACGGCGAACAATCCGCGCGATCTCGGCGACTCGGTTCATGCGGACGAGATCGAGGGTCGGGTCAAGGCAGCCAAGGAGAACGCCTCGCGAGGCCTTCGTGACCGGCAGGAGATCTACGAGGAGGGTCAGAACGTCATCAAGCTCGGGCGGCACCGGTTCAGCGTCAACACCCAGCCGCTAGAGCTCACCATGGTTCCGAAAGATGCGGGAATGACCCTCCACCTCACAGGCACGGGATTCTACGAGCGAATCGAGGATCCCGAGTTCGTGAGAACGCGAGAGTACTGGGCCCAGGAGCTCGTTTCGGAAACGAGGGAAGTCTACCGGGGAGAATTCCTCGCCTATTCGATCTTCGCCGATGCCGAGCTCGGTCGCGGCGACCTGATCGTCCCCAAGCTCCACGAGGCCGCTCTCCACGACGGAGACCTGCTCCGCCTCGTTCGCAACTACGCTTCTGAGCGTTATGACGAAGGCTACGAGCGCGGGATCCACGACGCCGACGCGACCAAGATTCTGGAGAAGCTGCTGCGAATGCGGGATACGGCCGATCTCCTTCGTTACGCGCCGTCGGCGCGTGCCCTGGCAACGATGTTCTGGGCGATCTATCCCGAGCGTAAGAAGCGCTCGCTCTGGGAGAGTGAGGCGAGGAGCCTCGTGCGATTGCGATCGCAGTTCCAGAAGGCGGCAATGGCGCGGCTTCACGATGAGCTCGACCAGGCGATCGTCGAGCACCTTTCCAGCCTTGGGATCGCGACCTCGCTCGTGGACGTCCGGGGCGCAGGGGCGTACCTTC
Source organism: Vicinamibacteria bacterium (assembly GCA_035457705.1). Classification (GTDB taxonomy): domain Bacteria; phylum Acidobacteriota; class Vicinamibacteria; order Marinacidobacterales; family SMYC01; genus DASPGQ01. Next base: position 165,414 of record DATIBD010000039.1, read on the forward strand.
TCGAGGAGATCGCGCGTCAGCCTCCGAAGTTCGTCCTGAGCGCCGAAGCCGACGCGCTCTTACGCCGCTTCGACGGGTTCCTGCACGAGGCGGGTGGCGAGCGCGATCTGGAGCAGGACTTGAGATCGCTTCGCGACGAGCCGGCGCGCGCCTTCCAGCTGGCCCGGACGTGGATGGCCGCTTTTCTCGCGGGAGAAGACACGCGTTTCGCCGACGAGGCGGTCGTAGCCCTCTTGTACCAGGGCACGGTGAGCCGAGAGGTCTCAAGCGCCCAGGCAACCACCGAGGTCGAGGGCTACTCGGAAACCATCCGCGGATCGTGAACGGTCGAATGATCCTGCGCCTCGACGAGCTTCTGGGGCGGGTTGATCATTTCCGGCAAGAGCGCGTGTCGGGGGTTCCGCGAGTTTCAGAAGTCTCGGCACGCCGTACTGGTGCGGGAGAACGAGAGGCTCCGCCTCGAGGAGTACAAGCCTCGGGTCATGTCCGCTTTCGTCAGGAACCGGCTCATCAACGATGTCTACCTCCCCCTCATCGGCGACAACCTGGCCAAGCAGATGGGAGCTCTGGGTGAAGGGAAGCGGACCGATCTCATGGGATTGCTTCTTCTCGTCTCTCCCCCGGGCTACGGCAAGACGACGCTGATGGAGTACCTTGCGAGCCGGTGGGCCTCGTCTTCATGAAGATCAACGGCCCCGCGCTAGGTCACTCGGTGACATCGCTCGATCCCGCCGGAGCTCCCAACGCGACAGCGAGGCAGGAGATCGAGAAACTGAACCTGGCGCCCGAGATGGGGAACAACGTTCTGCTCTACGTCGATGATATCCAACATACCCATCCCGAGTTTCTCCCGAAGTTCATCTCCTTGTGCGACGCCCAGCGCAAGGTCGAGGGAGTATGGAAGGGGCGGACTCGAACCTACGACCTGAGGGGCAAGAAGCTCGTCGTCTGTATGGCGGGCAACCCCCACACCGAGTCGGGAGCCAAGTTCCAGATTCCCGACATGCTCGCCAACCGCGCCGATACCTACAATCTGGGCGATATCCTGGAAGGTAAGGACGACCTCTTTGGGCTCTTCTACATCGAGAACAGCCTGACATCGAACCGCGTCCTCGCTCCCTTGACGACGCGGGATCCGGGCGACGTCGACAAGCTGGTACGCATGGCTCGAGGCGAGCCGATTCAGGTCGACCAGCTGTCTCACCCCTACTCGGCGGTCGAGCTATCGGAGATTCTTTCGGTACTCGAGAAGCTCGTACGGGTGCAGCAGACGCTCCTACGCATCAACCAGCAGTACATTCTGTCCGCCTCCCAGCAGGACGCCTACCGTACCGAACCTCCGTTCAAGCTTCAGGGAAGCTATCGGAACATGAACAAGCTCGCGGAGAAGATCGTTGCGGCGATGGACGACGAGGAGCTCGAGACCCCGATCGACGACCAAGTCCCAGACCCTCACCGGCGCGGAAGAAAACCTCCTGAAGCTGGCCGAGATGAGGGGCCGAATGACGCCCGCCCAAAGGCAACGGTGGGAGGAGATCAAGAAGGGCTTCGTCCGCATCCAGCGGATGGGAAGCTCGGCCGACGACCCCGCGAGCCGGTTGACCGGTCAGCTCAGCATCGTCTCCGAGAGGCTCGAGGACATCAGCGAGAGCATCAGAGCGCGCCGTCGAGGAAGCCGCCTCGAGATCTGCCGATGGGCTCGATCCCGACATCAGCGCCTTTGCCGCGGCTCCACCGCCCGTGTCGACGCTGGACGTGAAGCTCGACCTGGCCCCCTACATCGAAAAGCTCCATGAGGTCTTGGATGCCATTCGAAACGGACAAAAACAGGTGGGGGTGGTCGAGAGGGAGCCCGAGGGCCCACCGCCCGACTACGAGCTGATCTCCCGGGAGGCCTATCTCATCGAGGGAACACTCATTCCCCTCGTCAAGTTCATGGCCCATCGTTTCCGCGGATACCGTGGCGTCGACGACCCGAAGTTGAAACAGCTCATCTCGAAGCTCGAGCACGTGGACGACATTCCCGAGCTCGTCGATGCGCTCCAGAAGGTCAACGTGTCCGCGCTCGCGAACATGACCGATGTGGTAGACGACCCCGAGGCACAATCGTGACCGTGTTACGATCGGCTTTCCGATAAGGGGGTGACTCAATGGGACTCTTTGCGCGCATCAAAGCCGTCTGGTATGCCTTGCTCAACAAGTCCGTCACCGAAATGGAGGACAGGCATATCATCGCCCTCGCGGAGACGAACTTCCAACAAGCCACCGAGCGTTTGAAGGAGGCGCGGCAGGGTCTAATCAACTACCAGGCGCTCGTGCTGAAGGTGCAGCAGCAAGTCGATGGAGAGAGCTCCCGAATCACCACCCGGATTCAGGATATCTCGGCTTCGCTTCGACAATGAAAGACGGGCCGGGCCGAAGATCGGTGAAGCGTATCGCTCTCGTCCTCTTCGACCTCAGACTCGGTTTTCACCGGGCCTACGCGCGGAGGGCGGGCGACATCCGCTACGAGCTCGGCGGCGCCTGTGCTCGCTCCGGACAATGCTGCGAGGCGCCGGCAATCCAGGTGGGGAAGCTCACCTGGCACGTCCCGCTCTTTCGCAGGCTATTCCTGTGGTGGCACGAGCGGGTCAACGGTTTCCTTCTCGAGGGACTCGATCGAGCCTCCCGGGCTTTCGTCTTCCGCTGCACGCATTACGAGCGGGATTCGAGGCGATGCGACTCGTACGATTCCCGTCCGGGGATGTGCCGGGACTATCCCTTGGTTCTCCTGGAGCAAGCCAATCCCCTGCCTTTCGAGCGCTGCGGATTCAAGGTTCTGGCTCTCAATCGAGAGAAGCTTTTGCGCGCGCTGGAAAAGCAATCCCTGGAGCCCCACCAAATGGAGAAGCTCAGGAAAGGGCTCAACCTCGAGTAGACCGAAGAAGAGGATCTTGCCAAGGCACCCCCGGCACGTTAATCTTGAATTAGTACCCGACAGTGTATCTTTCCCGGGGCTCATGCGGAAGCTCAAGATCAAACGCCACATAGCAGCTGGCCTTCTCGTCTGGGTGCCGCTCGTCGTCACGTTCTTCTCGCTTCGATTCGTGATCAACGTGATGGACAAGACGCTGCTGCTCATTCCCGCGCCCCTCAGACCCGATAACCTTCTCGGCTTCCACATACCGGGACTGGGCGTCATCCTAACGTTTACTCTCCTGCTCTTGACCGGCTCGCTCGCCGCGAACATCCTGGGGAGACGCTTCCTCGACGCTTGGGAACGTTTTCTCGCTCGGATCCCGCTCGTCAGCTGGGTTTACTCCGGAGTGAAGAAGGTCGCGGAAACCTTGCTGTCCCCGAACGGCCAGTCCTTCCGCAAAGTCCTTCTCCTCGAATACCCCCGCAAGGGGCTCTGGAGCCTTGCCTTCCAGACGGCGAGCGCTCTCGACGAAGTCCAGGCGCGCACCGAGAAAGAGGTCATCTGTGTCTTCGTACCGACGACCCCGAACCCCACCTCCGGATTCATTCTCATGGTCCCGCGGGACGAGGCCATCGAGCTCGACATGAGCGTCGACGAAGCTCTCCGGATGATCATCTCGCTCGGAGTCGTCGTTCCCGACTGGCGCCGGCGGCACCTCGTTCCCGTGCCGCAGGCGGCGGAAGAAGTGACCGTGCCCTAGCCGGGTGATGACCCGCCACCGGGCGTCCTACGATGACGCCGGGCTTCTCTCCGATGTGCTCGATCTCTTGTCTACCGTGTTTCCTTTTTTCCGCGAGCAGGAGCAAGCCGCGCGACGCCTTGGCCTGCGGTGGGAGAGCTGCAGCACGCCGTTCGTCTGCCGTCGCCAGGGTCGCGTCGTGGCGCACGTCGGCCTGCTCGAGATGCCTCTTCAGATGAACGGCAGGCGGACCACGGCGGGAAGCGTCCACGGGGTAGCCACCCATCCCGAGCTCCGACGACGGGGCTACTTTCGATCCATCATGGAGGAGCTTCTCGGCTGGTGCGACGAGAGGTACGAAACCCTCCAACTTTGCACCGACAATCCGGAGTATTTCGAGAGCTTCGGCTTCCGGGTCGTGGAAGAGCACCATTTCGTCGGAGCCCCATCGGCGTCCTCTAGCTCGCGACGCACGGTCACCCTGGACGATCCCGCGCTTCTTCGCCGGCTTCTGGCGCTACGGGAGCCCGTATCGAACCGGTTGGGGGTTCTCGACCGGAACGTCTTCCTCTTCAACGAGGCACGACACTCTCTCGTTTACTGCGAGGAGCTGCAAACCGTGCTGTCTTGCGACGTCGATGCCGGCCGGCTCGTGGTGTGGGACGTCGTCGCCCCCGAGCTTCCTTCCTACTCCGATCTTCTGGGAATGGTCGCGCATTCGTTCGACACCGTCGAGGTTCACTTTGCCCCCGATCGCCTCGGGACCGAGCTCGAGCCGGTCCCCGATTCGCGTCGCGAAGATGTTCTCATGGTCCGCGGCCCGTATCTTCCCGACGGCCTCCCTTTCAAGCTACCCGCGACCGCCCGGTGTTAGCCGCGGCGCTTGAAAGCGGCATCAGGAGGAACTACCATTTTCTTATGGCGCTCTTGGAAGCGAACGAAGGTCATAACGTTCGCCGCGGAGACGCCCTCAACCGATTCTTGGACGATCGAGCCTAGACACTGACCACACTGCAGACCCGAATTGTCGCACCGGTGCTTGTCTTGTGCCTGACGGGATGTTCTGCCGAAGAGGGCGCCTCCCCTAGCCTCGCAGTTCTCAACGCGCGGATCTGGACGGGCAACCCCGCCGATCCTTGGGCGGAGGCCCTCCTGGTTGGCGGCGGGCGGATCCTCGTCGTTGGCTCGAGCTCCGAAGTGCGCGCGCGACTGGGGGGAGGCAGGGTGGTCGATGCGACCCGTCGGTTCGTCACTCCCGGTTTCATCGACAGCCATGTTCATTTTCTCGATGGCGGCTTCCGACTTGCGTCGGTCCAGCTTCGCGATGCTTCGAGCCCGGAGGAGTTCACACGTCGCATCGCAGAATTCGCCGCAGCGGCGCCACCGGGATCCTGGATCCTCGGCGGGGACTGGGATCACCAACTCTGGGGCGGAGCCCTCCCCGAGCGCCATTGGATCGACGAGGTCACGCCCGAAAACCCCCTGTGGGTGCATCGGCTCGACGGTCACATGGCGCTGGCTAACAGCCTGGCCCTCGAAGCGGCGGGTGTGAACCGCGATACCCGGGACGTCGAAGGAGGCTCGATCGAGCGCGACGAAGACGGCGAGCCGACCGGCATCCTCCGGGACAACGCCATGGAGCTCGTCGGGGACGTGGTTGCCGCTCCCGACGAAGCGATGACTGACCGGGCGCTCGAGGCCGCTATGCACTACGTCGCGCAACAGGGCGTGACCTCGGTCCACCACATGGGAACCTGGGAGGATCTTGCCGCCTTCCGTCGCGCTCGGGAAAAGAATGCTTTGACGACCCGCATCTACGCCGCCGTTCCTCTTGCGAGCTGGGAACGGCTCCGAGACTTCGTGGCCGCCGAAGGCCGGGGGGACGAATGGCTCCGCTACGGAATGCTCAAAGGTTTCGTCGACGGCTCCCTCGGGTCCCATACCGCGGCATTCCACGCGCCCTACGAAGACCAGCCCGCCGATCGTGGTTTTTTCGTGAATAGCGAGGAGGATCTGTACGAATGGGTTTCCGGCGCGGATGCCGCAGGGCTTCACGTTGCCGTTCATGCGATCGGTGACCGCGCGAATGAGACGCTTCTCGACATCTTCGAGCGCGTTTCGCGCGTGAACGGCGAGCGCGACCGCAGATTCCGCATCGAGCACGCCCAGCACCTCAGGAGGGAAGACATTTCGCGTTTCGCCCCTCTCGGCGTCATCCCCAGCATGCAGCCGTACCACGCCATCGATGATGGCCGGTGGGCCGAGAAAGTGATCGGACCGCTGCGCATTCGAACGACCTACGCGTTCAAAAGCCTCCTCGAGGCGGGGGCGGAGCTCGCTTTCGGAAGCGATTGGTTCGTTGCTCCTCCCACACCTCTCGAAGGTATTTACGCGGCCGTGACGCGCCGAACGCTCGACGAAGCCAATCCCGATGGGTGGGTCCCGGAGGAAAAGATCGGAGTCGAGGACGCGCTCAGGGCCTACACGCGCGCGGCCGCTTACGCTTCCTTCGACGAGGGGAACCGCGGCATGTTGAAGCCCGGATATCTCGCCGATTTCGCGGTCATCGATCGCGATCTCACCGCCGTCGAGCCAGAGGAAATCCGTACCGCGCGTGTCGTGATGACCGTGGTCGCGGGTCGAATCGTTCACGAGAACTAGTCCCCTTCCAAGCACAAAGGAGAAGCAAGCCCCATGAGCGAATACGTAGCCACCCTCATGTCGGAGGTCAAAGCCAAGAACCCGGCGGAGCCGGAGTTCCACCAGGCGGTTCAGGAGGTCGTCGAGTCACTCGAGCCCGTCCTCGACCGGCATCCCGAGTACCGGAGCGCCAAGGTGCTCGAGCGCATCATCGAGCCCGAAAGAGTGGTCATGTTCCGAGTTCCCTGGATGGACGATCAGGGCGAGGTGCGCATCAACCGAGGCTTCCGAATCGAGATGAACAGCGCTATCGGTCCCTACAAGGGGGGTCTGCGTTTTCATCCGTCGGTCGATCTGGGTGTCCTCAAGTTCCTTGCGTTCGAGCAGGTCTTCAAAAACTCGCTCACCACACTCCCGATGGGCGGCGGCAAGGGCGGATCGGACTTCGACCCCAAGGGCAAGAGCGACCATGAGGTGATGCGGTTTTGCCAGAGCTTCATGACCGAGCTCTACCGGCATATCGGGCCGAATACCGACGTCCCCGCAGGGGATATTGGCGTGGGTGGCCGCGAGATCGGCTTCCTGTTCGGCCAGTACAAGCGGATTGCCAACGAGTTCAGCGGCGTCCTGACCGGTAAGGGCACGAACTGGGGCGGTTCGCTCATCCGTCCTGAGGCCACGGGTTACGGCGCCGTGTACTTCGCCGCCGACATGCTGGAGACGAGAAACGAGACCCTTCAGGGGAAGACCTGTCTCGTTTCCGGAAGCGGCAATGTGGCGCAGTACACCGTCGAGAAGCTCAATCAGCTCGGCGCCAAGGCGGTAACCCTGTCCGATTCGAGCGGGTACGTCTACGACCCCGAGGGAATCGACGACAAGAAGCTCGCGTTCGTGATGGAGCTCAAGAACGTGCGCCGCGGGCGGATCAAGGAGTATGCGGAAAAGTACAAGAGCGCCGTCTACACTCAGGAAGACCCCGCAGCAGACCACAATCCGCTCTGGAACCACACCGCCCAGTGCGCCTTCCCCAGCGCGACCGAGAACGAGATCAACGGCAAGGATGCCGATAATCTCCTGGCCAACGGTGTGTATGTCGTTTCCGAGGGCGCCAACATGCCGTCGACGCCCGATGCGGTGGAGCGCTTCGTGGACCGGCGTATTCTTTTTGGCCCGGGCAAAGCGGCCAACGCTGGCGGCGTCGCGGTTTCCGGCCTGGAGATGGCTCAGAACAGCATGCGCTACAGCTGGACCCGCGAAGAGGTGGACCAGAGGCTACAGATCCTGATGAGGAGTATCCACGCCGCCTGCGTGGACGCCGCGGAGCGATTCGCCACGCCGCACAACTACGTGAACGGCGCCAACATCGCTGGCTTTCTCAAGGTGGCGGATGCGATGCTGGATCAGGGGCTGGTGTAGCTTACCGGCCTCCGTGCTGGCCGTTAGTGCGTCAAATACGCAAAGACGTTGACCGATGCGCTGCGGTCGGTCGTGTTGTAGAGGAAAGCCCGATACCGGGGGAAGGCCACCGACAGGCCCGCGCGGGAGCCGCTGAAGTAGAGACCGCCGGCGGGTACGGGCTCAGCCACCGCTTCGAGGGTCAGGTGCACTTCCCCTTCTGCCAGGGCGCGTAGTACGCCCTCATCTTCGGGAACGAGGATGAGGCCGACGCTGCCCGGGCCGCTCGGAGCGCCGCGAAGCTGCCCATGGAGGCTCAGGACGACCGAGGTAAACCCGTCCGTCTCCAGCATTCCCGCCTCGGTCCAGAGACTCGGTTCGTCTCGGGGGGCAGACGCCACCACCACGTCCATCAAGCTCTGTGTATTGGAATGGGGGATGGGAGCGCCGACGGTGACGTTCCCGACCACGGGATGAGGATTCTCCAGGTTGACCACGATGGTCCGGGTCAGCTGCTGGAGCCCGAGGACCGAAAGGGCGCCGAGCCCACCGGCCAGCATCCAGTCACCGCGCATGAGCTACTATAATTCACCCGTGCCCGGACGACTCGCCATCCCGGTAGACGAGCTCTCACCCCGCTCGAGACGCTTCCTCGGCTTCCAGGACTTGATGCAACAAAGGGTGCAGGACGTTTTGCTCGTCGCCACCTTCTACGACTACTACACCCTCTCGCAGGATGGACGTCTAAACGAGCAATTCCTCAGCGAGTTCCTCGAGCTCAACCTCCGCCATACGCCCAACATAACCCGGGTGTTCACGGGTAAGGAGGCCGTCGCGCTGGCACGCCAGTCTTATCGATACAACCTCATCATCACCTCCATCGAGCTCGCGGACATGAGCGTGCTCCAGCTCGTCGCTGCGCTCCGTCGCGAGGGAATCCAGACTCCCGTCATCCTCTTGGCTTACGACCGACGAGGACTCCAGGAGTTCATCGCGCGAAACGACATGTCGTCGATCGAACGGACTTTCCTGTGGCAGGGTGACGTCCGCATCCTGCTCGCAATCGTCAAGTACATGGAAGACCGGATGAACGTCGAGCACGACGTGGGCGTCGTTGGGGTTCCCGCGATCATTCTCGTCGAAGACAACATCCGGTACTACTCGTCGTTCCTCCCGGTGATTTACACCGAGCTGGTCAAACACTCGCAGAGCCTGATGCCGGAAGGTCTCAACCTCTCCGACAAGCTCATCCGGATCCGTGCGCGCCCCAAGATTCTGCTCTGCACCGATTACGAGGAGGCCATCGGTCACTTCGAACGATATTCCGACGAGATCCTGGGCATCATCTCCGACGTCCAGTTTCCCCGCGGCGGCAAGCCCAGTCGCGACGCCGGCGCCCAGCTCGCCCAGGCCGTCCGCCAAACTCGGCCGGATCTTCCCATCATGTTGCAATCGAGCCACCCGGAGAACGAGGCGCTGGCGCGCTCGGTGGGCGCGTCGTTTCTTCTTAAGGGCTCCCCTCGCCTTCTGAACCAAGTACGACGATTCATGGTCGAGAGCCTGAGGATCGGTGATTTCGTGTTTCGCCTCCCGGACGGGAAGGAAGTGGGGAGGGCATCGGATCTGAAGACGCTCGAGCAGCTTCTCGAGACCGTTCCCGCCGAGAGCATCGCCTACCACGGCAAGCGCAACGACTTCTCGAACTGGCTCAAGGCCCGCACCGAGTTCGCCCTCGCGGACAAGCTGCGTCCTCGCAAGGTCTCGGAGTTCGCCTCGCTCGAGGACTTGCGGGAAATGGTCGTCGAAGCCATCGCCGAGTATCGAATGGAGCGCAACCGGGGCGAGGTCGTCGATTTCGATCGCGCGAGCTTCGACGCTACGGCAAGCTTCTACCGCATCGGTGGGGGCTCGCTCGGAGGCAAGGCCCGCGGGCTCGCTTTCATTGCCAAGCTTCTCAATCAATACGACATCGACCGTTTCTTTCCTGGCGTCAACATCTCCGTTCCCGCGTCGGTCGTCTTGGGAACCGAGGTTTTCGATCGATTCATCGAAGACAATGGGGTAGCCGACTTCGCAATCCAGTGCGATTCCGACGAAGATCTCCTGCGGCGTTTCCGGCGGACGTGGTTTCATCGAGAGCTCAAGAAGGACCTCAAGGCCTTTCTCACGAGACATCACTACCCCCTCGCGGTGCGCTCCTCGAGCCTTTTGGAGGATTCTCAGTTTCAACCCTTTGCCGGCGTCTACGAGACCTACATGCTGCCGAACGATCACCCACGGATCGATGTCCGACTCGAGCAGCTCCTCTATGCGGTGAAGCGCGTCTATGCCTCGACGTTCTCCTCGAGGGCAAAGGCGTTCTTCGACGCCACCCAGTATCGGCTGGAGGAGGAAAAGATGGCCGTGATCGTCCAGAAAGTGGTGGGATCTCCGCACGGCCCGAGGTTCTATCCCGATTTTTCCGGCGTCGCCCGTTCCTGTGATTTCTACGCGAGGCTGCCAGCCAAGAGCCAGGATGGTATTGCCGCGGTGGCCCTCGGCCTGGGAAAGACGGTGATGGAGGGTGGGGCCTGCGTCCGCTTCTCGCCGAAGTATCCGCGCCATCTCCTCGAGGCTTCGTCGGTCCGAGCCCTCGTGGAGAACTCCCAGCGGCGCTTCTACGCCGTCGACGTCGGCCCGAGGCCTCGGGCCGATTCGGCCGGCGTACACCCATGGGATCTGTCGGCAGCCGCCGAGGATGGGACCCTGTCGCTTCTCGCATCGACGTACTCCCCGGAGAACGACGCGGTCTACGACGGCGTCTCTCGCCCGGGAATCCGGGTCGTCACTCTCGCCTCCATCCTGAAGCATGATGCCTTTCCGCTTGCGGAAATCCTCCAAATACTGCTCGAGATCTCCAAGCGAGGAACGAGCTCGGATGTGGAGCTCGAGTTCGCCGTCGATCTGACGTCGACCCCCACGGGGAAACGAGAGTTCGGCTTCCTGCAGCTTCGCCCGCTCGCCCTAACCGGCGAGCTGGATGATGTCGTCATCGGCGAGCTGGACCCGGATACCGTGCTCTGCCGGAGCTCGAGCGTTCTCGGGCACGGCCTGCTGCGAAATCTCCACGACGTCATCGTCGTGGACTATCACCGTTTCGAGAGATCCGAGAGCCGGAAGACTGCCGAGGTCGTGTCACGGCTCAACGCCGTCCTTCGTTCTCAAGGACGGCCTTACGTCCTCATTGGCGTGGGCCGCTGGGGCTCCAACGAGCCAACGCTCGGGATTCCCGTCACCTGGCCGCAGATCGCCGGGGCTCGCGTCATCGTGGAGGCTGGTTTTCGCGACCATCACGTCTCTCCGTCGCAGGGCACGCATTTCTTTCAGAACTTGAGCTCGAACAATGTCGGCTACTTCACCGTGAACCCCGAAGCGGGCGAGGGGCATCTCGACTGGGCCTGGCTCGGGGCGCAGCCGGCACTGTTCGAGGACGGAGCCGTTCGGCACGTCCGCCTGGACGCTCCCCTGTTCGTTAAGATGGACGGGAAGAAGCGCGAGGGCGTGATCCTCAAGCCAGCGCTCGGAGAAGATCGAGGATAACCTAGAAAGCGAGGCGCCTTGCTGGGAAAGAATCTGGAGCCGAAGCACTTCCGATGGGAGGCCCAGGGTCCGGTTGGGACGATCACGCTGTCGCGTCCGGAAAAGAAGAATCCCCTGACCTTCGAGATTTACGCGGAGCTCCGCGACACGTTTCTCCGATTGGTCGAAGTCGACGACGTACGGGGAGTCGTCATCGCCGGTGACGGAGGAAATTTCTGCTCCGGAGGAGACGTCCACGAGATCATCGGTCCGCTCACGAAGATGGACATGAAGGGTCTGCTGCGCTTCACCCGGATGACGGGCGACCTGGTGAAGGCGATGCGACGCGCCCCGCAACCCATCGTTGCTGCCGTCGATGGCGTATGCGTCGGGGCGGGGGCAATCATCGCGATGGCCAGCGATCTGCGACTAGGGACTCCCGAGAGCAAGACCGCCTTTCTCTTCACCCGGGTCGGGCTCGCCGGATGTGACATGGGAGCTTGCGCGATGCTGCCCCGTATCGTCGGCCAGGGACGCGCCGCGGAGCTCCTCTTCACCGGGCGAACGATGAGCGGGACCGAAGCCGAGCGCTTTGGGTTCTACAATCGGCTGTGCTCGTCCGACACGCTCGTACAGGAAGCCCAGGAGCTGGCCCTCTCCCTCGCTTCAGGACCCAGTTTCGCTCACATGATGACCAAGACCCAGCTCGACCAGGAATGGGCCATGAGCCTCGAAACGGCGATCGAGGCCGAGGCCCAGGCGCAGGCCATCTGCATGCAGACGTCGGACTTCGAGAAGGCGTACCAGGCGTTCGTGAGCAAACGGAAGCCGGAGTTCGAGGGGAAGTGATGTCGCACCTCGAATGGCCCTTCTTCGAGGAAAGTCACCGGCTCCTGGACGAACGCGTGGTCGCCTGGATTCCCTCAGGTCTCGGCTCCATCGACGATGGCGCGGACGAACGGCGAGCCTGCACTCGGATCGTGAAGGCTCTCGCCGCCGGGGGTTTTCTCACTCCCTCAGACGTGCGCTCGTTGTGTGTTCTCCGCGAACGACTCGCCCATCATCACGGTCTGGCGGACTTCGCTTTCGCGATGCAGGGTCTCGGCAGCGCTCCCATCGACGTTTTCGGATCCGAAACCCTCAAGGAACGATATCTTCCCGGAACCCGCAACGGCGAGCGAATCGCGGCCTTCGCTCTATCCGAGCCAGACGCCGGATCCGACGTGGGAGCGATCGCGACCCGGGCCGAGCGATCGGCCGATCAGTACGTCCTGAACGGAGTCAAGACGTGGATCTCGAACGGCGGTCTGGCCGACTATTACGTCGTTTTCGCCCGAAGCGAGAAGGCTCCCGGCACGAAAGGCCTGAGCGCCTTCGTGGTGGAGGCGGACGATCCCGGATTTCACGTCGCCGAAGAGATCGAGGTCGTGGCCCCGCATCCGCTCGCCACTCTGTCGTTCGAGGACTGCCGCGTGCCGGCGGACCGCCTGATTGGCCAGCGCGGACAGGGCTTCGAGATCGCGATGGCGACCCTCGACATCTTCCGCTCTACCGTCGGCGCCGCGGCTCTAGGCTTCGCCCGTCGCGCCCTCGACGAGGCGATGGCTCGAGTCGAGAGTCGAGTTCAGTTCGGACAGAAGTTGGCCGACTTCCAGCTCGTGCAGGCGAAGCTCGCTGACATGACGACGGCCATCGACGCTTCGGCTCTTCTCGTCTATCGAGCGGCCTGGCTCAAGGATCGAGGCGCCGGGCGAGTGACCAAGGAATCATCGATGGCGAAGATGTACGCGACGGAGGCGGCTCAGCGCGTCGTCGACGACGCCGTGCAGCTTTTCGGCGCCGCCGGCGTGGTGAAGGGAAGCGTGGTCGAGAGGCTCTACCGTGAAGTGCGAGCGCTTCGAATTTACGAAGGTACCACCGAGATCCACAAGCTCATTCTCGCGCGTCAGACCCGTGCCGAATACTCCCGGCGATGACGATTCCAACGGGAAAGACGGCTCACGTGGATGCGTTCGTCCGCGATCACCTTCCCTCGAAAGACGCCTGGCCCGATCTTCTCTTCGAGCTTCCCGAGCTCGCCTACCCCTCGCAGGTCAACGTCGCCTCCGAGCTTCTCGACGCGCAGGTGATCGCCGGTCGGGGTGACGCGCCCTGTCTCGTCACCGACGTGGAGGTCTGGTCCTACGGCCGGCTCTACGAAGAGTCCAATCGAATCGCTGCCGTGCTGGTCGATGAGCTGGGACTCGTGCCGGGGAATCGCGTTTTGCTCCGCGCGCCGAACACGCCTTCCATGGTTGCCTCCTGGATGGCCGTGGCAAAAGCGGGGGGAGTCGTCGTGGCAACCATGCCCCTTCTGAGGAGGCGGGAGATCGAGCTCATCGCTGAAAAGGCGAGAGTCGAGCTGGCCCTTTGCGATGCCCGACTGAGCGAGGAGATCGCACCAGTCGCCGCGCTGACGCGGGTCGTCACTTTCGAGGAGCTTTCGAGGCGAGCGAAGACGAGACCTCCCCACTTCGCGAACGTGGCCACTGCGGTCGACGACCCGGTGCTGATCGCTTTCACTTCGGGCACCACCGGTCCGCCCAAAGGATGCGTCCACTTTCATCGCGATCTGCTCGCCTCTGCCGACACCTTTTTCAAAGGGACGTTGCCATGCGATGCACGCGACGTCTTCACCGGTTCGCCTCCGGTCGCGTTTACCTTCGGTCTCGGGATGCACGTCGTGTTCCCCATGAGGATTGGCGCGAGCACGGTGCTCATCGAGAAGCCGTCTCCCGAGGCGATGATCGAGAGTGTGGCTCGCCATCGGGTAAGTGTTCTCTCGACCGCTCCGACCGCCTATCGCGCGATGCTGCCGCTGTTCCGGAGCAAGGACCTTTCGAGCCTACGGCATTGCGTTTCGGCGGGGGAAACCCTTCCCCTGCCCACCGCCCAGGCCTGGCAAGAGGCAACCGGCCTCAGAGCGATCGACGGCATCGGGTCGACCGAGATGTTCCATATCTTCATCAGCGCCGCGGGTAAAGACATCCGGATGGGGGCGACCGGCAAACCGGTTTACGGCTACGAGGCTCAGGTCTTCGACGACTCCCTGAACCCGTTGCCGCCCGGATCGATCGGCCGACTCGGGGTCCGTGGCCCGACCGGTTGCCGATACCTCGACGACGAGCGCCAGAAAGAGTACGTACGCAACGGATGGAATTTCACCGGCGACGCCTACCTCGTCGACGAGGACGGATACTTCTGGTTCCAGGCCCGGGTCGACGACATGATCATCTCCGCCGGCTACAACATATCGGGCCCAGAGGTCGAAGAAGCGCTCCTGGCCCATGACGCGGTGGCCGACTGTGCCTGCGTGGCCTCCCCCGATCCCGATCGGGGGAACGTAGTAAAAGCTTTCATCGTCCTCGCCGGGAGGCACACGCCAAGCGAGGATCTCGCGAAAGAGCTCAAGCAGTTCGTCAAGGCGCGCATCGCCCCCTACAAGTATCCGCGCAAAGTTGCATTCGTCACAAGCTTACCCCGCACTGAGACCGGCAAGATCCAGCGGTTCAAGTTGAGGCAGCTCGAAGCGGAATGGAAAAACCAATGACGATCCATCGCGTGCTCACACCGCCCGGCTGGCCCCGTGGCCGAGGCTATTCGCACGGCATCGAGGCGCAGGGAAGCCTGGTCTTCGTGGCGGGACAAGTCGGCTGGGACGAAAGCCGACGTTTTCCCGAGACTCTTCTGGAGCAGCTGAGAAACGCTCTAGCGAACACCGTGGCGATCCTGGCCGAGGCAGGTGCCGGGCCCGAGCATATCGTACGGATGACCTGGTACCTCCTCGACAAGCGCGAGTATCTTTCTCGCTCGGGTGAAGTCGGTTCGGTTTATCGGGAGATGATGGGCGGAAGCTACCCGGCAATGGCCGTGGTCGAGGTCAAGGGGCTCGTCGAGGAAGGAGCCCTGCTCGAGATCGAAACGACCGCGGTCGTGCCGCGGGATTGATGTGACGGGCTATTCGGGCTTCTTCAACTTCTCGTTGAATTTGGCGAGGTTCTCCGCGTTCTCGAAGTAGAACACCCGGCGATAGGAATCCACGCCGATGACGGCCGTGGCCTTGTCGACCTCGTTGCCGCTTACCGGATCGACTCCGATGCGAAGACTCTCGTCTCGTGCCAGGCGTGCCTTGCACATCTCGCAGCAACCGTAATAGGTCTTTCCGTCGACGTCGACGCGAACCTGCTCCTTGTCGTAGGCGGCGTCGTTGACCATACACACGTACTCGGGCTCGATGACCTCGACTTCTTCACCGGCCCAGCCGAGACCGGCCAGCAAAACCAGCAGCAGAACCATCACCGATATCCGCGTCCGCATCGAGAACCTCCTAGGGACATTATATCGGGTTCCGGGGCACATCACACCGGAGTGCTCAGTGCGCGCGCAGGGTGGGCTGAGTTTTTCGTCACCCTGCTCAAGGCCGTGACGGAACCCGCTGGTCGACCGGCCGCCACGGCTTGGCCTTTCCGGCGCTTCGCGCCGATCTCGCGGCAGAAGTCTTGGCCACCGCTCGGCAGGCTGGGCCGTACTCTTCCATCAGCCTGCTACCCCTCCCGCAGCGCTACCAAGGGGTCGACTCTGGTCGCTCGTAATGAGGGCAGGAGACACGCCAGGAGGGCTGCCGCCGTCAGAGTCGATGCCATGGCCGCAAGGGTCCAGGGGTCATTCTGCGCCACGCCGTACAGCAATCCGGAGAACAAACGGGTGACCCAGAGCGAGGCAACGACGCCCAAGCCCACTCCCAAGAGGGCGGGCCCCATTCCCTGCAGGAGCACCAGGTGAAGAACGTCGGCCCTCTTCGCTCCGAGTGCGATGCGCAGACCGATCTCGCTCGTCCGCCGCACCACCACATAAGAGAGGACACCGTAGATTCCCAGAGCGGCAAGCAGGAGCGCCGCAACCCCGAAGATCGAAAAAACGACCGTCTGCAGCCTCTCGGTAGACACCGAACCGTGGAGGATGTCACTCATGGCTCGCGTATAGGAAATCGGCTGGTCGGGGTCGACGGCCCAGATCTCTTCCCGAATGCGCCTTGCGAGCCCGTCCGCATCGCCACTCGCCCGCACGGCCAGGTCGCGGGGATCGAAGAATCCGAACGACCGTTCGTATACCGTGACGTAGAACGCGGGCACTGGCTGCCCTCCGCGCTCGAGCTCTCGAATGTCTCCGACGATCCCGATGATCTCGTGGGGCTCTCCCCAGACACGGATTTGCTGGCCGACGGGCTCGACGTCGCCGAGAAAACGGCGGAAGAAGCTCTCGTTGATCACGGCAGTGCGCGGCGAGTCGGCGGGATCGCGTCGATCGAAGACCCGCCCTCTCACAACCGGGACGCCCAGGACACGAAAATAATCCGGCGTCACGCTGCGAAAAACCGCGACACTCTCTTCACCGGAAGGTTCCCCTCGGCCTTCGATCTCGAACGACGTGGAACCGCCCTGGAAGGTGAGCGGCAACATCGTCACGAACCCTGCCGATACGACGCCGGGCAGACGCTCGATTCGGTCGAGAACTTCCCGATAGAAAGCAACACGCTGATGCGGCTCTTCGTATCTCGTCCGGGAGAGCTCGACCCGCATGGTGAGAACCTCCTCGGACCGAAACCCAGGACTCTCGCGCGAAAGCCGGTAGAAACTCTGTAAGAGCAGCCCCGAGACGGAGAGAAGAACCAGCGCGAGCGTTACCTCGACGACGACGAGGAGCTTCCTCATGCTGGTATGCGAGCGTTCCAATCCGACCGCCCGCTGGCTTCCCTCGAGCACCGGCATAGGCATCCGACCGCAGGTCAGCTCGAGCGCGGGCAGCATCCCCAGGCCGAGGCCAAGGACTGCGGACAGGGTCAATGCGAAAAGGACGGTCGTTCCGCTCATCCACGTTTCGTCAAGGGCGAGGTGCGGTGGCGTCCATACGACGAACCATCGCCGCACCCAGGAGCCTGCCCAGAAAGCCAGGGCGCTTCCCGACACGGCCAGCACCATCGCTTCGCTGAGGAGCTCGCCCATCAGCCTCGCTCGACTCGCACCGAGCGCTGCTCGGATCGAGAACTCTCGTCGCCGTGAGGTCCCACGAGCGAAGAGGAGACTCGTCACGTTGACATAGGCGATCAACAAGACACCACCGATCGCTCCGAACAGCAGAACGAGCGGACGTTTCATTCCTGCGACCAGCTCGCCTTGGAGCTCGGAGACACCGACGGTCTCCCCGCCATTGGTCTCGGGATGAACCTCGGCGATACGGTTGCCCAGAGCCCGCATCTCTTCCCGGGCGCTCGAAAGGCTCACGCCGTCTCTCAACCGGGCAACGACGTCGAGATAGTGCGATCGGCGGGTGGAGGCTTCCTCGGCGATCATCGCGTGAGGGACGTAGAGGTCGGCATCCCGGCTGGGAAAGTGAAATTCTCGTGGAAGCACCCCTATGACTTCGTGAGGCACATCGTCGAGACGGATTTGCCTGCCCACGACGTCGGGATCACCTCCGAAGCGCCGTCGCCACAAACGGTCAGTGAGAATCGCTACTCTGGGGGCGGCTCCGCGATCCTCGTCCGGGGCAAAGACCCGACCAACGGCGGTTTCGATGCGAAGGATCGAGAAGAACGTCGACGATGTCGAGTAGACGATCAGTCGCTCCGGCTCGCCTTCCCCGGTCAGGTTCATGCTCGTCTGATTGAAAGCCGCCATGAGCTCGAAGCTGAGACTCGAGGCTCGCCAATCCTCGAAATTCCCAGGCGCCACGCTACCCCGCTCGAGCTCTCCTTGGCTTTCGATCTCGTAGAGCGCCACCAAGCGATCGGGTTCCTCGAACGGAAGCGGTCGCCACAACACCCGCTAGACGACGTCGAATACCGCGACCAGGGTACCGAGACCGAGTCCGAGCGTCACCACCACGAGGGCGGACGACCCCCGACCGACCTTCGCACTCCGTAGGCCGTAACGCAGATTCTGGAGCCACCTGTCCACGTTTCGTCCTGGCCGAAGACGTTTCCCGCCCGAGCACCACTCCCGAGCGGCGGTTCTCAACAGATCGATGAGGCCGCGGGCGGTCAGTGAAATCAGACCGGCGAGCCCCTTTTCGTCGAACGTCTCCTCGGCCAGCCTGTCGAAACACTTCTCGATGTCACTGCCGAGCTCGTCCGAAAGCGGCGCGGACAAACCAAAAGGAAGGCTCGATAGAGGCGCCGGGACACTGCGAGCCACCACGCGCGACTCATCGGGTGCTCGCGAAGCCCTTCTTGCGAGCGAGCCGGATGAGCATCGCCATCCGATCGGTCTCCTCGAGAACCGCGGCCCGTCCGATGGCGGTCAAACGATAGTACCGGCGACGCTCGTCAGCAGAGCCGCCGTCCGGCTCGACTGGCGCGGCACATTCCTCGATGGCGCGCTCGGCGATCAATCGCTTGATCGTGCTGTACAGGGTTCCCGGCAGGATCTCGATTTCCCCCTCCGTCCGAATGGCGACGTCCTGCATGATGGCGTAGCCGTGTTTGGGGCCGTCACCGAGCGCCACAAGAATGTGATAGGACGGATTCATCCCACAACTATATTTTTAATAAATATAGTTGTCGATAAGATAGTAGGCTGCTACTCCGTTGGCCCGAAGCCGCCGAGGCGCTCTCTCAGAAAGGAAGAAACGTCGCTCACCGTGGCGAGCCGGAGAGCCTCGTCGGCGACCGCCCTCGCTTCTTCAGCCGATAGCTGCCTGATGACGTGCTTGACGATAGGAATCGAGACGACGTTCATGGAGAGCTCGTCGATCCCGAGGCCCACTAGAAAAGGCACGATGAGAGGATCCGCCGCCATCTCCCCGCAGACCCCCACCTTGATCCCCGCCGCATGGGCCGAGTCGATGACGAACTTCAGAGTCCTGAGGATGGCGGGATGAAGCGGCTCGTACAGGTAGGACACCAGGTCGTTACCGCGGTCGACCCCGAGAAGATATTGGATGAGGTCGTTGGTGCCGATGCTGAAGAAAGCTGCCTCCCTGGCCAGAAGGTCCGCGGTGGCGGCGGCGGACGGCACCTCGACGGTGACTCCGCACGGTAGGTCTTCATGGAACTCCAAACCGTCCCGGCGCAGTTCTCGCTTCGCGTCCTCGAGAACGGAGAGAGCTTGGCGGAGCTCGCCCACTCCGCTCACCATCGGAAGCATGACCTTCACGTTGCCGCGTGCCCTGGCCCTTAGGAGGGCGCGAAGCTGCTCCTTGAACAGGTCTCGATGTCTCAGGAGCAGCCGGATGGCACGAAGTCCTAGGGCAGGATTGACCTCCGACTCTCCGGTGTCGTCGCCGAGCTGCTCGGGAGACAAATCGAAAGCCCGCACGATGACCGACCAGGGTTTCATCTGCTCCGCCATGCGGCGGTAGACGACGTATTGTTCTTCTTCGCTGGGGAAACCACTGCGCCCGCGTGTCAGGAACCACTCGGATCGAAAGAGTCCGATGCCCTCCGCCCCGTTCCGTTCAGCGGTCGAGCACTCTTCGGGAAACTCCACATTGGCCTGCAGCGCCACCCGGTAGCCGTCGCGGGTCTCCGCGGGCAGCTTCCGCAGATGCACGAGTTTGTGCTCAAGCTTCTTGAATTTTCGTCCACGTGAGCGGTACTCACGCAGCGTAGAACGGTCGGGGTTGACGATGACGATCCCCTCGCTTCCGTCGATCACCAGGGGTGCGCCGTGGGAGACCCGGTTCATCAGATCCCGTACGCCGACGACGCAGGGAATACCGAGGGAGCGAGCAATGATGGCCGTGTGATACGTGCGCCCTCCGGCCTCCATCGCCAGTCCCGCCACGTGGCTCCAGCCGAGCTGCGCACTATCGGAAGGTCTCACGTTCTCGGATAGCAGAATGTACTTGCGCTCCAGCTTCGTGAGGACGGTGCTCCGTACACCGGCGAGATTGCGCGCGAGACGTCCGGTGAGATCGAAGACATCGCTGCTTCGGGCACGAAAGTAGTCGTCTCTCAAGCGATCGAATACCGCAAGGAGCTCCTCGACAGCGACTTTCAGGGCCCATTCGGCGTTCACCCGCTGCTCGCGAATGACCTCCTCGATACGGCCGATGAGAAGGGGATCTTCGAGCATGAGCGTCTGCGCTTCGAAGATATATCCATGGTCCTCTCCCAGAGCCTCGACGGTGCGTTTCTTGATTTCCACGAGCTGCTGCTCGGTGAGCTCCCGCGCTTCGGAGACACGAGCCAACTCCTGAGGTATGTCCTGGGGCATAAGGGGCACGCGGAACATCGGGGTCTCTTCATGCCGGAACAGGAGGGCGCGGGCAATGGCCACGCCAGGGGCGACCCCCGTTCCTTTGAGAATCAGCGGAGGGCGTGGATTGGTCCGCCCGGCCGACTGCGATGGCGCGCTCGCGCTCAAATCGCCCTCTCCTATTCTCCCAGCCCCTCGGCCACGAGCTTCACCAGGGCTTCGAGAGCGTCACCTTCGTCCTCACCCGAGGTGGATATGGTGATCTCGCTCCCCGCGGCGGCCGCCAAGAACAAAACACCAAGGATGCTCTTACCATCCGTCGTAGTCCCGTCCTTCGTCACCGTGACTTCGGAGCGAAACCGTGCTGCCGCCCTCACGAAACGGGCGGCGGCGCGTGCATGCAGGCCCAGAATATTCACGATCTGCACTCTCTTCTCAACCATCACGATTTTCGCGCCGCTCGCGATCCTGACTGGCGAGGAGGTCGCTCGCCAGATAGATGCTGTCCTTGCCGTCGCGCGCCGCTTCGGCGGCCACGGCATGCAGATCGTCACCCTCCTCCTCCTCGCGAAGGCTGGCGAGACGAATGAGCATCGGTAGATTGACCCCGGTCACCACCTCGAGCCTTCCCTTCTCCAGAAGAGTAAGGCTGAGATTTGAAGGCGTGCCGCCGAACATGTCGGTCAGCACGACCACTCCCTTGCCGGATTCCACCCGGTCCACCGCTTCCTCGATTTCTTTCTGGGCGTCTTCGGGGCTCTCGTGCCACCCGATCGAAACGGCGGTGACGTTCGGAAGATCCCCGACGATCATCTCCGCCGCAGCGACCAGTTCCCGGGCGAGCTGCCCGTGGGTCACTACCACGAGTCCTATCATGATCTGAATCTCATTGCGGTCTCACTCGTTCTCGCAGTCGCGATGCGAGACCCGCACTCCATGACGAGCGCCTCGCAGTCGCTGACCCAGGTGGTTGCCAATGACGACCGACCGGTGCTTCCCCCCGGTACAGCCCACGGCGATCGTGAGATTGGCTCTTCCTTCTGCCGCATAATGGGGAAGCAGATAGGAAAGGAACCCGACCAGTCGCTCGAGAAGCTCGCTGGTCGCGGGCCGCTCCAGGAGATACCGCTCGACCTCGGGGTCGTTTCCGTC
The DNA here is from genome assembly GCA_035457705.1 of Vicinamibacteria bacterium. Taxonomy (GTDB): domain Bacteria; phylum Acidobacteriota; class Vicinamibacteria; order Marinacidobacterales; family SMYC01; genus DASPGQ01. Next base: position 187,033 of record DATIBD010000039.1, read on the forward strand.
CTTGTCCCGAAGCGCGCTCTCGAAAAACGGGTTGGGCAGAAAACGGACGTCGAAAACGAGGTCTGCACCGGGGGGAACCCCGTACTTGAATCCGAACGATAGGATGTGAATCGCCGGCCCTCGGGCAGCCGGTTCCCCGCCGAGACTGTCGAGGACCTGACGGCGAAGCTCGTGGACGGTGAGCTCGGACGTGTCGAAGATCCGGCTGGCGAGCCGGCGTATGGGCAGCAACTCGTTCTGTTCGACCCGAACGGCCTCGATCAAGGATCCCTCCCGCTCCTGGAGCGGGTGAGGCCGCCGGCTCTCGCTGAACCGCCGCACGAGAACTTCGTCGCGCGCTTCGAAGAACACCACAGTCGTGGGAAAACCCCGTTCGGCAAGCCGGCCGAGCGCCTCGGGAAAATGCTTCAGCAGACCTCTCTCGCGAATATCGGCGACGATGGCGACTCGATCGATATTGTCCCCACCCTGCGCCGTGAGCTCCCCGAAGGGGAGAATGAGGTTGACCGGAAGATTGTCCACACAGAAGTACCCCGCATCTTCGAGGGCCTTCAACGCGAGCGTTTTTCCCGATCCGGACAACCCGGTAATAAAGACGAATCGGACGCTTCTCGGGTCCGCCATCCGCCTTATAGTTCCGGCGCGATCAGCCCGAAGTTACCGTCAGGACGCCGATAGAGCACGTTGGTACTATCGGTCATCGCATTGCGGAACACGAGGAACTCCGCCTGCTCCTCGTCGATCGCAATTACCGCTTCTTCCACCGTCAAGGGTTTGATCACGAACCGTCGACTCTCGACGACGCGACGATCCGCGGGCGGAATGTTCCGATCCGAGGAGATGACGTTGAAGGTGCCGACTCCCTGGAAACGTGCGGCCCGACGACGTTTCTTGTGAATCCTTTTCTCTGTTTGCCTCTTCGCCTGGGCTTCGAGCTTCTCGATCGCCTGCGTGACCGACGCCTTGATGTCCTCCGAGGCTTCCTTGGCGGAGAGGTGGACGTTGCCGCGGCAGTGGACGTTTACTTCCGCTATCTGCCGGTATTTCTCCGTCGACAAAGTGACGTGCACGTCGGTTATACCGTCAATGTAGCGGCCGATCTTCTGAACTCGTGATTCGATGTGGGATTTCAGCCTGGCGGGTACGTCGACGTGCCTGCCGGTTATCTTTATCACCATATCTTCCCTCGAAAATCGCGCACGCGTGCCTCGGCGTCACGAGGCGAAGGGACTGCTATAGAGATTCTTTCGCTGATTGGAAGGAGGTATACGCAGCTCTTCACGATACTTGGCGATGGTCCGGCGGGCCAGAACGAGTCCTTCGTCCTCGAGAATCTTCACGATCTTCGAGTCCGACAGGGGCTTCTTCGGATTCTCCTCCTCTACGATCTTCCGGATTCTACGCTTGATGGTGACCGAAGAGACGTGCTCTCCGTCCCTGCTGGCGATGCCGCTGTGGAAGAAATACTTCATCTCGAAGACGCCCTGAGGCGTATGCATGTACTTGTTGCTCACCACTCGAGAGACAGTCGACTCGTGCATTTCGATATCGTTTGCTACGTCGCGAAGGACCATCGGTCTCAGATGCTCCACACCATTGTCGAGAAAGTCGGTCTGCTGCCGCACGATGCTGTTGGCGACTTTATAGATGGTTTTCTGCCGTTGATCGACCGACTTGATAAGCCACAGCGCACTGCGCAGCTTCTCCTTGACGTAGTTGCGCGTTGATTCGTTCTCGGCGGATTTGTTCTCGAGCATCCGGCGATAGATCGAGCTGATTCGGAGCTGCGGCAAGCGGTCCTCGTTGAGAACGATCTCGTACTTGTCGTCCACTTTGACCACGTAGACGTCGGGAGTCACATAGTGGCTGCGCTCGGTGTGGAACTTCGAGCCCGGCTGGGGATCGAGGCGGCGAATGATCTCACAGTGCTCGATCACTTTTTCCACGGGGAGGGACATGGCCTTCGCGATGTCGTTGAACCGGTGACTCTGGAGAAGCTCGAGGTGCTCCGCCACCATCGCTTCGACCGGCGTTCCCTCGAGCTCCAGGTGACGAAGCTGAATCAGTAGACACTCTCGCAAGTCGCGCGCGGCGACGCCCACGGGATCGAATCCCTGAATGACCGTGAGCACCCGCTCCACGTCGGCGCGCTCGTAGTCACCCATCTGACAGAGCTCTTCGGTCGTCGCTTGGAGGACCCCATATTCGTCGACGTTACCGATGATCGCTTCGCCAATCTCGATGTCCTTGTCGTCGCTCAACGTCATGCGCAACTGCCAAGCAAGGTGGTCCGCGATCGACGCCGTGCTGGATAGGGTGTTCTCGATGGGAGGAAGGTCCGGGATCTCATAACTCATCCGCGGCCGGTAGCCATCGTCGAGATAGTCGCTGAAGAAAGACTCGTAGTCGATCTCGTTCAACGAGTCTTCGCTCTTGCTCTCGGACTCCGCCTTCTCGTCGCGCGCCTCGCCCGCCGCCCCCTCTTCGCTGCCCTCCGCCGATTCCGCGTTTGCTCGCTCGACTTCCTCCTCCAGGAGCGGATTCTCGGTGATCTCCTGCTGGAGCATATCGGCGAGCTCGAGCGTCGACATGGGCAGCAGTTTGATCGCCTGCTGGAGAGACGGGGTCAGTATGAGCTTCTGCTGAAGCTTCGGCTGAAGGCTTAGCTTTTGCTGCACGGCTGCCCTATCATGGCTCAGTCGAGCCTGAAATCCTCTCCGAAGTAAACCCGACGAACATCGTCGTTTTCTGCCAGCTCCGCGGGTGTTCCCGAGCAGAGAATCTTCCCATCGTTCATTATATAGGCTCGATCGGTGATCTTCAGGGTTTCTCTAACGTTGTGATCGGTCACCAGAATACCGATTCCCCGGGTTCTGAGATGCTGGACGATCCTCTGGATGTCCCCAACCGCAATGGGATCGATTCCGGCGAAGGGCTCGTCGAGCAGCATGAAAGCGGGAGACGTCACGAGGGCGCGCGTTATCTCGGCGCGGCGTCGCTCCCCGCCGGACAGCGTATATCCGCGCGAGCGGGCCTTGTCGGTAAGCCCCAGTTCTTCCAGCACTTCCGCGAGTCGCCGCCGCTTTTCGGAGACGTCGAGCCTCAGGGTCTCGAGAATGGCCAGGGCGTTCTCCTCGACGGTGAGCTTGCGAAAGATCGAGGGTTCCTGGGGCAGATAGCTGATCCCACTGCGGGCGCGTAGATACATCGGGAAGGCCGTAATTTCCTGATTATCCAGATAAACACTTCCAGAGTCCGGTCGCGTCAAGCCCACGACCATGTGAAATGTCGTTGTCTTTCCTGCCCCGTTGGGACCTAGCAGTCCGACGACCTCGCCCTCACACACTTCGATTGTGACATCGTCGACCACTTTCTTCTTGCGAAAGGACTTCGCGAGTGATCGGCCCCGCAGAACCTGCATCAATTAGGGCGAGGCTTCGATGAATACGTCGTTTTGGTGCGGTTTTGCTCCTGGCCGTCAACGAAAATCGTATCATCGGTCAAAGAAAATGTCAATTGCTTTGCTTCCGTGAGTTTACCGTCGTTCTCCAACCACGCCCTCTCCCCCGTCACCGTCACTTGTTCGTCGCCCGGGGAGTATCTTGCCGCGTCACCCGCTGCCTTGCCGTTCTGGGTCTGGATCTCCACCTGTCCGTTCGCAAGGAGCTCGCGCACTTCCCCGCCACCGGGCGCGAGCTTAAGGTCGAGCTTCTCGCTCGTCAGCGACATCGACTCCGCACGCATATCGACGTGGCCCCGGTAGAGCATGACGTCCGTCCGAGAACGGTAGTCGAGCTCGTCGGCAAGCGTTACCGTCGGCCTCGGCTTTCCGTCCCCGCCCCCCGACAGCCTCTGCAAGATCACGGTGCGAACCCCACCTCGGGCGTCGAGATCCCCCGCCGACTGGGATATCGCGATCCGGTCGGCTTCGATCCGGTTCTGCCCCTGGAACCCGCGGGCACGGTCGGTATAGACGGCCTGGTCCTTCTCCCGGTCGTAGGAGACTCGATCGGCGACGAAGTACACCGCTTCTTTGCTCTCGTCTCCGGGAAACACCCGACTATCGGAAGCGGATTGAGTCGTCGACCGCACCCCTCCGTGCCCTTCGACGTCTCCCGAGTCGACGTTGATACGGATCTCGTCGGCTTCCAGCCTGGCCCGCTCGTCCCACAGTCGCGGGGATTCCTGCAGCACGAGCAGCGACTCGGCAACGCGAAACGTTCCCTGTTCCGCTTCTGCGCGGGCGTCACCCTGCTCGAACGTGACCGAGCGCTCGCATCGCGTCTCCAACATATCGCCGGTAATGGGGTCGAAATCCGTCTCGAGCTGCCGCGCGGTGACGATTTTTTTCTGTTCCTTGCTGCCGGCCACGGGAGTGAGACCAAGCATCACGCCTCCCCTTCCTCGAAGCACCGTCAGCCTACCCTCCTCATCGAAGTCGAAAGCGAGAGTGTAGCCTTCGAGCTCTTTGTGGTAGCCGGCCCGCACGCCCTCGGGAAGCGTCATGACCAGCCGAGCGCCTTCGAGCGCACGCACACGTTCTAGATGCTCCCCACCTTCTCGCAAATAGACCTCGAGCTTGTCGGTCAACAAACGCTTGCGACCGGGCTCCGACGTGACGCGGCTCGGGTTGTCCCCGGAGCGGCCATCCGGTTCCTCGGAGGCGGAGACGTTCATCCGCAAGTCCACGTTCTCGTATGCCTCCAGGTGCTCGACCGACTCTCGGTCCTCGGTGAAATAGACCTGCAAGTCGTTGCAGTCCAGAGATCGACCCGATTGACGAACGTGCACGTCGTCGACGTAACGCAACCAGTTCCGTCGCCGCTTCAAGACTGCTCTCTTGCTCGTCACCTCGATGGGGGCCTCGCTTCCGCGCTGAAGGGTCATGGAGACGCCCTCCTCGAGATCCAGATTTCCCTCCCCGATGAGATAGCGCATGCTTCCCGCATCCCCCTCTAGCCCATCCCGGAAGTAGCGGACGGGCTGAGTAGTCCAAGCCCGATCGGGTTTGCGACGGAACTCGAGAGTGGCCGCCTCCAAGCGAAGGGAGCCTTCGTCCCGCACCACCACGTTTCCTTCGAGGAAAACCGCTTCGTCGTTTCTTAGCTCGCACCGGTCAGCGGTCACTACGATCGGCGTCTCCTCTTTCCCGGCGGCGAATCGAATCTCCACCTGCCGGAACTGCTGGGCGGATTCGCTCTTGCCGATACTCTCCGCCGCCTTGAGCGTCCAGGCCACATTTCCCTCGGAGTCGAGCTGCTGGATCTCGATCTGACGCGACGTCGGATCCACGGGTTCGTCGAGGCTCGTGAGCGAGCGGGACTCGCGCCCGCGCAACCCTTGCCAGACGTGATGGGATACGTAGGCGCCGCTGGCGACGAAGAGCAGGAGCAGCCCGCGCTTCAATAAGCGAATCTGACCCAGGGTCATGGTTCGGCCGCGGTCTCGAGACCTAGCTCTCCCATACGCCGAAACTTCTGATAACGCGCTTCGAGCCTGTCTTCCGTGTCGAAACGCTCGATCCTTTCCAGTGCTTCGACGAGGTGTTTGTTGAGGATCTGAGCGGTCTGAAGATGGGCTGTGTGCGCGCCACCGACCGGTTCGGGGACGATGCGATCGATGAGACCGAGGGCAAGGAGATCCTGCGACGTCAGCTTGAGTCCCTCTGCCGCTTCCTCGGCACGGGTTGCGTCCTTCCACAGTATCGCTGCGCATCCCTCGGGCGAGATCACGGAATAGATCGCGTGCTGAAGCATGAGAATCTCGTCCCCAATGGCAATCGCCAGCGCCCCGCCGCTCCCTCCTTCACCTGTTACGGTTACGATGACGGGAACGGCGAGACGAGCCATCTCACGAATGTTGTAGGCGATCGCCTCGGCCTGACCGCGCTCTTCGGCGTCTATTCCCGGATAGGCTCCGGGCGTATCCACGAAACAGAACATCGGGCGACCGAATTTCTCCGCGAGTTTCATCGCCCGGAGGGCTTTGCGATAGCCTTCGGGACGGGGCATTCCGAAGTTACGATAGATCTTCTGCTTCGTGTCGCGTCCCTTTTGATGGCCAACGACAACCACCGGCCGACCATGGAACCACGCCATCCCCGCCACGATCGCCGGATCGTCGGCGAAACGTCGATCCCCATGCAGCTCGACGAAGTCCGTGAACAGATGAGCGATGAAGTCGAGCGTGTAGGGCCTCTGCGGATGTCGCGCGACCTGAACTTTCTGCCATGGTGTGAGCCTGGCGTAGATGTCCGTTCTCATTTCGTCGAGCTTTTGTTGCAGGCGCGCGATCTCGTGGTCCTTCCGGGAATCGGCAGGATAGCCGGTGAGAGCTTCGATCTCCCTTTGGAGCGACAGCAGGGGCGCTTCGAAGTCCAGGTTCTCCACCGCCATGATGTGCACCAGTGTAGCACCAACGGCCGGGAGCGGAGCCCCCCGACATGCTTTATCGCGGGTCGTTTGATTGACTGGGTGCTCGATCTCGACGTATTTTTGCTTGTCTTACCGCCATGAGTCGCATCGGCGCCGTCATCGTGCTAGCCGTGGCGGCTCCTCTCGTCCTCGTCACGTTCATCGGTGAACATCACTCTTTTTCCTGGCTCTTCAGTTTTCTCGCGATGTCGTTTCCGGTCGCGCTCATAGCCCTCGGCGTCTCATCTCGCGGGGGGATCCGGCGCTTGAAATGGGACCTCATCGTCCTGTTCGCTTCCCTGCAAACGAGCGGAATCGGCATGCTCGCGACCCGGGGAAGCAACGCGCGGTGGTTGTTCGGCCTCCCCCCCGGAGCCATCTTCATGCTCGCTGGGTTGTGGTTGGTGCCGCTGCTCGTCTCGTCCTGGGCCTATGCCCGCACATTCTCCGATGCGGTCCTCGACGCCCAGACCCTCGATCGCGTTCGAAGCGCACGTCGCCTCGCGCGCCCCGGAATAATGACCGCGAGGCGTCCCCTCTGAGCCCCAGACCTCGTCGCTTCGAGGGGGCCCAAACAACTAACGCGGGGAGAGACGATCCCGTGAAAGAGACACCGCTCCCTCGCCACATATCGCCTCGAGGCTCGCGACCAGCTCGGGAGACGGCCCGACTCGCAAGAAGGGATGCGGACGTACGATGACACGGTAGGCCGCTCGAGTGAGCTCGAATCGCAGCTCGCATTCGCCGCGGTGCTGCTCGAGCAGCTCTCTCAGGTTTGGCAGAGTGTCCTCGAGAAAAGAATCCAGGGGAACGCGCAGCGTCATGGAAGCGGCCTCGCGCTGTTTGACTTCGTCGAGCGGCACGATCTTCGAAGCCAGGACTTTGGCAACTTCGTCCTCAGCTTCGGGCTTCCCCTTGACGAGCACGGGAACATCGTTGGTCAGCAGACCGAAGCTCTCACGATAGAGATCGGGAAACACGACCACCTCCGCTGCCCCATGTTGGTCCTCGACACGTAGCACTGCCATCTGATCGCCCTTGCGGGTACGCAGAGTGCGGATACTGGCGATGAGTCCGGCAAGGGCCACTTCCTCGGTCTGCTCTCGCAGATTCATTACCGTGCAGGTGGCGTAGCTTGCGATCTCTTCCTGATACAGGTCGAGCGGATGTCCACTCAAGAAAAACCCGAGCGTCGACTTCTCGTTCGCCAATCGCTCCATGTCACTCCATTCGGGAACGTCGGGGTAGCTCCGCAATTCCTCACTGGGTCGAACGGCGCGCAAGTCACCGAACAGACTCCCCTGACCGCTTTCTCGCTCTCGCTGAACCCGCTGGCCGTATTCGAGTGCCTTGTCGACCACGGCCATGAGCTGCGAGCGGCTAGCGCCGAGTGAATCGAAGCTTCCCGACTTGACCAGGCTCTCCAGAACGCGTTTGTTCACCAGCCTTAAATCGACTTCCTCGCACAGCTCGGCGAGGGAGCGAAACCTCCCCATCCGGTGACGGGCGGCAAGCACGGACTCGATGGCAGATTCGCCGACGTTCTTTACCGCCGCCAAACCGAATCGGATTCTGTTTCCCACGACGGTGAAATCCAGCTCGCTCTCGTTCACGTCAGGCGGGAGCACCTCGATTCCCATCGTCTTCGCCGCGGCCATGTACTGGACGACTTTGTCGGTGTTGGTCTTTTCCGAGGTCAGGAGTGCGGCCATGAAGAACACCGGGTAGTTGGCTTTGAGATAGGCCGTCTGATAGGCGACGAGCGCGTAGGCCGCGGAGTGCGACCGGTTGAATCCGTAGCCGGCGAAATGCTCCATCAAGTCGAATATCTTTTTCGCTTTCTTTTCGGGAATCCTGTTCTGAAGCGCGCCTTTCATGAACATTTCCCGCTGGGACTGCATCTCCTCGGCTTTCTTCTTCCCCATCGCGCGGCGGAGCACGTCGGCCTGGCCGAGGGTGAATCCCGCGAGCTTCGAGGCTATCTGCATCACCTGTTCCTGGTAGACGATCACCCCGAGCGTGTCTTCCAGGATCTCCTTGAGAGCCGGATGTTCGTAGCGAGGGGCAACCTTGCCTCGCTTGCGAGCGATGAAGTCGTCGATCATGCCGCTGCGGATCGGTCCCGGCCGATAAAGGGCATTGAGTGCGGTCAAGTCGGAAATCCTTTCCGGCTTGAACCGCCTCAGGATGTCCCTCATGCCTTCGCTCTCGAACTGAAAGACCCCGAACGTATCGCCTCGACCGAAAAGCTCGTAGGTCTTCCCGTCGTCAATGGGCAAACAGTCGAGGTCGATCGAGATCCCGAGCTGCTTCTTGATCATGTTGATGCAATTGTCGATGAGCGTGAGAGTCCTCAGACCAAGGAAATCCATCTTCAGAAGACCGATCTCCTCGCAGTTCCTCATGTCGAACTGGGTCGTGATCTCTCCCTTGCTCCCCCGGTAAAGAGGAAGAAACTCGGTCAAGGGCTCGGGGGCGATGACGACTCCCGCGGCGTGGGTCGAGGCGTGTCGACTCACCCCCTCGAGCCGCTTCGCCGTATCCACGAGATCGCGAACTCTCTCGTCCGCCGCCATCGCTTCTTTGAGTTGAGGTACTTCCTCTAGGGCTTTTTCGAGCGTCGCGTCGAGCGTCGGGGGGATCATCTTCGCGATCCGGTCGACGTCGGCATAGGCGATGTCGAGCACCCTTCCCACGTCCCGGATGACCGCACGGGCCTTCATGGTTCCGAAAGTGATGATCTGGGCGACGTTGTCGCGACCGTACTTGGAGGTGACGTAGTCGATCACTTCCCCGCGCCGCGCCTCGCAGAAATCGATGTCGATGTCGGGCATGCTGACGCGCTCGGGGTTCAGGAAGCGTTCGAAGAGAAGCTCGTGCTCCAGGGGATCGATGTCGGTGATCCGCAGGCTGTAGGCAACCAGACTGCCGGCGGCGGAGCCGCGGCCGGGGCCAACCGGAATGCCTCGCTCTTTCGCGAAGCGGATGAAGTCCCAAACGATCAGAAAATAGCTGGGAAAACCCATCTCCCGAATCATGGCGATCTCGCGCCGCAATCGGTTCTCGTAGTCTGCCAGGGTGAAACGGCCCGCGGCCTCGATCGCGGCTCTATGAGAACGCCACCGTTCCCGAAAACCGTCCCAGGCGACCTGTTCGAAATGGCTCTCCACTGTATCCCCGTCGGGCACGTCGAAACGCGGGATCCGAAACCCTTCCTGTTCGAGCTTGACGTCGATCCGATCGGCGATGGCGAGAGTGTTGTCGTAAGGCTCGGGAGTTCCCGCGAACAGCGCGTCCATCTCGTCGGAGGACTTGAAATAGAACTGGTCTCCCGGATACCGCATCCGCTGCCTGTCGGACACCTTCTTCCCTGTGCCGATGCAGAGCAGGATGTCGTGCGCTTCCGCGTCGTCGCGCGAGATGTAATGGCAGTCGTTGGTGGCGACTGTTGGAATTCCCTCCTTTCTGGCGAGCTCCATCAAGTTCGTATTGACAGTCTTTTCATCCGGAAGGCCGAGGGCGTGATCCTGGATCTCGAGAAAGAAGTTGCCCTCGCCGAGTATGTCCCGGTAGGCACCAGCGGCTCGGGTCGCGCTCTTGGCGTCGCCCCGAAGCGCCGCCTGGGGAACTTCCCCCTTGAGGCACGCCGAAAGACCGATGAGTCCTTTCGAATGCCGGTCGAGGAGCTCCTTGTCGATCCGGGGTTTATAGTAGAAACCCTCGAGATAGCCTGCGGTAACGAGCTTCACCAAGTTGCGATAGCCCTCGAGGTTTTCCGCGAGCAGGACGAGGTGATTGTTCGTGTCGGCGATGCTTCCGTTCGGTGATTTATCGAAGCGGCTCTTGGGAGCGACGTACATCTCGCATCCCAATATGGGCTTGACGCCCCGCTTTCGCGCCTCCTCGTAGAAATAGACAGCACCGAACATGTTGCCGTGGTCGGTCAGAGCGACGGCCGGCATTCCATAACGTGCCGCGAGATCGACGATGTCGGAGACCCGACTGGCACCGTCGAGCAGGGAATAGTCGCTGTGATTGTGCAAATGGATGAAGGGTCTCGAGGTCATCATTCCCATTCGATCGTGGAAGGAGGTTTGGAAGAGATATCGTAAACGACGCGGTTGACGCCGCGCACCTCGCCGATGATACGACTGGTTACCTTGTTGAGGAGCTCGTGGGGTAATCGAGCCCAGTCGGCCGTCATCCCGTCCTTGCTCTGCACCGCCCGAATGGCCAGGACGTGCTCGTAGGTGCGTGCATCGCCCATCACGCCCACGCTACGGATGGGGAGAAGCACGCAGAACGCCTGCCAGAGGTCGCGATAGAGACCCGCCGCCTTGATCTCGCTCAGAAGAATCTCGTCGGCCGCCCGGAGAATCTGAAGCCTTTCTTGAGTAACCGCTCCGAGCACTCGGATGGCCAGCCCGGGGCCAGGGAATGGTTGCCGGAACACGATCTCCTCGTCCAGGCCGAGCTCGAGCCCCAGGACCCGGACCTCGTCCTTGAACAGATCGCGCAGCGGCTCGATGAGTGCAAGCTTCATCCGCTTCGGCAGCCCCCCCACGTTGTGATGGCTCTTGATCACTTCCGCGGGACCCTTGACCGAGACGCTCTCAATGACGTCGGGATAGAGCGTGCCCTGAGCGAGAAACCGGACGTCTCGAAGCTTGCTCGCTTCTTCGGTGAAGACGGCGATGAACTCTCGCCCGATGATTTTCCGTTTGCGCTCCGGATCCGCGACATTCCTGAGCCGTTTCAAGAATCGTTCCGAGGCATCAACGGCGACGACGTTCAAATGGAGCTTGCGAGAGAAACGCTCCATCACCTGAGTGGCCTCGTTCTTCCTCAGCACGCCGTTGTCGACGAAGATGCAGGTTAGCCTGTCACCAATCGCCCGGTGCACGAGCGCCGCCACCACCGAAGAGTCCACTCCACCGGAGATCGCGCACACGACACCACCCTCCTGAACGCGCGCCCGGATTGCGGCTACGGCTTCGTCTACGTAGGAGTACATCGACCAGTCCCCACGCACACCGCAGACGCCGTAGGCGAAATTCTTCAGGATCTCGGAGCCTCGCTCCGTGTGAGCGACCTCGGGGTGAAACAGGACCCCGAACATTCTTCTTCCTTCGTCCTCGAACGCGGCGATCGGGGCGTCGTCGCTAACGGCGGTCAACCGGAACCCCTCCGGCAGCGACTCGATCCGGTCACCATGGGACGCCCAGACGCGGAGGCGGCCGTCCAGTCCCGAAAACAAAGGGCTCCCGTTCCGGAACTCTATGAGAGCGTGTCCGTACTCGCGATGCTCCGCGGGACGCACGTCCCCGCCAAGTGACTCCGCCATGAGCTGCATGCCGTAGCACACTCCCAGGGTCGGGATCCCCAGGCGGAAAACATCCAGCGCGCAGTGTGGAGCTCCCTTCGCGTAGACGCTCTGAGGGCCGCCGGAAAGGATGACTCCGCGGATTTCAGGCCTTCGCAGCACCGAAACGGGCGTCGAGAACGGGAGAATCTCACAGTATACGGAAAGCTCTCGAAGCCTCCGGGCGATGAGCTGGGTGTATTGCGATCCGAAATCGAGAACGAGAATGGTATCGTGCGCCATGAACGCCCTGCGGCTCGACTGCCCCCTCGGGAAGGTGGCATTATAACGACCGGAGCGGCCCATAACAAGACTTTGAGTGCCCTTCTTTTCCTACCAACAATATCTAGTGTTCTGGGACTGGTCTTGTCGCAGCTCCCGCCGGGAGGCCCTCCTCCGGTGGAGGAAGCCGAGCCTCCGGGGGAAGAGGCAATCGAGGAAGTCCCGGGGACGCCTGCGTTTCGTCCTCCGGAGGGTCTACTTCCCCTCGTCGAGCTCACTCGATTCCGTTATGCGCCGAGCGACCGGCCTCGGGCTCGACTCGTACACGAGACGCTCGTGATCATCACCGCATCGGGCGCGGTCGAGGCGCGAGATCCTTCGAACGGCGAGTTCCGCTGGAAGCTCGGTTTTCCCGATCTGAACTTTTTCGAACCGGTGTCCATGGGCGACGACCTGCTTCTCGCCTCCGGCTCGGGAAAAATTCTGCTCGTCGACGAAGCCGCCGGCACCATCCTGAAGGACGTCGATCTTTCGTTCGAGCTCGCGCTCGCTCCTTTGCCTGGAGAAGAGCCGGGCCGGTTCTTTCTCGCGACGACCGATGCCGTCGTCCTGTACGATTGGAGCGCGGGTCCGGTCTTCCGAGCGCCGATTGATGAGAAGCCGCTTGCCCTCGCGACCAGAGGTACCCTGCTCGTCGTGTCGGGCGCGGAGCGGACGCTCACCGCCCTTGATGCACGCAACGGCGCCTCCGTCTGGCGATTCATCGGCCGCGGGGGGTTTCACGCGGCCGCCGTTTTCCGCAACGACGGGAAGCGACTCTTCATCGGCGATGATGCGGGGGATTTCTACAGCCTGAGCACCGACAAGGGTGAAATCGATTTTCGCTGGTCGACCGGCGCCGCGATTCGGTCTTCCGCCCTGGTGGAGGGTAATCGGGTTTATGTAGCGTCCCTCGGCAACAACCTCTATGCCTACGACGCGGACGGCGGGTCCGAACAGTGGCGCGCGCGTCTGCCGGGCCGACCCGCCACCACACCGATTCGGGTGAATCAACGTCTCCTCGTGACGACTCTGGATGGAACCCTCGTCGAGGTGGAAACGGGACTGGGCCATCTCGGCAAGAGTCACGCCCTGCCGGGCGAGCTTCTGGTGCCGCTCTCGGCGCGGATCGAGCCGGCTCCCATGACCGAGCAAACGTTCGCCGACACCGAGCCCGCGGAGGCCGAAACTCCCTACGGGGAGACGACCCCACGATGGTTCGAGCGGTCCCGGATCGCGGCGGTCATCCGCACTGGCGAAGTCCTCCTGCTGCGTCATCAATCGGAAACTCCTCCGGTGCCGACCCCATCAACCGAGGACAGCACTGTCCCCCATTAGGGAGCGCACGCCGGCCGCCCCCCTTAGGGAACCCTGTTTACGGCAACGCTTTAGCTGGAACGAAACGTGCAAGAGCTTTGACAGTGGCGAGAAATGAGGGCTAACATGTCTCCAACGATGAGGCGTATCACCACGTGCTCCATCTTGATTGCGCTCTTCGTCGCACCGGTCGCCATTGGCCAACCCCCGCCGACTTATCTCAAGCAGCTGCTGGCTGCGAGGGAGAAGGCCGAGCGTTCCTCGGAGGACAGAGACCTTGTCGACGCGCGGCTCGGTGAGACGATCCACCGAATTGGCCGCGCCTTCGAGCTCGGTGACGCGGAGGAGCTGGGGAACTGCCTCCAGGCCAGTCCGATCCACGTGTCACTCAAAGCCAAAGGAGAGGAAGCCGGCTATTACCGCCCGAGCCAGCTGCGGTTCATCTTCGCTAAACTCTTTCGGGAGAGGGAGACCGACTCGTTCACCTACGACTCGTCGGCGATCGAGCGTACGGACGATGAGAGCGCTCGTTTTCACGCGCAGTGGAAATACGTTTTGCCCGATGAAGACCGCAAAGTGACCGAGCACCTCCGTTTCAAGCTCGAGCGAAAGAAGGAGGACTGGCGCATCTCGGAAATTCGGAACGCACCCCGGTAGGCACGTTCCGCCGCCCGTCGGCGCCATCGGCCTCCCCCGATCGATGAAACGCAGCGGTCTGCCTTTTTCGTTACTTTTCACCGCCGGGACGTTCTGGCTCGTCGTCCACGACGTTTGGAGCGACTTTCAGTTCCTCGAGACCACGGCCGCTTGGGCGGCACTGTCCCTAGCGGCTCTGTTCGTCGCACTGCTCCCCCGCTCGCTCCACTATCGACGCGCCCAGCGCTGGCTCATCGTCGGGGCTCTCTTGGCGCTGGCACTCCGTTGTATCGGCTACGAGTGGCTCGGTGAGCGTTCGACCCGGGACTGGGAAAGCTCTCGCGAGCGCGACGGGATGAGTACCGCGTCGGGACTACAGAGACGTTTCACGGCTCTATGCGGTTCCGCGCGCTCGACGGCGCGGCGACTCGCTCGCTCTCCGGCCTTTGCGATGGCCGTGGAGGGCTCCGATGCGGAGGACTACCGCTCGGAGGTTTTTGGCGAGCTCACGACCACGGCGCTCCCGCGCGCCCATCCGGCAGGAGCGTCCGGCGCATCTCTCTACGACGTCGCCCTGCGCCCACTGGCCTGGTCCGGCCATAACGTCTCGCTCGACTCCGAGCTCTTCGACGACTTCGTTCCCGTGGAGGCCACGAGCCGCATTCTCGAGCAAGGAGTAGAAACCTATCTCGTTGTCATCGAGCCGCTTCGGAGCCGCCTGGGCTTCGTTTCCATCGAGATTCCCCTGAGAGCCGACCGTCGTTTGGAGAATCGTTATCTCGCAGATTTCGACGCTCTCTCGATTTGGGCGCGACGGAGCGTCGAAGCGAACTTCGTCACGTCCGAAGAAGAGCGGATCCGGCTCGAGCGGGATTTCGAGACGCGTGGGGACGTGTTCTGGAGCGACGTCGCCGGTACCCCACGCGTCAGTGCGGCCCTGAGGTGCGAGGACGGCAGACTGATGGCCTGGAGTCAGGTTCCCGCGCCCTTGCCCGTGACCGTCCGGCTGGACACGCGGCAGAAGTTCACGTTGGCGGCATCGATCGCCCTCGTTGCCGCGGCGGTGGCCGGGTCAATTACGATCGGGATCGAGCGGCCGCATTTCGGCATGGTTGTCGCCGCGCTATGGTTCGTCCGTCTGGTTTTGCTGAGGCTCAACATCCCACTCGGCCTGGGTCTCGGTCTCGACAATCCCGCGCATTACGCCTCTTCTCTGTTGTTCGGCCTCGCGCGCTCGCCCGCTGACTTTCTTCTCACCGCAAGCGTGCTCGCCGCATCATGCTTCATCCTCGCGAATCGGTGGCGCTGGGAGAGGGCGCCGTCGAATTGGGCCACCATCGGTGGCTCGGCGATCGCGCTCGGCGTTCTCGCCGCTGCGAACATCGTCGTGCGCGATACCTCGTTGAACTCGAGCCTGGGGCTATCGGCCATATCGTTCTTTCCCGTGGATGCACCCCGCCTCGCGATCCAGATCGCGCTTTTGCTTCTCTTCGTCTCCGGTTTGCTGATCGCCGGCCTCGCGCTGTCACTCTGGGAGTCCGGGGATGGCGGTCACAACGACTTCGTCCGCGTCGTGGCGCTCGACTCCCTCCTCCTGGCCATCGCCTACTTTCTGACGGCTCGTCTGAGCTGGGGCGGCGTGGTTCTCGCATCGGCTTTGCCCCTCGTAACCGCGCACTTCCTGGCGCTCCGTCGCGCGGCCCTGCTCTCTCGACTTCGGGACGGAGGACCCGGCGCTGCCGTCACACCGCTGGTCCTTCTGCTCGCCGCCGCGGGAACCTTCTATCCAGGGCTGGCGCGATTCGAGGACCGTACCGTTCGCAACTTCGTCGAGACCACGGTCGAGCCCGCGGTGCGCCAGTACGAGGGCTCGCGTCTCGACGTCGTCGCCGAGACCGCCCACACCATCGATCAAATGGAGGATGAAGGACGGCTCGAGCCCCTCTCGCGCGAGGACTCCGCCTATCGACTCTGGGTGGGCACCGACCTCGCGGCTTCGGCCACGAGCTCCGCGGTCGAGATTCTCGCCCCCGATGGAAGAATCGTCTCTAGATTCGCGCTCAACTTTCCATGGCTCGGAAGGGAGGAAGAGCTGCCCGAATCCCCCTCGGAGTGGATCTACGAGAAGCGCAACGTGCCTGGGGAGCCCAAGCATCCGGGTTTCCATCTCGCGAGGCGCACTCTCACCGGATCGAGATCTTCGTGGGAGATTCGATTCGGCGTCGCCTTCGATTGGCGCGACTTGCCTTTCGTGGCCACGTCCAACCCCTACTTGCATTTGTTTCGGACCCCCGGGGAAACGCCACTGCGCTTTCCCTATCAGGAGCTCGAGCTCTTCGTCTTGCAGTCCGATGGGAGCTCCGTGTTCCAGTCTTCGGATTCCAGCATCCGTTTGGAGGAAGAGCAGGTGCGAGCCGCCCGGAAGGCGCCCATCTGGGTGAGATATCTCCAGGAGGACGGCATCCATCAAACCTATCTCTTCACCGACTCGATCTACCTCTACGCGCTTTCCTACCCCGCGAAGCCAGCACTCACCTATGCGGCGGAGCTCGCGGGCTGGTCGTTGCTCGCCGTCGGTATCGGCCTCACGGCGATCGCAATCATCTTTTGGTCGCGCGCCGGATCGCGACGGGAGCTCTGGGAGCGTTTTCCCGGCAGCTTTTACGGAAGGCTCTACGTGGCTTTCGTTCTCATTGCACTCGTTTCCATCGTCTCACTCGCGTTTCTCATTCGCGGCATCGTCGTGCGCCAGCTCGAGCGCGACGTGGAGCAGGATGCGACCCTACGCGCCCATGTGGTGGAACGGCTCGTCGCCGAGCTCGATCCCGACGAAAGTGAGACCCGAGCTTCCCATGGCGTGACCGACAGCCTCCTCGAGCGCGTCGGTACGCTCGCCTCGGTCGACGTGGACGTCTATTGGCGCGGAGAGCTCGTAGCCACGAGCAAGCCCGAGCTCTTCGCGAGCGGCCTGCTTCGAAGTAGAACCAATCCCTCGGCCTACCGCGAGATCGTGCTCGACCGGCTATCCCACTCCTTTTACGTCCAGGCATTGGGCTCGTTCGAATATCTCGTCGTTTCCGTCCCCATCACGCTCGAGCGTTTTCATGAGCCCGGCATTCTTTCATTGCCGCTCGCCTCCCAACAGCCGGAGATCGATCGGCGGGTCTCCTCGCTCAATCAGACCGTACTCCTGGCAGCTCTTGGTTTTTCCATCGGCGCGGCCTGGCTTGCTCATTCGCTGGCCCGAAGGATCGCCGGTCCCATCAACGCCCTCACCGCCGCCACCCGACGCGTTGCCGAAGGCGAGCTGGATATCGAGCTCGATACCAGGGCAAGAGACGAGATAGGCATCCTGTCGAGAAGCTTCACCCAGATGACCGCCGATCTGAAGCGACAGCGGGAGGATCTCGAGAGAACGAAGAAGCTCGAGGCTTGGGCGGAAATGGCGCGTCAGATCGCACACGATATCAAGAATCCGCTCACGCCGATTCAGCTCTCGACCGAACACCTCCTTCGCGTCTACCGTGATGGTGACGTCGACTTCGAAAGAGTATTGGAGGATTGTTCGAGCACGATTCTCGACCAGGTGAAGACCCTTCGGCAGATCTCGAGCGAGTTCTCGACCTTCGCGTCCCCCGAGCCCTTGACGCTCGAGCGCACCGATATCGCGGCCCTCGCCCGCGAGACTCTCGCGCCCTACCTGAAGGCGCCGCCGGGAAACGTCGACATCCAGTGCCGGTGTGCCGATGCCGTGCCCGGCGTATTAGCCGACCGGCGTCTATTGAAGCGGACCTTGGTAAACCTCATCGAGAATGCTCTTCATGCCATGGACGGCTGCGGGCGCCTGGAGCTGAGCGTCGCTACCAGCGGGGACGGTGTCGCCATGACCGTCTCTGACACCGGGGTTGGAATCGAGCCCGATCTCAGGAAGCGGGTCTTCGAGCCCTACTTCTCTACCCGAGCAGCGGGAACGGGATTAGGGCTCGCGATCGCCAAGAAAGTCGTCGATGACCACGGGGGCTCGATCCGGCTCGAGAGCGAGCGCGGAAAGGGTACCCGGGTGACGATCTGGCTGCCGGAGGCCACGACCAAAAACCTCCACAACCAGTAGCTGGCGCAGGAGCTCAGGCCAAGATCTCCCGCGCGAGCTCGACGGCGGCTGCTGCCGGGGCGTAGACAGAGCTATCGGCAACCACCCACAACCAGAACTCCCGCGACGCGTCGTTCGACGAGGACGGCAGGACGCGGACATGGATGCGATCCGATTCCGCAACACTGACCGGCGAAGGCAGCTTCTCCGTTCGTCTCGTCTTTTCGTTTCCGAAGGGGCTCCCGCGGAAAGCCGCCTCGAGGCTCTTCGCCTCGACCGCCTCGGTGAGCCGAACCCACAACGAGATGGAATAGCCATGGAAGACAGGGACCCTGACCAAATTCAGGGTGAGGTTGGTTTCGCCTCCGGCAACACATCCGGCTTCGAAACGAACCGCCTCGGCCAAATCTGCCTGGCCACCGAGGGTCACGTTGAACGCGAGCTGCTCCCTCAGCACCTCGGTCGGTACCGCTCTGAAATTCAGGAGATTCACGACTTGTTGGTGCAGCTCGTCGGCACCGGCTGCTCCGCTCGCCTGCGCCGGTACGAGAATCGTGGCCACGGCCGCCTCTACGTTTCGTTCTCGGGCCAACCGCTCGAGCGTGACCCCGAGAAAGAACGACTCGGGTCGAGGAACGATGGCGAGGAGGTTATCTCCCAAAGACTTCGTGAAGCCGGGGGCGATGACGGACCCGTCCAGTCCAATCGCACCCTGTACCAATGTGAGCACACCACTTCCGGCCGCTTCGCGTGCAATCCGATTGAAGGTGCCCCCTCCTTCACCGCCGATAAAGAGCACGTCGAGTCTGGGAAGCAAGTCAGCATCGAGCGGCTGCGTGACCAGGATCTCGTCTCCGAACTGGGTCAAACTCGCCTCACCAGTGAGCTCGGCCTCGAAGAGCTTGAGCTCGATAACGGGCAAGGATCCTTCCTCGAGACGCTCGCGAACCGCCCAGCCGAACGGACTGTTCGGCCCGACGATACCGACACGTAAACCCCTCACGGCCGTCTGGGGTCCGCGTGATCCGGAAGCTCGTCCCTCGACTCGGTTCCCCTCCGGGCCATGGCGGACCATAGCTTCAAGATGATGCCACTCAACAGATAGGCCGTCGCCATGCTCAAGAGCATCAATTGGGGATGGGTGAAGACGGCAACGATCAGGAGAGCGAGAAAGAGTATGAGGAGGTGAGGCTGACGCCGCCTCAGGTCGAAGTCCTTGAAGCTGTAATACCGGAGCTTGCTCACCATGAGCAACGAAAGGGACATCACGAGGGCGATGAGCAGGACGGCATCGGCGCGCGTCGCGAGCGGCTCGGGAAAGCCATACACCAGAGCGGCCACGACTCCCGCGGCCGCGGGTATCGGAAAGCCGACGAAGAAACGTTTGTCGCTGGTCGACTGGCGAATATTGAATCGGGCGAGCCGCATGGCTCCACAAATGACGAAGAGAAACCCGATGAGCCACCCGAGCCGCGGCCATAGATGAAGCCCCCATTGATAGGCGAGCACCATGGGCGCCACCCCGAACGACACCTGGTCGGCCAGCGAGTCGAACTCCTTGCCAAACTCGCTCGTCGCGTTGGCAAAGCGCGCTACCCTGCCATCGAGGGTGTCGAAGAGAATGGCGAGGCCGATGAGCACCCCCCCCAAACCGAGCTCACCGCGCATGGTGCAGATGATCGCGTAGAAACCGCAGAAGACGTTGGCAACCGT
Organism: Vicinamibacteria bacterium; assembly: GCA_035457705.1. Classification (GTDB taxonomy): domain Bacteria; phylum Acidobacteriota; class Vicinamibacteria; order Marinacidobacterales; family SMYC01; genus DASPGQ01. The sequence goes on from DATIBD010000039.1 coordinate 206,825, forward strand.
GAACGCGCTGGGCAAGAGGTAGATTCCTCGCCGTGCCTTCCGTTGCTCGCCTGGCTTCATGTCCTCCGACCGATCGGTGTTTCGCCACCTCGGACCCGGTCTCCGACCTGAACCAGCGGTTCGGTGTCCGGGGGGAACGCGACCTCCATCCGGGAGCCGAACTGGATCAGGCCGATTCTCTGGCCGCGCCCGAGTGATTCGCCCTCACGAACGGTGCAAATGATTCGCCGGGCCACGACCCCGGCTATCTGACGGACCATCACCACATAGTCACCGTCAGCGAGCTCGATCTCGTTTCTCTCGTTCTGCGAGCCCGCCTGACTCTTGTACGCGGCCATGAACCGTCCGGGTGTGTATCGGATCGCTCGCGCCACCGCGGCGAGTGGTGAGCGGTTTATGTGGACGTCGAATATCGAGAGAAAAATCGCGATCTCGGTCCACGATGGATCGACCTTTCCCGGACCGACCGAGACCACCTTGCCGTCTCCCGGCGATACGAGAATCCTGGGATCGGCCGGTGGGACTCGGGTGGGATCTCTGAAGAAAAACGCGACGAACAGCGCCAGGCCGAGGAGAACACCCGCAGCGGCGCGGATGGGAAATACGACGTACGCTAGCCCCGCAGCCACGACCAGTAACAGGATATAGCGGAGCCCTTGAGGCGCAATACTCATCAGAAAGTGAGCGACTCGAGCCCTCGCTCTCGTGGCGCTCGGGCCGAAGCTCAGTGGCTTCGGATCATGTGAGCCATTCTATCTTTGATGGCGAGCTTCTTCTTTTTCAACGTGACCTCCTCGACTTTCTCTTCGTCGGTGAGGAACAGCTTCTCGGTCAGCATTACCAGCCGTTCATCGAGCTCTTGGTGACGCCTCGAAAGCTGCTGAAACTCCTCACTTTCACGCATCAAGAGGTCACGGACGTGAGAAGACGAAATTTCCATCAAAGTTCCCTCCGGCACGATGATTCAACGGAACTGCGATGGCACCCAAAATGACCACCTGTGGTTCAAGGTATCACAGCGTTCGGAACGGCTGCAAGCTCTCAAGACTCTCAACGCTCTCGACTCAGGTGATTCGGCGGGATCGGAGCTCAGTCGAACGTCCCCGGTCTCGTCAGAAGTATCCTTCCGATCCGCAGCCGAGCCGCCCCGAGTGGGACGAGAGTGATCGTATTGGCTCCGGAGCGCACGTGTCGTTTTGGAACGACGAGCGAAGCATCGCCTTGGTCGTCGAGCCCGATGGTCTCGATGGGCTCGTCATCCCAAAGGACTCGGGCCCGTCCCCCCGGCTCGCCTTCGAGCTCGAGCACATAGGGAGCCTTCTCACGGAGGGCCACGAAGACCTCCCCTCCGTCGGCGGCAACGTCCCGAACCGTCGTGCCTCGCTCGCGAATTGGCGGCGACCACCCACGGCCCAGATACAGGTCGTCCGTCTCCCCCATTCGAACGTCCACGTTGTTGGCGAGTAAGTGGGAGCCGAAGAGGTCGTAAACGGAAAGAGGTCGGCCTAGCCGCACTCGATCGACGAGCGCGCCCGGCCACGAGAACGGGTAGCCCGTGTGCCGGTACCAGAGCTCGATCCCGTCGGCCGCCGCCCGCCGGAAGGAGACCGGTCCGTCCGATGGCACCACTCCCCGGAAATAGACGCCCATCAGCATCCCGTTCCAAACGACGAAGGGCACCAGCAAGGCGCCCAAAGCCACGAGAGGCCGGGCAGCGACCCGAGGCAGAAGCCATTCGATGACGGCGGCAAGGCCGAGAACGAACGCCGGGACGACTCCGTCGAAGCGGCGCGAGCCGAACGATGCTCCCGCCCACCAATCGAAGACACTCGCATTCACGACGAGCACCCCCAGGGCAGCGACGACGAGGCCCCAGCCGAAAGCGGGAGCACGGCGAACGAAAGCGGGCAGTCCGGCCACTGCGATCCAGAGTATGGGCGCCCACGACAGGAGGCCATGGCGCGACGAGAAGAGCACCGCCTCGATCTCTGGGGACGCCCAGTCGAGATACGTTCGACCCTGGGGTACCAGAAAGAAGGAACCATAGAGAACCTTCCAATAGAGAAGCTGCGGTAGCGAGACCAGGAGGAACACGGCGCCCCCGACCAGCCATTCTCGGGGCGAGAATCTGCGGCGAGAAAAACCGACCCCGAGGGCTACCGGGAGCAGGACCACGTTCTGCCACCGGATGAGCGCGACAAGGCCGCCGAGCGCACCCATGAGCGCGTAGCCGCGAAGGCCTTCGACCCCGCGGTGCGTCCGAAGGAAGAATACCGAAACGCTCATGATCGCGAGCGCATGCGACATCGAGGGCTCGAACACCATGTACCAGACATGAAACGTCGCCAGCCAGCAGAAAAGGACCGCCGCGAAGGCAATCGACGACTCGAAATAGCACCGGGCGAGCCGAAACAAGGCTACGACCCCGACGAAGCCGATGAGCACGGTTCCCGTCGCGACCGCGGTGAAATACGGGTACCCGAACCCCGTCGGACGGTACAGTCCGAGATGACCGAGCCCGTGCGCGAGGAGATAGAACGGAGCCCAGAGTAGAGCCGGGCCGATACTGAAGTTGTTCGGCAGTCGACCCGTGGCCGTCCGTTGGAAATAACCCGGCTCGGCCCCGAGCACTCGGTACTCGTTCTCGAAGTCCAGATCCCGGTCGACGACGATCGAATGCAGAGGAGCAAAGTAGAAGATGCCGTCGCTCGCCACGCGCTGCGGCTGGAGATAACAGGCGGCAAGAGCGAGCGGTAGAAACGAAAGCAGGATCCCCTCTTGGCCCGCACCCCGAACACGGGCGCGGACGAGCCCGAGTGCGCCGCAGCCCAGGCCGAGCAGCAGGACGAGCTCGTGCCAGCTCTCGCGGAATCCCTCGCCGAGCACCGGTCGCAGACACCCCACCGCTATCAGCGCTGCCAAGGCAAGCGTGAAGGCGGCGCTCACCGACGGAGGTCCTTCCGGTAGAGCAGCGCATCTTCGGCCGGGCGCGTATAGTAGCCCCGGCGCTCGCCAAACTCCTCGAACCCGAGCGACCGGTACAGATTTCGCGCGGCAACGTTCGAGCGCCGAACTTCGAGAAGAGCGGTCGACGCGGAGTGTTCCACGGCTTCCTCGATGGCCCGGACGAGGAGGAGCTTGGCCAGACCCTGGTGGCGGTCGCGGCGGCGTACCGCGAGATTCTGGATGTGGAGCTGGTCGAGCACGAGCCAGGTTATCGCGTAGCCCGCGACTTCCGATGGCTGGGTGATCGTCACGGCCACGCGGGGCCGGCTCAAGGGGTTCCCGTCGATCTCGTAGACGAAAGCTTGCCTCGACCAGGGGTTGGGCTGACTCTCCCTCTCGATGACGAGGGCTTCGGCGAGGTGCGTCTTTTCCATCCGCACGATCGCATAGCGCTTCAGAAGATCGTTGTCGCCAGCAAAGCGGCTCATGCTCCGTTCTAAGCGAGGCCCCGCATCAACCGGCGAGGCGGAGTTCGCGTTCACAGTAGACAGTCAACAGCCGAGAAGAACCCCGACGGGTATTCCGGCGTTTCAGCATTTCGGGCGCCCAAGGCGCTGAGTGCGCTCCGCCTCGGACGGCCGGACATACAGCGCTTCGAGCCCCCCGAGAGGAGCGGCTTCGCCCCGCGCCAAGCGCCCGGCACCGAGGCGCGCAACCTCCTCCGCGAGGAAAAAGGAGGCGTCGGCGAGTCGCACGACTTCGCCGAACCGAGCGTGGATACGGCTCGCGCATCGGCCGAGGCCCGTGCCCGCCACCACGGCAGGCGGCTCCTCGAGTCGCTCCACGAAGCGTGAGGGTTCCTCGCAAACGGGCTCCATCCCGGGGACGAGGTCGACGCCATCGGACGCGTAGCATCGGGCGTAGACCTCGCCCCGGTAGCCTTCGATCACGGAAACGATGAGACCGGTATGGAAGCGATAGCGGAATGCGGTCGCGTCGAGACTCGAAACCCCGACGACGGGCCTTTTCAGGGCGTAGGCGAGCCCCTCGACGGTCGAGATTCCGATTCTGAGTCCCGTGAACGAGCCCGGCCCCACGGCAACGACAAAACCATCCAATTCGGCGGCCTCGATCGAGAGGCGTCCGAGGAGATCGTCCACCGTGGCAAGGAGTCGTTCGGCGTGCTGTGGCCGCGCGGTGCGGATGCCAATCGCTCCGGCGAGCTCGATTCCGTCCAGAAGCGCCACGCTTCCGTGGGCACCGGTCGTGTCCACGGCCAGTACTCGCATCCTGTTCGGGAATCCTAATTTGTCACATCGCCGACGAGCAACCCCTTCGCGGTACAATGCCCCGCGTCCTCATGTCGACTTCCACCGAAAGGGTGCGGGAGCCCGGTGCCTCGCCCGCAATGCGACAGTTCCACGAGATGAAGCGCCAGGTGCCGGATGCCATCCTGTTCTTTCGCATGGGCGATTTCTACGAAATGTTCTACGACGACGCACTGAAGGCCGCCCGGGTATTGGAGCTTACGCTCACGTCCCGCCAGAAGGACCCCGGCGGTACCGCGATTCCCATGTGCGGCGTTCCCTATCACGCCGCCGACGCCTATATCGGCCGACTCATACGGCGCGGATTCAAAGTGGCCGTTTGTGAGCAGGTCGAGGATCCGCGTCAGGCCAAAGGGATCGTGCGGCGCGACATCGTTCGAGTCGTGACTCCCTCGACTTTCTTGGACCAGGGTTATCTCGAGGCTCGCGAGCCGAGCTATCTCATGTCTGTCTCGCCGGGCAAGAGCGCGATCGGGGTCGCGCTTGCGGACCTCTCCACGGGGGATTTCGTCGCTTTCGAGCTCGAGGGGCAGGACCTGTCCGAAAAGCTCGGTGAAGCTCTTTTGACTTACCGTCCTCGCGAGCTGATTCATCCCGAGGGCAGCCCGCCTCCCGACGGAGCGTGGGGTGCTCTAGGAGCCGAGGAGCGGCCCGTTGTAACACGGCGCGAAGCCTTCCGATTCGAGCTCGAAGCGAGCCGAAGCCTTCTGCTTCGTCAATTCCGCACGATCGACCTCTCGGCCTTCGCTCTCGATTCCCGACCCCTCGCGATTTCCGCCGCCGGCGCTGCTCTCCAATACCTCGAGGAGACCCAACGAGGCCAACTGGCCCATATCTCCGAGATCCGGTGCATCGAGGCAGCCGAGCATCTGGTGCTCGATCCGGTCACCCAGAGAAATCTCGAGCTCACCCGCTCAATCAACGAGGGTGGACGCGAGGGGAGCCTGATCGCCATCCTGGATCGGACCGTGACTCCGATGGGGGCGAGGCGGCTTCGGAGCTGGCTCCTCCGGCCGCTCCTGAATATCGAGGCGATCCTCGAACGGCTCGACGGAGTCGAAGAGCTGGGTTTCGAGACCATCCGAAGAAGCAAGCTTCGCGACGTGCTGAAGCACGTACTCGACCTCGAACGGCTCGTTTCCCGCATCACGTTGGGCACGGCGAGCCCGCGTGACTTCATCGGCGTCGCCCGTTCCCTGACGAAGATACCTCTACTCAAGGCTCTCCTGTCCGATTCCCGGGCGGATCTCCTGAAGAACCTCCGAGAGGCGCTGGATCCCGTCGAGAACGCACGCGGGGACATCGAAGAGACCATCGTCCCCGAGCCGCCGGCGGTGTTGAAGGACGGAGGTGTCATACGCGAAGGTGTCTCTCGCGAGCTCGACGAGCTTCGTTCGCTCCGCTCTCATGGAAAAGCGACGCTCGGACGGATCGAGGCAAGAGAGCGCGAGCGCACCGGCATCGGGTCGCTGAAGATTCGATTCAACAAGGTTTACGGCTACTACATCGAGGTCACCAAATCGAACCTCGGGGCCGTTCCCGAGGACTACGTGCGCAAGCAGACGCTTGTGGCATCGGAACGCTTCATTACACCCGAGTTGAAAGAGTATGAAGACAAGATCCTGAACGCCGAGGAGCGCATTCAGGTCATCGAACGCGAGCTCTTTCTCGCGCTGGGTCAGCGCGTGACCGTCGAAGCGCCACGAATCCGTGCGACTGCGGACGCGGTCGCCTCGGTCGACGTGCTCACCTCCCTCGCCGAGATCGCGACCGTGCACAACTACACGAAACCCCGACTCCACCAAGGCTACGAGATCGAGCTGAAGGACGGCCGGCACCCCGTCATCGAGGCGATGAGCACCGAGCCTTTCGTGCCGAACGATCTCAGCCTGGACCCCGAACGGCACCTCATCGTTCTGACGGGACCCAACATGGGGGGAAAGTCGACCTATCTGCGACAGACGGCGCTCATCGTGATCATGGCCCAGATGGGCTCGTTCGTTCCCGCTTCCGAAGCCAAGCTTCCCGTCGTGGATCGCGTGTTCACCCGGGTCGGCGCCTCCGACAATCTGTTCCGCGGGCGTTCGACGTTCATGGTCGAGATGCAAGAGACGGCTCATATCCTGCACCAAGCGACGCCACGGAGCCTTATCCTACTCGACGAGATAGGTCGCGGGACCGCGACGTTCGACGGCCTCTCCCTCGCTTGGTCGGTCGCCGAGTACATCGCCACCGAGCCCCGGCTCAAGGCCAAGACGATCTTCGCAACGCACTACCATGAGCTCACCGAGCTCGCCTCGGAGCTTCCCGGCATCGTGAACCGACACGTGTCGGCCCGCGAATGGCACGACGACATCGTCTTCCTGAGGAAAGTGGTCGAAGGCGGCTCCGACCGAAGCTACGGAATTCAGGTGGCGCGACTGGCAGGAATTCCACCCAAGGTGATCCGTCGCGCGCAGGCAATCCTGCGGAACCTCGAGAAAAACGAGTTCGACATCGAGGGTCGCCCCCATGTCACCGGTGGAAGCTCGACGCAGGGAGCCCGCCAGCTTCCGCTTTTCGCCGAAGCCGAGGCTCGTATCGTGTCCGAGCTTCGCCGGATCGATCCCGAGCGCATGACGCCGCTCGATGCGCTCGCTCTGCTGAGCGAGCTGAAAAAGCAGCTCGATTGAGAACTCTAGAGTGCTCAATGCCGTGACGGACCCGTAATCGATCGCGCCGCCACGGCTCGGGCTGCTTACGGCGCGGCAATCATTCGCACTCGGTGCTCACATCTAATACCCTCGAAGAAACCCGATCCGGATGATTGCGCCGGGCTCGCTCGCGCAGGCTGGACTGTACTCTTTTCAGCCTGCTAGTTAACCTCGAGCTGATAGGGCATGAGCGCGAGCGGCACTCCGCGGGCGAGCAGCTGAAGCATCGGCGAGCTTTCGACGAGCTTCGTCCGGTCGAATAGATTCAAACGAAGGGGAGCGGAAGCTCGGTAGATACTCTCGAGCAGGGCTTCGAGGAAGTTGCGCTTCTCGGGGTAGATACGCAGCTCCACCGAAGCGCCTGGGTCGAAGCCCGCCTTCTCTTTCGCTATCTCGAGCGCGCGCTCGAGTCCGCCGATCTCGTCGACGAGTCCGAGCTGAAGAGCCATCTCGCCCGACCAAACGCGTCCCTGGGCCACCGCTTCGACCGCTTCGGTGCTCATGCCACGACCATCCGCGACGCGCCTCAAGAACGCCTGATAGCCATCCTGGAGGACGCGCGAAAGCCGGGCGCGCTCGTCGGCGGTAAAGCTCCGGTTGTCACTGAAGAAGTCGGCGCTCTCGGTGCTGGACACACCATCCACGCCGATCCCCAGCTTTTCATAGAGCCCGGAAAGGTTGAACTTGCCGGCGTAGATTCCGATGGAGCCGGTAATGGTGGTCGACTCGGCCACGATCGCATCCGATGCCGTCGCGATCCAATAGCCGCCCGAAGCGGCGACGCTCCCCATCGAGACGATGACCGGTTTCTCTTGCCGCGTGAGCATGGCTTCGCGCCAGATGACGTCCGATGCCACGTCGCTGCCGCCCGGACTGTCGATCCGGAATACGACCCCATCGATCGAATCGTCCTTCCGCACCTTCTCGAACGCCGAGGCGATCGTATCCGCACCCATCACCCTTCCGAACAAGGCGTCCTCCCCACTGCCTCCGGGAACGATGGGACCGATTCCATAGATGATCGCGATGCGGGCATCGGCGCCAAAAGCGGACGTGCGGGTCGTGGCCCTCCGGTAGTCCGCGATACGAACCGACTCCTTCTCGAGGGCCGACGTCCCCTCCGCGCTCTCCACCTCGTCGAGGAACCGCAGACCGTCCACCAGGCCCAGCTCCATGGCCTCGCCGGGCGTGAGGGGACCTTTTTCCAACACCGCTTTGACGCTCGATTCATCCAGAGATCGGCCTTCAGCAATGGCATCCACCAGGTGCTCATGGATCGTTTGGACGAGCGCCCCGGTGGCCTCGCGCGTCGCCTCGCTCATCGAATGTCGCAGGAACGTGTCGGGAGCGTCCTTGTATCGACCGACGCGCTCGAACTCGGGCTCGATCCCGAGCTTGTCGAGGCTCGAGGCGAGGAACATGATCTCAGCGCGCACTCCCGATAGCTCCACCATTCCCCGCGGATGAAGAAAGATCTCGTCGGCGGCAGAGGCGACGAGATAGTCACGATTGGACGAAAATTCGATGAAGGCTACGACGGGCTTTCCCGACGATTTGAAGTCGAGAATCTGATCGCGCAGCTCCGACGCACGGGCCCACCCCAGCGTGTTGCCGCGAACCCGGAGCAGAAGCTTTTCCACGCGGTCATCGGTTTTGGCGCGCTCGATGGCGAACAGCAGGTCGCGAAAAGTCAGACCCTCCACGCCGAAAAAAGGACCGCCCAGAGCATAGAGCGGGTCTTCGGGATAGGAGGCAGCCAGGTCCAGGCTGACTATTGCGCGGTCGGGGATGCCAGGTACCGAGGCGCGGAAGCTCCAGATGAGCACGAAGAGCGAGGCCACGGCCAGCGCGAAAATGCCGGCGATGACGAACGCGAACCAGAATACGAAGCCGCGTTTTCTCATGGCGGAAAGGAGCTCAGCTGGCGACGAACTCGAGGGCGTCGCGCCGGTTCATCGCGTCGCCGCGGAGCTGAGAGTCAGGGTGCTCCGATACCATGCGTTCGTAATAGAGTCGAGCCTGATCGAGGTTACCAGCCTTCTCCTCGGTTTTCGCGAGCTCGAAGAGGACGTAGTCCTTGGGAAGTGGGCTGGCATCGTCTTCCAGCAGGGAACGCAGGATATCCGCTGCGCCCGCATAATCCTCGCGCTCTGCCTTGACCGCCGCCAGTGCTTGCGTGCCCAGGTAATACAGGAGATCCCGAGAGCCGGAGCCCAGGCCGGCAAGAGCGCCCTCGGCCCGCTCGTAGTCCTTCAGCCCCGCATGGCACACGCCAACGTAGTAGCGCGCCTGTCGCCCCGCCTCGTAGCCCGAGAACTCGTCCGCGACGCCCTCGAATGCTTCCAGAGCCGCGCGATATTTCTCCTCCGCGTTCGCGAAGGTCGGTGCTTCACCTGACGGCGCCGCGCCATCCGACGATCGTACGTCGCGGTGGTAGATTTCCAGAGCCTCCGTGAGTCGTGCCTGGGCCTGTGCGGACCGACGGCTGCGGTAGATGTAGAGGCCACCGAGCAGGAGAGTGACACCGAGAACCACCAGCACGGCGTTTACGATTCTCCTCTGGTTCTCGGCCACCCAGTCCGTGGTCCGCTCTATGCCCTGGACGAACTCATCCTGCTTCAAATGGTGACGTTCGGCTCGTTTCAACCTCGGTCCTCCAATGCTCAGTCTATCGCAAAGTTCGAGAATTGTGGCTCATCGCCTCGGTCTCGTTCGCCCCTTCGAATCAGGGATCCGTCGTTGGCTCCTGACCCGTGCCAGTTTAATTCCGCGGCGGTTCCTCGGCATCGGCGTTATGATCTTGACTAGGTTGCTGCCGTATGTCGCGCTCGACCCTCGTCCCTGACTCCACTTCCGCGTCGCCCTGTTTATTCGCCCTCGAGCCTCAACCGTGATGAAGTACGTCACCGTACACGGCCACTTCTATCAACCTCCACGGGAGAACCCGTGGCTGGAAGCCATCGAGCCCCAGGATTCCGCTCGCCCCTATCACGACTGGAACGAGCGCATCCTCGCCGAGTGCTACGCCCCGAACACGGCGTCCCGGATTCTGGACGGCGAGGACCGCATCGTCGCCATCGTCAACAACTACTCGCGCATCAGCTTCGACTTCGGGCCAACCCTTCTCTCGTGGATCGAGCGGCAGGCTCCCGCTGTCTATTCCGCCATTTTGGACGCCGACAAAGAGAGTCAGCTCCGCTTCTCCGGACACGGCTCTGCGCTCGCCCAAGTCTACAACCACGTCATCATGCCGCTCGCGCGCAAGAGAGACAAGGAGATCCAGGTCGTCTGGGGAATCCGCGACTTCGAGCATCGTTTCCATCGCCGACCGGAGGGAATGTGGCTCGCCGAGACCGCCGCCGATCTGGAGACGCTGGACGTCCTCGCGGCTCACGGCATTCGGTTCACGATCCTCGCGCCTTCACAAGCGAAGAGAACGCGCCGTCTGGGAAACGACTCCTGGGATGACGTCACCGGGGGAGGCATCGATACGACGCTTCCCTACATGCAACGCTTGCCATCGGGACGCACGATCGTCGTCTTCTTTTACGACGGTGCCGTGTCGAAAGCCATCGCGTTCGAAGGCCTTCTGCACCGTGGAGAATCCCTGACCGACCGGCTTCTTGCGATCGCGCGTGACGACGGCAAGCCCCGGTTGGCTCACGTGGCGACCGACGGTGAGAGCTACGGCCACCACCACCCCCATGGCGACATGGCCCTCGCTTTCGCCCTCGATACCATCGACCGAAACAGCGACGCTCGCCTGACGAACTACGGAGAGTTCCTGGAGCGCTTCCCCCCGGAGCACGAGGTCGAGATCGTCGAGAATACGTCGTGGAGCTGTGCCCACGGGATCGAGCGCTGGAGGAGCGACTGCGGTTGTCGCACGGGCGGCTCTCCGAGCTGGAGCCAGGCCTGGCGAGCTCCACTCCGGGCGGCCCTGGACTGGCTCCGAGACACGACGGCCGCTCGGCTGGAAGAGAAGCTCGCCGAATACGTGAAAGACCCTTTTGCATCGGTTCTCGATTACATCGATCTGATCCTCGACCGCGACCCGGCGAACGTCGACAAGCATCTGGGAGGGCTGACGGAGCCGCAAAAGGAGACGGTGCTCAAGTTGCTCGAGCTCGAGCGCCAGCTCCAGCTCGCCTATACGAGCTGCGGCTGGTTCTTCAACGACCTCGCGGGAATCGAGACGATCCAGATTCTCCGATACGCCGGTCGGGCGGTGCAGCTGGGCGAGGACGTGCTCGGCCAGCCGATCGAAGCGAAGTTTCTGCAGAAGCTCGATCTGGCGGTCAGCAACCGCGCCGGGGCGGGTACGGGACGCGACGTCTACCTCAGAAACGTCAGGCCCGCGATGATCACCTGGGAGATGCTCTGCGCCCATTACTGCATCAGCGCTCTGTTCCAACCCAACGGCGAGATCGACCGCGTCTACAGCTTCGACGTCGAGAGGGTGGAGAGCCAATCTGTCCGCTCGGGAGCGATGCGCCTGATGCTGGGAAGAGTGCGGCTCACGTCCCGCATCACCCGTTCATCCGAAAGGCTGAGCTTCGCCGTTCTCCACTTGGGCGATCACACCGTTACCGCCGGAATCGAGCTCGATCGGTTCCCAGGTCTCCCCACCGACCTGGTCGGACCGTTCCGAAGCGCCGACACCACGGCGCTCCTCCGCGCGCTCGACCAGCGATTTGGAGGGCATATCTACAACCTGCGGTCGCTTTTTGGCGACGAGCAACGCAAAATCGTCGACTTCCTCCTCCAAACGTCTCTCGAGGACGCCGAGGCGGCACACCGCAGTATCTACGAGAGGCACTGGGGCACGGTACGCTTTCTCGCCGACCTAGGAGTGCCGCTGCCGCCCGCCCTGTCGGTTGCGGCAGAGGTGGCCTTGAACGCGCGGCTCAGAAACGCTCTCTCCGATTGGCGAAACGGTGCGGAGAAGATCGGCAGCCTCGTCCGCGAGGCAGCTGAAGAAGGGATCCGCCTCGACGAGCCTGCGCTCGCCTGGACGGCGCGATCGAGCCTCGATGCGCTCGCCGAAGCCTACTTCGCGGCCCCGGAGGATCGAGCCAAGCTGTCGGCCCTCCGCGAGCGCGTTCGACTCGTCCGGTCGCTTCCGTTCGAGGTGGACCTGTGGAAAGTCCAGAACCTCTATTTTCAGTGCCTGACGCGCGGCGGCCCCGGATTCCACGAGTTCCTCGATCTCGGTAACGACCTTTCGATCCGCCTCGGGAAAACGAGCGAAAACGACCACGCCGACCGGCGGCCGAACGGGTAGAGCCCCCGTCGCTCGAACTTTCCTCTGCGAAAATTGTTATTCTTCGTCTGGAATCCCGATTCCCTTTTTGGTATACTGCCCGAAATTCAGCCAAATCGTTGGGCTTGTCTTTCGGCCTGGTTCTGCTTCGAGTCCGATCGGCAACCGAAAGGAAACTATGGACGGTTATCGGGATCGGTTTCTCGTCGTGTCGAATCGCCTGCCCGTCGTTTTCGAAAAGAAGAACGCGCGCTGGAAGGCGAGGCCGGGCAGCGGCGGTCTGGTAACGGCTTTGACGCCCGTGCTTCGCGAGAGATGCGGGGCCTGGGTAGGCTGGGCGGGAATGCCCGGAGCGATCGGCCCCGAGATCCAGAGAGCCCTCCAAGAAGCGGCTCGGGAGCTGGGGTTGACGCTATGGCCGGTGCCTCTCGAACGGGAGGAGATCCAGGATTTCTACCGCGGATTCTCCAATGAGGTACTGTGGCCCCTGTTCCACGATCTCCTGGCGAAGTGCAACTTCGATCCGAGGTACTGGAGAATGTACTGCCAGGTCAATCGCAAGGTCGCGGAGGTCGTGGCGCGCTCGTCCCGGGAAGGCGATTTCGTCTGGATCCAGGATTATCATTTTCTCCGAGCAGGTGCGGAGCTGCGCCGGCGGGGCGTCGCGAACAGGCTGGGGTTCTTTCTGCACGTCCCGTTTCCCGCGCCGGATCTGTTCCTCCGACTTCCTTGGAGACAGCAGATTCTCGACGCGCTTCTCCAATTTGATCTCGTGGGCTTTCAGACTCGACATGACCTCCAGAACTTCATCGGCTGCGTGGAAGAGCTGACCGAAGACGCAGAAATCGAGGAAAGCGGCGGCAGCGTCGTCGAGGTCCGCGCGCGAGCGATTCACCCGGGGCAATCGGGACGGGATGCCTATCGTTCGACGCGCGCCGGGGACTTCCCCATCAGCATCGACTACCCGCGGTTCGCGGCTTTGGCCAAGAGCGAGCCAGTTGCCGCCATCTCCAGGCGATTGGAGAACGAGCTAGGCGGGCTCCGAATTCTGCTGGGGGTCGATCGACTCGACTACACCAAGGGTTTGCTGCACAAGCTCCGTGGCTTTCGAGCGGCATTGGGCCGGTTTCCCGAGCTCCGCCAGAACCTGTGCTTGGTCCAGCATGTGATTCCCAGCCGCGAGTCCGTGCCCCATTACCGGAGCTTGCGACTCGAGCTCGAGAGGCTGGTCGGAGAGGTCAACGGTGCGTTCGGAACGGCGTCTTGGGTTCCCGTTCGGTATTTCTACCATAACATGAGCATGGAAGAGCTCTCCGCCTATTACCGTATCGCCGATGTGCTCCTGGTTACTTCTTTGAAGGACGGTATGAATCTCGTCGCCAAGGAGTTTTGCGCTTCGAACATCGGGGAGAAAGGCGTGCTCGTTCTGAGCGAGTTCGCCGGAGCTGCCTGCGAGCTCGGTGAGGATGCTCTCACGGTCAATCCATATGACGTGGTCGGGCTCGCCAGCACGATTCATCGAGCCCTTACCATGGACGCGACCGAGCGCAGGAGACGAATGTCTCGTCTGAAGAACATCGTTCGCGAGAAGAACGTGTTTCACTGGGTCGATTCCTACTGCCGCGCTGCGATCGAGCCCCCGAGTTACCTCGACCGGGAGATGGCCATCGAGACCTACGGAACGCGGACCCTAGCCGCCCCAACCAGCTGAAGAGCTCGACCCGCCGCGGCTTCATCTTCGACGGCGGAAAACGACGTAGGCGAGGAGGCTCGCTGTCATTGCCCCGAGCGAGGCGGGGAGGTGCAACGGGACGAACGGCTCGGCCAGGTACTGCCAACCGGTCACCCAGTGGATAAGCCAAATCGCGATACCCGTGCTCATCGATGCGGCGGCTGCCTTCGGCGAGCACCGCCAGCCATAGACCGCCAACATCATCGGAACGAACAGGCTCACGAAAGCGACCTCGTAGGAATCTTCCAGCAATCCGTAGGCGCTCTGACCGGAGTAGGCGACGGCGGCGCTACCCGACGCGACGAGGAACACCGCGAGGCGGTTCAGGGACAGAGAGGATAAACGTCCACCGTTCACGTGTCGGAAGATGTTCTCCGAGAGCACCGCGGCCGGAGCCAGAATACCGCTGTCGATCGACGACAGCACCGCGGAGACGAGCATGACCGTGAAAGTCACGGCTACCAAAGGCTGAGCGAAGCTATGGGCGAGCGCCGGAAGGATGGCAGTGCTAAGGGTATCCGGAAACAAGATGCGCCCCGAAAGAGCCAACGCCACGGGGATGACACCGAAACCGATGTAGAGATACCCGCTCAATAAGCAGGCCCGACGGGCAATGACGGGTGTCCGCGACGCCGAAATGCGTTGCACGATGTCTTGCGAAGGCAAGTTCCCGAGCGCTGCGATAGCCAGAACCGCAAGCCAGTCGATGAATTGCTGCACCGATTCCACGGGGATCGGGTTTCTCAGCTCGGGAGGCGTATCGTTCCAAAGGCGCGCTAGCCCAAGAAGGTAGCTCCCTCCTCCGAGCTCCGACAAAGTGGATGCCCCCAGCAGAAGGAGACCTGCGAGCACCAACGCAATCTGAACGGCATCGGTGACGGTTACTGACCACATTCCGCCGAGCAGTGTGTATCCGGAGCCCACGAGCGCGACGATGAGGATGCCAACCGATAGGTCGATCGCGAAGAACAGGTGCAACATCCCGGCCAGCGCCACGAATTGGGCCGCCACCCAGCCGAAGTAGCTGGGTACCATGATGAACGCCGAAAGCACTTCCGCCTCGCGTCCGAATCGGGTCCGAAACAGGTCGCTCAGCGTCAGTAGCTTCATCTTCCAGATCGGACCGGCGATGAGCCACCCGGCGATCAGGAGGCAAACTCCCGCGCCGAACGGCTCCAAGGCAGCCGCTCTCAGCCCCGAGTGCCTTACTTCGTCCGCGGCGGTCAGGACCGTGCCGGCTCCGAACCATGTGGCGAGGATGGTGCCGGTCGCAAAAGGAAGAGTCAGCTTCCTGCCGGCGACGAGGTAGTCCTCCGATGTCTGGATGCGTCCCTGGATCCTGAAGCACAGGGCGTAAAGGCCCACCACGTAAGCGGCGAGACTGCCTCCGAGCACCCAAACGAGCGACGGAGCCAGCGTCACCCAGCGCTCCGGCGATGGCGGGAAAGCGGACGGTACGGGCGAGTTGGTCTGCGTCGAGGGCCAGCAGAAATCAAAAGGGTGCTTCTCGCGTCTATGCAATAATCGCCGGAGTGAGCTCCAAAAGCGATCAAAAAAAGACGAGGCGCGGACGCCCGGAGAAGCACGGTTGAGCTTTCGAGCTCGGACTGTCGTCTTCCGCCGAACGCTTCGTTTCGATCGCCGCCTCCGTCAAGACTACCGAAGCGAAGCGTCGGCGAACACGGGTTCAAGGGGGACCCTCCGGACCTTTTTTGCTGGCGCGTTCATCCTCGCTCTCGGCGCCTGCCGTCTGCCCCCCGAGTCCGCCGACCTCGTGATTCGGGGAGGTACCGTATACATGATGAACGAGGCGCGCAGCTGGGCCGAGAGCGTGGCGATATCGGCGGGCCAGATCGTCTTCGTCGGCGCCGATGAGGACGTCGATGCCTTCGTGGGATCGGAAACGCGCGTTGTTTCCCTCGACGGCGAGATGGTGCTTCCTGGCTTTCATGACTCGCACGTCCACCTGGTGACTGGTGGTGTCGAGCTCGGTCAATGCAACCTGAACGGTCTCGAGTCGAGACTGGCCGTGCTCGAGGCGATCGAGTCGTGTGCCCGGGAGGCCTCCGCATCCGATTGGATCGTCGGTGGCGGCTGGGACCTCCCCCTCTTTCCCGATGCGAACCCCCATCGCCAGGAGCTCGACCGCATCGCACCGGACCAGGCCGTTTACCTGAGCTCTGCCGACGGACACTCCGCCTGGGTCAACAGCAAAGCGCTTGCCCTCGCTGGCATCGACCGGAACACCCCGGATCCAGTGAACGGTCGCATCGAGCACGACGAAGCTGGCGAGCCCTCGGGTACGCTTCGCGAGGCCGCGACGGGTCTCATCGAGCGAAATCTTCCTCGACTATCGGAAGACGACTACGCCCGAGGACTGAAGCGAGGGCTGGCGATGGCGAACCAATTCGGCATCACTTCCGTCATCGAGGCCAACGGAACCGATCCGGTGCTCGCAGCCTACGAGAGGCTCGCACGAAGCGGAGAACTGACGGCGCGGGTTCGGGTCTCGCTGAGCATCGACGAAACGCGAGACGAGACGCAGGTCGACGAGCTCTTGGCGAAGAGAGCCCACGCCGGACGAAGCGAATTCCTCCGGGCCGATGCGGCGAAGATCTTCGCCGACGGGGTGATCGAAGCTCACACAGCGGCGCTTCTCGAGCCTTACGTCGGCTCGTCGAGCGCGGGACAGCTCGAGATCCCTCGGGAACGGCTGCAGCCGCTCGTCGCCCGACTCGATCGCGAAGGTTTCCAGGTCCATTTTCACGCGATCGGGGACCGGGCCATCCGAGAATCGCTCGATGCCCTCGAGGAAGCTCGTCGGCGGAACGGAATTCGCGACTCCCGCCACCATATCGCTCACATCGAGCTGTTCCATCCTGACGACATTCCTCGATTCCAGAAGCTCGGAGTCGTGGCCAACTTTCAACCACTCTGGGCTTACGCCGACAGATACATCACCGACCTTACCGAGCCTTTCCTCGGACCCGAGCGCTCACGATGGCTGTATCCGATCAAGACCGTCGTCGACTCAGGGGCTGTCGCCGCTGCGGGCAGTGACTGGTCCGTATCCTCGATGAATCCACTCGACGCCATCCAGGTCGCTCTGACCCGGAAGGGGCTTTCGGGAGAGGGCGAGAGCTGGATAAGTGAGGAGCGCGTCGATCTTCCGACGATGCTCCGGGCCTATACGGAAGCCGGAGCGTATTTGCAGCACCACGATGACAGGACGGGCTCCATCGAGGTTGGCAAGGCCGCGGACATCATCATACTCGAGAAGAACCTCTTCGACGTGCCGCAGTCCGAGATCGCCGGCGTCGAGGTCTTGTTGACGATTCTTGGCGGAAAGGAGGTCTATCGCGACGAGCGCTTCTCCGACGTCCGTTCGCTCCGGCGAGAATCGAGCCCGAGATAGCCCTTGCTCGTTTTACCGCCCGTGGGCGCTTCCGCGTTGCGCCAGGAGCCCGAGAATCCCTGGCGTCAGCATCTGTTCCGCGGTGGTGTCGTTAGCGGGTAGCGCCGCTGCGATACGGAACGAACGGTAACCCGATACGCCGCCCACGAGTGCCGCGGCAATGTCGAGCATGTCCTCGTCCGAACAGGAATCGATCGCGCCGGTCCCTAGCGCCTGCCCCACCCGGCGCAGGTAGTGGGCAAATACCACGCGGAGCTTCTCGACCCGTGTATTCTGAAGAAGCAGCAAACCGCGAGCCTGATGGAAAAGCAGAGCGTATTGGGGATGATCGCCGAGAAAGGTGTCATGCAGCCGAACGACGTGGGCAACTCGTCGAGCAGCACTTTCGTCGGTGTCGAGCTGCGAGAGGTAGCCTTGCTCGAATGTGTCGACGCCTCGAGCCACGAGGTCGGCAATCAACGCGTCCTTCGAGGCGAAGTAGTTGTAAAAAGCGCCCTTGCCCAGATCGACCCGCTCGGTGATGTCCTCGACGCGCGTCCCCGAGACCCCGCCTTCGGCAAAGAGCGCCATCGCCGCCTCCAGCAGGGCCGTCCGCGTCTGTTGCTTCTTCCGCTCCCGTCGACTCTCCATACGAAACCCTCATCTGGTCTTATGCGACTCTACATATCACGCAAGAGGTCTTTCCGTCTATCTCCCTGTCAACGCTATATTATTGACTTAGTTCGATCAATCGAGTATGGTGAGCTTCAGTCGTAAACGTCCAAGAGTCGTAAAAGGACAATTAAAGAAGTCCCTCAGAGGATGACCTCCTTGGAGCGAAGAGGTACGCCTGAACGAAGACAGCGAATCTTGTAGCCATGCGCCGCCAACCTGAATCGACTGGAGCCACAGCAGCCGCGCCCAACCCTGAGGCGCGGTCGAAGGGTGAGGTCTCTTCCGTGCGACTTCCTCCCGATGCCCGGCGGCGCGTCCGGATAGAGCGAATTACGCCCGAGATCGATGCGGGACGCTGGCCCGCCAAGCGAATTCTCGGTGACCCGTTCCGAGTGGAAGTCGATCTGGTTTGCGACGGTCACGAATCGGTCGCGGGTGTCCTGCTGTACCGGCCTACCGGGACCACGGCATGGGACGAAGTCCGTCTCGAGCCTCTGGTCAACGATCGCTGGCACGGGACCTTCGAGCTGTCGCAACTTGGATGGTGGCAATACACCGTCGAAGCGTGGACCGATGAGTTCGCAACGTGGCGAAAGCTGCTCGACAAGAAGCTCGAAGCCCGCCAGGACGTTTCCCTCGAACTTCAGGTGGGCTCGGAAATCGTCGCCCAGGCCGCTCGCCGAGCCAGCGCACAAGCCGGGCCGGAGCTCGAGCGGGTCGCGCGCATTTTGCGGTCCACCCGGACAGCCAGAGATACGAAAATCGATGCCGCCACGGACGAGCGGCTGCGGGAGCTCATGGCTGCCTATCCCGATCGCTCTCGATCCACTTGGCACGACGTCGTCCTCGAGGTGCGGGTCGACCGCCCCAAGGCCCGCTTCAGCTCCTGGTACGAGCTCTTTCCGCGATCGACGACGGGGAGCGGAAACCATGGGACGTTTCGAGACGTCGAGTCGGTGCTACCGTATGTGGCATCGATGGGCTTCGACGTCGTCTACTTCCCTCCCATCCACCCGATCGGGACCAGCCACCGCAAGGGTCGGAACAACGCGCTCGTCGCCGAGGACGGAGACCCCGGTAGCCCGTGGGCCATCGGCGACAAAACGGGAGGTCACAAGGCGGTCCACCCGGAGCTTGGAACGCTCGTCGACTTTCGCCGGCTCGTTGCCAAGGCGAAGGACTACGGCCTCGAAGTGGCGCTCGACGCGGCGTTTCAGACGTCACCGGACCACCCGTACGTGACCGCGCACCCCGAATGGTTCAAGAAACGACCGGACGGAACGATTCAATATGCGGAGAATCCGCCAAAGAAATACGAGGACATCTATCCTTTCGATTTCGATTCACGGGATTGGCGCGGGCTCTGGCGCGAGCTTCACAGCATTTTCCTGTTCTGGATCGAGCAAGGCGTTCGTCTCTTCCGCGTCGACAACCCTCATACGAAGCCATTGAGGTTCTGGGAGTGGTGCATCCGGGACATCCAGACCCGACACCCCGATGTGGTGTTTCTCGCCGAGGCCTTCACTCGACCCAAGCTGATGTACGCTCTCGCCAAAGCGGGTTTCTCCCAGTCGTACACCTATTTCACCTGGCGCAACACCAGCCGGGAGCTCACCGAGTATCTTCAGGAGCTTACCGAAACGGACGTCGGCGAGTTCTTTCGGCCCAATCTCTGGCCGAACACGCCCGACATTCTCCCCGAGCATCTTCAGTTTGGGGGGCGGGCGGCTTTCATAGCGCGGTTCGTCCTCGCCGCCACGCTGTCGAGCAGCTACGGCATCTACGGGCCAGCCTTCGAGCTGATGGCGCACGTCGCTCGCCCGGGCTCGGAAGAGTACCTGGATAACGAAAAGTACGAGATCAAAAGGTGGAATCTCGAAGACCCGAATTCTCTCCGGCCCATCATCACCCGGGTGAATCGCGCCCGCAGAGAATGTGCCGCACTCCAGGGCAACGTAAATCTCCGTTTTCACAAGACTGACAACGATCAGCTGCTGTGCTTCAGCAAACAGACGCTCGACGGGCAAGACAGCGTCATCGTGGTGGTCAATCTCGACTTCTATCACCGGCAGTCCGGTTGGGTGGAGCTGGACCTGGATGCTCTGGGCATGGATTCGCAAGAGACTTTTCAGATCCATGACCTGATAGCCGAAGCCCGTTACCTCTGGCGCGGTCCGCGCAACTACGTCGAGCTCGAACCGCAGCTTGTGCCGGCGCACGTCTTCCAAGTTCGACGGTTCGTTCAACGCGAACAGGACTTCGACTATTACGCATGACTCGACGTCGCGTTTACACCGGGCTGAGCGCCGACCCTCTCTGGTACAAGGACGCCATCATCTACGAGGTTCACGTCCGCGCGTTTCGCGATTCGAACGCCGACGGAATCGGGGACTTCAACGGGTTGATCCGCCAGCTGGACTATCTCGAGGAGCTCGGCGTGACGGCAATATGGCTCCTGCCCTTTTACCCATCGCCTCTGAAGGACGACGGCTACGATATCGCCGACTACACCGACGTGAACCCCTCCTACGGCACCCTCACGGATTTCAGAAGGTTTCTACGAGAGGCGCACCACCGCGGGCTTCGCGTCATTACCGAGCTCGTCATCAACCATACTTCGAGCGAGCATCCCTGGTTTCAGCGCGCCCGCGAGGCTCCTCCCGGGAGTCGTTACCGAAACTTCTACGTCTGGAGCGACACCCCGGAGCGCTATCGCGAAGCCCGGATCATTTTCAAGGACTTCGAGACTTCGAACTGGACGTGGGACTCGGTTGCCAAAGCCTACTACTGGCATCGATTCTACTCGCATCAGCCCGACTTGAACTTCGAAAACCCGGAAGTCCAGGAAGAGGTCTTCAAGGTCCTCGACTTCTGGATGTCGATGGGTGTCGACGGCATGAGACTCGATGCCGTGCCGTACCTCTTCGAGCGCGAAGGGACGAACTGCGAGAACCTCCCGCAGACCCATGCCTTCCTGAAGAAGCTTCGCTCCTATATCGATGGCCGGCACCGGGGCCGTATGCTCCTGGCCGAGGCGAACCAGTGGCCGGAGGATGCCGCTTCCTACTTCGGCGACGGCGACGAATGCCACATGAACTTCCACTTTCCCCTGATGCCGAGGATGTTCATGGCGCTGCATCTCGAGGATCGATTTCCCATCATCGACATACTCGAACAAACGCCCGCAGTTCATCCGACCTGTCAGTGGGCGACCTTTCTGCGCAACCACGACGAGCTCACCCTGGAGATGGTAACGGACGAAGACCGGGACTACATGTGGCGGGTCTATGCCGAAGACAAACAGGCGCGGATCAACATGGGCATTCGACGTCGCCTCGCGCCTCTCCTCGGCACGCGGCGAAAGATCGAGCTCTTGAACGCGCTGCTGTTCTCTCTCCCCGGCACGCCGGTTCTCTATTACGGGGACGAGATCGGCATGGGTGACAATATCTACGTCGGTGACCGGGATGGAGTTCGAACACCGATGCAATGGAGCCCCGATCGCAACGCCGGCTTCTCCCGCGCCAATCCTCAGAAGCTCTTTCTTCCCATCATCGTCGATCCCGAGTACCACTACGAGGCCCGTAACGTCGAGACACAGCATGCGAATCCATCCTCTTTCCTCTGGTGGATGAGGCGCCTGATCGCCCAACGAACGCAACACAAAGCGTTCGGACGAGGCGAGCTCCGCATTCTGCATCCGGAGAACAAGAAGGTCCTTGCTTTCATTCGCTCCTTCGAGGAAGAGCGCATACTCGTCGTGGTGAACCTTTCCCGCTACAGCCAGCACGTGGAGCTGGCCCTGCAGGACTATGCCGGGCTGGTGCCGGAGGAGCTCTTCGGCCGGGTCGCCTTTCCGCCGATCAGAGAACAGCCCTATTTTCTCTCGCTGAGTCCTCATACCTTCTTCTGGTTCGAGCTCGCTGCGCCATCGGCCGACGCGGGCCGGGCCTTCGAGATCCCCGAGCTCGGCAGAGTCGAGCGGGCTGCGCAATTCCTCACCGGCTCGCTTCGGGAGCGCCTCGAGGGGGCCCTTCCGCAGTACCTCTGTCGACAGCGCTGGTTTCGCTCGAAGAGCAGACGGATCCAGATGGCCCGGATCGTCGAAGAAATGACGGGCTCCGCGAACTGGGTCGTCCTTCTCGTCATGGTGCTTTTCTACGAAGGGCAGGACGAGCTCTACTTAGTCCCCCTGGCCTGGTCCGAGGGCGACGCCGCGGAAGAGATTCTAGAGAACAATGCTCGAAGCGCGGTCGCCGGGGCGACATTGTCGACCGGGGAGGACGAGCAAGGCGTCCATATCGTGCTTCACGATGCCGCTTTGTCGGAGCGCTTTTCCAGCGAGCTGCTGCATCTGCTCGCATCGAAGCGAGTTCTTCGCGGCAAGCGGGGTCGATTCCTCGCCTGGGCTCGCAATTTGGAGAACAGGGGTGACGATTCGCTCGCCCCACCGCGTGCTCAAACCGGAGAACAGACGAACACCAGCATCGTGTTCGGCGATCGCTATATCCTCAAACTTCAGCGCGTGGTCGAGGCGGGCGTAAACTGCGACCCTGAGATCGTCCGATTTCTCAACCAACGCACAACTTTCAAACACTGTCCCGAGCTACTGGCCACGCTCGATTATCAGGCGCAAGGGCGAGAGCCCGCGAGCATCGCCGTGCTTCAACGCTACATTCCCAATCGGGGGGATGCCTGGCAGTTCACCATCGAGACGCTCGATCGTTACTACGAGCACGTCTTGGCACATCCGGCTCACGCCCGCCCCCCCTCGAGCTCGGGCCCTCTCTTGAAGCCATCCGGCGAGGAGCCTCCCGAGCTGTTGGGAGAGGCCCTTGGGCACTATGTGCCCGTCGTAAAGCTGCTGGGCGAGCGGACCGCCGAGCTTCACGGGGCACTAGCCTCCGACCGGCGCCACCCAGCCTTCGCTCCGGAGCCTTTCTCAGAGCTTCACCAGCGGTCCCTCTACCAGGCCGCTCGTCCCCGCCTCGCTGAAGCGCTCGACACGCTACGACGATGGCTTCCGCGACTCCCCGAAGCCGATCGCGCTCGAGCGCGTACGATCACGGAGCGAGAGAGCCTCATCTACAAGCGGCTGCGCCGTATCACCGCCCGAAAGATCGCGGCGCTCCGGATCCGGTGCCATGGCGATTACCATCTTGGCCAGATTCTCTACACCGGACGGGACTTCGTCATCATCGACTTCGAGGGCGAGCCCGCCCGGCCAATCAGCGAGCGGCGATTCAAGCGATGTCCGCTTCGCGACGTCGCTGGGATGCTGCGATCCTTCCACTACGCTGCTACCGCGGCGCTGAAGCGCCGAAAAGAGCCTCAGGGCAAGATCGAGACGCTCGAGCCCTGGGCTCGCGGGTGGGTGCATTGGGTGAGCGCGTTCTACCTGCGGGCCTACCTCGAGTGTCCCGCGGCCGCGCCGATCATTCCCCGAAGCCGCGAGGACGTCGAGGACCTGCTGCGATTCTATCTGCTCGAAAAATGCCTCTACGAGCTCCGATACGAGCTGAACCACCGTCCCGAATGGGTCTCGATACCCCTTCTAGGACTCGCCGACCTTATCGACGAAGAGGAGGCCGCACGGTGAATGGCGGCGGGGCGCTCGATCGGCTTGCCGCTCTGTACGATATCGAGACCTCTTACGAGGATGTACGCCGCGAGAGAAAGCGCGCCTCGGAAGACGCGATTGTGAAGATGCTGGAACATCTCGGAGCTCCAGTTCGATCGAAGGTCGACGTCCTCGAGGCCCTCGCCAGACGAGAGCTCGATATTTGGAGCGAGCGTATCGACCCCGTTCAAGTAGTGGCCGAGAACGCCCAACCTGTGCTCAAGCTCCGAGTCGACGAGAGCGATTCGCGAGAGAGGTTCGCCGCACGGATCGAGCTCGAGAACGACGGGGAATTCTCCACGGAAGGGATCGTCGCCGACTTGCCACCGATTGCGGGAAAGGACCTTTCCGGAAAAAGGTTCACCCAAAGAGAGCTGAGGTTCGATCGCCCCCTGCCCCACGGATACCACCGAGCCCTCGTCGAGATCGGCGACCGGCCTAGCGAGACGGTGCTTCTCTGCCCCCAGTCGAAGGCATGGGCCCCGACCAGGCGCGCTGCCTGGGGCGTTTTCGCTCCCGTTTACGCGCTGCACAGCGAGCGCAGCCTCGGAGCCGGCGACCTTCGCGATCTAGAGATGCTGATCGACTGGGCTGGGGCATCGGGGGCAAGCCTCGTCGGCACCTTGCCGCTACTTCCGAGCTTTCTCGATCGGCCGTTCGAACCGAGCCCTTACGCACCCGTCAGCCGGCTCTTTTGGAGCGAATTCTACTTGGATATCGAGCGTCTCCCCGACCTCGCGGTCTGCGAGCCCGCCAGGAAGCTGCTCCAATCGTCGACCTTCTCGAGCACGGCGAAAGAGCTGCGGAGCGCGAGACTCGTGGACTACCGGCAACAGATGTCCCTGAAACGAAGGGTTCTCGAAGAGTTGGTGAAGAGCTTCTTCACCGAGACTCGCCCCGACCGTCAGGAATTCGAAGAGTTCGTAGCATCCGACGCTCGCCTGAGAAACTACGCCGAGTTCCGTGCCGTCGGCGAGCTTCGCGGCCAGCCGTGGACCGCCTGGCCCGAAAGACTCCGCGAAGGATCGCTCGAGCGAACCGATTATCAGGAGTCGGACGTTCGCTACCACCTCTACGTCCAATGGCGCTCCTCCCAGCAAATGATCCGTCTGGGAGAAAAGGCGCGGACGCTAGGGCTTGGCCTCTATCTCGACCTGCCATTAGGGGTGCACGACGAAGGATACGACGTCTGGCGCGAGCGCCGCGCCTTTCTGCGAGGCTGTGCGCTCGGAGCACCCCCCGACGCCGTGTTCACCCAGGGACAGGATTGGGGCATCACGCCCCTCCACCCGGTGGGGTTGAGGCGCGATGGCTATCGCTACCTCGTTGACTGCCTTCGACATCACATGTCATGTTCCGGGGTGCTGCGGGTCGATCACGTGATGGGCCTCCACCGTGTGTACTGCATCCCGGCAGGGATGCCCGCCACCGACGGGGTTTTCCTCCGTTATCGCCCCGAGGAAATTTACGCGATTGTCGCACTCGAGTCCGTCCGTAACCAGACGGTCGTAGTCGGGGAAGACCTTGGAACGGTACCAATCGAAGTCAGGGATTGCATGAAACGTACCGGCCTCTATCGCATGCACGTCCTGCAGTACGAGCTCGAAGGCGAGCCGAAGGATCCGTTCGCGAATGTTCCCGAGGAAGTGGTAGCCAGCGTCAACACGCACGACATGCCACCGTTCGCGGCGTGGTGGAAGGGATCGGAGCTGGAGGAACGGATCGAGAGACGACTCGCCTCTCCTTCCGAACGAGGGCTTTTACTCGCAGCGCGCCAGTCGGCCCGGACGCTGCTGATCGAACGGCTCGTGGCCAGCGGACGACTCGCCCCTGACCGGACCGATCCTTTCGACATACTCGCTGCGCTCCTGGAAGCCTACGCCTCGAGCCCGGCAGCCATCGTGCTGGTTACCCTGGAGGATCTCTGGCTCGAGGAACAACCGCAGAACGTTCCCGGGACCGCTCAGGAGAGGCCCAACTGGCGACGGAAGATGAGGTATCGAATCGAGGCGTTGCCGACGTTACCGGACGTGGGCGCGCTTCTCCACCGAATCGACCGAGAGAGGAGAAAAGTCTCATGACCGAGCGAAGTCGCCCCCCTCTTACTCGACAGACTCCCAATCGATCGCAAGAAGCCTCGGGGCTAGCGGACGTCGATACGCCGCCGTGGTCGCTTCTCACCGATGTCGACATCCACCTCTTTAACGAGGGGACGCATTGTCGGCTCTATGAAAAGCTGGGGGCTCACCCCCACACCGCCGACGGAGCTACTGGCACCTATTTCGCCGTCTGGGCACCCAATGCCGCCCACGTTTCGCTGATGGGAGAGTTCAACGGGTGGGACCGAGAACGGACGCCGCTCGTTCTGCGCGGCTCTTCCGGCATATGGGAGGGCTTCGTCTCCGAGGCGACCGTCGGGCAACTCTACAAGTACCACATCCGCTCCCGGTACCAGGGCTACGAAGTCGACAAAGCCGATCCTTTCGGCTTCGCCCAGGAAATTCCGCCGCGTTCCGCTTCGGCGATTACCGACTTGTCCTATCGGTGGCGGGACGAGAAATGGATGAGCCAGAGGAGTCAGGCGAACAAGCTCGGCGCGCCCACCTCGATCTACGAAGTCCACCTCGGCTCCTGGATGCGAGTGGCCGAACAAGGGAACCGATCCCTGGGCTACCGGGAGCTGGCGCCGAAACTGATCGAGTACGTGACCAAGATGGGCTTTACCCACGTGGAGCTCCTACCAGTGATGGAGCATCCGTTCTTCGGCTCCTGGGGCTACCAGGTCACGGCCTACTTCGCACCATCCAGCCGATTTGGCACGCCCCACGAGCTCATGTTCTTGCTGGATGCGCTCCATCAGGCGGATATCGGGGTGATCCTCGATTGGGTTCCGGCGCATTTTCCCAAAGACGAGTTCGGGCTCGGTTACTTCGATGGCACCCACCTCTACGAACATGCCGACCCCAGGCAGGGCACTCATCCCGACTGGGACAGCTTCATCTTCAACTACAGCCGCAACGAAGTGCAGAGCTTCCTCCTCTCGAGCGCGATGTTCTGGCTCGATCGATACCACGCGGATGGGCTGCGGGTCGACGGGGTGGCTTCCATGCTCTATCTGGACTACTCACGAAAGGAGGGAGAGTGGATTCCGAACGAGTACGGAGGCCGCGAGAACTTGGGTGCTGTTCGCCTGTTGCGCCGTTTCAACGAAATCGTCTACGAGAATCATCCCGACGTGCAGACGATCGCCGAGGAGTCGACGGCCTGGCCGATGGTCTCCCGCCCCACCTATCTGGGCGGCCTGGGATTCGGCTTGAAGTGGGACATGGGATGGATGCACGACACGCTTCGCTACATGAGCAAATCCCCTATTCACCGCAAGTACCACCATCAAGACCTCACCTTCCGATCTCTCTATGCGTTTCACGAGAACTTCGTCCTTCCGCTTTCGCACGACGAGGTCGTCCACGGAAAGGGATCGCTGCTCGGGAAAATGCCCGGAGACGAGTGGCAGAAGTTCGCGAATCTGAGGCTCCTCTTCGCGTATATGTACGGATTGCCGGGGAAGAAGCTTCTCTTCATGGGCGGCGAGATCGCCCAGTGGGGCGAATGGCAGCACGACGGGAGCGTGGAGTGGCACCTGCTCCGAAACGATCGTCATCGAGGAATCCAGGATCTAGTCTCCCAGCTGAATCGCCTGTATCGAACCGAGCCCGCGCTTCACGAGCTCGACTGCGACAGCCGCGGTTTTCAATGGATTGACGCGAACGATGCGGAGCAGAGCGTGCTCGCGTTCTCGCGTCACAGTGGGGATCATCGAGACGCGGTCGCGGTCGTCTGTAATTTCACCCCGGTCCCCCGACAAAACTTCCGCGTTGGGGTGGACCACCTGGGCGGCTGGAAAGAGCTCGTCAACACCGACGCCAAAGAGTACGGTGGGAGTGGGCACGGAAACTTCGGAAGAGTGGAAGCCTCGCCCGTTCCCTGGCACGGTCGTCGATTTTCACTCAATCTCGTGCTGCCGCCTCTCGGAGCTATCTACCTGAAAGCAGACGAGCCCGGATGAGCCGGCGGCGGCTGGGAGCAACGCCGGTCGACGGGGAGCGGTGCCATTTCTCGGTGTGGGCGCCCGAACAAGCTCGCGTCGAGCTCCGCATCCTGGGCGAGTCGCACCCGAAGACGCTCGCGCGGGACGATCTCGGTTACCACCAGGCGGTTTTCGAAGGGGTGCCTCCCGGCACCCGTTACTTCTACCGGCTCACGGATGGAGCGGAACGGCCCGACCCCGCGTCTCGCTATCAGCCTGAGGGCGTTCACGACGCTTCGGAAGTCGTGGATCTAGACTACGCGTGGACCGACCAAGGCTGGACGGGCTACCCGATTTCGAGCTACGTGATCTATGAGCTCCACGTCGGAACCTTCTCGAGCGAGGGAACCTTCGATGCCGTCGTCGGATATCTCGACCGGCTGCGCGAGCTGGGCATAACCGTCATCGAGATCATGCCGGTCGCGCAGTTTCCCGGTTCGCGAAACTGGGGCTACGATGGCGTGTTCCCCTTCGCGGTGCAAGCCTCCTATGGTGGTCCGCGAGGCCTGCAACGCCTGGTCGACGCCTGTCACCGGTGCGGGTTGGCGGTCGTTCTGGATGTGGTCTACAACCATCTCGGCCCCGAGGGTAACATCCTCGGAGATTACGGGCCCTACTTCACCGACGTTTACCGGACCCCGTGGGGGGCGGCCATCAACTTCGACGGACCCGAGAGCGAAGGAGTTCGCCGTTTTTTCATCGAGAACGCGCTCCAGTGGATCGCCGATTTCCACATCGACGGGCTCCGCCTGGACGCCGTTCATGCGATCCTGGACCGATCGGCGCGGCCGTTTCTCGAAGAGCTCGCTGCCGAGGTACACGCGCTCGGCGAGGTTCTCGGACGGAGGGTAGCCCTCATGGCCGAGAGCGATCTCAACGACCCGCGGCTCGTTCGCGGTGCGGCTCTTGGCGGCTATGATCTCGACAGCATGTGGTGCGACGATCTGCACCACGCGACGCACGTCCTACTCACTGGAGAAACCAGCGGCTATTACCTGGACTTCGGACTCGTCGAGCATCTTGCCCTTGCCTGGGAGCGGGGAATGACCTACGCCGGCGAGTACTCTCGCTATCGAAGGCGCCGACATGGGCGGCCGATGGCAAACCTCGAGCGGCATCAAATCGTCGTCTCGGTACAGAACCACGATCAAATCGGGAACCGGATGCTCGGCGAGCGCCTCGGGGCCCTCGTCGACTTCGAGAGCGAGAAGCTCGCGGCGGGCATCTTGCTGATGTCCCCATTCGTTCCGCTGGTATTCATGGGGCAGGAGTACGGAGAGACGGCGCCGTTCCTGTACTTCGTAAGCCACGGCGATCCCGAGCTCAGCGAAGCCGTGCGCGAGGGGCGGCGCGACGAGTTTCGGAGCTTCGATTGGAAGGGCGAGGTCCCTGACCCGCAAAGCGAAGAGGTTTTTCAGCGCTCGGTACTGAATCACGAGCTGCGCTTCCATGGACATCACGCCGTGGTGCACGAACTGTACCGGGAGCTTCTGGCGCTCAGGCGGAGGTTCCCCGCGTACGGCATGGACGACACGACTTGTTTCGAGGGCCGAAAGGTCCTGCTGACCCAACGGGACCGACGCGTCTGGATGGTGTTCCACTTCGGCAAAGAACGGATTCCGCTTGTGGTTCCCCTGCCGAAAGGCCGGTGGGTCAAGGCGTTCGATTCGTCCGAAGCGAAATGGCGGGGACCCGGGAGCGAACTCCCCGAAACGCTCGATTCGAAGGGTGAGGCCGAGCTCTCGCTGCCGGGGCGTTCGTTTGCGGTCTATCGTAGGGAGAAGCTACCAGACCAAGGCGAAGCGTGAGCGCGGCCGCTCGTCGGGCGCAAGGTTTTGCCGGTACGAACTCTGGGAGACTAACAGGCTGACGAAAAAGTACAGCCCAGCCTGCCGAGCGGTGGCCAAAACGTCTGCCGCGACGTCAGCGCGAATCGTTCGCACAGGGCTCCTCCGTGGGCATGAGATGTGAGCACGCAGTGCGAATAAGCGCCGCAAAGGCCGAGCCGTGGCGGCCGAACGACCGCGGGTCCCGCCAGGGCATTGAACACTAATATGCTGAACGAAATCTGGCCTGGAGAGCCTTATCCCCTCGGAGCCACCTACGACGGCGCCGGGACCAACTTCGCTCTCTACTCCGAAGTCGCGGATAAGGTTGAGCTCTGTCTCTTCGACGAGGAGGGCGAGGAGACACGCGTGGCACTTCCGGAAGTCACGGCCTACATCTGGCACGGGTACGTACCCGATCTCGGTCCGGGACAGCGCTACGGGTTCCACGTCTACGGGCCCCACGAGCCCAAGGAAGGTCACCGGTGCAATCCCAACAAGCTTCTCGTCGATCCTTACGCAAAGGCGATCGACGGGAAGCTCGACTGGAACGAGACCCTGTTCGATTACCACTGGAGCGATCCCGACGGTCCCCGAAACGAGCTCGACAGTACGCTCTACGCTCCGAAAGGGGTCGTCATCAACCCGTACTTCGACTGGCGAGGCGATCGGCTGCTGAAGACGCCGTGGCACGAGACGATCATCTACGAGCTCCACGTCAAAGGGTTTACCGCGCTTCATCCCGAGCTTCCTCCCGAGCTGCGCGGGACCTATGCCGGTCTCTCCCACCCCGCAATCATCGAGTACCTGACGACCCTGGGCGTGACCGCCGTCGAGCTCATGCCCATCCAAGAGTTCATCCACGATCACGCGCTAATCGGGCGAGGGCTAAAGAACTATTGGGGATACAACACGCTTGGCTATCTCGCACCTCACCACGAATACGCACGCGGCGGCTCGGCGGGACAGCAAGTTCAGGAGTTCAAACAACTGGTACGCGCGCTGCACGAGGCGAGTATCGAGGTCATTCTGGACGTCGTCTACAATCACACCTGCGAAGGAAATCATCTCGGACCGACGCTTTCGTTTCGCGGAATCGACAACCGGGCGTACTATCGGCTGAACCCGGAAGATCCTCAGTACTACATGGATTACACGGGCTGTGGCAACAGCCTGAACATGCAAACGCCCCACGTCCTTCAGCTCATCATGGACTCGCTCCGCTACTGGATCCTGGAGATGCACGTGGATGGATTCCGTTTCGACCTGGCATCGACGCTCGCCCGAGAGCTGCATGTGGTCAATCGTCTCTCCGCGTTCTTCGATCTCATCCAGCAAGATCCCGTGGTCAGCCAGGTGAAGCTCATCGCCGAGCCCTGGGACATCGGCGAGGGCGGCTACCAGGTGGGAAACTTCCCTCCCTTGTGGTCTGAGTGGAATGGCAGGTACCGCGACACGGTGCGGGACTTCTGGCGCGGCGAGGACCAAACCCTTGGCGAGTTCGCCGGGCGGTTCACCGGAAGCTCCGACCTTTACGCGTCCACCGGTCGACGGCCCTTCGCGAGCATCAACTTCGTCACCTGCCACGACGGATTCACTCTCCGCGATCTCGTCTCGTACAACGAGAAGCACAACGAAGCGAATGGCGAGAACAACCAGGATGGAGAGTCGCACAATCGCTCCTGGAACTGCGGAATCGAAGGAGAGACGGACGACCCGGAAGTTCTCAGCCTGCGGGCCAAGCAACAAAGAAACCTTCTCGCCACGCTCTTTCTCTCCCAGGGCGTCCCGATGCTTCTGGCGGGCGACGAGAACGGCCGAAGCCAGCAAGGGAACAACAACGCCTATTGTCAGGACAACGAGATTTCATGGCTGGATTGGCGAGCCGCCGACAACGAGCTGCTCGACTTCACCCAACATCTCATTAGTTTGGGCAAAGAGCACCCGGTGTTCGGCCGACGTCGCTGGTTTCTAGGACAATCGATCCGCGGCACCGAGCTCGAGGACATCGGTTGGCTCCGGCCCGACGGACAGGTGATGAGCGAGGATGACTGGAACCCGGGCTTCGCCAAGTCTCTGGCCGTCTTCCTCAACGGGGAGAAGATCCCCAGTCGCGGCAAAAGCGGCCAGAGGATCATCGACGACAACTTTTGCCTGCTGTTCAACGCGCACCACGAGGCGATCCTGTTCACCATCTCATCACGGCTTCGAGGGCCGTGGACTCTGGTACTGGATACCAACGCAGCCCTGGCGCCAGAGCCTGGATTGGTGGAGACCGGGGCATCCATCACGGTACCGGGCCGGACGCTGATAGTGCTCAAACATGAGCGCTGAACGGACGCTTCCCCGGGCAACCTACCGACTGCAGCTCGGCCCCGAGCTGGGCTTCGACGACGTGGTGACCCTGATCCCGTATCTGAAGCAGCTCGGCGTCAGCCATGTTTATTTCTCTCCCTACCTTCAAGCGGCGCCCGGCAGCACCCATGGCTACGACGTGGTCGACCATGGTCGAGTCAACGACGAGCTCGGCGGCGCTGCCGCCCATTCACGGATGTGCGAGGCGCTCAGGCGCCACGGCCTCGGTCAGGTCATCGACGTCGTTCCCAATCACATGTCGATCCGAAGCCCGAAGCACAACCCGTGGTGGTGGGATGTGCTCGAAAATGGGCCGTCGAGTCTGTATGCCCATTGCTTCGACGTCGACTGGAGCCATCCCGATGATCGGATGCGGAACCGCGTCCTCGTCCCCATATTGGGCGACCAATACGGTCGGGTTCTGGGAAACGGCGCGATTCGCCTGGAGCGATCGGAGGCGGTGTTCACCATTAGCGTTTACGATCACGTCCTCCCGGTGGCCCCGATCTCTCTGGCGGGACCTCTGGGTCGAGCTGCGGTACGGTGTAAATCCGAGGATTTGAGCTTTGCCGCCGACGTCCTGCGGGCTCTTCCGGCCCCCACGGTAACCGATCGAGAGCTCCGCCGGCGGCGCCATCGCGACAAGGCCGCCATCATCCGTTTCCTCGGTCAACTTTTCGGGCAGAACCCCCAGGTGGCTCGGGCCGTCGACGAGCAGCTCGGCCACGTCAACGGCAATTTGGACGAGCTCCACGATTTTCTCGAGCGCCAGAACTACCGCCTCGCCTACTGGAGGTCGGCGGCCCACGATCTCGACTATCGAAGATTCTTCGACATCAACGAGCTGGCGGCGCTGAGGATGGAAGACCGAAGCGTTTTCGAAGCCACGCATCGGCTCGTCCTCGGCTGGACGCAAGAAGGGATCGTCCATGGGCTTCGTATCGATCACCCCGACGGACTGCGTGACCCGGAGCAATATCTCGATCGTCTACGGCGATCGGCCCCGACCGCCTGGATCGTCGTCGAGAAGATCCTCGAGCCCGGCGAAGTTCTGCCGCCATCCTGGCCGGTCGACGGAACGACCGGTTACGATTTTCTCAACTGTCTGGGAGGACTCTTCGTCGACCCGGACGGTGAAAAGCCCCTGACGTCCCTGTACCGGGAGTTCGTCGGCGACGACCCGGGAGTTTTCGACGATGTGATCCGCGAGAAGAAACGCCTCGTCCTGACCGATCTACTGGCGAGCGACGTCATGCGACTCACCGATCTCCTGATTCGCGTCTGCGAGACGCATCTCGATCATCGAGACTATACGAGAGCCGAGCTTCGGGAGGCGATCGAGGAAATCCTTATCTGGCTTCCCGTTTACCGCACCTATGTCCGTCCCGGCCGCGAGCCAACCAAATCGGACAGCGAGATCCTCTCTACCACGGTCGGGCTCGCTCGGGAGGCTCGAAGCGAGCTGGACGAACGTCTCTTCGATTTTCTGCTGGAGCTGCTCGAGGGCCGGCACGCGGTGCCCGCCGAGCTGGAGTGGGTGTGCCGTTTCCAACAGCTCTCTGGGCCCGCAATGGCGAAGGGGCTCGAGGACACCGCCCTGTATTGCTTCCACCGCCTCGTCTGTCTGAACGAAGTGGGAGGCCACCCCGGGCGTTTCGGAACCTCCATTCAGCAGTTCCACGATCACTGCGCCCGGATACAAGAGCAGTGGCCCGCCACCATGACGGCGACGTCGACGCACGATACCAAAAGAAGCGAAGACGTGAGGACAAGGATCGCCTTGTTATCGGAAATCCCAGAGCACTGGCGCGAAGTGGTGGGACGGTGGGCCGAGCACAATCGACGCCATCGCGAGGGCGGCGCCTGGCCGGATCGGGCGATGGAATATCTGCTGTACCAAACGATCGTCGGCGCATGGCCGATCGGTGAAGAGCGCCTCGTCGGCTACATGAACAAGGCGGCCCGCGAAGCGAAGATCCACACGTCCTGGATGCGCCCCAATTTGCCGTACGAAGAAGCTCTCTCCGGGTTCGCTTCCCGCGTAGTCAACGACCCCGCTTTCGCCGAGGAGGTCGAAACCTTCGTGAGACCCCTCGAGAGACCGGCCCAGACCCATTCGCTCGCCCAAGCTCTCCTCAAGCTCTGCGCGCCGGGCGTACCCGACATCTACCAGGGCAACGAGCTCTGGGACCATAGTCTGACCGATCCGGACAATCGGCGAAGGGTCGACTTTGCGCGACGCCACGAGCTGCTCCGCGAGCTCGAATCCTTGTCGGTCGAGGAGATCCTAGTCCGCGAAGAGGAAGGGCTCCCCAAGCTCTGGGTGACCCACCGCGCCCTTCGACTTCGCGCGGCGCGTCGCGCGAGCTTCGGGCCTGAAGGAGACTACCGCGCCCTTGAGGCCTCGGGGAAGCACCGACACCGCGTGGTGGCGTTTTCACGAGGGACCGACGTCGTCGTCGTCGCCCCGAGGCTCGTTCTCGGCCTCGGAGGCCGCTGGAGCGACACCGCTTTGGAGCTGCCGCGAGCGAGGTGGACAAACGTTCTATCGGGTCGGCGGGGTTTGTCGGGAACGATGGCAATGGCCGAGCTCTTTTCCGAGTTTCCCGTCGCGCTTCTCGAGCGCGAGGAGTAATGTCAACCGCTGCCTCGCTCCATCCACCAGTCGCGAAACGCCTTCAGCCGCGGCAGCGATTCGCGATCCTTCACCCGACCGGCCGCCTCCTTGCTCCGGATGATGTCGTCGATATGGCAGACTCGCATTCCCTCGATCGTCAGTCCGCGACGATCCGCTTCTTCGAAGGTCTTTATTCCATCGGGGAGCGAAGACCAGGTCGAGATCGAATGGGCCCTGGCGCAATTGCACGAAGTCCTTGCCTCGTTCGATCTCCGCACCTTGTTCGCTGCTCAGGGAGAATCCCAGCTCGGCCAGCGCAGCGACCACGGCACGGCCGTTCTCCGGACTCTTCTCCGAGAAGAGTACGCATCCTGCGTCGTGTCGGGATAACCGAGCAGGATGGCACCCGACTTTCCAATGAAGAAATAACGGACTCGGTGGCGGTGAAACGCGGCGGCAATCTCTTGCGCCTGTCGGTACTCAAACCGTGCGGCCATACCCCAAGCAGGACGGCAGATTCTCTTCGCACCAGCGGCGGTAGTCCTCCATGGTCTCGAACGAGCGGTACGGCACGTCGTCCAATACCGGTTTGTAAGTGTGGATGAAGGCGTATCGCAAGCGTTGCTGAGCTCCTTGCCAATCGTCTCTCTCCGGCGCGCCGAGGCTCGAGTCGAGGGCGAAGGCCTCTGAAGCGATATCTAGATCGACCGTCGGGGGAATCTGCCATTGAGGAAGTTATCGTTGGCTCTTCGCGGGGTCGCGAGCCGCTCATTCGTTCCGGTGGATTGGGCAAGGCTGACGGAGGCCGAGCTCGTTACCACGATAGTGAGCCAAACGATGAAGCGTTCTTCATGTCTCCTTCCCCTCTTTCACGAATCGAGCGCCAGGCTCGATCGATTACGACGCCACTTCTCACTCGATGCATCCGGTGAAGATGGTAAGATTGTAAATCCGAATCGAGGAACGTCACCACTCTATGGAAGCCATGGCAAAGCAGCTGACACCGAGACGTGTGGATACCGAGCTCAGCGAGCCTCGCGAGCGTAGGATCCACTGGCCCCAGCGGGTTGCGGTATCGACCAAGGCCATGATCTCGACCGCTCACTACCGCGCCACCGAAGCGGGCGTCGAAGTCCTCGAAGCCGGGGGCAACGCGTTCGACGCCGCGGTCGCCGCCGCGTTCGCGCTCGGAGTTTGTGAGCCGGCAGCCTCGGGGCTCGGCGGACAGACGATGGCACTCCTCCACGAGGCGGCATCCGGCCGAACGATCGCACTGGACGGATCGTCGAGGGCGCCGAACCGGGCCACCGTAGACCGTCTATCGGCCCCTGACCGCAAGGCCGGCCACAAGGCGACTACCGTTCCAAGTACCCCGGCCGTGCTCCGTTACGTCCTCGAGCGCTTCGGCAAGCTCAAACTCGGCCGGATTCTGCAGCCAGCGATTCGCCTCGCCGAAGAGGGCTACGAAGTCACTGGGCTTCAACGTGCGCTCGCCCGCCGGGAACGAGAGTCTCTCCGCGCCGGTACCGCGGCCGCGCTGTTCCTTCGTGATGGTAGAAAGACCTATCCTGTGGGATCGATCTTCAAACAGCCCGTGCTCGCCGAAACTCTGAGGCGCATCGCGAAGAAAGGCGTGAAGGACTTCTATTCGGGCGAGATTGCCGCCCAGATCGAGCAGGACATGATCCGAAACGACGGTCTCATCCGCCGTGAAGATCTCGCTCAGGTTCCTCGGCCGCTCGAAAGACACCCGCTCACGACACGCTTTCAAGGCCACCGGGTGTTCACTTTCCCTCCGCCGGCGGCCGGACGCACGCTCATCCAGACGCTCAACGTCTATCAGGAGCTGCCGGAAATCTGGCAGGATCCCGACACGCCTCAGGGAGCGCTCGCACTCGCCGAGGTCATCCGTCGGGCGTTCATCGACCGCCAGGATCGCCCCTTCGACCCCAACTTCTATCCCCAGATATCGGAAAAGCGCATGTTGCGACGGGAGTACGCCCGGCTCGTCGCGACTCAGGTCCTCAAACGTTTCAAAAGCCAAGGGGAGACGACCCACCTGTCGGTCATGGACGACGAGGGGAACGCGGTCGCACTGACGCAATCCATCGAAAAAGTCTTCGGCTCATGCGCCGCGGCTCCAGAGCTCGGCTTTCTCTACAACAATTACATGGGTGCGTTCGAGTACGAGAACTATTCCCATCCGTACTACCTCCGTCCCAATGCCGTGCCTTGGGCCAGCGTGGCACCGTCGATCGTGTTTCGAGGCAGACGTCCCTACCTCGTGATCGGCTCGCCGGGAAGCGAGCGTATCACGTCGGCCATTCTTCAAGTCCTGATCCGGCTCGAGAATCTTACTCCTTTTGCCGCCGTAGATGCTCCGCGGCTTCACTGCTCTCTCGAGGGCAAGGTGTCCCTCGAGGGAACGCGCATGCGAAGCGACATCCCCGAGTTCCTCGAGCGCCACGGCTTCGCCGTCGATATTCGCGATCCCTACTCGTTTTATCTCGGCTGCATCCAACTCGTCATGAGAGACGGTGATGAGCTCATCGGCGTCGCGGATCCGAGACGCGACGGTTCCGCCGCAGGGCCGGGTGTCGCCGCCTGGACGCCTCGTCCCGAGGGGCGATGACCCTCCCGTTGTTGCTTTCCGTCCCGCACGCCGGGACCCGGGTTCCCCCGGAGGCGCAGCCGTACTGCATCCTGACAACCCGAGAAGTCGTCGAGGACGGGGATGTCGGTGCTCGGGAGATCTACGACCTCGCTTCGGAGGTCGAGGCATTTCACACCACCGAAATAGCTCGCGCCATCGTCGATCTCAATCGGGCAGTCGACGACTTCCGGCCGGACGGGGTGGTGAAGACTCACACGTGCTGGAGCGTTCCGGTGTACGGAGACTTCCCACCACAGGACGTCGTCACCGGACTTCTCGACCGCTACTACCGTCCCTATCATGCGAGGCTCAGGCAGTTGGCAACGAGCGCCGATGTGAAGCTCGGCATCGATTGCCACACGATGGCAGCCTACGGTCCGCCGGTTGGCCCCGACCCCGGAGCAGCGCGTCCTTCTGCCTGCTTGAGCAACGGGGAAGGTACCTGCCCGCAACTATGGATCGAAGCGATGCAAAAGGCCTTTCAACGTACGATCGGCCCGAGCGTCACGATCAACCATCCGTTCCAGGGCGGATTCATCACCCGGACCCACGCCGAGGAGCTCCCTTTCATCCAGCTGGAAATGTCGCGCGCTCCCTTCATGACGGACGGCGAAAAGCGTGCTGCCGTGCTCGAGGCCCTTCGCGGGTTTTGCCAAGAAGTGTTCTCAACCTGACCCCTTTGCCTCTTCGCGGGCGAGGAAATCCGCGAGGAGTAGAGTGCGTTGGACGAGGCTAATCCGCTGCACGGCTTCGTTGGGCGTTCTGAGGTCGCGCGACACCGGGCCGATGCCGCAGATCGTCGGAGTTCTTGCCGGTACGAGTCCCGCCACGGACGGCCACCCCGACGTCGTCCGCGCCAGAGGAATCTCCCAGTCGGAGGCAATGTTTTCCAGCTGCTTGGCGAGACGCAGTCCGGAACGTCGTTCCGCCATGGCCGGCCGGTGTGCGATGAGCTTGAGATCCCACTTCAGGCCTCCTTTGCCGAGGATCCCCCGCATTCTCTCCTCCAGCAGGGAGGCGGCCTTGTCGTCGGGAAAAGTCACAACGATATTCGCGGTAACTCGGTGAGGGACGCGCATCGGTAGCCGATCCGATTTGATCTCGGTCGCGGACACGGAAACCCGGCTCATGTGGGCCGAGAGCTTGGCGCACTGCTCGAGCTTCTGCCAGGTCCACCTGAGCGCCTCCGGCCGCTTCGAGGCGCGGCCGATGCGAATGGGCTCGCCCTCGACGGTCAACCGGTATATTCGTTGTCCTCGGCGTTTGACGACCATCAGATCTCCGACGATTCCCGGTCGGAGCACGAGCACTTGCTTCGCTAGACCCGAGGCCTCGCGGATTCTCTGGGCGCTGCTCCGTGCATCGAAACCTTCGTCGAAGTAGAACAAGACACCGATGCGAGACGTCCGGAGCTTCCTCAAACTCCTGAGGTTCCTGAGAGCGAACTCGAGACTGACGAGGCACGCCCGTGAGCCCACCCCTTCACCGTAGAGCCACTCGGGGTCCCGGCGGAAAACGGGCGGAGCGAAATCCACGTCGATCGGGATGTCGACGTGGGCGACGAGGAGCGTCCCTCCCTCGAAGCCGCGCGCCGTCTCCCAGGTCGCGACCTCGGGCTCGTCCGTCAATTCCTTCACCGGCTTCATCCCCAGCTCCTCGAAGAGCCTTCCCGCGCGCTGCCACGCCTGTTGCAGGCCCACGGGATCCGACGTTCGGCTGGTCTCAGCCACCCAACCCCGCAAACGCTTCTCCAGCTCGTCTCGCCTCTGGGTTATGAAGGAAAAAGCGTGAGCCGAGGGGTCCTTCGTCCTGGCATCGAAGGCGGGAGGCTCGGGCGTACCGAAGTAACGAGCGCTCGCAACTTCGACGAGTCGATTGACAAAAGCGGGAAAATCGAGCCCGACCGCTGCGGCGCCGACGAGATACGAGCCGTGCTCTCCCAGGCTGGGAAGGCTGTTGACTTCGAGTATGTACAGATTGCCACGGCCGTCGAGGCGCATGTCGACACGGCAACAGTCGTACAGACCGAGCGCCTTGAACGCCTTCACCGAAATGTCCTTGGCGCGCGCCGTCAGCTCATCACCGATTGGTGCCGGACAGACGTGCCCGATGCTTCGCCCGCTCCGACCAGTCTTGTCCTCGTAGGTATAGATACCTGGACCGGCGCCGAAATCGAGCTGAACCGGTGGGAACGCTTCGGGTGGATTGTTTCCCAGTATGCCGACGTTGACCTCGCGTCCCTCGATGAACTGCTCGATCAGCACCGCCTGGCCGAACTCTTTGAATATCACCCCCGCTCCGTCCCGAGTTTCCTTCTCGTTCTTGCAGACTTTGAGGCCGAACGAGACCGCCTCGTTCTTCGGCTTGACGATCACTGGATAACTCATCTGTGGAATCGGGGCATCGGGATCCTGAAGGACGGCAAACTCCGGCGTGGGAAGATCGTGCTGGCGCAAAATCATCTTGGTAACGACCTTGTCGAGTGCGAGCGTGTGCGCGAGCGGGCCCGAGGCCACGTAAGGGATGCCGACCATCTCCAGGATGCTCGGTACGTGCGTGTAGCGCGCCTGCCCCTGGATGCCGTACGAAACGTTGAAAACCAGGCCGGGGCGCTCCCCTTTCACGACCCGCGGCATGAATTCCCCGAGACGCTCGATGATGTCCTTGTCACCTTCGAGGGCCACCACCTGATGTCCGCCGCCCTTCAACGCATCAGCAAGCCGCTTGATTGTCTTCAACCCGATCTTTTCGCGGTTCGGCATCCCGAAAAGGTTGATGACGCTCTTGCTGTTACGATTGTAGACGACGGCGATCTTCATGAGACCCTCCGGCCCGGAGCATATCATCCGTTCACGACGCGACCGCCCGCCCCGGACGCCATCGGTTGTACACCCAGATCCGAAACTTGCGCGCGAACGTCGACGGCGGGCCCAGAGGCGCCTTCAGTGCTCAATGCCGTGGCGCGACCCGCGATCGATCGGGCCGCCACGGCTCGGCCTTTGCGGCGCTGCGCGCCGATCTCGCGGCAGACGTTTTGGCCGCCGCTCGGCAGGCTGGGCTGTACTTTTTCATCAGCCTGCTATTGCCGAGAGAAGCGAATGTCTTTTCGGATCGGGGTACACTGGTTCTCTTATGGTGCTGTCATGATGATTTTCATCGTGTCCGTTATGACCGTGTTGACGGTCTCGGCGTTATGCTCCCTCACCGAGGCGGCGCTCTACTCGGTGAGACTTCCCTACGTTCGGCACCTCGTCGAGTCCGGAAGTCGTTCGGGGAAGCTCCTTCAGAAGTTCAAACACAACATGGAACGTCCCATCGCCGCGATCCTGATCCTGAATACCGCCGCCAACACCGCGGGTGCGTCGATCGCCGGCGCTCAAGCCAGTCGTCTCTTCGGGGAAACGGTCCTCATCGGCTTCTCGATCGGGTTCACGCTCTCGGTGCTCTTCTTCTCGGAGATCGTTCCCAAGGTCCTTGGCGTGGCATACAGCCGACCGGTTGCCCATCATCTCGCCATTCCCCTGAACGCCATCCTGATCCTGTTGCACCCCCTTCTGCGACTCGTCGAGGTGATGTCCAAGCGCATCAAGCCCAAGGGTCCGATCATCGCCTTTCCCGAGGACGAGGTCCGTCAAATAGCGATGCTCAGCGCGGAGGAGGGCAGCATTCTGAAGTCCGAGGCCGACCTCGTGAAAAATGCACTGGCTCTCGACCAGGTGACGGCACGGGACATCATGACGCCGCGCACGGTCGTTCAGAAGCTGCCCGATGACACCACCGTCAGAGACCTTTCGACCCAAATCCGGGACTGGACGTACTCACGAATTCCCATCTACTCCGCGGAGGACCCGGAGAAATGGGTTGGCGTCGTTCTATCCCGTGACATCTTGACCGCACTCGCCCACGATGAGTTCGACAAGAAGCTGGGTACCTTGGCCAGGCCCCTCGACTTCGTCCACGAGACGACGCGCGGCCACGTACTTCTACGAAATTTCCTCAAATCGCGACGGCACTTGTCGGGAGTCGTGGACGAGTACGGAAGCGTCGTCGGGATCGTATCGCTCGAGGATATCCTTGAGTCGGTACTCGGTCAGGAGATCATGGACGAAGTCGACATCACCGCCGATCTCCAAGAACTCGCAAAACGCAGAGGGCGACAGACCCGCGCGGAGGATTCGGATGGTCCGACGAGCTGAAGCGCGCAAGATAGAGACTCTGTCTCTTCCCATAGACATACGGGCGCAGCCCGACGAGACGACCTGCGGCCCAACCTGCCTCGATGCCGTATACCGGTTCTATGGCGACGACGTGACACTCGAGACCATCATCGCGCAAACGGGACGACTCGAGCAGGGCGGGACTCTGGCGGTTTTCCTCGCGTGCCACGCCCTCGCTCAGGGATACATCGCTACGATCTATACCTACAATCTGCAGGTGTTCGATCCGAGCTGGTTCCGCGACCCGGGAATCGATCTGCGGGAGCGGCTAAAGGCGCAGGCCCGCCACAAACGCGCCGCCAAGCTTCGAGTCGCCACCGACGCCTACCTCGAGTTCTTGGAGCGCGGTGGGCTGGTGCAGTTTCAGGAGCTGAGCGCGGCGCTGATTCGAAAGTATCTGAAGCAGGCGGTGCCCCTTCTCACCGGCTTGAGCGCCACTTACCTCTATCAGACGCCGAGGGAGCACGGCTCGAATAGCGACTATGACGACGTGCGCGGCGAGCCCTCGGGACATTTCGTAGTCGTCTGTGGATACGAACCCTCGACTCAAAGCGTCCGGATTGCCGACCCCCTGCTACCCAATCCCATGGCTGATGGACAATACTACACCGTGGGCATGAACCGGCTCATCGGCGCCATCTACCTAGGCGTGCTCACCTACGATGCCAACTTCCTCGTGGTCGAGCCGCGGGAGCGTTCCCGCTAGTGCCGTTCCAACTTGATTCGCTTATGCGCAACCGTACATTCGAGCGAGACCCCGCACTTTCCGTGAGTTTCCGTCCCAGGCGGAAATAGTTGAAACGGCACTAGATCAGAACGGTTCCAACTTGCCCACTCTCGTCGTCGTTAATAATCCCAAGCTGTGGCCCTTCCACATCCCCGGGGTCGAAGTGGTGGCCGCCCGCGCTTATCTGACGGGGCCAGAGTTCGGCGAGATGAAGGGGGTCAAACTCTTCAACCTCTGCCGATCCTATCGTTATCAGAGCACGGGATATTACGTCACCCTGCTGGCCGCGGCCCGAGGTCACCGGCCGCTTCCTACCATCGCGACCTTCCAGGATCTGCGATCGCCCACAATGGCTCGAGTCGTCTCCGAGGATCTCGATGATCTCATTCAGACGAGCCTGTCCCGGATCCAGTCGAAGGAGTTCGTTCTCAGCGTCTACTTCGGTCGGAACCTCGCCAAACGCTACGATCGGTTGAGCCACGAGCTCTTCAACCTGTTCCAGGCTCCCCTACTCCGAGCGCGTTTCGTCTACATGGAGAAGTGGCATTTGAAATATATCGCTCCGGTGAGCATGGGCGACGTTCCCGAATCCCACCGCAGCTTCCTCCTCCAGGTCGCCCAGGGGTACTTCGGAGGCCGCGGACCCCGGGTCCGGAAGCGGCGACCCGCGAAGTACGACCTCGCCATCCTCGTGAACCCGGAAGAA
Source organism: Vicinamibacteria bacterium (assembly GCA_035457705.1). Lineage (GTDB taxonomy): Bacteria > Acidobacteriota > Vicinamibacteria > Marinacidobacterales > SMYC01 > DASPGQ01. The sequence continues at coordinate 249,664 of DATIBD010000039.1, forward strand.
AAGCTACCGCCTTCGGACCCAGTTGCCATTCGCCGTTTCGCGAAAGCGGCGGAAGACGTGGGCCTCGCCACCCAAGTGATCGGGCCAGACGACTATGGGAGGCTCGCGGAGTTCGATGCCCTGTTCATTCGGGAGACGACATCGGTGAACCACCACACGTACCGCTTTGCGCGCCGAGCCGCGTTCGAAGGCCTCGTGGTCGTCGACGATCCCGAGTCGATCGTGAAGTGCTCGAACAAGGTCTTCCTCGCCGAGCTACTGAAACGCCACGAAATCCCGACTCCGCCCACCCTCGTCGTTCATCGAGGCAACGTGGAATCGATACCGGCCGAGCTGGGCCTTCCCATCGTCCTCAAGAAGCCGGATAGCTCGTTCTCCCACGGCGTGGTGAAGGTAGAGACCGAAGACGAGCTCGATGCCGCCGTCGAGAGCTTCTTCGAAGAGTCCGACCTCGTCGTCGCCCAGCAATTCGTACCGACTGAGTTCGACTGGCGGATTGGCGTTTTGAACCGCAGGCCGCTCTTCGCCTGCAAGTATTTCATGGCAAAAAAGCACTGGCAGATCTACAAACACGAAGGAACGGGCAAGAGCAAGGCGGGCCCTTGGGAAACCCTCCCCGTCGAGCTAGCACCGCGCAAGGTCGTGCGGGTGGCGGACAAGGCCGCCGGGCTCATTGGCGATGGGTTTTACGGGGTGGACATCAAAGAGATTCAGGATGAATGCCTCGTCATGGAAGTCAACGACAACCCGAGCGTCGAGTCTGGAGTCGAGGATCAGGTGCTCCGCGACGAGCTGTACCGCAGAGTGGCCGGCACCTTTCTCGCTCGTATCGAGCACAAGAAATCCGAGGCTACACGGCCATGAGCCCCCACGATCCTCTCCGTCTCTTCGAAGGCTATGGAGTGGAGCTCGAGTACATGCTCGTCCGGCCCGAGGATCTGACCGTGGCCCCGATTTCCGACCTGGTTTTGCAGGGGATCGCCGGTGAGACGGTCTGTGAAGTCGAAGTCGACACCATCTCCTGGTCGAACGAGTTGGTGATGCATCTCGTCGAGCTCAAGAACACCCACCCCAGCTCCACGCTAGCCGACCTCGGCCCATTGTTTGGCGAGCACGTGCGGAGAATGAACCGATTCCTCGAGCCGATGAACGCGCAGCTGATGCCGAGCGGGACCCATCCCTTCATGGATCCTCGGCAGGAGGCCCGTCTATGGCCCCACGAGGGATCCGAGGTCTACCGCGCTTTCGACCGTGTCTTCGACTGCCGCCGACATGGGTGGGCCAATCTTCAGAGCGTCCAGCTCAACTTGTCCTTCGGGGACGACGAGGAGTTCGGCCGACTCCATGCAGCGATTCGGCTGCTGCTTCCCGTGATGGCCGGGCTCGCGGCGAGCACCCCCGTCTTGGAAGGGGAGTTGACCGGGCTGCTCGACACACGCCTCGAGGTCTACCGAACCAATTCCGAGGCCATACCCACGCTCGCTGGCCGAATTGTTCCCGAGCCGGTGTTTGCCCGCAGGGAGTACGAGAAACAGATTTTCGAGCCGATGTATCGCGACATCGAGTCTCACGACCCCGACGGTACTCTACGTCATCCATGGCTCAACGCTCGCGGAGCCATCGCGCAGTTTCCCCGTGACGCCATCGAGATTCGAGTGCTCGACATGCAGGAGTGCCCTCAAGCCGACATCGCCGTCTGCTGCGCGGTCACGGCGGCCGTTAAAGCGATCGTGGCGGAAAGGTGGAGCGACTACGCGGATCAGCAGAGTTGGGAGGTCGATCCCCTCGTCGAGATTTTTAGGGCAACGATCTGCGATGCCGAGCGTACAGTACTGCGAGACCGCCGTTACCTGGAGAGCTTCGGATTTCCAGACAAGAGTACCACCGTCCAAGAGCTCTGGATTCACCTCGTAGAGGAGCTTTCCGGGACGTTCTCCGGACTCGACGCAGAGCACCTTCGCATCATTCTCGAGCGTGGCCCCTTAGCGCGCCGGATGCTGCAAGCCCTTGGCGCTCGCCCGCACCGCCGAGACATCGAGGAGGTGTTCCGAGCCCTCTGCCGGTGTCTCGAGACCGGTGATTCTTTTACCGAGCCTTGAACCGTCTCTTGGTGACCTGCGAGCATGGGGGCAACCGTGTTCCGCGCGGCTTCGAGGCCCTGTTCCGCGGAGCAGGACGCGTTCTCCGAAGTCATCGGGGCTACGATCGGGGCGCCCTAGAGACGGCAAAGTTCCTCGCCCGACAGCTCGGGACCGAGCTCGTCGCGACGACCATCACACGGCTGCTCGTGGACACGAACCGCTCCGAGAGCAATCCGAGTCTCTTTTCCGAGATCACAGCGTCCCTCGACCCCGAGAAGAGGGAGAAGGTATTGGATCAGTTTTACCGCCCGCACCGAAACGCTGTGGAATCATCGGTCAGGAGGTGGATCGACTCGGGTTTCACGGTCGTGCACGTCGCTTCGCACAGCTTCACTCCCCTTCTAAATGGAGAGGTACGGCACGCCGACGTCTCCTGGCTTTACGATTCCCGGCGTCCCGGGGAGCGGGAATTCGTTTATCGCTGGAGGGCCGCGCTTCGCTCCCTTCGCCCCGATCTTAGGCTGCGGCGAAACTATCCCTACCGAGGTACATCGGACGGCTTGACGACCCACCTCAGGCGGGCCGTCCCCGAATCGAGTTATATCGGAATCGAGCTCGAGATGAATCAGCGGCTCGCGGTGGCGTCCCTCCGTCGCGTGCTCGCTGAATCGCTCGGCCAAGCGCTCGGTAAAGGAGTCGAGAAACGATGAGAGTCGCCCTCGATCGCCACCAGATCCCGACATCGACTCGTGCTTCTCCTCCGTAACCGGTGACACGACCCGGCATCCAAACCGATGAGGTGAACATGAGGACGAAGGTGCTCGGTTTTGCGTTTGCAGGTTTGGCCGCCTTTTCGACTGTCACATCCGCCTCCGATGATGCCCTTTTGATGGACAAGAAAGTTCTGACGCTCGCCGCGGCGCGGAAGATCATCACGGCGGCGGAGTCCGAGGCTCGAGAAAGAGGTGTCGGTGTCGTCACGGTTGTAGTCGACGACGCGGGCAATATCATTCAGTTGTCTCGAATGGATACCGCCCAGGTCGCGAGCGTCGAGGTGGGCATCGGTAAAGCTCGTACGGCCGCCATCTTCCGGAGGCCAAGTCGGGTTTTCGAGGAGCAGATCGCACAAGGCCGCGTGGCGGCACTCGCCCTGACCGGGGCGACGGCGCTTCAGGGCGGGGTGCCGGTGCTCGTCGACGGGAAGGTCGTCGGCGCCGTCGGTGTGAGCGGCGACACGCCGGCGGTGGACGAGGCGATCGCCATCGCCGGCGCGAATGTCATGCAGTGAATTTTTGAGGCAAGCTTCGCCCCGATGGAGGCTCGAGTAGAATCCGGTTATGAGCGAAGCACCCGCCCATCCTTCAAAGGCCGACCTGGAGCGCTACCGAAACAACTATCTCCTGGAGATGGATGGCGCCGCGCTCTACCGCGCGCTCGCGCATGAAGAGGATGACGAGAAGCGCAAGCGCGTTCTCGAGCGGCTCGCCGAAGCCGAGGAGCGCCACGCGAGACGATGGGCAGAGCTTCTGCGGAGCTCTGGCGTCGCGCCTCCGGCGCACAGTCTCGGAGTCAGGACTCGCATCCTGTCCTTTCTCGCTGGCCTCGTCGGCTCCAAGCGCGTTTCTTCCAGTCGTCATTGGGCTCCAAGCAAAAGACGAGGAGCACTACGCGACGCAACCGGAGGCGAGCGGGCTTCCGGCTGGAGGAGCGCGGTCACCGGCGCGTCGTGGGGGCGCTCGCCGCACGCCCGGTCTCTGTTGACAGCATTTTGGAGCGAGAGCGCTGCCATCGAAGAGGCGCAGGGGGAAGCCTTCGGGCCGCGGTATTCGGGGTGAGCGATGGTCTGGTCTCCAATTTCAGTCTAGTGATGGGCGTCGCCGGCGCCTCCGTGGCTCCGGAGCTCGTTCTCCTGAGCGGCATTGCCGGTCTTCTCGCGGGAGCATTTTCGATGGCGGCGGGCGAATGGGTCTCGGTGAAGGCTCAGAGAGAAATGCTGGAAAAGCAGCTCCAGCTCGAAAAAGAGGAGCTCGAGATGAGCCCCGAGGAAGAGCGCGAAGAGCTCGCGCTCATCTATCAAGCCAAGGGGATCCCGGAGGACCAAGCAACGGCTCTTGCGTCCCGGCTCCTGAGCGACTCGCGGACCGCGCTCGATACGCTGGCTCGTGAGGAGCTCGGACTCGATCCGGACGAGCTTGGTGCCCCCTGGGGAGCTGCCGGAAGCTCGTTCGCCGCTTTCTCCGTGGGCGCTGTTGTTCCACTCGCCCCCTTCGTGTTCGCGCAGGGGCTGGGCGGCGCGGTGGTGATGAGCGCCGCTCTCAGCGCTTCGGCGCTGTTCCTCGTCGGAGTGGTGCTCTCGGTCTTCACCTCACGGAGTGCCCTCGTCAGCGGGGCGCGCATGCTCGTCATCGGGTGTGTCGCCGCCACGGTCACTTACGCGGTGGGGAGTTGGCTCGGCGTCGAAGTCTCGGGCTAGGCAGTCGACAGTCAATCCCTGCCGGTCTTCGCGTCAGGCGCTGTTCGAGCCTCTTGGTCGCGTTCTCGGAGGGCAGATCTCGAAGCGATAATCAAGAGCGTTCTTCACCTCGTCGACGCGCGCGAAGAGGCCATCGTAGCTATCGGCACCGACGTTCACGATGGCGTAGCGTGCGCTCTTCCCATCTTCGATGCTCTCGAAATCGTCGAGCGAGTCCCCCGTAGAGCATTCCGGCCAGACCAGGGTTTTCTCGAACATCGACTCCGCCGCCGAGATCTCATCGACGGACGGAGCGCGCACGACACGGGAAGGCTCGAAGATCCGGAGTGGAAAGCTTGCCGCCACCCGATACGCTCCTTCCCGCCGGGGCACCGAAGGACTCTGCCCTGATGCCAGCAGCACGGCAACTTCGTAGGAGTTCACCCCATCTACTTTCTCGTAGAGATCGGCGAACTGCCCGCACATCCGAGGATTCACCTCCACAATCGAGAGTCGATCCTGCTCGGCGTGGTACATGAACTCGACGTTGAACAGAGTATTCACGAGCCCGAGTCCTTGGATGACGGATTCTGCCACCTCCCACATCCGTTCCTGGACCCGTCGCGGAAGGTTCGTCGGATAGTCGAAACGCACGAAGCTCTTGGTTCTGGCGTGGCATACGGAATCCACGATCCCGAGTCTCGCCAGCCCGCTCGAGGTGACGAATCCTTCGAGCGTGACCTGCTTTCCCTTCAACAGCTCCTCCGCAAGGAAAAAGCTTCCATTGATCTCGAAATCCGTCAGCTCGGAAACGAGGCGATTGAAGATGAACACGTAGCCCGAGAGAAACTCGATCACCGCGGGCCGCGCGAGGAAGGCCTCGAGCTCGGAGGCGTTGTCGATTTTCTGCGACATTACGGAGAAGGCACCCTTCACCGGTTTGAGAAAACAGGGAAAGCGAATCCCGGGAGGTCCGCCGGCGGGGAGCCTGGGATCGACGAGGGCGAACCAGGGGGTTTCCGTGGGGGCGGACTCGCTCTGCACGATCCGAGAGTAGTACTTGTGGGAGGCTCGGATCACATCCGCCGGGCGAGGGCCGGGAAGCCCGAGTCGAGTGGCGATCGCGGCGGCAGTGGTGGCGCCGGGATAGTCGCTCGAGCTGAATACCCCGTCGATCACCGTCCTCTTCTCTTCTACGATCCGATGTATGAAGGAGGGCACGTCGAAATCCCAGCTGCAATCCTCGTCGGAAGGCTGGGCAAACTCCACCTCGTAACGAGATTTCCAGGATTCACTACAAGCCGCGAGCTGGCGAACGTCCCACTCCGTGGGAAAGACGACGAGAACTCTCTTTTTCGAATCCACGAGCTACTACAATACTAAGACGCGATGCGAATCGTAACCTCTTTTCCACGGACCGTCAGGGCGATCGAGAACACCTGGATCCCTCTCTCCGACGGAACGCATCTAGCGGCTCGCTTGTGGCTTCCCGAGGATGCGGAGGCGCGCCCGGTTCCCGCCATCCTCGAATACATTCCCTATCGCAAGAGAGATCGGACGCGCGAGCGCGACGAACCGATGCATCATTATTTCGCCGGGCATGGGTACGCTTCCGTCCGGGTGGACCTGCGCGGAACCGGTGACTCACAGGGCATTCTCCTCGACGAATACCACAGACAGGAGATCGATGACGCTCTGGACGTCATGAGATTTCTGGCGGAGCAGACCTGGTGCACGGGCAACATCGGGATGATGGGCAAGTCCTGGGGCGGGTTCAATGCTCTCCAGGTCGCCGCGCGCCGCCCTCCCGAGCTCGGCGCTATCCTCACCGTCTGCGCCTCGGATGACCGCTACGCGGATGACGCGCATTACATGGGAGGATGTCTGCTCAACGAGAACCTCGTCTGGGGCTCGGCGCTATTCACCCTCGCCGCCCTTCCCCCCGATCCCGAGATCGTGGGCGCGGGGTGGAAAGAGCTCTGGAGGAAACGACTCGAAGGGTTGGCTCCGTTCGCCGAGAGGTGGCTTCTCCATCCCCACCGAGACGACTACTGGAAGCACGGTTCCGTGTGCGAGGACTACGGCGCCATAAGGTGCCCAGTCTACGCCGTGGGGGGTTGGGCCGACGCCTACACGAACGCCATCCCCCGCTTGATGGAGGGCCTCTTGGGCCCACGCAAGGGCCTCGTGGGTCCGTGGGCTCACGTCTATCCGCACAACGGCGTCCCCGGACCGCCAATCGGGTTCTTGCAGGAAGCTCTTCGCTGGTGGGACCGTTGGTTGAAGTCGATCGATAACGGAATCATGGACGAACCGTTGTATCGCGTCTGGATGCCGGGAAACGAGATCCGGCCCGGTCGCTGGATCGCAGAGATGGTTTGGCCGTCGACGAATGTCGAGCCAGAACGGTTCCGTTTCGCCGAAGAGCGGGTCGTTACTTCGCAGCATGTCGCCGGGAGCGCCGCGGGGAGCTGGTGTGCGTTCGGAGCCGAGGGAGAGTTTCCTACCGATCAGCAACCAGACGACGATGTCTCGGAGGTCTTCGAGCTGTCTCCTATTGGGGAAACCGTCGAGATCCTGGGCGCTCCCACGGTGCGTTTACGGCTGAGAAGCGACCGGCCCGTGGCCATGCTTGCCGCCCGGCTCAATGACGTATCACCCGATGGGTCATCCCGACGAGTGACCTACGGCCTTCTCAATCTCACCCACCAAGATGGTCACGAGAGCCCCACGCCTCTCGCCCCGGGAGAGATCTACGACGTCGCGCTTCGTCTCAACCACGTCGCCCATTCCTTCGCGCCGGGCCACAGGGCTCGCTTCGCCTTTTCCACTACCTACTGGCCGACCGCATGGCCATCGCCCTCGCCCGTCACTCTCAAGATTCAGCAGGTCGATATCGAGCTACCGGTCCGTCGCTTCGTTGCTTCCGACGAAACCCTCGCCGCGTTCGAGCCGCCGGAAAGCGCTCCCGAAGCTCAGACCACGGATCTCGATCCTGAGATTACTGTAAGAACGGTCGAGCAGGATGCCAACACGGGAGAAATGGTCTACATATTGACGACAGCCCTTACCTCGGAGCGCCGACCCGCACTCACGAGGGTCGACGCCACACAGGTCGAGCACGGCCACTCGACTATCGAGCGATTCCGGATCGTGGATGGCGATCCACTCTCCGCAGCGGCGGAAGTCGCTCACCACGCGGTTCTGAGGCGCGAGCGTTGGAACATACGTGTCGAGACGCGCCACCGGCTGAAGAGCGACGAGCAGCACTTCTTCGTGGAGGCAGAGATCGAGGCCCTCGAGAACGAACGGCAAATCTTTGCCCGGAAATGGAGACGAAAGGTCCGACGAAAGCTCGTGTGAAGCGACCCGGTGGCGGATGGGCCCTCGCTCGAACGAGCCCTCGCTTCTATAATGATCGCCATGGGTTCTTCGGTTTGGCAGGTGTTGCGCGAAGGGAGCCGGTTCTTCATGAAGGAGGGAGACGTTTACGAAACGCTCAGGGCACTCGTAAGTCGGCTGAACCAGGAGGGGCTCGACTACGCCATCATCGGCGCCATGGCTCTGGCGGCGCACGGCTACCGCCGGTTCACGGAGGATGTCGACATCTTGCTGACACCGGAAGCTCTAGTGCAGTTTCGGGAAAGGCTTCTTGGGCTCGGCTATCTCCCGGCTTTTTCGGGAGCCAAGAAAACCTTCCGAGACACTCGCACCGGCGTCAAGATAGAGGTCATGACGACCGGTGAGTACCCGGGCGATGGAAAACCCAAACCGGTCGTCTTCCCTCACCCCGTCGAAGCGCGGATCGATAAGGAGAGCTTGTGGGTCATCAAGCTGGAGGAACTGATCGAGCTCAAGCTCGCGTCAGGCCTCTCGGCGCCACATCGGCTCAAGGATCTCGCAGACGTTCAGGAGCTGATCCTTCATCTGCGTTTGCCTTTGGAGCTCTCCAAACGGCTTCACGATAGCGTTCGGTCGGAGTACGAACGGCTCTGGTTGGGGGCGCAGCAAGCACCCCCAGACTCCCGATAGATCTTCCGGTTGCGAGATCATCACGCGAGCTCGACCAGGTGAGCGAACAATCCCCTTGCCACAGGCCCCATGGACTCCGGATGAAACTGCACCCCCACGAGGCGACCATCCAGGCTTTCGATGCCTTCGACGACCCCGTCGGGCGCCCTCGCCGAGACGCGGAAGTTGTCGCTCACGTGACGCACGGCCTGAAAGTGCCGGCTGTTCACCAGGAGCTCGGTTTTTCCGATGAGATCGAATAGAACGCTCTCCCGGTCGATGGCGATGGGATGCTCGGAGGCGCCGCGTTTTTCGCTGTGAACGAGCGCACCCTCGAGCTCGCGCTCGACATCGGCGTAGAGGGTTCCTCCGTATAGAGTATTCAGCAGCTGCATCCCGTAACAGATTCCCAGAACGGGTTTGTTCGCCGCGATGAACGCACGTGCAATCGCCTCGTCGAAGCGCAGGCGCTCGGGCCCCGTCTCCGGGAGCTCTGCCGGAAGCACACAATCGGTGCCTTTCGTAATACCCGGTCCCCCCGGAATGACGAGTCCATCCAGACGTTTCGCCAGCTCCGAGGCTCCCGCGACGCCCTCGAGCATGGGAAGCAATACCGGAAGCCCGCCCGCTCGCACGACGGCGTCCGCGTAGGCACGACGCTGCCGTTGGATTCCATTCGAAAAAGAAGTACCGATACCGATGAGAGGGGACGTCACGTTCTCGACGTGCTACGACGGCTATGCCTCAACCTCGAGCCCGGTGGGACAAGAGATCCCAGTCCCGCCGAGACCGCAATAACCTCCGGGATTCTTGGCGAGATACTGCTGGTGGTACTCCTCGGCATAGTAGAAGGTCTCAGCGCCCACGATCTCGGTCGTGATCGGGCCATAGCCGGCCTCGCCGAGCTTGTTCTGATAAACGGCACGCGACTTCTCGGCAGCCTTCGTCTGTTCATCCGAGAACGTATAGACTCCGGAGCGGTACTGAGTTCCGAAGTCGTTTCCCTGACGCATTCCTTGCGTGGGATCGTGACCCTCCCAGAAGACCTTCAGGAGAGACTCGTAGGAGACGACCTTGGGGTCGAAGACGACGAGAACCACTTCGTTGTGGCCCGTCAACCCCGAGCACACCTCGCGGTAGTTGGGGTTCTTCGTCACGCCCCCCGCATAGCCTACCGCCGTCGTGTGAACCCCTTCGAGCTTCCAGAAAGCTTTCTCCGCTCCCCAGAAACAGCCCATACCGAAAATCGCTCGCTCCATCCCCTCGGGGAAGGGCGGGGCGATGGGGGTTCCGAGGACATAGTGGCGCTCGGGCACGCGCATTGCCTGGTCCCGACCCGGAAGCGCTTCGCTGGCGCCGGGCAGCTCCAATTTCTTCCTCGAGAAGATCATCATTCACTCTCCCGCGCAACAGTCTGACGCGAGGAATGCCGCGGCGCAAGAGCCGATCGATAAGAGGATCAGCGGAAACGGTCGCGGGCTTCGATCTTGGCCGCCAGAAAATCCGCCAGGGGAACGTGCAACAGATCGGCGATTTTTCGCACGATGTACTCTTCGGATGCGAGAAGCTGAGCATCCGAGAATGCGACCTGCCAGAGGAAGCGCATTACGTTTCTTTTTTCCTCCGGTGAGTAGCTCTCGTCGATCAATCGGGTGAACTCATGGATGCGCTTCGACTGCCGAACCTCTTCTTCGGCGAAGCGAACCACCGCTACCGATTCGTCTTCGGTCAATCCCAGGATTTGCTGAACCGACGCCAGGAGAGCCCTGAACTCGTCCGCGCGCAGATCGAAATCGGAACGTGCTACCTCCAGGAGGAGCACCGCCGTGGCCAGCTGCAGTCGTCGGTCCGTGACCCGGCTTCGTTTTCCCGTCACAGGCGGACGCTCCTCGGGCGCGAGATGGTCGTCGAAGAAGTCGTGAATGGCCTCGAGCAACGAGCTCGTGAGCTCCGAGCGAAACTCGGGTGATAGGGACTCGGTCATGACGTTGGGTGTTCCCATTCATTGTCGCGCCGCCCCTCAAGCGGCGTCAAACAGCCCTCGCACCCCAGAGTTACTCAGTGCCGTGGCGGGACCCGTAATCGATCGGGCCGCCACGGCTCGAGCTGCTTACGGCGCGGCAGGCGCGCCGGGCTCGCTCCGCTCGCGCAGGGTGGGTTGAGTTTTTCATCACCCTGCTGACTAGAGGCTAACAGTCGGAGATCAGCCAGCCTCGCGGCACGCCCCCTAGAAACGCAAACCGCGTTACCAGGTCACGCCGGCTGCGATGGATAAGACGTGCTCGGGCCCAACGGGATTGACCTGCACGCTTGCCGCCGTCGCGTAAGTGCGCTCGAAGACGGCTTCCACGAGGAAGCGGCTTCCCAGATCCACACCGCCCAGGACCTGGTGGCCGAGCGCGCGCTCCCAGGCGAAAGTGGGGGAAAACAGGGGATGTTCCACTTCGGTCCAGACGAGGGCCGAGGCGAGGCCGATGCCCCCGCTCAAATAGGGCCGGACCGAGCCCGCGGGTTTTTTCCACCGGACGTCGAGGAGGGCATCGATGGGAGCCACCCGACTCCGGATCTTTCCTCCGATCGTGTCCTCCCGATAGGCGCCGGAAATCTCGAAGCCGATGAGACCGGCATTCGCGAAATGCCAGCCGTGTCCGAAGGCGGCCCACCACCGGTCGTCACGATCGATCTCGCCGTCCTCATCGACGTGAAGGAGCCATCCTCCCTTGATGTAGGATTCTCCCGCCTCGATGTTGGAGGCCAAGAGAAAAACGACGGCGACGATGCCCAGAGCTCTCATCGTGCGGCTACTCTTCGCGAAGCGATGCCAGCAGCGGCGAACGAAGCGTCGCCGAAACGGCGACCGCCGAGGACAGGGCGCCAGCGAGCAGCACCACCACGAGCAGCAGCCCCAGGGAACCGAGGTCGATGTTCCCGCCTTGCTCGAGAAAAGCCGGTGCGATGGCCACGAGGGCACACGCGGCTCCCGTTGCGAGGCCCAGAGCGAGAAAAAGCGCGCTCTCCGCGGCGATAAGTATCGCGAAATCGCGCCGGCGGTATCCGACGGCGCGGAGCAGGGCGAGCTCGCGTCTTCGCTCGAGCACGTTCCGGAGCAGCACAGCCGCGAGGCCGAAAGTCCCCAGGACGAGGCCGAGCCCGCCGAGGCTCTGAAACGTCGACAAATAGGTGTTCTCCACGCGATGGAACTCCGCGAGCTTTTCCGAGGTCGTGCTGGCGTCGAAGCCGAAATCGGCCAGCCGGGTCTCGAGTAGCGCCGCGGCATCGTTCGCGGACTCGGGGGACGTCTCGACGAGAAAGTAACGAAATCCGTCGACTCGTGGGAAGTGAGCGAGGAAATTGGGCTCGCCCATCAGTAGCTCGCCTTGAAAAACGCTGTCGGCGAGCGTCGCCACGAGCCGCAACCGAAGGGGATCTCTCCCCGTGCCCGACATCACGAAGTCCTCGCCAAGACCGAGATGCAGTACATAGGCCATCGAGTTCCGGTCCCCAATGACCGGAACCGCGCCGTCATCGAACGTGCGTCGCAAGAGGAGCCACGGATTGTCTCGCTCTTCCGGCGTCTCGGCAATGGAGGCGGCAAATCGAAAGCGGCCCTCCGAAAGAAAGCGCCCCGTCGGAGCGATCACGCGTGGGCTCTGCGGACGGTACAGGTTAAGGCAGCTCGCATCGTCCCCAGGACGAAGCCGAAAGCTCTGAATGTGCATCTCGATGGCGTCGCTTTCCCCCGGATAAGGCAGATTGAGCGCGTCGCGGCCCTCGTCGGAATTGGGATCCCAGTGGAGCGGTAGTAGCGCCTCGCCCAGGAGCACGTAGCCTCCGTTCCCCGTGTGACGCGCAGGCCTCCCATCGCTATCGCTCTTGCGAAAAGCATCCACCGCCACGATGATGAAGGTGGCAAACGCGATGAGGGCGATGGCCACCAGACTTCTTCCCGGTCGATAAGACGCGTTTCGAATTCCGAGTGATATCACGCCGTAGAGGATGCCCTTCGGCCGCCGACCGAGCCAGCCCCATTGAAACGAGAGAAGCGAGAAAAGAAGGAGATTCCCGGCCCCGAAAAAGCCCACCGCCAGTGGCGCGATCTCCCCGAACGATGCCCCGAGAAGGACTAAGGCGGCTCCCAGGGCAGCGACCGACAGCAGGTTGGCACGAGACGGCTGGACTCGGTTTCGAGTCTCCGGTCCCAAGTCCCCGGCGAGCAGACGACGGGCGGCGATCTTTCCGAGTCCGCGGAGAGTGAGCCACGTGGCGACCAGCGCCGCGAGAACGCCCAGCACAGGACCCGCCGAGATCGACCTCGGCTCCACGTGAAGGGTGAGAAGCGTCGTGCCCACGGCATCGACCCAGAAGGTTCGCAGGCCGTAAAGAATGACTGCCGCGTAGCCAACCGCTACGAGGATGCCGAGAAGAGCGCCGAGGGTCGCGAGGATGGCGCCTTCGGCAACGAAGAGCCTGCGGACGACGCCGAGAGGAAAGCCTGTCGCGAGAAGAGTCCCGACCTCACGGTGCCGCTGCTCGACGCCGAGCTTGAAGAAGAGCCCCGCAAGCAGAAGCCCCGCCATCACCAGGAAGTAACTGAAGTACACGAAGTACTCGCCGAAGTCAGTCGCGCCGCGCGAAGCCGCCAGTCCTTCTTCACGAACCGGCACGATCGAGAACCCCAGCTCCAGAGGATCGAGTCTCGCGAGAAGACGCTCATCGAAGCCCGGATCTGGAGGCGTGATGCGAATCGACGTCAGCTTTCCCTCGCGAACGGGCCACAGGCTCTGACCCCGCGCCAGGGGGATGAAGGCCTTGGGCGTCGCGCGAAATCGATCCCAGTACCCTTCGTCCTTGTCGCGCACTCGGCTCAAGTCGATGGGAAACGGGGGGGCCCAGTCGGAGAGATCCTCCTTCTCGGAGATTCCGGGGTACGGGGGTGCGAGCTCTCGGTCCGCGGCGAGACCCTGCATGGGCACGACGCCATCCACGGTGAAGTGTGCCTGTTTCGTCGCGATTCGCCCCTCGTCTTCCCAAACGTAGAACTCCATCTCCAGCGAGTCCCCGGGCTCGGCACCCAGGTCGTCGGCAAGCCAGGAGCCCAAGACGATTCCGGAGTCCCTTGAACCGCCCAGGCTCGCGTAGACTTTCGTATCCACGGCGGTCACCAGGGAATATGGGGTCTGCTCTTCCCCTACTCGAAGCGTGTTGGCGAGATAAGTCAGAAAGGATTGGGTCTCCAGTCTCTCCTCGGCCGCCACCTCGCGAACCGCGCGAGCGAGGGAATCTGTGAGCATCAGAGAATCGGACTCGATGGCGACGAAGTCTCCGAGCCGTCTCGTGCGCACCCCGAGGTCCTCGAGCCGAGGCTGAAGCTCGACCGCCCTATCTCCCGAGACCACGACGGTATTGACACGGCCCTGCTGACCGAGACTCCGCTGGAGCTGCTCGAGCGGGACGAAAGCCGCCCGTACATCGCTCTGGGATGGGTAGAGTGAGAACTCGGAAAGCCCGGTCGATTCGAGCCCCGGGATGAAAGTCAGCCTCAACGTTCGCCCGGAATTCCCTTTGACGCCGTGGAGCGATTCACGTGGGACGTCTGAGGGAGTCTCCACGCGTAACAAGATCGTGTCATCCACCCGAGCCCCGAGCTCGCCCGCGAGACTCGAAGACAGCAAAACGTCCCGTCCAGAGAGGGAGGGGGGCTCGGTTTCATGGAAGCGCCAGAACCTCTCATCGACGCCATAGACCTGCACGCCTCCCCGCCTCTGGCCCGTCCTCTCCGAAGTGACCATGCCCTGGAACGCGATCAAGGGGGCCGACCGGGAAGCGATCTCGGTCGCCAACGTCTCTCGGAAGAACGTGCTTGCCGTGACGACCGAATCGGTGAGCCCCAACCTGGAAACGAACAGGCTCCTCAGACTTCCGCGCACCGAATCACCTACCAGGAGGGCTCCCGTCAGGACGCCTACTGCCACCGCGACCGCTCCCACCACAGAGAGGTTCGTGCGCCAGTAATAGCGTAGGCTGCTGCGAACGAGGCTGCCTGGGCTCAACGCACCTCCAACCTGCCGTCGACGATTTCCCTCCGCTTCGGGAACCGCTCAGCGAGCTTGACGCTGTGAGTCACGACGACCAACATGCGGTCCTCCCGCCTGTCGAGGTCGAGGAGTAGATCGGCCACGGTGCCCGCTGTCCGGCCATCGAGGTTTCCCGTCGGCTCGTCGCACAGCACGAGTCGAGGGTTGCGGATGAGTGCGCGTGCGATCGCAACCCGCTGCTTTTCACCGCCCGACAGCTCGGAGGGACGGTGTGCGAGCCGCTCCCCGAGACCTACCCGCGAAAGCAAAGCCTCGGCGCGCGTTCGGTAGTCGGCTTTGGGAGCGACGAGAGTCGGCGCGAGCACGTTCTCGAGCACCGAGCACTGGGGAAGGAGACAGTGGTCCTGAAAAACGAAACCCACGCGGGAGTTCCTGTACTCGGCGAGGGCTCGCTCGGGGAGCGCGAATGGATCGACCCTGTCGAGCCGCACCGAGCCCGAAGTGGGTGTATCGAGTGCTCCCAGGATGAACAGGAGTGTGCTCTTGCCGCCTCCAGACGGTCCCATGATGGAGAGCGCGTCGCCGGGTGAAAGCTCGAGCGTGATCCCCCTCAGAACCGAGATCGGTCCCGAGGGCGACGGGTACTCCTTGACGAGGTCCCGTACCTCGAGCACGTCTTTCTTTCTAAGCCTCCTGGTAGGCGCGGTTGCGGAACAAGAAATCGATGATGTTGCCCTCGTGAGGCTGGAGCCAGTTGAGTCGGATCGTGGGAACGGGGCCGAGATTCAACCGATCGATGTTCACCGCGTCGACAAGCCGGCGGCGAAACCCTTCATCCTCGGTAATGACGGTTCCCACGAGCGTCGACCCGATCGCATCGATCATCTGCTCCTGAGGACACCGTACGACCGAGGCAAAGGGAAACATGTACTCCTTGTTCGCGAGCCATTTCTGCCCCGACTCGCAGTGTAGGATCGTGGGCCGCAGGTAATCGCAGCGTTCGCGTTTGACGAGCCGCTCGGTCGAATCACCGCGGTGGCGGACGGTGACTTCCTCCGTCCCTGGCTCGCTCAGGTGCTGGTCGATCTCTCCAGAGATAGCCTCGGCCACACCCGGCACGGTGAAGGCGGCGAGAGCGCTCTCGGGATCGTCGGGCGGAAGAGGCGCGATTGGGCCGAGCCTCCGAGCGAGCGCGTCGGCGATCTCCTCGGTATTTCTCGAAGCCCAGATACCGGAACAACTGATACAGCTGCGTCCACTGTTCACGAGGATGCTGTCGACCATGACATCGAGGTACTCTTCCCAATCGTCCACGACGTCGTCCCCGAGGAGAATCTTGCTGAACCCCGGGCCGTGGGGCTGGACGCGCGGGTCGTTTCGATAGCGTTCCACGGTCGGCGTGCCCCCGAAGATGAGGCTTCGCGGACAGCTCGCCAGCACGGCCGCACCGATGTCCCCGAGCCCCGGGTAAATCGAGATTGCCTCGCGCGGGACCCCCGCCTGGAAGAACGCCTCGGTCATGCGATAGGGCGTCCACGGCTCCTGAGGACCCGGCTTGAAGACGAGACCGATCTGCAAGGGAATGACGGGAAGCCACAGCGTGTGGACACCGGGAGAGTTCGAAGGGAGAACCAGGCCGAGCACAGGCGACTGCGCCTGATAGCTGAGAGGCACTCCCCTCTTCTCGAGACCGTGGCCGACGTTCAATATCTCCAGATCCAGACCGCGGGTCAGGGCGTCGAGGACTTCGTCCATGTGAGTTAGGACGAAGTGGTTCTTCTCCATGTTTGCCCGACACATGTGCTCGGGAAGGCCCGTGGTTGCCGACTGATATCGAACGAACTCGTCGGGAGTCTGCGTGCCGTCGCCCAGGGGAAGCGTCGCTTCCATGTAGAGTTTCGCCGCTTTCTTGATCTTGTCGAGAAGCTCGTAGGGCGAATGCTCCCTTAGAACGTCGCGTGCCCGTTGCGCCTTGCGCATGTCGCGCTGGATGAGACCCCCGTTGGCGAGGCTCACTTCCGCCAGCTTCTCTCCCGTCTCGAAATGGACCACCGGGTCGGTCTCGAGACTCTCGTACGGTTCACCCCATCGCAGTACGGGAATGTGCATCGCCGCTAATACACTCCGACGGTCGTCGAGCTTTTGAGCTTCCTGAACGGGCGCACGCCGCTCACACCGTCCCAAGGATAGGCTTCGTGGGGTGGCTCTCGCTCGCCTTCGTCGCGCTCGAGAAAACCCGGAACGAAGAACTCCTTCGTGAGAGTGGTGAGACGCACACGACCGGTTTCCCCATAGCCCACGACCGTCCTCCCGTCGTCCGCGTCCACGACCTCGATCACCGCCCGCGGTTGCGGTGCGTAGTACGTGATTTTGTAGCCGTCGTCCCGCGTCACCGGTTTCGAGGCCGCGAGACCCATCAACGTATTTCCATAGGTCGGAGTGATGTAGACTCCGTCGAGAAGCTCCTCGACGGCAAAACGGGTCCACTGCGGGGTGAACTCCGTGCCACCGGAAAAAACTCCCAGGATTCCCGCCTTGCGAAGGCTGGTTCCCTGCTCTTCGAGTCGAAGCGCGAGCGATTCGAGAAGCTTCGGTGTCGCGAACAAGCATTTGATGTCGTGACCCGCCCTCAGGACGGTCACGGCTTGATCGATGACGTGATTCTTGTAAGCTTCGAGGTGCTCGGTCCAGCCCCGTTCGATCAGCTTGATGACCCAGCGTGGATCGAGATCGACGCAAAAGCAGATCCCGCCGCGAAACTGCGCCAGATGCTCGACGGCGAGCCGGAGCCGTCTCGGTCCCGAGGGCCCCAGCATGAGCCAATTGGATCCCTTGGGAAAGCACTCGTCGGGCAGCGTCTCGCTGAACAGCTCGTAGTCGACTCGAAAATCGTCGATGGACACGCGGCTCTTAGGAATTCCGGTGGTGCCCCCCGTCTCGAAAACGAAGATGGGCCGATCTTGATAAGCCTGCGGAACCCAGCGGCGCACGGGTCCGCCCCGGAGCCACTCGTCCTCGAAGAGAGGGAACTTCTTGAGATCCTCGAAGGCCCGAACGTCTTTTCGTGGATCGAAATCCAGCTTCTTCGCGAGATCGAGCCAGAAACGCGTTCCCGTCTCGGCGTCGAAATGCCATCGAACGATCTCTCGGACGTGTTCGTCCAGAGTCTTCTTGGCGTCGACAAGGCGGGCCCCGGACACCAACCGTCGTTCGCTCAACGAGGCAAAGCTCCTGCTTCCACGACCTCTCGTTCCCCCAAAGCTTCGCGCCGGATCACTCGCTCGAAGACCTCCACGGAGGCGGTCGCCATCTGCTCGACACTGTAGTGACGGCGCACTCCCGTCGCGGCACGCCGGCCGAGCTCGCGCCGAGCCTCGCTATCCAGGAGAAGGTCGGCGAGGCTCTCAGCGAGGTGGCGTGGGTCACCGGCTCGAACCAGGCGGCCGCCACCGGTCCGCGAGACGAGCTCGGGGAAAGCACCTCGATCGGGCTGCACCACGGGTACGCCGCACGCCATCGCCTCGAGGACGAAAAGCCCTTTGGGCTCATCGTAGTCCGTGGGAACCGAGACGACGGCTAGCGACCGGAGAAAATCGATCTTCTCCTCGCGTCCCAAAACGCCGTGATAGTGGAACTCGTGCGACAAGCCCGCTCGACCCATCTCTCGAGTCAGCTGGGCGAGGTAGCTGCGATGCTGACGGCCCAGGTAGCCGGCGACCCGAAGCCTAGTTTCGGGAAGGTCGTCACGCGATCGCAAGAGTCTATAGGCTTCGCAGAGGTTGTGGAGACCCTTCTCTGGGGCGACTCGCGCGAAATAACCGATGGACAGCGGCTTCTCCGGCGCCGCTGCTGGCTCGTAGCCTTGGAAATTGATTCCGAGTGGAACGACGGCCATTTTTTCTCGGGGGATGGAGAGAAGCCTTCCCATGTAGTCGGCGTAGTAGTGGCTCACGGCCACGAACCCGTCGACGTACTCGACGTGCCGTCGGATGAGCTCCAGGGCTTCGTTCCGCTCGGGGACCGTGAGACCGTCGAGGAAGAGGTCCTCTCCCTGCAGGGTACACACGATGGGCCGACCGAGTGACCGGACGAACGACGGAGCCAGTCCGATGAGCAGCGAGTTCGGCAATACGACGACGTCGGGCGGGGGTTGCGCCTTCAACCACGAGACGAGCCTGAGGACCTCCTTCCTCTGGAACCCATCTTCACCCCTCAACGTCGAGATCGTGAGAGCGCCGAGCTTTCCCGGGTCGGTCGAGAAGGACAGGCGGCCGAGGAGGTTCATGAGCCAGCCTGCGTCGAAAAGGCGATCGACGAATCCAGGTGTCCGTCGGAAGATGGGAACGTTCTGCTGAAGGTAGACGTTGATTCCTCCGAACAGCACGCGAGATTCGCTCACGTTGTCCTCGTCCGTTCGGGTGGGCGTATAGATGGGCACCAGCGTCACCTCGTGGCCCTGGCGCATGAGCTCGGCCGCAAGCGCATTGTCCCTGAGACAGCTCCCGCAGTACATGTTGGCCGCACCCGCGGTGATCGAGAGGATCTTCAAAACGTCGGGACTCCTATCTCGTTGCGCCGAATGGCCTGATCTCAGTCGGTCGGATTCCCCTCCAGAAACGGTTCGAGCGGGACCGACTCGGGACCGTTCTCGGTGCACCGGGCGAACGTGGAGTCCTCGCTCGCATACATCGAGACACCCGCGTGCTCTCCTTTTGCGTTGAGCACATAGAAGCTCAGGCCGAAGCTCGGTAGACCGCGCGCGTTCAGGAGCCTCTTTTCGACCGTATTCTCCTTGACGCGGCGAAGGGCCTCCATAGCCGCGTCCTTCGGATGGCGACCGCGCCGCATCTCCTCGACGATGAGGAACGAGCACAGCCCGTACAGATTCGCCTCGCCACGCCCGGTGGAGCCTGCAGCGCCGACGTCTCCGTCGACGTAGAGCCCGGCACCGAGGATCGGCGAGTCTCCCACGCGGCCGGGGACCTTCCATGCGAGCCCGCTCGTCGTCGTGACGCCGCAGATATCGCCGCTCGGGCTGATTCCATCGCAGTTGATGGTTCCGAAGAAATGATCCTCGTCGATGAGTCCTTCTCGGAGCATGTCGAGGCCGGCCGCGTAACCCGCGTGAGCGCGCTTTTCGGGATCGAGGTAATGCTCGGGATCGATCCGGCGCTTCCACTCGAGCCAGAGCTTTCGGGATTTCTCGGTGTTCAAGTCGTCCTCGACCTCGAACCCCATATTGCGGGCGAACGACTGGGCCCCCTGGCCAACGAGAAGATGATGGTCGGTGTGCTCCATGACTGCGTGGGCGACCAGCGAGGGGGTGCGCACGCCCTCGATTGCGGCGACGCCGCCGGCACGCTTCCTGGGCCCGTGCATGCAGCACGAGTCGAGCTGGACGACGCCGTCGGCATTCGGGAGACCGCCGTAGCCCACTCCCGAATCCGCCGGATCCAGCTCGACCAGGTTGACCCCGGCAATGAGACTCTCGAGCACGTCCTTCCCTTCCGTTATCAGACGAAAGGCTTTTTCGACGCAGGTCTCCGGACCTCCGTTCTTGAAGCGATTGCCATTGCCCGACGCGATGACCAAGGGTTTCACCGACTGCCGCGTGATCATCGTGGGCGCCGCGCCAAGCGTGGCCCTAGCGCTCGCGGCAAATCCCGCAGCGGCAGCTCCCGTTCGTACGAACTCTCGGCGGCTGAGCTTCTTGGTCATGTTTCTTTCCTCCCGGAATGGAATCTTAACCCCGATCGCGATTTCTTGCACCCCGAGATCTCCTTGTCCGAAGGAGAGGAGGTGAAGCGAGCGAGCCGATATTCGATGTGCGGATCGACAGCCTACCGGACCTCGCCTTCTATATCATTCGGGACTCATGGCGACCCCGACCCGTTCCCCGCAAGGGGTATCCGGGCGCACACACGCGTTCTGGAAGAGTGTTTTCGTTCCTTTCGGAGCAGGATACTTTGTCTCGCAGCTTCTGCGCTCGATCAATGCCGTCGTTTCCGCGGATCTGATCGAGGAGTTCGCTTTAGGAGCTTGGGTGGTCGGGCTACTCACCAGCGCTTATTTTCTCAGCTTCGCGCTGGCACAGCTTCCCGTCGGCCTCGCGCTCGACCGGTTCGGTCCCCGTCGTACCGAGTCAGTCTTACTCCTGTTCGCGGGAGTCGGTGCTCTCGTTTTCTCGCAAGCGAAAACAACTTCGAGTCTCGTCGGGGGCCGCGCGCTCATCGGACTCGGCGTTTCGGCCTGCCTCATGGCGGCTTTCCACGCTTTCGCTCTCTGGGCCCCGCGCGAAAAGCTTCATTTCTTGAGCGGAGCGGTAATGGCGGTTGGCGCGGCGGGTGCTCTCACGGCAACGACTCCGGTCGAATGGGCCGTTCGGGCCATCGGATGGCGAGCGCTGTTCCAAAGCATCGGCGGAGTCACGATCGCCTGCGCCTTGCTTGTCTGGTGGGCCGTTCCCGAGAGGCCGCAAGGGAAAGTGGAGCCGCTCAAGGACCTGCTCGGGGTCGTGCGCAAGGTGTTTGTCAGCCGCGTGTTCTGGAGCGTGGCGCCGTTCTCGGTGGCGCACCAGGGCGCTTACCTTTCGATTCAGAGCCTCTGGGCAGGTCCGTGGTTGAGAGACGTAGCCGGGCTCACGAGAGCGGAGGTCGCCGACCATCTGCTGATCCTCGCCCTCGGCATGGCCGTCGGCTTCGTCGCTCTCGGCTATCTGGCCGCTAGCCTCGGCCGACGGGGCCTGTCGACGGTAACGGTTTGGGTCGGGGCCGCGCTCGTCTTCGAGACGTCACAGCTCGCCATTGCGCTTGGCTGGACGGAGCCCGCGTGGCTACTTTGGCTCCTCTTCGGAACGTTCGGCGCCGCCGGGATGTTGAGCTACGGCATTCTGACCACGCGTTTTCCGCTTGCCATGGCGGGACGGGTCAACACCGCCGTCAACGTGCTGGTCTTCTCCGGAGCCTTTACTTTCCAGTCAGGGATCGGCGCCGTCATCACCTGGTGGACGCCGCCGGGCGAGCCCTATTCGGTCGAGGGCTATCGGGCGGCGCTCCTCGGCGTTCTCGCCGTACAGCTCGTTAGTCTGGCGTGGCTCATCGCCACGCGGCGCTGGCGCGACGACCCGGCACCGGTTGCCGCTCGAAAGACCGAGTGATTACCCGATTGACTCGGCGATCCGGACGGGGAGCCTCTTCGCACCCCACGAGCCCGGCTTCGCCTCGAAGACTCCGGCACACTGGGCACCGCACATACGGCAGCGACCGGAATCCATCAGGTTCCACTCCGACAATTCGTACCAGTCGCGCCCGATGAGAATCTCACCGCAGTGGTGACAATACGTGCTTCCGCCCCCTTTGTCGTGGACGTTGCCGGTGTACGCATATCGCACCCCATTCTCGAGGGCGATCCGCCGTGCACGCGTAAGCGTCGCTGCCGGCGTCGAGGGGTGATCCAGCATCTTCCAATCAGGATGGAAGGCCGTGAAATGCATGGGCACGTCCGGACCGAGCGCTTCAACGACCCACCTCGTCATCTGGTCGAGCTCACCTGACGAATCGTTCTCCCCCGGTATCAGCAGGGTCGTGATCTCGAGCCAGACCTTCGTTTCGTGTTTCAGATACGAAAGAGTCTCTTTCACCGCGTCCAGATGGCCGGCGCAAACATTCTTATAGAATCTCTCGGTGAAAGCCTTGAGGTCGACGTTCGCGGCGTCGATATGCTCATAGAGCTCACGCCGCGGGGCCGCCGTCATATAGCCGGCGGTCACCGCAACGCTCTTGATGCCGCGTGCCCGACAGGCATCGGCGACGTCGATTGCGTACTCGAGAAATACGACGGGGTCGTTGTACGTGAAAGCAACGCTCTTGCAGCCGAGATCGCCCGCGGCCGAAGCGATGGCCTCGGGCGAGGCCTCGTCGGCAAGTCGTCTCACTTCACGTGACTTGCTGATATCCCAGTTCTGGCAGAATCGGCACGCGAGATTACACCCCGCGGTCCCGAAGGAGAGGATGGCGCTTCCGGGAAAGAAGTGGTTCAAGGGTTTCTTTTCGATCGGGTCGACGCAGAATCCACTCGACCGGCCGTAGGTCGTGAGCACGATCGCGTCGTTCTCACAAGCTCTGACGAAACACATGCCCCGCTGACCCTCGTGGAGCTTGCAAAACCGAGGGCATACGTCGCATTGCACCCGGCCGTCTTCTAGCTGGTGCCAGTATCTCGTCGGGACGACGCTCGCGACGCCCATGGGCACATTATCCGTTGACGTTCCAAAAAACAGAAATCCACGAGGCGAAAACGGTTATCATGAGACGTGGACGCGACCGGGAGAGAAGAGCGAATCGGGCTCATCCGCCGCTACGCATCGCGACTCAGCTTTCCCAAGCTCTTCGTCGTTTTCCTCGTCTTGTTTCTCGCCGATTTGTTCTTCCTCGATCCGATTCCATTCCTCGATGAAGCGATTTTGGGAACGCTCGCGGTAATGCTCGGGATCTGGCGGGACCGACGCGACGAGAAGAAAGGGCGTCTTAGTCAATCTCGTAGCCGTGCAGGAGGCGGATGATGGGAGAAGACATTGCACTCGAGGCTTCCGACGGACACGAGCTCAGAGCCTATCGGGCTTCACCCGCGGGACGGCCGAAGGGCGGCATCATCGTTCTGCAAGAGATTTTCGGCGTCAATGCTCACATTCGTGAGGTCGCAGACGGTTTCTCGGCGGACGGATACCTCGTTCTGGCTCCGTCATTGTATGACCGGAGCTCCAGGAAGAACGTTAGACTCGGCTACACGCAAGACGATATCGCGGAGGGGCGAAGGCTCCGCGAGGAATTCTCGTGGGAGGACTCGATCCGTGACGTCGGCGCTGCCGCCGATGCGCTTCGCTCCGAGGATCTGAAGGTCGGGGTGGTCGGCTACTGTTGGGGCGGATCCGTCGCGTTTCTCGCCGCAGTCCGCTTGCCCCTCGACGCTGCCGTTGTGTACTACGGCGGACAGATCATGCCCCACGTCAACGAGAGGGAGCTCGGTCCCTTGCTCATGCATTTCGGAACGCGCGACGCATCCATTCCACTGAGTGACGTGGAGGCGATACGAAAAGCTCATCCCCAGGCGACCGTGCATCTCTACGACGCCGATCACGGTTTCAACTGCAATTACCGGCCCCAGTTCGACCAGTCGGCTTCCACACTGGCTCGGGAACGAACGCTTGCCTTCTTTGCCAGCCACCTCGTCTGAGTGAGCCCCAAGTAAAGAAACCCGGCATAGAATACCGAGCCATGCCAAACGAGATCTCCTCGTCCGGCGACGAACGCCGCTCCCAGCGACGCGTTCTGATCGTCGGTGCGGGGCAGACCGGACGCGAGCTCGCCAGGATCCTTTCGGACAACTGGGATATCGCGATTCTCGACGTGGATGAGCAACGCCTCGAGCGACTTCGAAGGGAACAGCCCAAGGGTGCCAACGTCCGGCTATTTTCCACGGATGGCACGAGCCTTCTCAATTTGAAGGAGGCCGGGCTCGAGTCCTCGGAATGGCTCGTGGCCGTCACCAATCGTGACGAGATCAACGCCGAGGCATGCCGAGTCGCTCGGTCGATCGGTAATCCGCCGACCGTCATCGCCGCCCTGCGACGGCCCGAGCATCGGGAGTGGCTTACCGACGTCGGGGCCGAAGTCGTGAGCCGTCCGGGCGCCGTCGCCGGGCTCATCAAGAACCGCATCGAGCGCGCGCATCAGGTGGCAAGCGGTGTAGGCCTGGACCAGGGCGAAATCATCGAGATACCCGTCCTCAGGAGCTCGCCAGCGGTCGATGTGCGAGTGCGGGACCTGAGAGCTCGGAGGTGGCTCGTAGCCGCGATTTATCGCGAGGATCGCTACGTCGTACCGCACGGCCACGTCGTCTTACGCGAGGGCGACCGACTGCTCCTGACCGGCGAGCCGGAGATACTCCCCCACATCGCTGACTATCTGAGGGCCGGAGTCGCCCGCTTCCCCCTGCAGTACGGAACGCGAATCGCTGCTTTCGCCCCGGGAGAGCAGGCCCGTTCTTTCTGGGAGGAAGTACAGTACGTCTTCGAGCACACCAGAAGTCGGGCCGTTAGGGCGCTCACCCCCAAGGATAGCCCGCCTCCCGAGCTCAAGCTCGCCCGTGGCAAGCTCGAGACCCAGGTCATCAACGCATCGGACGATCTCCGGACGATCGTTCGACGGGAGGTACCCGGGCTCGATTGCGGCTGCCTCGTCCTCCCCAAGGATCGCGCGGGCTTGCTCGTGCGGATCGGGCTCACTCGGCCGGATTTCGCCCGATCGCTGGACACCATGGCCTGCCCCATGCTCCTGGCGGCGGGCAGTCATCCCTACCGGCGCATTCTCCTTCCCATCCTCGAGCCCGACGCCTCGATCCTCGCCGCCGAGCTCGCCATCGATCTCTCGCGGCAGCTCGAGGTGGAAGTAGCCGCGGTAATGGTCGTACCTCCCGCGTTCATCGTGGGACAGGAAGCGGTCGAAGAGCAGAAGGATGCGATGAGAACCGTCATGGAGGTAGGCTCGCTCTATCACAGAAAGATCGAAAGGATCCAGCGAGAGGGCAACCCCGCGAAAGAGATCGCGCTCATCGCCGGCGAAGGCGATCTCCTGGTCCTGTCTCACCGAGCGGGAAGGCGCTCGTCCTTCTTCAACCCCGATACCGGTCTACAGATCATCGTCCGCTGCCGCAGCTCGGTGTTGGCGCTATCCTACGGCGAACGCGTGCATGGAACCGGCTGAGGGGCTGTCTCTCGTCGTCTTCTACGGCGGGGCCTTCCTGATGCCTCTCGTCGCCTCGAGGGTCCACGCTCCCGCCGCGGTGGCCGAGATCCTCTACGGGCTCGGCCTCGGCGCGCTGGGGCTGGTTCACCAGAGCGAGGTCACCACCTTCCTCGCCGAGCTTGGCTTTATCTATCTGATGTTCCTCGTCGGCATGGAAATCGACTTCAATCGGATCGAGCGTGAGGGAACGAGGACCGTGCTGCTCGCATCGTCGGTGGCCGTATCGATTCTCGTCTCGGCGGCTTTTGTCGCGTCACAGTTGGGAATGCGACCGTTCATGGCGTTGGTCCTGGGCTCGATGTCGGTCGGGGTTCTGTTAGTCGCCCTCGTCGAGGCCGGCGTGTCGCAAACGCGATGGGGTCAGATGATTCTCCTCGTGGGCTGCGTGGGAGAGTTCCTGACGCTTCTCATCCTTACGGCCTTCGACCTCGTCACGACTTACGGCGTGGGCATCGAGCTCGTCATCGGGGCGATCGAAGTGGCAGGGCTCTTCGTCGTAGCCTTCGCCGTCTTGTCCTTGATGCGGCTCGCGATCTGGTGGTTCCCTCACGCCTTTCACCGGTGGGTGCGCGAGGAGGATCCCTCGGAGCTCGGCGTGCGATTCGGATTCGTGCTCATGCTCGGCCTTTCCATGACGGCCGTCGTGGCCGGGCTCGAAGCGATACTCGGTGCCTTCGTCGCGGGAATGCTCGTCTCGTATCTCTTCCGCGAGTCGGGCGCGCTCGAGACGAAGCTCGCAGCCGTGGGACAGGGTTTCTTCGTCCCGATCTTCTTCATCAACGTGGGAGTGGCGTTCCGATGGGGGACTCTCGAGAATCCTGCCGTCGTGGGACGCGACCTATTGGCGCTCGCAGTGGCATCGCTCGTCGTGAAGACCGTGCCGGCTCTCCTCCTCCTATTGCTACGCGTCCCGGTCCGAGCAGTTGTTGCCGGAGCCTTCCTCCTGGCCACTCCTCTGACGCTACTCGTGGCAATCGCGTCTCTCGGCTCCGAGCTCGGGCTCATCAACCCAACTCGGAGCTCTACCGTGATTCTCCTTGCAATCTTCACGGGCGTATTATTCCCCATGGTGTTCAAGTTGATTGCTCCGCAACCGGAGTGACCCGAGCGACCGGTTTGACCCAGTTGGGGAGTCGTATAGACTAGCAGGGAGCTTGCTCAAACAATTAAGGAGGAAAATTGGAATGCGCTTCAGAATTGCCTCGTTGACGCTGCTCGCGTTATGCGCAAGCGTTTCGTTCGGTCTCGGCCAGGAGCACGAAGGTAAGGAGCTTTTCATTAAAGAAAAATGCAACACATGCCACACCGTAAAATCGCAGAACATCGAGGCTACTCGGGGCAACGACGAAAGTCCCGATTTTTCCAACGCATCCGAGCTCATCCCCGATGCAGCTTGGGCCAAGAAGTTCGTGCTTCGCGAAGAAACGAAGGATGGGAAGAAGCACCGACGGCCGTTCAAAGGGGACGAAAAGGATCTGGAAAAAATTGTGGCTTGGTTGATGACGCTGAAATCCTCATAGCGGGGTGGCTTCACGTCAACGAAGAGGTAAACTCACCCACTTCTGCGCCAAAGCACCCACAAGACTCACGAGAGCTCCAAGCGGAGGTTAACGCATGTCCGAAGGCCAGAACCGTCGAACGTTCGTCGAATGGCTTTTGGGAATAGGGGTGATGGGTTCGCTCGTCTCCTTTCTCTACCCGGTTCTTCGTTTCGTCATCCCGCCTCCGGTCGCCGAGGCGATCGAGCTCAATGTCGTCGCTGCGACGTTGGGCGAGATTCCCCCGAATTCGGGAAAAATCTTCAAGTTCGGTCGACGTCCGGCCCTGCTCATCAACACCCCGGCTGGCGAGCTCCGCGCGTTCGACGGGATCTGCACGCATCTCAACTGCACGGTTCAGTACCGCCAGGACTTTGGGCAAGTATGGTGCGCGTGTCACAACGGCTTCTATGACCTGACGGGGAAGAACATCGCGGGACCTCCCCCGCGCCCCCTGCCCCGGCTGGAAGTTCAGGTCCGAGGAGAGGAGATCGTGGTTAGCCGGAGGTCTTCGTGAAAAGCGTGCTGGGAAAGCGGTTGTTCACCTGGCTCGACGAGAGGGTGTCCCTGTCACCCCTTCTTCACCATGCTCGGGAGAAGAGCGTTCCCTCCCATCGTTATAGCGCATTCTACTTCTTCGGCGGGGCGACGTTGTTCTTCTTCGCGATCCAGGTTGCGACCGGCATCCTGTTGCTCTTGTATTACAAACCCACGGCAGAAGCCGCCTTCGAGAGCGTGCGCTTCATCATGACGGAGGTGTCGTTCGGCTGGCTCATTCGCTCGCTGCACAGCTGGTCGGCCAACTTGATGATCCTCTGCGCGTTCCTGCACATGGTTACGGTCTTCTTCATGCGGGCTTACCGCAGCCCACGCGAGCTAACTTGGTGGAGCGGCGCCGCGCTTCTCGGCTTGTCGATGGCATTCGGTTTCAGCGGTTATCTCTTGCCTTGGAACGAGCTGGCGTTCTTCGCCACGCGTGTCGGAACCGACATGGCAGCCAAGCTCCCGCTGTTCGGTGAATTCGTCGCGCAATTCCTCCGCGGAGGCGATGACGTCTCCGGTGCGACCCTGACTCGCTTTTTCGGTTTCCACGTGGCCGTGTTACCGATGATCTCCACCGCTCTCATCGGTCTCCACCTCGCACTCATCCAGAGGCAGGGGATGAGCGTCCCCGACTCGCAGGCCGAGGAAGCCGAGCGGCGCGCCCCGATGAAATTCTTCCCAAACTTCTTCCTTCGTGAGCTCATGGGCTGGGCGGTTGCACTCGCCATTCTCGCTGCTCTCGCATCGTTGTTCCCCTGGGAGCTGGGAACGAAAGCTGATCCCTTTGCACCCGCTCCCGCCGGGATCAAACCAGAGTGGTATTTCCTTTTCATGTTCCAGACGCTCAAGTATCTTCCTGCCAGCGTCGCCGGCATCGAGGGGGAGTTCGTAGGCCTGGTCCTGTTCGGGACCGCCGGGCTGCTGTGGTTCTTCTGGCCGCTCATCGACCGCGGACGGACCGCGTACCTCGTTCCGGTGACCGGCGTCATCGCGCTCGGGTTCATTGCCGTTATGACCTTGCTTGGGTACGTCGGCTCATGAGTGGGGCTCTGATGGCGGGAGCCCGCGTCGTCGGCGTCCTGACGTTCCTCACTTTGCTAACAACCTCAGTATTCGCCCAGAACAACTGCATCGACTGCCACCTCACCCTCGAAGACGAGGAGCTCTCGTTGCCAGCGCGAGCGAGAAGCGACGACATTCACGCTGCAGCCGGAATTAGCTGCTCGGACTGCCACGGGGGCGACCCGACGATTCCAATCGTCGATGGCGATTACGATCCAGCCAAAGAGCCGTCGACGGGTTTCGTGGGAGCTCCCGGATACGCCGACGTACCCGAGTTCTGCGGAAAATGCCATGCCGACGCCAGCTACATGCAGAGATTCAACCCCAATCTGTCGGTGGATCAGTTGACTCAATACTGGACGAGCGTTCATGGGCAAAAGCTTAGAGAGGGATCGCGCGACGTGGCGCAGTGCGCGAGTTGTCATGGCTCCCACGGTATGCTCTCGCCGAGCGATCCTCGCTCCCGGGTTTATCCGACGCGCGTCGCAGAGACCTGCGCCGGCTGTCACGCCGACGGGGATCACATGGCGCCCTACGGCATACCCGTCGACCAGTTCGATCTGTACCGAAAGAGCGTCCACGGACTGGCGCTCCAGGGTGGCGACCTCAGTGCGCCGACCTGCAATACCTGTCACGGCAACCACGGCGCAACGCCTCCGGGGTTGAGCTCCGTCTCTCTGGTTTGCGGCAATTGCCACGCCATCCAGAGGGAATTTTTCAGATCCAGCCCCCACTTCGAGGCGTTCGCTGATATCGGAGAACCGGAGTGCGAGACTTGCCATGGAAACCACGACGTGCAACGTGCCGAGGACCAGCTTCTTGGAGTCGAGGTGGGACAGATCTGCGGGGACTGCCACTTCGAGGGTGAAGAGCCGTACGACGTGGCCCAGGTCATGCGGGCCGACCTCGAGGGTCTCAAGTCGGCCATCGCCGCGGCTCGTGCAACCGTGGAGCAAGCGTCGGTGGCTGGCATGGAAGTCAGCGAGGCTGAGCTCGTCCTCATCGACGCCAACCAGGCGCTGGTGCAGGCGCGAAACGCCGTTCACGCGGTCTCGGTCGAGACCCTCCAAGGGGAAACCGAGTCCGGCGAGACACTCGCGCAAACGGCGCGAGAAATGGGTATTTCGGCGCTAGACGAGCTTCGGCACCGCCGAAGAGGCCTCGCGGTATCGGTGTTCTTCATCCTTCTCGTCGTGGCGGGACTTTACTTCAAGATTCGACAAATCGAACACGGAGGACGCCAAGGCGACTAGCCCCCGGTAGACTGCGTCAAGAGACCCTACTGGTGCTGTCCTTGCCCCCCGATTTGAACCATGAACGATGCATTTAGCCCGAAAGTCAAGCCAATGGGACCGTTCCGCGGCGGGTACGAATCTTGCTAGAACTCGTTTCAAATGAAGCTGATACGTTCTTGCTCTCAAGGAGGTTTGCGGAATGAGAATCCGCACGGTTGCCCTACTAACCCCTCTGGCCCTCGCGTGGTTCTCGAACTCGGGACGGGCAAGTCCTCAGAGCTTGGAGGAGCCGCTCACCAAAGGACGGATGGCGGCGATTTTCGCCGAGGCGGCTTCAGCAGGCTCCACGGCATCACAGGTAGCTGAAACCGAGGACTGTCGGACCTGCCACGAGCAGGAGCTCACTCTCTTCAATCGAACGTACCACGCCTCGTTGGAGGAAAGCTGCTACTCCTGCCACCAGGGCGATCGGGCGCAAGAGCACCTGCAAAAGCAGCTCGACGGCGAGGATGCGCCAGGGCCCAGCCTTCCAAGCCTTGCCGCCGAGGAGGCGAACGCCATCTGCCTTTCTTGTCACGAGCGAACCCATCATGCGGCCTGGGAGGGCAGCGTCCATCAGAGGCGGGGTCTAGCGTGCATCGATTGTCACGCGGTCCATACGTTCAAATCTGAACGCAAACAGCTCAAGACCGACGTGGCGTCGGAAACGTGTTTTGGCTGCCACAAGGACATCCGCGCCATGTCGCTGCGTACTTCGCACCACCCGGTACGAGAAGGCCTGATGGGCTGCGAAAGCTGTCACAACCCGCACGATGGGAGCCGCCCGAAAATGATCAAGGCCGACTGGGCCAACGAGCTCTGCTATGAATGTCATGCGGAAAAACGTGGACCATTCCTCTGGGAGCACGCACCCGTCCGGGAGAACTGTCTAAACTGTCACAATCCCCATGGCACGAATCACGACAAGATGCTGCAGGCGAAGCTCCCCTATCTCTGCCAGCGCTGCCACCTCAACACGCGTCATCCCGGGACCCTTTATGACGGGGTCACCGGCGGCACGACCATCGAGCAGGCGAGCAATCGCGCCGTCGAGCACGCATGCAAGAACTGCCACCAGAACATCCACGGCACCAATTCACCGACGCCCTACCTCGGAAGGTAAAGGAGGAAAGCCATGAAGCGCATCGTAACCATTCTGGCGTTGGTCGCACTGGCCTTCCCCGCATTTGCCGCGGACGAGGTGAAGACCACCGAGGTCGAGTCCCGCGAGAACGAATCACGCGAACCCGCCGCGGAGCCGGCGGCGTCCGACGATAGCAAGCAGGACGTGAGGTTTTCCGGGCCCATTCAGAGCGGTCAGGAAAGCCCTGTCGAGGCCCAGGAAGGAGCGGATTACAGCCTTGGTGTCGTGACCATCGGACTCTGGCAGCGAGACGCGGACACGGTCTCATCGAAGTTTTTGGAGTATCGAGACATCCCAAACGGCGCCCAGGCACCTTTCTTGCGGTTTCAAGGAAAGAGCGGAGACTACCGTTACGATTTCATCGGGCACGACGTCAGTCAGAAGGATCAGAAGTACCTCGGCCTGTTCGAAGGCAAGAAGTGGAACTTCCACTTCGACTACACCGGGATTCCACACGCCTTTGGAAACGGCGGCCGGAGCATCCTGATCCCCGACGAGACGACGGAAAGGACCGAGTGGCGTATCAGCGATACACTCCAGAGCTCGTTCCAGGACTCGGTCGCGGGACTTTCCAGTGTCGGCTACCCGCAGCTGCTCGCGATTGTCCAGCCGACGCTCGACACGCAGCCGAACAACATCGACATCAAGCTGCAGCGCAACCGGACCAACCTGGCGTTCTCGCTTCTCCCGGGGGACGGGAACTTCAACGTGGACGTCACCTACTTTCACGAACGGCGTACCGGCGATCGCACCAACCACGGGACGTCGTTCGGGTTCAGCAACGTCGTCGAGACGACCGAGCCCATCAAGTACGTGACTCAAAACTTCAACGTCAGGGCACGAGCCAATGGGGACTGGGGTGTCGCCTTCGCGGGTATCAACGTCAACGACTTCGTCAACCGGTTCGACACGTTCGGCTGGGACAATCCCTGGCGAGTTTTCGATTCGACCGACCCCTCCGCCTACACTGCCCCCGGCAACAACTCCAGGAATGGATCGAAGACCGGCCTACTGGGCCTACCCCCCGACAACGAGGCCTGGACCATCAACGGCGGTACCACGCTCATGTTCGGTCCGCGCACCCGACTCACCGCCGACCTCCAGTTCGGACAGTGGAAGCAGAACCACGATCCGTTCATTCCCTATACCGCCAACACTGCGATCTTCCTCCCGTCAGGAGAGAACGCCGCCCACGCGCCGCTTCCGGCGAACACCCTCAACGGAAAGATCGACGTTTTCGCGGTGAACGGGTTCTTCACCAGCAAGCTCACCGGCGACTTCCGGCTGAACGCGCGGTACCGCTTCTACCAGAACGACAACAAAACGCCGCGGATCCGGTTCGAAGAAGGGTACGTGCGCTTCGATGCCGCCTGGGAGGAGATCCCGCGGATCACCGTTCCCTTCGGCTGGGACAGCGGCTATTTCGATGTATACGGCACCTACGACGTCGGTACGATTTTAGGACTCGAAGTCGGTTACAAATACAACAAGATCAACCGGGAGTTCCGTGAGACCGAGCACACCAGCGAGAACACGATTCGCGGCGCCGCGGATTTGCGGTTCGGCGGCGGCGTTCTGGTGCGCGGCCTCTATGAGCACGGATCCCGCGACTTCGAGCATTACGACACCATCGAGGGCGAGGAGGCATCGTTCTTGGAGCCGGAGAGTCCGGCGCAACAGCTCGTGCTGCGGCGGTACGACCAAGCCAAACGCGACCGCGACCGTGTGGGTGCGCAAGTGCAGTACACCGCGGAGAGCGGCGTCTTCAGCGTGATGGCGGCGTACTATTTCAACAAGGATAAATACGACGACACGCCGGTGCCATGCGTCCTCGACAGCCCGTTCTGTCCCGGAGGCGTCCAGGTGCCGCTGGGACTGCAGGAGGCGAAATTCAAGACCTTCAGTCTGGATTTCGACGTTTCGCCGAGTGATGCCTATACCCTGTACGTGTTCTATTCTCGTGAGGATTTCTTCAATTTCCAGACGGGTCGGCAGAGCGGGGCCAACGTCGAGTTCAACCCTGCATCGAACTGGAGTTCCCAGGTGGACGACAAGATCGATTCGTTCGGCGCGGGCGCGAGCTTCACTCTGGTTCCCAACGCCTGGTTCTTCGACCTGTTCTATCGTTACCAGAAGGTGGATGGGAACAACGCTTTCACCGCAGGCACGACTCTCCGTCCCCCGTCGAATCCCGCGCGGGATATTCCGCTCTACGACGACACGAAGTTGAGCTTCATCTCGGCACAGATACGGCGCAAGTTCGCCGAGGCTTGGACAATCGGGGTCGGTGGATTCTACGAAGACTACGAGCTGAGGGACACGCAGACGGGCTCGGTTCTCAACTATATGCCCAGCTCTTTCTTCATCAATGCGGACAACGGTGACTACAAAGGCTGGGTTGGCTGGCTGAATCTGACCTACAGCTTTAGCTTGTAGCTTCCGCGTCGCTCCCGGGCCCGCCGCTCGGGAGCGACCACCGCCGCGCTGGAGAGTGAAGCCGCCGCTGGGAAAGAAAGGAGATACAGTCTTGACGCTCCTTGCCTCCGTGACTCGTTGCTCTCTAACTTTGCTGCATCGGCTCCTTTGAACGAGCTGGGCACCAGAATGCGGCGGGCCCACCGCCCGGAGCGAGGACAGCGAGCGCCAGCGTTCGAGAAGAGGCCGCGGTGGAAGATCGCCTATCGCGACTGGAGTCGGAAGTCGAGAGCATCTCTCGAGCCCTGAAGGGCGTCGAAGAGCGCCTCGATTCCCTCGAGAGAAAGAGCGCTACGGCTCCGAGCACCGCGGCCCGAACATCGGTCGCGGCGCATGTGATCTCGGAAGGGTCGGACTCCGAGATCGCGCGTGTCATCACCTTCATCGGACGAACGCTTCTCGTTCTCGGAGGAGGCTATCTCCTTCGATCCCTCACCGAGAGCGGCACGCTGGCACCCTTGAGCGGCGTTTCAATCGGCCTCCTCTACGCTCTTTTCTGGCTCGGGGTGGCAGACCGCGCTGGAGCGAACGCCAGGACATTGAGCGCCGCTTTTCATGGCGCAAGCGCGGTTCTGGTCGCCTACCCGCTGTTGTGGGAGACGACGGTGCGCTTCCAGCTGCTCTCCCCACCCTGGGGGGCAGGCGTTCTGGCTGTCGTCAGTGGTGTGGCGGTGAGCGTCGCCTGGCGCCAACGGCTCCTATCCTTCGCGTGGGTCACTGTTGTCGGGGCGATGCTGACCAGCGTTTTGCTACTCGTCGGGACGCGGGACATTTTCTGGTTCAGCCTCCCCTCCGTGCTCGTCGGGGTGGCTACCCTTTGGCTCTCCTACCACGCCGACTGGCACGCCGTCCGCTGGGTCGGGGCAGGCGTCGCCGACGCGACCGTGGCACTCGTCGGCGTCGGCGTGCTCGTCGGGGCCGACATCGAACCTGCGGCCGCGCTTCTGGTTCAGCTTTCCCTCTTCGCGCTTTTTCTCTCGAGTTTCGCCTACCGCGTGTGGAAGCAACGGCGAGACCCTGGCGCTTTCGAGCTCGTGCAGACGGGTCTGGTCGTGTTCATCGGATACGGCGGAGCTCTGATGGCAGCTCCTGACCGGCTTGGCTTTGTTCTGGCAAGCCTGGGGATTGCCGGGGGCATGGGAAGTTACGCGATCGCGTTCCGCTCACGAAACCTGAGTGCGCGGTCGACCGACTACGTAGGTAATGTCGGTCTGGCGCTGCTGTTGCTCGGAAGCACGTCGGCCGCGCTGCAGCCCACGCTCTTCTTCTCTCTTGCCGCCGTAGCTTTGTCCTGGTTCGGCTCGAAGCTCGAGCGTCCGGTCTTTTGCCTGCACGGAGCCGCTTTCGTGCTCGCAGCAGCGATCTCATCCGGCCTCGTCCAGCAGGCTGCCTATGCTTTTTTCGCCCCCGCCGGGTACGCCTGGCCCCCGTTGGGATTCTGGGTCGTGGTTTCCCTGGTCGCGGCGATTTCCGCTCGCCTCGTACTTAGGGAGGCCTCGGGCAACGTCCGTCGGCTCGCACCCGCGCGGACCACGGACTTGCTCACGGTTGTTGCGGGGCTCGGGGCGATCCTCCTGTCGCTGGTCGCCCCCCGGACCTCGGGCCAGGCAGTGCAGGATGCAGACGCCGCGGCTTTAGCGATGGTACGAACGGCCGTTCTGGCTCTCTCAGCCGTCGCGTTGGGTCTGTTGGGGCGCTCCCAACGTTTCCCCGAAGCTCCTTGGCTCGCATACGCAATGCTCGTCGCCGGTGCCATCAAGCTGGCGGTCGAGGACTTCCCACAGGGCCGTGCCCTCACCCTCTTCGTGGGGCTGGCTGTCTACGGCGGTGCCCTGATCCTCGCTCCACGCCGACCGCGCTCGTCGCCGTGAACCGCGGCCGCTAAACACGATGTTAGAATGAGCGTCATGGGCGCCGAATCGGGGTCCACGGTAAGTTTTTTCGAAAGACTCACCGTGCGACTCACGGCGGGTGTGACCCTCGCGCTTCTCGTGATCGGCGTGCCCTTTCTCCTCGCATTCCACGGACTCCGGAGAGAGCAGCAGATCGACGCGCTAGCGGAGGCAAGCGCCGGTATGAGCCGGGTGCTGGTGGATAGCCTGCGGTCCGCGATGTTGGCCGGGCAGCCTCACCTCGTGGACCAGGCCATCAGAGACCTATCTCAACAACCCGAGATCGAGAGGGTGGTCGTGCTCGACCGGAATGGGAACGTCCGCATCTCTTCCGATACGTCTTTCCAGGATCGAATGTTCGAAAAGAATCGGGACCCCACGTGCAAGGTGTGTCATCAGAGCTCACAGAGCCTTCCCTCGAGCCGCACCGTCGTCGTGGAGGATGGGGATCGGCATGTTTTCCGAGCCATGAGCGTTATTCCCAATGATTCGAGCTGTCACGCCTGTCATGATCCCTCCCTCGCGACGAATGGCGTCCTGCTCATGGATCTTTCACTCCGCTCCGCAAACCTGAGTTTTTTCGCGGGAATCACGCGCACGGTGATTCTCGCAGTTATCATGGTCGTCGTAACGATCGTCGTTCTCGTCGCTCTTCTCCAATGGATGGTGCACGAGCCGCTGCGAGCCGTCATCGTCACAAGCCGTCGCATCGCCGGCGGAGACATGGATGCCCGGATCCCCGTTGGATCGGTTGGCGAGTTCGGAGTTCTCTCGAGGCAGGTCAATCGTATGACCGACCATCTGGCACGCTCCATATACGCCGAAGAGCGTCATCGCCGCGAACTTCAGGCAATTCTGGACAGCGTGGACGACGAGATCGTCGTCCTCGACCGCGATCGACGAGTGGTTGCCGCAAACTACGCCTTCCTCAAAACGTCCCGCAGCGAGGAGATTCTGGGCAAACCGTGCCAGCAAGTATCGGCCCTCCGGCCGTGCTCCGAGAGTCAGGATGAGTGTCCGGTGTCTGCGGTATTCGCGGGTGGACGCCTCCAGAAGGGGATCATGTCCCGGCTCGATCAGGCGGGCTCCGAGCGGTCGATCGAGATCCATGCTTCGCCCGTTCGAGGTGGGGATGGTTCGATCGACCGCGTGGTCGAGGTGCGGAGAGACATAAGCGAACGTCGCCAAGTGGAGGCTACCCTGGCGGCTTCCGAGCGGCTCACGTCACTCGGCCTGCTGGCATCCGGAATTTCACATGAGGTCAACAACCCTCTCGGCGCGATAGCGGCTTCGGTCGAGGGCCTGCGGCGGAAGCTCACGAGGACCCCAGATTGGCGCGACGCCGGTAGTACGGGAAACGACTTCGAGCGGACGTTGCTCCGCATCGCACGGGAGGTCGAGCGCGCTCGAAGTATTACTGATCGACTGCTCAAAGTGTCACGACCTCCCGGCCAGTCGAGAACCCTCATGGACGTCAACCACGCCGTCGCCGACACTCTCTCCTTGCTCTCTTACGACATCGAGCGCAACGGTATCCAGACGACGACGGATCTCGCGGGTAAGCTGCCGTTGCTCCCAGGCGACGAGTCTCGACTCGGTCAGATCCTCATGAATCTCATTCTCAACGCGATTCAGGCCATGGCAGCCGGTGGAAAGCTTCTGGTCTCGACTGGCGCGGAGAACGATTCCATTCGTATCTACGTACAAGACACCGGCGACGGCATTTCCTCGGACGTCATCGGAAGAATCTACGAGCCATTCTTCACCACCAAGCCTCCGGGCAAGGGGACTGGGCTCGGACTTTTCATTACCCACAGACTGGTGAGCGAAATGGGGGGAACCATCGACGTGCGCAGCAAGCCCGGGGAGGGCACCCGATTCACCGTTTTGCTGCCCATCCGACCGAGGTCGAGAGGCACCGAATGAAAGCAGGAGAGAGCACGATCCAGGTGCTCCTCGTCGACGACGACGACTCGCTGCGGACGGCGCTGGCAAGCGAACTCGAGATGAGCGGGTTTCGCATCCGCGCCGCCATCAATGCCGATGAGGCCATTCGGGAGACGGACAATCGAACGTTCGACGTCGCCATCGTCGATCTGAACCTGCCGGGAATGTCGGGAGAGGAACTGCTTAGCGAGCTTCGCGAGAGGTCGCCCTCGACCGAAATCGTCATTTTGACCGGGCATGGGACCGTCGAGAACGCGGTGCGAACGTTGAAGAATGGGGCCTACGATTTCCTCACCAAACCCTGTAACCTCGACGAGCTAGAAGCGGTGCTTCGAAGAGCGTTCGAGAAGCGCTCGCTCGTGCGTGAGAACCGCTTGCTCCAGCGGGAGCTCGCGCGCCACGATCGTTTCAAGGAGTTCATCGGTGACAGCAGCGCGCTGCGCTCGGTGCTCGATCTCATCTCCAAGGTCTCGCAAACGGATTCGACAGTGTTGATCCAAGGGGAGAGCGGTGTTGGCAAGGAGCTCGGGGCGAGAGCAATACATCGGGCCAGCGCCCGAGCCCACCGCCCGTTCATCGTCGTGGACTGCACTTCGCTTCAGGAGGCGCTGCTCCAGAGCGAACTCTTTGGACACGAACGAGGAGCCTTTACCGGAGCGGTCGCTCGCAAGCACGGGCTCTTCGAAGTGGCCGATGGCGGAACTCTCTTCCTCGACGAGATCGGAGATATCGGGCCTCCGGTGCAGGCTCGGATTCTTCGCGTGCTCGACACCGGGACTTTCCGTCGCGTGGGAGGAGTTCAGGACATCCGCACCGACGCGCGGATCATTTGCGCCACCAACCGAGTGCTCTCGGAAATGGTCAAGAAAGGTGACTTCCGTCAGGACCTCTATTTTCGGATCAACGTCGTGAGCATCACGCTGCCTCCATTGCGCGAGCGCCGTCGAGACATACCGAAGCTCGCACGGTATTTCGCCGAGCAGTCACCGATCGCCGGCAAAGGGCCGTTCACCTTTTCCCCAGATGCCATGGCCATCCTCGAATCCTACTCCTGGCCGGGCAACGTGAGGGAGCTCCAGAACGTCGTGGAGAGAGGCCTCATCCTAGCCGAGAACCGCGATGTGACCGTCGAGGACCTTCCCAGTAACCTTCGACACGATGCAGAGACCATCCTCCGTGAGATGACCGAGGACCGACCCACGCTGGCTGAACTCGAGCATCGATACATCAAACGGCTTCTCCAGGAATTCCGTGGTCACCGCGGCCGCGTGGCCGAAGTACTCGGCATCAGTGAGCGAAACCTTTACAGAAAGCTGAAGAACGATCGTCCCCTCCAGGACGTCAGTCGCTGACGATCTGTCAGGCTGCCGACCTCAGTCCGTAAGTTATTCCCTGCTATAGGTTTAGAGCAGTGAGATCGAACCTTTCATGCTCCTGGGTGACATTCTGTCAGCCTAAACTTCGGGAGTGCCCGACCGATCGACATATAAAGTGCTTATATATCAATAGATTATGGGTTGTTTGCTCCTTCGGAGTGACTGGAACCCTGTTTGCACGGGATCGGTAGGCAGGAAGCCGAAGGGAGTCCGGCGTGGACGAATTGCCGAAAAACCACGTTGCCGGGATAGCGACCGCGCCCCCTTTCGGCGAGGTGCTCGTTTGTGGATGCAAGGAGGACGACGTGAGGGTGCTCGAGAACGCGAGGGGCCCCGACGATCCGATCGTTCGCACGGTGAATCGCCCCGCTGAGATGGCACGACAGGTGGTCCTGCGACCTCCAATGGCTGTCTTCTTGGGATTGCGAAAGCGAGACCGAGCTCGCCTTCAACTGATACCGGTCTTGAGGGCGGTTCGGAAAGAGCTACCGCTGGTCATCGTGGCGGATGAGCCCTCTCTGGAGCTCGAGCGGCGAGCACGTCAGGAGGGCATCTTCTACTACTTCCTCCATCCTCTCGTGCCCGCCGAGGTAGAAGCGGTTTGGACGGACCTGTTGCGACGAGCTAGCCATGAGTTCAGACCGAGGCTCGTCCACCAACGAAGCGCTGGAAAGAAAAGGAGTGAAACATGAGGTTGATCAACCATTCCGGTTTGCTGGTTTTCACCGCTGCGCTGGCAATGAGCCAGATTGGCCTCGCGGAAGAACACTCATACGTGGGGTCCACCCGATGCCGAAAATGCCACATCAAGGAGTTCAAGTCCTGGCAAGAGTCGGCTATGGCCAAGTCGTTCGAGCTGCTCAAACCGGGGGTGCGTGCCGAGCAGAAGACGGCGGCAGGATTGGATCCCAAGAAAGACTACTCCAAGGACACCGAGTGTCTTCCCTGCCACACAACCGGATTGGGAAAACCGGGGGGGTTCGTCGACATCGCGAAAACCCCGGAGCTCGCCGGTGTAGGGTGCGAGTCGTGCCATGGACCAGGAGGAACTTACCTGAGGGACGGTTACATGACCATGGAGAACAAGGAATACAAGATCGAGAAATTGATTGCTGCAGGAATGATCGAGAGGACGAATCGCGAAACATGTGCCGCCTTGTGCCACAACAACAAGAGCCCGTTCGTGGGAGACGACTACGTTTTCGACTATGAGGCGAAGAAGGCCGAAGGTATCCACGTGATCGTTCCTCTCAAGTTCAAACATTGAGCACGAGGAAGCACCAGGAGACTCGTCCATGACTGAACCCAGCAGCAGCCGTGCTTCGGGAGAAGCGCGAGGCATTCAGAAATCCCACCTGTTGGCAGCCCTGCTTGGCTTCATCGTCTTCTTCGTCGCGAGTGCCGCCATCGTTGCCTCTCGCGTACCTGAGGTGGACCAGCCGATTCGTTTCAATCATCGGATCCACACGGTCGAGAACGAGATGGCTTGTACCGAGTGTCATGGGTATTACGAAAAGGAGGCGTTTTCCGGGCTCCCCGACCGAGACACCTGCGCCTTTTGTCACGAGGAGGCTCAGGGAGAGAGTGCTCAGGAGGCCGCGCTGGTCGAGCTCCTGAGCTCAGGAGCATCCCTCGAGTGGATGCCTCTCTTTCGCCAACCGGCGCACGTGTTCTATTCCCACCGCCGACACGTCGTGGCGGCGGGGCTCGAGTGTGAGGCATGCCATGGAGAGATCGGACAGAGCGAATCCCCTCCGCGGCGGGTGGGGCGGCTCGAAATGAGCGATTGCATCGATTGTCACGAACGGGAAAACGCCTCCGGGGGGTGTACGACATGTCACCGCTGAAGCAGCGCGAACGCCAAAGGAGATGAGCATGAAGTTCGACCGTCGCCGATTCCTGGGTTTCACTGTGGGGGCGGCCGCCGGTACCGCCGTGGGGGTTCCGGTGTCACGCACCTACTCGGATGTCATGGCGGCCATGAATCCCCTGGTGTACCCGCCGAGAGGTACCGAGGATTTCGCTCTCTCGGTTTGCTCTCTCTGTCCCGGCGGCTGCGGCGTTCGCGCGAGACGGGTCGGGGGGCGCGTGGTGAAGCTGGATGGTAATCCTTTTCATCCCGTCAATGGCGGACGACTTTGCCCCAAGGGGCAGGCAGCTCTCCAGCTTCTCTACCATCCTGATCGCGTGGCGACACCTCTGCGGCGCACCGGGGCGAAGGGTTCCCCCGACTCCTTCGAACCGGCATCGTGGAACGAAGCTCTGGAGCAGATCGGAGGCCGCCTGCGCTCGCTTCGTCAGGAAGGCAAGCCCGAGTCGCTCATCTCGATTCGGGGACCCCTGCGGGCCACGTCACGCAGGCTCCTCACCCGGTTCCTGGAAGCGTTCGGAACTCCCAACGACATCGAGCTTCACCGGGGGGAGGATGCCGCAGCGCTCGCGCTCGAGCTTTCTCAGGGCGTGCGCGCAATGCCAGCCTACGACCTGAAGAGTGCCGAGTACGTCCTCTCGCTTGGGAGCGCGTTGCTGGAGGCATGGAGCTCGCCGGTAAACACCATGCGATCCTACGGTGAATTTCGCCAGGGGCGCGCGGGCCGCCGTGGCAAGCTCGTTCAGGTCGAGCCACGTCTGTCGGTCACCGCTGCAGCCGCCGACGAGTGGATCGCTGTGGCGCCTGGAACGGAGGGAATCTTCGCTCTCGGTGTCGCCGCGGTCCTGGCATCGGAGGGCCTTTACGACCGCGACTTCGTGAGCGAGCGAACCATCGGTTTCGACGACGTTGGGGATGAAGATAGTGGCGTGCACGAAGGTCTACGAACTATCCTCGAGCGCGATTACACGCTAGAGAGCGTCACTGCTCGAACCGGTGTTCCCGTCAACACGATCTTGAGGATCGCTCGGGAGTTCGCCACGTCGCGAGGTCCCCTCGCGACCGGGCCTCGTAAGGGTCCCCTCCTCCCCGGCTCTCTCCTCGGTCATCTCGCCGCACAGTATCTGAACGCGCTCACGGGGAACATCGATCAGCCCGGGGGGCTTCTGCTCTGCGAAGAGGTCCCCTTGTCTTCCTGGCCCGAGCTTCCAGCCGATCCTGTTGCGGCGAAGGGACGCTCCTTGCCTCGACTCGACGATGCCGAGGCTGACGACGGCTTGCCTCGTCTTCATTCCGAGCCGGAGCGACTGGCCGAGGCGGTCCGGAGGCGTTCGCCCTACGCTGCCGAGATGCTCTTGCTGGCAAACGCCGATCCGGTGTTTGCAACTGTCGCCCGGGAAAGCTTCACCACGGCCCTCGACCGAATTCCGTTCGTGGTCGCGATTTGCTCGATTCCAAACGACAGTACCTTCATGGCCGACTGGATTCTTCCCGAATCACACTTTCTCGAATCCTGGGAGCTCGACACGACACCTCCTGGAGTGCCCTTTCCGCTGGCGAGCCTGGCACGGCCCGCGCTTCAGAAACCATTCGCGGACTCCAAGGCCACTGGGCAAATCGTTCTCGAGCTCGCTCAACAGTTGGGCGGAGAAGTCGCCGCCTCCTTCCCCTGGACGAACCTCGAAGAAGTAGTTCGATCCGACGTGGAACGTCTCTACTCGGCCCGGCGCGGCGCGGTAATGGGCACAGCGTTCGATGAAGCCTGGGTTCTACTCATGGAGGGGGCGGGCTGGTGGGCCCCCGGCTACCGTTCCGCAGACGAGCTCTGGGAGCGGATGCACGAGACGGGAGGCTGGTGGGATCCGTTCTACGATCACTCCAACTGGCAGCGCGTGTTTCGGACGTCCTCCGGACGACACGAGTTCCGGCCCGATCTGCTGACCCGGCTCGTGGAAAGAGCGGAGGCCGTCGGGTCGACTCCCCCCACCGACGGAATGGAAGATGGCGAGGAGAGTGGCGCGGATCAGAAACTCTCTCTCGTTCTCTTCGAGCCGCTACCGGTCGCCGCCGCGTCGGGCGCGGAGCTACCTTTCCTTCAAGCCATACTGGATCCCGGCCTCGAGGAGCGCTGGGAAACCTGGGTCGAAGTGCACCCGGACACGGGGAGAGCCAGGGGTCTATCCGATCGCGATTGGGTCGAGGTGTCTTCTGCCGTGGGACGGATAGAAGCGCGACTCAGGCTCACGCCTCGAATCGTCCCCGGAGTGGCTGCAGTTCCCGTGGGTCTTGGAAAGCGAAGCGGAGGTCGCTGGGCTCGCGGCCTAGGCGCGAATCCTTTGCATTTGATATCGCCTGATGAGAACCCCCTTGGGGCGATCTCACCGACGGGAGCGACCCAGATCGAATTGAGATTGTTGAACCAAGACGGCCAGTCCGTGCGGGAGACGGAGGTCTGAGCCATGGCACGCTGGGCGATGGTTGTCGATCTGGATCGCTGCACGGCCTGCCAGGCTTGCGTCGTCGCCTGTCAGGTCGAGAACAACGTACCACCGGCGGGGGTCGAGGAGTCGGAGCAGGGTCGCGCCATATCGTGGCTGCGGCTCGTGGCATTCCAGGAGGAACAGCACGGAACTCG
Source organism: Vicinamibacteria bacterium (assembly GCA_035457705.1). Lineage (GTDB taxonomy): Bacteria > Acidobacteriota > Vicinamibacteria > Marinacidobacterales > SMYC01 > DASPGQ01. The sequence continues at coordinate 292,801 of DATIBD010000039.1, forward strand.
GCCCGGGCTGCGTTTCGCTCCTCTGCCTTGCATGCATTGCGACAATCCTCCGTGCACCAAGGTGTGCCCCGTTCAGGCGACGCAAATCGACAGTGAGGGTCTCGTCGCACAGGTCTATCCTCGCTGCATCGGCTGTCGGTACTGCACGACCGCTTGTCCCTATACCGTGCGTCAGTTCAACTGGAAGTCCCCCTCCTGGCCGGAGCCGATGGAAATTGGACTTAGCCCGGACGTCTCGGTTCGCCCCAAGGGTGTCGTGGAGAAATGCACTTTCTGCCATCACCGCCTGCAGCGCGCCAAGGACGAGGCCCGGGCCGAGCGCCGCGAGCTCCAGGAAGGGGATTACGTTCCGGCCTGCGTCGAAACCTGTCCCAGCGGGGCTCTCGTTTTCGGAGACCTGGACGACCCCCGCGCCGAAGTCTCTCGCCTCGCCGAAAGTCCCAGGGCTTTTCGGCTCATGGAGGAGCTGGGAACGGAGCCCAAGGTCATCTACTTGAGCAAAGGAGAGTGGGGTGGAGAAATCTAAGCTCGAACCAAGGGACGCCGCCTTGCTTCGGCCCATCGAGAAAACCACCGTCAAGTTTTGGATCTTCATTGGTGTTCTCCTTGTCATCTGGGCGGCTGGAATCTACGGATGGTTCACTCAGCTCGCGCGGGGCCTGGACGTTACCGGACTCAACGTCCCCGTATACTGGGGTGTCTACATAACGAACTTCGTCTTTTTCATCGGCATCAGCCACGCGGGGACGCTAATCTCCGCCATCCTCCGACTTTCTCACGCCGAGTGGCGCCGGCCCATCACGCGGGCCGCCGAGGTCATCACCGTTCTCGTTCTGTTCTTCGGCGTGGGCTGCGTCATCCTCGACCTCGGGCGACCAGACCGAGCGTTGAACGTTCTCAAGCACCCCAATTTTCGATCGCCGCTTCTCTGGGACGTGACTTCGATCAGCATCTACCTTACGGCGAGCACGCTGTATCTTTTCTTACCGTTGATACCCGACATCGCGATCCTTCGAGATCACTACCCGGGCCGTCGCTGGCTCTATCGTTTGCTCGCGCTTGGGTGGACGGGCACCGAGAGGCAGAAGCGCCTCCTGGAGACCCTGATCTCGATCATGGCGGTTCTGGTGATTCCCATCGCGGTCTCCGTCCACACGGTGGTCTCTTGGGTCTTCGCCATGACGGTTCAACCTATGTGGCATTCGACCATATTCGGCCCGTACTTCGTCGTTGGGGCCATCTTTTCCGGAATCGCGGCGATCATCATCGCGATGGCTGTAGTCCGACGGGTTTACCACCTGGAGGACTATCTCAAACCAATCCACTTCAACAATCTGGGGCTCCTTCTCCTCGTGATGTCGCTCCTGTGGTTCTACTTCACTTTCGCGGAGTTTCTCACGACCTTCTATGGCTCCGACCCGTCTCACATGACGGTCTTCTTGTCCAAGGTGGGTGGAGAGTTCTCCTGGTACTTCTGGATCATGGTGGCCGCTTGCTTCATCGTCCCTGTCGTGCTTCTCGCCAACGGGCGAACCCGAGGCGTCGTTTGGGGAACCGTTGCCGCCTCGGTGTCGGTGGAGATCGGCATGTGGCTCGAGAGATTTCTCATCGTGGTGCCGAGTCTGTCTCGACCTCGGCTTCCGCTCGAAGGTAGCGCCTATACCGCCTCGTTGGTGGAGTGGTCCCTGCTCGCGGGCTTCGTCGCCATGTTCATCTTCCTGTACGCCATATTCACGAAGCTATTTCCCATCATCTCGATTTGGGAGATTCAAGAAGGTCGCGATCACTCGATTGCCGACGTGACGGAAAGGGTAAGAAGCTACCTCGACACGGCGCCTGTTCCCCTAGCGCCCGCGGCTTCCGGGAGCGGAGAGTGATGCAAAGGGGGTTACCCATGCGTGAGACGTCATGTAAAAGCGGCGCTCCACCTCCCGCGGCACTGCTTCTCACGAGTTTTGCCCTCGTCTTATCCGCGGGAGTGGAGGCCCAGGAGGGATTCGGGGATCCGATCCAGGGGCAAGCCATTTTCCAGTCGCTGGGTTGCGTTCGTTGCCACGCTGTGCGGGGCGCAGGGGGCCGTATCGGCCCCGACCTCGGACGCAAGGGCGTGAGGGGATCCTTCTACGACATCGCCGCCGACATGTGGAATCATTCTCCGATAATGGACGAGAAGATGCGGGAGTTTCATCTCACTCGTCCCCGCTTCGGGGAGGAGAGCGACCTGTCCAATCTCGCGGCGTTCCTGTACTTCCTGAAGTACTTCGACGAGCCGGGAGATCCGCAGGCGGGTAAGACCTTGTTCACGGAGAAACATTGCATCCGATGCCACGCCGTCGCCGGACAGGGTGGCGACACCGCGCCAAGGCTGGACCGGCTTCCTCGCAGTGTGTCGCCTCTCCGGATCGCGCAAGATCTCTGGAACCACGGTTCCGCCATGGTAACCGCGATACAGATGCAGGGGCTCGACGTTCCTACGTTCCAGGGCAACGAGATCATCGACTTGCTCGCCTACCTTCGAAGCCAAGGCGAGAGACGAGCGACTCGAGAGTTTCAGTCCTCGGGCGAGCCCACGAACGGTAGAAAGCTCTTCGAAAGCAAGGGGTGCAGCCGATGTCATACGATCTTCGGGACGGGCTCGAGCGTCGGTCCCGACCTGGGCATCACCGAGCTACGGGGAAGCGTGACTCAGATCGCCGGCCGCATGTGGAACCACTGGCCGCAGATGAGCCAGGCGATGCGAGATCTCGGGATGCAACGGCCCGAGTTCAGCGCGGACGAGCTCGCCGATCTTTTTTCCTATGTGTTCATCGCGCGCTACGAGGGGAGACTAGGTGACGTCAGTCGCGGGGAGACCGTCTACCGATCCAAAGGCTGCGCCACCTGTCACGGGGAGGGGGGCCAAGGCGACATCGGTCCGTCGCTTGCAGGAGACTCGCAACCGGCCACCAAGGAGCGTATAACCCAACGAATGTGGAATCATGGACCCAGAATGTGGGAGGAGATGGCGGAGCAGAGGATTCCCTGGCCTCGGTTTTCGGCCGAACAGCTCGCGGATCTGATTGCGTACTTGCAGTCTCTAGAATCGACCACATCCGACGTACCGTGAGGCCGCGACCAGAGCTCCCGGAGCCAGGTGAACGATCTCTGCGGGAAAAGGAGGAGAGCATGAATCCTAAAACGCGAAAAGCTCTCTGGTGGGTTCTTGGTGCCACCCTTCTTGCCGTTATTCTCGTCACGGGCCCCAAAGGACCGCGGGAGCTGGATACGCTTGCGGGATTTCTTCCAGGTAATCCGCATCGCGGAGGTGAGCTTTTCTATGAACGTGGTTGTGTAGGTTGTCATGCGATATCGGGAATCGGTGGCAAGGAAGCCGCCGACCTCGCTAGGCCGGGTGGTGTTCCCTCGGATTTAGAGGACATCGCGGGGGCGATGTGGAACCATGCCCCGGAGATGTGGGAAAGCATGAGGAGCGCTGGACTGACGCCACCCCAGCTCAGCCCCGAAGACGTTGCGGACCTGATGGCCTTTCTGTTCGCGGCCGGTTATCTCGAAGAGCAAGGGGATCCAGGGCGAGGGCGAGCCGTCCTGACAAGCAAAAAATGTCGAAACTGCCACCCCCTCGGAGACGAGAGCTCTGGAGTCGGCCCAAACCTCGCCCGCTGGTCCTCAAGGGCAAACCCAATCGTGTGGTCCGCCGCGCTATGGAATCATGCGCCGGAGATGGAAAAGGCCATGAAGGCGGAGGGAATCGCGTGGCCGGAGCTTTCGAAAACGGAAGTCAACGACATTCTCGCCTACCTCAGGACGACGGGTAGTGTGCCTCACGAGCGCGCGCCGTTGCCCGGGGACCCTCGAACCGGGCAATCTCTGTTTCGGCGGGACTGCCAGGGATGTCATAAGGCGGAAGGCGAAGGCGGTGATGTTGGTCCCAACTTGGACGAGGGGGCAGAAGCGCCTAGCCTAGCCGGGTTGGCTGCCTCGTTTTGGAATCATTCCCCGGCCATGGGAGAGCGCATGAGCCAACTCGGGGTGGAGCGACCGATGCTCTCGGAATCGGAGATGGCAGATCTCATCACGTATCTCTTTGCAATCCGTTATTTCGAGCGACGGGGAGACGTCACCGTTGGCGCTCGGATCTACGAAGCCAGGTGCGGCAAATGCCACGGGGAGGAGGGTCGAGGGAATGGAAAGGACGGACCGGAGCTTCATCCCCACAAGCGTCAGATGAGCGCGGTGTTTCTGGCTTCGGCGTTGTGGAACCATGGTCCGCGCATGTACGAGCAAGCGACAGATCGTGGCCTGAACTGGCCGAAGTTCGCCAACCATGAGATGCACGACCTGATCGCCTATCTCCGAAGCCTGAGTCCTTAGCGCGATAGCACGCGAAGAAGCGACGCGCGAGACTCCGTGCCCTCGTTCCACGTCAGTCCCGCCTGCCTTCCTGCAGCCACGCGGAATGTTCGCCACCGCCAAGTCTCGACCCGCCAAAGTGGTCTCAGGTGCACAACGCCGTGGCGGGACCCGCGGTCGATCGTCCGCTCCGGCTCGGCGTTTGCGGGGCTTCGCGCCGATCTCGCGGCAGAAGTCTTGGCCGCCGGTCGGCAGGCTCGGCTGAATTTTTTCATCAGCCTGCAAATGCGGCGGAAGAGCTTTTCTGATATTTTGTTACCCAATCGGCCAGGTGCTTCCCGGCGAATTGGCTTGATGATGGTCTTCCCGAGAGCTCCTCGCACACATGGAGATCTGATTTGACGCTTCTCGACGCGGGTTTCGTTGCCCTCGCACTCACCGGAATCTTTTTGATCCTCCTCGTCGTCGCACGTCCGCAGCTCACCGTCGAACGCGGCGGTAAGATTCTGGCCTTCATCGCACTCTTCATCCTGCCATTGGTTGCAAGCTGGATCGGCACGACGCGGCATCTCGAGCACTCGAAGTCCACCGGCTTCTGCCTGTCCTGCCACGAGATGGAGTCTTACGGAAGGAGCCTCCGGCTCGCAAACCGTGCCTACCTGCCAGCAGGGCACTTCCTGAACAATCGAGTGCCGAGAGACCAGGCGTGCTACACCTGCCACACGACCTACACGATGTTCGGAGACGTTCAGGCGAAGATGCATGGGCTTCAGCACGTTTTCGTGCACTACCTGGGTACCATTCCGGAGAACATCGAGCTCTACAACCCTTACAGCAACCGCGAATGCCTGCACTGTCACGAGGGGGCGCGGAGCTTCGAGGAGTTGGAAGACCACGTGGATTTCAAGCAGGAGATCGCCTCCGGAGACACGTCCTGCCTCGAGTGCCATGATTCCGTCCATGACATCGCCAATCTGGAGGGGCTGGAGACCTGGGAGGGAGTAAGCCGATGACGCCGGAAAGAGTCGAGCTGCACAAACGATTACAACTGGCGGGCTTGCTCATTGTTGGCGGACTTCTCGTCGAGGTCATCACGATCTACTGGTCGCACCCGCTAGCTTTCGTTACGTTTCTATTGCTCGGTGGAGCCTTGGTCGCCGCCGGAGCGCTTCTTTACCTCTACTCGATCGTATCGGCCTGAAGGCTAGACCAGATCACACAGGATAGGCTGCGGTCCATCGTCCTTCGTCGAGCCCGTACTCGAATCGCAAATGGCTTCTCGAGAATGTTCGAAGCCGGCGTGTATCATCGATTTCCTCTCCCCCGCTCACAGCCGATGGTTCCGAGCGTTCCGATTTGTGAAGGAAGCTGCGCGCATTGGGCGCCTTACCCACTGAGCCCAGGGGAGCGACGCGATAACGGGCGAAACGCCCCAAGGGCAGCGTCAGGAAACCCAGTCGGACACTTGACGGCTGCTCGGGGGATCCAAAATCCCGACAAGCATCCTATTTGCAGTCCTTTAGTGGGAAAGGGTCCCCTGGAACGTCTGTTGCATCACCTTTGAAAAGGAGTGAAGGGACATGAAAGAGACCAGCCGCCACTACGTCGTCACTCGCGTGCTGGTGATCGCCGCTGTCGTCGCCGTCCTACCGATGAGCGTTGGATTTCTCCTGATACAGCACTCGGCCAAGACGCGGCTTACCGACGCCGCGGGTTTGAACTTCGTGTCGTTCGCAGAGCAGGCGGGCTCTGCGGTCAACGCCGCGTTCTTGCGCGAGCTCGAGTTCTTGTCGAGCCTGGGGCGTTCGCCTGCCGTGCGGACGGCTCTCGTTTCCCACGATATGGATGAGGCAAAGCGTTTTCTTGCAGAAACGGAGCAAGCGAGTGCGTTGCATCGGCGTCTCGCGGTAGTCGACCGGGATCTCGAGCTCGTCGCTGACTCAGAGAGCTCCCAAAGCCTCGACCTTCCCGAGGGGCTCACGGCCTCGAAGTCGTGGGCCTCGGTGGGAGCGGATCCCGGCACCTTGATTCTCGCACGGCCGATAAGCGACAGGGACTCCGGAGGTTCCCTCGGCCTCGTGGTCGCCGAATTGGATGCCGAGAGGATGTTCATGAGTGTTACCGACTTTCGCTCGGGCGAGTCGGGCCGCGCCTGCCTCTTCGATCGCCGCTCGGGTCGTCTCCTGGCCGGTCGACGAGCAGAGTGTGGCGCGGGCGATCTCTATGCCCGTCTCGAAGACGTTGCCCGGGCTCGGAGCCAGGGAATACGGTACTTTCTCGCCGATGTCGAAGGGCCTGGTAGCTTCGACCGGGCCGACGCTCTGCTCGTAGGCTACGCCACTCCAGAGCTCGTGCGGAGTATGCCGGAGCTGGACTGGGTGGTCGCCGTCGAGCAGCCACTCGAGGAAGCCCACGCTCCGCTCGAGCCCATGTTTCGCGACCTTGTCCTGTACTTCCTTCTCATGAGTGGTCTCGTGCTGGCACTGGCGGCCTACATGACGTTCAAGCTCGAGCGCCCCGTCACCGACGTCGAGCTCGATTTGCACGAGAATCTGTCCGGTAAGCCAGCGTCGGGCCTGACCGCTTCAGCTCGCTAGCAGGGTGAGATGAAAAACTCAACCCACCCTGCGCGAGCGGAGCGAGCCCGGCGCAATCGTCCGCATCGGACTCCTTCGTGGGTATCAGATGTGAGCACGCAGTGCGAATAATTGCCGCGCCGTAAGCAGCCCGGGCCGTGGCGGCTCGATCGATTACGGGTCCCGCCACGGCATTGAGCACCAGAGAGACGAGAGGTGAGCCATGGAACGCATCGAGTTGTTTCGACAAGCGCTGAAGGAGCGCGTCTGCGGTGTCTGCTTCGACCGGAACGACGACGGGACCTGCGGTCTCCCCGAAGGACGCGTCTGCGGGATCGAAGCGCATCTGCCCGACATCGTGAGAGCGGTGGAAGCAGAGCATAGCTTCGACCTGACCCCGTACGTCGAGTCGATTCGCACGAAGGTCTGTCCCAACTGCAGCCAGGACGAGTCAGGCCGCTGCGTCTTTCGAGAGAGCTTCGACTGCGCGGTGGACAACTTTCTCTATGTCGTCGTGGACACGATCGAGGACGTTCGGGCTCGAGAGAAGGAACAGGCGAAGAGCCAGTAGCGCACTCACCCATCCCATCGGGCAAACGCCAGAACCGCATTCAGACCGCCGAAGGCGAACGAGCTGGAAAGCGCGTGGGGCACGATGAGGTGTCGAGCCTCGTTCGGAACAAAATCGAGGGGGCAATCCGGATCGCGCTCGAGGTAATTTGCCGTCGGGGGCACCACCCCACGCTCGAGAGCGAGCACGGTGGCAACCGCTTCCAGAGCGCCCGAGGCGCCCAGCGCGTGCCCATGCATCGACTTGGTCGAGCTCACCAGGAGTCGATCGGCGTGAGCCCCGAACACCTCTCGAATGGCCCGGGTCTCGGTGACGTCGTTGAGCTGGGTTCCCGTGCCGTGAGCGTTGACGTATCCCACGAGGTCGGGATCGATCCCGGCATCGTCCAGCGCACCGCGCATCGCCCGGGCCGCTCCTCGTGCCGAGGGTTTGGTGATGTGGAAAGCGTCGGACGACATGCCGAAACCAACGAGCTCGGCGTGAACCCTGGCGCGCCGTTCGAGTGCGAGCTCCAGTGATTCCAGAACGAGGGCACCTCCGCCTTCGCCGAGGATGATCCCTTTGCGGCCCTTCGAGAACGGTCGGCAGAGGTCGGGCGCCATGACCCGCAAGCTGTCCCAGGCCTTCAGGTGCCCGAGGCTGAAGGGTGCTTCGCTGCCGCCGGCGATGGCGCGCTCGATCATACCGCGAGAAATCATCCAATAGGCGAGTCCCAGCGCGTGGGCGGCCGAGGCACAGGCCGTGGACAGAGTCAGGGCCGGACCTTCGATCGCCATCTCCATAGAGAGCTGGCTAGCCGCGGCGTTCGCCATCGAGCGCGGCACCGCGAACGGGCTGAGACGCCGGCGCCCCTCGCGATAGAGCTGGCGAAAGAGCTCGTCCTGGCTCGTCTGACCGCCCAAGGAGCTTCCGGTGACGACCGCGGCATCGGTCAGAAGCTCAAAGCCAAGACCGCTGTCCGCCACGGCCTCCCGGGCCGCGAGGAGCCAGAATCGAGCGAACCGGTCGAGCGCCTCGCGGGAGCCCTCATCGAAGCCCGCATCGAGATCGAGCCCCGTTACTTCGGCGCCGGTTGTGAAGGAGAGCACCGAGGTGTCGACCAGGCTCAGCTCGCGGAAACCGTGACGTCCGTAGACGAGGGATTCCCAGAAGCTCTCCTTATCGTTGCCAATCGCCGAGACGACACCGAGCCCGGTCACGGCGACGCGCATGTCTCATTTGGCCAGGACGAGCGGGCGGATCACCTCCACGACGTCGCGCACGCGAACGAGCTGCCGCGCGTCGTCATCGGGAATCGTGATGCCGAGCTCTTCTTCGAGCTCCACCAGGAGATGAAACCCGTTGAGAGAGTCGATGCCTAGCTCCTCGAACGTGGAATCGAGAGCGATTTCCTCGGGGGATCTCTTCTGCATCTTCGCGATCGCGGTGACAACCTTCTCCACAAGTGAATCCACGGGCTGAGTCTAGCACAGCGGGATCAGGGTAAACTGAGCGTTCATGTGGATCCACCTCGCCCGAACGGCGGGGCTCTTCCAGAGCGCAAAAAACGAATCCGCCAGAAGTCTCTCGACATGCGCCACTCCCCTGCTAGCTCTTCATCGTCGGACCGGTCGATGAGCTTCGAGATCACCGTAGCCGTGCTCGCTGCCGCAGCCATGCACGCCATCTGGAATGCCCTGGTGAAGACGAGCGAGGACCGGCTGGTCGACCTAGCCGCCTTGAATCTCACTGCCGGACTCATCGGGTTGACCCTAGTCCCCTTCGTCGGCTTTCCCGGGATCGAGAGCCTGCCCTATCTCGCCGGCACCATCATCTGCCATACGGGCTACTACATATTTCTCGTGCTCTCTTACTCGGTCGGAGGGCTGAGCGTGGTCTACCCCATCGCCCGTGGGGCATCGCCTCTGATCATCGCAAGCCTGTCGGTTTTCCTCATCGGCGAAGTGCTCGAGCCGGGCCAAATTCTGGGAATCGTTCTTCTGGTGCTCGGCATCGCGCTGATCGCATTCAGCGGGAAGCCGGGGCATTTCCCGCGGCGGGCCGTCGCCTATGCCATTGCCACCGGCGTGACTATCGCCGCCTACACGCTCACCGACGGGGCCGGTGCGCGCGTCGCCCGCACTCCCCTTTCCTACACCGCCGCGTTGTTCGCGCTGAACGGCCTCGTGCTGCTCCCCGTGGTAGCCCTAAGGAGAAGCAACCCCCGAGTCGATTGGAAACGCGGTGCTGTCTCCGGGGCCCTGTCCATCGGCGCCTACGGCCTGGTCATCTGGGCAATGACTCGGGCCAACATAGCGCTCGTTGCCGCCCTCCGCGAGACGAGCGTTGTCATGGCGGCCCTCATCGGCACCGCCTTTCTCGGCGAGCCATTCGGCCGTTACCGGATCGGCGCGTCGCTAGCCGTCGCCGCGGGCATCATCCTTTTGAGGCTCTCGGCGCGAGTGAGCTAGTCTTCACGCGTGCAGGACGTCGCCAGGCCCCGCCAAGGAAGCTCGTGATCCGTGGATCCCGGAAAGCGATTCGTCGTCGTCGACCACCGTGATCTCAGTCCCGAGGCACTGCGAGGACTCATCGAGGAGTTCGTTACCCGCCAGGGAACCGACTATGGACTTCACGAGGCCACGCACGAAGACAAGATCCGGGACGTGAGGCGCCAGCTCGACGCAGGCGAAGCCCACGTCGTTTTCGACCTCGATGAGGAACGCCCCAATATCGTTCCTCGAAGCTGAACAACCGCGCCGACGCTATTCTTCACCCCCGGACGTCTTCGGCCACACGACGCCCTGGTCTTTGTTCGCAATCGGCTCTATTCCTTTGTAGACGAACTTCTGTAGGCGCTTACCTTCGTAGGTCTCGACGGTGTAGATGTTGCCCTTCGAATCGACAGAGAGGTTGTGCACGGCGAAAAACTGACCGGGCTGCCGCCCACCGTCCCCAAAACTCGTGAGGATCTCGAGCGACTTGCGGTCGAACACATAGACCTTCATGTTCTTGCCGTCGGCCACGTACATGTATTTCTGCTCCGGGTCCTTGGAGAAGTCGATGTCCCAAACCGAGCCGTCTCCGAGGGTTTTCGGAGCGATGCGCTTCTCCGTCACGAACGAACCGTCTTTACGAAACACCTGGATTCTGTCGTTGGGTCGATCGCAAACGTAAACCAGTCCGTCGTTGGAAGGCTGAGCGCAGTGCACCGGGTTGCGGAACTGCTGGGCCAGCGGAGCCTCGGGATCGTAGCGACCCAGATCGGCATCATCGGGCTTGTTGCCGTAGGCACCCCAGTAGCGTTTGAGCTCGCCAGTGTCCATGTCGATCACGGCAACCCGTTTGTTCAAGTATCCATCGGCCACGTAGGCCTCGTTCGCCGGGACGTCGAAGGAGACTTCCGCCACCCTTCCGAAGCTCTCCTTGTCGTGACTGTTGCCAGCCCATTGAGGCTCCGCGGCATCGGGAGGTGTCGTGAGGCGGGCGCCAGGAACACCGAACTGCTTCAGGAACTTGCCGTCGCGCGTGAACTTGAGAATGTGCGCGTCGTTGCCGCCGTTGCCGCCGATCCAGAGATTGTCCTTGTGGTCGATGGTGATGCCATGGTTCGACGTCGGCCAGTCGTAACCGTTGCCGGGCCCGCCAAAGTGCCCGACGAGGTTCCCTTCGGGATCGAACTCGAGCACCGGCGGCGCGGGTACACAGCAATCTCCGGTTGGAGGATCCTGAGCGGCTCCCACCTCGGTTCTCTCGTTCAAGCTGCCCTGCCGGTGGATGACGAAAACGTGATCTCGAGAGTCGACGGTAACTCCGATGGTCGAGCCCATCACCCAATGGTTCGGAAGCGGTTTGGGCCACAACGGGTCGACCACGAACGCTGGCGACTCGACCGTATCCTCCGACACAGCCGTCTCACTCAGCACGAGCTGACCGAAGCCGAGAGCAGCGAGCACAGCGGCGAACGCCCCGGCGACCATGACGTTTCTTTTCTTTCTCAGATGCTCCATCTTCCCACCTCTCCCCCGGCTCCGCCTGGCCGAGAATGGGCGACACTATACCCCGAGCCGCCGCGAGCGTCCATCGGGGCCACGGTTGTTTCGTCGTTTCGTCCCCAATATGCTACCTGCGATGCGGTCTGCGGCACGGCTCGTCATCCTCGCGACCGTACTGGTCCCTGTCGCCGAGGCCCACGAAATCCCCACCGACGTGACCGTTCGAGCTTTCTTGAAGCCGGAGGGAACCCGACTCCGCCTCCTGGTTCGCGTCCCCCTCGCCGCGATGCGTGACATGAGTGTGCCGACCGACCCATTGGGTTACCTGGACCTGTCTCGGGCGGATGCCGTGCTCCGCGATGCCTCGATCCTCTGGATCGCAGACTACATCGAGCTGTTCGAGGGCGAGCGCCGACTCGAGAGTCCCGAGTTGGTAGCAGCGCGCGTATCGATGCCGTCCGACCCCTCGTTCGGCCGTTTCGAAGACGCTTTGGCCCACGTGCTGGGTCCCAAGCTGCCCGAACACACCGAGCTCTACTGGGCCCAGGGGCTCCTCGACGTCCTCTTCGAATATCCCATCGAGTCTCAGGAATCCCGGTTCTCGATCCACCCGGGTCTCGACCGGCTCGGGATGCGGGTCATCAACGTGCTCCGCTTCATATCGCCCGACGGTGAGGTTCACGCTTTCGACTTCCCCGGCGATCCCGGGCTGATCCGACTGGACCCGAAGTGGTATCACGTCGCTCTCCGGTTCGTCGAGCTGGGCTTCTTCCATATCCTCGAAGGCCTCGACCATCTGCTCTTCCTGTTCTGCCTCGTCATACCGTTCCGGCGCCTCAGATCGCTCGTCGTGATCGTCACGTCGTTCACGATCGCCCATTCGATCACGCTCATGGTGTCCGCATTTGGATACGCTCCGGATGCACTCTGGTTCCCGCCAGCGATAGAGACCCTCATCGCGTTATCGATTCTCTACATGGCCTTCGAGAACATCGCCGGTGCGACGCTTCGACGCCGGTGGCTCATCACCTTCGGTTTCGGGCTGGTGCATGGTTTCGGCTTCTCGTTCCTGCTGCGAGAGACATTACAGTTCGCGGGGTCGCACCTGACGATGTCGCTCCTCGCGTTCAACCTTGGCGTCGAGATCGGGCAATTGCTCGTCCTGGCTCTCGTCGTTCCTGCCCTCGACTTCCTGTTCCGCTTCGTCGTCGCCGAGCGGCTGGGGACGATCTATCTCTCGGCGCTCATCACCCACTCGGCGTGGCACTGGATGACGGAACGGCTCGACCGGCTGGGGCAGTTCGACTGGCCCCAACTCGACGCAGCCCTCCTCGTCACCGCCATTCGCTGGCTCATGGTTCTGGTAGGGTTGGCGGGGGCCGCGTGGCTCGTGTCCGCATTCCGCCAGCCCGCAAAACCTACTCCTGGCGACGACGCCTCGGTTGGAGCCGAGGAGTGACCGTGAGCGAAGGGCACGTCTCGAGAAAAAAATGCGCCTGACTCATCAGTCATGACGCTCCGCTCTAGCAAAAAGGCCCAAATTCTGCTACGCTGGCGCTGCCCCGACCGTCGGGCGCGCGCCTGCGCGAACTCATCATCCGGGGGGATGTCGCGGCCTGCGGGAATGAATCGTGATTGTTCTTACCTTTGCAGGGGACTCGTTCGCAATCTAGCCACGGCGGAGAACGGATCAATGGAGAAGAGGATTCAGGCGGCAATCGTCTTGTTTTTGACTCTCACTGCGAGCTCTCTCGCGCAAGCACAGCTTCCGGGTACTGAGGAGTTTGGGATGAGCAAGAAGCAGCTCCACGAGGCCATCGAACGCGTCGAGCCGCTGATCTCTCAATGTATGCGAGACGCCGGGTTCGAGTACGTGGCCGCCGACTTCCGGACGGTAAGAAGCGGAATGACCGCCGACAAATCCCTCCCCGGACTCTTCTCGTCCGAGGCACGATTCATCAATGAGTATGGTTTTGGCATCGCCACCCTGTACACCGGGAAACCTCCGCAGATCAATGACGGCTACAGTCCAGCCCGCGTAGGGCTGGGTGAAAGGAACATAGCAATCTACAAGAATCTGTCCCCGGCCGACCAGGTCGCTTACAACCGAACACTCTTTGGAGAAAACCAGGAGATCAGCTTCGCCGTTGGCCTGGAGATCGAGAACTTCTCGCAGACCGGTGGTTGCACCCGACAAGCCATCGAGCAGGTCTTCGAGCCCGAACATCTGAAGTCGAGCTACTACAACCCGAAGGACGCCCTCATCAACAAGGATCCGCGCATGGTCAAAGCTCTGAAGGAATTTTCCGCGCGGATGCGAGCGGCGGGCTACGACTACGACCACCCTGATGACGTCGAGCCCGACATCAGAAAGCGTCTCTACGAAATCACCGGCGGCCGTACGGTCCCGGTAGAAGCGTTGTCGGCGGACAAGAAGGCCAAGCTCGAAGAGCTCAAGACCTACGAGCGCGCCGTCGCCAAGCTCACCCACGAGCTCGAAGGGACGGTCTTCGATCCCGTCGAAGATTTGATCGAACGAGAAATGTATGCTCGCCGGGTACAATGATCGAATTCAACCGAGCAACTAATTAAGGGTCACGCGGGGCGAGGTCATGGTGAGCAGACGACGGATCTTGATCCTCTTCTCGGTGCTCGGGGTGGTGAGTCTCGCGGCGGCGGGAAGCTGGCTGGTAGGCTCCAGCATTCAATCGCCTGCCGAGATCGCCGCAAGAACGGCTCCCCCGACGCCGTCGCCGATCCTGGTACCCGTCGAGGAGCGCGTCATCAGTAGCGACGTCGTGTCGCGGGGCACGGCCCGATTCGGATTGCCGCAGTCGGTCTCGATCGTTCCGTCGGCACTCAAGGCCGGCGCCGGTGTGATCGCGAAGATTCCCTCGCGGGGTACCCAGCTCACAGAAGGCGTGGCCGTGCTCATCGCCTCCGGGCGACCGGTGCTCGTATTCGAGGGCTCCATTCCTTCCTATCGCGACCTCATCCCCGGTATTTCCGGCGATGATGTCCGGCAGCTAGAGGAAGCGTTGAACCGGTTGGGGTTCGACCCTGGCCCCGCCGACGGAACCTACGACGAGCGGACCAGCACCGCCGTCGCCGAGTGGTACACGTCATCGGGTTGGGAGCCGTTCGGACCGACGCCGCAGCAGTTGTCGGCCATCCGATCACTCGAGCGTGAGCTCGCGCAGGCGCTCACCGAGAAGTCGGCCGCCGACGATGCCGCTTCCGCCGCGCCTCTCGCCGTAGAAGCGGCTCGTGCAAGCGCCGAGCGATCCAGCCGCGCCGCCGCCGCGGAAGTCGCCGCGGCATCCGCTCTCCGCGACAAAATTGCCAACGATGAGAGTGCCTCGGCTGCGGACCGGACCGGAGCCGAGGCGCGCATCGAGCTGGCCCAGGCGGCGGCAGCCGCCGCCCGACTCGAGTCGGAAGTCGCCGTTCAGACCGCGATAGACGCCATGAAAGCCGCAGAACGGGAGGCGAGACTGGCCAATGAAGTCGCCACTCGGATCGCGACGGACCTCGAGAGGTTGAGACAACACACCGGCGTGCAAGTGCCGGTGGACGAGATCGTCTTCATTCCCGCTCTGCCGGTTCGCGTCGAGCAGATCGACGTGATCGTCGGTGATTCCGCAAGCGGGCCGGTGCTGAAGGTGACCAACAATCAACTCGCGATCGATTCCTCGCTTCCACTCGATGAGGCGCCCTACGTGAAGCCGGGGATGCCGGTTGCCATCGACGAGCCCGCCCTCGGGATCGTGGCCAAAGGCGTCGTGGAAAGAGTAGCCGATACTCCTGGGACTGATGGAGTCGACGGCTACCACATCTACTTCGAGGTTCGTGTTCGCGAGACGCCCACCGCCCTCGAAGGATTCTCCTTGCGGCTCACGATTCCGGTGGAAACGACTGGGGGTGCCGTCACCGCCGTACCGGTGAGCGCTCTGTCACTCGCGGCCGACGGGACGTCGAGAGTACAGGTTGAAAACGAAGGCAGTCTCGATTTCGTCGTCGTCGAGCCCGGGTTGTCCGCCGACGGTTTCGTCGAGGTCACCCCAGTCGACGGCACGCTCACCCCGGGCCAGCTGGTCGTGGTCGGCTACAAGAACCCAGAGTGAACCCAACGAATCCCGACACCGCCAGGACTCTCCTGGAGCTGAGCCAGGTGGGTCGGCAATTCGGCAGCGAGCCAGCGATCCACGCGCTCGTCGATGTGGACCTTCGCGTGGAGAGGGGGGAGTGGCTGGCGATCACCGGGCCTTCCGGCGCGGGAAAATCGACCCTCCTCAACATCATCGGCTGCCTCGATCGTCCGTCTCGCGGAAGCTATCGGTTCGACGGTATCGACACGTCCGAGCTCACCGACAAGCAGCGCGCCGGTCTGCGGGGTCGACGCATCGGGTTCATCTTCCAATCGTTTCATTTGATGCCCTATCGAACGGTCCTCGAGAACGTGGGGATGTCGGAAGTGTACCGGAAGGAGTCCCATCGCGGACGCCGAGAGCGTGCTCTCGCGGCCATCGAGCGGGTCGGCCTGAGCCATCGGGCGGATTTTCTACCCACCAAGTTATCCGGCGGTGAGCGGCAGCGAGTCGCGATAGCCCGCGCTCTCGTCGCCTCTCCCCGGTTGCTCCTTTGTGACGAACCGACCGGGAATCTGGATTCGAAATCATCCGCGGACCTTCTCGATCTGTTCGCCGAGCTCAACGAGCAAGGCCTGACGCTCGTCGTCGTGACGCACGACGAGAACGTCGCCCGCCGAGCTTCGCGGCGAGTGCACATCATCGACGGCTCGTTGACCGAGCTGTCGAACGGAAGGACGGGAAAACTCGAAGGCTCGCCCGCCGAGGCCGTCAGCGCGGGCGAGGTGGCGCACTCGGGCATCACGATACGCGATCTCCTCGACGAAGCGGTGGCGGGGATGTTCGCTCGACCCGGCCGTACGATGCTGACGATGCTAGGAATCGTCATCGGAATCACCGCGCTGGTGGCGACGCTCGGTCTGACGCGAACCGCCAACAATCGCATCATCAGTCAGTTCGACGAGCTCGCGGCGACGGAGATCATCGTGTCGGCGAAACCGGGCTTGACCGGCGTCGATCCGAAAACCATTCCCTGGGATGCTTCTTCCCGTCTCCTCCGGTTGAACGGCGTGGTCGCCGCAGGAACGCTCAGTGATGTCGACGTCGGTGACGATCTCGTCAGCTCGTCGCCAGTAAGAGACCCGAGAAGCCAGACCGCGTTCAAGTTGCTGGTGCAGGCCGCTTCCCCGGGGTTGTTCGGCGCCGTCCGGGCCGAGCTGGAGCGCGGACGCCTTCCCGACCTGGGTCATTCCAATCGGGCCGACCGCGTGGCCGTGCTCGGTCCGACCGCGGCTCTTCGGCTCGGGATCGTCGACCTCGACCAGCTACCCGCCATCTCGATTGGTGACCACCTGTATCTCGTCATCGGGATCCTGCGCGACGTGTCGCGCCAACCCGATTTGCTGAGCTCGGTCATCATTCCCGAGGGAACGGCCCGGAAGGATTTCCGCCTCGAGGGCCCCGGCTTGGTGGTCGTCGAAACCCGGATCGGCGCGGCGTCTCTCATCGCCGAGCAAACGCCTCTCGCGATACGCCCCGACGATCCGACCGTCTTGCGAGTCGAATACCCTCCCGAGCCCACTCGCGTGCGCGATGCGGTACAGAGTGACCTGAACGTCATGTTCTTGTTGCTCGGTGGGCTCTCCCTGGTCGTAGGCGCCATCGGCATTGCCAACATCACTCTGGTGTCAGTGATCGAGCGTACGGGAGAGATCGGTCTACGCCGGGCGATCGGGGCTACCCGCGGGCACATCGCCACCCAGTTTCTCTTCGAGAGTGCCTCGATGGGCTTCATCGGCGGCGTTCTCGGCGCAAGTGTCGGGATCCTGATCGTCGTGGCCGTCTCCGCCCATCAGGTCTGGACTCCGGTCCTCGACCCGGCAGCGCCGTTGGTGGCGCCGTTCATTGGCGGTGCCATCGGACTGGTATCCGGCACTTATCCCGCGGTGCGCGCCGCACACCTCGAGCCCGTCGAAGCGTTTCGGAACTGATCTTTACTGGGAGCCCGACTGCTTGAGCGCCGCGATCACGCCCTTGGCGGCATCCGCCTGGGGGTGACTCGGCTCGAGCTCCAGGAACTTCTCGAAATGCGCGATTGCTGTCTCGTTGTCGGTCTCGTTGACGGCGATGAGACCGAGCTGGTAGTGAGCCAGTGCCTGCTTGGGATCGAGCTCCAAGACTTTCTCGTAGCCGGCCTTGGCCGCCGCGGTGTCGCCCGCGTTCTGCGCGTAAACAGCATAGTTGAAGATCGCGACCGGGTCCGTGGCCCGCAGATCGATGGCCTTCTTCATCGCGCTCTGCGCCTCGGCCCACTCGTTGCGCTTGCCCCGGATGTCGCCAATCGCGAGCCAGGCGTCGTAGAAGTCGGGCTTGAGCTCCGTGGTCTTCGCGTAATACTCGAGCGCCTTGTCCGGATCTTCCATCTTCTCGTAGGTGCTCGCGATATTGAAATGGACCTCGGCGGACTCGGGCATCATCTCCTTCAACTGCATGAGGCTGTCTAGGGTTTCTTGGTCGTTTCCCGACTCCGAGGACAGGTTGAACTTCTCGAGAAGCTCCGTGGCGCGAGCGTGCTCGGCCTCCGACAGCTCTCCCGGGGCCAGCCGGTACAGGATCCTCTCGCCCAGGTCGGCCTGGTCGAATCCCGACACGTTCGTGGAAAGCGCGACTATTCGAAAGCCTTCCTTTTCACACCTGATCGTGTACAGCCCGGGAACGATACCCCCCTTCATGAACTGACCGTCGCCCTTGCTTTTGACGGTAGTCGCCCTTCCTCCCCCATCTGATAGCTCGATCGTGCACGTGGCCCCTTCGACAGCGTTGCCTTGTTCGTCGACGAGCTTGCCCCGAATCGAGCCGCGTTGCGCATGGACATCCAGGGCTGCCAGTGTGAAAACGACGGCGAGGAGAACCGTCAGTCGATGAGTTTGCATCGTCAATCTCCTTCGGTTTCTCTAGGAATCGATCTTGTGGTAATCCTTTTCGCCCGCCTCCACGCGAGTCTTCAAGCGGTTCTGCTGAACCGGCACGGGGCAGGTCGTGAATGGATTGAAAACGCAGGGCGGGTTGTAGGCTTTGTTGAAGTCGATGACGACCCGGCCGTTCTCCGGTGCGCCCGTGCGCAGGAAACGAGCGGCGGGATAGGTCTCTTTGCCGCTAGTCCCATCGCGGAATATCAGCCACAGACCCTCGGTGACTTCGAGCGGCTCCATTCGGATCGTCTCTCCGTGGAGACCGAACTCCACCACGCCGGGGCTCTTGTACCGTTCGATATCGCCCAGGATGTTCAGCATCTCGACTTCTTTGAGCTCGGGGTAAGGCATGAATCGCGCCGTCACACGATAGCTTGGATCGACGGCAAACCACGAGAGCCCTTTGAACTCCTTGCGAATCGGGCTATCGAGATCGCGCAATCGAATCGCCTTCCGATCCCCGCTGAGATGGAGCCACATGGAAAGACGATTGATCCCGAGTGCGTTCTTCTCACCGGGCTCGAGCACGGCGGTCTTGATGGGTACTCCGTCCTTCGTGACCTCGACGCCTTCGACGGCGCGGAACGTCGTTTCGTTTCCGACATGAGAAAAGGTACCGACGAAAGGAGGCGCGGAGTCTTCGGGCAGCACGAAGTCGGCCGTTGGGTCGGCGCCGACCGAGCTCTCGCCGTCCCTGAGCCAGAATAGACCCGCCACGGTGAGCCAGCTTCCGTCCGCTTTGAGGTTGCTTTCGCGCTCCAGACGCCAGCTCTCGATCTCCTTGATATAGGAGGCATCTTCTCCCGAGACCCAACTCACCATGCTAACGGTCAAAACGGCCAGTCCGATGAGACCGTACGGTCTCGAGGGCCCACGTCTTCTCACGGTCCACCTCCACGGTTCAACTTACTCTACCTCGCGTACGCAAGAGGGTCCAAGGGGGCCGGGCTTTCGAAGGCAGAGTCGGGGACATTCTCGAGTACGGCCAAGTTCTCGTGCTTGCGCTCGCCACGGTCCGCGGAGAGCAGAATGGCGCCGTGTTTTTTCCAGTCTTGCCAGGGAATCCTGAAGCCGGGCTCGGGGTCGGTCGCCTTCGGATAATAGTCCCATTGGGTGACGAGCCGGGACGTCTTGTCGACGTACACGTGGTATTTGTTCTCGGGCGTGAGGCCTACGCCCTCGAACGTGAGCTCGAGGACATCCGCCTCCGTGCCCGCTTCGGTCGCGCCCTCGCCCAGGTATCTCAAGGTCACGCCCGTGTCCTTCAGCTTGAACGGCATGAAGACCCAATACGAGTCGTTGACCCAGGCCCCGTACGCCCGCTCGAGCGCTTCAGTCCGCTTCGCATCGTCCACGACTTCTTCGCCGTTCTCGAACGCGCGACCCTGCTTCGTGTTCAAGTTCATCAGGACGATCGTACCCTCGTTCTCGAAACGGAGATTCCCCGTGTGTTTGTCCCAAACGTGCGTACGCCGGCCGAAGAACTTCCAAGTCAGGTAGCGCGTCTGGTTCCAGGCCTCGTAACCACCGAGAGCCTCCATCACTTCATCGGCGATGCTCACCGCCTCGGGATCGGAGCCAGCCAAGTCGAATCCGGGCGCAGGCGGATAGTCTTGGGGAAAAGCGAGGCCCGCAAGGAATAAGAGAGCTGCTGCCCCTCTCATTCGAGGATTGTAACGGGCCGACTCGTGTCGTTCAACCAATCACTGCTCTCGCGGGGCGCCGGCCACAGGGGAACGATGCGACTCAGCCAGTGGCTCGATGTTTTTTCGCGGAAGTAGCGCTCGTGCTCGGCTTCGACCACGGACATGCGAACCAGCGGTATTACGAAACGTTCGTACCCGGCCGTCCGGGCCAGGCGGGCCGCATCCTCGTATTCGCGCACATTCCCGGCCTCAAGTCGTCCGGCTCCGTACATCGGAATGAACCACCCACCAATATGACAAAGGTAGGCGATCGTCTTTCCCACGATCCGAAACCAGGTCTCGCGCAGCGCGGAGGGTGGCTCCCCGATCTCTTCGAGCATGTTCCCGAGCTCGCGTCGATGGAGGAGCTCTTCTTGCTCGATGCGCCGTATGGCCGAGCGGTCATCGCCCGGAGGCAGCGAGCGCCAATGGCCCGCGTAGGCCAGGGCCGCCGCGAGCTCGCCGGAGTACGCTTTCCTGAGAATGGACGCGAGCCGGACCTTTTCCATTTCACCCTCACCCTCATTGTTCGCAACGCCCCCGGTTTCCGCAAGCCACGACCGTGTTAAGATTCGACGGATGTCACGACGACACGAACTTCGGAGGTTGACACGCCGGAAGCTCCTCGCCGGCGTCGCCGGGGGCTGGGGTGCGACCGCCCTAGGAGCAGAGGACAATCGGCCCCTCGTTCCGGACGACACCACGAAGCTCCAGGGCCCGCCTCCGACCGAGCTTGGGGAGCGGTCCCCTTTCGTCAAACCCCGTCGTCTCGTGATGCGGGCGGAGCCCTCGAGCGCATCGAGAACGCCTCTCCAGGACCTGACCGGCATCGTTACCCCGTCGGACCTGCATTTCGAGCGGCACCACGCGGGCGTCCCCAAGATCGATCCCGAACGCTATTCGCTCCTGATACACGGATTGGTCGAGCGGCCCACGGTCTTCTCCCTTTCGGACCTGGAGCGATTTCCAGCGACCTCCCGCCTCTATTTCCTCGAGTGCTCCGGCAATGGTGGCGAGGCCCTTCGAGACCCGCGGGAAGACCTGACACCCCAGCAGATCGATGGACTGACGAGCACGAGCGAATGGACTGGGGTTCCCCTTGCGCTCTTGCTCCGCGAGGTCGGAGCGCTCGCCGAGGCGCGGTGGTTTCTCGCAGAGTCGATGGACGCCGCCGTGATGACGCGAAGCATACCGATGGGCAAAGCTTGGGAGGACGCGTTGATCGCCTACGCGCAAAACGGCGAGCCTCTTCGACCCGAGAACGGCTATCCCGTGAGACTCTTCCTACCCGGTTGGGAGGGCAACGCCAGCGTCAAATGGCTGCGCCGGATCGAGCTGTCCGATCGGCCTTTTTTCACGCGCGAAGAGACCTCCAAGTACACCGATCCCGTCCCGGGCGGCAAAGCCCGCATGTTCACGTTCGACATGGACGCGAAGTCGATCATCACCTTTCCGGCGTATCCGCAACGTCTCACCGACAGGGGCTACTGGGAGATAAGGGGCATCGCCTGGAGTGGACGCGGGGTCATCACCCGGGTGGAGATGAGCGTCGACGGCGGAGAGAGCTGGCAGGATGCCGAGCTCCAGGAGCCGGTGCTTTCGAAATGCCACACGCGGTTTCGCAAGCTCTGGAACTGGCAGGGACAGCCAGCCACCCTCGTGAGCCGCGCAACCGACGAGACGGGTTACGTTCAGCCAACGACCGAGGTGTTTCGGAAGGTGAGGGGCGAGGGAACCCGATATCACTTCAACCACCTGAGAGCGTGGAGGGTCCAGAAAGACGGCAAGGTCGTATTCACTCCCGCCTGAGCCCCGATGGCGCGATACGGAGCGTTCCTGAAACTGATCACCAAGCTTGCGAGCTCTCTTTTTTTCGCCTCTTTTCTCTTCGCTTGCCAAAGAGGAGACGCTCCAGCTCCCGAAGCTCAGGGTTCTCCGCTCGCATCCACCTCCAACCGTGTCGATTTGCACGGCCAATGGAAGCGCTGGATCGATACGCCGAGACTGAGAGACGAGGCGCTCGATAAAATGGCGCATCTGCCCAGGTTCGGATACGGCCGGCGCGCAACACCGGAAGAGATCGCCGACATAGACATCGACGTGATGCCCGACGGGACCGGCTTGCCCGAGGGAGGCGGGAGCGTCGCGCGCGGAAAAACGCTCTATACCGCTCAATGCGTCCAGTGCCATGGCGCCGACGGTCGGGGTGCGGACTACGAGGCACTCGTAGGCCGCGAGCCCGGCGACGAGTTCCGTTTCGCGGAAACGGCGGACCACACCATTACCGTGGGCAACTATTGGCCGTACGCGACGACGTTGTTCGACTATATTCGGCGCGCGATGCCGCAAGCCGTTCCCGGGACGTTGCCACCGGACGACGTCTACAGCCTCGTCGCCTATGTGCTCTATTTGAACAAGATCCTCCCCGAGGACGCGACGCTCGACCGTCAGTCGCTCCCGGCAATCGCCATGCCCGCCCGAGACCGATTCGTTTACGACGACCGCACCGGAGGCCCGGAGTTTCGCTGACGTGCCAGGTCCGGACTTCATCCGCGCCATCATCGAGGAAGACCTCGAGAAAGGCAGCCATGGCGGTCGGGTCGCGACCCGGTTCCCTCCAGAGCCCAACGGCTACCTCCATATCGGCCATGCCAAGTCGATCTGCCTCAATTTCGGCGTCTCCATCGAGTACGGCGGAACCTGCAACCTCCGATTCGACGACACGAACCCCAGCAAGGAGGAGGTCGAGTATGTCGAAGCCATTCAGGAAGATGTCCGCTGGCTCGGATTCGATTGGGACGATCGGCTCTATTTCGCATCCGATTATTTCGAGGAGCTCTACCAGCATGCCGTCGGTCTGATTCGAGACGGCAAGGCCTACGTCGACAGCTTGAGCGCCGACCAAATCCGGGAATATCGCGGCACACTGACAGAGCCCGGACGGGAGAGTCCATATCGGGACCGCTCCGTCGTGGAGAACCTCGACTTGTTTCGCCGCATGCGCGAGGGAGAGTTCGAAGAGGGAGCCCACGTGCTCCGGGCCAAGATCGACATGGCCTCCGGCAACGTCAATCTGCGCGATCCAACTCTGTACCGAATTCGCAAGCATCCCCACCACCGGACCGGAGACAAGTGGGCGATCTACCCCATGTACGACTACGCTCACGCGCTGTCGGACGCCTTCGAGAAAATCACACATTCCTTGTGCACGCTCGAGTTCGAAGATCACCGACCGCTCTACGACTGGGCGGTCCGAGAGAGCAAGGTGCCCTTCGTTCCGCGCCAAATCGAGTTCGCCCGGCTGAACTTGTCCTACACCGTGCTCAGCAAGAGAAGGCTTCTGCGTCTCGTCCGCGAGCGCCACGTCCACGGCTGGGACGATCCACGCATGCCGACGATCGGTGGACTGCGCCGGCGGGGTTATACCCCCGAGTCGATCCGAACGTTTTGTGACCGCATCGGCCTCGCCAAGCGCGCAAGCGTCGTGGACGTGGCCCAGCTCGAGCATGCCGTCCGCGAGGATCTCAATCTGCGGTCACCGCGCGTCATGGCGGTTCTCCGCCCGCTCCGCATCGTCCTGGAGAACTATCCAGAAGACCAGGAGGAGGAGCTCGAAGCCGTCAACAATCCCGAGGACGAGCGCGCCGGGACACGAAAAGTGCCCTTCTCGCGCGTGCTGTACATCGAGCGGGACGACTTTCTCGAGGACCCTCCGCGGAAGTTCTTCCGGCTGGCCCCGGGACGGGAGGTGCGGCTTCGTTACGCCTACCTCATCCGCTGTGTCGACGTCCTCAAGGACGATGCGGGAGACGTCATCGAGCTTCGCTGCAGATACGATCCGGCCACCCGCGGCGGGACTCCGCCGGACGGCAGAAAAGTCAAGGCGACTCTGCACTGGGTCTCGGCTGGCCACGCGATCGACGCCGAGGTACGACTCTACGATCGTCTCTTCCGGGTCGAGAACCCCGACGTCGTCGAGGAGGGCAAGGACTTCATCGACCATCTCAACTCCAGCTCACTCGAGGTCGTGGAGGGCGCGAAGATCGAGCCCAGCGTCGCCAGTGCGAAGCCCGGAGCGCGATATCAGTTCGAGCGGCTGGGCTATTTCGCCGTCGACCCGGACTCCGACGCGAGCAGGCTGGTCTTCAATCGCACCGTGGCCCTGAAAGACCCCTGGACCCGGATCGCGGCGCGAACCCCCGACAAAGCTTCGAAGAGCTAGAGCTCTCCAATTCCACTCAGAGGTCCGCTACTCGGTGTGCAGTCGCAGCTCGAGGTCGCGGTCCGCGAGCAAGGAGAGTGGATCAGGGTCCCGCACACGGAACGTCACCGAAGCGTCGTCGATCTTGGAGAGAATTTAGGTCAGGGCAGCGCAACGTCGAGCTGCCCCATCAGGAACTCGAGCTCCTCCGAGGTGTCCTCTACGTTGCTGGAAAGGGGAAGTCCCCGACTCGCAGCATGGCCGGCTTTGGGATGGTATTTGAGAATGATGGGTCGACCCGAGCTGGTAGCGTGCTGTAAACGCGCGGTCATCTTTCTCGCCTGAAGGGGCGGCACGCGGGTGTCCCGATCGCCCGACGTCAGCATCACCGCAGGGTAGGCGGCCCCTTCACGAATGGCCTGATACGGGGAGTACTTCCGGATGAAGGCGAACTGCTCAGGGATGGAGGCGTCTCCGTACTCGAGAAGCGCAGGCAAATTGTTGGTCCGGGTAAACGCATAGAACCGAACCATATCGAGGTCGGGAAACCCGCACAATACGGCGCGGTAGAGATCGGGACGCTGGGTCATCGCGCTCGCGACGAGGACCCCGCCGTTGCTCGTGCCACGGATGGCGAGCTTGTCGGGCGCGGTGTAACCCTCGTCGATGAGAAACTCGGCGGCGGTGATGAAATCGTCGAAGACGTTCTGTTTGTTCTCGAGCATGCCATCGCGGTGCCACTTCTCGCCGTACTCGCTCCCGCCCCGCAGGTTGGCCATCGCGTAGAGACCGCCGTGCTCCACCCAGACGAGAGCCATGGGGTCGAACCGGGGAGTGAGGGCCACGTTGAAACCACCGTAGCCGAACAGAATCGTTGGCGTCTTGCCGTTCTTACGAAGTCCCTCGCGATAGAAGAGGTACATGGGTACCTCGGTTCCATCGGCGGACCGGTAGGGTACCTGCTCGACGACGAGGGCCTCCGTATCCATTTCGAGCTCGCGCTCCTGCCAGAGCTCACGCTCACCGCTTTCGAGATCGACCAGATAGGTAATCGGAGGCCGGTGAAAGGACGAGAGCTCGAGAAACGCTTTGCCCTCGACCGCGCCCCGAATCTGGGCGGAGTGATGCTCGGGAACCGCGAGTTCCCTGGCGGTCGTTCCGTCGAGCGCAAACACGCGGATCCTGCTGCTGACTTCGTGGAGATAGCTCGCGTAGATCTTCCCGTCCAGAAACGCGAAATCCGTCAAGACGTCGGAAGACTCGGGTAGGACCTCCTTCCACGACTCGCGCTCGGGCTTCGCCGGGTCGATGGCGAGTACCCGATTGTTGGAAGCCTCGAGGTTGGTGCGAACGTAGCGGAGCCCCTCGTGAAACTGGGGCTCGAAACGCGCGTCGACGTCCTTGGCGAGTGGCCGGGCAGGAGCTCCGGTCCCGAGGTCCTGCAGATGAAGCTCGCTCCGCGCCCATCCGTGGTTCACGGTGAGCACCACGTACTTCCCATCGCCCACTTCGCGCGCGTTCACGAAACTCGTCGGGCCGTAACCCTCCCCGAAGATCGTTTCGTCGTTCTCGAGCGGATCGCCGAGCACGTGAAACTTGACTCGAGGACCGTCGACGCGAGAGCGGTGGGTGTAGTAAAAGCCTTCGTCGTTCCTTCCGAAAGCGACCCCCGAATACAGCGCTGTCGGAAGCCGGTCTCCGAGATCTTCTCCAGCTTCGACGTCGCGCAGCCTGACCTCGATCTCGTCCTGGCCGCCGTCACGGAGACCGTAGAGCAGAAGCCTCCCATCGCTCGACACCGAGAGGATCTCGACTTTCGTCGTGAGATCGGCGCTCATCGGGTGAGGATCGATGACGACCTCGTACTGGCCGTCCGGATCGATCCGCAAGAGCTCCCCTTCCGGAGGGACGGGACGACGAAAGACGATCTCGAGCTCGTCCTGGGCGCGCCTCATGGCGAAGTACTCGGAGTCGCCACCTTTTTCGGGCGAGCCGACCTCGGGTGAGCGCATGAGCTTGGAGAGCCGTTCACGAAGGCGCGCTCTCCGCGGCGACTCACCGATGACGCGCTCGGCGTAGGCGTTCTGCGCGTCGAGCCAGGCCCTCGTCTCCGCGCTCTCCTGGTCTTCGAGCCACCGGTATGGATCGGGTATGGACTCGCCATGAATCTCGTCGACCACGTCGACCCGACGAGTCTCGGGAGCGTCGGTTCGGTTCCCGGAGCAGGCGGCCAACGACAATAGCAGCAGGGTGCAGCTCGCTGCGCCGTGGGTCTTCATTAACGGCCTCCTTCGCATTCCGTCCAGGACTACCGCTCGAACACCGTCTCGCCGTTCACGATGACGCGCACCGTCTCGGCCCAGGTGCTGATGGGGTGATTACGCCAGAGAACGATGTCGGCATCCATGCCGAAGGCGAGTGTTCCCACCCGATCGTCGATGCCCAGAATCGCGGCGGCGTCGGAGGTGACCGCGCGCAGCGCGGCCTCTTCGGGGAGTCCGTGGGCTTTGGCAACGACCGCCTCCATGGCAACCGAGCGTCCACCCGCGGAAGCGGTGCCGAACGCGATGCGCACGCCGGCCTCGTGGAGCCAAGCCGCATTCGCCGGCGTGTGGGCAAAGGTCTCGTAGGACCCGCCATCGCCGATACCGATGATCGACGGACCCACGACGACGGAAACGCCAGCGGCCGCGATCTCCCTCGCAACCCGGTGGGCGCCCGCCGCCGAGTCCAAAACCAGCTTCCAATCGAACTCACCGGCGAGACGGATCGCCGTGAGAATGTCGTCGGGGGCGTTGGCGAGGAGGCGGACGGGAAGCTCCCCGGCGAGCATCCGGGCGAGGACGCGGCCCTCGTCGCCCTCGATAGCATCTTCCTGAGCACGAACGAGAGTTTGCCTCAGGACTCCAATCATGCCCTGGCGAGTAGTCGGCGCTTCGAACGCCTCGAGCGCCGTCTCGCCGAAAGAGGCGCTCACGCCGCCCTCACCGCGTAGGATGACGCCCGTCAGCTTGACGACGGCACCCATTCCTCCGATCAAGTTCTGCCCACTCGGGCTCACGTAAGTCGTCGTCACACCCGACCGAAGCCACTCCGAGTCGGGCGGGATCTCGAGGACGTCGGCGATTCGACGAGATGCCGCCATCAAGCTCTCGCGATCCGATCGAGTCGAGAATCCAAGGCCGAAATGGGAGTAGGCGTCGATGAACCCCGGGGTCACATAGAATCCCTTGCCGTCGATGACATCGGCGCCAGCGGGCGGGGCTACCTCGCCACCCAGATCGGTGATCTTTCCGCCCGCAAAGACGACAGTCCCCGCCTCGATGACCGCTCCGCTGCCGGTGAGAATCGTCGCCCCGCGAATGGCCACCGGGTTTTCCTGGGACCAGCAGACGGATGCCACGATTACGGCGAGCGCTGAGACGATAGCCTTGCCCATCACCACCCCTCCGGGACGCGTTGGCCGAAGGCGTTCTCGGCCGTCGCTCGATTGAAGACCTCTCGGCCGTCGATGAATACCTGCTGGACAAGGCTCTCGAAATCGAGCGGCGGCCCGTTCATGATCACGAAGTCGGCGTCCTTGCCCACCTCGAGGTTGCCGATGCGATCGTCGAGGTGGAAGAGTTTGGCAGGATTCAACGTGAGCGCGGCCAGTGCCACTTCTTCGGGCATGCCTTTGCGCACGAACAGGGACGCGCTGTGCCGAAGAAAATACTGGTGCGTATCGGGGTGGTCCGCGTGAAAGGCGACCTTGCCACCCCGCTGTGCGAGCCGCACCGGTCCCATGATCTGCGGATTCTCGCGACCCATGAACGGCAGGATCGGCCCGAAGCTGATCGGCACTTCGGCTTCGACGAGCTCGTCGACGAGCTCGTCCGTGTTCCGGGCGTGATGGATGTAGAGGTCGAGATCGAACTCTCTTTTGAGCGCGATGGCGTGCCGCATCCCTAAGGCGTCACCGGTGTGGACGCCCACGACCCAATCACGAGTCAGGAGCTTCCCGAACGCCTCGCGCGTCAGATCGCGCGGAGGCGGCGGGCTTCCCGAGGAGTTTGCCGCCGCACGGGCTTCCAGATAGTCTTCGCGGCGCGGAGCTCGGACACGAGAAGCTCGTAGACGGCGTCGACGGTCTCGGGGAAGTTATCGAACTGCCGGTCCGCTCGCATGGCGAATTTCATACCGCCTTCGGCGAGAAACATATCCTCCACCGTGCCGCCACGGAGCTTCACCACGACCGCCTGACCGCTGTTGGGGCTTCTGCTGCCCGTCGTGATGTTCATGGTCGTGACTCCGGCGGCGAGAGCCAAAGAGAACGCGGCGTCGTTCGAGTTCAGCCCGTCGATGGCCCGCACCTGGGCGTTGATGGGCACCGACAGCTCGTTGTTGTTTGTCCCCGACGCCGGGATGTTCAGTTGCTTCAAGCCCATGTGCGAGTGGCTCTCGACGAGGCACGGGATGACCGACGGACATCGAGCGTGCGCGCTCCGCGCGGCACGGAAATGTCCGAGCCGATCTCCACGATCTTCCCGTCCCGCACGAGCATCGTGCCGTTCTCGATGGGAGGCCTGGCCACGGGGTAGAGATGGGCGTTGGTGACGGCGAAAACCTCCCGATCGATATCTTCGGGCGGTGCACAGGCTGCGGTCGCAACGAGGACGGCGCCGACGAATTCTTTTTTCATATCGCCCCCTTCACATAGTGTCGAAGCGTCGACTCGATAGCGCTGCACGGAACAAAAAATGGTTTCTCGAGCACTTCGATTGCGATCACCCGCCCGCCGATCCGATAAACTCCATCGAAGACTCCGATGGGCGTCGGCAATGAGAACCTTCCTTCGTCGGCAGATCCCGCAAAGGTCCCGCCGGCGCCGACCACATGAGCCTCTATGGTGCGAATCAGCGAAGCGCTGTCGCAGCGAAACTCAAAATCGAAGCGGCAAAGAGACACAGACGACGTCGTTCCTGCGCACGATAATCGATGCCCGCTCGAGAATCCAGCCAGGCTTTCGCTGTTGCTGGACGCGCGATTGAAGCTTGACTCTGGCGTCGAAATCGACTCGAATCGGCGACGAAGCGAGGAGGAAGCCATGCGTATCGACCCTCAAACCGCCTTGCGTGCGCTCGAGGAGCGCATGGAACGCTCGAGACGAGAAGAGGAAGGCTTCTCGCGCCGGGGCTTTCTCGGCTCGGTGCTCGGGGGTGCGGCGGGGCTGAGCCTCGTTGCCGGATCGACCTCTGCGGCTGCGGCCCTCGAGAGCGTACTGCCTCCCCCTCTCGATGGCGGGGCAATGCCCGACGACGAGCGCTACTGGAACCTCGTCGCCAATCAGTTCTTTCTGCGCAGGGGCCTCGCCTACATGAACACCGGTACCCGCGGCCCGTCGCCCCATCCGATTCACATGGCACAGGTGCAAGCGCTCGAGGGGATCAACGCCGATTACAACGGTTACAACAAAACCGTCTACGACGACGACCGGAAGACGGAAATGCGCGAAAAGCTCGCCGCATTCGTCGGGGCGAAGCCCAACGAGATCGCGTACTCACTGAACACTTCCGATGGCATGGTGGCAGGCACCTTCGCTCCCGTGCTGAAGGCGGGAGACGAGATCGTCTACACCAACCACGACCACTCGGGCGGCGCGTACCCGGTCTTGCATCGTGCGATGCACGACAATCTCGAGGTCGGCGTCATCGACCTCTCCGCGAACGAGTTCCATCCTCCAAGGAGCACCGATGCGATCCTCGACGCATTCGCTTCGGTCATCACCAGCCGAACGAAGCTCTTGAGCTTCTGCCACATCAACTATACCGACGGGTGCGTGCTTCCGGTGAAACAGATCTGCGAGATGGCTCGGGCGAGGGGCATCCTGACTCTCGTCGACGGAGCTCAGCCTCCAGGAATGATGAAGCTGGACATGCACGATTTGGGTTGTGACATGTACGCGGGTCCGTTTCACAAGTGGATGATGGCGAGCATGCAGACGGGCTTCTTCTTCGTTCGCGAGGGTGTGCAGGAGCGACTGCGAAACCTGTTCACCACCGCACCGGCGGACAGCCGCTCCATGTACGGGACACCCCTACCCGAAGAGCGGGTGAAAACGCTCCAGACCGCGGAGGCATTCGAGCCCCGGGGCTCGCACAACATTCCCGCAAGGGTCTCGATGGACGCCGCCATCGATTTTCACAATATGCTCACCCGCGAAGCCGTAGAAGCGAGGGACCGCTACCTCGCTCAGAAGGTGCACAAAGCCCTGCGCGCCATGGACGGCGTCGACGTGCTGACCTCCGATGCTCCCGAGCTCGGCTGCGCCCTCGTGGCCTTCACGATCCGAGGTGTGGAGACGCGGGACCTGAACGACATCATGTGGGACCGGTACAACATCTACATCCGCAACGTCACGCATCTCGAGATCGACTGGGACGTCAATCGCGTCTCGCTACACGTCATGGTGACGGATGAGCATGTCGACCGTTTCCTCGGTGCAGTCGAAGAGGTCGCGAAAGAGGTAAAGGTCTGAATCGGAAGCCCGGCTTACGCGCTGGCGCCACCGAGTGTTAGGCCGCGCTCCTTGATGGACTTCTACTTCCTGCGCTTTTCCGCGAAATGGGACCGGACTTGAGATCGCACCTCTCCCAGTCCCCTAACGAAATGAGCAAGTTTCCTGCTCCGGTACTTCACGAGGGAACTCAACGAGCTTGCGACCTGCCTTGCTGACCCAGACTTTCCACCAGTGAAGTGTTTCGAACCTCCGGATGTTCTCTCCGGCGTATTCAAAGTCGATTTCATACCCTTCCAACTCTAGCTTCAGGTTCTTCGCAGCGTCGAGGGCCTCTTGCGGTGGCTGTCTCTTCATTTCCTGTCTAGAAGTCTGACCGGGACTGCACTCGATTGGCACAGCCGCGGACCCAGTGCTCGCCGAGACTTTTACTGCAATCTTGAATCAACCCGCGGGTCCCTGTGTCAATTGGGTCTTTTGAAGACCCGTTTTGTCCGATCACCCAATTTTGGCACCCGTACGGCGAAAGTCCGGGAGAGAATGCATATGGGGGTTGACGATCAAGTCGAAGTGACTCATTTCGCGACCGTAAAACTGTCGCCGCCGCTACCGTTCTCGCTCTGCCCATACCGAGGGAAGGTCACGTCGGCCGTGGATAAGGGCAAGAATCGCAACGCGCTGAACCTCCACGCGATAAATGAGTCGGTACCGACGAATGTAGATTTCTCGCAGGTCGGCTTGGCCGAGCTCACGGACGAGCCGCCCACGGCCCGAAAGGGTCCCAAGCGTTTGACTGGCTTCCCATACCTCCGCCGCAAACGCGGAGGCGTAGGCCGGGGGAATCACGAGCAAGGTAGGATGCTATCGCCTCGAAGTCGTCCGCCGCCGCATGAGACCAGACTACGAGACGATCCACTTCTCGAATCGCTTCTGCATTTCTTCTTTGGACAGTACCCGTCCCTCGTCGACGTCCTTCAGACCCATCCTTACCTTTTGGAGAACGTAGAGATGATACTGAATATCCTCGAGCGTGGCATCCTCGGGCAGGCCTTCGACCAAGTCGATTACTTCCTTCTTTGGTGAGCTCATTTACGATCCCTGAACTCCATCATACACTTGCACCGCTCCGAAGGCTGTGACCCGTCGCTTGATCGAGTGTTTTCGCCTATTGCCGCCCAACGTCCGGCTCAGCGGCAAGCGGCGCACGGCCAAATTGCGTTCGCGACGATCCGCTGCAAGCGAACTGTTCGGCCTCCCATCAGTCTTGACCCAGAAGTTGCTCAACTGTTAGACCGATGTCCTTCGCAATTCTTCGCAAGAGCGTCGGAGAAATATCCCGACCTGCATGGAAGGGAACCGTCGTCCCGCGACCGTCCGGATGACGATACTGCTTGTGGGACCCGCGCTGTCGAACCTCTGCGAACCCAAGTTCTCGCAGAAGCGCTTCAACCTCACGGGCCTTCAGAACCGGTGGCCGAGGCACCTATCCGACCCGGATTGTCTGCACCCCAACAAACTCAGATTCCAACGTTGGCTCTCCATCCTCGAGCAACATGCCTAGGACTTCCTGTAGGTTCTGCCGCAGCTCATCGAGGCTCGAGCCCTGACTATGTGCACCGGGCCAGCCTGGAACATAGCCGACGAACAGCTCGGTGTCCGGATCACGCTCCACCACGAAGTTAAAACTTCGCATTCGTCACCTCGATTCAAGAATACGCCGTCGCTCGCGGGTGGTCCAATTCTCGTCGGCCGAAAAGTTACTCGATCTTTCCGTCGATCGTCGGCCCGCTCATTGCACAATGGACTGCGACGATTGCGTTGTACTCCGAGGGCTTGACCATCGGCGTCGCGCAATTCGCCTCCCGCGCTTGATCAGCCGTGGTAGCTCACGACTTGTTTAGCACTTACCTTTTGCGCCCCGCTGATGCGTAGAACGATAAGCCGCGCGAGACCTAATAAAATTATGAATAACTAGCTTGGTTTCTGAGGTTATTTGGTCGGGGCGGCGTGATTTGAACACGCGACCCCCTGGTCCCGAACCAGGTGCTCTACCAGACTGAGCCACGCCCCGACCAAGGGTGGACAGCTAGTCTACAACGGATCGGCGCGCACCGGAAAGATGCCCCCCCCGAGCCGTCGCGACTGCGCGGAAAGGATCTACCTGCCGTCGCCGTTGAAATTGAGCTTCCAGGAGTCGAGCTCGTCGAGGACGCTGTACGCGGTGAAATCGAACTGGAGCGGTGTCACCGAGATGTACCGATCGCGCAGCGCGGCGATGTCGGACATGCCGTTTTTCTCCCACCGGCTGAAGCCCTTCTTGATCCAGTAATACACGCGGGATCGAGGATCGATGCGCTCCTCGACTTTGGCGAAGTACTCGCGGCGGCCCTGACTGGTGATCCGAACGCCCTGGATTCTGGCGTCGGGCACGTTGACGTTCAAGAAAGTGCGGCGACTCCAGGAGTTCTTGCCGAGCACGGTCGGAACGAGCTCCGCGATGAAACGTGTGGCGTTCGAATAATCCGAATCCTCGCTTCGGGTGGCGAGCGAGACGGCAATCGAAGGCCGGCCCAGCATCGCTGCCTCACGGGCCCCGCCAACGGTGCCCGAGTAAGCGATGTCGTCTCCGACGTTCGCTCCCCGGTTCACGCCCGAAACGACGATATCCGGAGGCTTCGCCAACAGCTTGCCCACGGCGAGGTTCACGCAGTCGGCCGGTGTCCCCTCCACGGCGAAAACACCCGGCTCTATCGATTCGAAACGCAGCGGCTCCGAGATCGTGAGCGCGTGGCTCACGGCACTCATCTCTCGCGCCGGCGCAACGACCGTTACGTTGCCGATTTCTCGGAGCTTCTCTGCGAGCGCGCGAATACCGGGCGCATTTACGCCGTCGTCGTTCGTCACGAGAATTTCGAGAATGGTTTCGCTTCCCTTCTGGATCCTATCAGTGTAGCAGGGGTGATGAAAAGCTCAGCCCACCCTGCGCGAGCGGAGCGAGCCCGGCGCGCTTGCCGCGCCGTAAGCAGCTCGAGCCGTGGCGGCCGATCGATTACGGGTCCCGCCACGGCATTGAGTCAAGAATTGGTCGGGACGGCCGGATTTGAACCGACGACCACTTGCACCCCAAGCAAGTGCGCTACCAGGCTGCGCTACGTCCCGATCTCGTTCATTCGGGCGCGCCTTCGAACCTAACCGAGCGCGTGAAGGCTTACGAGCGTAGCACGCCGGCCGAACGCCGGTCAAAGGCTCATTCCCCTAGCTTCCGGTCGTTGGCTTCCATGAGATCCAGAAGCTCGCGTAGATCGGCCGTGATCGACTCGACTTGCTGCCGGCGCGAACCGCCGTCGGGGATGGCGGTCGTTGCCTCCGGCTGGGGCGTGACAGCAGCACCCTTCAACGTCTGATCCTTCATCTCCTGCTCCAGTTTCTTCTTTGCGCCGGCGATCGTAAAGCCTTCTTCGTACAGCAACTCCTTGATGCGCAGAATCGTCTCGATGTCGCGCCGCCGGTAGATGCGCTGGCCCGAGTTGTTTTTCGCCGGGGCGAGAGCGGAGAACTCCGATTCCCAGTAACGGAGAACGTACGGTTGCGTGTCCGTCAGCTCACAGACTTCACCGATCTTGAAGAAGAGCTTGCTCGGGATCTTTTTCTCCATTCGACCGAGCTCTTCCTTACGAGAAGCCGTTTTGGAAGTTCTTGGACGGTCGAAAGACGACGGACCGGCGCGGCAGAATCATCATCTCCTCGCCCGTCTGCGGATTGCGCCCCTTTCGCTCCTTTTTCTCTCGGACGATGAAAGTGCCGAATCCGCTGATTTGAACGCGATCTCCCTCCCGCAAGCCCTGTTTGATCGACTCCAGGATCAGGTCCACGATACGAGACGCCTCTTTGTTGGAAATGCCGCCATGGCGCTCGTAAACGACTCTAGCCAAGTCCGCTTTGGTCATCTTGGAGACAGTCCGGCTTTTCCTCCACAGGAGTTTACGGAAGTGTTTCTAAATTGCTACTTTAGCGCTCTGGAGGTCAGGAGAACTATCTGGGTACCTAAAGTATTATATGAGACCCCTAATCGAAGTCAAGCCTCTTCATTGGGAGTTTGGTGCCCTCCGCTTCCGAATTCTGACTCTCACCGGCGAGCCTTCGAATCCAAAAGCCTCACGAAGCCTCCGCGTGAGATAACGGGGGTAGCTGGCGTCGAGGTCTCCGGCGGATCGGTTCGAGAAGACCAAGAATCGCGGAGGAGCGACTCCGGCTTGCGTGATATAGAAGAAACGGACCTCCTTCCCGTCCCTGGCCCGTGGGGGCAGCCGGCTCGCGGCACTCCGAAGGAACCGGTTGAGCTCCGGAGTCGAAAGTCGCTTGAGGTGCTCGCCGCGCACCCGCTCCATGATTGGACCGAGGCCGGAGATACCGCGACCGGTCGTCGCGGAGACGAAAAGGGAGGGAGCGAAGTCGAGATGGGGGAGCTTGGTGCGCGCTTGTCTCTCCAGCTCCTTGGCAGCTTGCTCGCGATCCTGGACGAGATCCCATTTGTTGAAAGTGAGTATCACTCCACGCCCGGAATCGGCGATCTTTCGTCCGATGGCGGCGTCTTCGCTCGTTACGCCCTCGGTTGCGTCGAGGACGAGCAGACACAGGTGAGCGCGCTCGATGGCACGCTCCGCGTACAAGACGCCGAGTCGATCGGCCTGGTTGGGAAGCTTGCCGCGCCGTCGAATGCCTGCTGTGTCCACGAACCGATAAACCCGCCCTCCGAGCTCGACGAGAGTGTCGATCGAATCCCGCGTCGTTCCGGCTACTTCGCTTACGACCGCGCGGTCTTCACCCGCGATCCTGTTCAAAAGAGAAGACTTGCCTACGTTGGGGCGTCCGGTGATCGCCACCCGAGTCTCTTCGGGCGCCTCGAGCGGCGGTGGTCCTTCGCCGAGACGTTCCACGATCGCATCGAGAAGCTCGCCGATACCGAGGCCATGCTCTGCGGAGATCGCAACGAGTGCGGCGAACCCGAGCCGATGGAACTCCATTGCCGCGGCACTGAGGTCGGCGGTGTCGATCTTGTTCACCACGAGCAACACACGCTCGGCAATCGAGCGCAGGCGATTGGCAAGGAAATGATCCTCGGCCACGAGACCGGTGCGACCGTCCACAACCCAGCAGACCACATCGGCGCTGCCGATAGCAGCGTGGACTTGCTCGGCTACCTGCTCGTCGAGAGGCGTCTCCGCTTGTTCCTGGATTCCCCCCGTATCGACCACGTCAAACGACCTGCCTCCCCAAGTGACCTCCGTTTCGTTTCGATCACGCGTCGAACCGGCAATCGCATCGACGATCGCTTTGCGAGATCCGCTCAGGCGGTTGAACAACGTCGACTTACCGACGTTTGGCCGCCCGATGATGGCTACGCGAGGACGACGAAACATCTTTGTCTCATTGAAGTGGGGAACGTTGCAGCCTTGGCGCCGCCATTATAACGCACCGATTCTGACTGATCGTTCTAACTCGAACGTTTTGAGTATGATATAAGGAACGACGCTTGACACGGTCCGTCAACGGTTCCTATAATCGAGCTGTATCCCATTGGAGGTCAATATGATAAAGGTGGACATCATCAACGAGGTGTCCGCTACCGCGAACATCACCAAGGTGAAAGCGGAACAAGCCGTGGAAGCCGTGCTCGACGCGATGAAGAACTCGATGAGGCGAGGCGAGCGGATCGAGCTGCGCGGTTTCGGTGTCTTTCAGGTGAAACCGAGAAAGCGCGGCATCGGTCGCAATCCGAGAACGGGTATGGAAGTTCGCATCCCGCCCGGCCGTACCATCCGCTTCAAGCCAGGAAAAGACCTCCAGAACATTCCTTAGTAATCGCTTGGGACGGAGCTATCCGTCTTCGCTGGCGACTCTAACGAGCCGCTCGTGCAGAAGTCCGTGAAAGTGGTGTACCCCCGCCTCACGAGCGACCGACAGGCGACCCCGATCGTACGAGCGGGACGCGAGCCCTCTCTGAACCGCGGCACAGATTCTCATGTCCTCTCGTTGTATCTGCTCGCTGAAAGCGATCGCTTGCTCGATATCTCCCTTGCCATACCACTCGAACACGGTCAGAGTGCGCGACTCACTGAGCGGTAACACCACGTTCACCTGCATGTTGCCCGGGTAGACGTTCAACATCAAGTTGGGAAAGATCCAGTAGTACAGAGCCTCGTCGAGCTCACCCGTTCGTGGATAGGTGCGATCCTCGCGTCCCGGGCGAAGTGGGGCTAGCTGCTTCGAGAAGCTCCCATGAGGCTCGACTCGGTAGCGCGCGTAATCGATTTCACGAAACAGACCAGGGTGTACGACGGGAATGTGATAACCCTCGAGATAGTTGTCGACGTAGACCTTCCAGTTGCAGTCGATCTCGTATTCGCGCCGTTCTACCATTGGCATTGCACCGAGCGGAAATCCGGCAAGAACGATCTCGGCGCCGATCTCGGCGAGATGGACCGGGAGCGGTGAGGCCGCTGGGTCGAGGTTCGCAAAAACGAAGGGGCCCCAATCTCCGACAGCCACCGGCTCGAGTCGAGTGGAGGAGAGATCGAGCTCGTTGACACCCTCCATTTCCGGGGCTCGGCGCAGACGTCCGTCGAGCCCATAGGTCCAGCCGTGGTATCCGCACTGAAACTGTTTACGATTTCCGCACCGAGCGGCCACCGGTCCCGCTCGATGGCGACAGACGTTATAGAAGCCTCGGAGCGTTCCCGCCTCGTCCCGCGAGATCAGCAGAGGCTCGCCGAGGAGCTCGTGCGTGAAGTAGTCTCCGGGGCGCGACACGTCGGCGGCGCGACCCACCCATTGCCACGTTCGGAAGAACACCCGTTCTCGCTCCAGAGACAAGAAGGCCGGGTCGAGATACCAGCTCGATGGAATGGTCGAGGCCCGGCTCAGTTCAATGGATCGGTGTTCGGATGGATCGATCAAGCTTGGACGAGCTCCCTCGGTTGGTTAGGCCAATGTCAGTGGATCCACGTCCACTGTCATCGAACGCGCGATCGACTCGTCATTGAGAAGCGTCCGAACCAACGCCCGAACGCGGCCATGACTCGATCGCGTGAGCTTCAACAGCAGCTGGCAACGGTATCGGTTTCGGATTTTGGAGCGGACGGCGAAAGCCGGGCCGAGAACCCTCAGACTTTCCAGCTCCTGGGTTTTCAAGAATGTCGCCGCTCTTCTGGCCTCTCGGGTTGCTTCGGCCATGGTGGAGCCCTCGAAGACCAGGTTCAAAAGCCGTACGACGGGCGGGTATAGCAACGCGCTGCGGAATTTCCGTTCGGACTCATAGAATCCCTCGAAGTCCTGAGACCGCGCGAACTCGAGGCTGTAGTGATCCGGCGTGAAAGTCTGGATGAGCACCTTCCCCGGACGATCCCCTCGTCCCGCGCGACCGGCGACCTGGGTCAAGAGCTGGAAAGTGCGTTCGGCGGCGCGGAAATCGGGTGCTCCTAGAGCATTGTCGGCGGCGAGCACTCCCACGAGCGTTACCGCGGGAAAATCGTGCCCCTTGGCAAGCATCTGAGTGCCGACCAGAATGTCGATCTCTTTCGCTGCGAACCGCGTCAGCAGCGCCTCGTGACTCCCTTTTCTTCGCATCGTGTCACGGTCCATCCGGGCCACCCGACTGTCGGGAAAGCGCTCTTTCATGAGCTCTTCGACGCGCTCGGTGCCATAACCCACGTGGCGCAGGTACTCTCCGCGGCACATCTCGCACCGTTCTGGAAGAGCGCGCCCTAGCCCGCAGAGGTGACAGACGGCCAGGGTCGCCCGCCGGTGAAGCGTCATCGCCAGGCTGCACTCGTTGCAGGTCAGGGCCAACCCGCATTGCCTGCAGAGGAGCTGGCCGGCGTAGCCACGCCGGTTGAGAAGCACCATGGCCTGCTCGCGCTCGGCGAGTCTCGCTTCGATGGCCGTCTCGAGAGGGCGGGAGATTATGGTCTCCGGTCCTTGCTCCCGAACGACCTCCTTCATGTCCACGAGCTCCACCGACGCCAGCGAACGGTTACCGATGCGCTCGGGAAGCACGACCAAGCGGTAGCGTCCCTCGACGGCGTGCGTGTACGATTCGAGCGAAGGGGTGGCGGAGCCGAGCACGACGACGGCCCCATCCTCGTTCGCCCGAACGATCGCGACGTCCCGGGCGTTGTAGCGCGGGGCCTCTTCCTGCTTGTAGGAGCTTTCGTGCTCCTCGTCCACGACCACGAGGCCGAGATTCTCGACGGGCGCGAGCACGGCGGAGCGAGCTCCCACCACGATGCCAGCTTGGCCGTTGCGGATGCGCCACCACTCGTCGCGTCTTTCGGCGGATCCCAGCGCACTGTGAAGAATCGCGACACGCTCACCGAATCGCCCATGGAGAAGCGCGGCGAGCCTGGGAGTGAGCGAGATCTCGGGAACGAGGAGGAGGACCGCGCGGCCCGCGCGGACGACCTCTTCCGCAGCTCGGAGGTAGACTTCTGTCTTGCCGCTTCCGGTCACGCCTCGAAGAACCATCGGCGAGAACCTTCCCAGGCGAGCCGCAGCGACGATCGCTGCGATCGCCTCGGTCTGGTAGGGGGTCAGCTCCACCGCTCGCGAGTCTTCGGACCGCGCCATTCGGAGACGCTCCCAAGGGCTTTGTCTCATGGGCTCGCGGGTGAGCTCGATGAGTCCCTTTCGGGCGAGTCGACCGAAAGGTCCCCCGGATTTGATCCCAGCTTCGTATCGAATCGCCGCGACGGGCACGGCCTCGTTCGCGACCGATAGCAACGTCAGAACCCGCGCCGTCGCGGGGTGGAGCTTTTCTTCCGCGAGCGCGGCCCGTCCCGCCTCGGTAATCTGCGCGATCTGCCTCGTCGCCCCGACGTGACCATGGATGTCGCGATGACCAACCACGTAGCCCATGCGTTGGAGCGTGGCAAGGGCTCCTGAAACGCTCTTTCGGCCCATAGCACGCGCGAGCGCCTTGGCCGTCATCGGCCGATCGAGCGCCTCGAGCAGGCGAAGGCCGAGCTTCGATGGAGTCCCGGCGCCCTGCGTCCGCCGGTAGATGATTCGGTCTTCTCGAGGCGTCTCGGGCGGCATCATGGCACGACACACAAGCCCCGGTGCCGCGATGTAGTAATCCGCGATCCACCGCGCGAGCCGAACCTGAGAAGGGGTCAGAACCGGCTCGCCATCGAGAAGCGAGCCGAGCGGGTGGAGCGTGGCCCCGTCAGGCAGTCGAGGAGCCTCGTCACGGATCTCGGTGACGCAGCCGATGAGACTCCGCGGGCCGAAGCGAACGCGGGCGCGAAAGCCGGGCTCGGCTCTCAGGAGCCGCTCGGGCACGCCGTAGGAGAACGTCTGGGGCAGCGGGAGCGGAAGGGCGACTTCCGCATAACGGGGGAAGGGCTGGAGCATCGTCCCGCTCATGGCGGGCTCGCGAGCAAGCGGCGAATCAGCTTCATGTCCTCCCAGCATTCGCGCTTCTTCTCCGGGTTGCGCAGAAGATACGCGGGATGAAACGTGGGGACGAGACGAACGCCGCGATAGGAGAATATGCGTCCGCGGAGCCGCGAGATACTCTCCTCGGTGCGAAGAAGATTCTGTGTGGCGACCCTTCCTAGCGCGCAGATCACCCTGGGCCGAACCGAATCCACCTGTCGCTCGATGTAGGGTCGGCACCGCTCCACTTCGTCAGGCTCGGGGTCGCGGTTCCGTGGTGGCCGGCATTTGACGACATTGGTGATATATACCTCTTCTCGAGTCAGATCGATTGCCTGGATGATCTTGGTGAGGAGCTGACCGGCGGGTCCGACAAAGGGTAAGCCTTGCTGGTCTTCGTCGTAGCCGGGTGCCTCGCCGATGAACATGAGATCGGCGTCGGGATTGCCGACTCCGAATACGAGGTGGGTGCGCTCATCGCTGAGCCGACACCGGGTGCACTCGCCCAGGTCCCGTCGAATCGCTTCGAGGGTCTCGCGCGAGGCGTTCGAGATCGGTTCGTTACGCGGGACCTCACGTTGTTTGTATCTTGGAAAGCCGAAGGGCGTGATCGATCCATAGAAGCGAAGGCGCTCGCGGATCTGCTCTTCGATGAACGTTCTATCGCCCATCAACCATCTTCATCCCTTCTCGAATGAATCGAGAATCCGACGGATTCGCTCGCCCAGCCGGGCGGGCCGTGCCCGCTCGGCAAGAACGATGGCCCGCAAAATTTCCGAGCTCGCGGCAAGGTTCTCGTTGATGAGCACGTAGTCATAGTCCTGGTAATGGTGAACCTCGCTCCGGGCGTTGATAAGCCTTCCGGCGATCGCCTTCTCCGAATCCTGTTGGCGCTGCCGCAGGCGATCTTCGAGCGTCGAGAAGGAGGGAGGAAGCACGAAAATCATGATGGCTTCAGGATCCGCTCGTCGGACCTGGGCCGCACCCTGGACATCCACATCGAGGACGACGTCGTCGCCCCTGGCCCGAATCGTCTCGGTCTGCGAGCGCGAGGTCCCATAGAGATTTCCGTATACCTCGGCCCACTCCAGGAAGTCTCCCGCCGCCAGCATCTTACGGAATCCACTCTCCGTCACGAAATGGTAATCGACGCCCTCCCGCTCCGAGGGGCGCTTGGGCCGCGTCGTGAAGGATACCGAGAACTTCATGCTATCCACGGAAGCCAATAGATTACGTACGAGCGTGGTCTTGCCGGAGCCCGAAGGGGCCGAGATGACGAAGAGGCTCCCCCACCGCGCGATCATTCGATGTTTTGCACCTGCTCGCGCAGCCGCTCGATCTCGGCCTTCATGGCGATTACTCGCTCGGCGATGGCCGCATCCTGGGCTTTCGCGCCGATGGTGTTGACCTCTCGATTCATCTCCTGGATGATGAAGTCGAGCTTCTTACCGCAGGGGGATCCGGTCGAAACCGTTTCGCGCCAGAGAGCGAGGTGGCTCAGCAAGCGGGTGACCTCCTCGGCGATGTCGCTTCGCTCGACCAGCCGGGCCACCTCCATGGCAACGGCCGCGGGATCGATGGACGAGCCCACGATCTCTCCCACTCGCGCCCGCAGATCATCTCGTCTCGTCTGGCGGCTTCCCTCCGCGCGCTTCTCGACGTCATCTACGAGCCGTCGCAAAGTCTCGGTGCGCGCCGCGAAGTCGGCCGCGATTTCGGCACCTTCGGCCGTCCGCATCTGAGAAAGCGAATCGAGAGCCTGGTCGATCGCCGGCTCCATCGCCTTCCAGAGGCTCGATTCCTCGACGTCGCGCTCCTTGACCCGAAACGCGGGCAGGAAATTGACCAGAGCGGACAGATCGACTTCCCCTTCGATGCCGGCTCTTTTGCCGACATCCCGCAAGCGCTCTACGAGCTCGGTAAGCAAAGCCAGGTCGACGTCGATCGTGTACGCGCTCTCGGTACGCGGCTTCACCCGGATGCCGACCTCGACCTTGCCCCTTGCGAGCTCCGCTCCCACGCGATCGCGGACACGTTTTTCCAGAGCGGCGAGCGAAGAGCCGCCGCTCAGACGCACGTCCAGATAACGATGATTCACGCTCCGAATCTCGACCGCGATCTCATAGGCATCGCTCTCTGCCGAGCCTCGCGCGAAGCCGGTCATGCTTTTGAGCATTGGATTAGGGTTCATCTCCGACCGAGACGGGATCCGGGCCCAATGCGAATTGGAGCTGGTATAGCCTCCGATAGAGTCCGTCGGGCCGTCTAACGAGCTCCTTGTGCCTTCCGATCTCGTGGATCCGCCCCTCGTCGATGACCACGATCAGGTCGGCGCGCCGCACCGTCGATAATCGATGCGCGATGACGAGCGTCGTGCGATCCGCCATGAGGTTCTCCAGCGCCTGCTGAACGAGGGCCTCCGACTCGGCGTCGAGAGAGCTCGTGGCTTCATCGAGGACGAGAATCGGCGGATTCTTCAAGATGGCCCGGGCGATGGCGAGACGTTGGCGCTCGCCACCCGAAAGCCTCTGGCCACGCTCGCCCACGACCGTGTCGAATCCATGCGGCGTCGCCTCGATGAACTCCAGGGCGTTGGCCGCTTTCGCAGCGTTTCGGATGGCCTCGTCGTCGATCGACGACAGGCCGTAAGCGATGTTGTTACGGATCGTATCGTTGAAGAGAATCGTCTCCTGGGTGACCAGGCCGATTTGACCACGCAGAGAAGACAGGGTGGCCCGGCGGATGTCGATGCCGTCGAAGAGCACCGCTCCACCCGTGGGATCGTAGAAACGGGGCACCAGGCTGGCGAGAGTCGACTTACCCGCGCCACTCGTTCCCACGAGGGCTACGACCTGGCCAACTTCCACCATGAAATTGATATCGGTCAGCGTGGCTCCCTCGCCGTCTCCATAAATGAATCCTACGTCGCGGAACTCGATGCGATTTGCAAGCGGTGCGAGCTCGATGGCGTCGGGAGCCTCGCGGATTTCCTGCTCCGTATCCAGCACGGCAAAGATCCTCGCGGCGGCCGACAGCGCCTGCTGAAACGTCGCGTTCACGCGGGAGAGCTTCTTCACCGGCATGTACATCGCGAAAAGCGCCGCCATGAAGGACGTGAACTCACCCGTCGTCATCGTTCCCGCAGCGATTCGGCCGCTTCCGTACCAGATCGCCGCCGCGAGGCCCAGGCCCCCGACGAGCTCCATGATGGGCGGCATGATCGACACGACGCGGGTGATCCGCATGTTGGTTCGGAAGAGCCGCTCGGTCGCCTTAACGAACCTTCCGGTCTCGAACGCCTCCATTCGAAAGGCTTTTACGATTCGGCTGCCCGAGATCGTCTCCTGAAGGATGTTCGTGATGTCCCTCCACCGTTCGAGACCGGTGTCCGTCGTCCGCCGCAGCTTTCGTCCCAGAGTCACCAGCGGATATACGGCGAGCGGCGCGCTCACCAGGGCGATGATCGCGAGTCGCCAGTCGTAATAGAAGAGGAGCGCACCGTAGCCGACGAGGGCGAAGCTCTGCATCAGCAGGTCCCCGAAGGCCTCGGAGACGGCGAGCTGGATCCGCTCGACGTCGTTCGTGATGTGGCTCATCAGCGTCCCGGTGGATTGGCGCTTGAAGAACCCGACCGATTGACGAATCACGTGCTGGTACAAGCGGTTGCGAAGGTCCATCACTGTACGCTGCCCCACCCAGCTCATGAGGTAGGTCGCGAAGTACGAAAAGAGGCCCTTGCCGAGGTATAGGATGGCAATGAGAGCTGCGATTCGCCCGAGATTGATGTTCCGAATCAATACGTCGTCGAACACGGGCTTGACGAGGTACGCGAGACCGGCCGACGTCGCGGCGAATCCGACCATCGCGACACACGCCAGGAGAAACCGACCCCGGTAGGGCCAGGCCTGGGCCAATAGGCGTCGGAGCTGCTCCATGTTTCCCGTTATGCTATCAGGGCTGGTCGAGGGTTAGAATCCCCCATGATCTCGTTCCGCGAGAGCCGAATCGAGGATCACGAAGAAATCGCTCGCTGCGTCTCCGCGGTGGCTCGAGAACGAAAATACCTTGCCACCGTCGAGGGATTCACGAGCCAGGAGACTCGCAAGTTCCTCGAATCGCTCGGCTATTGGGCGGGCGTTCAGATCGTGGCCTTGGACGGACGGAAAATCGTCGGTTGGTGCGACGTATTGCCCCTGCCTTTCGAGGGCATGCGCCACGTCGGACGGTTGGGAATGGGAGTGCTCGCGACTCACCGCCGCCAGGGCCTTGGACGGAGGCTTCTGGAGGAGACGCTGCCACGGGCACGCGAG
This sequence comes from Vicinamibacteria bacterium, assembly GCA_035457705.1. GTDB lineage: Bacteria > Acidobacteriota > Vicinamibacteria > Marinacidobacterales > SMYC01 > DASPGQ01. The sequence continues at coordinate 337,459 of DATIBD010000039.1, forward strand.
CGAGGCATCTGGCGGATCGAGCTCGATGTCTTCGCGTCCAACGAGAGAGCCAAACGCCTCTACGAGAGCAAGGGATTCGTCGTCGAGGGCCGCAAGCGTCTGGCAAGAGCTCTCGATGGAGTCGAAGAGGACATCTTTCTCATGGCGCTCTTGAACCGGTGATGGCTCGAAACCGCTACGCGAGTACCTTTCCGACTCGGGCAATCCCCTCTTCGATCATCGCCTCGGGGACGAAGCTGAACGACAGCCTCAGGAAGTTCTTGCCACTTCCGTCGTGAAAGAAAGGCGGGCCGGCCACAAAGGCGGTTTTCTGCTCGTCGATGGCCCGGAGCAACAGGGCCTCGCTATCGACATGCTCCGGAAGGCGGACCCAAATGAAGAAACCCCCGGAGGGAAGCGCCCAAGCCGTCTCCCGAGGGAAGTGCTTCTTCATCGCCGCCTCCATGAGATCGCGCTTCCGCCGGTAGATTTGAATCGAAGCCGCGACCTGAGCGTCGATTTGACCCTGGATCGCGTATTCGTACACCAGCCGTTGGGCGAGCGTGTTCGCGCATTGGTCGGTTCCGAGCTTGCAGAGTCCGAGTTGCCCGATGAAAAAGGGTTCGGCCACGACCCAACCGAGTCGCACACCGGGGCCGAATATCTTGGAGAAGGTGTGAATCAGAACGACGTTTTCAGGGGATAGCGATTTCAGCGACGGCGGCCGCGGGCCGTCGTAGGTTAGCTCGGCGTAGGCGTGATCCTCGACGAGGAGAACGTCGTGAGTGTGCGCCAACTCGACGACCTTTCGTCGACGGCCTTCGGTCCACGTGCGCCCTGAGGGATTCTGGTAGGAAGGGATGACGTACATCAATCGCGGTTTTCGCCCAACGCGGTCGAGCTCGCGCAACTTGGAATCGAGCGCATCGGGGTCGAGTCCCTCGTCGTCGATCGGCACGGCTTCGATGCGAGCCCCGTAAGCACGAAACACGTGAAGCGCCACCATATATGTGGGTGCTTCGACGAGCACGGTATCGTCCTCATCGAGAAGCGACATCGCTACGAGATTCAGCGCCTCGACGCCACCCGAAGTCACCAAGATGTCGTCCGACTCGAGATCGAGCGTCTCGTTACGGCCGGTACGCTCCGCAATCCAATCGCGCAGCTTCGAGAACCCTGGGTTGGGTCCGTAATTCAGAGCTTCTCGGCCCTGGTCTCGCCAAACACGGTCCATCGACTCTCGAATGCGATCGAGGGGAAAGACCGACGGATCGGGCAGCCCTCCGGCAAGCGAAATGACATCGGGGTTCTCCGCAAGTCTGAGGATATCGGTGACCGCCCGGGAGCTGGCGAGCCGCTTCATGCGGCGGGCGCGATCAGTCGTTTGGATAGCCATCGGGAAAACGCTCCTTGAACTGCCATGCGGTCTCCACGATGCGATGGAGGTTGCCCAAGCGCGGAGCCCATTCGAGCTCCCCCAGGGCGCGTTGCGCCGAAGCCACGAGTCGAGGCGGGTCGCCGGGTCGTCTCGGCCCGATTTCACGAGCTACGCGGCGGCCGCTCACGTCCTCGACGGCGACGATCACCTCTTGAACCGAATGGCCGTGGCCCGTTCCCAGGTTGTAGTTGGTTGATGGGCCAGAAGCGCGGAGTCGCTCGAGCGCCTTCACGTGTGCCACGGCCAGGTCCTGTACGTGGATGTAATCGCGAATGCAGGTGCCATCCGGCGTATCGTAGTCGTTCCCAAAGACCGAGAGCTCCGCGCCGCGGCCCATCGCCGCCTCGCAGGCCAGCGGGATGAGGTGAGTCTCGGGACGATGATCCTCTCCGAGGTCTCCCCGTTCGTGCGCGCCAGCGGCGTTGAAATAGCGAAGGTTGATGTGTCGTATCCCATGGGCACGCTCGAAATCTTTGAGGGCTTGTTCGAAAACGAGCTTGGTCCAGCCATAGGGATTGATCGGATTTTGTGGGTGCTCCTCGGATATGGGAACGATTTGCGGGATGCCATAGGTGGCACAAGTCGAGGAGAAGATGATCGCGGTCACCCCGGCGCTGGCCATCGCCGAGAGAAGGTTGATACCGCCCACGACGTTGTTCCGGTAGTACTTTCCCGGGTCTTCGACCGATTCGCCCACGTAGGCTTTGGCACCAAAATGGAACACGGCCTCGAACCGTTCGCGCGCGAAGATCTCGACCAGCTCACCGACCGTGCCCGACTCTGCCAGGTTCGCCTGCACGATCACCGCACCACCCGCGGCCACGGCATGCCCCTCGCTCAAGTCGTCGAGGACGACCACCTTTTCGTCGCGCTCGAGGAGCTCGCGGAGGGTGTGGGAGCCGACGTAGCCCGCCCCACCGGTTACGAGGATCGCACCCTTGTTCAAAAGCCGAGATTCCCGATCAGGAACGCCCGATGCCGAAATAGGTGAAGCCCAGGGCCTTCAGAGTGGATGGATTGTAGATGTTGCGGCCGTCGAACACCACCGGACGCCGCAACAGCCCTCGCACCCGCTCGAAATCGGGCTCACGAAACTCGTTCCATTCCGTCACGAGAACGAGAGCGTCGGCCCCGTGGCAAGCTTCGTAGCTCTTTGTGCAATAGGTGATGGAGCCATCCACGTCTTCAAGCTGCTTTCTGGCCTCGACCATCGCTTCCGGATCGAAGGCTCGAATGCGAGCCCCGTCCGAAGCGAGCCCGCGGATGAGTGTGAGCGACGGAGCCTCACGCATGTCGTCGGTGCGCGGCTTGAACGATAGACCCCAAACGGCAACGGTCTTGCCGTTCAAATCGTTCGCGAAATAGTCACGGATCTTCTCGAGCAGAAACATCTTCTGCCGGGAGTTCACCTGCTCTGTCGCATCGACCAACGCGAGATCCATGCCCACGTCCCGTGCGGTACGGAGCAACGCTCGGATGTCCTTGGGAAAGCACGACCCGCCGTAACCGACCCCGGGAAACAGGAACGCATGCCCGATGCGACGATCGGCTCCAACGGCCCGGCGCAGCTGGGCGACATCCGCACCCACTCTCTCGCACAGCCGCGCCATCTCGTTCATAAAGGAGATTCGCGTCGCCAACATCGCGTTCGCCGCGTATTTTGTGAGCTCGGCGCTCTCCGGATCCATCACCATCACTGGGTTTCCCGTCCTGACGAAGGGACGATAAAGCTCCTCCATCACCGCCGCAACTTTCTCGTCGTCGGTTCCGATGACCACGCGATCGGGTCTCAAGAAGTCTTCGATCGCGGCGCCTTCCTTCAAGAACTCCGGGTTGGAAACGACGTTGAAAGGATGCCTCGTGAACTTGGCGATCGTATCGCGCACGCGACGGTTCGTCCCGATTGGAACCGTGCTCTTGAGGACCACGATCTTGTCCTCGTTCATGGCCCGGCCGATGCCCTCGGAGACGGCAATAACGTGCGACATGTCCGCCGAGCCATCCTCCCCGGCCGGCGTCCCCACGGCCACGAACAGGATCTTCGAGGAGTGCACCGCCGAGTCGAAGTCGGTCGTGTAGGAAAGCCGTTCTTCGAGGACGTTGCGCTTGACGAGCTCCTCGAGTCCCGGCTCGTAGATCGGGATCTCCCCCCTGCGGAGCTTCTCGATCTTCGCCTCGTCGATGTCCACGGCGATGACGTGGTTTCCGTTCTCCGCAAGACAGGCCGACACCACGAGGCCCACGTAACCCGTTCCTACCACAGATATCTTCATGAGCTCGAATTCTCCAGACTGGTGGGGGTCGAACTCAATTATGTTACACGGACCCCGGCTTCGAAGCGAGCGTTTCGGAAGGGTGGTTCACCGAACCTACACGAGGTGTGACTTCACTCAACGGATCCGCTGTCCAGGCGAGGAGTCGACGGGGTCGGGGCAACCTCGACGACGAGTCGAGCCGCTCCCGAGGCGACTTTTCCCGCGATCGAGGCTAACATGCCACTCGTGTCGCACCAAGTGTTCTCGACCCGGGCGAGTGGCGTGGGATGAGCTCCCCTCTCGTAATCGGCATCGACTTTCGGCCGGCTCTCTCTCGGGCGACGGGTGTGGGCCGCTACTTTCAAGGGCTGGTCAGCGGCCTTGTGAGCGTCGACGGCGAGAACCACTACGTTCTCTTCTCGAGCTCGCTCAAGGAACGGCCCCGAGTCGAGAGCCGTCCCCCGAATTTCGAGCTGGTCGACCGGCGATTCCCCGTAAGAGCTCTCAACGCGGCATGGCATCGCGTCGGCTTCCCCCCGCTCGATTGGGTGACGGGCCGTTCGATCGACGTGGCCCACTCTCCGACTCCGCTTCTCCTCCCTTCCGTCCGTGGCCGATCGGTCGTCACGATTTGCGATCTGTTCTTTCTCGATCATCCCGAAGCGACGAGCCGGGAGATCCGCCGGGACTACGCCTCCCTTATCCGGTCACACGTAAGGCGGGCTGACGCGGTGCTCGCGATCTCGGAGACCACCGCGTCCGACGTCATGCGCCGGCTGGACGTCTCTCCCGAGCGCCTCTTCATCGTACACGCCGGAGTCGATGAGGGCTTCCTGAACAGGAGCGAAGAGAACTTCGAGGGCGAGAGGCCCTATCTGCTCATGGTGGCCACCGAGGATCCCCGCAAGAACGTAACGACGCTTCTCGAAGCACTCGCAAGACTCAAGGAGCGAGGCTTCGACGGCAGCTTGAAGATCGCGGGCAGCCCCGGGCTCGACACCCCTCGGATCCTCGACCGGATCGAGAACCTGGGGCTCGCCGGCATGGTCGAGAGACTCGGCTACGTCGAGAGCTCCGAGCTGCCCAACCTTTATCGAGGAGCCCGCTGCCTTGTCGCGCCGTCCCTATGGGAAGGCTTTGGGCTACCCCTTCTCGAGGCCATGGCGAGCGGGACGCCGGCCGTCGCATCGGAAATCCCGGTACATCGGGAGGTCGCGGGGGATGCGGCCCTGTACTATCCGCCCGAGGATCCGAGCGCATTGGCCCAAGCGATCGAGCGAGTCTGGCTCGACGAGGCCCTTCGCGGCCAGCTCATCGACGGAGGCGTGCGGCGCGCATCCCGTTTTTCCTGGGCGGCGTCGGCTCGAAAAGCCCTCGCGATGTATCGAAGCCTGGTCTGATGGAGCTCACCGTCGTAATCGTCAGCTACAATGCCCGAGCGGAGCTCGAAAAGTGCCTCGAGGTGCTGTTCGCGCGCACCCATCTCGATTCCCTCGAGGTCGTCGTCGCCGACAACGCGTCGGACGACGGAAGCCGCGAGATGCTGGCCGAGCTCTTTGCCGACCGAATCAAGTTGATTCCGTGCGAGGCGAATCTTGGCTTTGGGCAGGCAAGCAATCTCGGTTGGCGCCAGGCAAGGAGCTCTCTCGTGCTCTTTCTCAATCCGGATGCGATGGTGGGCGAGAGAGCACTCGATCGCATGGTATCGCTCCTTCGCGAGCGACCCGAGGTGGGTGTGGTCGGTCCACTCCTGCGCTACGAGGACGGCGCGGTGCAGATGTCCGCTGGACGAATGATGAGCCTCGCGGCCGAGATCGGGCAGAAGACGTGGAACGGGGGCTACGCGCGCGGCCGCGGGCCGCTCAAGAAGGCGGTCGAGAGGATCTACTCCCGGGAGCGATTCGTCGACTGGGTGAGCGGTGCCTGCCTCATGACTCGACGCGATTTGCTCGAGACCACCGGAGGTTTCGACGAGACCTTCTTCCTCTATGCAGAAGATGTAGACCTGTGCGCCCGCATTCGGGCTACGGGGGCCAGGGTTCTCTTCACGCCGCGAGCCGAGGTGGTACATCTCGTCGGCCGCTCGGTGGCGAAGGACCGAAGCCGCGCCATTTTCGAAGCACAACGAAGCCGCCTGTATTTCTACACCAAGCACCACGGCGGACTCCAGGCTGCTTTGCTCCGAGTTTACCTTGCCGTGAAATCCGTCGTCGCTCTCCTCTTGCGTCCGCGTGATCGCGCCGCTCATCGGAGCGTGCTTCGTCTGATCGTATCGGGGGTCGACCCTTGGCCTTGAAACCATGTGCGTGAACCACGCTCTCGGGAACCAGGCGACCAGAGCTCGTTCCCTGCGTAAGTGCCTTCGAGAACAATGAAGATCACTCTCGCTACTCCATCTTCTCCACGCCCGGGAGTCGTGACGGGAAACGAAGTCACCGCAACGAGATGGGCTTCGATCTTGACCGACCTAGGCCACTCGGTGGTGGATTCGCCCGACGAGGCCGATCTCCTCGTCGCCCTCCACGCGAGCCGGAGCGCTCCCGCCGTTCGTGCGTTTCACGACCGTCCCGTCATCGTCGCATTGACGGGCACCGATCTGTACCAGGATCTTCCCGGCGACGAGGACGCGCGGGAGTCCCTGAGGCGTGCGAGCCGAGTCGTCGTCCTGCAGCCGGGCGCCCTGGACGTACTCGACGCGACCACGCGAATGAAGACCGTGGTGATCTACCAGTCGGCCCGACCGCTGCGTGGAGTCGCCAAGGTCGAGGACGCGTTCCAGGTCTGCCTCATCGCCCACCTGCGAGAAGTAAAAGATCCGTTTGTCGGTGCCGAAGCGACCCGGCGTCTTCCGGCGACGTCGCGCCTGCGCTTGGTTCACGCGGGCGCGGCGTTCTCGGAACCGATGCGCCTCCGAGCGAGCGAGCTGGTCACACTGAACCCGCGGTATCTCTGGCTCGGAGGTCTCGGGCACCAGGAGACCCGAAGCCTCATCGCTCGAAGCCACCTGATGCTCCTGACATCCCGGTTCGAGGGGGGCGCAAATGCTCTCTCCGAGGCTCTTGCCGCCGACGTCCCCATCGTCGCGCCTCGCGCCCCCGGTGTGGAGGGGCTGCTCGGTGCCAGCTACCCCGGATTGTTCGCGTCGGGGCAAATCGATGAGCTGGTGCGCCTTCTGGTATCAGCCGAGCAGGACGCCGGTTTCCGCACCGCTCTCGAGAACGCCTGCCGGTCGCTTGCTCCCCTCGTCGACCCTGCGCTCGAGAAGAGCGCCTGGGCTCAGCTTCTCGCGGGCCTCAGCGGCAGCACAACGCTCGGTTAGCAGGGTCTGTCGACTACGACCGTGCTTCCCGCCTGTGTCCCTCCCCAAACGACGTGCGCGTGCGTCCCGCTCGCGGCCTTCTACAAAGCTAGCGGAACACCTCGGAGTAGAGCCGGTACAGGTTTTTGCTCGAGATCTTCTCGATGGCGTCGTCGGAGTAACCCCGGCGGGACAAGCCAGCCACCACCACCTCCATCCGCCGGGGTCCGTTGAGCTCGGAGATGTAGAGAGGCCAGTCATCGGGCTGGAACTGAGGGCCCTCTTCCTCCTGGAGCTTGCGGATCTCTTCTGGTGTGTCCTCGATGACGCGATGGTCGCGGTCACTGCCGATGCACACGTGGTCGATTCCGGCGATGTTTACCGCGTGGTCGATGTGATCGAAGTAGGCGCCCAGGTTCTCGGAGGTCGCCATCGTCAGGAAAGGCCTTATCTGGCAGATTCCGACCAGACCGCCCTTGTCCGCCAATCGGCGAAGGTTCTCGTCGGTCGTGTTTCGCACGTGATGATGCACCGACTCGCATGCCGTGTGGGAGACGATGATCGGCTGTTTGGAGGTTTCGATGGCATCGGCCATCGTGGCCATCGATGCGTGCGACGTATCGATGAGCATTCCTCGAGCGTTCATCCGCTCGATCAGCTCGATGCCGAAGGTCGTGATACCCCGGTTATCGCGTTCCCGACAGCCCGAGCCCACGTAATTCTGATAGTTGTACGTGAGCTGGATGCTCCGCACCCCGAGCTCGTAGAAGTGGTCCACACGGTCGAGATCCTTCTGCAACGGTGTGGAGTTCTGAAACTGATAAAAAATGGCGAGCCGCCCTCGTTCGACAGCACGATCCACGTCCTCCACCGACGTCGCCATCGAGAGATACTCGGAGTGCTCTTGAATGTGCCGATCGTAGGCCTCGATGGCCTGGAGAGCCTCGTCGAAAGCGGCCTCCCCGTATGTCTTGGGATCGGAAAGCGTCACAGTCACCGAGCTCGTGCCGCTGGCCAGGATCTCCGCGATCAGCTCCATCGGATGCGTGAGCCGGATCTCTCCGAGAGCATCGAGAATCATCTACGTCATACCTTTCCGGACCGCGATCGGCGTTCGGTAGGCATCGCGGCCAACCCGATCGTCTCACAACGAGAGAAGCGAATCTAAGTCGTTGACTCCGTGAGGCCCGGGGACCCTCTACTGACTTTTGACACGGATGCCCAAAGACATCTAATATGCGAGCGTCGGACGACAATTCACCGGAAAACTTGCCGTGCCTTCGACGGAACCGCAGTACACCACGCCCCGGAAGAGCCGGCGCCTGGCGCCTCGTCGGTCAGCCACCGCAGCTTTGTATCAAGGAGAGCAGCAATTTGCCTACGGGGTGGTGACGAACGTGTCTCTCTCCGGGGCTTGCATCGTGACCGACGGCTCGCTTTCCCCCGGCATGGACGTCGGACTCAAGCTCTCGTTTTACGACCAACCCCGACTCATCGAGACCGGGGCGCGCGTGGTTTGGAATCGTAGGGCCGCCCGGTCCGACGTAGGGCTCGAAGGGCACCAGTTGAACGGGGTCGTTTTCACTCTCACCGCCCCCCCGGAGCGCGCCCGCCTGGCCGCTTTGCTCCACTCCGACGGTTTCGAGCTGCTTTACGACCCTGATACCACCGAGTTCGATCGTCTCCAGCACTCACTTGCTTCCGAGCTCGCGCAGCTCGGAGACAAGCTCGGTAAGACCGTAGGTTCGCGCGAGAGCGAGCCAGAATAGCCGTCCTTTCTTTACCTTCCCCCGGCGCTTTTGGTAACCTTTCCACCCAAGTGCCGACTAATCGATACGAGCCGTGAGAACGTGAGCCCTCTTCGGATCGCTATCGATGGCCGCAAAATAAACGACTTCGGCATTGGAACGTACCTGCGGAACCTGATCCGACTCCTTCCTCGACTCGACACTATCAATGAGTTCCACGTGCTCTGCTACCGGCAAGACGAAGACCTGCTGCGGTCTTTCTCCTCGGCCTGCCGGCCCGTCTTCGTCGGTGCGCAGAACTACTCTCTCTCCGAGCACTGGGCGATCCCTCTTGCACTCAAGCGAATTCGTGCCGATTTGTTTCACTCCCCCCACTACGTGCTTCCCTTCGTCACTCCTTGCCCGGCGGTGGTGACCGTACACGACGTGATACACCTGCTCTTTCCCCAATACCTCCCCTCTCGATTCGCCAGTCACTATGCGCGTTACATGATCGGCCGCGCTCTCTACCATGCGAAGCTGGTGATGACGGTATCGAACGCCTCCAAGCAGGATCTCCTGGGTTTCTTCGACATCGACGGCGACAAGATTCGCGTCATACCGAACGGCATCGATCCGGCTCTCACGAGAGAGCTCGAGCCGGAGGCGATCGAGCGCATTCGACGACGATTCCAGCTCACGGGACGAAACGCGCTCTTCGTCGGAAACATCAAGCCCCACAAGAACGTCGAACGGCTCATCGACGCCTTTGCGAGACTGCGAGAGGACCCGGCGTTCTCCGACTTGACTTTAATCGTCGTGGGTGAAGAGATCTCCAAATATCCCGCTCTCCGCCGGGCCGTCGAGCGACACAAGCTGAGGGCGAGCGTGCGTTTCTTCGGTTTCGTGCCGGAGATGACCTTGGTGGGACTGTACCGCGCGGCGGACATATTCGTCTTCCCCTCGCTCTACGAGGGCTTTGGGCTACCCCCTCTCGAAGCCATGGCCAACGGAACGCCCGTCGTGACATCGCGGATCTCGTCGCTTCCCGAAGTCGTGGGCGACGCGGCGATCACCGTCGACCCTTACGATATCGACGAGATCGCAAAGGCGATGAAATCGATTCTTACGGATGGGTCGCTGCGCAATCGGCTCATCGAAGCGGGCCACGCCCAAGCCCTGCGGTTCTCCTGGGAGAGCGCCGTGGCCCAGATCCACGCCGCCTATATGAGCGCTCTGGGAAAGAATTGACCGGCGCCGTGCGCGTCGCTCTGGTTCACGACTGGTTGACCGGGATGCGGGGCGGCGAGAAAGTCCTGGACGCGCTCGCCGAGCTGTTTCCCGAGGCAACCTTGTTCACCCTTCTCCACGTTCCGGGAACCACCAGCCACAGAATCGAGTCGCTTCCGATTCGAACGGCCTTTACCCAGAAACTCCCGGGGGTCGAAAAGCATTATCGGTGGTATCTTCCGCTGTTTCCCTGGGCGATCGAATCGCTCGACATGGAGGGGTTCGATCTCATCGTCTCGAGCTCGCACTGCGCCGCCAAGGGCATCTTCCCCCCTATCGAGGGACTCCACATCTGCTACTGCCACACCCCGATGCGTTATGTTTGGGATCGATTCGTGGACTATTTCGGCACGGGCCCCGCGGCGCGTTTCGTGTACGGCCCGATCGCACGCCGTCTTCGGGAATGGGATAGGGCGTCCAGCGAGCGCGTCCACCACTTCGTCGCGAACAGTCGCTTCGTCGCCGAACGAATTCGCCGCTATTACGACCGCACCGTGGATGCCATCATTCCGCCTCCGGTCGACACCGAGTTCTTCGTGCCGAGCGAAGGACCACCGGACTGCTATTATCTCGTGGTCTCGGCGCTCGTTCCTTACAAGCGCATCGATCTGGCTCTCGAGGCCTTTCGCGGGAGGCCGGAATCGCTCGTCGTCGTGGGCAGCGGGCCGTCCCGACGCCGGCTCGAGACTCTAGCCGGTGCCAACGTGAGCTTTCGCGGCTGGGTCGATCGGGACGAGCTGAGAGATCTCTACCGCGGGTGCCGAGCCGTAATCCTTCCTGGAGTGGAAGACTTCGGGATCGTCCCGCTCGAAGCCCAAGCCTGCGGTCGTCCGGTGGTCGCGTTGGGAAAGGGCGGCGCTGTGGAGACCGTAATCGACGGCGAGACCGGCGTTCTTTTTACGGAATCGACCAGCAAGGCTGTAAGTGACGCCATTGACAAGGTTTCTTCACTAAGGTTAGATTCTTCGGTTCTCCGGGACTGGGCATCGAGCTTCTCGCTGGAACGGTTCAAGAGCCGGATGAAAGCCTTTGTCCAGGAACGCACGGGTGCGCTGATGAAGGATACGACTCATGGTTAAGCAGCAGAGCCGCTTCTGGACATGGCTGTACGGGGGCTCGGACCTGCTGACCACGTACGCGGCCTTGGCTCTCGCCTACTCCACGCGTTTCCACACCGACCTGGTCACCGTGTCCAAGGGCGTCAATCCGTTCACCCAGTATCTTCTCCTTCTTTTCCTGGTCACGCCGCTGTGGCCAGTGCTCTTCTACTTCCACGGGCTCTACAATTTAAAGCGGCTCCGCTCGCGGACCGACGAGCTCTTTTCCATCGTCTGGGCCGTGACCATCGGCACCGCCATAACGCTATTCGTGGCTCTGTACGCGCGCGTGTACTACCTTTACGGGCCTCCGGAGGAATCCGGACGTTACGAGTACTCGCAGCTCGTGATGGGACTGTTCGTCCTGTACGACATCGTTCTGATCCTCACCGTCCGGACGTTCATTCGGCGCCGGCGCGAGGCCCGTTGGCGGCGAGGTGTGGGACTTCGCAACATCCTCATCGCCGGGGCCGGTCGACTCGGCCGTACGGTGGCCGACAAGCTCATCGATCATCAGGAATTCGGCTTTCGCGTCGTCGGGTTTCTCGACGATCGTTTCCGCGGAGAGTTCACCGGCCATCGCGGGGTACCCGTCCTGGGGGGGTTCGACGACATCGGTACCGTCGTCGAGCGAACCACCGTCGACTCACTCTATATCGCTCTTCCGTTACAGGCCCACGACACGATTCGCGACCTCGTCGGCTTCGCGAAACGCGAAGCGCTGGACGTCAAGGTGGCCTGGGACTATCTGACCGACGTGACGACGAGGGCTGGCGTCGAAGACCTCGACGGCATGCCGATCATCAACCTTTCGGAGCCACCTATTGGGGGCTGGCACTGGTTCGCCAAACGAGCGATGGATGTCGCCGTCTCCTCTGCGGCGCTGGCTCTGCTCGCGGTACCGTTCGCCATCATCTCGTTGTTGATCAAACTGACCTCGAAAGGGCCAGTGCTCTACAAGCAGGAACGGATGGGCCTGGACGGCAAGCCCTTCACCATCGTCAAGTTTCGCTCCATGTACCACGACGCCGAGAAAGAGAGCGGACCGGTCTGGGCGACGTCGAACGATCCGAGAAGAACTCCAATCGGGCGCGTGCTCCGTCGATTCAGCCTCGACGAGCTTCCCCAATTCCTGAACGTGCTCAAAGGTGAGATGTCGCTCGTTGGACCTCGGCCGGAGCGGCCGAGCTTCGTGAAGGAGTTCAAGGAGCGTATTCCCCAGTACATGATGCGTCATAAGGTAAAGTCGGGCATGACGGGCTGGGCCCAGATTAACGGCTGGAGAGGAGACACCTCGTTGGAGAAGCGCATCGAGCACGACCTCTACTACATCCAGAACTGGTCGCTGGGCCTCGACCTGAAGATCCTGTGGCGCACCTGGCGTGCGGTACTGCAGAAGCACGCCTATTGATCACATTCGACCTATGACGAGAACGCTCATTACCGGCGCGGCCGGCTTCATCGGCTCCCACCTGGTGGACTATCTGCTCTCCCAGGGGCACGAGGTCATCGGTATGGACAACTTCATCACCGGGGACCGAGGCAACCTGGCCCATGTGACCCATCCAAAGTTCACCTTCATCGAGCACGATGTGACCAAAGAGATCCGGGTGGACGGGCGCCTCGACAACATTCTCCATTTCGCCAGCCCTGCCAGCCCCATCGACTACCTCGAGCTCCCCATCCAGACGCTCAAAGTGGGATCGATCGGAACTCACAAGTCCCTCGGGCTCGCCAAGGCAAAGAACGCCACTTATCTTCTCGCGTCCACTTCCGAGGTCTACGGCGATCCGCTGATTCACCCGCAGACAGAAGACTACTGGGGCAACGTGAACCCCATCGGACCAAGAGGTGTCTACGACGAGGCCAAGCGTTTCGCCGAAGCGATGTCCATCGCCTACCATCGATACCACGGGGTCAACGTGAAGATCGCGAGGATCTTCAATACCTACGGACCACGCATGCGGGTGCGCGACGGCCGGGCGATCCCAGCCTTCATCAGCCAGGCTCTCGCCGGCGAGCCGCTAACCGTTTTCGGTGAAGGAAGACAAACGCGGAGCTTCTGCTACGTGAGCGATCTCGTCGAAGGTCTCATCGCTCTTCTGCGCTCGAGTTACAACGAGCCCGTCAATCTCGGTAACCCGTCCGAGATGACGATTCTCGAATTGGCCCAGAAGATCAAGGAAAAAACCTCTTCGATCAGCGCCATCGTCTACCGGCCCTTGCCGGTGGATGATCCAAAAGTGCGCCAACCTGACATTTCTCTCGCGAGAAAACTACTGAACTGGAACCCGCGAGTTCGGCTCGACGATGGGCTGGCCGAGACGATCGAGTATTTCAGAAAGAAGCTACCCGAGCCCTCGAGCTCTTCTTAGCGTCCGGGCCAAACGTGCTACCATCGCCGCCCATGCTGCGGGCGCTCCTGCCCCTCGCACTGCTTCGGTTCGCCCATCCGTTTGCTTCCACGGAAGCTCAAACGCTCTCGATCGCCACGGGGAATCCGAGTGGACTCTACTATCCTCTCGGCGGAGGGCTCGCGTCGATTCTGGTCGAAGCACGTTCCCGGGTTCAATATCAAGGCCGAGGTAACCGCTGGCTCGGTGACGAACCTCATTCAAGTTGCCAAGCTCGAGAGCGATATCGGATTGGCGCAGGGCGACTCAGTCGCTGACGCCGTCACCGGGGCGAACGCTTTCCCGAAGCCTCTTCCCCTTTCGGTCCTGGCGAAGATGTATCCCAACGTCGTGCATCTCGTGACCGTGCAAGGCTCCGGAGTCGACTCGGTCTCGGATCTCCTCGGGAAGAAAGTCTCCGTCGGCCCGCCCGGCTCTGGGAACGCCGTGACGGCATGGAAAATCCTGGACGCCCTGGGGATTGGCGAAGACGACTTCGTCGTGAGGCAGCTCAACTATGCCGAAACCGCCAACGGGTTGAAGGACGGCATCATCGACGCCGGGTTCATCGCCGGGGGAGTCGGGATCGCCGCCATCGTCGAGCTCGCCGCGGCGCGTGATGTCGCCCTCGTGCCGTTCACCGACGAAGAGATGGTCACCATTTCCGCAAGGATTCCCGCCTATTCGTCATTCTCCGTTCCGCGCGGTGTCTATCGAGGAGTCAACGAGCCGGTTCAGACGCCCACGCTGTGGAACTTCCTCGTCGTCCACGAGTCCTTGGACGAGGAGACTGCATATAGTCTCCTCAGGGCGATCTTCGATCATCGGGCCGTGCTCGAGTCCATCTCCCAGGTCGCCCGGTTCATCGTCCCCGAAACAGCGGCCGACGTCGGTGATCTACCGCTTCACGCTGGGGCGAGACGCTACTATGACGAGGTACTCCCCCATCGCGCCCGCGGCCGCTGAGACGAGCTCGGCGAAACCCTTCGCCGGGCTCATCGGAAAGCTCATCTTTCTCGGCGCGGCAGCCCTTTCGGTCTTTCAGCTTTGGCAAAGCATTACCGGATCTTTAGCGGCAACGATCCTGCGCCCGGTTCACCTCGCGTGGGTCATGGCACTCATCTTCCTCACTCGACCGCTAGGGCGAACCACGGTAGGACGCTTTCTCGACGTCGCTCTTTGCCTCGCCTCTCTCTACGGCGGATACGTCATCGCCAGCTTCGACTACAGGGGCATCAACCATATTTTGTTCGGCCTCAGCGGCCACGATTTCGCCGTTGGCGCGGCCTTCATGCTGCTTCTCTTCGAGGCGACGCGCCGTTCGGTCGGCTGGGCCATGGTCGCCATCGCGGGCCTGTTCGTTCTGTATAACGCCTTTGGCAATCTTCTCCCCGAAGTCCGCGCAAATCGGGGCTTCACGTTCGAGCGCATCGTCCGGTTCGAGGCATTCACCGACGCCGGCCTCTTCGGCACCCCGCTGGGAATCGCCATCGGCACGGTGTTCGTATTCGTCGTGTTCGGAGCATTTCTCGAGGTCACAGGCGCCGGTCGATTCTTCATCGACCTCGCTTTCGCCGTCGCGGGTCGCTACCGGGGTGACCCCGCTAAAGCGAGCGTTCTGGCGTCGGCTGCGATGGGCTCTATATCCGGCTCCGCGATCGCGAACACCGTGACGACGGGCGCCCTCACGATTCCCATGATGAAGAAGCTAGGGTACCGCGCCGATCAGGCGGCGGGAATCGAGGCCGCTGCATCCACCGGCGGACAGATCATGCCGCCTATCATGGGTGCGGGAGCCTTCATCATGGCGGAGTTCACGAAAACTCCCTACGACGATATCGTCGTCGTCTCGATCGCGCCCGCTCTGCTCTATTTCTTGTGCACGCTGGGGTTCGTCCATTTGATCGCCGTGAAACGAAATTTGAGCCCGATGTCCGAACTTCCCTCCGTGCGGGCAACTCTGCGCGACGGCTTTCACTTTCTGTTTCCGCTGGGACTCGTGACCACCCTGCTGTTGATGAACTACTCGCCTCCACTCGTCGGGACGGTCGGGTGTGTTGCGGTCATCATGACCGGGGCTGTCCACCCACGTACGCGAGTCGACTGGCGGCTCTTGCTCGAGGCCCTTGCCCGCGGTGCCGTGCTGGCTCTACCGATCTCGACAGCCTGCGCGACCGCAGGCATCGTCGTGGGAGTCATTGGACAGACGGGCCTTGGTTTGCAGTTCACCGAGTCGGTCGTGGAGCTCGCTTCTGGAGAGCTATGGCTTGCCCTTCTGCTCGTCGCCGGCGCCGCGCTCGTTCTGGGAATGGGTCTCCCGGTGACGGCCGCATATATCGTCATCTCGGTTATGGCCGCCCCCGCCCTTGGGGACATGGGGCTTCCCCTGGTGGTCGCGCATATGATCGTGTTCTGGCTCTCCCAGACCTCGAACGTAACTCCCCCGATCGCCCTCGCCGCGTTTGCCGGGGCGGGAATCGCCGGCGCGTCGCCGCTCAGTGCCGCTGTCGAGCCATGAAGCTCGCCGCTGGCTTCTTCATCATCCCGGTGATGATGACTTACTCGTCTCTGTTGTTCCTGGACGGCGTCTCGTTGTGGGAGGGCGTTGCTTCGATAGGCCTGACTCTCGCTCTCATCGGCTGCGTTACGGTTATGGTCGAAGGATATGCTCTGGCTCGGCTACGGACGATCGAAAGACTCGGATTCATGCTGGCGGCGGCGATGATCGTCTATCCAGATACGACCTCGCGTCTGGCGCTCGGAACGCTCACGGTGCACTGGACTCGCCTGCGCGCTCATCCGCCCGCGAAGGTCCCGACGATTCTGGAGGACGATGACGAGTGATCCGGTTCCGAGAGCCGATCAGGACTGGCGGAGAGCCTCGATCTCGGCAATCTCCTTGGGAGCTCCTTTCGTAAGCACACGCGAACCGGTTCGGGTGACGAGGACATCGTCTTCGATCCGAGCTCCGATGCCCCGATACGCGCGGGGAATGGAACCATCGCGCGCGCCGAAATAGAGACCTGGCTCGACGGTGAGCACCATGCCGGGCTTCAAGGCTCGCGGCTTGCCGGCCGAGTCCTGATACCCCCCAACGTCGTGAACGTCCATGCCGAGCCAGTGACTGGTCCCGTGCATGAACCATCGTCGGTAGCGCTGCTTTTCGATCAGCGACTTGCGGTTTCCTCGCAATACCCCCAGAGCGACGAGTCCTTTCACGATCTCGTTGACCGCCGCGCGGTGCGGAGCGTCCCAGGGTCGGCCGGGACGAATCGCGCGAATGGCCGCCTTCTGCGCTTTCAGCACGATGCGATAAACGGCTGCCTGCTCATCGCTGAATCGGCCGGAGACCGGAAACGTTCGCGTGATATCTGCGGTGTATAGATTCGCTTCGGCACCGGCGTCCACCAGCACCAAGTCGCCTGCCCGCATTCGCCGATCGTTCGAAACATAGTGAAGCGTGCAGGCGTTGGAGCCGCTGGCGACGATGGACTCGTAACCATTTCTGGGTGAACCCCTCCGTCGGAACTCCGCCTCTGTCTCGGCCTGGAGCTCGTATTCCATCATTCCGGGCCTCGCCGCTTGCATCGCACGACGGTGTCCGGCGGCAGTGATTTCTGAGGCCCTCTGCAAAAGGGCGATCTCCTGGGCGTCCTTCACGAGCCGCTCGATTGCGATCACCGGACGTGGGTCCTCTATCGCCGGGTGAGCCGCGGGATTCCCCCGAAAGCGAGCCACGGCGTTACGTTCGAAGATCCGGAAGAGCGCACGATCCATCGCCTCGTCCGAGCCCAGCGTGTAGAACAATCGATCCTCTTCGAGAAGCATTTCTTCGAGTCGTTCGTACAGGATCTCGAGGGGATGAGCCTCATCGACTCCGAGACGCGCTACGGCCCGACGAGGTCCAAGCCTCGGACCGTCCCAAACCTCACGGGTCGGATCACGGGGGCGCAAGAACAACGCCGCACGGTGGGCCCGGCCATCGATGCGACGAGCGACGAGCACGGCTTCCGGCTCGTCGAAGCCCGTCAGATAGTAGAACGTGCTATCGGGTCGATAGGCATGGTATACGTCGCCGTTGCGAAGTCGTAGCGGAGCCGTCGGCAGGACGAGAAGACCGTCGCCCAGTCGGTTCAAAATCCTTTGTCGGCGACGCCGGTAGATTTGCGTCAAATGACGTTGTACTCCGCGGTAGCCGTAGATCCGAACCGGTCCAGCGAGTAGGCGGAAAGATCCACGGAACGGGCCAATCCTTCGGTGACCAGCTCCGCTACGGCGAGCCCAACGGCGGGAGCGTGCTGCATCCCGTGCCCCGAGAAGCCGTTGGCGCAGACGAAGTTCTCGATTCCGGGTGCGCGGCCGATGAGAGCGTTGTGATCCGGCGACACTTCATAGAGCCCCGCGACTCCACGCGCGATTTCCGCCTCCTCGAGCCTCGGGACACGGTGTACGGCGTGCTCGCTCACCCGAGCGAGAAAGTCCCAATCCACGTGCTGATTGAAACCCGGGGGCTCGCTCGGGTCGGACTCGCCGACGAGCATTCCCCCACTCTCCTTGTGCATATAGACTCCCGAGCCCCAGTCGATTAGGAGCGGAAACGTGTCGCGAATCCACTCGAGCGGCTTGGTAACGAAGTACTGCCTGCGAACTGGCTCCACGGGAATCTCCACGCCCGCGAGCTTTCCCACCTGCTTCGCCCAGGGACCCGCGGCGTTCACGACCGTGCCGGTCGCCCAGCGCTCGCCATTGGCGACGAGGCCGACGGCGCGCGCTCCCACAACATCGATCGACGTCACTTCGGCCGAGGGATTGAACGTCACTCCCATTCTGCGAGCGCCACTCGCGTAGCCTTGGACGATGGCGTGCGGGTTGGCAATACCATCTTCTCCGCAGAACGTCGCCGCCACGATATCGTCGGTTCGAAGGTCGGAAACGATCCATCGCGCTTCCTCCGGCGTGAGCACCTCAACCGGAACGCCCAGTCTCCGCTGTTTTTCCGCATTCGTTCGGAAAGTCTCGGCCTGCCGCTCCGAGGTGAGTACGAACAGGTAGCCGTTTTGTTTGAAGTCGACCGGGACTCCCAGCTCCTCGGGAAAGCGCTTCAATGCCGCGATACTGACTCGCGACATCTCGACGTTGGCTTCGGTGGAGAATTGGAGCCGAACACCACCGGCGCACTTGGCGGTGGAGCCGGTTCCGAGTGCTTCTTCCCGCTCGAAGACGAACACCCCACGAGCGCCGCGCGATGCGAGATGGTACGCGATGGACGTACCGATGATGCCGCCGCCGATGATGGCGATGTCCGCTCTCTTCATTCGAGTTTCCAGAGTATCACGCTCGTTTGGACTCGACCGGAACGTCCTAGCTGACGGGCCTGCACGTCGGCATCGGGCTCATCCCGGCTCGTTTTTCAACAAATCGTGGCCCAGGTATAGGTATTGGACTCCTGATAGCGTGACGAGGGTAATCGTAACGGCGAAAGCGGGGACGGTGAGGGGGTGCTCCGCACCGCGGTAGTTCCCCCAGAGAACAACCAAAATCATGCCGAGATGAGCGACGGTGGTTGCCTTCCCGAGGAACGTTGGAGTGAAACTGCGTCGCCCGATGGCCAGGTGGAACACCAAGACCGCGAGGAGGATCAAAGCATCGCGGCTGATCGAGACGATCGCGATCCACGCAGGAATTCGAACGAATAGAGCCGGGTTGGGAACGGAGAGAACGATCAAGGACGCCGTCACCAGGAGCTTGTCGGCTAGCGGATCCAGCATCGCCCCGAGCTCGGTCCTCTCGCTCCGCAGGCGGGCGGCAAGGCCGTCGAGTCCATCCGTGACCCCGGCGAGGGCGAACAAGGCGAGCGCCCAACCGAATTGGGCGTAAACGACCAAGATCACGAGCCCGGGCACCAGAGCGATTCGCAGCATCGTGAGCTGGTTCGCCAGAGTCACTCGCGGATTCCTCCGGGCCCCCTTAGCGTTTCTCATCCGAGCCGAGAGCGGGTATACTTTGTCCGCACTTTTCCGGGATTCGTCCGGCGACCCGACACGCCACGGACCGACTGGAAGCAATGGCGCGATCTTGGGGAGACGTTCATGGCGAAAGTCAAAGTGGTCAAGTGCATGCTCCGTTCCCCGGGAGAAGCTCCCATGGTTCGGTACATTCTCCATCGCGAGTTCCAGCTCTGGAAGTGTTTCATGAGTCATTCCCACAACAAGATCGTCGAGGGCGAAGAAGTATCCGTGTGGGTTGATGCCCAGAGCTACTCGGAGAAGCCGCCGCTTCAGGCCCTCCCGCTCGAGGGCGTCGTGCGCGTGGACTTACAGTATTGGGACCGAATTCTTAAAACCGCTGCGCTGGCCCAGCGATTCTTTCCTTTGGATGAGTACGAAACCATAAGAGAGATCTTTCTAAGCCATTACCCCGATCCCACCGCCCTTGGCCCTTTGAGCCCACACCAACGCATCAAGGAGACCCGCGGCTACTACGTTCATCCGAGGCTGCCGGTTCTGGTGCCCGAGGTATAGACAAGTTCACCCTCGTCAAGAAATCGACAATCGCGCTCCAATAGGAGTCTGGGTCCGTACGGTAAGCGGCCCCGTGTCCCGCGCCGGGGAAAACGTGGAAACCACTGGCTGGGCTGGCCGAAGCTTCGTAGAGCTTCCTCTGCAGCTCCGGGGGCATACGCTCGTCGCGCTCGCCGGCCAAGATGAGCACTGGTCGCTTCCCCAGGGAGCGGACCGCCGGCTCGAGCGCGAAATCCTCACGATCGAAACCGCCCCGCAGCTCGAGGAAATAGAGAAGCACGTCGGCGAAAGGAAACCGCGGCAGACCAAAAATCAGGCGCACGTGATGCACGACCGTCTGCTCTATGTCGTAGAAGGGACTGTCGGCTATGACCGCCGAAATCTCTGGTGTAGCGCGAGCGGCGAGTATGGCCGCGGCCGCTCCCATCGACACCCCATAGACGAGCACCCTCGCCCCCGGCTCGCGTTCACGGAGGAACGCGACCGCGCCCTGGAAGTCCAGTCTTTCGATGTAGCCCAGTGTGGTGCGTTCTCCACCGCTCGCTCCGTGGCGACGGAAGTCGAAGACGAGCGTATCGAACCCGAGCTTTCGGAACAGTGCCGCGCGATCGAGAACCTCTTTCCTCGAGCGAAACAACCCATGACCAACGGCAACGGAGGCGTCCTCGCGGTCCCCGTCGAGGAACCATCCCCGCAGGGGAACGCCATCCGACGCCTCGAACTCGACTTCCTCGAACTCCAGGCCGTAATCCGCGGGTGTGATGGTGTCTCGCAAGTCCATTGGACGCGTTCCCGCCCGTGTGATCAGAACGGCGAAGAAGTAGGGAATCCCGAATGTTACGAACAGCACCACCGCTCCGAGCACAATCAGCAAAACGCGCCTCCAGTTCCTGCGCTTAGCCAAGGTGCTCGGCCCTCCGCGGCTCGTCCACGAGCATCAGCAACGCGAACGCGAGAAAGCTGAAGCCGGCCGTAAACCAGCAAACTTTGGTAAAGCCGCTCGACTCGTAGAGACTCGCTCCGAGCGCGGCGGCCACGGCCATGCCGCACTGTGACAGTGTGTTTCGAACCGCAACGTATGAGCCACGCTCCTCCTTGCTAACCAGCTCGGTGACGAGCGACTGAAGGGGTGCGACCCGGGCGGCTGCCGAGAGCCCCACGAGGCTGAGCAATGCGTAAAGGGTAAACCCGGCCGCGTAGGGCACGAGGACGACTGCCGCCCCGAGCACGAGGCTTCCGGTCAATGCCACGCGAAGCTTTCCGATCCGGTCCGAGATTCCCCCCGCGAGGAAGGCGCCCGCGAGACTCGCCAGCCCGCACAACAGGAAGACGAGCCCGACCTCCGTCAGCGAAAGAGAGAAGCGCTCGCGCAGATAGGCTCCCAGAAACAGCAAGAAGCCGGCGAGACCACCCGTAACGAAGAAGGCGGACAGCGCCCCCGCGGCCGTGGAGCGCGCGCTCAGAAAAGCCCAGTAGCGGGGCCAGCGTTTGGCACTAGGAGTACCCGTTACCGGCTCCTCCCGAAACCAGGCTTGAATGAACCAAGCACAAAGCACACCGGCGGAGGCAAACACGGCGTAATTCGTTCGCCATCCCATTCGGTCGGCGGCCCAGGAACCGAGGGGCACGCCCAGGATCGGCGCAGCAAAATATGCCGCCGCGACCCAGCTCATGACGCGACCGCGACGCTCGTAAGGAACCAGGTCCGCGATGCCGGCAACGACCAAAGCGGAAATGACTCCCGCCGACGCTCCGGTGAGCACGCGAGCGATCGTGAAAACGGCGAAAGTATCGGCGAATGCGACCAGGCCACTAGAGAGGGAAAAGCCGACACCGGCAAGTACGAGGAACCGTTTGCGGCCTGACACGTCGGAGAAGGGACCAATGAGCAGGGCGGCTAGCGCGGCCGCGAGGGCGTACCCGCTCACCGTCCTGCCGACCGCCGCCTCGCCCGTCCCGAAGCTCGAAGCGATCTCCGGGAGAAGGGGAGCGATGAGCTGATTGTCTACGAGCCCGAGAGTCAGGAGGCTCACGAGGGCGCTGACCAGACGCGCTTCGCCGGACGTCGCCTCGGCTCGGCCCAGCGTCTGCGCAGAATTTCCACTCAAGGGGTGCCCCCGTACCCAGATTGACGAGGCCAGAACAGCAAGAGGACCTTCATTCTGCGGCGGGTCTCAGCATCACAGACTCGCGAGACGTCGCTCGATCTCGAGTCTTTCCGTCTCTTTGCCGGCAGGCAGGAGGCCGAGCGCCTTTTCGAGCGGATCTCGCGCCTCTCTCCGCCATCCACGCCGAACGTAGAGCTCGGCGATCCAGCTCAGGTATTGCCATCTGTTCTCCTCGTCCGTAACCATCAGGCGATCGCAGGCGGCGAGGCCAGCTTCCTCGTCGAGCCGATGCGACAGGACGAGCTCGGCCACTTCGCGATTGTAGGGAATTTCGTCCGGAGCCAGGGCGCAGGCGCGATTCAAAAGCTCGAAGGCTGCGTCGATCTCTCCGGCCCTGCGCTTCAACCGGCCAGCCTCGAAGAAGGCCTCGTGAAACGTCGGCTCGAGCTTGACGGTCTCCCTGAGATTCTCGAGCGCCTCGTCGGCGCGTCCGAGACCCGAGAGCGCTTTCGCGAGAAGAAAAACGGACGTCGGACTCCGCTCTCCCCGATTGATCAGCCCGGTTAGTTCGCCATTCGCCTCATCGAACCGACCACGCGCGATACTGACGGCGGCGAGCAGGACGATGCCCTCGGGATCATCCGGCTTCGAACGTCGCGCCCGTTGCAGGCATTCATTAGCCTCTTCGAACTGGCATGCCATGCTGAGTGCTCTCCCCAGCTCCAAGTGAACGACGAACGACGAAGGGGACTCCGAGGAGGCCTTGCGAAGCAATGCGACCGCGCGATCGGCGGTGCCCTGGACCAAGGCAACGTAACCGGCACGGAAATTCTTGCCTAGAATCCGATAGGATTCCGCGCGGGGCTCCGCTTTGTCGGCAATGGCAAGCTCGAACAATTCATCGAGCCCCGGCACATAGTCGTCTTCGGTCGTCTCTGGGATCCCATCCGAGGCTTCCCGATGTCGGCTCAATCGTTCGCACGTTCCGATGAGGCCATCGAGCGGGATTCGTCGTACGTCCGCCGGCGGAAGCACCGAGCGCGCTCGCTTGTACTCCCATTGGGCTCTCTCGAACTCACCCGAGAGGAACAGCTGATCACCTCGCTGCTTCAGTCGCTCATGGCCAAGGAGTCGATTCCACAAATAAGTGAGCATGGCTGCCGCTTGGCGGAGATTGTCCTTCGCTTCTCCCACGATAAGCAATAGCGGGATGTAGAAAAAGCTCGACCGCGTGGCGACTTGCCTGTTGTGTTATCCGCCACCTACCCCGGGTTGGCAGTGCCTTTTTCCAGAATCTCAGTGCTTAGGGCGCGGCAAGCACGCCCCGGGCTCCCGCCTCCGCCCCTCCGGCTCCGGCCCGGTTTCGACGACCGACTTCGCCCTTCGGGTTTGGTCGGTTCTCGCCGAAGCGAACCGCAGGCGGAAGCCTTGGCGAAGTCGAACGCTCCGCTCGCGAGGAGGGAGTTCTTCACCCAGCTAGTTTGCGGTATATTAATCCTTGCCCATCCATCGGTCATATGAGCCTGCTCGATCGCCTTCGACCGAAGTGGCAGAACACTGACCCAGAGGTTCGCGCCGAAGCCGTCAAGAGCCTCGACCGAAACGAGACCGAGCTGCTTACGTCGGTTGCCATCGAGGATCCGGAAATCAGGATCCGGCGTATGGCGATCAAGAAGCTCGACGCTCCGCGACTGCTTCTCGACGTTGCTGAACGAAACGACGATCCCTCGGTCAAGCAGTTCGCCCGAGCCAGGGCGCGACAGCTTCTCGTCCGCATCGCCTGCGACGATCGGGACGCCGGCGAGTCGAAACGGGCCCTGGCACTCCTTTCCGATGGCTTCGACCTCGCGACGGTCGCGGACAAGGCACGCTTCTCAGAAGTTCGTGACGAAGCCTTCTCGGCGATCGTAGACGACGATTCTCTCGCGAGGCTGGTACTCAAGTCTCGCAACCCCGAGCTTCGGACGGCGGCGCTCGAGCGGATCGAGTCTCCCTCCACCCTCAAGACGATCGCAGTGAAAGACGTCGCAGGAGACGTCGCACTCGTGGCCCTGGGCAAGCTCGAAGACATCCGTTGTCTCGAAGCGATCGCGGCCCACCGCGGCGCGAGCCGATCCGTGAGGCGGAACGCGTATCTCAAGCTGTCCCAGATCGTGCCCTCGGATCACCCCATCAAGACGCGAGCGAGGGAAAAAAAGCTCGAAAAGATCTGTCGGAGCGCCGAGCGCCTGGCGACGACTCTCGTCGGCGTGACCTCGAGCGAGCTCGAGGCGCTCGAGAGAGACTGGAGCGCAACCGAGGCAGAGGGAGCGGCTCCTTCGAAGCTCGTCGCGCGATTCCGGGAGAGCGTGGCGCGCGTGAGGGAGTTTCTCATCAAGTGGGAGCGAGCCCGAGCCTCCGCAGAACCGCAGCACGCCGTGGCACCCACCGCTTCCCGCCCGAGCCCGGGGATCGAGATCCCGGCCGACCTCGTGACGGAGTCTGTACCGAACGGGGAAATGGAGCCGAGCCAGACCGAGGGTTCCGCACCCAGGGATCGCTCCGACAACAACCATCTGACAGGCGCCCTCGAGAGCCTGGTCGAGCAAGCCGAGGCTACCTCTCAGCAGGACAATCTGGACGAGGCCAGCAAGGCATTCGCTCTCCTCGAGGAAGAGTGGACTCCCTTGGCGAAGGATGCCAGCAGGGAAATTGTGGGCCGGTTCCGCGACGCGCAAGAGGTCCTTGAAACCCGGCGAAGATCGCAGCGTCGGGAACGAGAAACGGCTCGAGCCGCCGAGACGCTCTCCGAGCTCGAGACTCGAATCGACCGCCTGAACGAGCTGGCAAAGGGAGACGAGGTAGAAATCCGACGGGCGGAAAAGGAGCTGCACGAAGCGCAAGACTTCCTCAAGACCATGGGGCCTCTGCCGAAGAGTGTGAACCGAAGAAAACTACGGCGGCGCCTCATCGAGGCACGGGAGCTTCTCTTCAAGAAAACGCAGGAAACACGAGGCAACGAAGAGTGGAAACGTTGGGCGAACTCCGACATTCAGGAGAGCTTGATCCGTCGCACCGAGGCGCTGCTCGAGTCGAAGGACTTCCCCAAGGTGGCGCGGGAGCTTCGCTCGATACACGAAGAGTGGAAAAGGGCAGGCTCCGCGGAACCCGACAGAGCCGACGAGCTCTGGCAGCGGTACAAGTCCGCTCGAGACGAGCTCAAGTCCCGCTGTAACGTCTATTTCGAGCAACAAATACAGGAACGTTCCGGAAATGTAGAGAAGAAACAGGCGCTCATCGAGCGTGTGGAAGCACTAAAGGACTCCGAGGACTGGCTCCGTACGGCCGATACCATCAAGGAGATTCAGAAGGAATGGAAAGGGATCGGCCCCCTACCGCCGCAAGTCTCGGACGAGATGTGGGGTCGATTCCGAGCGGCTTGTGATCACTTCTTCGCGCGGCGCAAAGAGGATCTCGGCCGACTCAAAGCCGAGCGGGAGTCGAACCTCCAGAAGAAACAAGCTCTGTGCGAGCGGGCCGAGGCCCTCAAGGACAGCACCGATTGGCAGGCGGTCGCCACCGAGATAAGACGGCTCCAGGTCGAATGGCGGGGTATCGGGGCGGTGCCAAAGAAGAAATCAGATGCGATTTGGAAGAGGTTCCGTGGGGCCTGTGATCACTTCTTCGAACGTTACAAACGCCGTTCCCAAGTCGACGAGGAAGAGCTCTCCCGCGGTCGAGAGGGGCTGGTCGAAGAGCTTCTGGCTCTCCACGTCGCAGAAGACCCAGAGGCCGCGACCAAAGCACAGGATATTTGGCAGCGGTGGAAGAAACTTGGCGGATCCTACGACTCTCTCGCCGAAGCCTCGATCCGTTTCGAAGCAGGAATGCACGCTCTGATCTCGCGCGAGCCCCAGGCGTTCCGGGGAACGGAGCTCGATCCAGAGGTCAACCGGGCGAAACGGGAGAAGCTAGTGCAGCGGCTGGAGAATATCGTCTCTGAGCTCGACCCCTCGAGCCCGGCTCAGCTGCAAATCGATGGCCTGGCGGAACGCCTCAAGAACGCTCTCGCCAACAACACGATGACGGGAGGCAGGGGCCGCGACCGCGCTCACGATCTGAGGACGGCGGGTGATGAGGTGGCGAGGCTCAGGTCGAACTGGCTTCGCAGTGCACCCTTTGGCGGCGAGGAGGGTCGAAGACTGAGGGAACGGTTCGAGTCCGCTTACCGGAGCTTTCTCGATCTGGGCGAAGGCGCTTCCAGGGCGCGCTCGGCAGGCGCGGACAACGCGCGAGCGTGAGCGGTCGTCCGATGAAGGAACCCGACATCGAATCGGCGAGTCTCCTTGCTCACGAGCTCGAGGCGCCCCTCCTCGCCATCGAGCTTCATCTGCGGAAGTTGCTCGAAGATACCGCCTGTCGTGCAAGTGCCGAGTCATGTCTCGACGAGGTGTCAGCACTCAGAGGACTCGTCTCCGAGCTCCTTGCCACGGGGAGGGGCGAGTTCGACCGGCAACCTTTCGCACTCGACCCGGTAACGAAACGACTCAAGGCGCGATTCCAGCCGGTCGCCGACGAGCGCGGGATACGGCTCGAGATTCAGGAAACGAATCTGAGCGTCCTCGGTGACGAGCAGGCGACCGAGCGCGTCCTGTCCAACTTGATCGACAACGGAATCAAGTTCTCGCGGCCCGAGGGCTCGGTTCGGGTGAGCGCTCATGCGTTCGAAGGACGCGCGGTGATCGAAGTCGCGGATGACGGGCCTGGCATCGATAATGAAGACACCGCCCACGTGTTCGAGCCCTTTTATCGTGCGTGCCGGGCAACGCGCGGCCACGGTCTGGGACTAAGCATCGCGCGGCGCTTTGCCGAAGGGCAGGATGGAACACTCACCCTTGAGAGTCATGATGAGGCAGGCGCTCGTTTCGTTTTGAGGCTCGAGTCCTGTTGATTCTCGTCGTTTGTCCCAACCTGGCCGTCGACGTCACGCTTCAGGTCGACGCGCTTCGACGCGGGGAGGTTCATCGTGCGGCCCACTCGTCGAAACAGGCGGGCGGCAAAGGAGTCAACGTGGCACGGGCCCTCCGCGGTCTCGGTGAAGCTCCCCTGGTTCTCGGTTTGTCGGGTGGGATCGCTGGCGAGGCTATCCGGCTTGGCCTCGCTCGAGACGGCATCGAAAGCGACCTGGTTCCGTTCGAGGGGGAGAGCCGCACGTGCATCATCGTCCTCGAGAAAGACGGCACGGCTACCGTAGTCAATGAGGCCGGCCCCCAAACGGATGATCGCGGAGAGTTGCTCCGCCGCTTCCAGACGCACCTTCCAGAAGCCAAGGCCGTCGCCTTGATGGGAAGCGTACCGCCCGGTATCTCTATCGAAATCTTCGATGTCATGTCGAGAATGTGCCGAGAGCGCGAAAAGTTCTGTTTGCTCGACACTTCGGGGGCCGCTCTCGAGGTGGGTCTACGAGGGCGGCCGAGCGTCGCCAAACCCAACCGCGGCGAAGCGGAGAGTCTTCTTGGCTCGTCACTGGACACCGACGACGACCGCAAGGACGCGCTTCGCATGATTCGGACGCTCGGCGCCGAAATGGCCATTTTGACGTTCGGTTCAGAAGGCATCTGGCTCGCAGATGGTCGAACTTCGGCGCGGTGCTCCATGCCGCCCACGAACCTTCGTCTCGGCAATCCAACGGGTGCCGGAGATGCGCTGGCGGCGGGCGTGATCGTCGGGCATGTTCGTAGTTACGAGCTCGCGGACCTGGCGCGACTCGCTGTGGCCGCAGCCACTGCGTCGCTGGCGGAAGGATACGGAAGAATCCGCCCGAGGGACTTGCGGCCCGAAGCGGCTCGATTCGAACCCTTGTCAGTCGGGTGACTCGACACCGCCCATCTGCTCGACGAGCGTTTCGTGTCCACTCAGCACCGCCCAGTCGATCGCGGTTCGCCCCTCCAGGTCACGTCGCGACGTCGAGGCGCCCGCCACGACGAGCAGCCGCACCACATCCTCGCGCCCGAAGCGAGCGGCTTTCATGAGCGCCGTGCCGCCCTGCCGGTCAGCAAGATCGACGCTTGCTCCAGCCTGGAGTAGGATCGAAACGATCTCTGCCCGGCCAAACTGAGCCGCGAGCGAAAGTGCGGTGTTGCCGAGCTCGTCCGCCGCGTCGGGATCTTCGCCGTTCGAAAGCAGGTCTCGCACCGAGTGAGCCTCTCCGCTCGCAGCGGCGCGCATCAGACGCGTGTACCCTCCTCGGTTATCGGGCGAGCAGGCCGCGCACCACACGACGAGAAATACCCAAGACGCGACGACTCGTCCTCTCTCGATCGTGCCCTCGCGTTGACGCGACATCGCTCGTTATTGTAGCTTCACTGTTTATGTCTTTGCGGAGCATCGTCAAGTTCGGCGCACTCTCCCTCGAGCAGCCGTGCGAAGAAGTTACGACGTTCGACGAGGAGCTGGAGCGACTCTCGAAGGACATGATCGAGACGATGTACGCTGCGCCTGGCGTGGGACTCGCGGCCAATCAAATCGGACTCAACCTTCGCTTGATGGTCATCGACATCACCGTTGGAGAGGATCCCAAGCAAGTCATCGTCATGGCGAACCCAGTCGTGCTGGAGCAAGAGGGCGAACAGCACGAGGAAGAGGGCTGTCTTTCCGTACCCGGATTCAGCGGAGTGGTGGTCCGACCGGCATGGGTAAAGGTGCGGGGCCAGAATCTCGATGGAGACGAAGTCACGATGGAGGGGACGGGCCTCCTCGCCCGGGCTTTCTGCCACGAGATCGATCACCTCGATGGAAAGGTCTTTCTCGAACGGCTCGGAGCTCTCAAACGAGACTTGCTCAAACGGAAGATCCGAAAGCGAATTCGCCAGGGTGACTGGTGAGACTCATCTTCATGGGCTCCGGCACGTTCGCCGTCCCCTCGCTCGAGGCTGTGGCTCGCTCCGAGCATGACTTGGTCGCCCTCGTCGCTCAGCCTGACAAACCGGCCGGACGAGGACACCGGCTTCGCATGCCCAAGACGAAGCCGATCGCCATGTCGCTCGGCATACCGGTCCATCAGCCGGAAAAGATACGTTCCGAGGAGGCTGTCATCCTGCTGAATCGCCTCGCTCCCGACTGCATAACCGTCGTTGCCTATGGTCAAATCATTCCCCGATCGATCCTCTCGATCCCGCGGAAAGGGATCGTCAACGTTCACGGCTCACTCCTGCCTGCCTACCGGGGCGCGGCCCCCATTCAGTGGGCCATTGCCCGAGGCGAGGTGGAGACCGGTGTCACCACGATGCTGATGGACGAGGGATTGGACACCGGGCCGATTCTTCTGTCGAAGCGCATTCCCATTGCGGATGACGAGACCGCGATGACCCTCGAGCCCAAGCTCGCGGACGCTGGAGCCGAGCTCCTTCTCGAGACGCTCGGTGGGCTCGAACGAGAAACCATCGTGCCGGTCGCTCAGGACGAGTCCTTGGCGAGCTTGGCGCCGCGGATCAAGAAGGAGCATGCGCGGATCGAGTGGAACTGGCCTGCGACCCGGATCGATCGCTGTATCCGGGCGTTCCAGCCGTGGCCCGGTGCTTTCGTCCTACGCAAGGGGGTTGCCTTAAAGCTGCTGGAGGCGTCCCCGCGTGCGGGACTTTTCGACGGCTCCCCCGGAACGATCGTCTCCTTCGAGGGAGACGGGTTGGTCGTTGCCTGCGGGATGCGAACCGCGCTCGTCGTGACGCGAGTCCAAGCCCCCGACCGAGCGGCGATGAGTGCGGCGGCGTTCGCGCGCGGTCGTCGCCTATCCCCCGGCGATTCGCTCGCTGAGCCAGAATCGGGGGAGTTCCCCGCGCTTTGAATCGCGTTTCGCCCCCGAACGATGGGGTTCCCACGCAGAGAACCACGCTCTCGTCACGATTTGCCTGAAAAACGCCAATACCGGATCAGGTACGGAGCTTGCAATCGCACCCTACGCAGCGGGGTTGAATTCTGAAGGCGCCGATCCCACGACCGATCCCGCCCCCCCAAGGTCGTGGAGGCACGAGCAGTAAGACCCGGAAATTTTGGCACTGACGGTGCCGCCGAGGACTTGTCGCGACAAAACCTTACACCAGGAATATCGATGCAGAGAGCGGCGGGGCAAGTCATCACGGACGTCACTTCCTCCGATTCCACCGAGGAGGGTCTCTCGACCCAAAACCGCGTTCTGAGAAAGATTGCTTTCGGCTGCTCCATCCCGGAGCTCATGATCGAGACCGCTAGGGAAATGGAATCGCACAGCTCGAAGTGCTCCGTGGCCATCCACCTCGTGGAAAGGCTGACGGGCCGCCTCGAGGGAGGCGTCTCCCCCAGCCTGCCGACGGATCTCGTCCGCGCCATCGAATCGATCCGAATTGCCGATGATTGGCCCGTGGCGGTCGACGCTATCGATTTCGTTGGCATCGCGGATCAGGTGGATGCCGTCGGACGAGGACATGGTCTCCTGCGCTGCCACACGCTCCCGGCCCTTTCCTCTCGGGGAACGCTCGTGGCCATCCTTTCCATTTTCTCCTGCGAGAAGCTCGCGGGAGACTCCAAATGCGACTCGGCCAACGAGGCGTTCTCCTCGCTTCTGGGAATGGGTATCGAGCGTCTTCGCCACATCGACCGTTTTCGACTAGCACAGGCGGCGGTCGATCTCATCCACCAGCCCGCCGTTTGTATCGGCGAGGACTCGCGTGTCCTCTACGCCAACGAGGCTGTATGTCGCGCCCTCGGATTCACTCGCGTGGAGCTGGTCGCCAAGAAAGCGAACGATCTCGACATCGACGCCGAGGGCTCGTCTCTTCGACGACTGTGGGAGGACTCGGCAAGGTTCGGGCACGCTCAGATGGAGACTGAGCTCAAGCGCAAGGATGGCTCTCTCATCCCCGTCCGCATCTCCACGAGCTACGTCCGAGTCGGGCAAGACGCGTATCATTGTGCTGTCATTGGCGATACCAGTGAGCTAAAGAAGCTCGAAGGAAAGCTGAGAGAATGCGAGGCTCGGTTCGCGCTCACCGAGGAAAGACTCCGCCAGGATGCCCTCCGGGATGATCTCACCGGACTTCCGAATCGCTCCCTGTTCATGGAGCACCTGAAACGCTCGCTCGAGCGATCGAGGCGTTCGGCAAAGATCTACGGATTCGGCGTCCTATTCCTCGATTTCGATCAGTTCAAGCGGATCAACGACAGCCTGGGACATATGGTGGGTGACGAGCTCCTCATCGCCATGGCGCGCCGGCTCGTGCTGTGCGTTCGTCCGGGTGACACCGTTGCCCGGCTGGGTGGAGACGAGTTCGCCGTCCTTCTCGCGAACGTCGTGGAAGTTACCGAGGCCGTTCGCGTAGCGGATCGAATACATCAGACATTTCGCGAGCCGTTTCAACTCCACGGATTGGAGATTTCCATCACCACCAGCATCGGCATCGCGATGGGATCGGAGACCTACAAGCGCCCCGAGGACGTCCTTCACGACGCCGATACCGCGATGTACCGAGCGAAGGCTGCGGGCAGGGCACGTCACGAGGTTTTCGACGATGCGATGCACCGGCGCGCCCTGGAGCAGCTTCGCCTCGAGGCCGAGCTTCGGCGCGCCCTTTCCGGGGACGAGTTCCTGCTGCTCTATCAGCCCATCGTTTCGCTTCCCACACGAGCCCCCGTCGGGGTGGAGGTGTTCGCGCGATGGCGCCATCCCACCAAGGGCCTACTCACCCCTTATCACTTCCTGTATGCCGCTGAAGCCTCAGGGCTCATCATCGATCTCGGCTGGTGGGTGTTTACCGAAGCCTGCCGCCAGATCGTTGCCTGGTCGAAGGGTCGGCATCTGACCCTTCACGTCAACGTGTCGGACAAGCAGCTCTTCCAGCCGGATCTCGTGGGACGCGTGGAGGAGGTGCTCAAGGAGACGGGCCTGTCACCGGGTCGGCTCGTTCTCGACATCCCCGAGAACGTCGTCATGCAAAAGGCGGACTCTTCGGTAACGATCCTGGCGCAACTGAAATCGCTCGGGCTCCGGATCCACCTGGACGATTTCGGGACGGGCTATTCTTCCCTTGGATATCTTCATCGTTTTCAAATCGACGTCCTGAAGATCGACCGCTCCTTCGTTCGTCACCTGCGCTCGGGCGGAGACAATTGGATCGCGGTGCGAACCATCGTCTCTCTCGCCCAAAACCTCGGTATGGACGTCATCGCCGAGGGAGTCGAGACGGAGGAGCAGCTCGACGAGCTCCTCGAGCTCGGCTGCGCTCACGGGCAAGGGAGCCTCTTTTGCGATCCGCTTCCCTCCGACGAGCTTCGTTCCATTCTCGACTGAGTGTCTCCTCTTCCTGGCGTCCGCCGGGCTACCCACGAGCAAAATCTCGCCAATGGACGGCTCATTCGACAGTCGACCGAGTGCCGCTCAAGGTCTTCTCGTCTTATGACTGTCGACGCGAGACTCCGACTCGACTGTTCGAGGCGGAGCCCCGCTAGAATACCGTCATGGGCGCATTCAAATGGCTTTGGCGCGTACTGGCATTGCTGCTGATCCTCTATGCCTATTTTGCCTGGCTCCACCCGGTGCGAGGCGTCGCCGATCACCCGTTTTTCGGGGAGGACGAGCCCGTCGTAATCGCACACCAGGGCGGACGAGGTCTCTGGCCGGAGAACACACTTTTGGCGTTCGAAAAAGCCGACGCGCTCGGTGTCGACATGATCGAGATGGATCTTCGTTCCACTGCCGACGGCGAGATCGTGGTCATCCACGACGCGACCGTGGACCGAACAACCAACGGCCAAGGACGCGTCGGGGACCTCGCATCGCGAGAGGTTCTGCAGTTGGACGCGGCGTTCGCCTTCGAGGGTCCCGACGGGAGCTTCCCTTACCGGGACCGGGGCATTACCGTGCCCAGTCTCGCCAGCGTACTGGCGAAGCTACCCCACGCCCGGCTGAACGTGGAAATGAAGGAATTCACGCCCGAGCTCGCTCGACAGCTTTGCGGCTCGCTGAAGGAATTCGCTGCGGAGCATCGAGTGCTCGTCGCGGCCTTCGAGCACGACGCCATGACGGCCTTCCGCGAAGACTGTCCCGAAGTAGCTACGAGCGCGACCGCGCGAGAGGGGCTTTTTTTCTATCAGGCCCACCGGCTTGGTCTGGGAAGCCTCTACCGAAGCCCGGCCGTGGTGTTTCAAGTTCCCGAGTTCTTCGGGGACATCCACGTAATCGACGCCTCTTTTCTCGAATGGACACGGCGAACGAACGTTCGCGTACAGGCCTGGACGGTGAACGATCCAAAAGACATGGAGAGACTTCTGGAGATGGGTGTCAGCGGTATTCTGACAGATTACCCGGACCGTCTGCTCGAGCTGTTAGGACGTCTCTGACGGCGAGTCTGCCGTCTCGTCGTCCGAGCCGAGCTTGAGATCCTCCTTTCCCGCCTTGGACGCCGCGCGAAAATTGCGGGCCATCTCGTCGAGCCGGCGGTCGACGCGGGCGTAGAGGGAGTTTGCGGGATACTCGCCTTCAGCGTTCGCCCTTCCGGCCGCGACACCGGTGAGAAGCTCGATCCCTTCCTCGACGGTGGAGACCGCATAGATATGGAAATTCCCGAGCTCGGCGGCGGCGACGACATCTTTGCGGAGCATGAGGTCTTCGACGTTCGATTTGGGAATGATCACCCCCTGATTCCCAGTGAGCCCCGCGGCCAAACACGTATCATAGAAGCCTTCGACCTTCTCGTTCACCCCACCGATCGCCTGGATCTCGCCTTTCTGGTTCACCGAGCCGGTCACCGCGATATCCTGTCGCAGCGGCAGCCCCGAGAGCGCCGAGAGAAGCGCGTAGAGCTCGGTCGAGGACGCGCTGTCGCCGTCGACTCCGCTGTAGCTCTGCTCGAAAGCGACGCTGGCGGAAAGCGTCAGCGGGCGCTTTTGGGCAAAACGCGAACGAAAATAGCCCGCGAGGATCAGCATCCCTTTGTTGTGGCTCTTGCCGGAGAGATCGGACTCCCGTTCGATGTTGATGATGCCGGCGCGGCCCGTGGCTACCGTGGCAGTGATTCGGACCGGACGACCGAAGCGGTAATCGCCAACGTCGTAGACCGACAAGCCGTTTACTTGTCCTACGGCCTCGCCGTCGCTGTCGATCATGATGATGGCTTCCTGGATCATCTCGGCGATGCGACACTCGATCAGGTTGCGGCGGGAGACCGCCTCGTTCAGGGTGCGGTCGATATGCTCGCCCCTCACCTCGGTCGCGCCTTCGAGGCGCGCCCAGTAGTCGGCCTCTCGCAGAAGGTCCGCGATCTCACTGAAGCGGGTGCTCAACTTGTTCTTTCGGCCCGCAAGCCGCACGCCTTCTTCGACGATGGCCGCCGTGGCGTTTCGGTCGAACGGGAGAAGCCCTTCGGCAGAGGCAACGCGGCCGACGAAACCAGCGTAACGGCCAATGGATTCCGGCGTCCGATCCATTACCGTGTCGAAGTCGGCCTTGATCTTGAAGATCTTCCGGAAATCCGGATCGAGCTCGTAGAAGACCTGGTAAATCAGCTCATCCCCTATTAGGAGAACCTTTAGCTCCACGTCGATGGGCTCGGGCTTCAGGGCAGTCGCGGTAAACAGGTACGTGGGATCGAACCCTTGGATGTCTACCTTGCCGCTCTTCAGCGTGCGTTTCAGCGACTGGTAAACCCCGGGCTCGGAAAGGATCTCCTGGAAGGAGACCACGAGATAGCCGCCGACGGCGCGAAGGAGAGTTCCCGCCTTGATCCGGGTGAAATCGGAATAAGACTGACCGCTTCGATCCCAGATCCGTTCGATGGTTCCAAACAGGTTCTTGTAGGTGGGGTGGGTCTCTACGACGATAGGGGCGCGCTCGGTCGCTGAGTTGTCGACGATAACGTTGACTCGATAATGAAGGAAACGATCACGCTGTAGCGACAGAATCGCCGCCAGCCCCGATTGCTCGTCCGTCGGAGGCTTCTGCAGGAAGTCATCGAGGTTCTCGAGCATGTGGTAGCGGACGTGCTCGAGGAAGCGCTGGCAGCGCTCGGCAGTGTAGCGGCTCTTGATCTCGTCGATCCGCGGATTCACCATCTCTGCTCCAAAGCCGTACACCAGAGACTTGAGGGCCTCGGCGATCTGCTTCTCCGAGTCCCGCGCGTGTTTCAGGACTTCCTCGAGCTCTTCCGACAACTGCTCTCGAATTCCGTCGATGCGCTCGAACTCCGAGCGCTCTATCTTCCCCTCTGCCAGGAGGTGCTCGAGCTCCTCCTCGGTTTGAGGCTTGCCGTCCACGATGGGAGCGACCTCCGTCTTGGTCATGGGTCCGAACCGGATCTCCACCATGACGAAGTTCTCTTTCTTGATGCGCTCCTCGAACTGCTTGATGACGGCTCGGCCCTTTTCGCCTTCACTCTCGATGATTTGGGCCCGGCGCTTCTTGAATTCGTCGGACTCCAGCACCCCCGGGACCGTGCGACTCAGGTAGTCGACAAAGGTGTTCATGTCTTTCCTGAGCCGATTCCCATCACCGGGGCTCAGGTACAGCACCGTGGGACGATCGCCATCGTCGAAGTTGTGCACATAGCAAATGTCTTTTGGAATCCTGCGGTTGTCAGCCACGTTCTCGAGAATGCTCTTGACCGTCGTCTCCTTCCCCGTTCCGGTGAGACCCTGCACGATGATGTTGTAGCCGTGCGAGGAGACGGCGAGGCCGAGCTGGATGGCTTTGATCGCTCGGTCCTGCCCAATGATCTCGAAATGATCCACGAGGTCCTTGGTAGTGCCGAACTCGAAAACGTCGCTGGAACAACGGTACCTGAGGCTCTCTACTGGGACCTCGAAAGCCTGCGATTGCTTTCCGGGGTTGGGTTTCGAAGGCATCCTGCGGCAATAATCCACCGACCGAGGCCATGAGTTCAAGGCGAAAGACGAAGAAGAAATTCATCGAGCTCTCGCCGTCGAGAGAGGTCGCGTTCCGCGTTTTGCGCCGTGTGGAGGAGAGGCGGGAGGATCCTGCTACCGCGCTCCACCATAGCTCGTCTCGAGAGCTCTCGCCCGCGGACAGGGACTTGGCGACCGAGATCGTCTACGGGGTGCTTCGGTGGCGCGCGCGACTCGATTATGTGATCGCCGCTCATGCCAAGCGCGCTCTCTCGAAGATCGATCCGGTCCTGCTGCGAGCGCTTCGCATCGGGCTGTATCAGCTGCGCTTTCTGAGCCGCATACCGCCGCACGCCGCCGTCGACGAATCGGTCCGTCTGGCCCGGGCTTTCCGGGCCTCGCGCGGTGCGGGCCTGGTGAACGCCGTGCTGCGAAGCACCCTGAGACGTCCGGAGCTGCCTTCCCTGCCCGACCGAGCCAATCAGCTCGACTACCTGAGCGTCGCGCTGTCTCATCCGCGCTGGCTGGTGCAACGCTACCTCGCTCGGGACGGCTTCGAAACAGCTGAGCGCCGGTGCACGGTGCAGAACGAGGCGCCCTCGGTGTTCCTGCGGGTCTCGCACCACCTCGACCTCGACGCGGCCCAGCGGATGCTCTCGGACGACGGGGTATCTGCCGAGATATTCCCGCTCGTGCCGGGGTGCCTCCGAGTCGTATCGGGCCGCGTCCAACAAAGCAAGCTCTACGAGAAGGGACTCGTTTTCATCCAGGACGCGGGGTCTCAGCTAGTTCCTCGCCTGGTCGCGGCAAAAAAAGGCGAACCGGTGCTCGACCTATGCGCCGCGCCGGGCGCCAAGTCGACCGGGCTCGCAGAGCTCGCCGGGGTCGGATCAGTGATCGCGCTGGACCTTCGCCTCCGCCGCGCCGGACTCATTGCGTCGCTGGCGGATCGTCTCGGCATGGAGAACGTTCGCCCTGTCGTCGCCGACGTGAGACGGCTCCCCACGATGGCGTTCTTCGAACGGATCCTGCTCGACGTTCCCTGCTCGAGCTTGGGCACGGTACGAAGAAACCCCGATATCAAGTGGCGCGTCTGCGAGGAGGATCTGGACGCATTTTCCGCACTTCAGAGCGCTTTGCTTCGCTCCGCGAGCGAGCGGCTCGCCGTCGGCGGACGGCTCGTTTACGCGACCTGCTCGAGCGAGCCCGAGGAGAACGAGGCCGTCGTCGAAGGTTTTCTTGCCGTAAACGAGTCCTTCCATCTAGTGGACTGCGGGCCGAGCCTCCCGGAGTCCGCGCGACATCTGGCTGCGGAGGGCGTTTTTCGGACTTTTCCGGAGCGTGACGCCGTGGACGGCTATTTCGCCGCCGTCCTCACCCGAGCTCGCTGAATGCGACCCTCACCGAGACGCAAACCGCCGACGCAGGATACAATACGCTCATGTCCGATCAGGAGTCGAGCGCTGGAGAACGGATTCTTCGGAGGCCGGCTGCGCGGACCGACATACCCGACCGCCGAGCCCAGACCGGCAGCGAGAGCGGGCTCCGCAAGACCCTGGTACGCATTCTAGAGGTCATTGCCATCGTAGCCGGGCTTCTCGCCACGGCGGTGATCTCCGCGGCCATTACGTTCACACTCGCCGTTCGGAGCAACGAGGTGAGTGTCCCCGATTTGGGTGGAACGAACGCCGACACCGCGCGAGACATGCTGGCCCGCCAGGAGCTACGGCTCGTGCTCGAGGGGAATCGGTTCCACGAATCGGTGCCCAAGGACTTCATCGCCTTCCAGTCTCCGGAAACCGGGACGACGCTCAAGAAGGGGCGCGCGGTGCGGGTGTGGGTGAGCCTGGGACCCGAGCGGCATACGGTACCGCGCATCGAAGGAGAGTCCCTGCAATCGGCTCAGCTCATTCTCGAGCAAGGAGGGTTCACCCTGGGCCGCGTCGTGGAGATTCACAGCGACGTTTACGCTCCCGACACGGTCGTGGCCCAGTCACCCCAGGCTTACGAGGAGGTCGCTAACACGAGCGAGGTTTCCCTGTTGATCTCGCGGGGATACGTGGACGAGGCATTCGTCATGCCGGATCTGATCGGGCGTGATTACGTCGACCTGCTCGACGAGCTGGGTCGAGGCTCGCTCAAGGTCTCTCAGGTCAAGCTGGTAGACTACCCTGGCGTACGCAAGAACGTCGTGGTGCGCCAGACTCCGCTGCCGGGTACCAAGGTGTTCAAACGGGATCGGATCATTCTCTACCTAAGCAACGGAAACTGAATACGTCCATGAGAATCGCTCCGTCGATCCTTTCGGCCGACTTCACCCAGCTAGCATCCGAGATCACCCGCGTCGAGAGAGCGGGCGCCCACCAGCTCCATCTCGACGTCATGGACGGTCATTACGTGCCCAACCTGACGTTCGGACCGATGGTCGTCCAGGCCGTGCGCCGCGTGACGAAATTGCCTCTGGACGTGCATCTGATGATCGAGAACGCCGACCGCTGGATCGATGCTTTTGCGTCCGCGGGTGCGGACCTGATCGCGATCCATCCGGAGTCGATTCACCACCCTCACCTCGCCATCACTTCGATCCGCAAACACGGAATCTCGCCAGGAATCGCTCTCAACCCGTCCACGTCGCTCCTGTCCGTGGAAGAGCTCCTCCCCATCGTCGACTACGCCATCATCATGTCGGTCAACCCCGGGTGGGGAGGACAGGACTTCATCGAAGGCAGCTTCGATCGGGTGCGCCGACTGAGAAGGCTCTCGGAAGAGCGGAGCTTGCGGCTGACCATCGAGATCGACGGCGGCATGAACGAAGCGAGGATGCCGCTTGCCGCCGAGGCCGGCGTCGACGTCGTGATCGCGGGCTCGGCCGTATTCCACGCTCCCGACCCGGAGAAGGTCGTCCGGGCGATGCTCTCGGCAGCGCCTGTCTGATGCCCCGGGAGACCACCTGCCAGGTGCGCGTACGGTATCAAGAAACGGATGCCATGGGAGTCGTTTATTACGCTAACTACCTTACCTGGTTCGAGGTCGGACGGTGCGACCTCCTTCGCCACCTCGGAGACAGCTACCGCGAGATCGAAGAGCGCGAAGGAATCCATTTGCCCGTTCTCGAGGCGCACTGCCGCTACATTCACCCGGCACGCTACGACGACATCGTGGAGATTCGCACCCGCGCCAGCCTCCCATCGAGAGCGCGGCTCCGTTTCGATTACCATCTTTCGAAGGGCTCCACTGTGCTCGCGACCGGGAGCACCGTGCATGCCGCTGTAACTCGACGGGGACGCCCTTGCCGGCTTCCCCCGCAACTGACGGAGATCCTCGAATGACTTCTCTCGTGACCGGAGCAGCTGGATTCATTGGCTCGACGCTCGCCGAAGAGCTCATCGCCCGGGGTGACCGAGTTCTCGGAGTGGACTCGTTTCTGGACTACTACCCGCGAGAAGCCAAGGAGAGAAACCTGGCCAGGCTGCGGGGCGAGGCGAATTTCGAGCTCATCGAGAGCTCGCTTTCCGTGCTCGACCTTCGCGCCCTCGTGAAAAGCTGCCGACGGATTTTCCACCTAGCGGCACAAGCGGGCGTGAGAGCGAGTTGGGGCGAGGATTTTTCCATCTACACGTCGAACAACATCCTGGCGACTCAACAACTTCTCGAGGCGGCGAAGGGCGTTGAGCTCGATGCATTCGTGTTCGCATCCTCCTCCTCGGTATACGGGGACGCGGCCAAGCTCCCAATGGAAGAGGACGTGCCGCTGCACCCAGTGTCGCCTTACGGGGTGAGCAAGCTCGCCGCCGAGAAGCTGTGTGAGCTCTATCAAACGAACCACGGCATCCACACGGTGTCGCTCCGCTACTTCACCGTCTACGGACCCCGCCAGCGGCCCGACATGGCTTTCAACAGACTACTGAGGTGTGCGCTCGACGGGAGACCCTTCATGCTCTACGGCGATGGAAAGCAGACCCGGGACTTCACGTTCATCTCCGATGCGGTCGAGGCGACCATCGCGGCGTCGGAGCGAGGTCGTCCCGGCGCCGTGTACAACATCGGAGGGGGCTCTCGGGTGTCGATGCTCCAAGTCATCGAGACCATCGAATCGATCACGGGTCAGAAGCTCACCATCGACAAGCGCCCCAAGGAGAAAGGCGATATGCGAGATACCTACGCCGACACCTCGGCTGCCCGCCGCGACCTCGGTTACCAGCCCCGAACCGAGCTCACCGACGGCTTGCGCCAGGAATGGGCCTGGATGCGCCAACTCGCCGCGCCGTGACGCCGCCACTTCGTCGACAGCTGCCAGACCCGCGGATTCGTTGCGGCGCCGGTCGCCCTCGTCTATGCTGATATCGCATCGCCATGGTACTGAGAACCATCGGAATCACCGGTTGTCTCATCGGCCTCGTCGCCGCGGTCGGAATCTGGTCCTGCGGGGGCAAGTCAGTCGACGAGATCCCGCGGGGCGCCCAAGGTGACGCGCGTCTAATGGCGCTCGGGCGCCAGGCGCTCGATGACAAGAACTGGGAGGAGGCTCGAAGCTACTTCCAACAGTTGTTGGACGCCTACCCGCGAAGCCAGCTAGCGGGGGACGCGCGCCTCGGGATTGCCGACGCGTATTTCAACCAGAAGGGCAGCGGCAACTTGATCCTGGCCATCGCCGAGTACCGGGACTTCTTGACCTTCTATCCAAACCATCCGCGGGCCGATTACGCCCAGTACCAGATTGGCTACGGCCATTACCGCCAGATCCACAGTCCCGATCGTGACCAGGATCCGACCCAGCTCGCCATCGAGGAGTTCGAGAAGCTCGTGGAGCTCTACCGAAATTCCCGCTATGCGGAAGAAGGACAAAAGCTGCTCGAGGAGTGCTACGAGATCATCGCCGAATCCGAGTTCCGCGTAGGGGTATTCTATCTGGAAATCCGCAAGCACTGTCGCGCCGCCGCCGCGCGATTCGAGAAGGTACTCGAGTCGTACCCCTCGTTCAGCAAGCTCGATGAAGTGCACTTTCGGCTCGGCTCGGCCTACGAGATGTGTGGCGAGCTGAGCCAGGCGCTGCCGCATTTTCAAAGCATCGTGGACCGCTATCCCAACAGCCAGTTTCGAGAGCAAGCCCAATCGATTCTGGCCGAGCTGTCCCTGGCGAACCAAACCGTGCGGCGGTGAGTTCGTTCGTTTTCTTTGCTCGCATTCTGAGCTTTCGCGCGGCGAGTCCTGCCTCAATCCTCCCTCAAGTAGCACTTTAACCTTTCAGACAAAAACGGCTTGACACTTGCGAGATCGACCTGTACCCTATTGAGCATAGCTTGGTTCCATTCGCGTGTGGAGGTTTGTCGTGAAGACGCCATTTGCGTGGGCCGTCCCGGGCGCTCTGTCCATCCCGGCTGGCATCCCCTCTAGTCGAAGGGCCGCAGTCGCCGTGCTCCTCCTGCTCCTTGCGGGCGGCGCGGCCGGGGCTCCGACTCCCGAGACGTCGCAGGATATCGTGGTGCCGCCACACTGGTCCCCGTACCAGGCGCCGACCAGCTATCCCGAGGGGACACGCCTCCACATCATCGTACGTGGGGATACCCTCTGGGACTTGGCGAATCAGTACCTACAGAATCCGTTTCTCTGGCCCCATATCTGGGATGCGAATCGTTACATCCGGAACCCACATCTGATCTATCCCGGCGATCCCCTTCGCATTCCCGAGATCGATCTGGTTCGACCCGTGGGCGAAGCGCCCGAGGGTGTCGAGCCCGAAGCAGGCCCCGAAGCCGAAGGACCAGAGGGAGTCGAGGGGCCGAGCGGCCCCAGCTTCATCCCCGCTTATGAACAGACGACCATTCAGTGCGCTAGCTACATGGGCGTGGAAGAGAACGAGTCTTTCCAGGTCTTTGGAAGCGAAGAGGGTGACGCCAAGGACAATCTGGCTACTGGAGACATCGTCTACTTGAACCGCGGCTCGAACGACGGTGTGAGTCCAGGCGACCAATTCTATGTGCAGCGAAGGGAAGAATTCGGATTCGGCGACGACGGACACCTCGTTCGACGCACGGGTTGGCTTACGGTGCTGGCGGTTCAGGAGAGCTCGTCGATGGCCGAGATCACGCAAGGATGTATGGACGTCCACATCGGCGACTATTTGAAGCCTTTCGAGCCGATTCCAGTGCCCCTTTTGCCCGTTCAGGCCTACGCGACGCGTCTGACGCCGGAAACGGGGCGAATGCGAGGAACGGTTGCCGCCTCGCTCGACAGCCTGCGCTCTTTGGGCGAAGGACACCTCGTGAGCATCGACCTCGGTCAGCAAGACGGGGTCGTTCCCGGCAACGTCTTCGTAATCTTCCGTTACGTGTATCCGAACGCCCCGCGCAAGGTCCTGGGCGAGCTCGCTGTGCTGACGGTGCAGCCGGGACACGCTACGGCTCGCATCATGGAGAGCAAGGATTTCGTCAAGGTCGGGGATTTGATCGAGCTGAAGTAGACCCGCATTACTCCTTCGCTCGCCTCACCGGGCTCCTTGTACAGCGCTCGTTTCAGGGGCGGCGCCGAGTCGCCGCCCACCGGGCTCCCGCGTGGAATGCGAGACGCTTCTCGGTTATCAGGAGATCTCCGGGAACGAGAGCATCGAGAAGCGTCGTGGAGCGCCTAGCGGCCTCTCGCGATGGAATCGATATTCCAACGGGATCCCAGAGCTCATGCTGGCCGTAGCGCTCTTCGACGACATCTTTCAGTTTGTGGGATAGGCTCAGGCGGAGGACGAAAACGTCGATCCACCGATAGCGACGTCTTCCGAGCAGCACGCCCCATTCACCCAGCCGTTCCCGCTCGATATCGGGGCCAATATGGACAAATGGGGGTGGAATGGAAAGGGTGGTCCCTTTCACGCCTGGCTTCCGTTTGGCAACTCGCCGGATACTTTCCGGTAGAATCTCAGAAAATAGTCGACTCCGGACGCCAGGGCTAGTCCCACGGTGATCCAAAGAGCCGCCGGCGCCAGAACGGCGAGCGGACCCAGAAACTTTCTTCCCAAGATCAAAAGCAGAATCGCCGCCACCTGAGTCGCCATCTTGCCTTTCCCTAAAGGACTCGCCGGGATGGTGATACCACGCTCGACCGCGACCATCCTGAGCCCGGTAACGGCGAACTCCCGACCCACGATGACGACGACCATCCACGCTGGCGCGAGGCCCATCTGAACGAGACTGATGAACGCAGCTGACACCAAGACTTTGTCGGCGACGGGATCGAGCATCGTGCCCAGGGTGGTGACTTGCCGACGACGCCGGGCGAGGTAGCCGTCAAGCCAGTCAGTGAACGCCGCGACGGCGAAGATCCCGGCGCCGATGAGCTCCCATCTCTCCGTTCTCGTCAGGAGCACAACAACGAGGAGCGGCACGAGGAAGATCCGGCTCAGTGTCAGGCCATTGGGCAAGTTGGGGAGTGTCATGCCGTCCCGGAAAAGAAGTCAGACTTCAAAGCTTCTTGACGTTGGGAGCCTCCAGCCGTTTGGTGGCATTTCTCGTGTCGATCAGTAGCGATGACGCGCGGACGATGAGCTCGACGTCCAGGCAACTATGGTTGGTGACGATGACCACGCAATCGCTTTGGGCCAGCGCTTCGGCGAGGGGTCGTGAAGACAACCTCGTGCGGTCGAGAGTCAGTCGCGGCACAAAAGGATCGTGATAGCTCACCTGGGCTCCCTTTTGCTCGAGCAAACGAAGCAGGTCGAGCGCGGGCGACTCCCGGATGTCATCCACGTCGGGCTTGTAGGAGACACCAACCAAGAGAATGCGCGAACCTTTGACGCTCTGGCTACGATCGTTCAA
Organism: Vicinamibacteria bacterium; assembly: GCA_035457705.1. Classification (GTDB taxonomy): domain Bacteria; phylum Acidobacteriota; class Vicinamibacteria; order Marinacidobacterales; family SMYC01; genus DASPGQ01. The sequence goes on from DATIBD010000039.1 coordinate 381,218, forward strand.
CGCGTCCTGGATCCGATTCACGACATGAAAAGGCATCTCTGAGTTGACTTCCCCCGCAAGCTCGATGAAACGCGCGCGATAGTTGAGCGTCTTGAGCTTCCAGGAAAGGTAGTAGGGGTCGACCGGGATGCAATGTCCCCCGAGGCCCGGACCCGGGTAAAAAGGCATGAATCCGAACGGCTTCGAGGCGGCGGCGTCGATCACCTCCCAGACATCCACCCCGAGGCGATTACACATTAGTGCGACCTCGTTCACCAGGCCGATGTTGACACTGCGAAAAGTATTCTCCAGAAGCTTTACCATCTCCGCGGCCCGAGTCGAGCTCACGGCGATTACTTGGTCGACAGCCCGCGCGTAGAGACTCGTCGAAACGCTCACACAGGCCGACGTGATGCCCCCGATGATCTTTGGCGTGTTCCGAGTGTGCCAAACCGCGTTGCCCGGATCGATCCGCTCCGGCGAAAAGGCCAGGAAAAAGTCCTCCCCCACCGTGAGCCCCCCCGCCTCCAGGGTGGGAAGAATGATCTCCTCCGTGGTACCGGGGTAGGTCGTGCTCTCGAGGACCACGAGCTGACCCGGCCGCAGCCGCTCGGAAATGTGCCGAGTCGCCTCGACGACGAAGGACAGATCGGGGTCCTTCGTCTTCGAAAGCGGTGTCGGCACACAAATGATAATGGCGTCCGGCTCGGCGAGTCGATCGAAGTCTATCGTAGCGTCCAGCCGCTTGTTCTCGACGGCTTTCCGAAGACGCTCGCCGTCGACGTCGGGAACGTAGGATCGACCGGACCGGATCGAGCGGACCTTGTTCTCGTCGACGTCGAAGCCCAAGACCGACAGCCCCGCGGAGGCGAACTCCAGCGCGAGAGGTAGGCCGACGTAGCCGAGTCCGATGGTCCCGATCTCGACGGTTCCGTCGTCGATCTTCTTTTTCAGATCGTCGACACTCATTCGAGCTTGTAAGTATCGTCGGTCCGGAATCGAAAGTCCACTCGTCCGCTTCACAGTTCAACGGTCGAGAAAACCCCGAGCAGGAACCGGGAACGACTCGTGAAGGGGCTGCCAGGCGTGTTTCTCTAACGGCATGGACCGAACCCCGGTTCCCACCCGGCTGAGCGTCACGGCGGCAGAAGGGCTTTTTTTTGCGATCGGGGATCACTCCGCCTTGGGCCTCGGTATACTGGACGTCGCGCAGGTCTTCATGAACGCAGTCATTCTCGCCGGTGGCAAAGGTACGAGGCTCAGGCCCCTTACGCTCAACACGCCAAAACCTATCGTACCGATACTCAATCGACCGCTTCTAGCACTGCAGATCGATCTTCTCCGGCGCACGGGAATCGAGAACATCGTGCTGTCGCTCTCGTACCAACCCCGGAGAATCGAAGAGCTCTTCGGCGATGGCAGCGACCACGGGGTCCGGATCCATTACACGATGGAACCGGAGCCGCTCGGCACAGCCGGAGCTGTCAAGAACGCCGAGAACTTCATACGGGAAAGAACCATCGTATTCAACGGCGACGTATTGAGCGACCTCGACCTCGAGTCGGTACTTCGCTTTCATGAAGACAAGAATGCGAGAGCGACCATCGTGCTCACGCCGGTGGAGAATCCGTCCGCCTATGGCCTCGTGGAATGCGTCGAAGATGGGCGCGTCTCTCAGTTCCTGGAGAAACCGAGCGACGACGAGATCACTTGCGACACCATCAACGCCGGAGTTTACGTAATCGAGCCCGAGCTGTTCGATTCCATTCCTCCTGGCGTAAATTATTCTTTTGAAAGGAGTTTCTTTCCAAACCTCCTGCGCGACGACGTGCCCTTTTACGCCTACGTGCACCGAGGGTACTGGATCGACATCGGTACCCCGGAGAAATACCTCCAGGTTCACAGGGACATCCTTTCCGGCGTGCTTGCCATCGAGGGATTCAACCCCAACGCGGGGGGCACCTACGTCGACCCCCAAGCCACCTTGGAGGCCGGCTCCCGGCTCACGGGCCCGGCTTACGTCGGGCCGGGAAGCGTCGTGAAAGCGCAAGCGTCCCTCGAGCCCTTCGTCGTCCTGGGGTCCAATTGTCGCATCGAGGAAGGGGCTAGCGTGAGCCATTCGGTGCTCTGGTCGAACGTGAGAGTTGGCGAGCACGCGCGCGTCCGGGGCGCACTCATCGGCCGAAGCGCTCACATCGGACACCACGCGGTCGTCGACCACGGTGTCGTGCTCGGAGACAAATCCGTTCTCACCGACTTCAGTCGGCTGGCGCCGCTCGAGGGCTCGTGAGGAGATCGCGCGTCGCCCCGAAGCTTCCTGGATGCCCAAAACGCAAATGAGATATACTGCCCCCCCGGATGCCGACGAGCGGGCGTAGCTCAGTTGGTAGAGTACAAGCTTCCCAAGCTTGGTGTCGCGGGTTCGAGTCCCGTCGCCCGCTCCACATGCCATACTGTATCATCTGAAGTTACGGGGACGCCGACCGCGTCCGGATAAGGAGGGCTTCGTGGGACTTTTCGGTGGGAAACCCGACACCCAAGGGGGCGCGCCCGCGCCCTCCGAGCCTCGTCAGAGACCAATGCCAGCCACCTCGCAACCAACGGAGGCGCCGACCGTCATCGGCTCGGGCACAACGATAAAGGGAGAGCTTCGAAGTCGCACGGACATGCTGATCGAAGGACGCGTGGAAGGTAAGATCCATAGCGACAAACGCGTGATCATCGGCCAAGGGGGCGACGTTCAGGCGAGCGTCCATGCCGAGATCGTGATCGTGCGGGGCAAAATCCAGGGTGATTGTGAGGCCTCGGGGAAGGTGGAGATCACCGCCACCGGGAGGGTCTTCGGAAACATCTCTGCTCGCATCATCGCCGTTGCCGAGGGAGCCACCTTCCGCGGCTCCAGCAAGATGGCCCAGGACTCGTCGGACCCGAAGTCCCGACCAACGGATCCCGCGGGTCGGTCTGGGCCAACGCCACGCGTAGGTCCGAGCACCTCTTCGGCAGCGGGTCCCAACTGACGCCCGACTACCTGGGACCTTTACATAGCAACCGAGGCCGCCTTTATGAAAATTGGCACCGTAAAGGAGCTCAAGGACAACGAATTCCGCGTCGGGCTCGTCCCCGGCGGGGTGCGGGCCTTGACGGACAGCCGCCACGACGTGATCGTCGAACAGGGCGCGGGTCTCGGAAGCGGAGTTACGGACGACGAGTACATCTCTGCCGGAGCGCAGATCGTTCCTAGCGCACAAGACGTCTTCGCCTCGGCGGAAATGGTCGTGAAGGTCAAGGAACCCCTCGCTGAGGAAGTGATTTTCCTTCGCCCCGGTCAGATTCTCTTTACTTACCTGCATCTTGCCCCTATGAGCGAGCTCACGGAGTCTCTCCTCGAGCGCGGCGTCACCGGGATTGCCTACGAAACGATTACGGCCGAGGATGGCTCACTGCCATTGCTGACTCCGATGAGCGAGGTCGCCGGCCGAATGGCGATTCAGGAAGGAGCCCATTATCTCGAGAAGGCGGAGGGGGGCCTGGGGATGCTCGTGGGGGGGGTGCCCGGCGTGCCTCGAGGCGAGGTGGTCATCATCGGCGGCGGCGTCGTTGGATTGAACGCGGCCAAGATGGCTGTCGGCCTCGGAGGAAACGTTACGATCCTCGACAAGAGCCTGTCGCGGATGCAATACCTCGACGATATCTTTGGTGGTCGGGTCACGACGTTGATGTCCAACCCCATCACCATCGAGGAAAGTGTGCGGCGGGCCGACCTCGCCGTGGGTGCGGTGCTCATTCCCGGAGCCTCGGCACCCAAACTCGTGACCCGCGAGATGGTCCGGGGAATGAAGAACGGAGCCGTCATCGTCGACGTAGCGGTTGATCAAGGCGGGTGCTTCGAGACGACGCGACCCACCACCCACAGCAATCCCACGTACCTCGTGGATGGAGTGGTTCATTATTGCGTCGCAAACATGCCCGGAGCCGTTCCCAGAACCTCCACTTTCGCGCTGACCAACGTGACCCTTCCCTACGCAATGCTGATTGCCAACAGGGGCGTCATCGAGGCGGTTCGCTCCGACGCATCCCTTTACGCGGGCGTCAACACCTACGATGGGCACGTCACGTGCGAGGCAGTGGCCATCTCGCAACGCCGCGCGCACACACCGCTGGAAAAGCTGCTCTGACGTGCAGTGGCGTCTCCTCGTCGACGAGCCGACGGATGGCGTACGCAACATGGCCATCGACGAGATGCTCTTCCTCTCGTCATCGAGAACGGGGGCAATTCCCACGGTTCGGCTGTATCGCTTCCGACGCCCGACCATCACCCTCGGCCACAATCAAACGGCTCGTGATGCCGTCGACCTCGAGGCCTGCGCCGCAAGAGGGATCGAATGCGTTCGACGAATCACCGGGGGACGAGCTCTCCTCCATCATCACGAGTTAACTTGGAGCGTCACCTCGCCGACGACCGGCGCCTTTTCCGGGCTTTCCGTGCGCGGAATCTACATGGCCGTGAACGAAGTCTTCCGCAAGGCTTGCGCCCGGTTCGGCGTTCCGCTCGACCCGAAGGGTGCACTAAGCGTCACCGACACCCGCCCGCATCCGCCGTCGAGCCTTCCCTGCCTCGCAACTCCCACCGCTCACGAGATCACCTCTTCGGGCAGGAAGCTCGTTCCCAGCGCAATGCGCCGCAACCGCCTGAGCTTTCTCCACCACGGGGCCTTGCTCTTCGCCGTCGATTCCGAGCTATGGTCCAAGGTGAAGTCGCCGAGCGCCCCCGAGGATCTCGAGGGCATCGGGGTGTGGCAACTGGTTACGAAGCCGCCAACGGCGGAAGCGGTGAACGAGCTGATCCGATCGTGTTTCGAAGAGCTGTTCAGCGCCCGCGAATCCGCCGACGCGCTGACGGCCTGGGAGCTCTCGCAGCTACCGGGTCTCGAAGAGAAAATACGAGCACGGTCTTTTTCGCTCCAGGACGCCAATGTGTTGACAACTCGGAAGCCGTTTGGTAAACCATACTTAGCGACATATCGCTCGCGGATTCCCCCGCTTCGAGGAATCGCAGGAGATGGACCTCACCGCACTTGACCACCGCTCCCGGGAGATTCTTCGATTCACGGTTCACCTATTCATCACGACGGGTGAACCGATTGGTTCGCGAACGCTATCCAGGGTGACCACCCAAGGGCTTTCACCGGCCACCATTCGAAACATCATGGCCGACCTCGAGGAGATGGGCTATCTCTTTCAACCTCACACTTCGGCGGGCCGAGTCCCGACCGACAAGGGATACCGTTTCTACGTGGGTACGATCATGGACGTGGACGGCGACGGCCTCGGTGCGACCGAGCGAAAGCTCATCTATGAGCAAATGCGCCCCGCGGAGGGGGGCGTTAGCGAGCTGGTCCAGCGAACGTCCCGTCTGTTGTCGATGATGACCGGCATGGTTGGCTTCGTCATCGGCCCGGACTTCCGACTCAGTGTGCTCCGCCATGTCGATTTCATTCGACTCGGGCCGGCGCGCCTTCTGGTGGTGCTGGTTTCGGCTGCGGGACAGGTTTCCAATCGCGTGGTCGAGATTCCCGAAGAGCTCAGCGGCGAGGATCTCGAGCAGTGCGCTCGCTACCTCGAAGATCAGTTTCGGGGATACACGCTCGTCGAGGCCCACGAGCTTCTTGTTCTTCGCATGCAGGAGATCGCCGCCGTGGTAAACGATCTGGTGCGGAATGCGTTGGCGATCGCCGAGGCGGCATTTGCCGAACAACGAACCTCGGAGGTCCACGTGGAAGGAACGGGGCGCATCCTCGCCGAGCCGGAGTTCATTCGGAATATCGAGCGGGCGCAGCAATTGTTCGATACGCTCGAGCAACGCCAGCGGCTTGCCAACATCCTGAACGCTTGTCTTGAAGGAAACGGACTTCAAATCGTCATCGGCTCGGAAGCTCGCGTGCCCGATCTCGAGGGGCTGTCACTGATCGGCACCCGGTACACGGACGGTAACCAAGAGCTGGGATCGATAGGCATAATGGGTCCTACGCGCATGGCTTATGCGCGTCACATTTCCGTTGTAGATTACGTTGCATGCTCGTTGTCCCAGGCCATTACACAGGTCGGAGAACGAGAGCTGAATCATTGAGTTCCTCGATCGGTTGCTGTGTCCCGTTTTTGGGCTAGTATCGGATCGTGTTCCCGGGGCGCCGCGTTCGCGCGGTGCATGGTGTTGCATGCCCAGAAAGAGACATAAGAAAAAGAAAAAGACACATGATCTGGAGCGGCTGAACGCGGCTTTCGAGACCGCTCAGGAGGCGGAGCCAGAACAACAGCAGTCGGCGGCGGGAACGAGCCCGGCCACCGCCGAGGAGACCGCGTCTGGCGACGAGTTGCGCGCGGAAGTCGAGCACCTCCTGAGAACGGCGCAAGAAATGCGAGAGCTCGCTCAACGGAAACAGGCCGAGTTCGAGAATTTCCGACGGCGGACCGAGCGGGAACGCGCCGAGGTGATCCGTTATGCCTCGTCCGACTTGGTCAAGGAGATCCTGCCCGTCCTCGACAATCTGGAGCGTGCCATCGACGCCTCGGATACCGAGAACGAGAGCCAGCTCCGGCAGGGGCTCGCCATAATTCACAAACAGTTCAAGGACATCCTGGAGAGAAACGGCCTCGAGGAGATCGACAGTGCGGGAAAGCCTTTCGACCCGCACTTGCACGAGGCGGTCAGCCGGGTCGAGACCGATGATTATCCCGACGGGACGGTCATCGATGTGTTTCAAAAAGGTTATCGTATGAAGGATCGTCTGCTTCGCCCTTCCATGGTGAGTGTCGCGCACTCCCGTGGGACGGAATTGGCGACCTCGGATGGGGACGTCGAGAGCGAGGATGAGGTGGTACGGCAGTCTGACTGATCGCTTGGCTGGAAAACAGAGCCGCTAGAGCAGTCTGGACTGTCGCGCCCGAGGAGTGTCCAAATTGAGCAAGGTCGTTGGAATCGATCTCGGAACGACAAACTCCTGCATCGTCGTCATGGAAGGTGGCACGTCGCAGGTCATTCCCAACCAGGAAGGCGCTCGCACCACACCGTCGATCGTGGCCTTCACTAGCAAGGGCGAGCGGCTCGTGGGACAGATCGCGAAGCGCCAAGCTTTGACGAATCCGCAGAATACGATTTACGGAGTGAAACGGCTGCTGGGGCGGCGTTTCAATTCACCCGAGGTCCAATCGGCGTCGAAAGTGCTTCCCTATCAGATCATCGAGTCGAGCAACGGGGATGCGCACATTCAGGTGGATGACAAGGTCTACAGCCCACCCGAGATCTCGGCGATCGTTCTGCAGAAGCTGAAAGCGGCGGCGGAAGACTACCTCGGCGAGCCCGTCGAGGAAGCCATAATTACGGTGCCCGCGTACTTCAACGACTCTCAGCGGCAGGCCACTCGCGATGCCGGAACCATTGCGGGACTAAAGGTCCTGCGCATCCTCAACGAGCCGACCGCTGCTTCGCTCGCCTATGGCATGAACGAGAACAAATCGGGGAAGATCGCGGTTTACGATCTCGGCGGAGGGACGTTCGACATCTCCATTCTGGAGCTACAAGACGGAATATACCAAGTGCTCTCGACCGGCGGGGACACGTACCTTGGCGGCGAGGACTTCGATCAATACATCATGAATTGGCTCGTCGAGGAGTTCCAGAGGGAGAACGACATCGACCTCCGAGGCGACCGGATGGCATTGCAGCGACTCAAAGAAGCCGCGGAGAAAGCGAAATGCGAGTTATCCAACCAGCCGCAGGCTGAGATCGTCCTCCCCTTCATCTCGGCGAACCAAAGCGGCCCCAAACATCTCAACACGGTCCTCACCCGGACCAAGTTCGAGCAGATGATCCAGCCTCTTCTCGATCGGACCGTGCGCCCCTGCGAAGACGCTCTCAGCTCCGCGGGGCTGTCTCGTGAAGACATCGACGACGTGATCCCCGTTGGCGGTCAGACTCGTACTCCCAAGGTCCTGGAAACTATCAAGAAGATCTTCGGCAAAGAGCCCACCAAGTCCGTCAATCCCGACGAGGTCGTGTCGATTGGGGCGGCGATCCAGACCGGTATCCTCAAAGGTGAGGTTACCGATCTCGTCCTGCTCGACGTCACCCCGCACACCCTGGGAATCGAGACCAAGGACGGTACGTTCACGCCGCTCATCGAGCGCAACTCCAACATACCCACGAAGAAGGGCCGAACCTTTACGACGGTGACCGACAACCAGACCAAGGTCGAGGTTCACGTTCTCCAGGGCGAAGGGAGCCTCGCCCATGAGAACACCTCACTCGGGCGTTTCATGCTGACCGATGTCGCGCCCGCCCCGAGAGGTGTCCCGCAAATCGAGGTTACGTTCGAGATCGACGTTAACGGAATCGTGCAGGTGACGGCCCTGGATCAGGCGACGGGACGTCAGCAGAACATCACCGTCAAGGCCGGGAGCGGGCTGACGCAGTCTCAGGTCGAGAAAGCTCGTACCGAAGCGGAACGGCAGGCCAGGCTCGAAGAGACTCTCCGCGAGCGGGAGAAAGTGTCAGGACAGCTACAGGGGCTCATTCACAGCACGCGAAAAACCTACCAACTGCTGCAGACCAAGCTTACCGCCGAGGAGCGGCAACAGGCGACGCAAGCGTTGGACCGCGCGGAGCAGACGAGAGAGGGGTCCCTCGAAGATCTCCAGTCGGCGCTGGCGAGCCTCGAGACAACCGCGGAAGCGTTGGGACAAGCGATGTTGCGCGGTTGACCCTGCAGTCGTTCCATTCGGTGAGACACGAACGCTTATAATTCAGCGAGGTATCCTCGCGGAGAGGATCATTGACCAGTACTTTCAAGAAGGACTACTACGAAGTTCTGGGAGTTGACCGTACGGCAACTCCCAGCGACATAAAGCGGGCCTACCGGCGGCTGGCGGTGAAGTATCACCCTGACAAGAATCCGGGCGACGCCAGCGCCGAGGAAGCATTCAAGGAATGCGCCGAGGCGTACAGCGTTCTGAGCGACCAGGAAAAGCGAGCCGTGTACGATCGCTACGGCCACGCCGGGCTTCGAGGTGCACCGCAGGTCAACACGGACATCTTTCGCGAGTTCACCGACATCTTCGGGGGTGGAAGCATCTTCGAAGAGCTGTTCTCCGATCTCTTCGGCGGCCGACGAAGCCGTTCTTCGCGGGGGGCCGACCTTCATTACGACCTCGAGCTCACGTTCGAAGAAGCGGTCCATGGCACGGAGACGCGTATTCTCGTCCCGCGCGCAGAACACTGCTCGTCTTGTGCCGGATCCGGCGCCGAACCGGGAACCAGCAAGAGCTCCTGTCCCGCGTGCGGCGGCCGCGGCCAGGTGCGGTTCCAACAGGGCTTTCTCGTCGTGTCTCGTCCCTGCGGCCAGTGTCGCGGCACCGGCCAGATCATTCCCGACCCGTGCAAGACCTGCACAGGATCGGGGCAAATCGCTCGCGAGCGGGAGATCACTCTTCGCATTCCCGCCGGTGTCGATACCGGTTCCCGGCTCAGGCGGACGGGAGAGGGAGAAGCGGGGATGCGCGGTGGGCCATCGGGAGATCTGTACGTGATACTGCACGTCAAGCCGCACGCCCTATTCAGGCGCGATGGCGACGACATCTACCTCGAGCTCCCCGTAACGTTTCCGCAGGCGGCCCTCGGTGCGCAAGTGGAAGTACCGACGATCGAAGGCAACGAAAGCCTCACTGTCCCGCCGGGCACACAAAGCGGCTCCGTCATCAAACTTCGAGGCAAGGGAGTCCCTCGTCTGCAGGGAAGCGGTCGGGGCGACCAGCTCGTCGTCGTAAACGTCGTGACTCCCGAGAAGCTCACGCGAGAGCAACGAGAGCTCGTGGAGCAGCTCGGCGCGCTCATGACCGCACCCAAGCTCGGAGAACGCCCTTCGGGAAGGGAAAGGAGCTTCTTCGAACGACTCTTCGGCTGATGCCGCCCGCGACCGGGGTCTACCCCGTGCTCGAGGTTTTCGGAGAGCCGGAAGCGCTCGAGCTGGCCGCCGTGGTCGTCTTCGATGGGGGCTGCCTTGGAACCGAGCTCCTGGACGACGGGAGCGGATTTAAGGCGTTCTTTGGTCCCGAGACGCGGGTAACGACCCTGGCCGAGGCTCTTCGGCGGAAACTCCGCGTACGGGTGCACGTTCCCCCTCCATTCGTCGATCGAGACTGGCTCCTCGAGTGGAAGAAAGGCCTTCAAGGTTTCGCTCTCGGAGAACGATTCTACGTTCTTCCCACCTGGCTTCGGGTACCTGATACCGGACGGGAGATTCTGCGGCTCGACCCCGAGCGGGCGTTCGGCCTGGGCACGCACGATACGACCCGGCTGGCGGTCGAGCTTATCGAGCGGTATCTCGAGCCCGGACAGAACGTGATCGACATCGGCACGGGCTCAGGAATCCTCGCCATGGTCGCCGCCAGGCTGGGCGCCGCGTCGGTTCTCGCCGTCGACTGCGATGGCGATGCCTGCGTCTGCGCCCGCGAGAACGTTTCCAGGAACGGGCTCGCGGGGATCGTTCGCGTCGAGTGCAGGTTCTGCGAGGACCTTCCTCACCTGGAATCAGACGTCGTCGTTGCGAACATCAACGCCCCGGTCCTCACCCGCGCGGCGTCGCAGATCCACGCGCAGCTCGTTGTTCTGTCAGGAATCCTGCTCGAGGAGGCGAACGAGCTTGCGCTCGCTCTTCCCCGCCGGATGCGAGATGTCGAGATGTGGAGCGCGGGAGAATGGGTAGCGCTCGTATCCAGATCGCAGTGAGCCGGGAACGACGATTCTTCGTTCGCAGCTTGGATTCGGATCGAATCGAGCTCCGGGGTGATGAAGCACATCACATTATTCACGTGCTGAGGCTGGTCGCGGGAGCTCGAATCACGCTCTTCGACGGTCGGGGTCGAGCCGTACGTGCCGCCATCGAGTCCCTTACCGGTGACTCGGTCTCGGTCCGCGTCATGGGGTCCGAGCCTCCACGTGAGTCTCCTTTCGGGCTGGCCCTCGGCCTCGCGGTCCCCAAATCGCAACGGATGCCGGTCGCCGTCCAGAAGCTTACCGAGCTCGGCGCGCGACGCATCATTCCTCTGGTCACGGAAAGGGGCACGACCACACCAAGTCAAATGCAGCGTAGCCTGGCACGGTGGCGGCGCATCGTGCTCGAGGCGTCGAAACAATCCAGGCGGAGCCTCCTTGTGGAGGTCTCGCCTCCCCGAACCCTCCTCCAGGCGCTCGACCAGGCTGAGGAGACGTGGATCGTGATGGCGCAACCGGGCGCTCCAGCCCTGGAGGTCAAGCCAACGGCGGATGCTGTCCTCGCTCTCATAGGCCCGGAGGGAGGTTGGTCCGAGACCGAGCTGACCCTGGCAAGAAAACGATCCGTGGTGTTGTACGGGCTGGGCCCCCGCACGCTCCGAACCGAAACCGCCGCCATCACGACCGCCGCGATCCTCCAGTGGAATCGAGGCGATCTCCGTTACTGACTCTCTCCGCAGAAAGGGCAGCTCCGGGCACGGGCGTGGAGTGGCTTCCGGCAATTCCAGCAGAACCCTCCGATAGACCGCTCGCGCGCGCGAACCCTCTGTCGAATATCTTCCACGCGAGAGGCTCGATGGTCGATCTCGCCCGCGGTGCAGAGATCGTCGAGGAGTTCGTGGGCCTGTTGATAGCGGTCAGAAACCTGGGGCGCAAGGGCCTTGACGATGATCTCGTCGATCTCGGCGGGGATGCTCCGGTTGCGTTCTCGCGGCCGCGTAAATCTGCCGGAGGCAGCCATTTGCTCGAGCCGTCTGGGGTCGGCGCTGAAGTAGGGCAGCACACCCGTCATCATTTCATACATGATGACTCCGATCGAGTAGATGTCCGACGCAAACACGCCGCGACCTCGAAACTGCTCGGGGGCCATGTAAGGAGGGCTGCCGATGACCGTGGAAGCGCGATCGGACACCTCGAGAAAGCGCGACGTACCGAAGTCGGTGATTTTGATTCTGCCCTCGGGGGTGACGAGCACGTTTCCGGGTCGAAGATCACGGTGCAGAATTCCCTGTCGGTGGGCGTGATCCACTCCGGTCACGATCTGTCTGGAAAAATCCATAGCGGCCCTGAACTCGACGCTCTTGTCGCGCTGGATCCGAGACTCTAGGCTCTCTCCTTCCACGAACTCCATTACGATGAAGAAGTATTCGCCGGCTTTCTCGGCGGTGACGATGCTCACGATGTTCTCGTGCGTCAGCGCCGCGAGCAGTCGCGGCTCCTGCAGGAGATCGTCGAAGGCGCCGTTCTGTTTGTGAGGAACCTTGATGGCAAGTTTCTTGTCGATCCAAGTGTCGCGCACCAGGTAGACCGTGCCGAAACCTCCGCTTCCCAGTGTCTTTACGATTTGATACTTGCCGAGCTGCTGGCCGAGCAGAAACATTAACCCAACGTTCGCGACGACGCGGGAGTATAGCATGCTCGGCTCGTCGGTAACCCCCGTTAACGAGCGCTCTTAGCCTCAGGTGGCCCTTGCGGAAGAAGGCGGGAAGACGTTGACAACACTAGAGTAATCACCTACGATAATAGGACAGGATCTTCTCGGAACATCAATGCGAAATAAATCGTGACGGGGTTCCAGGTCCGCTTGCCCGTGTAGACCACTGGACGCGTCGGCTGTTTATGACCGGATTCGACGTCTCATCGCTTTTACAAGCGCACCTCGCCGGGAACTGAGCGAAGGCCCTGTGAGAATCGGACGGAAAGGGGCAATGACATGCACATCAACGACTTGCTGAAAGTCGCCTCGGAGCGCAAAGCCTCCGATTTACACCTCAAGGTGGGGAGCCACCCGGTCATCCGGGTCGCCGGCGAGCTCGTTCCCCTGGTGGAAATGAAGCGTCTCATGCAGGAAGACACCATCGCCATGGCCTTCTCCATCATGAGCAACCGGCAAAAGCAGAAATTCAAGGACAACCTGGAGATCGACATCGCCTACAGCGTACCCGGGCTCGGTCGCTTCCGAGCGAACGTCTTTCAGCAACGCGGGACGGTGGGTCTGGTGCTCCGCGTCATTCCCGTCAAGATTCTCACGATCCGGGAGCTTGGCCTACCCCTGGTGCTGGAGAAGATCGCGCAAGAGACGCGCGGGCTCATTCTATGCACCGGCACCACCGGATCGGGAAAGTCGACCACCCTCGCCGCGATGATCGACTACATCAACTCTCATCGCTGCGAACACATCATGACCATCGAGGATCCGATCGAGTTTCTTCATCGCGACAAGAAATCGATCGTCAACCAGCGCGAGGTCGAGGTGGACACCAAGAGCTTCGCCGGGGCGCTCAGGAGCGCTCTACGCCAAGACCCGGACGTGATTCTCGTAGGTGAGATGCGAGACTACGAAACGATCGAGACGGCCATCACCGCTGCCGAGACGGGGCATCTCGTCCTGTCCACGCTTCACACGTTGGACGCTACCGAGACCGTCAACCGGATCATTGCCGTTTTCCCCCCGCACCAGCAAAAACAAATTCGACTCCAGCTCGCCGGCGTAATCAAGGCGGTCATCTCGATGAGGCTCATTCCCCGAGCGGATGGCCACGGTCGGGTTCCCGCGGTCGAGGTAATGATCGCCACCCCGTTCATCCGAGACTGCATCATCAACAAGGACAAGACCAAGCTAATCCACGAGGCCATCGCCGCCGGGGTATCCCAGTACGGGATGCAGACGTTCGATCAGTCCATCTTCAACCTCTACAAGAAGGACCTCATCACTTACGATGAAGCCCTGAGGAGAGCCAGCAACCCGGACGAGTTCAAGCTGAAGATCCAGGGCATCCAGTCGACGAGCGACCTCGCCCAAGAGGAGATGGAGAGGAGCATGACCGACTTCATGGACGATCGAAGTGGGGAAGGACAGGAAAGTCCCTTCGAGTTCAGTTGAGCCCTTCGAACGTCAAAGCCGAAATCCGGGAACCCGACGTCGGGTGCCTTAGGCACGGAGTAGCTCCTGAAAGGCATCGAGCCAACGCGTGACTCCGAGGCCGCAAGAGGCCGTTCGTCCCCGAGACGAAGCGCTCTCGACTTCGCCTTTGTCCGGCTGGCGCGGCGAGCTCACGGCGTCCGCGAGCTCTCCCAGAAATTGGCGCGAGCGGGATACACCGGTACCGAGGTCCAATCGACCATCGACTTCCTTCTCTCCCGGGGCTATCTGGATGACCCGACCTTCGCGCGCGAGCTCGCGCGGTCACGCGTCGAGCGCAAACAATGGGGTCCACTTCGAATCGAGCGTCGACTTCGTGAGCTCGGGGTGGAAGAGTCCAATATCGAGGCGGCGCTGTCGTATGCGTTTCCGGACGGCCAGGAGCGAGCGGCGATCGCCGCTCTGGCGCGATTTCTCGGCTCGAAGGGCCAACTCGCGCGAGGCGAACGGTCCCGAGCCTACAGACATTTGCTCTCACGCGGCTTTACGGGCGAGGTGGCTTACCGGCTGGTATCCGGCGAGGATTTGGAACATACTGAATAATTGACCGAAACAGGTGGCGCCTGGAGCACGTCTGGCCGACGCGCGTGGACGTGGCGTCGGCCTCGAGGTTCTGACAGTTGACGGGAGTGTTCTCAGGCGCTTCGGGGGAGAAAATGAAGGCGAAACAGATCCGAAGGGGGTTCCTCGACTTCTTCGAATCGAAAGGCCACCGTGTGGTTCCGAGCTCTTCTCTCGTCCCCATCAATGATCCGACCCTCCTGTTCGTGAACGCCGGGATGAACCAGTTCAAGGACGTGTTTCTGGGACTCGAGACCAGGAGCTACCGCCGGGCGACGACGGTTCAAAGATGCGTCCGTGCGGGTGGCAAACACAATGACCTGGAGAAAGTAGGCGTCACAGCAAGGCATCACACTTTCTTCGAGATGCTCGGCAATTTTTCCTTCGGCGACTATTTCAAGCGTGATGCGATTGCTTTCGCCTGGGAGCTTCTCGTCGATCGGTTCGAGCTCAGCCCTTCCCGGCTCGCGGTCACCATCTTCGAGGGAGACTCGGAAGTCCCCCGTGACGCCGAAGCTTACGAGCTCTGGACCGAGATCGTCGCAACGGAGCGAATCCACGAGCTGGGGAGAGCGGACAACTTCTGGTCCATGGGCGACACCGGCCCCTGCGGGCCATGCTCGGAGATTCATTACTTCCAGGGCGACCACCTCCCCTGCCCCGAGACTGAGTGCAAGGGCGTCGCCTGTGAGTGCGACCGTTGGCTCGAGATCTGGAATCTCGTTTTCATGCAGTTCAATCGCGACGAAGACGGAGCTCTCCGGCCCCTACCCGCCCCCAGCGTCGACACCGGCATGGGGCTCGAACGGATTACAGCCGTGGTGCAGCGCGTAGAGAGCAACTATGACACCGACATCTTCGCTCCGATACTCCGAGCCATCGAAGAGCGCGTGGGAAGGCGCTACAAGCGATCGAGCACGACCGAGGACGTTGCCTTCCGGGTCATCGCCGATCACACTCGTTCGGCAGCGTTCTTGATCGCCGACGGTGTCATGCCATCGAACGACGGGCGCGGTTACGTGCTGAGGAAGATCCTCCGCCGGGCGATGCGCCACGGTGTGAAGCTCGGCCTCGAGGAACCGTTTCTGTTCGAGCTCACGACCCGGGTCACCGAGGAGATGCGGGAGCCCTACCCGGATCTCCTGCTCTCGCGCGAGCTCGTGGAGCGCGTCGTTCGCTCCGAAGAAGAGCGTTTTCGTACGACGCTGTCGACCGGAATCTCTGTTCTCGAGGAGAAGCTTCGACTGCCGGAAGTCACCGAAAAACGCATCCTCCCGGGATCTGATGCATTCGAGCTCTACGACACCTTCGGAGTGCCGTTCGATCTCCTGACCGACATCGCTTCGGAACATGGAATCGACGTGGACGAAGCCGGTTTCGACGAAGCGATGGAGGCGCAACGGCAAAGAGCTCGAGAGTCCTGGAAGAAAGGCTCCTCAGCCTCCGAGCGCGCGCACTACGGCGAGATCAGGGCGCGGGCGGAGTCACGCTTCCAAGGATATTCCGCGACCAAGATTCCCGAGTCTCGTGTGGTTGCGCTCGCGAAGGATGGTATCGAGGTCCGCGAGCTCGTCGAGGGAGACGAGGGAGAGGTTTTTCTCGACGTAACGCCGTTCTACCCCGAGGGCGGAGGGCAGGTGGGTGATCAAGGGGTCCTGGCGGGGCCGGACGGGGCCGCGGACGTCGTCGACACGCAATCCCCTGTGAGCGGGCTTATCTCTCACCGGGTGAGAGTTTCTAAGGGAAGCATCGCCGTCGATCAGCGGGTGGTGGCCATCGTGAACGAGACCGTGCGCGAAGGAGCGAAACGACACCACACCATCACTCACATGCTACATGCAGCCCTTCGCGAAACGCTGGGACCGCACGTCAAACAAAAAGGCTCGTTGGTGGCGCCCAGCAGACTTCGATTCGACTTTTCTCACTTCGCCCCGCTCTCGCTGTCCGAGATCCAGCAGATCGAAGGCCGCGTGAACGAAAAGATTCAAGAAGATCTCGCCGTGCAGAGCTCGGTGCTTCCCATCGACGACGCTCTCGCTCGTGGGGCGATTGCTTTCTTCGGTGAGAAGTACGGTGATCGCGTGCGGGTCATCGAGATTCCCGATTTCAGCATCGAGCTCTGCGGAGGCACGCATCTTTCCCGAACCGGTGAAGCAGGATTCTTCGTCATCACGAGCGAGTCCTCCATATCCTCGGGAATTCGACGCATCGAAGCCCTCACGGGCCGAGCGGCGCTCGAGTTCGCACGCTCCAATCGCACCCTGGTCACCGAGTTGAGCCGAAGCCTCAGAACGAGGCCCGACGAGCTTTTGAGCACCGTGGACAAGCTCAAAGACGAGCTGAAACGCAAGGAGCGGGAAGTCGAGGAGCTGAAAAGGCGTCTCGTCTTCGGGGAACCGGCAGGAGGCGAGGAGTCGACGATGGCCATCGGAGACGTCCTCGTCTGGACCCCGGCTCCGGTGCAAAACGTCGACAAGAAGCAGCACCGCCAGCTCGTCGATGCCTTCAAGGAAAAGAATCGTGATCGCCTCTGGGTAGCCATTTCCGCCGCGGTCAACGAACAGAAGGTCTCGCTCATCGTCGAGGTGTCGGAAAAGCTCGCTTCCCAGATCCGGGCTGATCAGCTCGTGAAGGAGCTGGCTCCGATCATCGAAGGAAGAGGAGGGGGCAAAGCCGGACGGGCGGAGGCGGGTGGCCGTTTCCCCGACCGCATTCCCGAGCTCTACGAGCGCGGTCGCGGCGCGATCCGGCTCGCGTTGGAGGGACAGCGTGTCTAGCGCTGGCCGCGCCCGTCCTAGGGAGTTCTCTCGACCCCCTTTGGTCGACCAGATTCTGGTGGCACGAGCCCACCGGTCGAAGTGGCGCTTGCTCGGCTGTCTCGGCGCCGCCGTTTTGATCGCCACCAGCCCCTTCGCCGTGGTCGACGCCACGGCCCAGGTCTATGGATACACCAACGAGAACGGCGTGCTCATACTCTCGAATGTCCTGAGCGACACCCGCATGAGGCTCATTGCTGATGGAACAGCAGAGGAGGCGGGCAAGGTCTGGCACTACAACGGCCAGTACGATCCATTGATTCTCAAGGCCTCGCAAACCTACGGAGTGGACTCGGCGCTGGTGCGCTCGGTCATGGCGGTCGAGTCCGCATTCAATCGCTTCGCGCAATCGCACAAGGGGGCACGCGGACTCATGCAACTCATGCCTGCGACCGCGCGCCAATATGGCGTCGAGAACGTCTACGATCCGTGGCAGAACATACGCGCAGGCACGGCCCACCTGAGGGGCCTCATCGACGAGTTCCGCGAGCTTCACCTCGCTCTCGCCGCCTACAACGCCGGCGCCACCCCGGTGCGCCGTTATGGAACAATTCCCCCCTATCCCGAGACGCGAAACTACGTCCGAAAGGTAATGGCCATTTATCGCGCCGGGAGCAAGATCGAGATCGTAAAGGGCAGCAAGGTCTACTCGATTGACCGGCCAGGCGGAACGGCCCGAATTACCGCCGTCCCGCAACCGTCGCGAGCCCCGGGGGCCGACGCTCGGACCGGCTCGCCTCTGGCTGACCTGGCTCGGCAGGTAGGGCGGAGCCGATTCGTACCCGCTCGGTCTGCGCAGGTCGTACTCGCCGCGACAAACACCAACGAGGGCGTTGAAACGAGCGTGAAAAGAAGGGTGTACTATCGTTATCTCGATCCCGAAGGCGTGATACGCATCAGTCGAACCCCGCCGACGAGTCATCCTTACGAAGTCCTGGACCCCTGAACCGGGTACGACAAAACGGCGTCAGTTTCGGTAAACTATTGATGAGGCTTCGGAGGTCGGCACTCGCCCCAGGGAGCGCCCGACAGTTGTGTTGAGCTGAGTTCAGTCCATGGCCAATCAATTTTCTACGCCTTTCGATCAGGGCCTGTTCCTCGTCCACCTCAATCGCGGCCGCGAACATTTCGACTCCCGCAATTTTGCGGACGCGGCGGAGGAGCTCGAGGAGGCCAGACGTCTGCGACCGCAAGACGACTCGGTTCTGAATCTCCTCGGGCTCGCCTACTTCAAGCAGGAGAAATACAAAGACGCCGAATCCGTCTATCGAAAGCTCATCGACCTGAACCCGAATTCGCCCACGCTCTATTTCAACCTGGGACTGATTTGCTTCAAGCTCGGCGACCTCGACCGGGCGGAGGCCACGTTTCTCAAGACATTGGAGCTCAAGTCCGACAGTCAGAAGACGCACTTCTACCTGGGCAACGTCTACGAAAAGAAGAAACAGTACTACAACGCGATCTTCCAGTACCGGAAGGCCGGTGCCAATATCATGGTGAAGCGGGTTCAGGAGAAGATCGACCACGAGCGGCCGCCAACGGATGACCAGACCGACTTCACCATGGCGACTCCACCCTATAACGGAGATGACACGAAGCCATCTCTCGTCGAAGACCATCGGGTGAGGACGGCCCCAGATCTCGACAGCGTCACCGTCGATCACATCGACAAACGAAGATTTCTCTCGGCCCTGCGCGAAGGCTTCGCCCCTCCCGCCGGTTCGACGGACATGCACCAGGCAGCGGCTTCGGCTCGGGACAGCATCACCACCAAGCCGGACGCCGGACAGGTGGCCCATCTCTGGACGGTCTCGGATGATCAGGAGGTAATCGTGACTCCGGGCACCGAACCCCGGGCGGAGAATGCGGCGCGCCCCTCGCCTACGACCGAGGGAACTCGCCTACGGCTGTCGGAGCCCATCCTGCAAGACGAGTCCCTCGCCGAGATGGCGCGAAACAAGGCGCCGACCAGCGCTAGCGACGTTCTATTCAGCGGGCGCACTGGATCCCGTTTCTCCACAAAGGAGCACGCACAAAACTACCGTTCGTCGGGAGAACGTTTTCGGGACGAGGACGACTCCGAGCTCTCCTGGCAGACGCTCGGCCCCGCCGAGCCTCACGTGTACGCTCGCGGCCGCCGCAAAGACGACCTCTTCAGGTACCTCGAGTACAACCTCATGGAGGTCAACTTCTCGGGGAAGGTGTTCATCAAGCTGGGCACGATCTACAGCTACAGCGGCAATCTGACATTCTGGGTCAAGCCGCAGCGCGAAGAGCGGGTGGCGCCCCTCGTCATCGTGAGCGGTACGGGGAAGCTCCTTCTAACCGATCGCCGACGGGAGATCAGCGTATTCCAGATCGAGAACGAGCAGATCTTCGTGGAGCCCTCTCACCTCCTTGCGTGCCAGGAAACGCTTACGCCGCGCTACGCGGTGGTCGAGAAGGAATCCGGAGGCAAACCGGGCTTTCACGTGCTCATGATCGAGGGCACCGGGATGGTGGCGCTGTCAGTGGCCACGAGTCCGCTCGTGCTTACGGTGCAGCGCGAATACCCCGTCAACGTGGCGAGCTCGAGCCTCATCTCCTGGTCAGGCGATCTCACCCCAACCATCGTCGAGGACGAAGCTCTGGCCGAGATCATGCTTCCCGATCCGTCGAGTGGAATCAACCTGAGGCTCGAGGGCGAAGGTCAGGTGATGGTCGAAAAGATAACCCGCCCCAGCTTTGATTAAACGGACCAGCACTAGTCTCGAGACTACTGAAAACCTCGTCGCTCGAAGAACACGCTCTGGCCGTCTCGTCGTAACGTGGTGCTCTCCGGGCCGAATCTTGCACCCGCGTACTCTCGCATCGATTCTTCGAACTCCCGGGCGTCTGAAGTCGTGTCCCAAACGGTTCGCCAGACTAAACGATAGCCCGCACCGTCCCTGAGCACAGCGTAGGAGTCGCCTCCCCACCCCGCGGCAGCCGTATCGGCGTGGCTCCCGGAATCGCTCCCCCGGAGCAGGATTCGGATGAAGAGCTCTCCGAGGCGGCCTTCGAAATCAGGCGTTTGCCCCATCGCTTCCGGCAGTTCCACCTCGACCGGCTCATCAACCTCGTCGAGGTACTTTTCGGGATGGAGGACCTGTTCCATCGAGCGGGGGGGCCGGTGCAACTTTCGGCTCAGCTCCTGGAATCCCCCTCTTTGGAAAATGATGCTTGCGAGCTTGGGACCCTCGAAATACGGGGCGATGAGCTGCTCCTGCACGACCGGCGGCGCATCACGAAGGGCGGGCCCGGCAAACATCGACGCAACTTCCTGCCCCGTCATACTCTGAGAGAAGACTTGAAACAGGTTCGCCATCTCAGGGCGATTCTTCGTCGCCCGCGAGCTCAGGTACTCTTGCATCATGATCGAGGCATCCCCCTCGAACAGACACAGGGCGGCGAGTCGGCGATCATCGTAGTCGCTCTGAACCTCCAGTTTCTCGCGAATCACGACGTGCTGGTCCTGAATCGCATGACGGAGCTCGTGCGACAGGATGAGCTGATTCATGACGTTGAGCGCGCTGCCCGAGGAGATGGCGAAGAGCTTCTTGACGCCGGGACGTTCATCGTAGAACCCGGCGACGTTTTCGTTCAGCACTTTCTCTCGTAGCGACCTGAGGTCCTCGCCGGCTTTGAGGAAACCGAACCCGCGAAGCATCCTCTCCTCTCGAGCCGCGAACTGCGCGGGGTACTCGTCTTCGAAGAGCTCCCGAATGTAACGGGTCAGCTCGTCGCGCGACATGAAGTTGATTGGAACGTCGCTCCGGAACGCCAGCTGACCGAGGGCCGCCACTTCTCTCTTGAGCTCGTCGGGGGCCACCGGCGGGAGCCCCAGAAGCTCACCCACTCGCTCGAGAGCCATCGCCATTTCCCCTTCGTCGATCTGCGTCGAGGCGGTGGCGCTCACGGCCAGGAGCGTCAGCGCGGCGAAAACGTACTTTCTTCCTCTCATTACCGGGAACCTCTCGTATGAAAACAGGATAGCTCCGAGACCGGTAATCTCCAACCCGGATGGGCGCCGGTGCCCGGGGGCGCAGCAGTAAACGACACCCCTGCGAGAAGCTCTCGGAGCGCTGACGAGCCCTCTCTCGTTCCGAGGGGGGACTCAGGCCGCCTGGGGCTCCTTGAGGAGGGCCTCGAACCGACAGGCGTCGGCACCTTGACCGCGGCAATTCGCTTCCGTCACCGAGTAGCAGCGAAGATCGGTCTTTTCGAGCAGTCCTTCGAAAAGCGCCGCGTAGAAGTGGCAACGATGTCCCGAGTTGTCCGCGGGGGTACAACAGAAGATCGAGTTCGTCACCGTCAGAATGAGCCTGTCTCCGTCCTTGCCCACCGATAGCTGGGCGTCCTTGTGAATGCTCCTCAACCCAGAATGGAGCAAATACTTGACGAGTCGCTCTCTCCCGAACCGAGGGAGTGCTTCCAGGAGCCGCCGCTCGATCTGGGAGAGATCCGCGTAAGCCCTATCGGACGCGGTCTTACCCGCGGCTTCGATGACCTTCGCGTAGAGTGCCGGGTTGCGCCTGAGGTAGCCTACTGCCCCGATGACGGTAGCCACGTGAAAACGGGTTCGTCTCGTCGACGGGTCGAACCATCGGCTGAAGACCTCCATTTCCTCGGGTGCGAGCTCCTCGATCGCTCTGTGGAGGCTGGTGACGAAGAGCCGCTCTACTTGAATATCCTCAGGGCTCGTCATAACGCCTGGAAACGTTCCGAGGACGGGACACGAACCTCCGTCCCTTGGCGCGGTGTTGACATACAATTCCAGAAAACGCGGAGCAGTATACCAAAGGCGTCATGGAAATCGAAGGCGCGATCCTCGTGGGTGGGGAGAGCCGTCGCATGGGGCGAGACAAATCCACCCTTGTCTTGGGGGGACGTCCTGTGCTCGAGCGGTTGAAGGAGGCTATGGAGCCGCTCACGGATCGCCTGCGCGTCGTGGGTGGATCTGGTTCCGGCGCGAGCACTGAGCTCGAGCATCAACCCGATCTCAGGCCGGGTCTCGGCCCCCTGTCCGGAATCCACGCGGCATTGGCTACCGCAGAAGCGTCGGCTGTTCTCGTCGTCGCCTGCGACTTGCCGTTCGTCACCACGCCGTTCTTGATGGCCATCGTGAAACGCGCTTCTTCCGATGTGGAAGGCGTCGTTCCCTTTGCCGGCGACGGGCCGGTGCCAGTTTGCGCCCTGTACCGGACGACGTGCTTGCGGGCGCTCGAGGCACGACTGGATCGCGGGGAGCTTTCGGCCCAATCTTTCGTCGAATCGATTACGGTGCGCTGGGTCATGCCGCGCGAGCTGCAAGTGATCGATCCCGATGCTCTCTGCTTATTCAACATGAACGACCCCTCGGACTACCAAGCGGCCCTGGCGATCGTCGCCCGCGAAAGACCATGACTCGTAGAGTCCCTGTTCGGCTGGAACTGAGCCGTCGAGGCCGACCTCGTCAGTTCTAGGTGGAGCCTCGCTACAAGTTGACACCGCTCGCCTGGTGGTGCTATTTTTTCACAGGAAATCTATAACTCTCTAGACTGTAGCTGACGTCTTGTCGCCGGGCTGACCCGGGAGGAGGCCTTTCTCCCTTCTGCCCGGAACCGGTTTCCGGCACAGACGATCGCAGAGGATCGACATTGGTGCCCGTCGGAAAATCAAGACCATCCTTTTCCAAACGCGCCGGCGCCTCCGGCAAGAACGGCCCCAATCCTATCGGGTTGGATCTGGGTACCAGCACCATCGTCACCGCCACGAGAAACGCAAAAGGCATAAGAGCGTCCTCGGAGCTCAATGCATTCATCGAGCTTCCCCGCTCTCGATTCACCGAGCAGATACTTCGGCAGAACGAGATTGACTTCGTCCGGGAGGACGGCAACCTGGTCATCTTCGGGAACGGTGCCTCCCGCTTCGCAAACATGTTCAATGCCGAAACGAGACGCCCGATGCGCCACGGCCTAGTGAACGCGGGCGAGCCCTACGCGCAGAAGCTGCTGGAAACCATCGTCAAGAAGCTGATCGGTGATCGCAAACCCAAAGGAGAGCTCGTTTGCTTCAGCGTTCCCGGCACGACGAAGGGCGCACCCACCAGCCTGGTCTACCACGAAGCTCTGATGAAGCAGATGCTCGAGAACCTGGGCTTCGGGGCCCGCTCGATCAACGAAGGACTCGCCGTGGTGTTCTCAGAGCTCGAGAAGGAGAACTTCTCGGGTATGGGAATCAGTTTCGGCGGGGGGCTCACGAACGTCTGCCTCTCCTATCTGTCCGTTCCCGTCTTCAGCTTTGCCGTGGAAAAAGGCGGTGACGACGTGGACGAAGCCGTCGGGGAGGTGACAGGTGAGACTGCCACCCGAGTGAGAACGATCAAGGAAGAGGGCCTCGACCTGGGCCACAAGCCGCGCAGCAAGATCGCGGGCGCGCTCCACATTTACTACGACGATCTCGTCGCTACGGTGGTCGAGGGCATCTCCGAGGCGTTCTCGAGCACCGATCGAATGCCAAAGCTCGACAAACCGTTACCCATAGTCCTGGGAGGTGGCTCGGCACTTCCCCAGGGCTTCTGCGGACGCTTCGCCAAGAGCCTGGAGGCCGAGAAGCTTCCCATTCAGATCGGCGAAGTGCGGCTGGCTAAGGAGCCTCTGACGGCCACTGCCCGGGGTGCACTATTGGCGGCAATGTACGAGAACTGATTCGGGTACCGGAAGGAGCAAGGAGGAAACCATGGACACCCTCGCCAAAGGCGGTGAAGGTCGCGTAGGCCTCGACATCGGAACCAGCAAAATCCTGGCGATCCGCCAGAACGGCAACCAGTTGAAAGCATCAACGGAGACCAACGCCTTTCTTCCTCTTCCCTACTCTCGTATCACCGAGAACGTCCTTTTGCAGAACAAGGTCCGCTACCACCAGAACAACGGCCATTTCTTCGTTTACGGAAACAGCGCCGAGAAATTCGCCGGTCTCTTCAACGCCGAGACCCGGAGGCCGATGAGCCGTGGGTTGATCAATCCCGACGAGCCCTCGGCCCTCGAGCTCATCAAGGTCATGATTGGCGGGCTGCTGAAGAAGCCCAAACTTGGAGCCGAGATCGTCCGCTACTCGGTGCCGGGCGCTCCGGCGGACGCGCCCTCCGATCTGGTTTACCACGAGAAGCTGTTGGGGGCGTTTTTGACCGAGCTTGGCTACGAGGCCAAGGCCCTCAACGAGGGTCTCGCGGTCGTTTTCTCGGAGCTCGAGAAAGAGCAGTTTACCGGCATCGGTATTTCCGCGGGAGGCGGCATGTGCAACGCATGCCTCGCGTACCTCTCCGTACCGGTCGCGTCCTTTTCGATCTCGAAGGCGGGCGATTATATCGACCGGAGCGTGGGCTCCGTAACCGGAGAGTCCGCCACCCGCGTCAAGCTGATCAAGGAACAGTCGCTCGATCTCAGTCGCCCTCCGAGGGACAAGGTCGAGGAAGCTCTCCATATCTACTATGACGACGTCATCAAGAGCTTGGTCGAGACCCTCAACGCTGCCGTGGCGAAGACGTCGAACGAAGCCCACAAGATCGACAAGGCGGTTCCGGTCGTGCTCGCCGGTGGTACGGCGCAGCCCAAGGGCTTTCGGGAACGCTTCGAGCGATACCTGACCACAGCGAATTGCCCCGTAGCGATATCGGAAGTGCGACTGTCGGCGACCCCAACGCAGGCGACCGCGCGAGGCGCATTCATCGCCGCGGTCTACGACAACTGATCAGGGGAGCTCGCGAGGCCGATGCCGAAGCCCCGCGCCTTCGCGGCGCTCGAGCATGGGCCCTTTCGGAGGAGACTCGATCGCCTCTCCACTCGAATCGCCGATCCCGTCGACAAACTGTGGTTCATCCAGCGGACGCTCCGCGCCTTCGGGGAGGCGCCGGCTTTGTTCCAGAGATTCCCTGCGCTCAGAACGACAGTGTTCTACTACGGTGCGCTGGAATCGATGGGGGATCTGGTGTTCGGCTCGCGAAAGGGCCACGTCGCGTTCCCCACACCGTTGTTGTGGGCTCTCTACCGGCTTCGCCACCTCGCTCTGGTTCTCACCGTCATGCTCGTTGGCTCTATAGCCTTTCACGTCGGCAAATATGGCTACCAGAAGGGTAGCGAGGGGACGATGTGGCTGGCGGATCGAATCTTCGCTTCGCCTCAGTACACGGTCGCCTCGGCACCAACCTCGGTAACGGAGCGCATCGGTTCGATGCCCGACGACATTTGGCTCGCCTCCCGGGAGGGACACCAAGAGCTCTGGAGCAACGGGCTGCGAATCTCGACCACTTTCGAGACCCAGGGTGAGCCGAGACGTTTCTTCGCGTTTCCCAAGGACGGTTCGCCCCCGGTTCTCGCGGGTCCTGCGCCGGTGGGAATCGTGTATCACACGAGCGAAAGCGACATGGCGCCTTTCTCCAAGGAGTTCAAGGTCGACATCCTCAAGACTACGAGCGATCTGATCGGTTGGCTGAGCCGGCGCAAGATCTACAACTACGTGATTGATCGCTTCGGACAGGTTTACCGCATCGTGTCTGACGAAAGCGCGGCCGTGCATGCCGGGGTCTCCATTTGGGCAGACGACGAGAATTTCTACCTGAACCTGAACGATAGTTTCATCGGGGTGGCTTTCGAAAGCGCTTCGTCCGCCGGCGGGGACGTCGTGACGGCCGCGCAGATCCAGGCGGCCTCCAACCTCACCGACCTTCTTCGTCTCCGGTACCGGATTTCGGACCAGAATTGCGTTCCCCACGGCCTGGTCTCGGTCAATCCCGCCAAAGGACTCATCGGTTACCACGCCGACTGGGCACGAAATTTCCCCTTTGCCGCATTGGGCCTTTCCGACAAATACGACGTGCCGCCTCCTAGCGTCACCGCGTTCGGATTCCATTACGACGCAGCGCTCGTCGAGCGACTCGGCGGCAAACTCTGGCCGGGCGTCGCGCGAGCCGAGCAGGAGCTCGTTACCAGGGCCGAGAAGGAAGGACTAAAACTCGCGGAGCTGCGGAGCCGGCTCCAAAGTGTGTACCGGGGGAAACTCGCCACCGCCAAGTCGCGGCGGGACTCACCAGTCGTCTCCGGTGGCGCGAGCTATTGAGAACCGCATCGACCCAGGCTCCGTTTGCGCTCGTTTCGAACCTGAGGGCGGCGCCGGCACTCCTCTACGAGAGGGATCAGCTCTTGTGCTTGCCCTCCCAAGGGGTGGCTCCGTAGAATTCGCGCGATGCACTTCATCGTAGCTTCTCTCCTGCTCGGCTCGAGCTCCTCGCTTGGTTGGGCCGGGGCGTTCGTACACGCCGTACCGACGGAAAACAACCCTTCGGATTATTGCGCCGTGGCCGCCGAAGGGAGAAAAATAGAGATCGTACGACCGGGACCCGACCAGGAGCCCGTGGACGACGTCAACTGGTTTGCCCGACCGGTGTGGAACAACCGAGGGGAGTGGATCATCGCCTTCGCCAGCCATGATCGAAACTACCTCTACAACCTCTCGACGGGACGAAGAATCCGGATTCCCGACCGCTCCGACGCGGTGGCGACACCGGACGGCCGCTACATGACCGTGCCTTCCCATTACACCCCCGACGAACACATTCGTTTCTACGATGTCGCACGGCTGCTCGATCACCTCGACAAGGGGATCGACGCGCACGAGCTTCCGCCGGTTTTCATTCATGAACACCCGGATCTGCGCAAGGTCTACTACCAGTCGACGGCGGTGGTCCGTACCGAGACCGTGGGAAGCTCGACCCGGACCGTCTATCGCCTAATGTTCTCGGGAACGAGAGACGAAGCTGAGTTTCGAGTCGTCGACTATGAGTTCGTCGACGACTCGACGAGCGGTGCGCTCACCGTTTATCCGAGCGAGCCGATGCGACTTTGTCCCGAAATCACCAACGATTTGAACACGCCGTTTTTATCTAAGGACGCGCGATACGTCGTCTCCTACACCAGCTCCAGCGAAAAGATGGAGTTTTCTCCGGGGTCCTCCTTGAAGATTTTTGCCATCGCCGACGTGGATCCCGAGGAGGCCACGACACGTTGTGAAGAGCTGGTCGATTTCGGATTCGTCGCGGGGAAAGCCGATTTCAGCTTCGATAACTCGATGTTGACGTTCCACATCAGCAAGGGTGGCTACCTCACACCGTTCATCAACGGCGGACTCGATCCGCCGACGGTGACCGACGTCGTGATCGTGGAGCTCACCAAGGATTCTCACGGGTACATCGACGGCTACTCTCGAGTTGCGAGGGTAACCACATCGACTCGGGATGGGGTGGGTAGCTACTTTCCGGCGTTTCTCCCCGACGGGAAGTTATTCTACGTCTTCAATGCCGAGCCGAAAACGAGCCAGGGCAACAAGCGTTTCTATTTCAAGGTGGTCGACCCAGTTGCCGAGCTCCGCGCAACCAGTGTCTTCGCCGATGCCGGCCGAACCGCGCTGGCGAGGGCGCTGGGAAAACTTTGGGAGTCGGCCTGCACTCCCGAAGCCGCACCGCTGGCACCTCATGAAGCGCCCTGGGTGTTTACGAGTCTAACGAGATCGCAATGTCTGGCACTCGTGGGCGAGCGCTGGGACGAAAGTTATCCCGCTAAAGAAAGCCTCGTCGAATTTTGCGACACGGCTTCATCCACGAGGTAAATCTCTAGTACTCAATGCCGTGGCGGGACCCGTAATCGATCGAGCCGCCACGGCTCGGCCTTCGCGGCGCTTCGCGCCGGTCTCGCGGCAGACGTTTTGGCCGCCGCTCGGCAGGCTGGGCTGACTTTTTCATCAGCACGCTAGTCCCTAGAGCAGGCGCCCGGCCCACGGGGGTCCCCGCACGCCCCGCAAGGGGCTTGCGGAAGCTCTCGCGAGGTGAGGCTTCCCGCCGAAACGGTCAGGGCGGAAAACGTCGACAAGAGCTTTTCCAGCTTCGAGCTCTCGCAAAACGGGCATGACGCCCGTTCCTTGCCGAGAATCAAAGCCTCGAACTCCTGCTCGCAGGTCTTGCAACGATACTCGTAAATAGGCACGAAGAATCGCTCTCAATCTCTCAACACGGGATGGGATCGCGTGAGACTACCCGAGCATACTCTCACCGCAGCGCAACGATCAATTGGGGCGAGCCATGACGCGCTCGAAAAACTCCACGTACGCCCTACGGTCTCTGTACCCTGGCAGGGGGGCCTCGGCTTTTCCGCGCCAGAAGAAGAGTACGGTCGGAGCATGCACCGCCAGGTCGCGGAAAAGTAGCTCGACCGAAGCGAGGACCCTCCGCGCCTCGAGGGGGATTCCGTTTCGCTCCGACACCTCGTCGACGAGCTCGGGCACCGCGGACGGATCGACGACCGCCGCCAGGGGGATCCCAAGCTCGCTCACGGCGGCGGCAATCTCTCCGTAGCCTTCGACGGATAGCGGGAGATGCGGCGACCACAAGAAAACAACGAGGCGGTCATTCACCGCAAGCAGACGCTCCAGGTCGCTGTCGGTAAATCCGTTCTCCACCTCCGGCGCGGAGATACCGGGAAGCTCGGCGAACGTTGGATTGCAGCCGCCGTCGAGCTCGACCGAGGTGCCGCTCGAGGCCTCGGTCCGAAAAAGACGCACGGGCTCGGGAGGCGACGACGGGATTTCGACCGTGATCCATACCCCGAGTCGAGCCGTCGAGATGCGGTACCGCCCCCGACCATCAATCCCCGGTGGTGCGCGCAACACTTCGCTCGAAGCGGTCCACTCTCCCAATAATTCCTCGACTTGAGGCGCGCAGCGAAGGCGTTTCAGCAGTTGCGAGACCGATTCCGGCTCGCTGCGTGCAGGCGTCAGACCGAGCGCGAGGAAGACGTATGGAGTCACCGAAGGAAAAGCACTGCCGTTACCGGCCCCATCCTGACCGCAAGGGGAAAGTGTATCTCCATCGCGAGTTGGGCCCACAGCTGGCTCAGGACGAACAACCCGAAACTCAAAACGGCGATTCTGGCAACGCGCTCACGGGTGATGGACACGGTATGACTCCTCGAATGCAGGTCGGGGGCACGTGAGATCGAAAATGAACGGGATGAACTTCGAGTCTTCACGACGGCCACATTATCGTGAGCGCCTCGAAAAGTGTCTAGAGTAAGTATTTCCCCCCCGGGCGAATGCCCGCGAGTAGCTCGAAAGCTGGCGATTCCGTGGCCGAATCCCCACGGTCTCGCCATCCGCAAGGACCCGCAGCTAGGACAATTCTGTAGGTTTCTCCCTACTCGCAGGCTGAGCCCTGGCTAGGGCACAAAACGTTGCTACTTCCCCGGCCCGCCGCGCGGCAGCAGGGTCGGAAACGGGCGGACCTTGCCCTCTCCGTCCTTCGGCGTCGTGATGCGGCCGCTACCCCCTTTTTGCACTTCGTCGATACGCACCACCGCATGCAGCGGTACATACGTCCGACTGACACCTTCGAACTCTCTCTCCAGTCGCTCCTGTGACGGGTCGATGACGACCGTACTCTTCTCCCCGAAGACGAGGTCCTCGATCTCGACGAACCCGAACAACCCGCCCTGGGTAACCTTCCGTGCATAGATTTCGTACACTTCGCCCTGGTTGTAGAACGTTACCTTGTAGATCCGCTGCGCTTTTTTTTCGGGCACGGGGGAGACATCTTATCAGCGGCCCCGGCCGCCCGACCAGTGCCGGTCTCCCGGTTTGACTTCCAAGCACCGACTCGGCGAAGCTGGCGGCCTGCGGGAGACACGACCTCGCGAGCCTTACGGAGGTGAACCGGTGACACGCGACGAAGCCTTGACTCTCTTTTCTTACGACAGCTGGGCCAACGACCACCTAATCGAGGCGGTTTCGCGGATCGGTCGGGACGCGCTTCATGAAGACCGCGGCAGCTCGCATCGCAGCATTTTCGGAACGCTGGTGCACATCGTCGCCGCCGAGGAGGTCTGGCTCTCTCGCTGGCAGGACCGGCCGCTCGCGAAGCTAACCGGGGTGGACGACGTCCCGACGCTCGATTCGCTGCGCCATTTCTGGGATTCGGTGCGCGAGGCACGAGATCGTTTCGTCGGCGGGCTCGCGGACGATGTCGGCGGTGACGTCACGATCACGACGACCGAGGGCGACCGATATCGGCACAGTTTCGCCGATATGTTCCGCCATCTCGTGAACCACTCTTCCTATCACCGCGGACAGGTGGCGGCCATGCTCCGACAAATCGGCTATGCCCCCCCGGCGACCGACCTGATTCGTTTCTATCGGGAGCGGTCGAGGCAATCGTCCACCCAGGCGAAGTAACCGGCTGCGCCCCGTTCGACCGAGAGGGCGATTAGCTCGGGAACGTCATAGGGATGTATCTCGTCGATCGCCGCCGCGAGTGCGTCGTACCGATCCGCCCGGGTCTTCATCAGCAAAAGGTGCTCGGTGGCCTCTTCGAGCTCCCCTTTCCAGAGAAAGACGCTGCGGACGCCAGGAACGACGTTCACGCAGGCCACGAGTCCGCGTGTGACCAGCTCTCGTGCAAGCCGGAGGGCCGCTTGCTCCGACTCCAGTGTCGTTAGAACCGTCAGGTAGCCGCTCATCGCTTCCCGTTAAGCCTGTTCGGTTGATATCATCTAATGCTGGACTCATGAGCGCAACGACCTCCTCCACGCGCGCGCGCCGTCTCGGGGAGTCGACTCTGAAGAAGAAGGCCCTTGCGCTCGCGGCTTTTCTGATTCTCGCCGCCTCGGCGCTGAACGCACTCTTCGGCGACCGTGGCTTCTTGAGCCTGGCTCAAGCAAGAGAACAGTACCAGGCTCTCGTCCAGGAAGTCGAGTCGCTGGAACGAGAGAATCGCCGGCTCGAGGCGGCAATTCAATCCTATCGGCACGATCCTCTCGTGATCGAGCGGAGAGCGCGCGAGGTGCTGGGCATGGCGAAGCCGGGAGAGATCGCCGTCTCGATCCGTCATCCCGCCCCCCCTTGAACGAGCTTCCCAACATCTCGAAGAGACGCCGGAAGGCTCTCCGACAACCGGTTGACGAACGGCCCTTCTCGCCTTGGCGCATCGGATTCGCGCGACACAGCTCGATATCGAACGGGCGCCGAACTGACATAGACTGGCGCCCGCCGTGGTGGTGCGAAAGACACCCTCTTCGTTGGATTACCAAGCCCTGCTCCACGAGCTAGCCGTCGCCAACTGGCGGCGGGCATTGGTCAATCGGGATTTCGGAAAGGCTCGGGACAACGCAGAGCGACTGACTCAATCGACCGAGCGTCTGTGGAAGGGGATCGGCTATTCGATTCTGGCGGTTACGGAGCTCAGTCGGGGTTTTCGGGACGTCGCGCTTTCGGCCTTGGAAATCTCAGAGCGTTTCTTCGCGGATCTCCCCTCGATGGTCGCGTCTCAACGCGAGCAGGCCGCTTATGTCTTGCTGGAGTCAGGCGAGCCGGCTCGGGCGGTCGAAAAGGCCACCCCAGAGTCGTTGTGGTGCGGCGTGGGGCTCGCGCGCCTGGGTCACACGGAGGAGGCCGAGGTGATCGCGGACACTCTGGCTCCAAGGAGCGAGCTGCAAACGGCTTATTTGCGGTGGGAGCTGGGGATGGGTGACAACGCGTCTCTAGAGCGAGCCTTGGGCCCGCTAATCGGCGATCGGGCCGCGGTACATCAACCCCTTATGCCGATTCGATATGCGCTCGCTCGAGCGCTCGAGACTGAGGGACGAGGAACGGATGCCCTCGACGTATACGAACAGATCGTCAGCATTCCCGATGGGTTGTTGCACTGGCCCGTCCCATTCGTCCGCAGCCACTTTCGCAGGGCGCGCCTTTACGAAGCCGCGGGAGACGCTGTCCGAGCGCGTGAGGCGAATCTCCTGTTCCTGTCGTACTGGCAGGACGGCGAGCTCGATCCCGACGACGTCGCAGAAGCCGGTCAGCGGGTCAGCTCGTAGGCGAGCCGGACTTCCTCTCCGCGGCGGTCGACTACGAGGCGCAGCTCGTCTGCGTCGTTCAGCCGCGCAAGGTGCTCCCACAACTCCGGAAGACTTCTCAGCGGCTCGCCGTTCAAGCTCATGATCACGTCGCCAGGGACGAGTCCCGACTCCGAAAGAAGAGTCCCGTCGGGAATTCGGTCGATGCATAGCCCGCTGATTTCCCCATCGACGATGCGAGGCGTCAGTTTCGTATCGCTGAGAATGAGGGGAATCTCCTTCTCCAGCCGACGCTCCGCGGCAGCACGCGGAAAGCTTCGCCGAATCCAGACCCTCTCGGCGACGGTCTCGCGCTCGCCGGGTCGGTTCTCTCCCAGAAGGAATATTCTCAGCTCTTCCGAGGTCCCCCGAAGAAGTACCGAATCTCGATCGACTTCGGCAAGCACGTACCCGCCGTAGGATTGACCGACCCTCAGAGGCCGGGCTCGCGTGCTGCCGCTACGCCTCACCAGCGCAATGGAGTTCGCGGGATTCTTGGCCACGATGACGCCATCGAGAACGAGCTCGACGAGCTCGTTCGCAGGCTGAGGCTGCTCCCAGCTCAGTATGGCGAGCGTCAAGGCGAACAGGCCGGCGATCATCGGGGTGCGCTCCGTGAAAAAGGATACCGAGCCGGCCGGGTTACGTCAAACCCCCACGACCATGGGGTGAACATTCCTTGTGCTATATTGCCTGCATCCTCAACCGGAGCCCGGCCGAACGAGCCAGGGAGAGGCGCGGGTTTTCGCGTTGCGACGACGAGGGGAATGATCCGGTGGTGGCTGTCCCAACCGCGAGTGGTTAATGGACGTCGAGCCTCTCATGACGAGGTCGACGCGCGAGAAGCAAGGTCGAAATCTCGGCTTTCTCCTCCTGAGAACCCGTAGTGGCCAAGTTCTGCTCCTCCTCGTTGCCGTCCGTTTCTTCGGGGCGCTAGGACTCGTACCTGGTGTCTTGAGCACGGCGGCCACGGTAGGGCTCTGGGTGTACGCGGCCGTGGTCGTGCTCTGGGCTATTGCGGGCCTGCGCACGAAGCTTCTATGGCGAATCCGGCGCAAGCTCATCATCTCGTATCTCCTCATTGGGCTCGTGCCAACGCTCCTGATCCTCATCTTCTTTCTCATCGGCGGATATTTCATCGTTGGTCAGGTCAGCTCGTATATGTTGAATACCGCCCTCCAAGACAAGGAGGCCGAGGCCTCAACGGCTGCAGAAATTGCACTAGCGGAAGTTCAAGCTCTTTCTGGTACGAAATCCTATCTTCACGAGCGAGAGATCGTGGACGTCCTCCAAAAGAGGCTCGCCGACCTGCAAAAGAGCTTCCCCGGCTCGGGCGCCGTGTATCTCGAGCATCGGCGGGAACGCATCCAGCGCGTGGTAGCGACCGACGGCTTCGTTGGTGCTCCCAACGTGGGAACGAACCTCCCCCCTTGGTTGGAATCGTCCTACCGGGGACCTATTCGTGCGGGGAGCCAGAGCTATCTCGGTGGTAGCTCCTCACCGACCGGTTCCAAGGAGAGCGTGAGCGTCCTGGTCGTTTCTCCGCTCGACCAGGTTCTCGAGCACGCGGCACGTGAGATCGGGTTTCACATCGATCAGATCCTGACGAGCGTCGCGAATGAAAACGGCTCCACCTTCGTGCCCACTAACCGAGATCCGTTACTCGCGTCTGCCCCTCTCGGCACACGTCCGTTCACTCTTCCCTGGCTCACACTGTTGCAAACGAGGAATTTGGACGAGCCACGGGCAAGCGAGACGGACCTCGTTTTCGTGCAGTTCGGCTTCGCCCCGATGGGTCTCTACCGCAGCGTCGCCTCCAACGCTCTGCAGCTCGGTCCCGACGGCCCCGATCTCGGCCAGCTCATTCTCTTCGCCCTGCTGCTCCTCGCGGTGCTGTTCTTCGTCATCGAGGTCTCCGCGATATTCGTCGGCCTAGTGCTCGCGCGCTCCATCACCAGCTCGGTTCACGCTTTGAGCCAGGGCACCGACAGGGTTCGGCAGGGGGACTTCGGTTACAAAGTCCAGGTTCGTTCGCGGGACCAGCTGGGTGAGCTCGCCGACTCGTTCAATCTGATGACGACGAGTATCCGCGATCTCCTTCATCAGTCGGCGGAAAAAGAACGACTCGAGGAAGAGCTGAGGGTGGCACGCGCGATTCAAATGAGTCTGCTCCCCAAGGACCGAGTGAGCATCCCAGGCCTCTCGATCGCAGCGCTCTGCCTCCCGGCGACGGAGGTGGGAGGAGACTACTACGACTTCATCCCCCTCAGGAACGACAAACTAGCGCTTCTGATTGCGGACGTATCGGGAAAGGGCACTTCGGCGGCGCTCTATATGGCGGAGCTCAAGGGGCTCGTGCTGTCGCTGAGCCAGATCTACGAATCCCCGAGGAAACTACTCATCGAAGCAAACAAAATCCTGTCGGCCCATCTGGACAGCCGGAGCTTCATCACGATGGCCTACGCGGTAATCGACATGAATCAGCGCTCAATGACCTACGCCCGCGCGGGACACAACCCCCTCTACCACCTTACCCCGGACGGATCTCGCCCTCGAACGCGGGTGCTCGCGCCCGACGGTCTCGGCCTGGCGCTCGACCGGGGGGGGCAGTTCGAGAAGATCCTCCAGGAGGAAAGCATCGCGCTTCACGCGGGAGACCTCTTTCTCTTCTTCACCGACGGGCTTTCCGAAGCGATGAACACGCGCTCGGAGCTCTTCGGTGAGGATCGGCTCCGCGCCGTCATGGAGGAGAACGCCGACCTGCCGATGGATGAGCTTCGCGAGAAGATCATCGACGAAGTGTTCAATTTCGCGGGCGGCGCCGTTCAGCACGACGACATGACGATGGTCCTCGTCAAAGTCCTGTAGTAGGATGGAATATCCTTTGTTGAGTCGTCGCTCCCCGTGGGGGCTAGCACGAGTCGAGAACCCACCACGATCGAGGACAAATCCGGGTAACGATCCAACGTGATGAGGCCCATCGCCGCCGACCCGTCTTCGTTCGAAGAGACGATCGGTCACAGGTTCCGCCAGCCCGCTCTCATGGAGCAGGCTCTTACCCACAAGTCCTTTGCCCACGAGCGGAATACGCGACTGCACAACGAGTCGATGGAGTTTCTAGGTGACGCGGTTCTCGGCTTCGTGATCACCGACGCCATCTATCGCGAGTTCTCCGCATACAACGAGGGCCGCAAGTCGAAGATCAAGGCTTTTCTCGTCAGCGCGACGACGCTGGCTCAGCTCGCGCTCGAGCTCGGTCTCCCCAGATACCTCAAGCTGGGCAAAGGCGAGGAGAAGACCGGGGGCCGAAAGAAGAGGGCCCTGTCCGCCAACGCGTTCGAGGCGTTGGTGGCGGCGGTATATCTCGATGCCGGTTTGTCCGCGGTCCGCGGGTTTCTCGAGCCGCTCTACGCCCCACTCTTCGAGGCGATTCGCGAGGGGCGCGCCGTCGTCGAAGATCCCAAGACCGTTCTGCAAGAATATCTACAGGCGAATGCTCTCGAGCCGGCGCGGTACACCGTGACCGCCGAGACCGGCCCGGAGCACCTGAAGACGTTTCACGTAGAGCTCGTTGTCGGAAGCCACGTGCTGAGTCGAGCCGATGGGCCAACGAAGAAGAAAGCGGAGCTCCTCGCCGCCAAGAAAGCTATGGCGGTGCTTCGACGAAAAGAGAATTGATCAACCGCCGCTGCTACTCGCGCGCGGTGACGATGAGCATCATGACGTGCTCACCGATGCGGAATTCGTGGTGGTTCTCGAGCTCGATCCTTTCGATCCGTTCACCCTGAAGGAACGTTCCATTGGTGCTGTTCAAGTCGGTCACGACGACCCGGGAACCGAGAATCTCGACAGTAGCGTGTTGCCGCGAGCATTCTGGATCATCGAGAACGATATCGGCGTCGGATCTCCCTATGGTGGTGCGCACTTTGGTGATCTCGAAGATCTGACCGCTAGCGCGCCCCTGTAAAACCGCAAGCGAGTACTTCTTGTCCGGAGGAAGCTGCAGAAGATCGGCAGCCTTCTGACCCGAAATCGTCTCCTCCGCGATTTTCTGATCGGAGCGCAGGCGGGTGACTCGGGCCGTCGAGTCTTGATCGCTACCCGTTTCTCTCGTCGCCGCGACCGCTGCCACCTGCGCCTCGGCACCCCCGATATCGATAGTGCCCCCGCACTTCTTGCACTTGGCACTCGCGCGCGCTCGCCCGCGAAGCTGGCTCTCGTCGAACCGATACTTGGTCTGGCAGTTGGGACAGGCAACACGAATCATCTTGTTTCTGGGAGCGATGGAACTCGATTTATTTTCTTGATTCTATCACTTTGTGCCGCGGCCTAGAAGGGGCATGCCGACGATGGACGGCAACCCGGGCTCAGCTATGCCGTCGTTTCAAGAAATGTTGCCACTCGCGGATGAGATCATATTGATCCTTCCCGGTGATCCGTCGCAGAGCCGAGTCGATGTCGTCTCCCTCCCCCAGTTGCCCGAGCAGGTCGCGCACGCCACCCATTCCTCGCAGCCGGATCAGATAATCGACGATCGAAGAGGACGCCGGGTAGAAGAGCCTGACGTCGCACCGAGTGGTGACCAGACACGATTCGAAGGTCTTGCCGTCCCTTATCTGCTTCGCGAGCATCGACCCCTGTCGTGCGTCACTGGCTCCTTCTACGTATTGTGCAAGTCCCTCGTGTAGCCAACGTGGGGCGTTGGTTCCGGCGCGTACATGGATGAACGCGTGCGCCAGCTCGTGGTGAAGGGTGCTCCGGATGGGCCCATCGAGGCTCGAAAGGCCTTGTACCGGAATCCGGATCTTTCCATCGTAATAGCCCGCTGACCAGTGAGGCCCCCCCATCTCGGTGTAGGAGCGCCGAGAATAGAGGAGGACGACGACGGGCTGGGATGGCTCGAATCCGAGCTGCGAGACGAGCGCCGCGTAGCTCCTTTCCATCGTGTCGAGCACCAGACGACCCGTGTCCTCCATCGTCTCGCCCTCGTACGAAACGATGAAATGAGAGAGCCTCTTTTGATCGAAGCTGGAAGCAGTTCTGGCGTCACGGAGAGCCGCCTCGAGTGAAGCGCGGTAACGCGGATCCTCGCCAATGGCAAGAGCCTTCTCGAACGCCTCGACTGCCTTGTCCAGCTCCTCGCGGAAGTAGTGCGCCTTGCCGATGAGATGGTGCATTTCCGCGCTTTCATCGCTCCCATAGGCGATCGCGGCGCGCGCCCACCGCTCCGCAAGCTCCCAGCGCTCCAGGTGGCCGTAGATCACGGCTCGATAAGTCGCAATGTCCGCCGGGGGAGCACCCCAGCTCTCCGCTCCGTCTAGATAGCGCAACGCCTCGGAAAAACGGCGGGAGCCCACTTCCGCGGAGGACAGGAGGAGGTGCGCCTGCACCACGTATGCTCGAACCCTTTCGCTGTCGGGGTGATCACCAGCCACCTTGATAGCGAGCGCAAGCAGGGATGGGCTTACGCTCCGCTCGGTGAGCGGCGGCAGATTCGGCACAGGTTCGCCCTCTACCTCGCCCTCTGTGTCAGGGCCGAACGAGACATGAGGCGACGAGTCCCGCGAAATGACCATCGTTTCCGCTCGGGGGGGCGGATCGGGACTGGCGGGGACGTCTTCGGACACGCCTTGCGGGTCCTGGGCCGGTTCGCTCGGTGGAAGCTCACTCGACACCGGAGGAGCCTGTCGTGAACGCAAAACCATCAGCCCGGCTGCGCTCAATGCCGTGCTGAGCAGGGCAATGTTGAAGAGAGACGAGATGATGGAACGGCGGGGAGGGATTCGAGCGCCTGCGCGCCGTCCCGGAGGCACCGCTGGTCGTTGGCGTCCAAACTTCGAGAAGACGATGCCGCATCGAGCGCAGGTGGACGCGCTCGGCTCGGGAATGCGGCATCCACATTTCGGGCAGTCCACCGTAGCCTCCTCAGAGATTAGTCACCGGTATGGATTGCGAAGTTTCGAATCGCTACGATGCGCCCATCACACTCCCGACTGCCGCCCTCACGCCCGAGACCGCGC
Source organism: Vicinamibacteria bacterium (assembly GCA_035457705.1). Lineage (GTDB taxonomy): Bacteria > Acidobacteriota > Vicinamibacteria > Marinacidobacterales > SMYC01 > DASPGQ01. The sequence continues at coordinate 419,488 of DATIBD010000039.1, forward strand.
GCCGAATCGCCTCTTTGAACGCGCGGATTTCGGATGCCTCCGTATAACGACCAAGACTCACCCTTATCGATCCCTGAACCTGTTCGGGACTGAGCCCAAGTGCAACGAGAACATGCGAAGGCTCGACGGATCCCGACGAGCAGGCGGCTCCGGTGGAAACCGCGAAGCCCTCCCGGTCCAGAGTCTTCATCAAGCGCTCGCCATCGACGCCATCGAAGCGAAAGCACACCGTGTTAGGGGTTCGCTGCGAGCCGAGTCCGTTGACGTGACTTCCGTCGATTTCACTTAGAACGGAAGCTTCGAGACGGTCGCGAAGAGCACCAATCCGTCGTGACTCTTCGTCGAGCGCCGATGAAGCGACTCGCGCCGCCTGAGCAAGACCGACGATCGCCGGCACGTTCTCCGTTCCGGGTCGACGCGAGCGCTCCTGCCCTCCCCCGCGGTAAATGGACTTGAAGGGAACCCCTCGTCGAACGTACAGCGCGCCGATGCCTTTTGGGCCGTAGAACTTGTGTCCCGAGAGCGAGAGAAGATCGACACCGAGCTTCTCCACGTCGACGGAAATCTTGCCACAGGCTTGCACGGCATCAGTGTGAAACCGAGCCCCGGCGTCATGCGCGAGGCGGGCAAGCTCCGGTATGGGCGCAACCACTCCCGTTTCGTTGTTCGCATACATCACAGAAACGAGAGCCGTATCGTGGCGGAGGACCTTCTCGAGCGACTCAGGGCTGACCCGGCCCGCTTCATCCACCTCGACGTAGCTAACGTCGTATCCTGTCTTGGCCAGCCGCTGCATCGGGTAGAGGACCGCGTGATGTTCAGTGGGTGACGTGACCAGGTGCCTTCTTTCGTCGCCCCCCGCTTCGAGTCCTGCTAGGAAACCGAGAATCGCCAGGTTGTCGGCCTCCGTCCCCCCCGCGGTGAACACGATCTCCCTCGGGCTCGCGTTGAGGAACGCTGCCACCTCTCCGCGCGAAGCGTCGACCGCCTCTCGTGAGGGCCGGCCCAATGAATGGATGCTCGAGGGGTTGCCGTATCGCTCCCGGAGGTAGGGCATCATCGCGTCGAGCACTTCCGGGGCCAGCGGCGTCGTTGCGTTGTAATCCAGGTAGACTTCTTGTCTGGTCATTACCCTGACCCTGTTTCTTTTCTACCACAAACGGGACTTCGAAGCCCACCGGCGTAGGGCGGCGCATCGCGTGTCAATCCATTTCGCCCTGTGTTAGCATGGACGCTTATGGATGACATCCTCGACCCGATCCTAGCGGCGCGCGAGCCGCGAAAGATCGAGAACGTCCAGTATCTGCTCGACGACGGGGTCGCAAGGATTCGTTTCAAGCGGCCCGAAGCGGCCAACGCGCTCAACCTGGCGGTTTTGGAAGACCTCATTCACGCGCTAGAGCAGCTGGAGCTCAAGGAGGCGGCGAAGGTCGTGGTCATCCAGGGAGACGACAGGGCCTTTTCGAGCGGGCTCGACATCGCCGAGCACACAGAGGACAGCGTTTATCAGCTTCTCGATGCATTTCACCGGACGATACGCCGGCTCGTAGACCTCGGAGCCGTCAGCTTTTCCGTAGTCAAGGGCATGGCTCTGGGGGCCGGCTGTGAGCTCGCCGCCGCCTGCGACTTCTGCTTCGCGGCCGACAACGCAAAGCTTGGTCAGCCTGAGCTCAAGGCGGGCCTCTTCCCCTCCGTCGCTCCGGTAATCTATCCGCGACTGCTGGGCCTCCACCGGACCTTCGAGCTAATCTTGACGGGCCGGATTTACGACGGCCGCGAGGCGGAATCGATCGGTCTCGTTACCCGCTCGTTCGCTTCTGACAAATTGGACCTCGAGGTGGAGAAGTGGATTCAGTTCCTCAAAGGTTTCTCGACTCCAGTTCTTCGCCTGGCCCGACGTGCGATCTCGGACGCAGCGAATCTTCCCCTGGAAGACGGGTTGCGTCACCTGGAAACGATCTACCTCGACCAGCTCATGGCGACGGAGGACGCGGCTGAAGGACTCAGGGCCTTGCGCGAGCGACGGCCGCCCGTCTGGAAACACCGCTAGTCCGTCTGTGAGCTTCCCAAGGCACATTTTGAGCAATCGATTTTTCGCAGCGACTTCGCTGCGCCCTTGCTTTCATTCCCAAGCATCTCTCGTCATAGTTCGCGTGAATCGGAGTATCGAGGAACGGAGTCATCCATGATCGATTTCGAGTTGACCGAGGACCATCGCTCGGTCGAAGATATGGTGCGCGGTTTCTCCAGGAAAGAAGTGGCCCCCCACATCCAGGAGAACGACTCAAAGAAGCATTTCGACCGCAGCATTCTGAAAAAGATGGCCGCGCTCAATATCCTTGGGATATGCGTTCCCGAGCAATACGGCGGGGCGGGATTGGACTACATCTCCCTCGGGTTGGCCTGCGAGGAGTTGGAGTACGTCGACACGTCGCTTCGCGTCATCATGTCGGTCCATGTGGGATTGAACAGCTTGAGCCTGCTGGCATGGGGCAACGAGAAGCAGAAGACCCGCTACCTGGCGCCCCAGGCACGAGGAGAGAAGATCGCTACTTATGGCCTCACCGAACCCAATGCGGGAAGTGATGCCGTCGGCATCCAGGCTACTGCCATAAAGAAGGGTGACCGTTACGTCCTCAACGGGGAGAAGCAGTGGATATCACTCGCCGAGATCGCCGACCACTTTCTCGTCATCGCCTGGACCGACCAGGCAAAGAAAAAAGCGCGGGATCACAGCGGGCTCTCTGCGTTCATCGTCGAGCGCGGGTTCAGGGGCTTCGACAGCGGCTCGATGACTCACAAATGGGGTATCAAAGCGGGGAACACCGGTTGGTTCAAGATGACCGACGTCGAGGTTCCCGAAGAGAACCTTCTGGGGAAGGAAGGTGAGGGCTTCCGTATCGCGATGTTCGCCCTCGATCAGGGTCGTTACACCGTGGCCGCCGGCGCCACCGGTTTGATACGTGCCTGTCTCGATGAGAGCGTCAAGTGGGCGCGCGAGCGGCACGCATTCGGCGTGCCCATCGGTCAACATCAACTTGTCAAGCAGATGATCGCCCACATGGTGCGTGATTACGATTGCTCGCGCTTGCTTTGGATTCGTGCCGGAGATCTCAAGAACCGTGGCCGGCGCAACACCAGGGAGACGTCTCTCGCAAAATGGTATTCGACCGTTGCGTCCGAGCGCGCGGCCTCCGATGCGATTCAGATCTTCGGCTCTTACGGATACTCCGACGAGTATCCCGTGGGTCGTTTTTGGCGGAACTCGAAGGGCGCCGTCATCTACGAAGGTACCCGTGAGATCCATACACTGATGCAGGCCGATTATGCCCTCGGCTATCGAGTGGACAAGCCGACCCGGGTAACGCTTCCCGCTTACCCGAAGTCCACATAGAGTGTTCAATGCCGTGGCGGGACCCGCTGATCGACCGGCCGCCACGCCCGGGCTGCTTTCGGCGCGGCAGGCGCGGCGGGCTCGCTCCGCTCGCGCAGGGTGGGTTGAGTTCATCATCACCCTTCCGTGCTCAAATGCCGTGGCGGTACCCGGGCGCGATCCGCCTTCGCGCAAGCGCGGCAAATTGAGCAGACTTGCCGCCGGGAGACCCTGGGGAGCCGCTTGCCGCAGGTTTCTCGGTCGATTACAATAAGACCCGACTCGATTCATACCATCCGCATTTCTTGAGAGCACTCCAGACCGGCACAATCCAAGGACGTGACCATCCCAGAAGATCAAGGCAGTCACGAAGGATGCCGCCCCGTGCCGATGTTTCCGCCCAGCGAGCCCGTCCCCATCGACGAAATCGCTTCCTCGGCGGAAGTACTTCTGACGTCACTCTGGGCAGTGAGGAGGTAGGACCATCGTGAACGTCGACGTCGACGCGCTGTTTGTCGCATTTAGCGACGATTCGGTCGAACGGAGCTACTATCTGGATATGGACTCGGGGCAAGTCTTCAACGTGCTCGAGGACCACGACGACCCCGAAACGCAAGAGCTGGTGTGGCAGCTCGAAGCGGATACCCGCAGTCGTTTCTTGCAGGTTCCCAAACCGTCTCTGGAGGAAACTCTCGAGGAGCAAGACGCTTTCGTCGATTCCATGTCCGATGGAGAGCTCAAGCAGGAGCTCGAAGCGCTCGTATCCAACGACCACGACGGAACCAAGTTCGTGGATTTCGTGGAGAGAAACCGCGCGGCCCGCGACGCCTGGCGCGATTACCGCATGGCTCGTTCGCGGGAAAAGGCGAACGCGTGGCTGGACAAGCTGGGCCTGTCCCAAATCTGATTCGCCGACGGCGGACTCGTGTCGGCGTTGCAGGCTGGTCGTACCCCGACTGGGAGGGCATCGTCTTCCCCAGAGGAGGTAATTTCGACGGTCTCGCTTACCTGGTTCGTTTCTTCGACACTCTCGAGGTCAACTCCCCTTTCTATCGGATTCCGACGCGTCGGACTACATCGTCCTGGGCGAGCCGCGCGCGGGCGAACGAAGACTTCCGCTTCACCTTGAAACTCTACAAGGGATTTACTCACGAACGGACTGCGATGGAGGGGGAGGAACGGGCAGTTCGAGAAGCCCTCGCGCCTCTCGCCGACGAAGGCGTGCTCGGGACGCTTCTACTCCAGTTCCCCTGGTCGTTCAAGAACGATCGCGAATCGAAATCATACCTCGTGCGGCTGCTCGACCGCTTGCGCGATTACCCGCTGGTCGTCGAAGTCCGCCACGCGTCCTGGAACGTCTCGGATTTCTACGACGAGCTCTCCCATCGCGGAGTCGGATTCTGCAACGTCGACCAGCCGTTGATCGGTCGGTCTCTTGCCCCGTCCGACAAGACCACGGGACCTGTGGGTTACGTCCGGCTTCACGGCCGAAACTATCAAGACTGGTTCCGCGAGGGTGCGGGCAGAGACGCGCGCTACGACTATCTGTACTCCGAGGAAGAGCTGGACCCGTGGCTGGAGAGGATCTTGGAGGTCAGCGACGGCGCGTCCGAGACCTATGTGATCACCAACAATCACTTTCGCGGTCAGGCGGTCGTGAACGCGCTTCAGATTCGTTCTCGTCTTGAAGGGCGGAAAGTGAGCGCACCTGCATCTCTCGTTGCCCGTTATCCTGTGCTCGTGAAAGTCGCGGAGGAAGATTCAGAACGCCAGGGCCGGCTCTTTCGGTGACCACCAGTAAACTAGAACGGCGTGGGCCTCGAAGCGATGTTGAGAACATCTTTCATTACACAGGCCGCGGTAGCCAGCGGTCCGCCCCCGGTGCTGCTCACGGTGAGCATACCCATGACGTCGGTTTCGAGAACGACCGCCTTGTGTCCCGGTCCAAGGTGGTAAAGGGGATCGTCCTGGTCCAAGCCTCGCACAAAGGTCTCGAGGCGCACGCCCCCCGAACCCTCTCTTTCACCCAACGCGACGAGGCGCAGACGCTGACGTTGCCGGCGAGCCTCTTCGAGACGCGCGGCATCGACGAGCTCGACACCGGACGTATGGACGTCGGATAACGAGAGCCCCGGCTCCCAGAGAGCGCGCGCAAGGATGAGCAATTTGTAGGCGGCATCCCATCCCTGGAGGTCGAGTCTTGGATCCTCCTCGATGGTTCCGGCGATGCGCGCCCGTTCGATGGATGACTCGAGCGCGATCCCAGACTGGAGATCACGCAGTATCTGATTCGTCGTGTCGTTCAAGACTCCGCGAAACCGGTGGACCCGGGCGCCACGACAGCCGTAAATCCCCACCTCGATACTCGGCAGGGGAATTCCGACGGCGGCTGAAGCACCCAGACGAACACCCTTCTCTCGTGCGAGCGCCACAAGCTCGCTTTGGGCCGCGACGAGAGGGCCCTTGCTGGCAAAAACGACGGAGATGCCTCTCGCCAGCGCAAGTCGGGCCGAAGTAAGTCCAGGCTCGCCCGTCGACGCATCGGTGACACTAGTATCCACCAGGATCGAGCCCGCACCCGCCGAGTCCAGCGCCTCTTCGACGCTCAGGCGTTTCGCGCCAGGAACGCGGGTGACGGTTCCTTCACGTCGTTTGATGTCCACGAGGGCGCGTGCTGGCCGGCCGACGACGACGACTCCGCCGCTGCGGTCGAAGATGGTCTGCACCTCGACGACCACGCCTTCGCGTTCGTACCCGGCATTTTTCTCGAGGAGCTGGAGAAGCGACTGGGCAACGTTACCGAACCCGAGGAGAACGATTTGGATTCTTTTCATTTCCCTCGGAAGGCGACAATGCGCCCCGCGCCCAACGGGCGCGGGGCGCGATAGTCTTTGTATCGACGGGAGCTCAGGCCGCGGAGAACTCGGCGGTGAGACGCGCGGTGCCCCACTCGAGCACGAGTTTTCCTGCGCTTCCGTTCGCCTCGAGCTTGATCGTCATGTTCTCGACCACAGCGTCGGTCTTGCTCACTATGCCGGGAACCTGAGCGACGATTTTCGTCGGCTTGGACCCACTGCCGACTCCGTCGGCCACGACCAGCGACCACTCCTTGTCCTCGGAGAAATAGGCCACGAGAGTGTAGGTGCCCTTGGGGACGGTGGCCTCGCCGACTTTCAGGTCGACGTCCGTCGTGAGCGTGGTGGCCTTGTCCGCGCCCATCCGCCAGTAGCCCCCCGGAGGCAGGAGGCTCAGGACGTCGCGTCCATTCGCGGAAGGTCCGACGAAGTCGACTTTGACCTCGCCTCCACCAATCGAGGCGCTCGAGCTGCCTGGTTTGTTTCCATGCGCGAGCAGAATGGGCATGGTCATGACGAGCATGCCGGCTCCGGCCCCCAATCGAATCGCTTTCTTCTTCATTTTCGACTTACTCCTTGTGTTGTCGGTTCGAAGTGCTCCCTCGAACGAACTCTGGACACCGCAGCTCGGAGATGGCTGGGACAACCGATGCTGTCCTCAGTTCGACGCCGAGGGCAGAACGCTCTCGATCGCCGGTCCGAGCACTTCTCGGGACTGGAAATTCACGAAATGTCTGGCAATCGTTCCCGTTGGTGATACGAGAAACAAGGTCGGGAATATGTTGACGTTTCCCAACGACGCCCGCACTTCCTCGGTTAGATGCAAGTTGGGATAATTCACCCCAATCTTGGCCGCGTACTCCGCGCGGTATGCGTCGTCGTACTTCAGCTTCAGCACCTGATCGGCGTTGAGACCAACCACGGTGAACCCGCGGCCGGAGTATCGCTCCTGCAGCGCCACGAGCTCGGGGCCGATCTTCACGCATGGCGGGCAATCGGTGAACCAGACATAGACGAGAACGGCCTTACCCTCGAGCTCGGACAAGCTCGTTTGCGTCCCATCGAAGCCGACAGCGGAGAAGTCAGGCATCTCCCTGCCTTCCCATCCCGTCAGGGTTCGCTCCACCGCTTGGTTGAATCTCTCATCGGCCTTGACCTTCTCGATGTCGATCCCGGTGAGCTCGCGCGTCTCGGGGTCGCGCTCGATGAATTTGGGAACGCGCGGATCCGTTTCCATAATCGAGAGGACGACATCTGCCTCTTCCGGCCCATAGAAGTCGAACTGCCCGGAGATCTCTTCCAGAGTGGGAAGGCGCCTTTCACGCTGCTCGAACTCGATTACGAAGAGAGGCACACGAAAAAAGGCGCGGTTCAGCTTGTCAAGAACCGCGCGCTCTTCGGGAGCGGTGAACACTTCGTTGTAGAGCTGAGACACGATCAATCTTTCGCCCGGCTTCAAGTTCTCCTTGATGTAGCGGATGATACGCTTTTCGGGGTCGTCAGTATCCTGAGCGGCGGCCGCGCCTGCAAGTAAACCGACCGTCGTGGCAAACGCCAGAACCCTCATGCTTCACTCCTTCCTGGCGATGACTCCTATCGTAATCGGCCATCTTAGCGGCAGGTCCTCTTCTCGTGCAACTCGTGTGTTTCAAAGTTTCAACCTTCCATCTGACGATGCCTTACCGGTAACGCTCGACCAACCTAACTAACTGTCGGTAGCCGAATCGTGGGAAAGGCATCGGCGGCGTCCGCCGATTGCCCCATGTCGAGGACAGAGCCGATCTCAGGTCCTCCACGTAAGTCTTTTGTTCACAATATACAAGGGTCGGCACGGTCCTTGCTTTCCATCCCGTTAAAGACTAGAGCAGCCCGAGTCGTGGCGGGATGGCTCGATGGCGGATAAGAAACAGTTCCCGCCACGGCATTGAGCTAGACGGGAGGTCACCATGCGAAAGTTGCTGGCTATCTCTCTGTTCGCTTCGATGGCTTTCGCCGGTAACGAGACGAAGCTCGACGGCTACGCCGAGTGGCGTCGAGACGACATCCTTGTCGTCGAGGGTCAACGAGTCCATGTCGGCCCGGAGACGGGATTCAGCGGTGAGGGTGGGGCGCGGAGCTTTCAGTCCATCCCCCTCGGTTACGAAGTCAAGGTCAAAGGAAGACGGCTCAGCGACGGCTCGGTATTGGCGAGCCAGATCGACGCCAAGCCCAACGGCGTCGCCTTGTTCGAAAGGCAGCTGCGGGAGGCCTTCGACGATACCGAGCGTCGCTGGCGAAGGCATGGCCGCGTTTTCGATGAGGGTAACGGTGAAGGCGTGAACCTCGGGCGCCTACGCGACTCGGGCGCGGATGTTACACGAGTACGTCGCATCACTGAGCGACTCGTTCCTCCCTACCGGGATCCACGAGACTTTCGTGTTTACGTCGTGGACAACGACGAGTGGAACGCGATGGCCGCTCCCAACGGATCGATTTACGTGTTTCGAGGCCTGCTCGAGAACATGGACGACGACGAATTGGCGATCATTCTCGGGCACGAGCTCGTTCATGCGACCCACGAGCATTCGCGCAAACAGTACAAGAGAAGTCTCTGGACGCAGCTCGCTGTTGCTGGAGGGCTTGCGATCTCGGAGAGGGGCGGCCGAGGCGCGAGCGGAATCGCCACGACTGCCGTGGGACTCGGGGCGCTTGCTTTCGTGAATCACTACAGCCGCGAGCACGAGGACCAAGCCGACCGCGTCGGCCTACGATACTCGCGAGAGGCCGGTTACGATGTCGAGAAAGCACCGTCCCTGTGGCTTCGCTTCGCCCGCAAATACGGCGATCGGCCCGAGGCCCTCAACTTCTTTTTCGGGAGCCACTCTACCCCGCAGTCACGGGCAAGGTTACTCGAGCAGGAGATCCGCACCAACTACCGTTGACCTGTCGAGCTGGAGCGGCGGGGAGTGTTACCCGCTCTTCGCCGCTCCCTTTTGGAAATCGCCTCGGCTCCGAGGCTAGAATCCTTCGAATCCGGTGGCTGCCACCAAACGTCGTTTTGGGCCTATGGCTCAACGGGAAAGGCTTTTCTGTGATCTTCCGCCTCGCGCACGTTCACGTTCTGACGTTGATGCTCTTCGTATTCGCTCTCTCCCCCATCCCTGCTCGCGCGCAGGCCCATAAGTTCAAGTTGGGAGGGGGCGCCGGGTTCGCGGTCCTCAAGAACCCCGAGATCGATCATGGGCGGACGGCCGCGGTTGGCGGCTTTTTCGGACTCAGATTCAACGACAATTTGAGCTTCGAGGCTGGCTTCAGCTTCGCTCGGTCCAACCGCCAATTCAACGAGAACGGCGAGCCGATCGACCAGGTCCAGGGCATTCCCGCGTTCGGGTTCGAGACGAACCGCTATCACTTGGATGGATCATTCGTTGTGCACCTCGGGCGGAGGCAGCCGTTTCATGCTTTCCTCCTCGCTGGAGGAGGCGTGGTGCGGCGCGACGAGAAACGCACCGACATCTTCTTCACGTTCGACCCGGTGACAAATCAGATACTCGAAAGAAGGGAAGAAGTCACCCTCGACACCAAAGAGTACGAACCCACGGGACATGTGGGTGGCGGATTCGACCTTTATTTCTTGTACAACCTCGCCGCACGCGTCGAGTTTCGTCAATGGCTGCCCCAGACCACGGAGAAACGGACCCGAATGTTCTTCTTCGCCGCCACCTACTTCTTCTGACTCGCCGGGACTCCTTCGACCTGACACCGATCCCGGAGGATTCTTCGCGTGACTCTTTTGCCCATTCTCGCGCTCACATTGGCAGTTTCGAGCCCGGCCCAGGAGTCACCAGAGGAAAGCCCGGGACCGAGCCTCGAGAAAGGCGACATCCAGTTTGGGATCGTAGGCAGCTTCGGGGCAGCCCTCGACCTGTTCGACGGGGTACCCGACGCGGAGCTCCTCGCCGTGGGAGCTCACGCGGGAAAGGTACTCACGGATGCCGGAGGGCCCGGTCTTCTTTGCGGCCGACTGGGTGTCGACCTAGAGATACTTCCGCTGTTCCTCGTGTTCCAGGACAGTACGAGCTACGGGCTTTCGTTCACGCTACTCGGACAATATTTCTTCGAGGTTTCGTCTCGATTCCGGCCGTTCGCCTCGTTCGGCGCGGGCTTCTTGTACTCGAGCGAGGAGATTCCTCCGGACACCTCTCGCGTCAATTTCACTCCGCAGGTGGGGATCGGTGTCCGTGTGCCCGGCGGCAAGTCACTTCTATACTCCTTCGAGTTTCGCCTTCACCACATCTCGAATGCCGATCTGGTTCAGCCAAACCCCGGTGTCAACTCCTGGATGGTCCAATTCCGGGCCACTTTCCTCAAACGACGGAGCAAGCCCTAGCAGGCTGATGAGCGTCGCGCGTTCGACTCGTTCAGGAGCGGGTGAATTGACGGCTCAGAGCCGCGTGAATGATCACGTTCTTGCCCGCGATCTCGATGTAACCCTGCCGGTGCAAGTCGCTCAGCATGCGCGAGACCGTTTCTCGCGTGGCACCGACCATGTTGGCGATCTCTTGATGGGTCGGTCGCCGAAAGGCCACACGTCCGTCGCCCTGTTGGTCTCCCGATTCGCTCGCCATTTCCAGCAGAATCCTGGCTACGCGGCCATAGACGTCGTGTAGCGCCAGATTCCCGATCTGGTGGTTCGCTTTTCGAAGCCGGGAGGACAGCGCCGAAAGCAGGTTGATCAGTACGCGAGGCTTCTTCTCCACGATCGTCAGAAAATCCTTCTGGTGAAGAACGGCGATCTCCGTATCCTGCATGGCGATGGCGGTGGCGGAACGAGGCTCGTTGTCCAGGAGGCTCATTTCGCCGAAGAAGTCGTGATCTCCGAGCATCGCCAATATGATCTCCCGACCGTCGTCGGAGAGAATCGTGACCTTTACCCGTCCGGAGATGATCAAGAAGAGCGCGTCCCCTACGTCGTTCTCGAAGAAAATCACGGATTCCTTTGCGTATTTTCTCAGAGACGTGACGTTGATGAGGCTCTCCAGGACCTCGTCCTCGAGACCGGAAAAAAGCGGAACGCGTCGAAACAGTTCGACGGTCACCATGACTCGGCTACCTCCCCGGCGCTTCCTCTCAGGAACTACAAGCGGATGACGTCATTTTACCCGACCCGGGCTCACGGCGCCACGTGCGCGGAGAGGGCGCGGACGGCGGCCGCAGCATCCTCACCCGACACGAACCGTTGCGGCTCGAACGCCCCTCCAAACCCGGGGCGAATGAGCCCGATCGACACCGAGAGAGCCGCCGCGTCGTGGGCAACGTTCTCTCGCGTCAAATCGGGGAACTCGATGCTCAATCGGGACGACTGCTCCATAACGCGATAGGTATCGGGAGCCAGTATCTCGAGCGCGCGCTTCAAAGTTTCTGCCAAATCCACCCGGTTCACGAACGCCTTTGGCTGAAACGTGTGATTTGGGAAGACCTCGAGCACTCCGGCCGCCACGACCCGGCGGATGAACTCCGCAGCCCAGCTATCCGATATGTCCATGGCAATGACGTTTCCACCGAGATCGACCCCGTCGAAAGCGTCCCGCAGCTCCAAATAGACGAGCGCAGCGAGCTGCTCCCGTGTCACTCGCGTCGCGTCTCCGATCCGGAAGTACTCTGGCGGAAGATTTCTTTCCTCGAACTCGGAGCGAACCTCGTCATAACGCGATACCAGGTCACGATCGGAAGGACGCAGGGAAACGGCCGAACGATAGGCTTCGAGAGCATTCTGCAGATCGTCGCTTGCATAGCTCGACTCCGCCAACACACGAAAAGCGTCGGCATTGTCGGGCTCGAGCTCCGTGGCCTGGCGCGCGTGGATTACAGCCCGCTCGAACAACCCTCCGGCGAGCTCGGCTTCGGCGGTTTCCAGGTAAACGGCGCCCGCCTCAGGGGCAACCTCTAGCACTCTCGAATAGGCGTCGGCCGCCTCCGTCAAGCGGCTAGACGACACGAGCTCCCGGGCTCGACGCAAGCGGGACTCGGCAACTTTCACCTGGAGCGTTGTCTTGTATCTTTCGACGAGCTCATTCTGCGGTTGAGTCTGCTCGAGCTGGGTCAAACGCTCGTACGCCGATTCGTCCTCACCGATGGTAAGCGCAACCAGAAAATGCCCCGCTCGTGCCGGCCCGAACCGCGGATCGGCGCCGAGCGCGGTTTGGAAGTACTCTTCGGCGCGGGCGTTCTCCCCGCTTCGAAGCTCTATGTAGCCTAGTGCCGTGTCCACCGCGGGATTCTCGCCGTATCGACGCTCGAGCGGCTGCAACGACTCCGCCGCCACTTCGAGCCTCCCCTCCCGCACCGCACGCCAGGCTGCGTCCAAACGGGTCGCATCCCGGCCAGAGATAGCTCCATCCGTGCCGAGTGTCGTGTTCTCGACCACATCCCACGCCGGAACTTCCTTGACGGTGTAGATCCGTTTGGTCGCGCAGGACACCACCCCGATCGACGAGAGAACGATCGCGCCGAAGGTGTATCTCGCCATGGATTCGACTACCCGGCATTCTACCCCCGAATTTCCGGGCTAACCAACCGTAGGCGACTCGTCGAGGAACCGGAGGATGTCGTCATAAGCGACCGCGCCCGCTCTCACAAGGATTGGCCTCCCGCCAGCCGTTACGTCGACGATGGTCGAGGGCAGGCCTCCCGCACAAGGCCCACCGTCGAGCAAGAGGTCGATTTCTCGCAGCCGCTGGGCCACTTCGTCAGCCGTAACCGGGGCAGGCTCGCCGGCGCGATTAGCGCTCGTAGCGGTGATGGGTGCACCGAGTCCCTTTGCAAGAGCCCGAGCGATCGGCAAGCTGCTCACCCGAACCGCGACCGTGCCCTGCCCCCGGGACAAGGGCACGACGAGCGTGAGCGGCCCCGGCCAAAAGCGAGAAACGAGGAGCCTGCTTAACCGGTCGAGCCGCGCGACGCTTTCGATTTGACCCAGGTCGGCCACGATCCACGGCAGCGGGCTATCTCGCGGCCGCCCCTTGATCTCGAAAACGCGCTGGCACGCGTCCTCGTCGAGCGCTGCCGCACCGAGACCGTAGAACGTTTCCGTCGGATAGGCTACGACGCCGCTACGGCTGAGGACCTCTACCGCTTGAGCGAGGACGGGTTCGGCGGGAGCCCGCGGATCGACCCGGATTCGTCTCAGATCCACCATGCTATACTGAACTTTATAGCGTCTCTGTTCTCCAAGTCGCCTCTATGAGCATCAGGCCCGGACGATTGATGTCCGTCTCTATCGTTGTGCTCTGGGCGTCCCTGATGACCATCCACCTTGCGCGAAGCTACGGTGGCCGCGCGGACAGGAGACACTTGGATTTGAGCGGACCGAGCTCAGCCGACGCGGAGCTGACGCAGCGCGGCATCTTTTATCGCGCCGCGCGCATCGGCTTCATCCGCGAACGGTTCACACCCCTGGACGATGGCTTCCGCGCCGAGCAAACCGGGGAGCTCACTCTGACTCTTCTGGGTCGCGAGCGGCAGGTGAGCATCCGCGGCTTCGCCGAGACCGGCGCTGGGGGAAGGCTACGCGAGTTCCAATACGGGCTGACCACGGCTTCGCGTCGCTCCTTATTCGAGACAACGGTCGATGGGCGCATCGATGGCAACGAGCTCGTCCTGACGATCACCTCCGGGGGCTCCGAGCGGTCGGAGCGCCGATCCTTGGACGAGCCTATCGTACTCCCCCTGAATCTGTATTATTCGCTTGCTTCGAGAGGCTGGACAGCGGGCGAGACCTACCGCCTGCGCCTGTTCGACCCGATGACGCTCTCGGAAGGTGAGGTGCTCGTCGAAGTCAAAGAGCCCGAAATCGTTCGCTGGGGAGGACGTGAAGAAGAGGCCTATCGGCTAACGACGACATTCGCCGGCCTCGAGACAACCACGTGGGTCAACGAGCGGGGAGAGATCCTGCAAGAAGAGACTCCGCTCGGCTGGACGCTCATCAAGGAGGCGCCGGGCAGCAGCTTGCAGGCGCGTGAAACGGGAACGGCGCCCGACATCTTGATTCAGTCGGCAGTGCCCGCAATCGGCTTCGCCGGTGACGCCGCCCAAGCCCAGGTAGCGGAGCTGAAGCTGGTAAATTTTCCCAGGGAGTTTCGAGCGGTTCCCGGCGGACGCCAGGACAAGCAGGGAGACGTGGTCCGGGTAACGAGGGAGCGCGCTCCTTACCGTGGAACCAGCACGCTGAGCGCCGAGGAGCGTGCTGCGGCCCTCGCCTCGGATGCGTTCATCCAGGCAGACGCTCCGGCGATTCGCGCTCAGGCGTCGGCGCTAACCGAGGGTAGAGACGAAGTCGAAGGGGCTCGCGTGCTGACCCAATGGGTCTACGACAACATCGCCAAATCGCCGACGTTGTCCATTCCCAGCGCAACGGAAATCCTCGAACAGCGCGTCGGAGACTGCAACGAGCACACGGTTCTCTTCACCGCTCTCGCGCGCGCATCGGGACTTCCGACGAGAATAGCGACCGGCCTCGTATACACGTCAGGCCAGTTCTACTACCATGCCTGGCCCGAGGTCTTCCTGGGTCAATGGGTCGCCGTCGACCCGACGTTGGGCCAGTTTCCTGCCGACCCCATGCATTTGCGGCTGCTCACCGGGGGAATCGAGAACCAATACGAAGTGCTGGGCCTTCTCGGCCATGGCGTGACGATCGAGGTCGTCGAAGTGCAATGATCCGGCTCCAAAACGTCACGAAACGCTACGGCGAGCGCGTGGCGGTGAGAGATCTCACGCTTCACGTAGGTGCCGGGGAGCTATTCGGATTTCTCGGGCCCAACGGCGCGGGAAAGACGACCACTATCAAGATGATCGCTGGGCTCCTGCGTCCGAGCTCGGGTGAGATTTTCCTCGCCGGCCACGATCTCGGGCGGGATCCAGTAAACGCCAAGGCCGCGCTGGGGTTCATTCCCGATCGACCCTTTCTTTACGAGAAGCTCACCGCGGCGGAGTTCCTGCGTTTCGTTGCCGGCATCTACGGACTCGATGGACAGTCCTTGAATGGACGGATCGACGAGCTCTTGACTCTGGTGGAGCTTTCCCACGTGGGCTCGGAGCTGATCGAGAGCTACTCGCACGGGATGAAACAGCGGCTCGTCATGGCGGCGGCATTCATCCACGAGCCGAAGGTGCTGGTCGTCGACGAGCCCATGGTCGGACTCGACCCCAAGGGAGCTCGCCTCATCAAGCGGGTCTTTCGCGAATACTGCTACCGAGGTTTCACAGTGTTCGTGTCGACCCATACGCTCGAGGTCGCTCAGGAGCTCTGCGATCGGATCGGAATCATTCAAGACGGTGAGCTCATCGCCCTGGGAACGATGGACGACCTCGAGACCAAGGCGCAGACTGGTCGCAACGATCTCGAGGGAATCTTCTTGAAGCTGACGGGCGGAGAGGGATTCCAGGAGGCGCACGAGCCGTAACCCATGAACCTGGAATTCACGCCGGGACAGGTGGCGTTGCTCCTCGCTCCGTCGGTTCGTGGTATCAGAAACGGCCAACGGCGAGCGGGACGTTGGGAGCTCGTCAGGGCTCTGCTCTTCGGTGGATTGGCACTCCTGTTCGCCTTGCTCGTCTTCGCAGGCTTCTATCGCGTGCTTCTCTATATCGGCCAATTCGCCGAGTTCACCGCACCCTTGACCCTCCGAGTCCTCGACACCGTCTGCACTTTCTTGCTCACCGTGCTCATGGCGAGCACCATCGTGACTGCGCTATCGACGCAATACCTTTCCGAGGACCTGTCGCTGCTGGTTTCGAGCCCCGTTCCCCTGCCGGCGCTCTACGGGGCGCGCTTGATTCTCACCGCGGTACAGGCATCGTGGATGGTCGTCCTGTTCAGCATTCCGATCTACGCCGCTTTCGCGCTGAGCTCTCCGGCGCCTGGGCGATTTCTGCTCGCCGTCCTGCTCGTGCTGCCGCCCCTCGTGGGGATCGCCTCCGCTCTGGGAAGCATCGTGACCTCGATTTTGATGGCCTTGTTTCCCGCCAGACGGGTCCGCGAGATGCTCGTCCTCCTCGGTGCGTTTTTCGTCGTGCTCCTGGTGTTTCTCATTCGGGTCCAGCAGCCGGAGAAGCTCTTGAATCCCCGTTCCATCTACGACGTTACCGAGTTCTTTGCCGCGTTTCAGACGCCGAGCTCACCGCTGCTCCCCAGTCAATGGGCAACGGAGGTCCTCATCGCGAGCCGACGGGCCGAGCCTCTACCCCTGATGCCCCTCGCTCTGCTCTGGACCACTGCCGGCGCGGCGGTGGTCATGGGCTGCTGGCTGGCGCGGGGGATCTATCGCCAGGGCTATTCCCGCGCGCAGGAATCGCGCGGGGCGCGGATCTCGTCCTTGCCCATGGTTGACCATGCGCTCGAGTTTCTGACCCGACCCTTCGAGCTTCGCTTTCGCTCGCTGCTCCTCAAGGATCTGAGGACATTCGTTCGCGAGACGACGCAATGGTCCCAGCTTCTGCTGCTCCTCGCACTCATCGTGGTTTATCTCTACAACTTCAGCGTGTTGCCCTCGAACTTCACCTTCGCAACGTTCTACCTTCAGAACGTCTTCTCGTTCCTGAATCTGGGCTTGGCGGGATTCGTGCTGTCGGCCGTAGCGGTACGATTCGTCTTTACCTCGGTATCCAGCGAGGGTCGGGCGATATGGATCTTGAGGTCGTCTCCCTTGAGAATCGAGAAATTCCTATGGAGCAAATTCTGGACCGCCCTGCCACTTCTCTTGATACTCTCGCAGGTTCTGACTCTGGCATCGAACTACTTCCTTGGCGCGACCACTTTCATGACCATCTTGTCCTCGCTCACGATTCTCTTCGTCACCTTCGGTATCGTGGGTCTAGGCGTCGGGCTGGGAGCGACTTTTCCAAAGTTCCATTTCGAGAACGTGACGCAGATAGCTGGCAGCTCTGGGGGATTGCTCTATATGATCTCGGCAACGAGCTTCGTGGCGGCGGTCCTCCTCCTGGAAGCCGTCCCCGTCTACCTCTACTTGAGCTCTTCTTACCGAGGGGTGCCCCTGAGTGGGCGCGCAAGTTTCCTCATCATAGTCGCCTTGGCCGCCGTCGCGCTCGTGAATGCGCTCGCAGTATGGCTTCCGATGAAATGGGGCGCCAAGAAGCTGGCAGCGATGGAGCTCTAGCAGGCTGATGAGCACAATCGAACGGAACGATCATGGCAGGGTTCGAGTGCTGATCTTGAACAACCCGCCCGTCAACGGGTTGAGTGTGGCGGTTCGAGGCGCGCTGTTCCGAGAGCTTGGGGACGCTCTCGACGACGACGACGTCGAGGCCATCGTTCTTGCCGGTGATGGCAAGATGTTCAGCGCCGGTGCCGACATTCGAGAGTTCGGGGTGAAGCCACCGGCGGGAAGCATCAACCTTCCCGAGCTCATCGATGCGATCGAGCGGTCGTACAAGCCCGTCGTCGCGGCCATCCATGGGGTCGCCGCCGGCGGCGGGCTCGAGCTGGCGCTCGGATGCCACGAGAGGGTGGCTGCGGCCGACGCTCGCGTAGGGCTGCCGGAAGTCACCCTGGGGATCATCCCTGGCGCGGGCGGCACGCAACGGCTTCCCCGCCTCATTGGTGTCGGCCCTGCGCTCGACGTCATTCTCTCGGGAAAATTGCTGCCGGCGCCGGAGGCGGAGAAGCTCGGCATCCTGGACGGTGTCGTCGAGAGCGCACCGATAGCCGCCGCCTTGACACGAGCCCGACAACTCGTGGGGCAATCGCTTCGAAGAGCATCGAGGCTGACCGCCATCGCGGATGACTCCCTGTTCGAGCGTACGAGAGAGTCGATCGCCAGGAAGGCGCGGGGCCTGGAAGCGCCCCTTGCCGCCATCGAGGCCGTACGGGCCGCAATCGAGCTTCGCGAACGAGGTTTCGAAAAAGAGAGGGAGCTGTTCCTCGGGCTCGTGGACTCCGATCAATCCCGGGCCCAGAGACACCTTTTCTTCGCCGAACGGGAAGCCCATAAAGTGCCCGGCGTTTCCAAGGACACACGGACGCGCCGCATCGAGTCCGTCGGAGTCGTCGGATGCGGCACCATGGGGAGCGGCATCACCGTGTGCTTTGCCGACGCCGGCATCCCGGTCGTGGTGGTCGAGGACGACACGGATACGCTCGAGCGCGGTCTCGAGAAGATCCGGGGAATCTATGCCTCGAGCGTTGCCAAGGGACGGTCGAGCCAGGCGGACATGGACATCCGGCTCGGGCGGATCCGAGGTACGACGGACTTCGAGGATCTGGCCCAGGCCGACCTCGTGATCGAAGCGGTCTTCGAGGACATGACGGTCAAGAAGGAGGTTTTTGGAAGACTCGACCGGGTCTGCAAGAGAGACGCCATTCTTGCTACCAACACATCGTCGCTCGACGTGAACGAGATCGCCTCCTCCACCTCCAGGCCGGAGAGAGTGGTCGGGATGCATTTCTTCAGCCCCGCCCAGGTGATGAAGCTCGTCGAGAACGTGCGGGGTAAAACGAGCTCACCAGAGACCATCGCCACGGTGATGGAGCTCGTCAAGCGTCTCGACAAAGTGGGCGTTATCGTTGGAGTCTGTGACGGCTTCGTGGGCAACCGGATGCTCTACGCCTACCGGCGACAAGCGGACTTCCTGCTCGAGGAAGGTGCCCTGCCCCAGCAAGTCGATCGCGCCCTCTATGACTTCGGGTTTCCCATGGGCCCGTTTGCCATGGCCGATCTCGCTGGGCTCGACATCGGCTGGGCGGTTCGCAAGCGCCAGGGAGGTACCCGCCCTCGACATCTCCGCTACTCCCCGATCGCCGACCGGATCTGCGAGATGGGGCGTTTCGGTCAGAAGACGCGAGCAGGGTGGTATCGCTACGAAAAAGAAAGCCGAGCTCCGATTCCCGATCCGGAGATCGACCAACTCATCGAACGGGTATCCGCAGAGCTCGGCATAACTCGGCGGCCCATTCGTGACGAGGAGATCGTCGAGCGGTGCATCTACGCGCTGATCAACGAGGGCGCCAGGATTCTCGAGGAGGGCATCGCTCTCCGCGCCGGCGATATCGACGTGGTCTGGGTATATGGTTACGGCTTCCCTCGTTATCGCGGCGGTCCGATGTTCTATGCAGACCTCGTGGGTCTCGAGAACGTAAAGCGGGCACTGACTCGGCTGAACGCGAGCCCAGGTGATTGGATGGAACCCTCCCCTCTTCTGTCAGAGCTCGCCAACGAGGGGCGGCGCTTTTCGGATTGGCATCCATGACGCAGTGCGGAATCGGGTTTCACTTCAGAAAAAACTTGACTTTCTCCAAGAGCTACACCATACTCCTCCCGATTCGACCTCCCCAACGGCGAGTCAACGTAAACCAACGTTGAACCGCAGGTTCGCCGGTGCCCCTCCCCAGAGAGGGGTGTAACCAACGGCTGCGGCTAGCCCGAAAGGGCCGGCGATGTCTCTCCAACCGCATCGTGTCCGCACAGCCGTGGTGTGGACTCCGCAGGCCCGCTCTTTCGCGCTAGCGCGGGCCGCGAGGGTCTCTCGGTTTGTTCTTCAGGCAAAGCGCTCGGCTTCGAGAAAAAACAGCCCTCGGGCTGTGCGGCATCGCGCTCGCCGTCCTGGTCTTCATGTCCGCTCTGCCGGTCTATCTCGAGGCGCAGCTCGCCCTTGCGGCGCTGATTCTGGCTTCGCTGATCGCCGCACGAAGGCGCTGCGACCGTGGCACGATGCGAATGGCCTTTCTCATCGCGGGCGCATTCTTGTCGCTCCGGTACATCGTCTGGCGGGCCACCGCGACTCTTTCGTACCACGATTCGATGAGCTTCGTTGCCGCGCTCCTCCTGTTCTTTGCGGAGATTTACGGCGTTGCCATCTATTTTCTCGGTATCTTCGTCAACCTTCAGCCGGCGAAGCGAGACTCGATCCCCTTGCCGGAGGATCCCGACGAGCTCCCCACGGTTGACATCCTCATCCCGAGCTACAACGAGGACCCCGAGCTGCTCGAGATCACCTTGATGGCGGCCACACAGATCGACTTCCCCGCCGAGAAGCTCAACGTCTTTCTCCTCGATGATGGCGGCACGTTGGCCAAACGCGAGAACCGGATTCCGGCTCTCGCGGAAGAGGCCCGCCGCCGTCACCAAACGCTTCGCGAACTGTGCGCCGACCTGGGTGTCCGATATCTCACCCGCGCGACGAACGAGCATGCCAAAGCGGGGAACATCAATGCGGCGCTGCGGGTCACTTACAGTGATTTGATCCTCGTGCTCGATGCCGACCACGTCCCATCACGAGACATCCTGCGTGAAACGGTGGGCTGGCTGATTCGGGACCCCGATCTTTCTCTTGTCCAGACCCCTCATTTCTTTCAGAGCCCTGACCCGATCGAAAAGAACCTCGGAACCTTCCAGCGCATGCCCAGCGAGAATCAAATGTTCTACGGCGCCATCCAGCTCGGCCTGGATTCCTGGAACTCGTCGTTCTTCTGCGGGTCGGCCGCGGTGCTGAGGCGAAGTCACCTCGAGTCGATCGGGGGCTTCCAGTGCCTGAGCATCACCGAGGACGCCGAGACCGCGCTCGAGCTCCACGCTCGTGGCTATCGCAGCGCGTACCTGCGCAAGCCCCTCATCGCCGGGCTGCAGCCGGAGACTTTCACCGGGTTCGTGATCCAGCGCGTGCGATGGGCTCAAGGCATGATTCAGATCTTCTTACTGAAGAACCCTTTGACGAAACGAGGTCTCAGCCTGGCCCAGCGTTTGTGCTACTTGAGTAGCTCCTGTTTCTGGCTGTTTCCGTTCGCGCGTGTGATATTCCTGCTGGCCCCTTCGGCCTATCTTCTGCTCGGGCTCAAAATCTACGATACGAACTTGCTGGGCTTTTTATCCTACGCCGTCCCTCATCTGATGGGTGCCACCATCGTGTCCCACTTTCTGTACGGCAAAGTAAGGTGGTTCCTGGTCTCGGAGCTCTACGAAGTGATGCAATCACTGTTTTGTCTCCGCGGACTCTGGGCCGTGTTGCGCCGACCCCGGTCGCCCAGTTTTCGAGTCACGCCCAAAGGGGAAAGGCTCGACCGGGATTACGTCTCGCCCCTGAGCAAACCTTTTTATGTTCTGTCCCTGATCACTCTCGCCTCTCTGGCGGCAGGCATCCACCGCCTGGCCACCGTCCGCGCCGATGCCGATGCGACCCTCATCACCATGGGGTGGGCATCATTCAATCTCGTTTTGATTATCGGCGCCCTCGGCGCTCTGTTCGAGCGCCGCCAGATTCGGCGCAGCTGGAGAATGCCCGCATCCGGTCGGGCGAAGCTGCAGATCGGAGCGACCGAAGCTTCGGTCACCCTCCAGGAGCTATCCCTTGGAGGGATGAGCTTCGTCCTCGCCCCTTTCGGGCTCGATCCCGACGTCCTCCAAAAGAATTCCCCGGCCAGGCTGACGATTCGAGCTCGGGAAATGAAGGCTCCCTTGAGTCTCGATCTGATCCTCGGAAGGCGGGTCGACCTCCCCAGCGGGGAGATTGTCGTCGGAGCGCGGTTCGCCCCATGTTCGCTTTCCGATCGGGCCGATATCGTATCCCTGGTTCACGGCGACAGCACGCGCTGGGACGAAAGTCTCGCTCGAGCTTGCGGCGTTCGAGGACCGTTGAGCAGTGCCGCCTTCCTGATGGCGAGGGGCGCCAAACACGCCGCCATCCATATATTCGCGCTCGTGAGCACCCAGTTGTCCCTGTCGAAAGAACTCCTCTGGCAACATCTGGCACATCAAACCACGGAGAGCCACGACGATGGAATCAAGACAAAACAACTTGACGATTCATCTGGATTGTCGACGGCGTCGGCGTGACCGCCTCGTCATGCTTCGTCCGTCGCTCTCGGTGATTCTCGTACTCGCCGGAGTCTCGTCTCTTGGCGCCGAGCCGTCATCCTTTCAACAGGAGATGCCACTGGGACAATTCGTCGAGCCCGACGAGGTATTGACGCTCCGGCCCCACCGCTCCGACGCCGTGGTATACCTGCCCATCTCGACGCGGGTCGACATGGAGCGGGTCACGTTGCATCTCGAGTTCACGAACTCCGTATCCTTGCTCGAGGAGCGTTCCCAGCTCATCGTGAGCCTCAATGGCGGCATCCTGCGACAGTTTCGCCTCAACCCCGACCGCCCGACGGTCGTCGAGGACATTCCGCTTCCCCCGGACTTGATTCGACACGGCTACAACCAGTTGAGGTTCCACGCCATTCAGCACTATGCGAGCCAGTGCGAGGACGGAACCGCTCACGAGCTCTGGACCCAGATCGACTTGATGGCGTCCTCGGTGCGCTTGGAAGGGCGAATGAGGCCGGTGGAAACGAAGCTCTCCGAGCTCTCCAGTCTCATCGATCGAAGGCTCTGGGGAAGCTACGAGCTCGACCTCGTGACGCCTACCACGGAGCTTCAGGACACTCATCTCCGATGGGGCTCGCTCATCTCCCAAGGTGCGTCGCTCCTTCTGGACTACGTCCCCTTGAAAGTGCATTGGGTCCCCCGGATCAATGACGACAAATCCACCGCCAGAGATGCTGTGCTCTTCGGCACCAAAGCCGAGCTGGCTCCTGTCCTCGGTTCAGCACGGACGGCCCGCATCACGGGTCCCTACCTCGCCCTCTCACCGCTCGGCGAAGAAGGTACTCGATTTCTGCTCGTCGTGTCGGGTGCCGACGAGGCGGACGTAACCCTTGCCGCTACGGCTTTCGCCTTTCTCGATTTCCCCTTTCCTGACGCGAGCGAGATCGAAATCACAGGCGTGGAAGTGCCCCAGCTCGATTCCTACTCGGCCCACGGGAGCCTGCAAGAGGGCCGAAAGTACGATTTCGCCGAGCTCGGCACGGAGACCATCAGCTTCCATGGGCTCAGCTCCAAGGCGGCGGAGCTCTCGGTATGGCTCCCACCCGACCTCTTCTCGCCCGGCCCCGAGCAGGTAGAGCTCGTCCTGCACCTTGCCTACGGAGCGGCGCTGCGGAGCGATTCGGTTCTCAACGTCACCCTCAACGGGCGCTTCGAAAACGCCATCTTTCTCGATGATCCGAGAGGAGGGGTGTTCTGGGACTATCGAATCAGGATTCCGCTGCGCTCGTTCAAGCCAGGAAAGAACCTTATCGAGTTCGAGCCTCACATGATGCCCTGGGTGTCGGCCGAATGCGCCCCCATTCAGGAGGGCAACCTTCGACTTACGCTGTTCGACGACTCCACGCTTTCGCTGCCCGAGGCGACGCATCTCGTTTCAATGCCCGATCTGTCTCTTCTGAGTCGAACGGGGTTTCCCTACGTCGCGAACTCGGCGGGCTCGGGCCTTTCGCTGCAGCTCTTGAGTCGCGAGCCAGGTGCCGTGGAATCGGCCTGGATGTTCCTGGGAAAGCTGGCCCAGATCGTGACATTCCCCTTGCTCGATTCGCGGGTGTCCTTCGCCCCGATGAACGACTACGAGAATCTCCTGATCGTGGGAACGGAGGACCAGTTGGACCTCGAGCTCCTCTCGAGCGCGCCGCTCCAGCTGGGGGAGCTCACTCGAGTACCCCACCCGATCGTGGAGCAGCCGCGCGCGGTGGCGACGGACTCCGGACCGGTCATGAAATGGACCGAACGAGTTTGGGCCAAGGAGAGCAACGGACGGACCAACGGCTCCACGGCACGGGTCAGTCACAGCGGCGGTCTGGGACGGTACCGAGCCCTCTTTCAATTCGAATCGCCGGATCGGGACGGGGCAACGATCACGGTTTTTGCCGCGGCATCTTCGGACGACTTGTCACGCGGTATGAGCCACCTGGTGGAGCCCAGCTTCTGGTCAAACATGGCCGGCGACCTGGTCCTCTGGAAGGACACGCCCGATTCGATGCGATCGCAACAGGCCGGACCCCTCTATCAGACCGGTGATAGGAGTCCGGTCGCGCGAACCAGCCATTTGTTCTCGCACAGGCCCTTGACCTGGTTCGTCGGCCTGCTGGCCTCCGTGGCCGTCCTGAGCATCACGGGACGACACCTGCTCCAACAGTATCGCGGAAAGCACCAACCCTACCTCGAAGAGAACGCCTGATGAGGGAGCGCCTCGTCCTGGCGGCTTCGGCGACCGCCCTGCTCGCGAGCGTTGGCCCTGCGCTCTGCGAAGAGCTCGACGAAGCGATGTGGCTTCGCTACCGGGAAGGCTTCGTAACCGACGAAGGCCGGGTAGTGGATTCCGGACAGGGCGGGATCAGTCATTCCGAAGGCCAAGGGTACGGCATGGTACTGGCCGAAGCCTTCTCGGACCGGGCGACGTTCGACGGTTTATGGAGCTGGACCCGAAGGAACCTGCAGGTGCGCGAGGATTCTCTGCTTGCCTGGAAATGGTCGCCGGCCGGCGAAACAGTACCCGACCTGAACAACGCCACCGATGGGGATATCCTGGTGGCCTGGGCGCTGGTGCGGGCGAGCAAACGGTGGGACGAACCCGCGTACCTCGAAGCCGCGCTGGACATCCTCAGCGCGGTTCGCACCAAGCTGGTGCGTCAGTCGGACCTCGGGCCGATCCTGCTGCCCGGCGAAATTGGATTCACGCGTGACGATGGATGCATCGTCAACCTGTCTTACTGGATCTTCCCCGCACTCGATGCGTTCCGGGGTCTCGAACCGGAGGCGAAGTGGGGACAGGTCGCCGAGACCGGCCTGAGACTCCTGAACGAGGGACGCTTCGGTTCGCTAAGGTTGCCACCGGATTGGCTTCTGGTGGCCGACGAGCTCCGCCTGCCACCTGATTTCGAGCCCGTATTCGGATATGACGCGATTCGGATACCTCTATATCTGCACTGGGCGGGCCGCGAGCACGCGGTGAACGACGCGATCGAGGCAATGGCCGGGCGCTTCGGGCCGAGGAGCTCCTTCGCGGCAGAAGCCTTTCTGACGGGTCCAACCGTGCGAACCGCTCCGGCATCCAGGGGCATGCAAGCCATCGTGGGGCTCGTTAGCGCGTCGGTCGTCCCTGCGGAGTCTCCCTCCGAGGCCGACGACGCCATGGCTCTGCCCATGGCCGAGGGTTATTACTCGTCGACCCTTTGGCTTCTTGCAAGACTCGCGGCCTACGAAGCCCGCCAACGCATCTCTTGGCCCGAGAAGAGCCAATGACACCGTCGTTGTGGCCCGTTGCGGTCCTCGCTGCCCTCGCACTCGCTGAGACCCCGCCGCCAGACCCGCCGCGCCGCTACACGGTCGAGGTCGCAGTGTCGCGCTCCAGGGCCCGACTGGAAACGCTCGCACGAGAGATCGAGGAGGACGCCGTCGTGATCTACGACGCCCCCTATTACCGGCTCTTCGTGGGAGCCTGGCCCGATTCTCCGACCGCGCGACACGCCGCGGCACGCCTTCGCACGGCCTTCGGCCGTGGGGTCGTAAGAGACCTTTGGGAGGACAATGCTCATCATGCTCTCCTCCGTGCGCCGGAAATCCTAACCGACAAAAACGAGACCCATTTCCGTCTGGTCGCTCCCGACGAAAGGGAGTTGTGGCAATTGCTCCACGAGGGCCGCTACGACGATTTCAGGGCACTGATGGACACCTATCTGTACCGGTACCCCGCCTGGCGTCCAGCCGGGGCCCTCGAGGATCAGCTCGAATGGCTCGAAGCCGAGGCCTCGATCCGCTTCGCCGAGGAGTCCGGCAATGGGTCCGCCCTCATTCGCCTCTCCCGGGCCCACCCGATGCATTTCGACTGCGGAGGGGTGAACCGACTGTGGACGCTGTCCGAGGCTTTGTATTCCGATGGTTTCGACCACGAAGCCGAGACCCAATATGAGCTCATCCTGACGAGCTGCCACCAGGGATATCTCCTGCCCACGCTTCAGAAGGCTTCGGAGAGACTGCCTCCGGACGTCACCGAGAGGCTTCTGACCGAGGCCCTGAAGCGTCTGCCCACGCTTCCGGCAAACGATCCGGCTCGTGCCGAGGTCGAATCCTTCGAATACGAGCTCCGTCTCGAAGAGACACTCGAATCGGAGGCGCGCGGCGACGACGCGGCCGTCGCCGTCTTCAGGCGCTCCTACGGCCCGACCGTCCTTCTCCGGATGGACGAAAGTGCCGCGGCGCTGATCGCCTGGTCGGCGTCGAGAACCGGTGAGCTGGAGACGGCCGAATACTGGTTTCGAGAGGCGCTCGACTGGGCAAAAGGCAACACCAATATCGTCTATGGTCTCGCTCTTGCTCGAATTCGCCTCGGGCGGCTCGATGAAGCGGTCGATTTGGCACAATCCTTTCGAGATATCCCCGAGATACGCGAGCTCATGGCGGGAGCGCTCAGGAAAGCTGCCGCGGAGAGCTTTGCGCGGGGCGACTACCGTCAGTGTCTCTCCAGACTGGAGCAATCACCTCGCTTCGCTCCGAACCACCGCGAGGAAGAGCTTCTCAGGGCGTGGAGCCTCTATCACCTCACTCGCTACGATGATGCGGCGACGGTTTTTCACAACCTCTATGCGGCTGGCGCCGACGACGAATCTGCCGAGGGACTGCTCCTCAGCCTCGCGCTCGGTGATCGTTTCGGAGAATTGGACGATCTCGGTCGGATCCTGGGAACTCCTTTCCGCGAACATTGGGAGCTTGCTCGTGCGAATCGGGCGATCGAACAGCGGCAGTTTCTTCTGGCGGAACGACTGAGCGGGCAGAATTTTCCCGCGCTCCAGAACATCGATGCTCCCGTGATGGGAGGAGGTTTCGCTTCGGGCACGCGCCGGGGCGGATCGGGATTCCAGCGATTGCACATCGAGCGGGTGACCGTGCTCGATGCCCTCGTAACCGTCCGCGGTACGCATCGGTTAGGGGGACGCGTCGACCGTCTCACCCTCGAAAGCGACGTTTTCGAATCCGGCCGTCCGCTCGGTAGCTCACCCGAGCCGTCAGGCGAGGATCTCCCCGCTGGAATGGCGCGAACCTCAGCCGACGCTCGGTTCCTTTACTACCGGGAAGCGCCCCTTTCCTTGCACGCGGAGCTGGGAAGCACTCACCGAGCCGGGCCAATCCGCCCGAGGCCGACGTTTCGCTTCGGTGTGAGTCGAGTCGGAGAAGCGCGGGATTGGGGGCTGGACGTCTTCTCCCGGTCGGTTCGAGAATCTCTGCTTTCGTCGAGCGGCCTCGTCGACCCTCAAACCCGGCAGGCGTGGGGCCGGGTCGTCGAGTCCGGAGCAACTTATCATGCTAGGCAAAGATTCGGGGCCGACGTGGAGCTGCTGCTGCGAGCCTCACTGGGGCGACTCACCGGAGTCGATGTTGCCGAGAACTGGCACACCGACATGTACGCGGGTGTCGAACGCCGAATCGACACCTCGAGCTCGGGACAGGCGTCCATCGGACCATGGCTCTACCTCTCCTCTTTTCGGGAGAACCTGAGCGAGTTTACCCATGGCCACGGTGGGTACTTCAGTCCTCAGTTTCACCTCGTCGGTGGTGCTGTCGCAAAGTTCGCGACCCATGAGGGACGACGCGTCGCAAGCCGAGCCCGTGTGTCCATCGGCTATCAAGCTTACCGAAAGAGATCTACTCCCCTTTTTCCTAAGGCTCCCGATGGTCGAATGTATGAGGAAGAGAAGGTTTCGGGGCTCGTCTATGGTCTGGACTGGGAAGGAGCCCTGCTGATGGGGGAAAGGTGGCAAATCGCTGGCGCCGTTCGGATGGATCGGTCGGCCGACTGGAGCGAGCTCTCGGGAACCGCTTTGCTGCGATTCACGTTGAGTCCGCGGCGGACGCTCTTCAGCCGCGATCTTGACGACCACCCTTCGAGCCGCCTCTTCTGACAACCGCTGTCCCGGTCCGAGAACAATCTCCCTGGCCAGCACCCTTCCGTTACGCTAAGCTAGGGCAGCAATCCCATGACAGATCGTGACGACACGGAAAGCCGTGGGCCGAACCGTTCGCTCGTTCTCGGCCTCGTCGTCCTCATGCTTCTTCTCGTGGCCGCGCTCGGCTACCTGGGCTTTCGCGTCCTGCACCGCCTCGAGGCCATCGAGCAGAGCGTGGCGAGCGCTAACGACGAGGCCAGGTTGGCTCGCGGGGCAGCGGAAGACGCTCGCGCGAGGGCCGAGACTGCCGAGTCCTCTGCCCGCGCGGCTTCCGAGGGACGAGCTCGAGCAGAAGAGCTGACCGAGCGCGCTCGTGAGGACGCGTCCGCTGCCCGCGAAGATGCCGAGGCAGCACAGATCGAAGCCGACTCGGCCCGGGCGGAATCCGAGCGCATCCGACAAGAAGCGGAAGCCGAGCTAAAGCGCCTCGAGGAGTCACTCAGCAAGATCGCAGAGACGAGGCGGACGGCCCTGGGTCTCGTGATGAACCTGGGTGAAGATTCTCTGAAGTTCGATTTCGACAAGGCGGATATTAGGCCGGAGAACCGGGAGCTTCTGAGCCGCATCGCCGGTGTCCTGCTGACGTCCTCCGATTTCACGGTAAGCGTGAACGGACACACCGACGATATCGGAACGGCCGAGTACAACCAGAAACTGTCGGAGAGACGTGCGAGCGCGGTACACGAGTACCTGGTAAAGGCGGGAGTCCCCGCCGAGATTATGACGGTACATGGCTGGGGAAAAACCAAGCCGCTGGTCGAGGGAAAATCCGACGCCGCCCGCGCCAAGAATCGGCGTGTGGAGCTCGGCATCGTGAACGCGAGAGTCAATTACCGCGACCGCGGTGGCGAGAAACGATGACTTCCCCCCTGGGTCAGTTACCGGCGGATAGGCGATTCAACTCCGCTGCCAGGTCCGATACACGAGCGTACCGTTCGACGGGCTTTTTGGCCAGGCACCGCAGGACGATCCTTTCCATCGCGGCCGACAAACTTGGATTCGCGGCTCGAAGAAGCGGAGGTTCTTCCTGCACGTGTTTCATCGCTACGGCGAATGGCGTCCCCGAGAACGGAACATCGCCGGTGAACATCTCGAAGAGCACGACGCCCATAGAGTAGATGTCGCTTCGAGGGTCCAGGCCTCCCTGCCCTTGAGCTTGCTCCGGTGACATGTAATCGGGCGTACCCATTATGAGCCCCGTCTGGGTCGTGCTCGAACGTTCTGGATCGCGGACGATACCGAAGTCCATTATTTTTACGTCGCCCTGAGGCGTGAGCATGATGTTCTGCGGTTTGACGTCTCGATGGACCACGCCTTGTTCGTGTGCCGCTCGCAGCCCAGCGCAAGCTTGCTTCGCGATCTGGAGACCCACGCCGAGGGGAAGCGCCCCCTTCGTGCGGATGAGCTGTTTCAGCGTCATCCCCTGGACGAACTCCATACTGATGAACTTGATGCCATCGGCCTCCCCGAAATCGAACGTCCGAACCACGTTGCGGTGGGTGATGCGGCGCGCGACCCGGATTTCGGTCTTGAACCGCTCGACCATGGTGGGGTCCATCGTAGCGATCTCGGGCCTCAACACCTTCAGCGCCACCGGTTCGTCCAGATCGCGGTCGAGCGCTTGAAAGACCATGCCCATGCCTCCGCTGCCCAGCACCCTCCGGATCTCGTAGCGGCGGGCGATCACCTTGCCCGGCTCGAGCGAAGAAAGCGATATCGTGGCCGATTCGGAGAGTGCGTCGCCCACCGCAATCGTGGGCGCATCGGTTGTTTGCCCCGCCGCCCCTCCCCGAGCCGTGGAGACGAGATGCTGCCGAATCGTACCCGTGCGGAGACTGTAGACCGCGACCGTCGCGTTTCTGCCCTGGAGCTTCAACGGGGGCAGGGCTTCCGCCGACGCCCGGCTCTTCACCTGGGCATAGGCCTCCTCGGAAAGGAGCACGTCTCCGGGAAGCGCTTCGTCCGCGAGACGACCCGCTATCTGGATCGCCTGCCCCAGCAGGGTGTAGTCGAGCCGATTAGCGCTCCCCACCGCTCCGAAAACCGCCTCGCCCGCACTCATCCCGATCCCGGGCACCAGCGCTTTGCCATCTCCCTCGGATTCGAGAAGATTCTGGATTCTCATGGCACAGCGAATCGCCGGCCAAACGCGGTCGTCACCCCGAAAAACGGCCATCATGCGGTCGCCGACGAACTTGTCCACCTGCCCTCCATACCTCTCGACGATTTCAGCTTGCTTGCCCAGAGCCTGGTTGACACGCCTCAACAGCTCGCCCGGATCGAGGTCTTCGTCACCGACTCCCGATACGGCCTTCAGATCGGAGAACATGACGGTGACGGGACGCACCTCCCCTCGGCCAGCCGGAGTCGCGTCCGTCCTCTGAATCATCTCCGCCGCCGAGCGGGAAATAAACTTCTCCATCACCTGTTTTTCACGGAGCTCGCCGAGAAGCGCACGGAACGCGCTGGCGAGGACTCCAACTTCGTCACCCGATCGAACGTCCACCTCGCTCGAGTAGTCTCCCTCGCGAATACGATCGGTGACGTTCACGAGTCTCCGCAGGGGACGCACGATGCTGCCCGCTAGAAAGTGGCCAGCCAGCACCGCGAGGGCGATGCCCAAAGCACCGATAACCAGCACGCTTCGTTGAAACGAGCGGAAGGCCAAGAGCTCACGATCGCGGGAGCGAAGTGCCACGAAGAGTCCCACGTTGTCCCCGCCCGCGGTCAGTAACGGAGCGAAAACCGCGTGATAGGTCTCATCCGCGAGCGTGAGCCGCGCGTTCGAGCCTTGGAGCGCGGATGGCTTCGCCGCGAGCCAGTCTCTGAGCGCCACCGTTCGCTCGGCGAGCGTCGAGCCTGTTTCCCGATAGCCGTCGTCGATGGCTGCGAAGAAGGCTATCTCCGAATCAGCGAAGCGTTTGAGCTCGCGTGCGAGACCATCGTCGATCTCGTATCCGGTTACGACTACACCCAAGAGCTCGGGTCCCACGATGAGCGGCACCGAAACGGCGTGGTACAAACGCTCCTGCTCGTGCCAGACTCCCCCGACGGTCTCGCCCTCGAGAGCTTGGCCGACGAGTGGGGTCGTCGAGAGATCCACGCCGCTGAGCGCCGGGAGATCGGTCCTCGCCACGACGACCCCTTCGTAATCCGTGACGATCATGAAGTCACTTCCCACCTGCTCCACCATGTCGCGTGCCGAGTCCAGAGTCGTCGCCGCATCCATCTCCGCCACCGCTGCTTTGAAATACGGGCTCTCGACGACTACTGAGTTGATCAGCTGTAGCTTCTCCAGTCGATCGGCTTCGAGGTTCTCGAAGAGCTCCCGGGTGGACGACAGCGCGGCCGAGAGCGACTGCTGCGCGAGCCGATCGGCTCGTTGGTAGGAGAACAGAAGCACCGCGCCCACGAGACCGGTGACGAGAGAAATTGACAGGAAGAAGATCTTCGCCCGCAGGCTGAGCCGCGACCACTGTGAATCAGTACTTCCCACGTTTGTATGGCTTGCCGAACTTGTTCAGGTGCGGACGCTTCTTGAAATCGCTCACGTCGAGCTCGATGACGATGTCCCTCGCACCGTTTTCGGTGACGACGATGGGTCTGGACGTCTCGCCTTCCTCGTGCCAAACGGCGAGTGTGTAGCTCCCCGGAGGGATGCCATCGAGCCGGAAGCCTCCGTCGGGAGAAGCCAGTCCGAAGTAGGGACTCGACATGACCTGGATGAACCCACTCATCTGCGGGTGAATATTGCAGTACACGCGTACGAGGCCAGGATTCTCGAAGACGACGTCCTTCTTCGCTCCAGATTTATAGAGCCCGAGATCGAAGCGGTTGCCTCTCGAAAGCGAGAAGACGTTATGCATGATGTCGTCGACGTTCGGAAAGGTCACGGTCGAACCCACGGGCACGACTTCCACGTGCGGATCGAAAGTCTTGTTTCGCGACGTCATGGTGAAGCTACGACTACGGAGGCCATCAGGGATCGGCGCTACCACGCCGTCGAGGTACACGAGGATGCCCTCTAAGCTTTCGCGCTTCGCTCCACTCTTCTCGATGACCTCCACCCTTCCGGCGACGGTTTGCGCCACCGCGGGCTGAACACACACTAGAGCGAAGAATGCCGTGAACGATCGAAAGCTCATCGATTGTAGGAACTTTCTCGAGAAGAAGCTCATACTAACACACTGCCTTTACCTTGACGGATCTCGCGGCAGGCCGTTACGATTGCCGGATGTGGTCTCTCGTGCCTGTCCTGGCTCTTCTCGGCGCCGGCGCGGCCCAACAAGACGAAGAGCCGTTCGAAGAACCTGCGCGAATCGACGTCCGTATCTCCGGCGAAGCGAAGGCGCACTACCGCTGGTCGGAAGATGATGCCTTTCCCCGGGGCTTCTTCCCCCGCGAGTTCGTACCCGTGGGGCGCGATCTGGTGGAGCTTCGTACCCCGTCGCCCGGGAACTCGCTGGAGGTGAGCAAAGCCACGCTCCTGTTCGAGGTCGACTTCCCCAGTTCTCTCTTCGGGCGCATCAAGATCGACTTTGTCGATCTCTACGACCGCAACCCCACGAGCAGCGACCACAACATCGATGTCGATGAGGCTTATCTCCGCTTCGGGAACAAGTACGAGTCTATGGAGCCGTTTCTCGGAAGTCACATCTATGCCTTGTTCGGCAAAGCTCCGAAGTTCGAGCGGCAGAGCTTTCGCCGCCTGGAGAGCTACGGCCTCGTGCAAACCGCCTTCAACCGGTTCCCAGATCTCCAGCTCCAGGTCGGCGGCAGCGTGGGAAGCCACGTCTACTTTCGGGCGCAGATCAGCAACGGAAACCCCACATTTTTCAGAGATCCCAACGCCTTGGCGGGTGACAACGGCGTCGTGCCCCCGCCGAACCCGGACATCGTGTTCGATTCGGGCTTTCCCATCTTCTATCACGCGGAAGTAGAGGAAGTCTCCTTCGGTCACGACCCCGAGGGAGGAGCCGGCGTCGGAGTACGCTTCCTGTCGGAGGATCAGAACACCGGCATCGACCTTCTCGGCTTCTACTATCGAACGAACCTCGCCGCGGCGGCCAAGCTCCATGGCACGTTTTACGAAGGCGACCTCGACTTGTTGGACGGAGCCGGCGTGAGCCTCGACATCGAAGGCGACGATCGCAAGGAATGGGGATTCAATGTGGACGCGCGGGCCGGGAACCTCGGAGCATTCTTTCAGCTCGTAGACGAAGAGGCCGCTTCACTCCCCCGACTAGGCCTCGAGCTCGAGGTCGGCTATCGACTCCTTCTGGGCGATCCCGGAGATCCCGGGGCCCTTCTTCCCGTCATCGAGCCCGTTTTTCGAGTCAGCCACATCGACAACGACTTCACTTCGCCCCCTCTGTTCGTCGCGCCGAGCGTGGCCTGGGACTGGACCAAGATCGATCTGGGCGCTCGCGTCACGATACTTCAGAACGTCGATCTCACCGTGGAATACGCCTTTCACGACATCGAGGCGAGCCAGCGAATCGATCACGACGAGTTCCTGACGACGCTGCGATTCCGCTTTCCCTAGCAGGCTGATGAAACAGTACAGCCTAGCCTGCCGAGCGGTGGCCAAAACGTCTGCCGCGAGATCGGCGCGAAGCGTCCGCATCGGGCTGCTTCGTGGGGACCGTCCGCATTCATGCTTCGTGGGTATCAGGTGTTCCGTGGCTGCATCGAAGGGCATCCCACCGGGATATGAGATGTGAGCACGCAGTGCGAATAAGCGCCGCGAAGGCCGAGCCGTGACGGGGGTCGATCACAGGTCCCGCCACGGCACTGAACAACTTTAGTGTGCGCTCATCGACTCAGCTTGAGACCGAGCGTTTCCACTTGCCCACTCGGAAGACGCGCAACCACAGCTTCGAGCCGGATGGGACGAAGCGACGGCCGCCGCTGTACAAAGACCTCCACGAGGTAGATCTCGAGCTTCCGGTACCGGTACACGATACGCCCCTCGGCATCGACCCCGGTGGCGGTCAAATCCGCTTGCGCCGCCGCCGCGCCTTCGAGGATACGCCCATCGACGGTCAACACGACATCGGCATCTCGGGAGACACGGACGTCGATATCGAGAGCCCTCACCCGAAATCGGCTCTCTTCGTCCGGCGCGACAGTTATCTCCGCGGCAACCAGGCGGTTGATCGCTTCCTCGAATCCGGCGCGTGCGGCGAACTCCTGCTCCAGCATGTCGCGCCAGTCGACCGCTTGCCGCTGCCACCGCACGGCCAGAGTCGCTAGGACGAGCGTAGGAGGCAGCACGACGGTGATCGCCAGAAGCACGACGACCAGAGCAACGCCGTTGTCCCGCCTCATCGGCCCAGCGTCGTCTTCTTCCAAGCGTGGATCCGTATCGAGCCGCCCACGACGCCCCCGGCGACTCCCACGGCGTATCGCCCGCTCGGGCGATCGAGCTGGAACTTGAGGACCAGGTTTCTCTCCCGGGCGCCCATATAGAGCGAGCCGAGCGAATCGAACGCGATGAAATCGACCTGATTCGTGCGAAGGTAGGTCATCCGCTCGGGCAGCTCTTGCAGCGGGAACGGGAGCTCACGTGGCTCCACTCGGCCCTCCTCGAGTCGCACTTGCCACCGTCGAAGCGAGAAAATGACCCTGGGCCTCGTCACGACCGAGGAGCCTCGCAGGCGGATGCTTTCGAGCTCGACCACGATGAAATCATTCGTCGAGTCTCGAACGAGAGCGAACAGATTTCCCCCCACGGGGTCACAGGAGAGAGACAGCGCTTTCCCGGGAAGCTTCCCGACCTCCACCGGGCCGACAGGCGAGAGGGTTTCGTCGAATGCGACCTTCCAGATCGAGCCGCCGTCCTCACCATTGACGAGAACGTACAGGTGTCCGTCCGAGCCTTCCGCGAGGCCCGCCGGCGTCCCAGGGAGCGAGAAGAGGCGCTCCGGGGCTCGAGGCTCGCCCGTTTCGTCGAACATGAACCGAAAGATCGCCCCTTTTTCGTGAGCGGCAACGTAGAGCCCCCCGTCTGGTCCGAAGGCAATTCCTCCCGCCTGCGCCACGGCTTCGGTTCCTTCGAAGGTCGATTCTTCCGAGCCATCGAGTGTCAGACGGGCGAGGTGGCCGACCCGAAGCCCCGAAGCCGCCACGAAGAGCGAACCTGCGAGGGGACCCGATTCCGGACCGAAGGTCAGCGCAACCGGGTTACGAACGTCCTCGAGCCAGACCACGTTTTCGGTTTGGGCTGCCATAAGCCCTTGCTCGATGGGGAACGTGTAAAGATAAGCGGGGTCCTGATACGGTCGAGTGCCCGACGATAGGACAACGCCCCAGTCCGCGCCGGTCCGTGACGCGACCCCCGCAGGCCTTTCGATGGGATAAAAGACGCGAGAGAGACGAAAGCCCGAAAGCGCGCTCTCGAAATCCACGGTGCCCGACCTCGGGGCCAATGCCACCGCGGTCCGCAAGGTCGAGACGCCGTCCCGAAGTTCGATCTTCACGGCCGCGAGCTTCTGGGCCTGTGTCGGTCTGGAGAATGCCAGGCTTTCTCCCTCGGAGTCGAGGTATTCGACCGCAAGCGACTTGGCATCTTGTAGGAGAACGCGTCTCGCTACCCCGACAACCTCCTTGATGAGATTGCCGTCCTCGATGAAGTAATGCACCTCCCTGAGGCCCATCGCTCGCGCGCCGTCTTCCGGACGAAACGCCGCTCGGAACGATCCATCCACCGTTTCGATCGAGCGAAAACCTAGCGAGCTCTCTGCGCTGGCCACTACGACGGCGCGCTCGGCCTGTCCACGTGAGCTCGCGACCAACACCCGCTTGCCGAGGGGGAATTCCTCGACCTCCCAGGCGACGACTCGGTCCGTGGGCGAGCGCAACTCCGTGCGAAGGGCGATGGCCGCGAGATCGGGGTTCGACCTCACCGTGAGCGTCTCACTCGATGCGGGCACGACGGCGAGAACGTCCTCTCCGAGCCCCTGTCCTGCGTTCGACAGCTCGTAGGTGATGTCATCGAACGCTAACGCCGCCGCGCTCGATTTCGCCGCGCGATCGCTCTCAGTTCGGTAGACGATCCGCATCTGGCGCATCGTCTGAGCGAGCAAGCCCATCACCACCAGCGTGATGGTAAGGGCGATCAGCGCTTCCAGGAGGCTGAAGCCACGCTCCTGCACGCCCCTATGGTCGCAGAGGCGCTACCACGAAGCGAGCACGACCACCGACCGACCGCCGCTCCGCCGCCGAAACTTACTCAGCGGAGCGGCTCATCCCCCGCCGCTTGACACGCAGGCGAATCGCCGTGTCACCGGAGGACGGCTCATTCTTCAGAATCCTCTCGAAGTCGGGCATGAAGGAAGACTTGCGGTAATGCCGGCTCCTCACCTCCTCGACGAGAGCAACCCAGCCGGGAGTGAGGCCGGCTTTCTCGTAGCAGAGCTTCGCCTTTTTGAGGTGAGACAGCGCAAGTGGATAGTACTTGCTGTTCCTCTCGCCGACGATCCGCATGGCCAAAGCGGCATAGAGTCTGGCGGAGACCCCGGCATGGTCGCGCTGCAACCGCTCGGCGGCTTTGCGAAGAACCTTCGGACGCACCTCGCGGAGAGCATCCTCGGTCACTCCGGTGACGTGCTCGATCAACCGTTCCGTTTCCCGCGTCTCGAGATAGAGCTCGACCGACGAAGTGAGGTCACCCCGTCGCGCTCTGCCCATGGCGCGTTCATGCCATTCACGCCTTTCGGCGTCGGGGACGTAGCGCATGAGCTCGCCGTAGGTGAACGAGTGCGGCCTGACCTCGAAATCCCGCCAGGCTCGCGCCAGCGCCTCTTCGGGATGCCCGAGCACCATGAGAAGTGCCCTTTCTCGGTCCTTGAGATCGTAGACCGAGACGTCGTGTCGAGACGACGTGAGCTCGATCTGAAGTCCTCGCTGGACCCAGAGAAGCGCCTGCCTGGTATCACCGTGAACCTCGAACATGTTCGAGATCGCCAGGCAGTCCTTGCCCCGCGCACCGGTCTCCTTGCAGAGCCTGATGTACGAGAACGCATCGTTCTGGGCCTGGTAACAGGCGCGAAGCACTCCGGCCCATTTGCGATAGGATGCCTCCCTGCCGATCTTCCCCATCCTGCGCCCGGCCTCCTTCGAGGCCTCTTCGAACCTCGCTCGGCTCAGCCGGACGAAAGCGGCGAGACCTTTTTCGTCGAGCACTCCGACGATGTCATCGTCGAGATCCGAGGTGTAGCCAAACTCATCGGTGTCGATCCACCGAACGAGGATCCTGGCAGTCTCCTCCGGCGGACGACTACCAGACTGACGCGCGAGCACCCACCGGCAGCAGAGGCGCTGCATGAAATCACCGAAGCTGCCGCCCGAATCATCGACCTCTTCGGCTTTCGCGTAGCAACCCACCAACAACGCTTCGTAGAGATTTGCGGCGCGCTCCGGCTCACTAGAAACGAGAGGATCGATCTGGCCCGCTAGCCGTTCGAGGCCCTTCACGAAGGCGAAGCTTTCACCTTGACGAACGAACCGTCCGGGACGAAGGGCCGGTTCCATCGCCCGCTCGACCGGGTCGAGCGGCGCACACCATCGTCCTCCCGTCCCCCCCATCTTGTCCGTCCCCGGCGGGCAACTCTATCAGAATGCGGCCTCCGAACGAAATCCGATGTGGAAGATCCCGGCGCGGCGGTGCGAACGGTGGGAAAGCGCTCCGCTTGCGGCTCGCTCAATCCTTGCCGAAGGACTTTTTTTTCACGACAAGAGAGACTTCGCTCGGGGCTGACTTCAGCCCAGCTCATTTCGCGCGATCTGCTCGTAGAGAATGCGGTCGCTGTCGGAAAAACAGCAGAACACGACCTTTCGGGGAAGAGCGTTGGTCTCGAGCCAGTTTCTCACCGCTGACTGCGCGATGGGTGCCGCCCTCTCGATGGGAAAACCGTAGGCTCCCGTGGAAATCGAGGGAAATGCGATCGAATCGATACTCTTGTCGCGAGCGAGTCTGAGGCTCTGCTCGTAGCAGCTCGCGAGAAGCTCTGGCTCACGATTGTTTCCGCCACGCCAAACCGGACCGACGGCGTGAATGACGTACTTCGCCCGAAGGCCGTAACCCCCGGTAATCTTTGCCTCTCCTGTCTTGGCGCCACCGAGCGCTCGACACTCTTCGCGGAGCTGCGGCCCCGCCGCGCGATGGATGGCGCCGTCGACGCCTCCCCCGCCGAGGAGCGTCTGGTTGGCCGCGTTCACGATCGCGCCGACCCCGAGTGCCGTGATGTCGCCGCTTACAATCTCCACCCGCCCCTCAAGGTACGTCACCATGGTTGTTCTCCCGTGCCGTCGCTGGAACAACAGGCAGGTTGGGGTCGAGTTGCTGGTCCGCCGCCGCTCGCTGTAATCGAAAGGTGACGCCCCGACCCTGCCAAGCTGTTCCATCTTCCGAATTCGAGGACACATTGTACCGGTTGCTGCAGACCGCCGAGCTTCGTTCGAGCCAAGAACGCCACCGCTGTGGCTCATCCCTTTGGCCCAGGAGTTTGTTATCCTATTTTCGAGCCCAAACACAAGAACGTCCGCAAGCAGCTCGACTGCCCCCGAGCGAGGTATGTCCGAACGTTACATCCTAATCATCGACGATGACGAGGCTTTCGGTAGACGGCTGAGAGCCATCGTCGAGCCCGGAGGCTACCAGCTCGTCCCCGTGCGAACCGAGGGCGAGGTCCTCGACCAATTGGCTCGACTCTCGCCCGAAGCCGTCTTCATCGCAGTGGACCTCCCCGGCAAGGAAGGCTTTGCCTGGTTCAGCAAAGTCAA
The DNA here is from genome assembly GCA_035457705.1 of Vicinamibacteria bacterium. Lineage (GTDB taxonomy): Bacteria > Acidobacteriota > Vicinamibacteria > Marinacidobacterales > SMYC01 > DASPGQ01. The sequence continues at coordinate 458,312 of DATIBD010000039.1, forward strand.
GAAACTGCGGCGCATGGTCCCGGTGTTCTTGACCACCACGACCGTACCTCGAGCCGAGCTCAAACTCCACGAGAAGCTCAAGGTCCATGCCGATGCCTACTGGGACAAGCGAGCCGTCGACGACAACGAGATTTCGACCGCCCTCGCAAACAAGATCGGCCTCGCTGTCAACGAGCGCCTCGAAACGCTGGCTCCCGTTCCCCAGACTCCGTTCCCCCAGGGTACCGCGACCGAGCCGTGGCTAGCCGAGCTGCTCGATGCCGAGACCGCTTCCATACTCGAAGAGATCGACGAGTACGGCTCGCTCGATGCGGTCTCGACGGGACCAGAAACATCGGGAGCCCGTCCATCCGCGCAACGGGTGGCGGAGCTCGAAGACACGAACCGTCAGCTTCGTCTCGAGCTGGACCAGGCGCGGCGCGATGCACGCAGTTCTCCATTCTCGAGCGACTTCTCCCGGCTCCGCGAGAGCGCGTCACAAAAAGATCGGAAAATCCGAAGCTTGGAAGGGACCCTCTTGCGGCGCGAGGCGCAGATGACGGTCGTGAAGAGCAAGCTCACGGACCTCGCACGCCGCCTTCTCGACAGCCAACGCTCGGGAGAGGCCGCTAGCCGTCAAAGGGCGGAGCTCGAGGAAAGCCTGGACGCGATCCGCACCCGATTGAAGAGACTCGAGGCCACCCATCGGGAACAAAAGCAGCGGGACGAACAGGCCTTGTTCGGTCTCAAGGAGCAGCTTGCTGCCGAGCGAGCGGCTTCGGCTGCTGCGAGGGCAGAAACCGAGACTGAGCTCACCCGTCTCAGAGAGACCCATGACGAAGCGTTGAAGGCTGCGGATTCGCAGTATAGGGCGCGCGAGACCGAGCTCAACGCGCAGCATCTCGCGAGCAAGCTTCGACAGGTGGACGAGCTCGAATCGAAGTATGCCGCGAGACTCAGGGAGGCCCAGGCTGCCGTCCAGCGCGCGATCGAGACGGCCCGGGACGAGCGCAAGAAAGAGGTCGAGTCTCTCAACGCAAGGTATCGTGCCGCCTCGGAAAAGAGCGCCGCCGACGCGAGAGAGGCACTCGAGCAAGCGACGGCACAATGTGCGACCTTGCTCGACCGCGCCAACGAACAGAGACTCCAGGAACTGAAACGCGCCGACGAGAAGAGACTCGCCGATCTTACCCAAGCGCAGACCCGTCACCAGAGCGAGCTCGACGGACTTTCCCGAGCCCACGCCAGCGCGAAACAGCAGTTGGAACAGCAGCTACACTCTGCCCGACAAGCGAGCGAGAAGTCGACGGCCGAGCTCAATGCCAAGCTACAGGAGCTCGAGGGCCGACTCACAGAAGAGCGAGCTCGCCACGACGAGACTCGGGAACGCTATGAACGCGAGGCCGCCGCTCTGCAAGTCGACCACAGCAAACACCGGGAGCAGGCCGAGCAGGACCAGTTCTCCGCTCTCGCCGGTCTTTCGAAGAAGTTCCGAGAAGACCGTGCCCGTCTCCTCGAGGCGGAGCGGCTGAGGTTCGAGGAGCGCGCCGCGAGACTGAAGCACGAGCTGGATGAACGGGTCGAGACCCTCGTCGCGCGTCACCAGGAGCAGATGTCACTTCTCCAGGCGGCTCACGAGAACGAAGCCCGTCTCATGGTGAACGACCAGGAACAACTCACGCGTGAGGCAGTCGACAAGACCCGAGCCGATCTCCAGAAAGACCTGGATGCCGCCGCCAGGCAGCACGCCGACGAGATCGCCGCGCTCCGCAAGGAGCACGAGAGCGAGACCTCCTCTCTTCGAGCGGCTCATATCGAAGCGCTGCGCCGCCGCGATCGTGAAAGCCAGGATGTTCTGATTCAGGCGCTCGACAAGGCCAGAGAGGAGTCTACCCAGCGGATTGCCGAGGCCCATCGTGAAGCCAACGAAGCTCTAACGGCCCTTCGTCAACAGCACGAAAAGCAGATTGCGGCCCTCGAGAACGCCCATCGACAGGCCTCGAGCAAACGAGACCGCGGCGCGCGCGAAGCTCTCCGTGATGCCGAGCAACGTCGCGAAGATGCGATGCAAGAAGCCAGCCGCCTCCGGGCCGAGATAGACCAGGTCCAGACCAAACATCGGTCGGCTCTATCCGAGAGCGACGACCAACGGCAGACGGCTCTTCGGGCGCTCCAGGAAGAGTCTGAACGGAAGCTTACCCGGATGGAGGAAGAGAAGAACTTTCTCGGGGTCTCGATCGAGAAATTGAAGCAACAATCCCAGAAGGAGTTGGCCCGAGCCATCGGTGCAGTCGCCCACGAGAAGAAACTCCATCAGGCGACGCGCGACCGCTACGAGCGACGCATTGCCGAGCTTCAGCTCAACCACGACGAGAACGCCAAACAGATCGAACGCGACTGGATGCACAGGCTGGAAGAGCTGGAAACCAGCCTCGTCACCCGCAAGGAGCATGCGTCATCGAAGTCAGAGGCCGAGTGGAAGGCGAGACTCGACCGTGAGCGTATCCAGAACGAGGAATCCGTGAAAGCCCTGACCAACGACTTCGCTATCGAGCTCGCGACCCTTCGCCGCCAGGTGGAACGATCGAAAGCCCTCGAGGAATCCTACAAAGCGTCCAATCACGACGTCACCAACCTGAGGAACAAGCTCACCACCGCCGGCGAACAGCTCACCGAAGCGAGGATGAGCCTCGCCGAGCGAGAGCACGAGCTAGAGGTCCACCGCAAGAAGCTGGCCGACACGACCGGCACCATCGACTCCCTGAAGGCGGTCATCGACGACTTCTCTCGCTCGGTCGAGGGAATCGATCGGGAGCGCAAAGAATCGGATGGGACGATCGATTCTCTCCGGGCGGTCATCGACGACTTCTACCGGAGCGTGAAGGCCTCGGGACCGACGAACTGAGCGGGCGGAGGCTAGCGTCGGTAGACGGCGATGAGCTCGTTCAGGCGCATTCGGGCGCTCAGAGCTGGGCGAAGAAATCGTTCCCCTTGTCATCGACCACGATGAAGGCGGGAAAGTTCTCGACCTGTATGCGCCAGATAGCTTCCATTCCCAACTCCTCGAGCTCGACGACCTCGACTTTCCTGATCGACTCGACCGCCAGAATCGCTGCGGGTCCACCAATGGAGCCGAGATAGAAGCCGCCGTGCTTCCTGCAGGAGTCCGTCACGCTCCGGGAACGGTTGCCTTTTGCGAGCGTCACGTAGCTGCCGCCGTACTCCATGAACAAGTCCACGTACGAGTCCATGCGTCCGGCGGTCGTAGGGCCGAAGGATCCCGACGCGTAGCCCGCCGGAGTCTTGGCCGGACCCGCGTAGTAAATGATGTGGTCCTTGAAATACTCGGGGAGCTCACCCCCTTGGTCGAGTCGCTCCCTGAGCCGGGCGTGAGCGATATCTCGTGCCACGATGATCGGGCCGGTGAGCGAGAGTCTCGTCTTGACGGGATAGCGCGATAGCATCGCCCGGATATTCGACATACCACGGTTCAGGTCTAGGGCGACGACCTCGGTGGATAGCTCTTCTGCCACCACGTCGGGCATGAACCGAGCCGGATTCCTCTCGAGTTTCTCGAGAAAGATGCCCTCGCTCGTGATCTTGGCGAGCGCCTGTCGGTCCGCCGAGCACGACACGCCGATCCCAACGGGAAGCGAGGCGCCGTGGCGCGGAAGGCGGATGACCCGCACATCGTGGCAGAAGTATTTCCCGCCGAACTGAGCTCCTATTCCGAGCCGGCGGGAGCGGGCCAGAATCTCCTCCTCGAGCCCGAGGTCGCGGAATGCTCGCCCATACTCGTTGCCGCTCGTGGGAAGCGAGTCGAGGTAACGGCAGCTCGCGAGCTTGACGGCCTTGAGGTTCAGCTCGGCGGACGTCCCCCCAATCACGACCGCGAGGTGATAAGGCGGGCAGGCAGCGGTCCCAAGAGATTTCATCTTCTGCTCGATGAAATCGACGAGCGTGTCCGGACCCAAGATCGCCCGTGTCTCCTGATAGAGGAAGCTCTTGTTGGCCGAGCCTCCGCCCTTGGTGATGAACAGGAAATGGTACTCATCACCATCGTCGGAGTTGATCTCGATCTGTGCGGGAAGATTCGTACGGGTGTTCCTCTCCTCGAACATGGACAAAGGAGCCATTTGCGAGTAACGGAGGTTGGTCTTCGTGTAGGTTTCATAAATACCGCGCGAAAGCGCTTCCGCGTCTTTCCCCTCGGTCAGTACGTGCTGACCCTTGTGCCCGATCACGATGGCGGTGCCGGTGTCCTGGCAGGACGGAAGGATCATACCCGCAGCGACATTCGCGTTCTTCAGCATCTGGAGGGCGACGAAGCGATCGTTGTCACTCGAGTCCAGATCGTCGTAGATCGCTCGCACCTGCTCGAGGTGCGAGGCGCGAAACAAGTGTGAAATGTCACGAATCGCCTCGGCCGCGAGAACGCTGAGGCCCTCGGAAGTGACGGTCAGGATCCGCCGTTCGCCGAGACTGACCACGCCAACGTGGTCCGAGCTCAGCTTTCGATACGGCGCGTGGTCCTCGCCGAGCTCGAACAGTGGCTGATAGTGAAAATCCGACATCCCCGTCTACTTTACCTCTTCGCGATCGGGGGTTCGAGCGCAACTAGCAGGGTGATGAAAACCACTCTAGAAAGGAGGTCGAGCCTCGTCGCGGCAGAACGGGCAAGCTTCCGTGCTCTCGGTTCCGGCGAGCCCTTCCCGGTACCCCACCTCCGACCAGCGAGGGCGACGAGGCTTAGATCAACTTTTGCAGTTTCGCCACGATTTCATCGATGAGAGCGAGCTCGGGCTGGCTCGCGCGGAGATAGGAGGGCAGGCGGGCTCGATATCGGAGACAGGCCTTGAGAAGGAGCTCGACTTCGGACACCTGGAGATCCACCCGGCGGGATGGAGGAGCGTTGTGACGCTCTTCGTCCCGCCGGGCAGATCCCGCTTGCGGCGACGTCGCCGAACTCCTAGTTGTGTTTGCCAGATTCGGACTCGTCGTTGTTCTTCTTGGAGTGGGATTCCACCGCTTTGACGCCCTTGACCGGTCCGTCGTGCGCGACGTGCGCGAGCCGCCGGGGCGGACTCTCCTTGCGGTCTTTCACCGTCACCAGAAGCACCGGAGGGATCACGTCTTCCATACGCTTGCGATCGTCGAAGAAAGCGTTGCGAATGGAGGCAGCGTGGATCGCAACCTCTTCCATCTCCGCGTTTCCTACGTCCTCGAGGTCGGCGATCTTCTCGAGAACCTCGAGAATGGCGCGATTCAGAGGATCGTCCTGGCCTTTCTCTTTGTCCAGGTGCTTGCCGATGGCATTGGCATCCGCGATCGACAGGGGATAGATGCGGTAGCCGTCGCGAGGCGAGCTGTAGACCGATTGCAGGACGCCGAGGATCACCGATAGGTTCTTCGGATAGATTCCCCCTTTGTGCCAGCGAGTCATCATCGCGAGAATCCGGCCGACGATGTACTTGTTGGGCTGCACGCCCGAGAGCAAGAGGAACGGATCTCGTTCGCCGATGAGCGAATCGATCACCCAATGGTTCTCGATCTCGAGCATGCGTAGAAAGACGGGGTAGTTCTCCGGCGTGATGCCAACGCTGCTGAGATACTGAGCGTAGGTGATCGCGGCCTCGACGGCTTCGGTCGACCGGCAGCCGAAGACGCCTTGCAAGAGCCGATTCTCGATCTCGGAGATCTGGGAGCTCTTAGGGACGCCAACGCCAATGACGTCGGCGCGGAGGGGGGCAGTTTGCGTTGCCATTTTCTTACCTCACTCTTTCAATCAGCGAAGAGCTGTCGCGGAGCGATCTCTTCTTGCCGGTAATCACCTCTGACCAACAGAACCTGAGGAATGCAGTCCTCGAGTGCCTTCGTGTTGTCGAAGAAGTTGCTGCGAATCTTTAGCGCCTGGCGGGCCACCTGCTCCATCGATTCGTCCCAGCGAAGGCCTTCGAGCGACCCGATGCGGTCGAGGATGTCGAGAATGCAGCGGTTGCGAGGATCGTTCTGGCCTTTTTCCTTCTCGAGGTGCTTGCCGAGGTTGTCCACATCGGCGACGCTCAGCCGGTAGATCTTGTAGCCGTCGCGAGGCGAGCTGTAGCAGTTCTGCAACACCCCGAGGACGATTGCCAGGGTCTTCGGATAGATTCCGCCCGCCCGCCACCGCGTAAGCAGCTGAAAACTCTTCGAGGTCAAGTACTCGTTCGGAGGGATGGTCGAGAGCAGCAGAAAGGGATCTCGATCTCCGATGAGGGCATCGAGTACCCAGTGGTTCTCGATCTCGAGCATCTTCAGAAAAAGCGGATAATTCTCCGAGTCGAGACCCGACATTCGCAGGAATCTCGCGAAAGCCACCGCGGACTGGGCAGCCTCCGACGTACGCGCAGACATCACGTTCTGGAGGATCTTGTTCTCGACGTCGAGAACGGCCTCGCGGGTCCAGAGTCTGGCTATTTCTTCCTCTTTAGACATTTCGGTTTCACCTCTGGTTAGTCTTTCGCACGAAAACCGACGACGGAAGTCGTTTTGGGACTCTTGCCGACAGGACAACCGGCAGAACCCCTGTTTTGGCTCAGTTGAAAGAGATTGAATCCATGCTACGGGCAAAATCGAGGAATGTCAACACAGCTTTTGGCTCGCGTGATGGCCCATAGCCCGTTCGCGCTCATGGTGTTTCCGCGACGCGCTCGTCCCGCACGGGGGCCATCAGCACGCGATCGCGACCTTGCTCCTTTGCCCGATAAAGCGCGCCATCGGCCGCCGCATAAAGCCGGTCGGGGTCGAGCTGCAGGGTGCAGCTTGTGTCGGCGATTCCGATCGAGAGCGTGAGCGGCGGCAGCTCGGAAGCTACCCAGCTCGCTTCGGTACGAAGACTCCTTTGAATGCGCTCCGCGACCGTCAGGGCGTCAGTCATCGTGATGCCAGGAGCAATCAACCCGAATTCGTCCCCTCCGATTCGCGCTGCGAGGTCGGTAGCGCGGCAATTGTGCTGCATCGTTCGCGCCACCGCTCGAATCGCATTGTCACCGGCTTCGTGCCCTTTCTGATCGTTCAAGTTCTTGAGCTCATCCAGGTCGAGCAGCATCAGCGTGAGTCTTTGACCATAGCGGTCGACCCGGGCGACTTCTTCCCGGAGCCTCTTGTCGAATTGCCTCCGGTTTGCGAGCCCGGTGAGTGCATCGGTCATCGACATCTTCTTGAGGAGGTCTTCGTTCGCACCGAGGATGAAGCCCAACCCCACGAACATCAAGGCGGTCGAGACGGCCATGTAGCCATAGGTTATGGGACGGTCGGCGAGCTCGCTCACCACCCAATCCGCACTCAAGAGTCGGCCGAGAACGAGCCCTCGCAATACCAGAAGTCCACCGGGAGCTCCCAGGGCGAGGAAAAACCCCAGCAAGGGATAGAGCTGACGTTTCGGTATCGTTTCCACCATTTATTGGTGGGCAGTTCGCCGAGTTCAGTTTACGCCAGTTTGGCCTGGATGCGCGCCGACCAGGGCGAGTTGAGGCCGCAAGACCCTCGCGGCGTTATACTCCGTAAATGTCGTCGAGAGCCAACGCCGCGTCAACGAAGATTGCCGGATGACAGAGGCCGGCCGATCGAGCGCTTTCGCGCCCGCCACGATCGCGAACGTGGCATGCGGGTTCGACGTCCTCGGACTCGCCCTCGAGACACCCGGAGACACGGTCACGGCGGAGAGGCAGGTTGAACCGGGAGTGTCGCTCTCAAGGGTGGAGGGAGATTCGGGCCGGCTTCCCCGCGACCCCGACCTCAATACTGCCACGATAGCGGCGAGGACACTGCTCGAGAGTCAAGGCCTATTACAAACGACCGGGGTACGTTTGACGGTAAGCAAAGGTCTACCACTAGCCGGCGGTTTGGGAAGCAGTGCCGCGAGCGCGGTCGCGGCGGTCATCGCGGTTTGCGACCTCATCGGGCTCGACTTGTCGAAGGACGAGTTGCTACCCGCGGTCGTCGAAAGCGAACGTGTCGTCTCCGGTAGCGGACATGCGGACAACGCCGCCGCATGTCTCTATGGGGGGCTCGTCCTCGTCAGATCGGTCGATCCCGTTGATGTCGTGGAGCTCCCCGTGCCGAACGGCTTGGCCGTTGCCGTGCTTCACCCCCATCTCGAGATGAGCACCCGGGATTCCCGGAGGCTCCTCGGAGACGAGATTCCGCTGACTAACGCGGTGCTTCAGTGGGCTAACGTCGGCGCCCTGGTAGCTGGACTCTACTCCGGGAATCTGCCGCTCGTGTCTCGAGCACTGGTCGATGTGGTGGCGGAGCCGGTTCGCTCACCCCACGTACCCCGGTTTCATCAAGTCAAGAATGCCGCCCTTGGAGCGGGTGCACTGGGCTGCAGCCTGGCCGGCTCTGGGCCCTCGATGTTCGCACTCTGCGCCGGGCTGACTACCGCCCACGAGGTCTCGATGAAGATGCTGGCCGCGTTCGATTCGAGGGGTGCGCCCGAGCCCGACCTGTTCGTCTCGCCTGTGAGCGCTCGAGGTGCGCGATTGCTGTCGTGACGACTCGCTACCTGAGCACTATCGGCAAAGCGGCCCCGGTCGATCTGGAACGGGCGCTCTTCTCCGGGCCCGCTCCAGACGGTGGCCTCTACGTCCCCGAGAGAGTCTCGACGCTCGACATCGCCGAGCTCCGAGGACCCACCTTCGCGGATACCGCGTCGCGGGTCGCACGCCACGTCTTCGGACAGGACCTGCCCAGCGACGTCCTCGAGCAAATCACCCGCGACAGCTTCCCTTTCGAAGTGCCGCTGGTGCGTGTCGAGGATGGGATCTACGTCCTCGAGCTCTTCCATGGTCCTACGCTAGCCTTCAAGGACATCGGTGCCCGGTTCCTCGCTCGCTTGATGCAGCATTTCACCCGTGATCGGAATGCGCCCGCGACGGTGCTGGTAGCCACGTCGGGCGATACCGGGAGCGCCGTCGGCCATGCCTTTCACGGCCTCCCGGGATTTCGCGTCTTCGTGCTCTTCCCGAAGGGCAGACTCAGCGACGTTCAGAGAAGACTATTCACTACGCTGGGGGAGAACGTCGTCGCCGTGGCGGTGGACGGCACATTCGACGACTGCCAGCGACTCGCGAAGCAAGCCTTTGCCGACGAGAGGCTCACCCATCTCGTTTCCGCGAACTCCATCAACTTGGGCCGACTTCTTCCACAAACCTTCTATTATTTTCACATCATCCCGCAATGGCGCCTGGACGAGCGCTTCGGCGTCTCCACACCCAGCGGGAACTTCGGAAACCTCACCGCCGGGCTCCTCGCGAAGAGAATGGGCCTTCCCGCGACCCGCTTCATCGCCGCCACGAATATGAACGACGTCGTACCCGAGTACCTGAGGACTGGCCGTTTCCAACCTCGCCGCTCGGTCGCAACCCTCTCGAGTGCCATGGACGTCGGCGACCCCAGCAATTTCGCCCGCATCCTGTGGCTCTATGGCGGTTCCCGCGACGCTTTAGGTCGGGACGTGGAAGGAAGCGCCCACACTGATGACGAAACCCTTCAGGCGATGAGGTGGGTACACCGGCGAACGGGCTATGTCCTCGATCCTCACTCTGCCGTTGGATACATTGCCGCCCGGCGCGCGAGAGAGCGAACGGGCGAACCGTTCGTACTCCTGGCAACCGCTCACCCGGCGAAGTTCGCCGGAACCGTCACGAGAGCAATCGGTGAGAAGATCGAGCTTCCCGCCCGTCTCGCCGCTCTGAACGGGCTCGCGGAGAAAATGTTGGAAATGGACGCGGATTACCGTGAGCTCTATGGGTATTTGAAATGACCATGAAGCTCGCCTTCCATGGCGGCGCCGGGACGGTCACGGGCTCACGTTACTTGCTGCAGGAGCGAGGGGCCCGAGTGTTGGTCGATGCGGGAATGTTCCAGGGGCTCAAACGGCTCCGCCAAAGAAACTGGAACGAGCCGGGTTTCGACGCGAGAACGCTCGCCTGTGTCCTCTTGACCCACGCCCACATCGACCATTCCGGCTATCTTCCCCGGCTCGTGCAGCAGGGACTGACTTGTCCCGTTTACTGCACGCGAGCCACTTTCGAGCTCGCCGAGCTGCTGCTGATGGATGCGGCGAAGATCCAGGAAGAGGACGCGGCATTCGCGAACGAGAAGGGGTTCAGCAAACATCGCCCGGCACTGCCACTCTACACGACGGAAGACGCGGCGGCAGCGATCGCGCTCCTCACGCCGATCGACTACGCCGCCTGGATCGAGCCGGCCAGTGGGATCCGGGCGCGCTTCTTGAACGCGGGACACATCCTCGGTGCGGCCATGGTCGAAACTCGAGTATCCGAGGGGACGCGGGAGTCCACGATCGTCTTCAGCGGAGACGTGGGGCGCTACGATGCGCCTTTGCACTCGAATCCCGATCCGCTGCCAGAGACGGATGCGCTCGTGGTCGAATCGACCTACGGGGACCGAGAGCATCCGTCCGCGCCCATGGAAGAGCAAATCCGAGATTCCCTGCTGGCTTGCATCGACCGCAAGGGAACGGTGTTGATCCCCTCGTTTGCTGTAGGGCGCTCACAGCTCGTGACGCTGATCCTTCGCGAGCTCATGCGCGCCGGCCGTCTTCCTGAAGTCCCGATCCATATCGACAGCCCCATGGCGGTCGACGCCACCCGAATCTACAGCCACCACCTTCGCGACCTCAGTCTCGACGGAGACTTGACCGAGGATGGCCGCAGCCGTTTGTTCCCGACCAACGTCGAATTTCACCGGTCGGTCGAGGAATCCAAACGGCTGAACGCGTTGAGCGGTCCGAGGATCATCATCTCGTCGAGCGGCATGCTCACCGGCGGGAGGGTCCTCCACCATTTGAAACGCCTGCTACCGAGCCGAAACAACCTCGTCGTGCTGGTGGGCTTTCAGGCGGCGGGCACGCGCGGCCGCCACATGGCGGAAGGTGCCGCTACCGTGCGGATACACGGCGAGGACGTGCCGGTTCGAGCTTCGTTCGTTCAGGTAAGTGGCCTGTCCGCCCATGCGGACCGGAGAGAGCTCGTTCGATGGATCGAGACGGCGGGCCGCGTGCCGCGGGTCGCCTTCATCACCCACGGCGAGCCCGACTCGGCGCTCTCCTTCAAAAAGCTCCTCCACCAGAAGAAGCTCGCGCGGCGAACCTTTGTTCCCAAGATCGGGGAGTCGTTCGATCTCTCGGCGCTGCTGAACACATAGCGTGCTCAGCCTGCGAAGCTACTTGGGCTCTTTCCTTCGCGGGTAATATCCCTGACGCGTCCGTACCCTCAACTCCTGTCGATCCTTCACGTTCACGCGAAGCTGGCGCCAGGCCGCGTCGTCTTTGCCGAGCCCGCGCGTAGGCATGTAAGCGAGCCGGTAGTGCCGATGAAGGTCTTCCTGAACTTCCGCGAAAGCAGCCTTGACCTGCTCGACGTCCTCGGGAAAAAAGGCGCGCCCACCGGTCGATTCGGCAAGCGAGGTCAAGAACGGACGGTTCACGCTGTAACTCCCGTCTGGCCCCCATCCGGTGAATCCAACGGTGTAAATCGTGACTTCGGATAGCTTCGCCTTCTCGAGAGCCTCTTCCATCGGCGCCGTGCTACCCTGTTCCGCCGGGCCCGCGTCGTCGCCGTCGGTGAACAAGAGGAGGGACCGGCGGCCCTCGAGCCGATCGAGCTCGCCAAACGCCGAGAGCAAGGCATCGTAGAGCGCCGTCTTGCCCGCGGGCTTCATGGAACGGAGCACCGTGAAGTGCTCGTTCACGTCGTCGGTGAAACTCGCGCCGAAACGAACGTCGCTGTTGAACAAGCCGATCCGCGCGGTGTCCCCCTCGCTGAGGTTACGCACGAAGAGGTAGCCGGCGGTCTGAATGGCGCTCAAGTTCGAGCGGATGCTCGAGGACGAGTCGAGGAGCAGCATCGTCCTGACGGGCGTGAACTGCGAAGTGAAAAACGACAGCTCCTGACGTTCGCCGTCCTCGAAGACTTCGAAGCTCTCGGCCTTCAGATTCGGGACGAAGCGCCCCCTCTTGTCGATGACCACGACGTCGAGCGTGACCGTCTCGACCGACACGGCGAACTGGATTCGATCGGCGGGACCTTGCTCCACGCCGCTCGCGGCTCCGGCAAGTGCCGAGCCGAGAGCGCCCACGAGCCAGACTGCTGCGCGCACGTTGAGCTCCGGGCCCATAGTAGCACGCGTCTCACCGACGCTCGGCCCCGGGCTCGTACGCCCGGAGGTCTTCTCGGAGAAGCCGACCCCACTCCTCATCGAACGGGTGAACTTCGCGCACTCGCACTCCCTCGCGCTCAAGCGGGAGGCCCCGATTGGCCCACTCGAAAATGGAACCCTCCAAATTGGCCACGTTCGTGAAACCCTTGGCTACGAGTCGTTCGACGAGCTGAGACGACCTGTAGCCGACCGAACAGTAGGCCACGATGGCGGCGTCTCGATCGAGCGCATCGAGCATCGCCGAATTCTCCGTCTCCGGGTCGATCCGAATCGCCCCAGGAAGGTGGCTGACCGCGTACTCGGCTTGGTCGCGTGCGTCGAGCAGGACGACGTTCACGTCCCCTGCGTCGAGCTGCTTCGCGAGCTCCTCCACAGAAATCTGGCGCACATCGGGAAACTCCCTGCGGATCCAATGCATCACCGCTTCCATGTCGTTTGGCGTCGACGGTTGGCAGCTCATGAGAAGACCCATCATCGTCGAGAGAACCCATCGCATGCGCACACCGATGCTAGACGCCAGGAAAGAACCGGTCAAACGATCTCGTTCACCGATCCAATCCCAACGTGCTCGAGAATAGAGAATGGACCCTCCCGACGAATCACCGCGAGCTCGTCATCGCTTCGGGCGAGAAAGGCGCCGGCGAATCCCAAGGCATTGACGGAGATCGAACGCCACGATTCCCGCGCCCGGGGCACAACGCACAACCATCCGGTTGTCATCAGCAAGTTGTAGGGTCGAGGAGAATTCCCTGGTGCAAAACTTCGGAGCAGGCGAAGATACTGCTCTCGTGCCCTTTCTGCGCCCTCGGTAAGGGTGTCACCCTCACTGGGCTCCAGCTTGGCGATCGCGCGAACGAAGGGAAGCTGCGAGGACCACAGATCGAGCGGAGTTTCCTCGGGACCCTCGCCCACCGGAAAAGGAACGTACTGGAGATGCTTGTGCCGCTGGCTGGCTCCGGCCAGCGACCCCGCGTTGTAGAAGACGAGTCCCTCGAGCTCTTGCATCAGGCGCCAGGCGGCCTCGAAATCGGCTCGACTCAGCAGAGACTCCTGCTCCTCGTACTCTCGCGTGACGACGAGGAGGTGAATCGGCATCACGTTGAACTTGTTGAGCAAGGCGACGTGGGTATCGGAGACGTCGGCGACGAACAGAGCCTCCTCGTAAGGAAGAAACGGGTTCTCCTTGCTCTCGCTCGGCTTGCGCGCCAAGTTCTCGACGACACGGACCGTGAAGGAAACTCCGGCGTCCTCGACGATTTCCAACCGCGAGGGGATCGGCTCGAGCGCCCCCGAGAGCAATGCGTCCCGGGCCCGCTTCTCGATCTCGCCAAGCAAGCTCACAGCATCCGATGCTGGTAGAGGTCTCCGTCGAAGAAACCGCAGCGGCGGTAGTACTCCCGGGTTCCGACGGACGAAATGACGGACAGTCGAGGATATCCGCGAGCCCGCGCGACAGCGCTCGCCCTTTCCAGCAGGCGACGGCCCAGACCCCCGTGCTGAGCGCGGCCCGCCTCCCGCTCCCCAATGCCAACGGCTCCTCCGTAAACGTGAACTTCACGGACGATCGCGGAGCCGCCGAGCTCGGCGATGAAAGCTTCGTGCTCGGGGAGGCACAATCGAAGGAAGCCGGCGATGCGATCCTCCCCGGTTACGAACTGGAGAAACCTTTCTTCCCCCGCAGAGGTTCGATAAGGGACTTCCTCGAGCCGGAGTGAATAGGCCGAGACGTCGTGGTCCCGGATCTCCCGTGCCCGGATGTCCTGAGAGCGGATTCCCCGTCGGGCCATTTCCCTCTCTGCCAGATCGCGAAAATTGGTCACGCGGCTTCCCACGAAGATCTCTTCGCCAGGAATGTCACGGATGACACGCGTCAATCGACAGTATCGAGGTGTCTTCGCCATACAAGCCACTAGCAGCTCGAGAAGCTCTCCTTCGGTGTAGGGCCTGTAGCGGCCCGCCTCGTAATGGCTCATGAGCTCGGCAGTCTCCACCAAACTGCAGGGATAGAGCTTCAGCTCGTCGGGCCGAAAGTCGACGTCCGCGAACAGACGCTCGAAGTCCTCGACGTCTTTCTGCGGCGTCGAGCCGTACAGATTCGCCATCCAATGCGCCTGGACCTTGAACCCCGCTCTCCGCAGGAGCCAGGTCGCCCGACGCGACGCCGACACGTCGTGACCCCGCTCGTTGAGCGCGAGGACCTGGTCGTCGAGGCTCTGATACCCGATCTGGATCTTCGTCGCCCCCAGGCGTCTCAGCCGCTCGACCTCGAGCTCGCTCACGTGGTCCGGGCGGGTCTCGAGAGAGAGACCGACACATCGAGCTCCCGAGGTCTCGTTGGACGCCTGGGCAGCGCGAAGCTCGTTCCAGCCCGAGCTCTCCCGAGCGGAAATCACGCCCTCCGGATCTCGGCGACGCGCAAGGTCCGATACGATCCGATTGTACGGATTTCCCCCTCTCCGTCCGTCCACGGTGTCGCGGAGCGACTCGAAGTCGATGCCTCGCTCTTCTTCGTTCGTGACGCCAGCTTCCGGATCAAAGTCGTTGAGGGCGTCGAACGCACGCTTGAGAAACCACCGCTGATACTGCTCGGTATAGGACGACCAAGTTCCTCCGAGGACGATGATCTCGACCTTGTCCGTTGGATGGCCAATGGCATCGAGAGCTCGCAGTCGAGCGAAGGTCTGGGCGTAGGGGTCGAAGTGATGATGTGCCGCCCGCTGCGCTCCCGGCTCGCTCGAGATATAGCTCTTGGGCATCCGGACGTCGTTGGGACAGAAGATGCATCGGCCCGGACATGGGAAAGGCTTCGTGAGGATGGTGACGGTCGTCACACCGCTGAGCGATCGAACGGGTTTCAGACGGAGTCTCTCGACCAGCGCACCCTGGGGAGGCCACCCGTACTTCCCCGCGAGCAGGCGATAGCCGGCGATGAGCTCGCTTCGCGAGAAGAACGAGCGGCCGTTCTTGGGATGCCGCCTGAGGACGCGGTCGATCTCACCTGGCCGAGGTGCTGCCAACGCCGCGAGGGACTCGACGATGGCGACGAGCTCACGCTCGTGCTCTTCCGGCGAGAACCGGTAGTCTTTCCAGGTGGCTCTTCTCATCCCGTGTTTCGCATCCCGGCAGCGATGCCGTTGATCGTAAGCAGAATAGCGTACAACAGCTCATCCCCGGCCTTCTGGCCTCGACGGCGATGGCGCTTCAGGAGCTCAACCTGAAGGTAGCTCATCGGATCGACGTAGGGATTGCGCACTTCGATCGAACGTGCCAGAACCGGTGCGTTCTCGAGGAGCCTGGACTGTTCGGTGACGCGCAGCAGAGATCGGGAGCTCCGGTGATACTCCTCTTCGATCCGCGTGAAGATCGGCCTCAGTCCGCGCCGCGCGAGCCCGGCGTACTGTCGGGCGATCTGGAAATCGGCTTTGGCGAGCGCCATCTCGATGTTGGAGAGGGTGCTCCCGAAATACTGCCAATCCCGGTTCATTTCTCGCAAGAGTGAGAGATGGCGCCGGGGTTTCTGCGCCAGGAAAGACTCGAGGGCCGAGCCCACGCCAAACCAGCCGGGCAGGAGATGCCGGCTCTGAGTCCAGCCGAAGACCCAGGGGATGGCTCTCAGATCCGCCACATCCTGGGAATGTGTCTTCCTGCGCGCTGGCCGAGACCCGATGCTCAGATGCTGCAGCTCTTCCAGGGGCGTCGCCTGAGCGAAGTATTCCGCGAAGCCTCGGGTCTCGTACACCAACGCCCGATAGGCGCGATGGGCGTCCACGGATAGCGCTTGCATCGCTTCCACCCATTCGGGCCGGGGCGAAGCGTCAGTCCGGCCGGGGAGGCTCGCCTCGATGACGGCCGAGGTCTGGAGCTCCATGCTGCGAAGCGCAATCTCGGGAAGGCCGTACTTCGACGAGATCACCTCCCCTTGCTCGGTGATCTTGATGCGGCCGGCGACCGTGCCCGGAGGCTGGGCGAGAATGGCCTTGTGACTCGGCCCGCCTCCTCTTCCCACGGTCCCTCCGCGGCCGTGGAACAATCGCAGCTCGATGCCCCGCTCGCGCGCCACGCCCCAAAGGGCTTCTTGGGCTTTGTACAGCTCCCAGCTCGACGTCAAGATCCCGCCATCCTTGCTGCTGTCCGAGTAGCCAATCATGACTTCCTGAAGATTCCCCTGCGCTCGGAGGACGGGAGCGTAAGCCGGGTTCTCGATGAGATCTCGAAGTATCTGCGGCGCTCCGCGCAGATCGTCGATGGTCTCGAAAAGAGGCGCCACGCGAAGGCTGGCAGCCAGCGGCCTGGTCCCGACGACCTCCGGCTGATAGAGCCCCGCCTCCTTGGCGAGGACGAGAACGGCGAGGATGTCACTCACGGCGTGCGTCATACTGACGATATAGGTCCCGATGGCTCGTTCGCCCAGCTCGTCGACCGCGCGGCGGGCCACGCGAAAAACGCTGAGTGTTTCCGCCGTCGCATCGCTCCAGATAGCGTCTCGGCCCACGAGCGGACGGGGCGTTTGCAGCTCGGCCGTGAGCCACTTCGACCGTTCGGCCTCGGTCATGGCATCGTAGGGCGTACCCGAGCCGAGCTGACCCGTGATCTCCGAAAGAGCGTCCGCGTGGCGATCGCTCGACTGCCGAAAGTCCACACTCGCGAGATGGAGGCCAAAAGTCGCGACCTGATCCATGAAGCGCTGAACGAGATCCGCCGAGAGCGCGCCATTCGCTCGAAGGCTGTTCCGGACGAGCGCCAGATCCGCAAGAAGCGTGTCCGGAGCCCTATACCCGACGCGATCGTCGACCTCGAGCGCTCGGAAAACGCGCTCACGGATGTAGCCGAGCTTTTGCCGGTACGGCTCCTCGGCGTGGATCCGTTCCACTCGCTCGGCGACTTTCGGCAAACGCTTGGAGTCCTCATGAAGGCTGGTCAGAAGCTCTTCCTGGGGCGGACAATGACGGAGGGATTCGCTGAGCTTCGACCCGAGGTCGTCTATCACCCTCAGGTACTTGGTCAGGATCAGGCGACGCTGGCGCCAAAGCGTCTCCCAGGTGATCTCCGCCGTGACGTAGGGGTTTCCGTCGCGATCTCCCCCGACCCAGGATCCGAAACCGAGGGGCGCCACCTCCGGTGGAAGCTCCAGATTCGCCATGAGCCCGGCCGAGCGCCTGAGCTCCGCCAGCAAATCGGGGACCGCATCGAAGAGCACGGTATCGAAAAAGTAGAGCGTAGAAGCGACTTCGTCGAGCACGGTGGGCTTGAAGCGCCTCAGCTCGTCGGTGAGCCAGATCGACTCGACCTCGCGCTCGAGCGCGTTCTGGAATCGTGCCTCGACCAGCGGCTCGAAGTCGGCACGATCGAGCTCGGAGAGGAGGTCCGCGATCCGCCGGTGCTTTTCCAATAGACTCCGGAGAGTCGCCTCGGTCGGATGCGCCGTCATGACGGGGTTGATCGAAAGCCGTTCCAAGACCTCGCGAACCGCGCGTGCGGGAACCCGTTCTCGAGCGAGTCGCGTGAAGAGCTCCGCGAGCGAGCCGCTCTGCAGCGGTGCCGTCGCGCTCTGCGCATATTGACGTCTCCTGCGGATCCGATGGTGTTGCTCGGCGAGGTTCGTCAGCTGGAAGTAGACCGCGAACGCGCGAATGACACCGATGGTCCGCCCGAGCTCGAGACTCTTCAACAACTCGACCAGCTCGCGCTCGCTGGCGGCGTCGGTCCGCGCCCGAAGCAACTTCGTGAGCTTTCTCACTTGTTCTTCGATCTCGAACAAAGGTCGCCCTCCATGGCGCTTCAGCGTATCGCCGAGGAGATTGCCCAGTCTTCGAATGTCGCGCCGCAGGGGAAGGTCCTTGTCCGACGCACTCATGCTGCCTATTATGAACACCGATCGCTATTGAATCGCCAGACCGTCCTCGCTCTGAACGCCATCAACGCCCGTTTCTACCGCGAGCGGGCCGAGGAGTTCCGGCGCAGCAGAGAACGCCCCTGGAGGGGCTGGGACGAGCTTGTCGGCCGCTGGGGCCCTCTGCCGAACCGCCCTTCCGTTCTGGACGTTGGCTGTGGAAACGGGCGTTTTGCGACATTTCTGACCCAAAGGATCGGAAGAGACTTCACCTACGTGGGCATCGACTCGAGCCCCCTGGCCCTCACGGAAGCGCGCAAACGACTTGGGGAAGAGGCCGTGCTTCTCCAGCACGATTTCGTTGCCTCGAAGAGCTCCCTTCCCCGCGAGCTCAATGGACGCTGCTTCGACGTGGTGGTCCTCTTCGGTGTCCTCCATCACGTTCCTGGCGCGGCGAATCGCTTTCGGCTGCTCCGCCAACTGGCAGAGCACGTCGAGGGCAGGCTCGTGCTTACCGTCTGGCGCTTCGTCGACTTCGAGCGGTTTCGCAGGAAGCTCGTGAGCTGGGACGACTACCTGCGACGAGAAGGCATCGATCTCGATCTCGATCTCGAGCCCGGCGACCACATCATGACGTGGGGCGCCGCGCCGACGGGCTTTCGCTACTGCCACGCGCTGGATGACGACGAAGCCCGAAGGCTCGTCGAGGGGCTCGGGCTGAAGATTCAGGAATTCTTCGACCCCGAGGGGGAGCCGAACCGTTATTTCGTCCTGAAGCGGCTCTGATAGAGTGTCTTTTGTTGACCGAGAAAGTCATCGTGCTGGACCGGGGAAACGTCGAATTCCTCTACCCCGGGGACTGGAGGATTGCGCGGGGTCCGCAGGGCGCGATCACGATCTCAGATCCCACGGAGTCGTGCCGGCTCGATGTCTCATACACGCGTCACGCGGAGGAGGAGGTGAGCTCTCCGCCGGTGGAAGAGCTTCTTGGCCAGCTCCTGGCTCGGCTGCGCGAGGCGGATAGCGACACCCCGATTCATTGCCTCGACGAGCCGTCTCGCCGCGTCGCCTGGTGCGACTACGATTACGTCTCCGACGACAAGCGCACCGGCCAACCCAAAATCGCCCGAGGACGGTGGCTCGTCGGGAGCAACACTGTCTTTCATGTCCTGATGGCCTTCTACTACTGGGACGATGATGCCGTCTGGGCCGTCCCGGCGTGGGAAAGGATCGTCGAGACCCTACAATTCGGCGACGGCACGCAGCTCGCGAGCCCGAAAGAACACTGGTCGATGCGCCGCCGGCATTGAGGTGGACCGCTGTCGACGTCGTCCCGGCGCGTGCCGTTCCGGGTGCCCAAACCGAGTCATTCATCACCGAACAGGCTGAGCTGAGCCTGGGCCGGCGCCAGTCTCTCCCCGGTCTGTTTCTCGTACAGTGCCCGCACGGTATCGATGGTGTCCGCTTCCTCGACCCGCTTGTCCTCGCGATAGGCCTTGAGGCGAGCAAAACGAAGCGCGAGGCCTCCTTCGTAGTGGGGGCTCTTTTGTATGTCGTTGAAGGCGATCTCGGCGACGAGCTCCGGCCGCACCCGGACCGTCCACTCGTCCCGGGAAATCTCGAGCTCCTGGAGCCGCTCCGTCTGCCACTTCAGAATCTCGTCCGTCATGCCTTTGAACGTCTTGCCCAGCATCACGAACCCGCCGGTCTCAGGGTCGCGAGCACCGAGGTGCAGGTTGCTCAGCCAGCCGCGACGTCGTCCGCTCCCCCACTCGGCGGCAAGAACGACGAGATCGAGAGTGTGCGCGCTTTTTACCTTGAGCCAAGCTTTCCCGCGCGAGCCCGCCTGGTACGGAGCGTGGAGCGCCTTTGCCATCACGCCCTCATGGCCGGCAACAAGAGCCTTCTCGGAGAAGCTCTGCGCTTCTTCGTCTTTCGCGGTTACGATCCGGGGCACGATGAGCTCCCCGGGCAGTGCCTCGTGGAGCCTGGCCACGCGGTTCTCGTAACGCTCGTCGACGAGGATCTCTTCGTCGAGCAGGAGGCAATCGAAATAGAACGACGTGAGAGGAAGCGCACGCCTCAGCCCGGCAACGTCCAGCCTGCGGCCAAACCGACGCATCGTCGTCTGAAAGGTGTGTGGCCGCCCATCGGCTCGAAGCGCAACGGCCTCGCCATCCAGTACGAGCCTCCTCGAAGGAAGCGACCCGATCGTTTCCACGATCTCCGGGCAGGCGTCGGTGACGTCGTTCAGGCGACGAGAGTAAACGCGCACTCGATCCTTCGACTTGTGAACCTGAATGCGCGCGCCGTCGATCTTGTACTCGAGCGCGGCCACTTCGAGCGTCCGGAGCGCGTCGGCGATGTCCTCCGCGGTCGACGCGAGCATGCTTCGCACCGGACGGAAGAGCTCGATTGCGATGTTGGCGAGCCCTGCTTCTCCTTCCGCGCGCGCCGTCTTCGCGACGATAGCCAGATCCCCGGAAAGCATGAAGGCACGTCGCACGGACTCCACGTTCAGCGACGAGGCCGTGGCCAAAGCCTCCACCATGACTCCCTCGAGCGATCCTTGTCTGAGGTCTTCGAGAAGGAGTCGGACGAGGAAGTCGCGCTCGACTTCTGTGGCGCGCCCGAGCAGGTTTCGTAGGAGCTCGGTGCGTCGAGCGCTCGAGCCGGCACCGGACAGCTCGCCCAGTTCGGAGAACGCGTCGTGAACATCTCGCAGATTCAGCGCCGGGGCAGTGACGCCAAGAAGGGCTCTCATCGCGCCGAGCGTCTGATGTCCGATACCAATCCGCCCTTGGGGGAGTCGGCCCGAGAGGTAGCTGACCACGATGGGCAGCTCGCTCGACGGCGCCTTCGCCAGCAACTGCGAGAGCAACCGCGTCTTCTCGAGGCGGCTTCTCGTCTCCGCTATTTGTCTCGACGTCTCCACGACCTCGGCGAGCTTCACGGCAGATCCACGCTATCATGGCCGCGTTGAACTTGTAGTCCCGATTGGCAGTATGATCCAGCGGTGAGTCTTCTCGGCAATATTCTCTGGCTCGTTTTCGGCGGTCTCATCGCGGGAGTCGGCTATATCCTCGGGGGACTGGTCGTTTGCCTCACGATCGTGGGAATTCCGTTCGGCATCCAGGCCATGAAGATCGGGGTGGCGACTTTCGCGCCCTTCGGAAAGAACGTCGTGGAGAGCACCGACGCCAACAGCCCCCTGCGGATCGTGCTGAACGTCGTGTGGCTCCTGATCATCGGGTGGGAGATCGCACTCGCCCACGCGGTGTCGGCCCTGGTGCTCGCCATCACCATCATCGGGATCCCGTTCGCCCTCCAGCACTTGAAGCTCATTCCCCTCGCGCTCCTCCCCTTCGGCCGCGACTTACGTTGACCTCGCAAGCCAGGCAGCCCACGTTTCCCGCTCTCGAGGACGTGTGCATGGCGCGCGAGCGCATCCGGACCGTCGCTCGTCAGACTCCCCTCGTTCCCCTTCACGAGCTCCACGGCGGAGACGACGTGTTTCTCAAATTGGAAACGTTTCAACCCATTGGTTCCTTCAAGCTGCGTGGAGTATTCAACGCGGTGGCTTCGCTCCCGGACGAGGAGCGCCGGAAAGGCCTGAGTACCGTGAGCGCGGGCAACACCGCCCAGGCCCTCGCCTTTTCGGGGAGACACTTCGGGGTCGAGTCCCGCAGCGTCATGCCCGACTCGGCTCCTCGGGCCAAGATCGAAGCCATGCGGGCGTACGGAGGGGTCCCCGTGCTCGTCCCCGTTTCCGAGGTCTTTCGCTACCTCAAGGGGCGCCTGTGGGAGCGCGAGTCCTACGCCTTCATTCACCCCTGGACCAACTCGGACGTCATGACAGGCCACGGAACGCTGGGAATCGAGATCGTCGAGCAGCTTCCCGACGTCGACACGGTTTTCGTTCCCGTGGGCGGTGGAGGGCTCATTTGCGGCGTGGGTGCCGCGCTGCGCGCTTTGAAGCCCGGGATCCGGATCGTCGGCGTCGAGCCAGCAGGCTGTCCCTCGCTCCACGAGAGTCTCCGCGCCGGCCGGCCGGTCGAGGTCGACTGTCGTACCCTCTGTGACGGGGTCGCCGTCCCCTACATAACCGACGAGATGTTTCCGCTGCTCGAGGAGCTCGTTTCCGGAACCCGGCTGGTCTCGGAAAACGACGTGATGAAAACCCTGCGGAATCTCGCGGTTTACGACAAGCTGGTGGCAGAGGCGTCGGGGTCGCTTGCCCTCGCCGCCGCCCTCTCGATGCCCGTTTCTGAACGAGGCCGCTCCGTCGCCATCGTCACCGGCGGGAGCATCGACGCCCGGAAACTGGCCGATGTGCTCTCGGGCGAGTGAACCCTTCCGTCCCGGATTTCGTCTGAAACGCTGGGAGGTCCCCATGCGTCGTTCGTTTCGAGTCGCCCTCGCACTGACCGCCGGAATGGGCTTCGTTTGCGTCGTTCACGCCCAGATCGCTGAGGACTTCGAGCGGAGCGTCCCCTTCAATCCAGGGGGCGACCTGGTTGTCCAGAATCGAAATGGAAGCATTTCCATCTCGGCGTGCGACGAGCCGACCGTGCGAATCGAGGTCGAAAAGCGAGCCGAGTCGGAGGAAGCGCTACGCGACATCGAGATCCGGGTCGAGGGGTCCGGAGACTCCGTTCGGATCGAGACGCTTCACCATCGGCGGCGAGACGGCGGCAAGGTCGACTACCGGATCTGCCTCCCTGCCCAAGCGAGCATCATGGCGACAACGGCAAACGGTGCTGTCACGATCGATGGCCTGAGCGGCCGCGTCAAAGCCTACTCCACCAACGGGAGCCTGAAGCTCGACGACATCGAGGGCGAGATCGAAGCCGCGACGACGAATGGCAGCATCAATGCGAGCTACCGGCGCCTGAACGATGGACGTCATCGGTTCTCGACCACGAACGGCTCGGTGCGAGTCTGTTTACCTAAGGATGCCGGCGGTGACTTCGACGCCGAGACGGTCAACGGCAGCATCGAGGTCGAGTTCCCGCTGACACTGACGCGCACGAGCCGTCGTCACCTGAGCGGGAGCTTCGGCAGCGGCTCCGGGTCGTTCGAGTTCCGCACCGTCAACGGCTCGGTCAAGCTCCTCGCGAACTGAACTGAATCTGCACCCGGCTCCGCCGCTCGGTTCTTCGTCCCTTCGTCTTCATCGTCAATAAATCTCGGTCTCTTCTGATCTTGCCCTCTCGCGAGCCAGTTCCTGGGTTCACGAAATCAGGCATCGGGGTTAAGATGTGCCGTCGACAAGAAGCTCGGCGAGAAGAGGTTAGTTATGGGAAAAGCTCTCGAGGGTGTCCGCATCCTCGACATGACGCATGTGCAATCGGGACCGACCTGTACCCAGATTCTGGCGTGGCTCGGGGCCGACGTCATCAAGATCGAAAGACCCGGAGTCGGCGACGCGACGCGAAAACAGTTGCAAGACATTCCCGACGTGGACAGCCTCTACTTCACCATGCTCAACGGCAACAAGCGAAGTGTCACATTGAATCCAAAGACCGATACGGGCAACCAGATCTTCGCCCGGCTAATCGAGGCATGCGACGTGATGGTGGAGAACTTCGCCCCCGGAGCGATCGATCGGATGGGCTTTCCCTGGGAGAAGATCCAGGAGATCAACCCGCGCCTGATCTACGCCTCGGTCAAGGGTTTCGGGCCCGGCCCTTACGCAGATTGCAAGGTCTACGAGAACGTTGCTCAGTGCACTGGGGGCGCGGCCTCGACTACCGGCGAGATCGATGGCTTCCCCCTCGTCACCGGGGCTCAGATCGGCGATTCCGGCACGGGGATCCATCTCGTGGCCGGTATCCTCGCCGCACTCTTTCAGCGTGAGCGGACGGGTCGGGGCCAGCGGGTGGAGTGCGCCATGCAGGACGCCGTGCTCAACTTGTGCCGGGTGAAGCTCCGCGACCAGCAGCGGCTCGCGCATGGCCCTCTCACGGAGTATCCCCAGTATCCAAACGGTGAGTTCGGCGACGCCGTGCCGCGCGCCGGAAACGCGTCGGGCGGTGGCCACCCTGGCTGGATCGTCCGATGCAAAGGGTGGGAGCGGGACCCCGACTCATACATTTATGTGATCACTCAGGCGGCGGCCTTTCCCGAGCTGGCCAAAGCCATTGGCCGCGAAGATTGGCTCTCGGATCCGGAATGGAGTACGCCGGAGGCACGCCTGCCGAAGCTCGACCGCGTGTTCGCCGAGATCGAGAAATGGACGATGACGAAGGACAAGATGGAGGTCATGAACATCCTCAATCCGTTGAACGTGCCTTGCGGACCGGTCCTGTCCATGAGGGAGCTTGCGAACGAGCCATCGCTCCGACAAACAGGGACGGTCGTGGAGGTCGACCATCCCGAGCGAGGCAAGTATCTGACGGTCGGCAACCCCATCAAGCTATCGGACTCCCCCGCCGAGGTCCAACGCTCCCCACTCCTGGGCGAGCACACCGAGGAGGTTCTGAAGTCGGTCCTCGATCTCGATGATGACGAGATAGAAGCCGCCCGCAAGCAAGGCGCGATCTGACTCCATGCATGACGTTCTCGTTCTCGGCGCCTCCTACGGCTCTTTGTTCGGCACCAAGTTGTTGCTGGCCGGACATTCGGTGACGCTGGTGTGCACGAAACCGACGGCAGACCTGATAAACCGCGAGGGAACCCGGGTGCGATTGTCCGTCCGGGGACGGGCAGAGCCGGTCGAGATCGCTTCCAAGGAAATCGGGGGCCCGCTCTCCGCCACGGCCCCCGACAACGTAAACCCAGGCGCCTTCGACCTCGTCGTGCTTGGAATGCAGGAGCCTCAATACGGCTCGGAGGGGGTTCGCGATCTGATGGGACGCGTCGCAGCAGCTCGGGTGCCGTCTCTCGCCATCATGAACATCCCTCCCCTTCCCTACCTCGACCGGATTCCGAATGTGGATACGGATGGGCTAGCGGAGTGTTACACGCATCCCCACGTCTGGGAAGGCTTCGAGCCCGGCCTGGTTACGTTGGCGAGTCCCGATCCTCAGGCATTTCGTCCACCGGGAGAGCCGAAGAACGTTCTCCAGGTCGGATTACCGACCAACTTCAAAGCCGCTCCATTCGACGACGACCAGAACACGAAGCTCCTTCGCGACCTCGAGGCCGACATCGAGGCCGCCCGATTCGACCCGGGCGACGGCCCCATCGAGATTCCGGTGAAGCTCAGGGTGCACGACTCGCTCTTCGTACCGCTCTCCAAGTGGCCGATGCTCCTCACCGGCAACTACCGCTGCATTCGGCAAGACGCTCCGATCTCGATCCGGGACGCGGTCCACGGGCACGTCGAGACTTCGCACGAGATCTATGACTGGACTCGCAGCCTGTGCATCCGGCTGGGGGCGTCCGACGATGACCTCGTCCCTTTTGAGAAATACGCCAAGGCCGCCGAAGGGCTCGTGAAGCCTTCTTCCGCGATCCGTGCGCTATTCGGCGGCGCCAAGCACATCGAACGCGTGGATTGCCTCGTGCAACGCATCGCGCGGCGGTACGGGCTTCATTCCGAAGTCCTTGACGAGATCGTCAGCTTGGTCGACGAGCGCTTGCGCAAAAACCGCGCCGCACACTAATGCGCGCCCAAAGTCATTAGGCAACCCCGCATGTCCGGTCAATCCGTGCCCGGTTGAGGCGGCGCGAGCACTCGCCTAAGCGTGCCGGGCTCGCTGGCGTCACACGACCGCGCGCTGCACCACGTCCGAAGGCCACGGAAATTGCCGCGCGATGGTCGCTCGTCAGACGAGGGTAGGAAGGCTGGACCTGCGCGGACCATCAGAAAGCGCCATCGAGTGATACCCCTAAGTTTCCTTAGAGCGTCCACGGGCTCCGCCGGAGTGGTGCGGCAAATTTGGGGGAGGGCGCGAAAGAATTTCAAACGCCTCTGATCCAGCGATCTCGTCTGGGCATGCATTTAGCGCCAAAAGTGCTATGGCATATGCCTTGCAGTATTGGAACCTCGTCCGACGGGAACGCGAGATCGTGTTTCCATTCCTACGGAGGTGGTTTATGCATTGCATTCGTAAGGCGACGGCCTCGTTGCTCGTGTTGTTTCTTTCCCTCCCGTCCGTTTCGATCGGCTCCGCGGAGGAGAAACATGTCGTTGACTCCGCCGATCTCGCCCAGACGATGCAGGCGCAGGTGGAACGGGAGCGAGACAACCGAGAGCTCATTCAACAGGTGCTCGAACGCCCTGAAGTCCGACAAGTATCCGAACGCTTCGGCCTCGATCTTCAGCGTGCGGAGAACGCCGTCCCGACTCTTTCCGGAAGCGAGCTGGAGGAGCTCGCCGCACGCGCCAAGAACGTCGATCGAGAATTGGCAGGAGGGGATTCCATCGTCTTGACGACGACCACCATCATCGTCATCGCCCTCCTGGTAACCGTGATCATCCTTGCCACCGATTAGATCGCAGGGAAGCTCCCGTGCGTCTCTTCGCGGTGAGCAGCGCTTTGCAACTCGCAGCGATCGTCGGTGCGGCCCACGTCGTCACCGCCGCCCATGGTCGTCAATCGGCGCCTGCGACCGTAATCGACGTCCCTTACGTAGCGCAGACCGGGGCGCTGTGCGGCGGTGCGGCGCTCGCAATGATCTTCCGCTATTGGGGGCAAACCGAGATCTACGCCGAGGACTTCGCACCGCTGGTGGAACGAGACGAAGAGGGGATTCGACAAGACGCGCTCGTCGCCGCGGTGAGACGGCGGGGCTGGCAGGCGATTCCCTTTTCGGGTACGCCCGAAGCCGTGCGACGCCTGCTCGGGGAGGGGCGTCCGGTCCTCGTACTGATCGAGGATCGAGAGAATCTCTATCACTATGTCGTCGTCACGGGTTGGGTCGGCAAACGCATTCTCGTCCACGATCCCGCCCGAGCCCCGTTTCGGATGTTGGAAGAGGAAGCCTTCTACCGAGCCTGGGCCCGCACCGGCCATTGGTCGTTGCTCATCCTCCCCGGGGTCGGCGAAGAAGGATCGCGGACGGCGGAATCTTCGCTGGCTCCCGCGTCGATCGGCGGCTGCGAGCCTCTCGTCGCGGAAGGTGTGCGTCTGGCACGGGAGGGGAACCTCTCGCAGGCGAAATCGGTGTTGGAGGACGCGGCAAAGCTCTGCCCGGGTGCATCGGGACCGCTCCGAGAGATGGCCGGCATCCACTTCCTCCAACGGGAGTGGGAGGATTCCGAGCGTCTCGCGACGAGGTCGGTGAGTCTCGACCCCGAGGATGAACATGCTTGGCGTCTCCTCGGAACGAGTCGTTTTCTGCAGGGGAATCTCGATGGAGCGCTGAGTGCTTTCAATCGAGTCGGAGAGCCGCGCATCGACTTGACGCGCCTCGAAGGGCTCGACCGAACGAACCATAAAGTCGTGCGAGAGCTTCTGGACCTGACGCCGCGAGCTCTATTGACCGATCGGAAATTGAGGCGGGCTCGTCGCCGGTTGGAGTCTCTTCCGGCCTTTCTATCCTCGCGCGTGAGCTTCACCCCGCAGGCCGATGGAACCGCCAGCGTCGAAGCGGCCATCCAGGAGCGGCCGCTTTTCGTCAACGACAGGTTCGACCTCATTGCCGACGCAATCCACGCAGTTACGGAGCGAGAGCTGGGCCTGCGCCTCGCGAGCCCCATGCATGGAGGTGAGCTCTGGTCGCTCGACTGGCGATGGTGGGAAGGCCGCCCCCGACTCAATCTGTCCCTTTCCGTTCCGCGGGCTTCCGGTCTCGGCTCGATCTGGCAGGTCGACGCATCGTGGGAAGAGGAGTCCTATGTGTCCGCGATCCCTGGCGGCACGAGTGTGCTGTCGCGTGAGCGCAGGGAGCACGTGGGTTTCTCGATGCAGGATTGGACCGAAGCCGACTTCCTCTGGGAAATCACGTTCAGCCTCGACCGATGGCGAGACCGAGGTAAGCACGCTTCGATCGGAGGAGCGATCGAGAAGCGATGGGCCAGGGATCGCATGGGAATCCGCGCCGAGGCTTCGAGCTGGGCTTCGTTGGAGGGCGGTCCTTCCTTCACCAGCGGAAGCCTCGGTTGGAGCTGGCGCTCAACCACCGGGACGGAGGGTACGATTTGGCGGGCCCGAGCTGGAATCGAGGCCGCGAGCGAGCGGGCTCCCCGCATGCTCTGGCCAGGCGCCGGGCTCGGCCACGCGAGGAAAACCCTCCTTCGGGCGCATCCACTTCTCCAGGATGGGGTCGTGGCGGGCGAGATCTTCGGACCGCGAGTCGGCCACGGCGGTTTCGAGCTCGAGAGATGGATTGCCAGCCCCTATTCGGTCCGAGTCGGGCTCGTTGCCTTCGTCGATATGGCATGCGTGGACCGAGGCATGAGCGCGAGCGGTCCCCCCGGGCAGGTCGATGTCGGAGGAGGAGCGCGCATCAAGCTTCCCGGCCAGAGCGGCCTGCTTCGAATCGATGCCGCCCACGGGCTCGTCGACGGGAACGTCGCCTTTTCCGTGGGATGGGAGAAGCGGTGGCCCGGCTGGAATTGACCGGCGAATCTTCGACTGGTTTGTGATCGAACAGGCCCGAAAGGCGTGCGTACCACCTCTCCGCAATGCGAACCGCCGGCCACCGCCAGCTCCTTCGAAGGGTAGTAGTAGATCACGTTGGGTCGAAGGTTGGTTGAGGCACGCTCGTCGCTCGGTGTTCTTCCAGATTGCCCAGACAGTAGCGGTCGAGCTCGAAGACCATTTGTTTTCAACCAACGGATGAGAATTCCTGGTTGAAAGCCTGCTCTTCAGCCACGCCCATCCCGAAGTCCCTGTGGACCCGCACGTCGCGATGAGGTAAGAAATAATTCGCTGACGGGTCCCTACTGTTTCCGATGAGGACGAATCGATGCTGGGAAAAGGAGCCGGTCGACCGAGTGTTCATGTTCCTCCCCGACAGTGCTGTGGGTCACCCAACCAACTCACGCCCGCGGAGGTAATCCGCCCGCGCGTGGCGGAGGAGATTCGGCGCACTCACCCGGATTGGCCCGGGGACGGGTTCATTTGCCGGGAAGATCTCGCTCGCTTCCGGTCGGCCCAGGTCCAGCGCATTCTGGAATCGAGGATGCTTACCAGGGAGCACGTTTCTCGTTGACCGCGAGTAGGATCTCGACTGGAACCCACATGTGCCGACCCGCGCTTTGGTAACGACGAATCCCGCGTCCAGAACCGATCGGCGGGCATAGATGGGACGGCAATCCATCAGGTTGGGAAAGTGCTCGTGGGTCCATTCATAGGCGTCGCGGACGAGCCCCGGTTTGCCCTCTCGTGAGATGGCAACTACCACAATGCGTCCACCCGCTCGAGCACACGGCGACATTCGGCCAGGACCGTGGGAATTTCCGGAGTGTCGAAAAGCTCGAGCGTAAAGCTGGTGAAAATGGCGTTCAAGGATTGGGCTTGGAAGGGCAGTTCCGCCGCGTCACCGCAAAACAGTGCGACGCGGGCTGCCAGCCCTTCTTCCCTGAGCAGTTTGCCCGTGAGACGGACCATCTCATCCGATAGCTCGACGCCGAAAACCGCACCCGCCGGGCCCACTGCCTTGGCGAGCTCCACTAAGCAATGTCCCGTAACCAAAACCGATTTCGAGAATTCGTTCGCCGGGCTTCGCCGCGAGCAATTCTAAGCCTTTCGTTCGCATCGGCTGCTCAGCGTGCTCGGCGAGAAGGTCATAAACCCTGGCGATCTTGTTGTAATACGAGCGCGTTTGGCTCCTCGACCGCAATACACGCAGCACGCCCGGTCCGCGCTCATTTGCGTCAGACGACACCTGAAGACGTCCTAATCACCGCTGATTAACCGCCGAGGGAGACACCGTTGCCGTCGGAACGTTTAGCATGATCATGAGACCGAACAACCCTGCGATTCTACTTTCTTTCATGCGAAATGGAAACGGCGGCGACAACACGATTAGATTCGGTCTGTCCCCTACAATCCGTCTCTTCGGCTCTTTCCCGACAGCAGGCTGACGCCAACGTAAGCGACGAGCGCCGGGACCAGACCAACCACGTAGTGGTAGGGGATCTCGATCACCTTCAGCGTGCTCAGCGTGACGAAACCGATGCCCACTACGAAAGCGGCCCACGCTCCGAGCTCCGTTCCTTTTTTCCACAATAACGCCCCGACGACGGGAATGAGTCCGCCGCACACCTGGATGGCGTAAGAAGCGAGAAACAGATCGAGGATCGTGGGAACCAGGTAGGTGACCGCGAGGGCGCCGATCCCTATGGCGAAGGTGGCCAAGGTCGAGATCCTCAGAAGCTCCCTGTCGGACGCATCGGGCCGCAAGATCTGTTGATAAATGTCCCTTACCGCGTTGGCGACTCCCGCGAGCAGCACGCTGTCAGCCGTGGACATGACCGCGGCGAGGATGGCAGCGATGAAGATCGCCGCCACGACGGGAGGGAACACCTCTTTCAAGAGCTGAGGGACCGCAATCGCCGGGTCGATGTCGGGCCACAAGACCCGCGCGCACATGCCGGCAAGAACGGGAAAGAATGCGAGGACGATGACCACGAGCGCGCCCAATAGAGGCGCGCGGATCGCGGTCTTCCCGTCCCGGCACGCGTTGATGCGCTGATAGGCCGGTTGAGAAATGAGGCCGTTTAGGGTCACCGGGACGACGAGCCAGATGAGTGTGCCGAGATCCGCCGGGAACAGGGAGAGGTCCTGCGCGGGAAGGGTCGCAAGCTGGCCGATGCCGCCGATTCGCTTCAATGCAAAAGCGGCCCCGAGCACGACCCCCAGTCCGCCGATGGCGACCTGGATGGTGTCGGTGATCATCACCCCGTAGAGCCCCGAAAGCGCGCAGTACAACACGATGATGATGAAAGTAATGATGCCCCCTAGCTCCTGAGATACACCGAAGCTGGAGAAGATGGCACCGCCCGCTAGGATCTGGCCGCCGATGATGCCGACCGAGCCGGTAAAGGCCACCACGGCGAACAGCGCGCGAACGCGTTTCGTACCGTAGGCATGCTCGAGAACGTCCGCGGCGGTCATTCCTTTCAGGGCGTAGACCTTTCGGACGATGACGAGTAGGAGCAGGTACGAAAAACCACAAGCGACTCCGTACCAGATGCCCGAAAGTCCGCTGCGCGCTCCCAGCTCGGCGCCGCCCACGGTCATGCCACCACCGAAGTGGCTTCCGACGTACGAGGCAGCCACTACCACCAGCCCCGCGCTCCGTCCGGCAACCATGAAGTCGGCGAAGCCGTGGATGCGCTTTCTCAAGGTGACGCCGAGGGCGGTGATGAGCACCAGGTAGCTGATGACGACGGCGAGAATCAGGGACTCGCCCGACATCAGCGGATCATCAGAGCGTCGACCACGCGAACGGCACCCGACTCCTTCTGCACCATGACCGGGTTGAGATCACAGGCAGTGATCGTGTCGCCGAGATCGGCGGCCAGGTTGGAAAAGTCGGACACCAGCCGCGCGAGCGGCTCGAGGTCGGTGTTTGGGATCAGGTTCCGATAGCCGCCGAGCAGGCGCCCCAACCGCGTGTTGCGGATCATCTGCTTCGCGTCGTCGACCGATAAAGGCGCCAAACCGAGTGTCCGGTCAGAATCGAGCTCGACCATCGTTCCGCCGGTTCCGACGGCCACGAGCGGGCCAAACGGCGCCGAGCGGGTGAATCCGGCCATGGCCTCGATGGCACCCCGGATCTCCTCCTGCAGCTCGAAGGCATCGATTCTGGCATACGGGAGCCGCGAGGTCACCCGCGAGGTGATGGCCGCGATCGCCGCAGCCAGAGCCTTTTCGTCCTCGACGCCGAGAACGACACCACCGACGTCCGAACGATGAGAGACATCGCTCGAAACGAGCTTGACGACCAGGGGAAAGCCGAGCTCGCCGCAGCGAGAGCTCGCTTCGACCTCACCCTCGACGAGGATCGATCGGACTCGAGGGATGTTGTAAAGATCCAGCAGGCGATTAACGGTTTCCGGGCTCAACCGTCCGGGGCCTTGCTCGATCTCGGCACGCAGGGCCTTCACGTCGGGATGGAGCACGGCCCCTTCGGTATCATGGGCCTTGGCCCAGCTTCCGGCGCGCCCCGGTGTGCTCTTTGACAAACTGCCGATGGCGACAAAGCCCTCCCGAAGGCCCCGCACCACCGGAACACCATGGGATTTGAGCCTCTGCAGGACAGTCTCGTGCAGGACCTCGGACGTCGGGGAGATCATGACGACGGGCTTTTTCGCATTCCGACCCGCCTCGCTGTAGCTCGCCAGGATGGGTTCGTAGCTCGAGAGCGATCGCGAGTTGAGCGTCGACTGAGCGTCTTGTATCAGAGCCAGTCCGTCGACGTTCGGGTCGGCGAGAACGGCGTCCACGGCTTCCCGAATCCGCCGCTCCTCTTCGATCACCGTTGCGCCGATGTCGATCGGGTTCTCTCCGGTCGACCCCGGAAGGAAACGTTGGAGTGCACTCTTCGTCGCCTCGTCGAGCCCAGCCAAGGGGACGGAAGCTTGCTCGGCGATATCGCACGCCAGCGCCGTCTGGCCTCCAGATATGCCGACAACCGCAAGTTGAGCGCCCGGTCTCAAACTTCGCACGCCTAACGACCGGCATTCCAGCGATGCGATCAACTCGTCGTAGTCGCGCACCGTCGCGATGTCGCACGCGTCGAAGTAGCAGTCATAGGCATCTCGCTCGCCGATCAGTGCCCCGGTATGGGCGGCGGCTGCGGCTGTTCCCGTGCTCGACGTGCCGACGTTCAACACGATGACGGCTTTGCCGGCCGCATGCGCCGACTCCGCGGCTTCGGCGAACGCGACCGGGTGTGCGATCCGTTCGGTCACGACACCGATTACGGATGTCGCGGCGTCGCTCGCCAGCCAGCTCACGTAATCGGCGGCCGTCACCTGGAACTCGCTTCCCACGGTAATGACTTTGGAAAACCCGACCGCGGTCGTGTTCATGATCGAGATCGCCGCGGATCCGGATTGAGCGACGAGGGCGACGTTTCCGGGTATAACCCGTTCAGAGGGCCGCGTCGGGTAGAGCCGGAGCTGATCGGTAAAATTGATGAGACCCATGCAGTTCGGACCCTGGACGACGATCCGGCTCGTTCGAGTAAAACGGCGCAGGGCGTCCTCGTCCTCGCGGGTAAATCCGTTGGCGAATACCACGGAGGCCCGAACTCCGGCGCGCTCCAATCTGTCCAATGCCTCCCCGACACCGGCCGCGGGAATCGCCACCACCGCGAGGTCGGTGCCCTCGGGCAACGCCTCCGGAGAAGAGACCGCTGGAAGATCGTCAATCGATGTGGCGTTCGGGTGGACCGGGATCACCGGCCCGGGAAAACCCCACTCCTTCAGATTGGCGATGACGAGGTTTCCTTGGGAGACCCTCCGCGACGAGGCCCCGACCACGGCAACCGAGCGCGGGCACACCAGGGCAGTGACGTCCCTGAACATCGGCGCTAGCCGAGCCGAAAGAACCGTGCCGCGTTGTGATAGAGCCATTTTTCGGCGACGGACTCCTTCAACGGCAGGCTCTCGTACTCCGCAATGAGCTCTTCGAAGCTTCGCCCCATGAGCGCCCGGGAGAGACCGACCATGATCTTGTCTTGCAAGAGCGTGTTTCCGAATTGCAGGAATTGCTCCCATCCGGATCCCTTGGTCGCGAAGTGACGCGGCCGGTGGGCGGCGGTATCGCAATAGAGGTTGGGATGCCGTCGCAACAAACCGACCATGTCGGCGACCCAGGGCCATCCGGAAAGTCCGGCGATGATACGGAGCTCGGGAAAATCGACCGCAACATCGTCGAGATGACGGGGATGCCCGAGATCGTAGGGACGATCGTTGGCGTAGTTCATGGATGTGTAGATTCGGACCGGGAGGTCGAGCTCGACACATTTTGCGTAGAGCGGATAGTACCTGCGGTCGTTCGCGGGAACGCAGGTGTAGAGGGGATTGACGCGGATTCCCATGGCGCCGTCTTCTTTGACCAGTCTCTCGAGCTCACGCACCGCACGCATACCGTCGAGGGGGTTGAGCACGACGAGCGTCAAAAAGCGGCCCGGATAATCACGGTGAATCTGCGCAATCGCCGAGTTGCGCGTACCGACGAGAAGCGCCGCTTCGATACCGGCGCGATCCATGTCGGCCACCAGCTTTTTCATTCCGCCGTCTTCCCCCGCAGAACGCTCGGTCGGAGACGCCGGAAAGACTTGCTCGTAGTTGGAAAAGCCGTATCCCGCGGGCGGGTCCAGAGCGTCCGGGAAAGGCGTACCAGGCCGGCCGCGCTCGATCGCGTGATAGCCCGGATCGCTCAGCTCCGCCGGTGCATAGCACTCGAGATCGATCACGCGTGTCATGCAGTCGTCCCCTTTCGGCGACGAAGTCTAGCATGGGTCGAAATCTCGTGACCTTCATGCTCGATGCGCACCAGAGCGGCGCGTCAAGGAACGTACGGATTACTGTGATGCGGCCTGAACGATGTCGGGCGGGAACGAAATCCCGAGCTCCTTGGCCACCTCCTGGTTGAGCACCAGTTTCTTGACCGCGACTTCTTCAAAGGGGATATTGCGCGGATGCTCGCCTCGCAGCACACGCGCGAGGATCTGCGAGGCGGCTTTGCCGGTTTCATACCAGCCGATACCGACGGCGAGGAGCGCGCCCCGCTGCACGAACTCCGGGTCGTTGATGATGAGGGGAAGCTTCGCGTCGCGGGCCGCTTTCACGATCCCGTCGAAGCCCCTGAAGCGCCGTATTGTCCCCGGTCACCCACAGGACCTGCACGCCGCGTTGGGTCAGCACCTGCGCAGCCTGCCAAATCTCGCCTGTCCCGGTGATGGCAATCTCCTGGAGCAGGATGCCGCGCTGCTCGAAGATGCCGCGCGCGACGCCCACTACTTTCACCGAGTTGGCTTCGGAGCTGTTGTAGAGCGTTCCGACCGCGCGGACGCCGGGCACGAGCCGCCGGATCGTATCGACCGTGTCCTCGACCGGCGGGAACGAACCGACACCGGTGACGTGCGGCAGATGATCCGTACGGCTCTCGCCGACGCCGGCCGCAATCGGGTCGTACACGTAGGTGAATACGACCGGCTTGGATCGGGACATCGACGCCGCGGCGGATAGCACCGGCGTCGTCATGGCGACGATCACGTCGATGTCGGAACCGTCGTAGTTCTGAATCAGCAGCGGAATGTTGGCGATCTCAGCCTGGGCGTGCGAACGGCGGACCTCCAGGTTCACCCGCTCCTCGATGCCCTGCTCCTTCAGGCCGTCAAAGAGGCCCTTCATGCAATTGTCGGCGCCTTCTTCGGGAGCGAAATAGACGAGTCCGATCTTGTGTTCCATCACGGGGGCGCTCGTGAAGTTTCCGCACGCCGCGAGCGGGGCGGCCATCAGAAGAGCTAAAGCAGAATTCCGTGTCGCACTCATGTTTATAGAACCACCTCACCTGCCGTGTCGCGAGAAAAGCGTTTACGTCACTCCAGGCGATCACGCGAGACCACGAAGGCGTGGACCTCCAAGATCTGTTCGGTCGTGAGCAGCGATCCAAACGACGGCATGAGAGTTCCCTCGCGCCCCTCGGCCACCGCCTCGAGGAAGCGTGCGGGACTGAGCGCCGTCCTGAACAGAGGTGCCCCCCGGGCGGTGCCCGTCTCGTGGCAACCGACGCACCGCGCCCGATAGGTGCGCTCGCCCCGGGCAATCGCCTCTTCGTCGCCGAGGAAGGGGCTCGCTTGCGTCGGCGAGCCCCCTTCCGTGGGCAGAGGCGGCGTCGCTCCAGGAAGCGGCGGGCCTCCCTCAGTTGGCTCGAAACCATAACCGGGCAGAACCCGGCCGCCGAGCGTATGGCCCGGCTCGCCGACGCGGGGCAAGCTGCCTTCGATGGTCGTGAGATTCGTCCCGGGCGGCACTCTCGCCGGCCCACCGCCGTCGAGGGCAAACACGAAGACGTTTCCCGCCTTGGGCCCGTTGTAATAGAAGGTCATGTCGCCACCAATGCCACCGGAGGGTACGACCAGATACTGCGTGCCGTCGAGCTCGTAGGTAATTGGGCTGCCGATGATGCCCGAGCCGGTCTGGAACTGCCAGAGGAGCGTTCCCGAACGCGAATCGAAAGCCATGAAGTAGCCGCGCATGTCTCCCGTGAAGACGAGCCCGGTAGAGGTGGCCACGGCACCGGCCCAGAAAGGTGTCGGGCTCACCGCGCGCCACACCACCTTGCGCTCCACCACGTCGAAGGCCACGAAGTTGCCGGGATGGTCGCTCGTCAGATACTGCTGATAGTCGGCGCCCAGATACCACTCACCGCTGGTCGGGGGTCCGAACCGGTCCTCGGCCCAGAATCGATATCCCATGGCCCACTGGTTCGACATGAAGAAGAGGTAACCGAGCTCCGGGTTGTAGGCCAAGGGTTGCCAGTCGATCGCCCCCTCGAGACTGGGAATGATCGGCCCGACTTCGGGCCCGCCCGATTGGGCGACCATGTCGGGATTCACGTCGGGGCGGCCCGTCTCGGGATCGAGACCGAAGGCCCAGTTGATTCCGGGAACGATCGGCTCGCCGTAGAGGAACTTGCCATTCGTTCGATCGAGCGCGTAGAAGAAGCCGTTCTTGTCGTGATGGAACAGGGCCTTGACGAGTCCCCGCTCGCCGAGCACAACGTCGGCCAGCACGGGCGTGCTCACGGCGTCGTAGTCCCAGCAATCCCACGGCGTGTACTGGAAGCCCCATTCGATCGCACCGGTGTCGACATCGATCGCGATGGTCGAGGCCGTCCATTTGTTGTCGCCCTTGCGCACGTGACAGTTCCACGGTGCCGCGTTGCCGGTGTTCCAGTACACCAGGTCGAGGTCGCGATCGTAAGCACCCGTCGTCCAGGTGGGCCCACCTCCGTTCTTCCAGGTGTCTCCCGGCCAGCTCTCGTTGCCGGGCTCGCCCGGGCCCGGGATGGTGTAAGCCGTCCAGCGCAGAGCACCGCTCTCGGCGTCGAAAGCCTTGACGAAGCCGCGAATTCCAAATTCGCCGCCCGCGACACCCGTCAGGACCATGTCCTTCACCGCGAGCGGCGCCCCGGTGATGCTGTAACCCTGTTCCCAGTCGATGACCTCCGTCTCCCAAGCGACCTCGCCCGTTTCTCTGTCGAGGGCTACCATGCGCGCATCCATCGTGCCGACGAACACCAGCTCACCCAACAAAGCGACGCCGCGGTTATTGGACCCACAGCAGTAGACCCGTTCGACGTCGTCACCGATCTCCGGATCGTAGCTCCATTTCTTCTTCCCGGTTCGCGCGTCGATCGCAAACACTCGAGACCCATCGGCCGAAATGTAGAGCACCCCCTCGTGAATCAGCGGGGTTGCTTGCAGGCCGCGGTTCTCACCCCCGGTAGTGAACACCCAAGCCGGATGTAATCGATCGACGTTGGCCGGAGTGATCTCTTCGAGTCGGACGAAACGCTGGCCGAAATAGTCGCGTCCGTACGTGAGCCAGGACGAATTGTCGCTGGCGGCGTTCTCCAGCTGCGACGAAGTGACCGGCTGCGCCGTTCCCTCGGAACACCACAAAGCCGTCACCACGAGACCAAAGCCAACGGGCACCCAACGCATGAGCTTCTCTTACTCCTGTTTCGCCTCGGCCTTCGCTCGCCCGAGGTCTCGTTCAGCGAGCACTTCCCGCACGACCGCCTTCACCAGGTCGCGGTTCGGACCGCTGTCGACCCGGAATGGCGCGCTCGCCTCGCCGAAGTAGACGCTACGGTGGGGAAAGGGGATCTCGATGCCGAGCTCGTCGAACTTCTTCTTGATGCGGCGGTTCATCTCGCGTCCGATCCTAAACTGGTGGAGCGGTCGCGTCTTCAATCGCGTCTTGATGACGACCGCCGAGTCCGCGAACTTGTCCACGCCGAGGACTTCGAGCGGCTCGAAGATGTCGTCCTTGTAGGCCTCTTCCTGCATCATCTCCTCGGCTAGACCCACGAGGACCTCTGTGACACGATCGGTGTCTTCCTTGTAGGCGACACCCACGTCGAAGACGTAGAAGGAGAACTTACGCGTCATGTTCGCGAGGGTCTGAATGTTGCCGTTGGGAAAGACATGCACCACGCCGTCGAGACTGCGGAGGACGGTCGTCCTCAAGTTGACTTCTTCCACGACTCCACCGGTACCATTGACGATGGCGATGTCGTTCACCCGGATCTGGTTCTCGAGAAGCATGAACAGGCCGCTGATGACGTCTCGTACCAGATTCTGGGCGCCGAAGCCGATGGCGAGGCCGGCCACGCCCGCGCCCGCGAGCAAAGGACCGATGTCGAAGCCAATCTCCCTCAAGGCCATCACCACCGCCACCGCCCATATAGCTACCGTTACCACCTTGCCAACGATGGCGATAATCGTGCACGCCCGTTTGTCGAGCTCCGTCGTCGTTCCGCCCGCGGCCTCCTGCATAGCCGTCACGATCCGCATTCTCAACCCCCGGATGACACGCCCCGCGATCCGGTTGGCGACGTAGGCGAACACGAGGATGAAGCAAAAACGCAAGAAGTTCGCGGCGAAGGGGTACACTCGTTCCGGAGTAAAAAACTCCGCCAATCCTTGCAAGAAGCTCATCGTCCCTCGCGCGCACGATATATCTCGAAGTCCGAGCTGGCAAGGGTCACTGTTCGAGAATTGTTATCCTGCAGTGAAGCAGGATGCTGGGGTTCAACGCTGCTGCATGGCACCACGAGGATTGTTCAACTGGGAATCGAGCATTACTCGAAAGGGTCAAACCTCAAGTAGTACTTTAACTGGCTCGGTCCGGACCTAGTGCTTAAGGTTTTACTTGAGCTCAGGCGCCCTATCTGTCCGGTGGGCCTGTCAGATCCGGAAAATCAACACCTATGGCCGGGCCGACTCTTCGGGCGACGGACCGTAGCTCAGCTCGGGGATGAGACGCGCGATCCAGAGCTCGCTGCTCGTCACGATCCCCGAGAGCTTGGCGGTCGCCGCCTGAGCGCCTTCCGCTCCTAGCTCTCGCATCACGGGCGATCCCTTGTCGAGCTCGGCAAAGTTGTCCACGTAGAAGACGTGTATGAATCCACTCTCACCCCCGAAGGCGAGCGCACCGGTGACGTGATGGATTTTCGTTTGGTCGAAGTGTGGGAGAAAATCCGAACGCATCACGTTCAAGTAATCCTGTTCGCGCCCCGGCGCGATCCTCGCGACATTGATGACCATCAGGTCGGGTCGCCGGCCCTCGGGAAGCGGATTGCTGATCTCGGGAAGATTGCGGATCGCGTAGCTGTTCCGGCTCGTGATGCACCGGCGCAGGCGATTGACGAGCGCCGTGAGCTCGGGGTCCGAATCGTTCCGTCGGTCGAGACTCGCCAGGTTCTCGAGCGGCGTCGCGATGAAGAAGCGGTAGGTATCCCCGAACACTTCCGTGCGGCTGACCGTTCGCCAGGGTGTTTTGGCTTTCTGCGCGCGGGCCATGAGCTCGCGCTGAACTGCCATGTACTCATCGACCATGGTCGGCTGGACCTGCACGATCGTTAGCTGCAGCCATGGCGGAGCCTTTGCTGCCGAGGGCGCCTCCTGCCCGTCGATGCTCCGAGGAGGCGCCCCGAGACTGCCTGCCAAGATGAGGCTGACGGCGACTCGATGGCGCGCCAGAGATCCCGCCACCGCCATGAGAGTGCTCAACAGGACACGCAGTTGTGGTTGTTCTTCGAGCCGAGCCTCTCCAACAGCGCCACCGTTTCGGGAAATGGAGAAACGCGCTGGACCGGACCATTGGCCATGTCGGCGGTGGTCTGCCCGCTTCGGCTCACGGCGGTGACGTCGCAGCCCTTCTCCACGAGATAGAGGATCATCTCGTCGTCCCCGCGCGCGGCGGCGTGGTGGAGCGCGTTGTAGCCGTTGTAATCCCTCGCGTTCACATCGACGCCAAGCTCCTCGACGAGATACTTGACGGCGGCGAGCCAAGCGTCCGGCGCGTGCCGGTGCGCATTTCCGGCGAAGCCCTCGCCGTAACCGACGCCGGAGGCAGCGTGGATGGGAAACACGCCGGGGTCTCCGGCCTTGACCTTCGGCAGTCCCGAAGGATCGGGTGTGACCGAGGTCGCGTCGGTGGCAGGCCAGAGCGCGGGTCCACTCGGCTGGACGGGCTTCGGCTCCGCTGAATCCACGTTCTCCGCGATGGTGCCCGACCGCGGGGGCCTCGGTGGCGGTGCCTTGGTGGGAATGTTTGGGTCCGCGCCGTGAGCAACGAGCAGGCGCATGGCGTCCACGTCGGTCGCGTAGGCGGCGCGCCAGAAAGCGGTCGAGCCCACGGTGTCCTCGAGTCCGCAGTTGCGGTTACCGCATCCGGTGTAGACCATGTACCAGGGGTGCTTGCTCAACCGGGCATCCGGATTCGCCCCGGCATCGAGCAGCGCTTTCATCAGGTCGAGATACGTCGCCTTCTGCAGCTCGTGCTCTTGCGGCTGCGGGAACCGGGTTCTCGGCTGCCATTGAGCGTTGACGGCCGCCCACAGCGGCGTCACCCCATTGCCATGGGCCTCGAGATTAGGGTCGGCGCCATGCTCGAGAAGGACGAGCGCCAGATCGAACTGGGCGTTGATGGTCGCCATCAGCAGGGGGCTGGTGCCGTCTCCCGCGCTGACCTGGTTGACGTCCGCTCCCCCGTCAAGGAGTGCGAGCGACGCCTCGACGTAGCCCTGGCGAGCCGCATGAAGGAGGGCCGTGAGGCCTCCCTTCGTTTCCAGGTTGAGCTCCGGGCGGAAACGCCGTCCCTCGTCGGGTTCTTCCTTCCCGGGAGCTTCTCCCGACAGGTAGAGCTCACGGGCCGCCATGATGGCCGCCTTCAGCTGAGTGGTCGTGGGCGCACTCTCGCCCTCGGCCACCGTGCTCCCCTTACCGCGCAGGGTTTCGAGCACCTTCTCCTGTCGTTTCTCCGCCGCTCGCACGAGCTTTTCTTCGGCCTCCAGATCCAAGACCTTGGTGGTGATGGCTGGATCCGCGTCACTTTGCAGCAACGCTCGGATCGCCTCCACTCGGTTTTGCGCGGCCGCGTGAATCAGCGGCGTCTGTCCCCACTCGCTGTCGC
The DNA here is from genome assembly GCA_035457705.1 of Vicinamibacteria bacterium. Classification (GTDB taxonomy): domain Bacteria; phylum Acidobacteriota; class Vicinamibacteria; order Marinacidobacterales; family SMYC01; genus DASPGQ01. Next base: position 499,408 of record DATIBD010000039.1, read on the forward strand.
GGGCGTCCACGTTCGCCCCTCGCGCCAGTAGCGCCGTGACGACACTCGCATTACCCGACGCCGCGGCCAGATGGAGTGGAGTCGAACCACTATTCGTGGTTCTCGCGTTCACGTCGGCGCCGGCCTCGAGCAGCGTCTCCACCACGGCGGCCTTTCCGCCCTTGGCCGCCACGTGAAGCGGCGTGTAGTGGCCGATACGGGTCTCCGCCATCACGTTCGCGCCCGCATAGATCAGCATCTCCGCCATTTGGGCGTCGCCGAGCACCGCCGCCCAATGGAGCGCCGACATGCCGTCTCCTTGGGCGGCGTTCACGTCCGCCCCTTGCTGGAGGATCGTACGCACGGACTGCAAGTCCCCGGCTTTGGCCGCATCGGCGACGGGCGAGTAGGACGGGGAAGCGGCAACGAGGACGCTTACGCCGAAAGCAACGACGATCGTCCACGCCGAGGCGGATGGGCCAGCTCTCATGCTTCGCTCTCCTGCTTTCGGGCTCACACCGTGCTCGACGTCGCCGCTTGTCGCGAGAGATCGAACGTTCCGGTGCTGTCGCCAAAGGACTCTTTGTCGTCGATCCCCAGCATGTGCAAGAGCGTGAGCATCACGTTCGCCATCGGCGTTCCGTCGGGGGCCTTCAGATGGAGGTTTCCGCGAAGATGGCCGTTCGCGTGCCCGAGCAGGATGAGGGGACAGCGCCGGTGGTTGTGGATGTTCCCGTCTGCCATCGGCGAGCCCCAGAGGATCATCGACTTGTCCAGCAGCGAAGAGTCTCCCTCCATCGTCGAGCTCAGCCTTTCCAGAAAGTACGGCAGCATGCTCATGCGGTACTTGCAGATCTTGTTGAACTCCAGAATGTTCTCTTCCTTGTTTCCATGGTGAGACGCCGGATGGAACGGCTTGTCGGAGCCGCTCTCGGGAAACACGCGGTTCTGGGAGTCGCGTCCCAGCTTGAACGAGAGCACCCGGGTCATATCCGCCTCCAACGCCAGCACCTGGAGATCGAACATCAGCTTCATGTGCTCCGAGAACGAATCGGGCACGCCCGCGGGCGCGTCGGGGAGCTCTCTCTGCTCCCCGCTCTGGTTATGTGCCTCGACCATTTCGATACGGCGCTCGATCTCACGTACATTCTCGAGGTATCGGTCCAGCCGGACGCGGTCTGCGGCACCCAACTGTTTTCGTGCGATCGTCACATCGCGGGCGATCCAGTCGAGGATGCTCTTGCGCGCCTCCCGGCGCTCGGCTCGTGCCTCGGGGGTTCCGCCCGCACCGAACAGCATGTCGAAGGCGACCCGGGGATCACGGATCATCGGCAAAGGCTCGGTGGGCGATGCCCAACTGATCGAGTCCGTGTACACACAGGAATAGTTGTACGTGCACCCGCCCGCCTGATCGAGATTCTCGATGCAGAACTGCATCGAGGGCAGGGGCGTGTCCTGGCCGAAGCGCTGGGCGTACATCTGGTCCATCGACGTCCCGGCGTGGATGTCCGAGCCCTGGGTCTGCTTCGGGTGGCAATGAGTGAGAAACACCGCGCTGGAGCGGAAATGATCGCCGCCGATCTCCGGCGGTGAGAAGGCCTCCGCCATGCGCACGTCGGTGTTGCTGACTATGGTCAAATGGTCCTGGAACTCCGAGAGTGGACTCAGAACGTTGTCCGGGAGCAGCTGGAAATCCGGTCCGGTCGTCGCGGGCGCGAACAAGTGCTGGGTCGCCCCCCATTCGTTGCACCCAGGGACGCCATGCACCTCTTCGATGCAGACGAGCGGCGTTCGGTCGATGGAGGCGCGCGTTGCCGCCGACGCCCGGCGACCAGAGGGAATCATCGCGTCCAGAAACGGCAGCGCCACCGAGGCGCCAATGCCCCGAAGGAACGTCCGCCGCGGCATGTGCTTTCCCGTAATGTACCCCATCGCCAGAGTCTCCTTTCCGCAGTGACCAGTTACGGCTGGTGGACCGTCGTCGCTTCGTCGGTCGTCATCGGGTCCGCGCGCTTCATCTGAAAAGCATCGCTCCCGACCACTCCTATTATGAACGACGATGCGCGGTAATCGTTTGCCTCGGCCTTCCTCGCAATCGCCCGAATGGTCGGCTGGTCGGAATACTCGACTCGCCGGCCCAGAGCGTATGCCAAAAGATTCTCGGCGAAATTGCGCACGAGGATCTCGGGACGCCTCAAAAGAGCCTCGACCAGCTCTGCGGGAGTCGAGACCGGGGTCCCATCGTAGAACTCGCCGTGGGTATCGAGCGGCATCCCGCTCTCACGAGTGCGCCACTTCGCTGTGACATCGAAGTTGTCCAAGGCCAAGCCGATCGGGTCCATGAGTCGATGACAGGACCTGCAGGTCGGGTCGGAGCGATGAAGCTCGAGACGCTCGCGCGTGGTCAGAATCCGTCCATTCGAGACCCCTTCGGTCTGCTCCAGGTCCGGGACGTTCGGCGGCGGCGGCGGCGGCGGCGTCCCCATCAGAACCTCCATGACCCACTTCCCCCGGAGCACTGGCGACGTCCGGTTGGCCATGGAAGTCAGCACGAGCACGCTTCCGTGGCCCAGGATCCCTCTCCGGGTGTCGTCCGGGTAGGCCACGCGTCGAAAGGTGCTTCCCGCGACCCCAGGGAACCCGTAGTGGCGGGCGAGGCGCTCGTTGACGAACGTGTAGTCGGCGGTGAACAGCTCGAGCACGCTCCGGTCCTCGCGGACGAGGTTGTAGAAGAACAGCTCGGTCTCGCGTCGCATGGCGTCGGCGAGATTCTCGTCGAAATTGGGATAGTAGTTCGGATCGGGGCGGACTTTGTACAGGTCCTGGAGCCTGAGCCAAAGTGCGGAGAAGCGAGTGCCCAATGCTTCCGCGCGAGGATCCGCCAGCATACGGCGCGTCTGCCGATCGAGCTCGCCCGGGTCGGAAAGTCGACCTTCGCTGGCTAGCCTCTGGAGCTCGCCGTCGGGGGGAGTCCCCCATAGAAAGAAGGAAAGTCGCGATGCCAGATCGAGGTCGCCGATGCGGTATCCCTGCCCCGGCGGCGCACCGCTCGGCTCGGTCTCGAGTCGCAAAGCGAAGTATGGGCTCGCCAAGATCGCCTCGAGAGCCATGCGCACACCGATCTCGAATCCGCCCTTCGACGCACCGAGATCGTAGAACTCCATCAAGCCCTCGAGATCGCCGGCCGAGAGGGAACGCCGGTACGCTTCCCCGCCGAGCCGCGTCACGATCTCTTCCGCGCAGGGCCTCTCCTCGACCGGGCTCGTGGGCCGGCAGGAGAAGATGCGCTTACGGCTCGGAGTGTCCGAAAGCCCGGTCGCATCGTAGGGTCCTTTGATGACGAGACTGCGAAGGTGGGGCAAAGTCGTTATTCCGCTGCCCCCGGAACCACCGCCGGCGAACGACCAGTCGTGCGGACGGATGAGGTCTTCGTAAGGTCCGTCGGTCCTCCGAATGAATGCCGCGGCCACCCGGCGTTGGCCCGCCCGAACGAGAACGGGTTCCGTACTCATCGGGGCAGCGCCCCGTCCATCGGCGCCACCCTCCGACTGAGCGTACGGTATCAGGGCAACGCGTTCGCCATCGATGGACACGTCGACGTCCTCGAGCTGGGCGTTATCCCCGGAGGCGAACGTCAGCTCGAAAACGTACTCCGCGTCGGCAGGGAAGGCGTGGTCTACCACCATGCCGCCACGCGTGCCGTAAGGAGCACCCTCGAGCTGATCCCACGGGTGCTGGGAGACGTAGATCGAATTGGAGTACGTCACATCGACGGCGGGAGCGTTTCGGTCGCCAACGGCCATCCGGCTGATGTCGCTCGCCGCGTTGAGGTAGGACTCGAGAAGCATGGGAGACAAGGTCTGGGCGTCAGCCATGTTGTCGAAATTCGCGCTCATCTGATCGAGCGGCAGCCAGTCGGAGGCATCGACGTCGAGCTCCAGGAGATCACGAATCGCGTTTTCGTACTCGGTACGATTGAGCCGTTGAAACGAGCGCGCCCCCGGGTTCGGGTCACGAAGCGCCGCGGCGTCGATCCGCGCCTCGAGCGTCTCGTACACCGCGGATAGCGCGGCCTCATCCGGTCGGGGAATTCCCGGAGGAGGCATCATCTCCGCCCGCAGCTTGCGGATCACCTTCTCGGCAACCTCGGCGCTCTTCTCCGCGGCATAAACGTCAAAATCTTCGAGGGATAGGTTACCCAGCAGCGTCGTGGCATTGTGACAGGTGACGCAGACGTCCTGGATCACACGATTGGGATCGGCGTCCGGACGCATGGGCTTCGTCAACGCGGCGCCCTGGCCCGCGAACGTACTTCGCGCCAGAAGCACAGCGATGACGATCACGGACGCCTTCACAGGTTGCGTCACCTCCCGGAGACCGTTTGGCTGCTTAGTTTACCGGCAGCAGGCCGGTCTCGCAAGGCGCTCGTGAGACGGCTATCGAATCAGCGGGGCGATGACGAGAGCCACGACCGACATCAGCTTGATGAGAATATTGATAGCGGGCCCAGCGGTATCCTTGAACGGATCCCCCACGGTGTCACCCACGACCGCCGCTTTGTGGGTATCGCTTCCCTTCCCCCCGAAGTTTCCGGCCTCGATGTGCTTCTTCGCGTTGTCCCAGGCGCCGCCGGCGTTCGCCATGAAGATCGCGAGGAGCACGCCCGAAGCGAGCGCTCCCACGAGGAGCCCGGCGAGAAAGTTCGGATCGTACAAACCGGCCGCGACCGGGATCACCACCGCCATCAGGCCCGGCACGATCATTCGCTTGAGTGCCGCCGCGGTCGCGATGTCGACGCAGCGAGCATAATCCGCTTTCACCCCTTTCCTGCCCTCGAGAAGCCCGTCGATCTCTTTGAACTGTCTCCGTACCTCCTCGATCATGTCGAACGCGGCATCCCCCACGGCTTCCATCGCCATCGAAGAGAACAGAAACGGCACCATGGCGCCGACGAGGATCCCGGCGAGGACGATGGGCTCCGAAATCGAGAGTCCGGTCGCGACAAGCCCCGCCTGCTGCTGGAACGCGGCCATCAAAGCGAGAGCGGCGAGCGCGGCCGAGCCGATGGCGAACCCCTTGCCGATGGCCGCCGTGGTATTACCCACGGCATCCAACTTGTCGGTTCGCCCTCTCACTTCTTTGGGAAGCTCGCTCATCTCAGCGATTCCCCCGGCGTTATCGGCGATGGGGCCGTAAGCATCGACGGCAAGCTGGATCCCGACCGTCGCGAGCATCCCCAGACCGGCGAGCGCCACTCCGTATAGGCCGGCGAGCTTGTAGGTCACGACGATGGCTGCCGACAACAGTACCAACGGCCACGCGGTGGATCTCATTCCCAACGCGAGCCCGGCAATGATGTTGGTCGCCGAGCCGGTTCGTGCCGCCGCAGCAACATGCTGAGCGGGCTTCTTCGACTCCGCGGTGTAATGCTCGGTGATGAAACCGATGGCGCTTCCCACGGCCAGGCCGGCGATCATCGAGAGATACAAGCGGTCCCAAGCTTCCGGCGTCAGCGAACGAATTACCGGAACCGAGATGATCAGCATCATGATGGCGGCGCCGATCGTCCCGAGATTGAGAGCGGTCTGGGGATTTCCCCCTTCCGACGTTCTCACCGCGAAGGTGCCGGCGATCGATGCGAGAATCCCGATTCCCGCGAGGACCATCGGAAGCACCACGTAGTTCAGCGGCTCGCCAACGGTGATTCCCGATGCTTCGAGGCTCGACACGTAGCCGAGCGCCAAAACCATGCTTCCGATGATGGCACCGACATAGGACTCGAAGAGGTCCGCGCCCATGCCGCAGACGTCCCCGACGTTGTCTCCCACGTTGTCAGCAATGACGGCCGGGTTTCTCGGATCGTCCTCGGGGATCCCGGCTTCGACCTTCCCGACGAGATCGGCGCCCACGTCCGCTGATTTCGTGTAGATGCCGCCGCCGACCCTGGCGAAGAGCGCGATGGACGAGGCGCCGAGGCTGAAACCCGAAAGTATCTGGAGCACCCGGTTCTGTATGGTCGTCTGCTCCACACCGTACAGATTCGTGTAGAGCAGGTAAAGAAGAGACAGTCCGAGGATCGCCAGACCGACGACCGACATGCCCATCACCGAGCCACCGGAGAACGCGACGCCCAGGGCTCGCGAAATCGACTCGCGTGCCGCGTTGGTGGTTCTGACGTTAGCCTGAGTCGCAACCCGCATTCCAAAGAATCCCGCGAGAGCCGAGCTGGCCGCCCCGATGACGAACGAGAGTGCCACGAGCGCCGTCCCCGCCCTATAGTTGGAGACGACGAGCAGGACTGCCACGACGAGGGTGAACAGGGCTAGCACCGAGTATTCGCGCCTCAAGAAAGCCATGGCGCCGGTGCGGATGAATCCCGCAATCTCTTTCATGCGATCGGTGCCGGCGTCCTGGCGGGCGACGAAGCCCGCTTTGTACCACGCGAACAAGAGCGCGGCCGCACCGAGAGCAGGCGTCCAATAGACGACACCTTCCACGCACTACCTCCTATCGAGGCGCTCCGAGAGCCGACCGGGTCGGTTTTCGGGAGGAGCCTCGCGTCCACAGTTGACGGCAAGCAGTCGAAGGAAAACCTCTGACCACAAAGCGCGGATTCTATCCAATTCCGAGGACGATACGAAATGCAAATTGCTCTCGGACAAATTGTTCGATTCGATTGAATTGCGACTGCCACGCTAATAGAATCAGCGAGTTTCCGCTGGCCCGCGCTGGAATCGACGCGGCTCAGGGGTCAAGATGCTGATACGGTTAGGCTTATCACTGGTCCTCTCGTCGGTTTTGGCGACCGCCGACGAGCTCGTCTATCCCGTGGACGTGACCGTCGACCCGGAAGGGGGTATCTACGTTGCGGATCACGAGGCCCATGCGCTCCTCAAGCTCGAGGGCAACTCGTTCCGGATCATTGCGAAAGGAGAGGGCCTCCCTCGCACGCCGCTCTACGGAATCCGCCATGTGACCTTCGAAAAAGACGGCCGGTTCATCGCCAGCGATCCGGCAACCATGAAGCTGTACCGCATCGGAATCGACGGCAAGATCGACCCGATCGCGGACGACGACCGCTTCGTTACGCCCTGGGGCGTCGCGGTGGAGTCGACGGGCAACGTTCTCGCCGTCGACCGGGTAACCCACCGACTGCGGCGCGTCAAGGCAAACGGCGAGGTGGAAGACGTCGCTGAGATTCGAGCGCCTCGCGCGATCCTGTTCGACAAGGAGGGCGCGATCGTCGTCCTCACCGATAAGACCCTCGTCCGAGTCGCGGACGGAACGACGACGCCGATTGCTGGCTCGTCGCCTTTCGAGTTCCCGCACGATGCGGTTCTGCATCCGAACGGAAACTTCTACGTGACAGACGGTTACGCCCGCGCGATTTGGCAGGTCTCTCCCGACGGTAAAGTCATGCCGTTTCTCCAAGGCGAGCCGCTGACTAGCCCCCAGGGCCTGGCGCTCGACCGGGAAGGAAACCTGCTGGTCGCCGACGCCCACGCCAAAGCGATATTCAAAATCACTCCCCAAGGAGAGCTGAGCCGGCTCCCCAACTGATACCAACCTTCTCTTTCCTCCGGAGGCGATAGCGCATGGCAACCTCGGACCGCGGTACGTGGGGCTCGAGAACTGGCTTCATCCTCGCGGCCGCAGGCTCCGCGGTCGGGCTCGGCAACATCTGGGGATTTCCGACGCAGGTGGGTCAGGGCGGGGGCGCCGTCTTCGTACTCGTGTACCTGTGCTGCGTTTTCTTCGTGTGCGCACCGATCTTCATCTCCGAGCTCCTTCTCGGACGGGGAAGCGAAAAAGGACCCGTTGGCGCGTTTCGCTCATTTGCCCCCGGCACCAAATGGTGGATGGTGGGAGCGCTTGGCGTGATGACCGGCGTCGGCATCCTTTCTTTCTATTCCGTCATCGCGGGCTGGACCGTCGCGTACATCGGTTTCATGGGCTTCGGGAACGTGGGGAGCACGGCCGAAGAGATCGCGAGCTTCTTCGGAAGCTTCACAGCCAACGGGCCGGCAAACATTGGCTTGACCTTTTTCTTCCTGGTGCTCACTGCCGCGTGTATTCTCGGCGGCGTTCGCGAAGGGATCGAGCGCGTCACGAAGGCTCTCATGCCTCTGCTCATCATTCTTCTCCTCATCCTCGCCGTGCGAGCCTTGACGCTGCCCGGCGCCGCGGAGGGCCTCGCGTACTACATGAAGCCGGACTTCAGCAAGCTGGGGAATTTTCGAGTGGTTACCGGCGCGCTCGGCCAGGCTTTCTTCTCTCTGAGTCTCGGAATGGGCGCTCTCATCACCTACGGAAGCTACATGAACCGAAGGGACAACCTGGGGGTGTCGGCGTTGTGGGTGGTCGCGATCGATACGATGATTGCGCTTCTCGCCGGGTTCATCATCTTTCCCACGGGCTTCTCCATCGCCGGCTTCGACCCCAGCGCATCCGGCCCCGGGCTAATCTTTCAGGTACTTCCGCAGCTCTTTGCCACGCTTCCCGGTGGAAGGCTCTTCGGGATGGCATTCTTCATCTTGCTCGCGACCGCGGCGCTGACGTCCACGATATCGCTCCTCGAAGTGCCCGTTTCGCACTTCATCGATGAGTACCGATGGCGGCGGAAAAAGGCCGTCATCGTCCTGACACTCTTCACCTTCGTTCTTTCCATTCCGAGCGCGCTCGGCAACGGAGCCGTGGACTTTCTGACCAACCTGCCTCTCGGCGGATTTCTCGGCCTGATGGCGACAATCTGGAACAACTACTCCCTTCCCATCGGGGGCTTTCTCGTCTCGATCTTCGTCGCGTACTTTCTCGGTATCGACAAAGCACTCCGAGAGCTGACCGCGGAGAACGCCTGGTTCCCGAGCACCGCCCTGTGGGGTTTTCTCATCCGCTTCGTTTGCCCGGTGGCGATCGCCATCATCATCCTGTCGCCCTTTCTCAGTCGACTGTTCTCCTGATCTTCCAAGGACCCGAACGATGGACCAATTGACCGACTTTTTCAACGCCATGTCGAACTTCGTCTATCAGCCCTACATGATACCCGCGCTCTTGGTCATCGCCGGGGGCTATCTGACGGCGCGTACCGGTTTCGTACAGGTCCGCCACTTCCCGACGGCCTTGAAGATGGTCTTGGCCGGGATTTCGAAGCAAACGTCGGCGTCAGCGGAAGGTACGATCACGCCGTTTCAGGCCCTTTCCACCGCACTCGCCGCCACCGTGGGAAACGGCAACATCGGAGGCGTCGCGACCGCCATTCTCGTTGGCGGCCCGGGCGCGATCTTCTGGATGTGGGTCACCGCCGCCGTGGGGATGGCGACGAAATATTCCGAGGCGGTGCTGGGGGTGCATTACCGAGTCACGACGACGACCGGAGAGATGGCGAGCGGCCCGATGTATTACATCTCCAATGGACTGAAGGGAAAAAGCTATGCGAAACCGCTCGCGCAGATGTTCTGTTTGTTCGGGGCCGCCACGGCCCTTCTGGGGACGGGCAACATGGCCCAATCGAACACCATTGCCCAAACTTTCATGAAGGCCGCCGAGCAAACATTCAACACGACGGTCGATGCCTGGGTCCCCGGAGTTCTCATCACGGTCGCCTGCGGCCTGGTCCTTCTCGGAGGCATCCAGCGCATCGCGTTGGTGGCGGAGAAGCTCGTTCCGTCGATGATCGTGATCTACCTCGTCATGGGATTCGCATACATCTTCATGAACCTGGGCCAGATCCCGCACGTGTTCGCGCTCATCTTCGGGAATGCATTTACTCCATCCGCGGCCGCGGGAGGATTCATCGGGGCCAGCGTGAGCTCCGCAATTGCCGCCGGCGTCAGTCGAGGGGTGCTGTCGAACGAAGCGGGCCTCGGAAGCGCACCCATCGCTCACGGCATCGCCAAGGTCAAGCACCCATCGGAGCAAGGAGTGGTTGGCGTCTTCGAGGTCTTCGTGGACACGGTCGTGGTGTGCAGTATGACGGCTTTCATCATTCTCTCGTCGGGGATGTGGCAAGACGCCGCCTATCAAAACGCCAGCGGCGATCTCACCGCCGCGGCGCTGAATACGCAAATCCCCTACGCGAGCGCTCTGGTCGCTCTCTGCTCGTTTCTCTTCGGGTTCTCGACCCTCATCGGCTGGTACTACTACGGCGAGAAGTGCTTCGAGTACATGTTCGGACCGAAAGGCATCTTCCCCTATCGCGTCATCTACACGATTCTGATCTTGATAGGCGCCGTCGTGCCCGTCCCCCTCGTCTGGGCCATCGGCACCCTGTTGAACGGATTCATGGCTTTCCCCAACCTCATCGGCCTCATCATGCTCGGCGGAGTGGTGGCAAGACTGACGAAGGAATTCTTCTCGAACCGGATGGCCGAGACGTAAGACACGTACAGAGTTCTCTGCTAAACTGCCGCCCGAGGTATCGATCCCTTTCTCGTCGACTCTTCACGACCGAGGAGTTTCGCAACATGCTCGATGCCGGTGTGTTCCAGGAAGACGACCGCCTCGAGCTCGTCGACGGGGAGATCGTAGAAATGTCGCCTATCGGACATCGGCACGCGGCCTGCGTTCGGAAGTTGAATTTCCTACTTCGAAGCGTGGGCGCTCGCGCGCTCGTCGACGTGCAGAACCCTCTTGGCATATCGAAAGACAACGACTCTTATCCTGAGGTCGTCCTGCTCAGGCCCCGAGCCGACAACTACGCGGGCAAAATCCAGATTCGCATGACACGCTTCTGGTGATCGAGGTTCAGGGGCTTCCATCGAGACCCAGGCGTTTGGCCTCGGACTCGATTGCGGCGAGGAATCCCCCCAACTGCTGCAGCTTCTTGCCGTTTATGAACACGGTAGGCGTGGACGTCACCTCGAGCCGCTTGGCCTCCTGGATTTGCGCCGAGAGCGCTTGCTCGGCCGCAGGTGAGCCCATGCACTGGCGAAGGGCATCGCCATTCAGACCTGCCGCACTCGCGATGCCGACGACATCGTCGACCGAAGGGTTGGTAGGAGGCGAGGAAAAGACGCGATCATGATACGGCCAGAACCTTCCCTGCTCGTGGGCGCAGATCGCCCCGAGCGCGACCTCGCAGGCACCGTCGTGAAGGGTCCGTGACAAACCCGGATTGCACGCCTGGTCGAGCGGGTAATTCTTGTAGTAGATCGCGACCTGACCCGACGATTGCGTCATGTAGTTGGCGAACGCGCCCGCCAGGTTGCGGCAGAACGGACAGAGGAAGTCCGAGAATTCCGCGACGCGGATCGGCGCGTCGGCTGGCCCCTTGAATGGAATCCCCTCGAGAGCCACGTCTCGAACGGGCTCTTTCTCGAACTGCTGGGTCGCTTTTTCCGTCTGATACTCCTGATACTTCTCGGGGTCGTCCAGAGTCGCTCGAAGCTGATGTACCTCGGCTCTCGACTGCTTCAGCTCCGCTTCCAGAGCCTCGATTCTGGCACCGGCCTCGTTGTCCGCCCCGTTCGAATCGCTTAGGGCCGGCTCGGCGACGGGCTCTGGCTCGGACTGGACCACGGGCTCCGGATCGGACCCGGCCAAGGGAGTTGGCTCAAGCTCGGGTGGTGAGCTCACCGGCTCCTCGGCAGGCGCGATCGGCCCGCCGAGAAGCGTGATTTCGGTCGCAGCCGCCGCAGAGGCGAGCCCCTGCTCGACGAACCCGACGAAGATCAAGAGCGCAAGACTGCCAGCAACCCAGACGAGAAGAGCGGGCCGCCCTTCGCTCCCGAAGAGTGTCTTTCCCAACGAGGAGACGAATCTGCGTGCGGGCGAAAGGACCAGGAGCGCGCCCAGGTTTACCACGTAGGTCGCGAGGCAAAGCGAGCAAAAAGCACCGATCTCGAACACTTGGACCCCCAAAAGAACCATGTCCACCACCAGAGCGGCACCGACCAGCAGGAGGGCCAGCGCGGATGCAGCCGATCGCACGGCGTCGGTCGCCACCAATGCGAGAGCCGCCAGGAAGAAAGCGGAAGCGTAGAAAACGAGGCCTATGCCAGCAACGGAGAACTCACCGACCGAGGAGAACCGACTTTGCGAGACCCGATCGCAACCGCTCTCTTCCTCGGGCCCGCATGCTTGATCGACCACGCCCGAGGCCGAGGCGACCCCGTAGTGGTCTAGGAGAAGCAGCCCCGAGAGAAAGCTCCCGGCGGCGGCCAACAGGATCACAACCGCAAGACGCGCTCTACTCATTGAGCGGATCATTATAGTCTGTCTGCTGGAGCGTCTGTCGGCCGTCGCCTCGTGATGCGTTCATAAACTTCCTCGTAGCGGAGCGCCGATGCCTTCCAGGAAAAATCCTGGCGCATGGCGCGAGCTACGACATGGCGAAGCCGTCCCCTGTCTTCGAAAAGCCGGATGGCCCGCCGGACGGCCGACAAGAGGTCGTCGGCCGAGAAATCGTGGAACACGAAGCCGTTTCCGGCTCGAGGATCCGCATCGAGGTCGCGAATCGTGTCCCTGAGACCTCCGGTCTCCCGAACGACCGGTAACGTCCCGTAGCGGAGCGCAATCATCTGCCCGATTCCACAGGGCTCGTAGCGCGACGGCATGAGGAAGAAATCCGCCCCGGCGTAGATTCGACGACCCAGCTCATCGTTGAAGCCTGGCTCTGCCGCGAGCGCCCCAGGGTAACTCTCGGCCAGAGCACGAAAGCGACGAAGGGTCTCGGAGCTTCCTGAGCCGAGTACGGCGAGCTGCGCACCCTCGGCCATCAACGTGGGCGTCGCCTCGAGAAGCAAGTCAAATCCCTTCTGGCGATCGAGTCTCCCGACGATTCCGAGCAGAGGTGCCTCGGCCGTGGCTTCGAGCCCGAGCTCCTTCTGGACCGCGACCTTGTTCTCGTGCTTGCCCTCGAGGCGTCTGGAACTGTACCGCGCGACGAGTGCGGGGTCGCTCTCTGGGTCCCACTCGGAGGGCTCGATGCCATTCAAGATGCCGACCAGCTCTTTCGATCGAAGACGCATCACTCCATCGAGACCGGCCCCCAGCTCGGGTGCCTGAATCTCTCGCGCGTAGGCCGGGCTCACCGTGGTGAGAGCATCGGCGGTCATCAATCCTCCCTTGAGGAAGTTGATCTTTCCATGGAACTCGAGGCCGTCGATATGAAAGAGCTCTCTCGGCAGTCCGAGCGCGTCGAGCCACTCCCGAGGGAAAACGCCTTGATAAGCAAGGTTATGGATCGTCAGAACCATCGGGAGGCGTCCGCGGGTGAACACGGGGGCGAGCGCCGTGGGCCAGTCGTTCACATGGACGACGTCGGGCTCGAGCCCCGCCGCCTCGACCGTTTCGAGCACGGCCCTCGAGAAAAAGGCAAAGCGGAACGCGTTGTCCGCGTAATCACCCGCCTCGTCGCCGTACACCGAGCGCCCGGAGAAGTATTTCGGGCTCTCGAGAAAATACGTGGGAATCCCATGAAGGGACGCATGCCACAAAGGATGGGGGTTATCGAGAACCAGACGCAGCCCGTCGATCTTTCGATAGAGGGGGACGAAAACGAACACATCGTGTCCGAGTCTCGCAATCGCCCGAGGGAGGGAGGCGGCCACGTCGGCCAGGCCTCCGACTTTTGCGAACCCCGCCAGCTCGGAGGTTACGAAAGCGATCTTCACCGATTGAACTTGTCGGGGCGCTCGAACGTATCATCTGGCGAAATGCTGGAGCTGCTGGTCCTCTCGGGGCTCGCCGTGGCCATCATCGTGACGGCGGCGATTGCCGTCCTGGGCGTTCTCGTAAGCCTCGTCGTCGGCGTCATCGCCTTGCCGTTCAAGCTCCTCGGTGCGACCCTAGGGGGCGCGTTCGAGCTATTGCTACTTCCGTTCAAGATCATCTTCGCGCTCGCGCTCGGAATCATCGTTCTCTCGATGGGGGGCTGCCTGCTCGTCTTCGCTTGTTAGCTTGCTGCCGAGCTCCAGGTGGAGCTTCAGGCGACGAAGGACGTCATCCCGCGATAGCAGACCGAGAAAACGTCCATCTTCCACGACTGGGAACATGCGGTCCTCGTCTCCGACGAGCGCAAGAACCTTCAGTGACTCGTCGTCCGGGTGGATCGCCTCGTCGAGGACGTCGCGACTCATCACGTCCCCGGCCGTGAGCCACTCCCAAGCCGCTTTCTCGCGAGCTCGAATATTCTGTAGTCGCAGCATGCCGAGCAGCCTGCCTCCCTCGACGACCGGCACCTCGCTCACGCCTTTCGGCAGAATGATCACACCCACGACGTCCGCGAGCCGCGATCCCGGACCCACGGTAGCGACATCCCGCGCCATGAGGTCTCGCGCCCGCACTCCGGCAAGTGCGCCCCTCATCGTGAGCTGGTGATAGCTCGTCCGGGCCGCGTTTCGGAGAAAAAAACCGATGAATACGAACCAGAGTCCTCCGATGAAGTTGTCCAACAGGAAGATCCAGGCGAATCCGAGAGCGATGACGAAGACTCCGAAAAAGGCTCCGACTCCCGCGGCGACGCGAGTCGCAGGCGCCAGCTTCCCCCAGATTCCCCACAGGAGGGCCCGCAGCACCCGTCCCCCATCCAGCGGAAAGCCGGGCACGGCGTTGAACGCGACGAGCATGAAATTCATCCGCGAGAGGAGCTCGGCGAGGGTCAAAAGGGGTGAAGGCGCCGAATCGAGTGCGCTTTGATGCAGGCTGGCAAACGCTATCGCGAGAAGCAAGCTCATGAGCGGGCCGGCGATGGCGATCTGGAGCTCCGCCACGGGACGCTTCGGCTCCTCGACCATCTCCGCCGCGCCTCCGAATATGAAGAGCGTTATCCCGCGGATCCCCACGTCGTGGCGTCGCGCCACCACGGCATGGGACAGCTCGTGGGCCAGGACCGAACCGAAGAGCAAGAACGACGCCGATAGTCCGAGCGACAGGCGAGAGGCCAGACCGAGCTCCGGGTTGCTCTGTTCGAAGGCCGCGGAGAGGCTCACGGTCAGGAGAAATACGATGGCGAGCCACGAGAGGTCGATTCTGATGGGGAATCCCAGGATTCTTCCGATCCGGAAGCCGCGGCCGATCAAGCCGGACCCCGCTCGAGGATCTTCAGGAGAGTTCCCGGGGGCACGATATCGGCGGGCTCGAGCTGATTCATGAGTGAAAGATCGCGGAAATGCTCGGCCTCGACGCCCGCTCGTCGCAGGGCCTCGTCGAAACGCATCGCTTCAGGGACCTCGAAGAGTCGCAGGCGAAGGGGCTGAATCTCGAGAGCACTCCGGTCTCGAAGCCGATCGAAGCTTTCCAGGGCTTCGCGAAAGACTCTCGAGTATCGCCGATACTGCGCGGGACGCGTCATCCCGATGAGCTCGTAAACGAGGCTCCCATCCGCGACGAAGCCCGCATCACCGACAATCTCTCCCGCCGAGGTGAGCCCGCGAAAGGGCGCGCGGTACGCCGAGAAAGGACCCGCTCGCAAACGTTCCCCGCTGCCGTACTCGAGATGGTTCGAGACGAAGAAGTTTCGCGCATGAGTCTCTGGCTCGGTGCCGGCCGCGACACGGGAAGCAGTCAATTGGATCGCCGCCCCGCCATCCCGGGTGGCCGCGTAAACGGCCCGGGGCGCGTTCTGTACCTGCCAGCCCTCGGGAAATTCGAGCTGGAACTTCAGCTCCGGATGCAGGAAGCGGCGGCCTTTCATGAACCCCTCGCGAGGGTTCTCTCCGAAAACCAATCCCTCGATCGCTCGTTTGTAGCGGTCCTCGCCCACGTCGAGCGTGGTCTCCCGCTGACTCTGGACCATCGCCAGGATGGCCCCTTCCCGCTCCTCGGGATCCGGATGGGTGGAAGCCCAAGCGGGGATGTTCCTCTCCTCGCCTCCCAGCTTTCCCAGAACCGCAAAGAATGCCGCCATCTCGCGCGGGTCGTAGCCCTGCTCGAGCGAGTAGCGAACCCCGAGCCGGTCCGATTCGCGCTCGGCATCTCGCCCGAACTTCAGAAAGAGCAACCCGAGACTCCCCCCCAGGACATCACCGAACGGCCGTACTTCGGGAAAGAAAATCGTCCCGAGGCCGACCCCGAGTCCGGCGAGCTGCTGGCGGGAGATCTGCTCCACGCTATGCCGTGCGGTCACGTGTCCGATCTCGTGTCCGATGACTCCCATGAGCGCCGCTTCGTTGTCGATGTAGGCGAGGATGCCGCGAGTGAGATAGATGAAGCCACCCGGGAGGGCAAAGGCATTTACGACCGGCGAGTCCACCACCCGAAACTGCCAGGGGAGCGCTGGCCTCTCCGAGGCAGCGGCCATCTTCGAGCCAAGGGTCTCGACGTAGTCGTTCAACTCCTGGTCGGAGTAGGTTCCCATCTCCGCGTCGACCTCGCGGGCGGCTTGCCGCCCCATGGCAATCTCCTCCTGCTCGCCGACGAGGACTAGCTCACGTTTGCCCGTAACCGGGTCGCGGGCACAGGCAGGGAACAGAACCGCGAGGCCGAGGAGCAGGACCCTCTGCATCGGTTCGAGAAGACGGAAGAGGTGGACCAGGCATCGAAAGTGCCTGGCCCCGGGCTCAGCTCTGGTAATACTGAGCGTTGATCTCGACGTATTCTTTCCACTTGTCCGGGAGCTCTTCCTCGGGGAAGATCGCCGTCACCGGGCAGACTGGCTCGCAAGCTCCGCAATCGATACAGGTATCATTGTCGATGTATAGCTGCTTCGCCGCTTCGAATCCCTCCTCTTCTTTCGTGGGATGGATGCAGTCCACGGGACAAACCTCGACGCAGGCGGTGTCCTTCGTGCCGATGCAAGGCTCGGCAATGATGTAAGCCATTCTCGGTTTCCTCCTTGGGTTGGTCTCGTTACAAGATCTCGAGCAGCTTCTGAGAGTACTCGGTGATCCGATCTAGATATCCCCACAGAACGAGCCCAATAATATTAGGCACGGCGAGCACCAAAAGTAAACCCGCGTATAGGGGGTGAAGCGGCAAGCTCGACGAGATTTTCGGCTCCTCGTCTCCGTCGATGAACATGGTCTTCAGAACCTTCAGATAGTAGAACGCGCCGATGGCACTGTTCAAGACACCAATGACCGCGAGCCACCCGAGCTGGGCGTCGATCACCGCGGCGAACACGTACCACTTCGCGAGAAAGCCGGCGAACGGCGGAATGCCCATCAACGAGAACAGGAAGATTCCCATCACGATCGTCAGCATCGGAGAACGCCGCCAGATGCCGGCGTAGTCGCTGATCTCGAAGCTCCCGACGCCGTTGTGGATGATGATGACGACCAGAAACGCTCCGAGGTTCATGAACAGGTAGATGACGATATAGGCTAGCATCGCCTGGATGCCTTCTTCCGAGAGGACGACGGCGCCCATCATGATGTAGCCCGCGTGGGCGACGCTCGAATAGGCCAGGAGCCGCTTCAGATTCGTTTGCAGCAGCGCGGCAACGTTTCCCAGCGTCATGGTGATGACGCAAATGCCGATGAGAATCGACTGCCAGTCGACGCTCCCCACCATCGCCCATCTCGCGTCACCCTCTGGTGCCGCCAGCCCGCCGTAGAACAGTCGTACCAGAACCGCGAAGCCCGCCACTTTGGGCCCTACGGACAGGAAGGCGGTGACCGGCGTGGGAGCGCCCGTATAGACGTCGGGGCACCAGAAATGAAAGGGGACGGTCGCCGTCTTGAAACCGATCCCCGCCAACACCATGAGGACGCTTACCATCAGCGCTGGTCCGATCTCGACCAGAGCGCCCTGAGTCTGGAGCGCGCTTCGGATCCCGTAGACGTCGAGCGTCCCCGTGAGACCGTAGAGAAGCGACAGGCCGTAGAGCATCGTGCCGGTCGAGACCGCGCCGAACAGGATGTATTTCAGGGAGGCTTCGTTGGACAGGCGATCGGTCTTCAGATAGCCCACCATCACATACGACGCGATCGAGACCGTCTCCAAAGTCAGGTAAATCATCACCAGATTGATGGAGTTCGCCATCCAGATGAGCGCAACCGTCACCGTGACGAGAAGAACGAGAAGCTCGCCTTGATGCACCCCCGAAAGCTCCCGCGACGGAATCGTCAAGAGAAGGACGAACAGGGCCGTCAAGATGAACAGGATCCGCAGAAGCGTGCCGAAGCCGTCCAGCGCGATCATGTTGGAGAACAGGCCCGCGGTGGGGACGTCCGATAGTTGCAGGGCAAAGACCAGGGCGGTCGAAAGACCGATGAGCGTCGGTAACACGATGACCAAACGCCGTTCCGAAGGTGAGCGCTTCATCGCGATCAGATCGAACAGGAGCACTGCCATGAGCGTGAAAACGAGCACGATCTCCGGCACGAAGTACTTGAGGCTGGCGATGGTGTCGAGGCGCTCCACAGCCCTATCCTTTCAATACCGAGGCTTCGTCGAGACTGACGCTCTTCAGGATTCGGTAGAGAGACATGACGATAGCGAGGGCCACCGCCGCTTCGCAAGCGGCGATGACGATGACGAACAGAGCGAAGACCTGGCCGGCCGTGTCTCCCGACACGAAGCGAGAGAAAGCAACGAGGTTGATGTTCGCCGAATTGAATATCAGCTCGATCGACATCAAGACGTTGATGGCGTTTTTCCGCGTGAGAAGGCCGAACAGTCCGAGGGAGAAAAGGGCCGCGGCCACGATGAGGTAGTGCTGGAGCGGAATCACAGATCGGACCTCCGTCGAACGAGCATCGCCGCTCCGAGCAGCGCGACCAGGAGGAGAACCGAGGCGATCTCGAAGGCCAGAACGTATTCGGTCATCAGGGACTGGCCGATTCGGCCCGTCGTGGGACCTTCCTCGATCAGGGAGACCTGGCGCCAGGGAGTTCTCTGAACGACAAGAAAGAGAGTCGCGAATACGCCCAACGACACCAGCGCGGACGGTAGCACTTGAAACGTGCCGGTGCGCAGGTTCAAGTCATAGATGCGGTTGGTCAGCATCACGCCGAAGACGAGCAGCGTGAGAATCCCTCCGACGTAGATGAGGACTTGAGCGCCGGCGAGAAAGTCGGCGCCCAAGAGCGCGTAGAAGACGGCCACGCTGAAGAAAGTCGCCAGGAGCGCGAAGGCGGAGTGAATGAGGTTCTTCCCGTGGACCACCACGAGGGCGGATCCAATCATGAGCGCGGCGAAGAGCCAGAAAATGACGGTTGGGGCATCCATGCTTCTTATCAGCCAGCTTTTGCGCCCGCGGGCTCGGGCTCCGGCGGCGCGGGCTTTTCCTTTGCGAAACGATAGAGAAAGTTGCTTTTCTGGACCTCGGCGAACTCGAACTCGGGGGTCATTACGATGCAGTTCGTCGGGCAGGGGTAGACGCAAAGCTGGCAGTAACAGCACAGCGACATGTCGATGTCGAACTGCACGACGCTTTGCTTGATTGCGGTTCCGTCGGCTGCGAAGATCGGGAGCGCGTCCTTGGCCCTCTTTTCCGTGGTGATGTAGATGCAGTCGACCGGGCATGCTTTCTCGCATTGCTTGCAGCCGATGCAATCCTCGATCTTGACGTGAAGGCGCATACGAGAGCGGTCGTTCAGCAGACCTTCGGGGACGATGGGCTCATGGGTCTTCAACGAGAGGGTCGACCTCCATCGCTCCTCGGGCATCTCGTCTGCCGTGTACTGCTGAGTGACGTTTCGCTGGAACAGGTGCCGCATGGTCACCGCCATACCCTTGGCGACGGTGAAGAGCGCGTCACCAATGTCGATGAAGTACTGTTTCACGCTGCCTCTCCAACACTCAAGAACGCGACGACCACGAGCACGACGAAGGAAATGGGGATCAGGTATTTCCAGCAGAGCGCCATCAGTTGATCCACGCGAAGGCGCGGCAGCGTCCATCGCAACCACATCTGGACGAACACCAGCACCAGAGCCTTTATGAAGAAGACCAGCGGTCCGGAGAAATAAGGACCCACCCATCCCCCCAGGAAAAGGATCGCGGCGAGACCGGCCACGAAGAACATGGCACCGTACTCGGCCAGGAAAAAGAAGGCGAATCTCAGGCCGCTGTACTCCGTGTGGAATCCTGCCACCAGCTCGGATTCCGCCTCGGGAATGTCGAACGGATTTCGGTTGGTTTCCGCGAGACCGCACACGAAGAAGACGATGAAGGCAACGACGTTCAGACCGTACAACCGGGTAATGAACCATCGGTTCTCGCCGAAGAGTCCGTCCGACTGGGCCGCGATCACGTCCTGCAAGTTGAGGCTCCCCACCTGAGCCACGACCGCCAGGATGATGATCGCCGTGGGGATCTCGTAGCTGACCAGTTGCGCCGCCGAGCGCATTCCTCCGTAGAGCGCGTATTTGTTGTTGGACGCCCAGCCCGCCATCAGAATACCTATGGCGCCGAGCGACGTGATGGCCACGACGTAGAGAAGACCGATGTTCAGATCGGAAACGACCAGCCCCGGCCCCCAGGGGACCACAGCGAAAGCGGCAAAGGCGCCCATGGTCACGAGAAACGGAGCTATCTTGAACAGCGCCCGGTCAGCGCCCTCGGGAATGATGTCTTCCTTGAACACCAGCTTGATGCCGTCGGCAAAGCTCTGGAGCACCCCGTGCCATCCGACCCGCATGGGGCCCAGACGGTCCTGAGTGTGAGCGGCTACCTTCCGCTCGAACCAGATGAGGAAGATCGGAAGCTGGGTGAGGAGGAAGGTGACTCCCCCGACTCCGAGGGCGATCGCGGTGACGGCCGCGAGTGTAGGCGAGAGGTTCGCCTGGAGTTGCGCCCGGAGCAGGTCCGCGATCCGCGGGAGAACGGCGATGAGGGCGAGAAACCCGAACGCCCCCATCACGACGAGAGGAGAGAGGACGTTCGAGATCTTCGTTTCGAGGTCGGGTCGCTTCATGGCCATCAGCGATCGATCTCTCCGAGAACGATGTCGAGGCTTCCGATGATCGCGATCATGTCGGCGATCATCTCCCCTCTGGCAATCGCGCGGAAGACCGACATCGCGACGAAGCACGGCGAACGGCCTTTGACTCGATAAGGAATGAGCCCCCCGTCGCTCACGATATAGAACGCGAGCTCACCTCGTGGGGTCTCGGTACGGGCATAGGCCTCACCCGCCTTCGGCTTCACCCGTTTGGGCACGCTCTCGTGGACGTCGCCGTCGGGAGGCAGCGCATCGATCGCCTGTCGCGTGATGTGAATGCTCTGACGCATCTCCTCGACCCGTACGTAGTACCGATCCCAGCACGAGCCAATCGGCCCGTAGCGCCCCTGCCCGATGGGAACGTCGAAGTCGTACTTTTCGTACCCGCAATACGGAGCCTCTTTCCGGACGTCCCATTTGATCCCGGAGCCGCGGAGGTTCGGCCCCGATAGTGCGTAAGCGACGGCCAGCTCGGGGGAGATCACGCCGACGTCCGCCGTCCGTTTGGTGAAGATCCGATTGTGGCTCAAGAGGTCGTCGAGCTCGTCGACCACCGGCTCGAACTGGTCGAGAAAGACCCGGCACCGGTCAGTCCAGCCTTCGGGAAGATCGTGTGAAACCCCGCCCACCCAGTTGTAGTTGTAAAGGAGCCTGGCGCCGCACAGCCACTCGAACAGGTCCAGGACCTTCTCCCGCTCTCGGAAGCAGTGGAGAAAGGGCGTGAAGGCCCCGATATCCAATCCGTAGGTTCCGATGGCTAGCAAATGCGAAGCGATCCGCTGGAGCTCCGAGACGATGACCCGAATCGCCTGCACCCGCGGGTTGACTTCGATGGCCATGAGCTTTTCCACGGTGAGTGCATAGGTGAGGCTGTTGGCCATCGAGCCCACGTAATCCATTCGATCGGTGAAGGGAATGACGCCCTGATAGTCGATGTTCTCGGCGTGCTTCTCGAAATTGCGATGGAGATAGCCGATGTGAGGCTGTGCATCCTTGACGATCTCTCCGTCGGTCTTGAGCTCGATGCGAAGCACCCCATGGGTCGACGGATGCTGGGGACCCATGTTGAGGATCATCTCGTCCTCTTCGAGCTCCTCCGGCTTGAAGGCGTAGGCGGAGTCGGGCTCGATGTCCTTGTAGATGGTCCTCGTGCTCATGATTCCCTGTGTCAATCAGTCGAATGGACCGATGCCGATCTTTTCACCCGCCATCGCGCGCTGGCTGAACTGTGGTCCGGGCTTGACGGCGATGCCATGCCACTCGTCGGGCCACTCCCAGTCCTTTCGCAGCGGATGCCCGGGCCAGTCCTCGGGCAACAAGATTCGCCGGAAGTCACTGTGGCCTTCGAAAGCGACGCCGAAGAGGTCGTAAGCTTCACGCTCGTGCCAGTTTGCCGTGGGCCAAACGCTCTCCACCGACGAGGTCTTCGTGTCCGTCCGCGGAAGATGGAGCTTCAGGACGATCCAGTGACGATGTTTCAGCGACGTCAAATGGTAGACGATCTCGATGCGGTCTTCTTTCGGGTAATCCACGGCCGACAGACAATGCAGAGTGTCGAACGCCAGCTCGGGCTCATCGCGCAGATAGGTGCAGAGGGGAACGATCGCGCCCGAATCGACGACGAGGAAAGGATCGACGACGTCGAGCGTCGCGCTGGCAATCGTTCCGGGGAACTTTTCTTCGAGCTTTCTCTGGATATCCCCCGCCTGGAGGCTCAAGCCGGCACCTCCACGGGCTTTCGTCCTTCGCGAGGATCATCCATCAAGGAACGTTCGCGGATGACGTCCTGCAATGCCATGATCCCGTAGAGCAGCGCTTCCGGGCGGGGTGGGCACCCCGGGACGTAGACGTCGACGGGGATGATCTGGTCGACGCCCTTCACGACGTGATATCCGTGCTGCCAATAAGGCCCGCCGTTGTTGGCGCAGCTTCCCATCGAGATGACGTATTTGGGCTCGGACATCTGCTCGTAGAGGCGCTTGATGCGAACCGCCATCTTGTGGGTCACCGTGCCGGCAACGATCATGAGATCGGACTGCCGTGGCGTGGCGCGGGGAATCAGTCCGAGTCGGTCCCAGTCGAAGCGACTCGCCCCCGCGGCCATCATCTCGATGGCGCAGCACGCAAGCCCGAAGACCATCGGCCAGATGGCCGATTGGCGCCCCCAGTTCACCACAGCGTCGACTTTGGTGAGCATGAACTGTTGTGTGCCGAGAGCTTTTACGAGATCCATTTCGTTCCTTGTTCCCGAGAACCCCGCGGGTCAGGCGGCCTTCTTCTTGATCGCCTCGCGCTCCTCGCCTCGGACCCATTCGAGGTCGCCCTTGCGCCAGACGTCGGCGAGACCCAGGACGAGCATCGCGATGAAGATCATCCCAGCGATGAAGGCCGGCAATCCGAACTCACGATAGATCACCGCCCAGGGAATGAGCATGATCGCCTCTACGTCGAAAATCAGGAAGACGAGCGCAAAAACGTAAAAGCGGATGTTGAACTGGACGCCCCAGGGTGTGCCGATGGGATTCTCGCCGCATTCGTAGGGCATGAGCTTCTCGCGGGTGAGCTTGCTCGGTCTGACGAGGCTCGAGACGAACAGCCCCGCACCGACCACGAGTGCGGCCGCGGCGAGGAAGAGCAGGACACCGACGTACTCAATCATCCGAGATACCCCTCGCAGGCATTATTTCAGCGGCAGTTCCCACATGCAACCAAGGCCAAAAGTCTTTTAAATTCAAAGGATTCCGAGCGCGAGGACGGCGAAACGCCATACAAAGCCGGTATTATAGCGACGGGTCCTAGGACGGGCAACTCAAAAAACGAAGGATTTACGAAGCTCTACACGCCTTCGAGCTCGCGGGTGACGGCGTTCGAGTAATCCCCCGTGGAGGCGGTCCCTCCAAGGTCGGGGGTACGGACATCCCCTCTTCTGAGCACGGCGAATACGGCGCGGAGGAGGCGATCCGCCGCGTCGTTCTCCCCCAGGTGTCGCAGCATGAGGACGCCGGAGAACAGAAGGGCTGTGGGATTGGCGATGCCTCTTCCCGCGATGTCGGGCGCGGAGCCATGCACCGCCTCGAAGACCGCGTACTTTTCGCCGATGTTGGCCGCCGGCACCATTCCGAGACCTCCGACGAGGCCAGCACACAAATCAGAGATGATGTCACCGTAGAGATTCGACAGCAGGAGAACGTCGAACTGGTTGGGATCGAGCACGAGCTGCATCGCCAGATTGTCGACGATCTTGTGGTCGAACTCGATGGCGGGATACTCCTTCGCCACGTTTCGCGCGCTCTCGAGGAACAACCCATCGGTAAGCTTCATGATGTTCGCTTTGTGAACCGCGGTCACTCTTTTGCGCCCCCGGCGCACCGCGTACTCGAACGCGAACCTTGCGATCCGGCTCGACGCATGCGAGGTGATCACCTTCAGGCCCTGACTCACTCCCGGCATGATCATGTGCTCGATCCCGGAGTAGAGGTCCTCGGTGTTCTCGCGAACGATGACGAGGTTGATATTCTCGTAGCGAGACGGGACGCCCTCGACCGTCCGCACCGGCCTCAAGTTCGCGTACAGATCCAGCTCTTTTCGGAGAGCGACGTTAGCGCTGGGAAACCCCTCGCCGACGAGCGTCGTCAGCGGCCCCTTGATCGCCACTTTGTTCCGGCGGATCGACTCGAGGAGCTCGGGGGGCAGTGGGTTTCCCGTCTTCTCGTACGAACGGATGCCCGCTTCGTGCCTTTCCCACTCGAAGGGGATCCTCGTTGCATCCAGAACCGAAGTGACCGCATCGGTGATCTCGGGGCCGATTCCGTCGCCGGGAATGAGGGTGATGCGGTAGGCCATGGCGAGTGTCGGTCATTATATTCTGGAAACTGGTTGTAGAATGCCTCGTCCGTCCGTGAAGCTTTCCGTCATCGTGCCGACGTTCAACGAAGCGGACAACCTCGCACGAACGCTCGACTCGCTCACGCTCGACGCGGAAGTCGTCGTTTCCGACGGAGAGAGCCGCGACGAGACGGTCGCGATCGCCGTTTCCAGAGGCGCCCGGGTGGTAACGGGATCGAGAAGCCGTGCCCGCCAAATGAACCGCGGCGCCAGCGCATCGTCGGGCGACGTTCTCATCTTCGTGCACGCCGACTGCGTGCTCGCCTCCGACGCGGGCCTCGCGATCCGAACCGCCCTCGCGGATGCCCGTGTCGTGGCTGGCTCGTTCAGGCTCGTGATCCGACAAGCCGGTCCCATGCTTCGCCTGGTCGCGCTGGGGTCGAATTTCCGATCGCGCTACCTCAAGACGCCGTACGGTGACCAGGGGCTCTTCGTACGCCGCGAGACGTTCGAGGCGGTCGGCGGCTTTCGCGACCTTCCATTCCTGGAGGACCTGGCCATGGTGAGAGAGCTCAAGCGCTGCGGACGCCTCGTCGCGCTCGACGCACCCATCGTAACCGGTACACGACACTGGGACCGATTGGGCCCTTTGCCGACGACGCTGCTCAACTGGAGCATGGTCTCGCTGTATTTGGCGGGGGTGTCGCCCGAGAAGCTCGAGCCCGTTTATCGCAGATTGCTGGGGAAACCCGGCTCGGAAGAACGAGAAAGAGTCCTCGCCGAGGTCGATTGACCACTCGCGGGTTCTCCACGTAGACGAATTCGACTGTCTTCGAACCTTTGCGCTTTTTCCGGGTACTCGAGTGAGGTAAGTTCAATCATGGCCACAGTACTCCTGATCGCCCTGGCGACTGCGCTCCAACATCACGGGCACGAGCAACAACATCACGATCCGCAGCATTCGTTCACCGACACGGAACAATGGATCGAAGCGTTCGAGAACGCCGAGCGAGATGCCCAGCAAAAACCCGACGACGTCGTCCGCGCCTTGAAACTATCCCCGGGTGAGGCCGTCGCGGATATCGGCACGGGAACGGGCTACTTCACCCGCCGCCTCGCGAGAGCCGTGGGAGACGACGGAATCGCCTACGCCGTCGACATCGAGCCGAACATGCTCCGCTACGTAGCTGAGAGAGCCCTGCGCGAGGGACAGCCGAACATCGTTCCCGTGCTGGCCACCGCCTCAAGCCCCATGCTCGCGCCGAGCTCCGTCGACCTCGTCTTCATCTGCAACACCATCCACCACATCGACGCTCGCGGAGACTATTACCGAATCCTCGCGCGTATTCTGCGGCGCGGCGGCCGCCTCGCCATCGTGGACTTTCACGAGGACGCCGAGCTCGAAGACGGTCCCTCGAAAGAAATGAGAATCGCGAAACAATCGCTGATCGATGAAATCAGCGCCGCTGGATTCCGTCTCGTGGAGGAGCATGACTTCCTCCCCGTCCAGTATTTTCTGATATTCGACGCTCCGGCCGACTGAGAGTTAGCCGGACTGCGCGTCGACCGCGGCAATGGCGGCCATGTCCACGATCTCGTCGACCTCTGCGCCCCGCTGGAGAACGTGAACGGGTTTGCTGAGGCCAACGAGAATGGGTCCGACCGCCTTGGCGTCGCCCAACCGTTGGATGAGCTTGTAGGCGATGTTGCCCGACTCGAGGCTGGGAAACACGAGGACGTTTGCCGCTTGCTTCAGTCGGCTGAAAGGGTAGGTTCCGGTAAGAATCTCGGGAACCACGGCCGTGTCCGCTTGCATCTCGCCGTCCACGAGCAGATCGGGTGCGCGGTCCGCCAGCAGCTCGACCGCCCGCCGGACTTTCTCGGAAAGGGCATGGCGGACGCTCCCGAAGTTCGAGAAGCTCAGCATCGCGACCCGTGGCTCGATGTTGAAACGCCTCGCGACCTCCGCCGCCTCCATCGCGATCTCGCAGAGGCCCTCGGCCGTGGGCTCGATCGTCACCGTCGTATCGGCAAAGAACTTGATGTCGTTTTGGAAGACCATCATGTACACGCCCGCAACGCGGGAGCCCGGTCTCACTCGGAGGACTTGCAGGGCGGGGCGAATCGTATCCGGATAGTGCTGGGTCAAGCCGGCAACCATCGCGTCGGCATCGCCGCTCTCGACCATCATGCAACCGAACATGTTTCGATTCATCAGGAGCTCGCGCGCCTCGTTTCTCGTGACGCCACGTCGTGCTCTCAGGGTGTAGAGCCGCTCCAGATAGGTGTCGAGCTTTCCCGAAGCGGCCGGATCCACGATCTCGACGCCGTTCAAGTCGAGCCCCATCTCGCGAACGCGCGCCTTCACCACGTCCGGACGACCGAGAAGAATCGGTGAGGCGATTTCCTCGTCGACCAGCCGCTGTGACGCGCGCAGGATTTTGATCTCTTCTCCCTCGGGGAAGACGATGCGTTTTCTTCGCTGTTTGGCCCGGCCGAGCACGTACCGCATCACCTCCCGTCCACGCCCGAGACGAGCCTCGAGCTTCTCCCGGTAGGCCTCGATGTCGATCTCCATGCGAGCGACCCCCGTCTCCATGGCCGCTTTCGCGACCGCAGAAGCCTCCCAGGTCAAGACGCGAGAGTCGAAAGGTGCGGGGATGATGTAGTTGGGGCCAAAGCGCATCGATTCGACTCCGTAAGCTTTCATAACCGAGTCGGGCACGTCCTCTCGGGCGAGCTCGGCGAGCGCGCGGGTTGCCGCGATCTTCATCTCCAAGTTGATCGCCCGGGCCCGAACGTCGAGCGCTCCCCGGAATATGAACGGGAAGCCGAGGACGTTGTTCACCTGGTTGGGATAGTCCGAGCGACCCGTCGCCATCACGAGATCGTCGCGTACCGACATCGCGTCATCCCAGCTGATCTCGGGGTCGGGATTCGCCATCGCCATGACGAGCGGGCGGGCGTTCATCGACGCGACCATCTTCTTGGAGACGGCATCTTTGACGGAGACCCCCATGAACACGTCCGCACCGGCCATGGCTTCTTCCAGCGAGCGCATCCTCGTCGAGGCGGCAAAACGTTCCTTGTAACGGTTCATGCCTTCCGAACGACCGCGGTAGACGATTCCCTTGGAGTCGCACATGACGATGTTGTCGTGAGCCACGCCGAGGTTCTCGATGAGATCGGCGCAGGCGATGCCGGCCGCCCCCGCCCCATTGATGACCACCTTGACCTGGGCGATGTCCTTCTCGGTTATCTCGAGCCAGTTCAGCAACGCGGCTCCAGAAATGATGGCGGTCCCGTGCTGATCGTCGTGAAAGACGGGAATGTCCAATTCTTGCTTGAGCGTTTCCTCGATGTAGAAGCAATCGGGGGCCTTGATGTCTTCGAGGTTGATGCCACCAAAGGTGGGCTCGAGCGCTTTCACGACGCGAATGAGCTCATCGGGATCCTGGGTGGCAAGCTCGATATCGAATACGTCGATGTCGGCGAAGCGCTTGAAGAGTACTGCCTTGCCTTCCATGACCGGCTTCGCCGCGAGAGGACCGATGTTGCCGAGCCCGAGCACCGCCGTTCCGTTCGAGACGACGGCGACCAGATTCGCTTTGGTCGTGTAGGTGAACACTTCCTCGGGATTCGCATGGATCTCGAGGCAGGGCTCGGCGACGCCAGGACTGTAGGCGAGCGACAAGTCGTGCTGGGTGCTCGTTGGTTTGGTTGGCCTGATCTCGATCTTGCCTCGCCTGCCACGGGAATGGTAGTCGAGAGCTTCCTGCTTTCGAATCACGCGTTCCTCCCTGCCTTGAAACGAACGCTGATTGTATCAAATCCCCCGGTGGCCGAGCTGGAAGAACCCTGATAGACTTTGTTTCCGCTCGAAAGGGTGAGCCGAGCCATGGGTCGATCCATCGGAACGGAAATCTGTCACCGCGTCGATTCGCGTTTGTCGGGAGCCACCCGCACCTGAGACGATTATCCCTCGACGAGCTGGACTCCTCGTCGGATCGTTACGACGAGGCGGTGCGTCGCTCGGAGAACATCGACCGGTTCTGCTCCGGCTCGCACTGGATCCTTCCCGCTGCCAGGTTCTTGCACGGGTCTCCGAACGCGGCCATAGCCGAGGACGGCGACTGTTGGGTTGTTCTCGCCGGGACCACCAATCTGTATCCGCTAGAAGCGATGTGGGGACTGGCCTGTCCCCTGATCGGCTCCGAGCCCGAGGCCGTCGTCGGTCTGCTGCTCGACCTCCTGACTGAGCTTAGGTGGACCGGGCTGCTTCTCACGGGCGTCGCCCCAGGCTCTCCATTGCATCGCACGCTTCAGGCGCGAGTGGAGCCACGTTACCCGGTGTCGACGGGACCTGCCACCCGACGCTACGTGGCCGACATCGGCGGCGGTCTGGATGGGTTTCTCTCGAGACGATCGAGAGATTTTCGAAGGAATGTAAGGAGGGCCGAGCGACTCGCTGCCGTGAATGGGCTGCAGTTTCAAGTGGCCGACGATCTCGCACCGGAAGAGAGCTTTCGAAGGATCCTCGACGTCGAGCGACGGAGCTGGAAAGGTGCGCGCCGGGTGGGCATCGATACCCAGCCGATGCGTTCGTTCTACGAGGAGATGAACCGGCGGCTCGCTGCGCGCGGCTTGCGCCGGTTGAAGTTCGCTCGAGTCGACGGCCGGGATGTGGCCTACATCCTCGGAGGCGTCGTGGGCCACACCTATCGGGGCCTTCAGTTCAGCTTCGACCGGCGCTACGAGGCGCTATCGCTCGGGAACCTGTGCCAGGTGGAAGAGATCCGCCGTCTGGCGGAAGAGGGGATCGACCACTATGACCTGGGAACCGAGGTGAGCTACAAGAAACGCTGGGCCGACGCGCTCTCGACCACCATCTCGCTCATCGTGCGTCGAAATCAGGCGGGCGGTCAATCGTAGAGGAGATAGCGCTCTCGCACCTTCTTGAAGCGGGCGAGGTCGACCTGCCACGATCCCTCGATCTCCGAGAGGGGTGCGTCACGTTCGATCAGTTCTCGGATCCGAGTGTTCCCCGCGAGGATATCGATGGGCGGACGTTCGAGCTCGTACTCGTAGGGCGGCGGCCGCCAGGCGAACTCGTTGGGCCACAGCCGGCGTACCGCGAGCAGGATCGCGTAGCCCGTTCGCACCGGCCGGTAGGCCTCGCGGTCGACGACGTGCTGCTGGATGCCACCGCATCGTTCTCCCGCGAATTTCTGAAACGTTGGCTCGAAAGCGACCGGACGAAACCCGACGCCGGGAAGGTGCTTCCGCTCGAGCTCGGCGGCCAATTTGGCGCCGTCGATCCAGGGCGCTCCCATGATCTCGAACGGGCGGGTCGTGCCCCTTCCTTCAGACAAGTTCGTTCCCTCGAGAAGACAGGCGCCGGGATAGACCGTCGCGGTGTCGAGCGTGGGCATGTTGGGCGATGGCAAGATCCAGGGAAGGCCGGTCTCGTCGAACCATTGCGAGCGCTTCCATCCATCCATGGCGACGACGGTGAGCCGGCAGTTGATGCCGAACTCGTCGTTGACATATCGGGCGAGCTCTCCGACCGTCATCCCGTGCCGGTTCGGAACCGGGTAGAGCCCGACAAAGGAAAGGTGGCTGCCCTCGATGACGTTCCCTTCCACGAGGTCGCCGCCGATGGGATTGGGCCGGTCGAGCACGATGAGCTCTTTGCCGTCACGAGCGCAGGCCTCCATCGCATGGGCCATGGTCCAAACATATGTGTAATAACGTGCGCCAACGTCCTGCACGTCGAAGACCACGGCGTCGAGCCTGGACAACATCTTCTCTGAAGGAATTCGCGTGGGGCCGTAGAGGCTGACGACCGGTAGACGGGAAACCGGGTCGAGGCCATCCTCAACCTCGACGAGATCCTGCGCCGTCGACCGGATGCCGTGCTCGGGGCCGAAAAGCGTCTCGAGCCGAGCCTCGGGACGCGCCCGAATGAGCTCGATCGCATGCCGGAACGAAGCGTCGACGGTAGTCGGGTTCGCGATGAGGCCGATCGGTCTTCCGGCGATGCGGTCGAACTCCTCGGCCAGAATGCGATCGAGCCCGGTTCGCAGCGATAAAGGCATCAATCCATTATCGCACCGACGGGATGGTATCCTGGGCGGCCATGACCCCGGCGATCCGACCTCGAAAAGCGACAAACCATTTGGACGAATGATCCTGGAGATCGCTCTCGTAGGTGCCACGCTCCTCGACCTCGACGGAGGCCCCCCCGTCTCCGACGCGGTGGTCGTGATTCAGGACGATCGGATTCGGGCGATCGGCTCGTCGATCCCCGAAGGTGCCGAAATCATCCGAGCAGACGGGGCGTATCTCATCCCCGGTCTCATCAACGTCCACGTTCACCTCGGACTGGTGCTTCCAGGGACCATGGGGGCCGAGCTCGCCAACGAGACCGAAGCTGAGCTCGCTCTTCGCATGGCGGCAAACGCGAGACGGACTTTGGAGGCTGGCGTTACCACGGTCCGGCTTCCCGGTGACGAGAGGCACGCGGACCTCGCGCTGAAGCGGGCCATCGATCGTGGCGATGCCGTCGGCCCACGCATCTTCAGCGCGGGTGAAATGGTCGATATCACCGGCGGTCACGGCGCCGACGAGGAGACTCACGACGGCCCGTACGAGCTTCGAAAGGCTGTCCGCGAGCAGATCGCCGCAGGGGCGAGCTGGATCAAAATCGCGATCTCCGGCGGAATCGCCACGCCGCGGGGGGACATCGCCGAGGCGTTGATGATGCCCGACGAGATCGGGGCCGTTATCGACGCCGCCCACCGTTTTGGCGCAAGGGTCACCGCGCACTCCGGATCACCGTTGGCCACGAGCGTTGCCATCGATGCGGGAATAGACTGCATCGAGCACGGCTATTTCCTCACCCGCGACGTGCTGCGCAAAATGAAGGAGAATGGCACATGGCTCGTTCCCACCATCGTCGTCAGCCAGCCCAAGACGATGCCCTTCTTCGAGCGGATCGGCTCGCCGCCGTGGTATCTGGAGAGGGTCAAATCTGTCGGACCTCGCCACTGGGAATCACTGCGGATGGCCATCGAGGAAGGCGTTAGCATCGCCCTGGGGACCGATCAGTTCCCTTTCGAGCCAAATGACGGGACGACCGCGACCGTTCGTGAAGCGGAGTACTACGTGGCGGCCGGCATGACCCCTCGACAGGCGCTGCGGTCCGCGACGATCGGAGCGGCCGAGCTTCTCCAGGCGGCAGACGTCCTCGGCAGCATCGAGCCGGGCAAATACGCCGACATCCTCGCGGTGGCCTCGGATCCAACGGCGGACATCTCCGCTCTCCGAAACATCCGTTTGGTCGTCAAGGGGGGCCAGGTGATACGACGGGAATCGCTTCCCGTCTCTCCATGATAGCGGGCGCTCGCTCAGACGACCCCCAAGGAGGCAAATGCGTTTCGTAGGAATTGTCGCATTGATTCTGGCAACCACTCCCGAGCTCTGGAGCCAGGACCCGAGCGTTTCGCGCAACCGGGACGAGGAGCGGGAGCTCGGCTGGTCGAACGTCGCCGATCTCGCCTTCGTCGTGACGTCCGGTAACTCCTCCACCTCCACGCTCAGCGTCGACGACCGCCTCGTTCGGGCGTGGGAGAACGCCGAGCTCTCTTTCCGCGGCGGCGCTCTCCGCACGAAGACCCCCGACGATCGGTTCGCAGTCGGAACTCCCGATGATTTTGAAATCGTCGATGACACCATGAGCGAGCTCGACAACGAGCGCTACTATCTCTTCGGTCGCTACGACCGCGACATCACCAAGCGCCTCTTCTGGGTCGTGGGCGGGGGCTGGGACCGGGACAAGAATGCCGGCATCGAGAATCGCTCCGTCGTTTACGGGGGCGTGGGCCATACCTGGCGCCAGAGCGATCACATGGCGCTCAAGACCGACTACACGCTCACGTTCACTCGAAGGATCGACTTCATCGAGGACCCGGAGCGCGACAAGAACTTTTCCGAGGTTCGGCTGTCCTGGGACTACATGCACAAGCTCCGTTCGGAGACACAGTTCGACAGCGACTTGGAGTTCTTCGTCAACACGAGCGACGCGAGCGATTACCGTTTCAACACCCCGAACACGGTCACGACGAACCTCACCAACATCCTGGCTCTTCGTTTCGGGGCCCAGTTTCTTTACCAGAACGTTCCCGCTCTCGAGGCGATCACCTTGTTCGATCTCGATCCTGCGGGCAGCGGCGTTCCCGTCGGGACCGCGATCGTCCGAAAAAAGAAGCTCGACACCGTCCTCCGGTTCTCCCTCGTGATTACCTTCTGATTTCCCCGGAATGCTACGAAAAGTAGCGCTCCAAACAAACCGATCCATCGGCTCCAATGACGTAAGCTATTGTCTGAGTTAAGGATCTGGCACGGGGTTCCAAGGTGGTCTGCCTCTTGCACCACACAACTGTGAAAGAGAGGTCGACGATGGTACGGACAAACATGCTGTCGCCGAGAGCCAAACCCCGACCGACGATATATGTAGAGCCCTACGACGAGGGGCGTGGCCCGCGTACGTTGGTCAAGGTCGAGTTCGTGCACCGAGGGGGACTTTCCCGAGAAGAGCACGTCTTTCCGAGCTTGGGCGAGGCGCTGGCTTATGCGCAGCAGTTGAGTGAGTCCAACCCCTGATGGCAAACAATCGCCCGATGGACGCCGTCCCCTGAAGGGCCGCCTTCGCTCCGCCGCGCGGGACGGCGAACACGGATGGGCACCTCACGGCCGCTCGGGGCGCCACTGAGAGCAGGGTGAAAAAAAAATCAGCCCACCCTCAGCCTCCCCATGGCGATTGTCCCTTGGCTCTATTGTTCGGTACACTTCGAAGTAGCCGTATTCGCGGCACACCCTCGACACCTCGGGCGTAGCTCGTCCACAGCGGGAAACGAGTATGAAGAGTCGCTCCCCTTGGTCCCAGGTCAAACGCCGATACCCATCCGGCACCATCGTCTTCGAGGAGAACGACCCGGGAAAACGCATGTACGTGATCCGGAGCGGCAGAATCCGGATCTATCGCAGGGTCGGCAAGGAAGAGGTGGAGCTGGCGACCCTGGGGCCAGGCGACTTCTTCGGGGAAATGGCCCTGCTCGAGGGCCTCCCGCGATCCGCCAGTGCCCAGGTGCTCGACGATTGCGAGCTCATCGAGGTCGACGCGGAGACCTTCGAGGCGATGATCCACAACAGCTCGGAAATCGCCGTGCGAATCATGCGCGCGCTGGCCGCGCGCGTCAGAGAGCTCGACTTCCGGCTGCAGAATCTGCTCGCGGATAGCGGCGTGGGCCGAGCGATCGAGGTGCTTCGTTGGCTTCGTCCAAAGGGTAGACGGGAGGGCAACTACGTTCGCCTCGATGCCTCCCGAGTCCACGTCAGCATCACCGCGCAGGCGCGGCTTCCCCCTTACGAGGCGCAGGAAGTGCTCGATCGGCTTCGAAACGCGGGCTGCATCTTCGAAGACGGCCCCGACGTTCTGATCGATGCCGGGGATCGCCTCGACCAATATGCGATCTATCTCGATCTGAAGAGGCGCTATCAGCCGAACGATCGCATGCCGGTCGAAGCCAACACCGTCGCCCTGGAAGACAGGAAGAAAGCCGTTCAGCGGCTACTGAAGGCCCTCCGAGTCCAGGGCCATGAAGAGGCTTCAGACGATGCCCTGAGCGTGCAGTACCAGCGATACATGGAGCTGAGGCGCCGGTTTGATCCTTAGAATGTCATTGCCGTGGCGGGACCCGCGTTCAGTCGGCCGCCACGGCTCGGACTTACGGCGCGGCAATGTTGCGGTCGGCAGTCCTTCGAAGGAGCCCCGCAACATCTCATTCCCGCGAAGCAGCCCGATGCGGAGGATTGCGCCGGGCTCGCTCCGCTCGCGCAGGGTGGGCTGAGGTCTTCGTCGCCCCTGCTAGTTATCGTGTGACTCTCACCGCCGACGAGCTCAACGTTTTGTAATAGAGCCCGTTGGTCGAGAGCAATAGCTCGAGTGCTCGCGCGAAAGTCACGTCATTCAACTCTACGGTCACGAGGCGGTCGCGATAGGACTCGTCGAACAGGATGTTCACTCCCGAAAGGCGGCTCAAGGCTTCGAGAACCTTGCGCAAGCTCGTCTCCTCGGCGAAGCGCAGGTTCAAGCGCGCGTCCGAGGAGGGATCGAGCACCGGCTCGGGTCCGAATAGGATCTTCCTCCGGGCGGGCGAGTCGGTTTCCAATGCGGGTTCCGCCCGCCGCCTCAGCTCGCGAAGCTCGCTCCGGGCGAAAGAATTGGCGGGATCGTACTCCAAAGCCTCCTCGAGCTCGGAAGCGGCGGCCAACGAATCTCCGCCTGCGATGCGCTCTCGCGCCTCGCGAAGGTGCGCGCGAGACGCTTCGAACCGCGCGAACTCCAGGGCGATCCGGTAGTCGAGTGCATCGGGCTCTTGACGGGCGGCGCGCTCGTACTGCTCGACCGCAAGATCCCAATCATCGCGTCTCGCCGCTTCTTCTCCCGCCTCGAACGCCCTCCGGGACCCACTACAGGCCAGCAGGGCGAGCGAACAGGCCACGAGAGCTCCCCTCACGGTGGCATTTCAGTCGCTCTTGGCGGGCACGAGCTTCTTCGCCTCCCGGCCAAGGTCGCGATAAAGGATGTCGAAGCCGCGTCCCGGGACCATCGGGAGCTCCTCGGAAAGCCGTGCATACTCCTCGAGCACCTTGGGAACGTAGTCCATCGTTTCGGCCGCCGTACGGTGACTCCCGGCGCGGTAGTAGCCCGCATTGATGGGCCCACCATTGTACTCCGCGAGCACCATCCCGATGTCGTTGTAAGTCGACATCAGGACATCGAGGTAGAGTGCCGCCATCTCGGTGTTGCGCTCGGACTCGTAGAGCATCTCGTCGCTGTATTCCCAGCCGAGCATGCCGGCGAGCATCCGTCCCGTGGACGGCCAGATCTGATAAAGACCTCGAGCGTTGGCATGGCTGCGCGCTCGCGGATCGAACCGGCTTTCCACGATGCCAATCGACAGGAGCAGCAACGGATCGACCGAGGCGTATTTGTCCGTCGTCGCCAGCAGCACCTCCGCGTAGCGGTAGGCATCGCCAAGACTGGTGGCACCGTTCACCCGCAAGATCTCGTCACGGATTCCGAGAAGGAGTCGTTGCCGAAGCGTATCGAACTGAAAGCTCGCGTGTAGCTCCTGGAGGCTCTGCTGCATCTCGCCTCGAGTGTCGACGAGCCGGCGCTCGAGCTCGGTCGCCCGCTGGTGCGTGTGGTAGGCGAGGCCGAGAGCGAAGAGCAGCAGGATGCACAGACTGAATAGCGCGCTCGACTGCCAGCGGGACGATCGCTTCACGGCTACGTGACGTTGACGCCCGGAGGCGACTCGCGCGCGAGATCCCCGGGCCATCCTCCGATTGAAGTCGTTGATCCGTACCGGTTCGGGCTTGGCGTTGAACATAGAGGAACCTTCCCTCCGAGAATTCCAGCCGGAATGTCGATGATGGCATCAGTATGGACTCAGAGGTCGCATCATGCAACCTCACGAGCCTTCCTGGCCGTCATTCGGCTCGAGCAAATGGGCGCCGCTCAAGTTGAAACGGCGCCCCCCGGAATCCCGAGGCTCGATTTGATCCTCTCGATCTGTCTCGCGTGCCTCCGCTCGTGCCAACCGGTGACGAGAAGCCACTGGTATGTATTGAGCTCACCGAAAAAGGGGTGAGGAAAGGCGAGCTTGGAAAGGTCGAACGCCGACAGCGCCTCGACGCTCGTCTCGATCTTGCCGCGAGAAAGGCGCAGTCGAGAAAGCGACTCTTCGACCTCGATTCGGCCCCGCGGTGTGACCCGCTCTGGCGCCTTTGCCTTCTGGGTCTCGGCACGATCCACCACTCCATCGATCGAGTCCAGCACCGAGCTATCGGGGCTCGGATCGGGTGGCAGCGATTCTTCTCGCGCTCTTCGAAGCATCAAAGCCATGAGTTTCGCGCTGGACTCATCGGCAAGTGCCAAATGATGGAGCACGTCTTCGATGGACCAGGCCTCGGGAGACACCCGGTAGCTCAGCTGCTGTGGTTGGAGCCCCTCGATCACGCTCATCAAAATTGACCGATCACGATCGATGCTCTCCAAGATCTCGCGCATCTTCGTCGACGTCATCGACCGCATTGTGCAAGATGGCTTCGAGCGCTGCAAGAGTCGACTCGCCCGGAGCTGTCGCGCCCGAGGACGGTCACCCGGGGTTCCCAGCTAACTCAGGCCCTTGACCGGACGCCCGGTGCGGTATCATCCCGCTTCATGATCGACCTGAGAAGCGATACGGTCACGAAGCCGACCCAGGAGATGCGCGCGGCCATGGCCCGAGCCGAAGTGGGCGACGACGTCTACGGCGATGATCCCACGGTGCGAAGACTCGAGGAGCGTACCGCCGAGATTCTGGGCAAGGAGAGCGCAGTGTTCATGCCAACGGGGACGATGAGCAACCAGGTCGCGCTGCGCACGCATACCGAAGCGGGAGACGAAGTCCTCGCCGATATCAGCGCCCACGTGGTCACCAGCGAGGGGGGCGCTCCGGCGGGGCTTTCCGGTATTCTCGTGCGGCCGCTGCTCGGCAAGCATGGGATCTTTACGGCGAGCGACGTCCTCGGTGCTGTTCGGGTGCCGCACCCTTTCTATCCTCGAACGTTGCCGGCACCCACCAAGCTGGTCTGCGTCGAGAACACGCACAATGGAGGTGGAGGCACGATCTGGCCTCTCGAAGGCGTTCGCGAGGTCGCGCTAGCGGCCCGGAGCCGCGGTCTAGCGCTCCACCTCGACGGCGCACGGCTGTGGAACGCCTCGGTCGCGACCGGCATCCCGGAATCCGAGTATGCGGCGGTGGTCGACAGCGTGAGCGTATGCTTCTCTAAGGGGCTCGGCGCCCCGGTCGGCTCCTCGCTCGCGGGCCGGCGGGATTTTATCGAACGCGCGAGACGGTTCAAACAAATGTTCGGCGGAGGATTCCGTCAGGCCGGGGTGCTCGCCGCGGCTGCGCTCCACGCTCTCGAACACCATCGCTCAGAGCTCCTCGAGGACCATCAGAAGGCTTCCGAGCTCGCGGCCGGCCTCGCCGCCCTGCCCGGAATCGATATCGACACGAACCTGGTGCAAACCAACATTCTCCGATTCCGCGTCACCTCGATGACCGCCGCAGAGCTGGTCGAGGGATGCTTCGAGAATGGCGTCCATATGCTGCCATCGGGAGAGGATCGAGTGCGAGCGGTCCTGCATCGAGACATCCGCCGATCCGATGTATCTAAAGTACTGTCAATACTAGAAAAAACACTCACGCGGCAACGAAAATCTTCTGCGCTCCACTAATATTTATTTGCTTGACAAAAACTAACAAACTATCTATCATGCCGCCGTTAGCACTCGCTTTGACTGAGTGCTAACATCACCCAGACGGAGTCGTAGAAGGTGCCGGTTGCACATTGGGACCCTGTGCGCGAGCTCCTGGCCCTCCAGGAGCGCATGAACCGTTTGATCGATCAAACTCTTTCACGAACGCACACAGAGGGCGATCTATCCACATCGGGCTCCTGGTCGCCGGCGGTGGACGTGTACGAGTCCGACACCAGCCTCGTGCTCCAGGCGGAGCTGCCCGATGTAGAACAGCCGGATATCGAAGTGCGGGTCGATGAAGACCGGCTAACGCTTCGCGGGGAGCGCCGGCTGAAGCACCCGCTCAGCGAGAAGCACTTTCTTCGCATGGAACGTTCCTACGGACCGTTCAATCGGACGTTCGCGCTGCCGGCGAGCGTCGACGCCGACCGGGTGACGGCCGAATTCAAGCGAGGCGTTCTGACGGTCACGCTTCCGAAGCAGGAAAGCGAGAAGAGCCGTCAGATTCCCATTGGTTGAATCATTCAAGGAGGAGTGAACCCAAATGAAAATCAAACCCATCAAGGACAATATCGTCGTGAAGAGAATCGACGAGGAGGAAGAGAAAAAGGTCGGGTCGATCATCATTCCCGATACGGCGAAGGAAAAGCCGCTAACGGCCGAGGTCATCGCCGTCGGCTCCGGCAAGGTTTTGAAGGACGGAAAGAAAGTTCCGCTCGAGGTCAAAGTCGGCGACAGAGTGCTCGTCGGAAAGTACTCGGGCTCGGAAATCAAACTCGATGGCACAGAGTACCTCATCCTCCGAGAGGACGAAGTACTCGGCGTCGTCGAATAACTCGAGAGAAAGGGCAATAAAAGATGGCAAAACAGATCGTTTACCATGAGGATGCGCGGCAGGCGATCCTTCGTGGCGTGAATCAACTCGCCAGTGCCGTGCGAGTGACACTGGGTCCCAAGGGCCGAAACGTGGTTCTCGAGAAGAAGTTCGGCTCGCCGGTCGTGACCAAGGACGGCGTCACCGTGGCGAAGGAGATCGATCTCGAGGATCCCATCGAGAATCTCGGGGCCAAGATGGTGCGGGAAGTCGCTTCGAAGACTTCGGACGTGGCCGGAGATGGAACGACGACGGCGACGGTGCTCGCCCAGTCGATCTTCCGAGAGGGCCTGAAGAACGTCGCCGCCGGCTCCAACCCCATGGACCTCAAGCGCGGCATCGATCGTGCCGTCGAGACGATGGTGGAAGAGATCAAGAAGATCTCGAAGCCGGTCAAAGGCAAGATGATCGCTCAGGTGGGAACTATCTCGGCGAATGGGGACGAGACCATCGGAAGCATCATCGCCGAAGCCATGGAAAAAGTCGGCAAGGACGGCGTGATCCAGGTCGAGGAGGCGCGAACGCTCGAGACGAGTCTCGATATCGTCGAGGGCATGCAGTTCGACCGCGGCTACCTGTCTCCCTACTTCGTGACGGACCCCGAGCGGATGGAGTGCGTCCTGGAAGACGCTCTCGTGCTCGTCCACGAGAAGAAGGTCTCGAACATGAAGGACCTCCTTCCCGTCCTGGAGAAGGTCGCCCAATCGGGAAAACCGCTACTCATCGTCGCCGAGGACGTCGAGGGTGAGGCGCTAGCGACGCTCGTCGTGAACAAGCTTCGTGGAACGCTGAAAGCGGCGGCGGTGAAGGCGCCCGGCTTCGGCGATCGGCGCAAGGCCATGATGGAGGACATCGCCATCCTGACGGGCGGCAAGGCGATCTTCGAGGATCTCGGCATCAAGCTCGAGAATCTTCAAATGCAAGACCTCGGCAAGGCGAAGAAGGTCATCATCACCAAGGAAGACACCACCGTCGTCGAGGGAGCGGGGAAGAAGGCCGACATCGAGGGTCGCATCAAGCAGATCCGCAACCAGATCGACGAGACGACGTCGGATTACGACCGTGAGAAGCTCCAGGAACGCCTGGCGAAGCTCGTCGGCGGCGTGGCGCTCATCAAGGTGGGTGCGGCGACCGAGACCGAGATGAAGGAGAAGAAGGCCCGGGTCGAGGATGCGATGCATGCCACCAAGGCCGCTGCCGAGGAAGGCATCGTGCCCGGCGGCGGCGTCGCTCTCCTGCGCGCTGGCGGAGTCCTGAAGAAGCTCCAGAAGGACAGCAGCCTGAGCGACGACGAGCGCATCGGCGTCGGCATCGTTGCCCGTGCGGTCGAGGAGCCCATGCGCTGGATCGCTCAGAACGCTGGGGAGGAGGGCTCCATCGTGGTCAACAAGGTGCGAGAGCTCGAGGATGAACAGGGCTTCAACGCCCAGAAGGGCAAGTACGAGAACCTGGTCAACTCGGGCGTCATCGATCCGACGAAAGTCGTTCGCTACGCGCTCCAGAACGCGAGCTCCATTGCCGGGCTCATGCTGACGACGGAAGCCCTCGTGGCCGAGCTTCCCGAAAAGGAAGAGAAGAAGGGCGGCGGCTCCGGCATGCCTCCTGGCATGGGAGACATGGGAGACTACTAACCCAACGTCCGAAAAACGCCCCGGTTGCCTCGTGCGACCGGGGCTTTGTTTTTTTTCGAGACCGTGAGACTCGCAAACAAGACGGCGCTGGTCACCGGCGCCGGGTCTGGAATCGGTCGCGCGATCTGTCATTCACTCGTCGCCGAGGGAGCGCGCCCTTTCGTCAACGACGTCGTCAAAGAACGAGCCGAGGCAACCGCCCGAGAGCTCGGAATCGATGCCGATGGGGTGCTCGTCGCCGACGTGGCCGTGAGCAAGCGGGTCGAGAGGATGTTCGAGGCCATCGAGTCCATCGACATTCTCGTGAACAACGCGGGAATCGCCGACCCGGCGGAGCGATGGCGCGAAGGCAGCGCAACACTCCGGCTGAGTGACGCCGACTGGACTCGGATGATAGCCGTCCATCTCCACGGGACGTTCTATTGCACCCGGGAAGCCCTGAAGCGCATGGTGCCCAAGCGTGCCGGATCGATCGTCAACATCTCGAGCACGGCCGCCCTTATCGGACTTCCCGACGCACCACACTATGCGGCTGCCAAGGCTGGTATTCTTGGATTCACTCGCTCGGTGGCCTTGGAGGTGGCACACCTCGGCATCCGGGTCAACGCCGTGGCGCCCGGCTATGCTCGGACGCCGATGACCGCTGGGATGTCGGAGGAGCTCCGTCGCCGATCCCAGGCTCGGATCCCGCTCGGTCGCTGGGCCACCCCGGAAGAGATTGCGGCCGCGGTCCTGTTCCTCGCCTCGGACGACGCTTCCTACGTGACCGGACAATGTTTGTCGCCAAGCGGGGGCCTCGTGATGTGAACTCTTGCGTTCAATGCCCAGGCGGGGTCCGTGATCGCCACGGCTCGGGCTGCTTATGGCGCTGCAGGCGCGCCGGGCTCCCGCCTGTGCGCAGGGTGGGGGGCTGAGTTTTTCATCACCCTGCTAGGGTTTGAAGCAGGGAGAGCCTTTCTAGCCATCCCCCGGATTCTTTGCCAGAATATTATCAATGACCTCCTTTAGCAGGCTGGCCCTTCCCGAGGGCATTCCGGTTCGATTGAGCAACTTCGTAACCACCGGGGAGGGCAGAATCATGAATCTTTCGGCCTCGGGTGCCTACGTCGCGACCGACATGTTTCTCCTCCCCCAGGCGCGCGTTCGCCTCCAGGTCGTCCTGCACGAAGAGAAGCGATGGATCGAGACCGACGCGATCGTCGTCTGGGAAAATCGTGCTTCCAGCAAGCGGCCCAACGGGCTTCGGGCAGGCTACGGCGTACGGTTCGTCGACCTCGACGCGGACTCCGAAGCCGTGATTTCGCGGGTGCTGGGGCTCGAGATTTCCCCACCTGAAGCCTCGAGCCCGATATCCGAGCCATTCGCCGCGATAGATCCGCCGTCCCCCGTGGACCTCGGCGCAGTAGCGGACGAGCCCGACGTTCCCCCGTTTCCTCTTCGGAGGGAAGTCGTTGTCCAGAAAGCGGACGAGCTCCCGGGTGTGTTCGTCCTTTCGTACGATCGCACTCAAGAGGCCCGTGTCGGCAGAACCGATACCGACTTGCAGGCGACACTCAGCTCTTTGATAGGAATGTACGCCTACTTCTATGCCGAGGTCATCGAAAAAGACGACGAACGCTACCTCCGTGAGTGCGAGCTCTACCACCGGCTCGGCGGCGACCGCGGCCAGCTCGACAACACCGATCATCCGAGTCCTCCTCCGAGCGTCGAGATCCGCTGCCCCGCATGCGTCAACGAACGCGTTCACTGACCCAGGCGCGATGTCTCTCCGATAGTCTCTGCCCGGCGAGGATTCGTCTTCGGGACCCAGTCGGATGCCTCCGCGCTAGAATGCAACGATGCAACTCACGGCATCACTCTCGATCGTGGCAGTCCTTTTCGTCGGCGAAGACTGGCCCCAATGGCGAGGGCCGAATCGGGACGGCTTGTCTCGTGAGACCGGACTCGTGTCCGCCTGGCCTCAAGCCGGTCCTCCACTCGTCTGGACGGCGCGAGGTCTCGGCACCGGCTACTCGACAGTTACCGTTTCCGGAGCCCGCATCTTTACGCTCGGCGCCTCACGTGACCGGGAGTTCGTCATTGCTCTGGACGAAAGAACGGGGAAGGAGCTTTGGCGCGCGCGCAACGGGCCTCGCTACCAGAACAACCGGGGCGACGGGCCTCGGGGAGCGCCTACCGTCGACGGAGATCGCCTCTACGCGCTGGGCGGAGAAGGTGACCTGTCGTCCATCGATGTCGCATCGGGAAAGGTCCTTTGGCACGTCAATCTGCTGGAGCGTTTTCGCGCGGGGAACATCAGCTGGGGAATCAGCGAGTCCCCCCTGGTGCTCGAGGATCGCGTACTGGTAAACGCCGGTGGACGCAATGCCTCGATCGTCGCTCTCGACAAGAACGATGGTTCGGTTCTCTGGACGAGCGAGAGCGACGAGGCAGGGTATTCGTCGGCGGTCATTGCAACGATCCGCGGCGTGCGGCAGGCAGTCTTCTTCACCGGCGAGCGTGCTCTCGGCGTTCGCGTCGACGACGGATCGCTTCTCTGGAGCTACCGGCGGGTCTCGAATCGCACGGCGAACATCGCGACTCCGATCGTCCGGGGAAACCACGTCTTCGTCTCGTCGGACTACGGAACCGGCTGTGCCCTTCTCGAGATCGACGGCGGCCCGACCGGCATGACGTCGCGGGAGGTCTACTTCAATCGGGACATGAAAAATCACCATAGCAGCTCGGTTCTCGTCGGCGACACGCTCTACGGCTTTTCGAGCAGCATCCTCACCGCGCTCGACTTCGCCACCGGAGAAGTCTTGTGGCGCGATCGGAGCGTCGGAAAAGGCTCGCTCGTCTACGCCGATGGCCACCTATATGCATTCAGCGAGGACGGGGTGGTCGGGCTGATCGAGGCGAACCCGGCAGAGTATCGCGAGAAAGGACGATTCGAGCTCCCCGCGCGCTCATCGTTACCGAGCTGGTCTCACCCGGTCATATCGGACGGCCGGCTCTATCTGCGAGATCAAGACACGCTCTTTGCTTACAGCCTAGCTCCATAAACAGACTCCTTGCCGACGCGGCAGGAGCTCGTCTCTGCTCCCACCGTGACTGCCTGGGTCACCACGGCGAGGCGCTCCGGCAACGCGCGTTGCGGAGCTGCAACGTCCGCACCTGCCTCTCCGCCAAAAGACCCGCAATCACCTTCGCAGTCGAGCTGGCACGGCTCGTGCTCAACCCGTAAGCGAAAGGAGGCTCCCATGTGGTTTCGAGGCCTCGTCGCGATCAGCCTCATCGGGTTTCTCTTCCAGACCGTCGTCGTGCTCTCCCGGTTCGGCTATCTCGGCTTCTTCGAGACGGCGACTTCGAATGCCGTCGTCTTGCAGTTCTTCGTCGATTTGATCATCTGCTTGAGCCTGGTCGCGCTCTGGATCTATCGCGACGCCCGGAAGCTCGGCGTCTCTCCGTGGCCCTTCATCCTCAGCGGCGGACTCTTCGGCG
Source organism: Vicinamibacteria bacterium (assembly GCA_035457705.1). Classification (GTDB taxonomy): domain Bacteria; phylum Acidobacteriota; class Vicinamibacteria; order Marinacidobacterales; family SMYC01; genus DASPGQ01. Next base: position 543,405 of record DATIBD010000039.1, read on the forward strand.
TCGCGGGACCGCTCGCCTACCTGCTCAGGCGCCCACGCGTCGCCAAGAATGGGGGCGCGACCGAATTTGCCATCCCCCCGCTCATAGCCGGCGCGATCCTCGCGCTGTTCACCGCCTTCACACTCCTCGTCCTCGCGCGCCACGGCTATGTGACGTTCGCGTTCTACGCGGGTGCGAACGAAGCAACCGAGCTTCTCTTCATCGATCTCGCTCTCAGCACGCTCTTCGTCACCGTGCTCTTGGTACGAGACGCACGGGCGCGCGGTGGGTCTTTCTTGCCGTTTCTCCCGCTCGCTTTCTTATTCGGCGCGATCTCCCCTCTTCTCTATCTCACGACACGTCGTTTCCACCGCAGGATCCAGAGACTCGTCGGAACGGGCGCCATCCCTCTCGCGGCTTTCGCGATGACGTTAGGAGCTGGGCATGCCGATCTTCGCAACGAAGCGGTTCGGCGCTCCGACCCCGAGTCCGAGCACCGCGGGAGCGAGCGACTGGAACGACTCGCGGAAAGACACGGGCTTTCGGCGTTCCGTCGCCACGTCACCATGGAGACAGTGTCGCGCGACCGGTGGCCCTCCGGAGCTGCCTGGTGGCCCGAGAACGAGCAACGCTTCCGCGCCCAGGCGCTACTCGGCACGTTCACCTCGCGCGTAGAGCTCCTGGACGGGCCGGCTGAAGGCGAGCTCTGGGGCCTTCAAGCCTGGGCGCCGTACAAGAAAAAAGGCGCAGGAGCGTCACCAACGTTTATCGAGGAGGATGACGGCGCTCTCACTTTCTACCTTCCGACGCTCCAGTATTTCAACGAGCTTCCCTTCCGTCTGCTCAACGCGACCGTAGTGCGGGATGGCGGCACCGCGGGTCACCGCGGACGCCGTTACGACCTGGTCTTCGTCACCTGGGGACGACCCGAGCCGCAGCCTGACCTCGATCAATACGTCTTGTGGATCGATCGCGAGACCGGGCTTCTCGCCAAGGCTCGCTACACGGTGCGGGAGGCGGTGCCGCGCATGCCGCCGAGCCAACAGCGGCTGTTCCGTCCTCTCGTGGCAGGAACGATACACTTCGAGGACTACAGGGAGATCGAGGGCGTTCAAGTCCCCTTCACACAGACGATCACGCTCCCGCCCCCGGAGCTCACGCGCTACCCCCTCTCGGAGCACTTCTTTCACAGGCTCACGATCGAGGAAGCGGCATTCGACACCGTTTCTCGTGAGGATCTCCTCCCCGATCCTTCCCGTGGAGAGCCAGGGGATCGAAAGCCCGCCGAGTGACGAGCAGGGTGATGAAGAGCTCAGCCCACCCCGCGCGAGCGGAGCGAGCCCGGCACGCCTGCCGGGCCGTAAACAACTTGAGCCGTCGAGGGACGTCTGCTTTCGTCTCCGTTAGGAGGCGGGAGCGAGCGTGGCCGTCAGGCCACGAGCTCCCTCGACGGCATTAATACATTCTAGAATGCACCGCATGAGGGGAAAGAGATGGACTTTCGCCGCTGCGGCATTCGCTCTCGGACTTCTCTACACGGGGGGGCTGGCGATCATCGGGGTCGAAGTGCGCGTTGGGGAGCGAGACGTGGCCCTTCCCGTCGCGGCGGCGACCGAGCTCGCTTTCGGCGTCTTCGGCTTCATTCTCGGTACGAGCGCGGAATCGCGGGCATCCGAGCGGAAGTTTGCGGCGCTCCAGTCGCGGCTCCTGCACGCCGAAAAGCTCGCGGCCGTTGGCCAGCTCGCGAGCCGGATCGCCCACGAAGTACGAAACCCTCTCGCGATCGTACGTTCCATGATCCAAAACCTGGGCGAAGGGGCATCCCCTGCCGGAGACGTCGGTGCGACCTGCCGGCAAGTCATCGACGAAATCGATCGCCTCGATCGGGTGACGTCGTCACTGGTGGGGCTGAGCCGCCCGCACGCGCCTCGCCTGTCACCGATCGCGGCTCCAGAGCTCTTTTCCCGCGTCGAATGGCTTTCCCGTCGGTTCCTGGAAGGCCGTCAGGTTTCGCTGCGCGTCTCGCATCCCGTCGACAACGCGACGAATAACGTGCGTGCCGATCCCGATCTCGCTTGCCAGGTGCTCCTCGGTCTCGTCGCCAACGCCGCCGACATCACCGAGCATGCGAAAACGAGCACGAGCACCATCGAGCTCGGCTGGCGCGAGGCCCCGAACGAGATCATCTTCCACGTAAGAGACGAAGGTCCGGGTGTTCCCCCCGAGATGCGGGAACGCATCTTCGATCCGTTTTTCACGACCAAGACCGAGGGAACCGGCCTCGGTCTCGCCGTCGCCCGAGAGCTCGCCGAAGTACAGGGCGGGGCGCTCGTGCTCGAGGAGAGCACGGGCCAGTTCACGAGCTTTGCGCTTCACCTTCCCCGGGCGTGAATACCGACGTGAGCACGGGAGGGCGCGTTCTCATCGTCGATGACGAGCCCAAGATGGCCCGCGCGATCGCCTCGGCACTGGAACGCGCCGGACACGAAGCGATCGTCTGCGAGGACGCCGAAACGGCGCTCGCCGACGCGCTGCACCGTGGCGCCGACGCCGTTGTCACCGATTGGCGAATGGAAGGCATGGACGGCATGGAGCTCCTGAGGCGAGTCCAGGCGTCGCGCCCCGAAACGCCCGTCATCCTCGTCACCGCCTACGGTGACGTGCCCTCCGCGGTTGCGGCGATGCGGGAAGGGGCTTTCGATTACGTGACGAAGCCCTTCGACAACGAGGAGCTTCGAGAGGTCGTGGCGCGCGCGCTCGAGCTCACGAGGCTCAGGCGCGAGAATCAAGAGCTGAGGCGTGAGCTTTCCGGCCGCGACGCCGATATCGTCGCCGAGAGCGCCTCAATGAAAGCGGTGCTCGGGCTCGTGGAGCGGGCAGCTCCTTCGAGCGTACCGGTACTGATCCTGGGAGAGAGTGGCACGGGAAAGGAGCTCGTGGCACGCCGAATTCACTTCGCAAGCCCCCGCGTCGGCCGTCCGTACGTGACCGTGAACTGCAAAGCACTTGCCGAAAGCGTCCTCGAAAGCGAGCTCTTCGGCCACGAACGAGGGGCTTTCACCGGCGCCGTTGCGGAGCACGCGGGCTGTTTCGAGCGTGCCGACGGCGGGACGTTGTTTCTCGACGAGATCGGCGACGTCTCGGCTTCCTTTCAAGCCAAGATCCTGCGCGCACTCCAGGAGGGAGAGGTCCAGCGAGTCGGCGGCAACCGACCCATATACGTCGACGTCCGCATCGTAGCCGCGACGAACCGTGACCTCGACAAGGACGTCGCCGAGGGGCGGTTTCGAGAAGACCTTTTCTTCCGTCTCAACGTGATTCCCGTTCGGATCCCGCCCCTGCGCGAACGAAGAGACGACGTGCTGCCCCTGGCACGCCACTTCCTGTCGATACAGGCTCGCACGAGCGGACGGATTCTCCGGCTGAGCGATGCCGCGGAGAAAGCCCTCGTGACTCATTCGTGGCCGGGGAATGTCCGCGAGCTAAAGAATGCGATCGAACGAGCCTCGGTGCTCACCCGAACGGACGAGCTTCGAGCCGAAGACCTCTTGCTCGACTCGGGCCCCGCCGAAAGAGTGGACGAAGGGGGCGCGTCGGAAACGCTCCAGGAGTGCCTGGATCGTGCCGCGGCCGAGAGGATTCGAGAAGCGCTCGAAGCCTCCGGTGGTCGAAGAGCGGAAGCCGCAGCACGCCTCGGTATCGAGCGCACGACGCTCTTTCGCTGGATCAAGCGCCTCGGCGTCTAGCACGGGCGCAGCCAATTTGCGACGGTCCATCACGCACGGGTTCGTAGCCAGTTCTGGATCTCGACGCGATGAGCTTCGTCGTGCTCGACCATCATATTAGGGAGATCGCAAAGCATGATTGCCCCGACTCCTTCTTGGACACCAGGTCTCTCCCATTCCAGCGGGCCGATCTCCCGAATGGCCCGAAGGCTGGCTTCCCTGGCGTTCCGAAACGCTTCGATTCCAGCCAGCAGCGATTTCTTCCGATACTGCCGCTCAGCCGCGACTCGATCGCCGTCGAAATCCGGCATCTGCGGCATGACCTCGTCTCGGAGCCGCCGAATCCGTACGCCGAAACCCTCGTCTTCGACGTCCGCGAGATGCCAACAATGCTCTACTGGAGAGAAGCTCCCTGCCGGGCCTGGCGTGCTAGCCGCCTCGACTGACAGGTCCCGGAAACAATCGGCCAGGAACCGCGGCATCGATGCGAGATGTTCGAGCAAAGCCTCCCGGTCTCCGGCCTTCAGCATCAAGTAACGCACGTCTTTTCTCCTAATATCTTTCTCCGCTGCGGTTGATCGTCCCATTGCTCCAAATGGGCGTGGGCCAGCGCAGATAAGTAGAGCCCACGATACTCACCAAAGTGATCGGGTCGGCGCGACGGGCGAGCTGGGCATCCAACAGCGCTCCCGCCGACTCTCCCCTTTCGAGAAGGACGAAGGCCCGATCGTTCCGAGCATTGGCCGCGCCGCGCTGGGGCTCGGCAAATATCCGGACTTCGCCTTCGAGTCGCTCGTGCCTCGTCGAGATTTCCCCGAAAGAGCTGGGTGAAGGCTTGGCGGCGAAGTCCGTCGGGCCGCACCGTCGGATCGTCCGACATCGCGTTCGAAGACGCCGCGGCCTCCGCGCCGTCCCACCGTTCCCGGGGAGGAGCCCGCGCGCGCTGGAAGCGAGCCGTCCAACGCTCGGCCCACGTGCCATCGTCCAACTGTTCGAGCATCGTGTAGGAGAACGCGTCTTGGTCCGGCATATGGAACCGGACACGATAATTCGTCTCGTTCTCTCGGGAACGCAAGGGCACGTAAGTCACCACGCGCTCTTCCGGATCGAAACCCCCGACCATCATCCCGTAAGCGCCGGGAACGTCATGGACCGAGCTCGAGAAGAACTCCCCTTTTTCCCGATCGTAGCCTTCAAGCCCTTCTCCTCGAGTGCTTCCGTCATCGAAACGTTCCGACCAAGAAACCAGGATGGAGGGGAATACGGTGCGGGCCGTTCGCGTTCCGGTACGGCCCGCGAGCTCGAAGCGCCACTCGCCTTCGAGGGCCGCGAGAATCTCGGCGGCCACCTCATCCCGCTCCTGTTGGGCCGTTTCCAGCAGCATCAGCAGCAGCGCGAGCTCCAACATGCCCGCATCCTACACCAGGCACGGGTAAGCACCATTGCGAGACGATGCGAACAAGTCTCACGTCGCCCGACGTGCGAAGGATTCGAGGCACTTCTGCCACCATTCGCCCGCCCGAAGCTGCGTGATGTGATCCGGAAACCCGTGGCGAGCCGCATGTCGTCGAGGGATCTCCGTCCAACCGAAATGACGGACGGTCACACGGGTCTCCGTGCCGAACGCCGCGAACGTCACTTCGACCCGCGTCGACAGATCGGTCGCGAATCCCGCCTGGCGCCATTCGAACGCGAGGCGTTCGCCGCGGCGCCACTCCGTCACCCGGCCAATCTCGAAAATGGTCCCATCCGGGAACCGGGCGACGAGCCTCCCGCCTTCCTCGCCATCGAAGGCGAGAAGGCCGTCCCCCCGCGGCGTGATGGCGAAAAGAGGATCGGGACGCCACCACTCGGCAATTTCCCCGGTGAAAACGTCGAAAGCTCGTTCGGGACTCGCCTGGACGCGCAGCGCAACGAGGACGACCGAGGTCATTCTCGATTCACGTCTCTGGCGAGCCGCTTCGTCATGTCTTCCCCTCAGTTCCCTCGACGTGAGACTTGAAGGACGCGAGCTGCCGCGACCAACGACGCTCCGTTTCGTCGACCCACTTCTTGAGCCCGCCCATGGCCCCGGCTTTGAGCGAATAGACTCGGACGCGCGCGTCGAACTCCGGATGGGTCTCTTCGACCAGGCCGCTTTCCTTCAGCGCGCGCAAGTGCTTGCTCATCGCCGGTGCCGAGAGGCCGAGCGCGTCGGCGAGCTCGCCGGCGCGCCGCGGGCGTTCGCGGAGAAGCTCGACGGCCCGCCGCCGGCAGGGATCCGCGAGCGCCGTCAGGACGCGATCGATGTGTGCGCGGCTCACTCGTACATCTTCGTCGTCAGGCCGCTCGCGCGGTCCCATTCCTCGGGGGTCACCTGCCTCACCGTCTGGCCGAAAGTCCAGATGTGACCCTCCGGGTCCCGAGCGCGGTAGGTGCGGTCCCCGTAGAACTGATCTTCGGGCTCCATCAGTATCTCGGCGCCCGCCTTGCGCGCGACCTCGCAATGAGCGTCGATGCCCTTCTCGAGCTGGACGTGCACCGTTTGGGTGTTCTTGCCACCGACAGAGGCCGGACTCTTGTGATCACCCGTCCATTCGCTTCCGACCATAATGAGGCACTCGCGAAAGCGCATCTCGGCGTGGCCGATGTTGCCCTCCTTGTCCGTGATGACCATCGCCGGCTCGAAGCCGAACGCCCTTTCGAGCCAGTCGAGGGCGGCTTTCGGATCACGATAGCAGACCGCCGAGGTGAGGCTGTTACGCTTGAATTCCGTCATCTCGAATCTCCTTGCTAGTTAGGTTAATATTTAACATGTGTGGAAACTATTTTCCAACAAAAAACGTGACCTCTCGCCAGGCGCCCACCGATCTCGTCCCTCGTTTCGAGAAAACCGCAGGTCCTTGAGTGCACCCTTGAGACTCTCGCCCCCGCACAGCCGCTCTCTACGGGAGGGGCTTGTTCTCCAATTCCTCCTGTAGCGCATACCAGTCCACCCGGCGGGTAATCCACATGACCGCGCCGAGCGCTAGGAAAAGGCCTATGGATCCGAGTAGTAGCGCGAGATCCTCGAGCTGCAAGACCACGTACAAAAACACATAGAGCCCGGACAGGAGGGCTCCCAGCCCCAGGAGTCGCTCGGCGCGACCGAGGATGAAGCTGCTATACCCGAGGATGAGTCCGAGGATCGCCAGGGTGGCGAGACCGTAGGCGAGGTCGAAACCGACGTGCTCCGATAGTGAGAGCAGGAGTACGTAGAAGACGACGAGCGCCGCTCCCACGAGGAGATACTGGAAAGGATGGATCCTGGAGCGGCCGAGGATCTCGAAGAGAAAATAGGCACCGAACGTCACGACGAGGAAGAGAATGCCGTATTTGGCGGAGCGCATCGACTTCAGGTACGCGTCGACGGGGAGAACGAGATCGACGCCAGCGGCGGACGCTTGAACGGCGCCCGGATCTACCTCGCCCGCCCTCCACCGTTGCGGATAGGAACGACCGAGATAGAACAGCCGCCATTCAGCGGAGAAGCCTTCGGCGGTAACCGACCGGCTGTCGGGGAGGAATGCGCCGGTAAAGCTCGGAGACGGCCACGAAGAGGCGAGGCGAATACGAGTGTCCTGTCCGACCGGCACGAACGCGAGGTGCCGGCTCCCGTTGAGCGCGAGCTCGAACTGAAAGGGATGCGCTCGGCGGGTGTCCGTCTCACTCGCAAGGAACTCACCGATCCCCACGTGGATGCCGAAAGGAAAAACCGAGCCGGTTCCTGAACCGGGCTCGAAGTCGAGCTCCTTCTCGTCCCAGTGGAGCTTGACCGTCTGCCGGATGCCCCGCGGGTCGGGTATGCCCACGGACAGCACGGCATCCTTCCAAACAAGCTCCGTCTCGGGAATCGAAAGCTCGGAGAGCTCCCCGGGTGCAAACGACCCGCTGACTCGGAGCTCGACCGTATAGAGCGGCACTTCGAAAATTCCCCGGTATCGAAACTCGGGCGTGAGCTCCCCTTGGATCTCGAGCGACCTCGGAAGGAGTGTCGCGTGGGCCGTGATTATTTGATTCTTTCCGTTCGCATCGACCGCGCGGCTCAGGTAGGGGATCACGAGCACCGGGCCTCCGACGGTCTGCTGCGTGCCCCATTTCTCGGAGACCTCCCGTTCCGCTTCGTTTCGAGTCGCCTCTCGCTCGTGGATGAGCGCCATCACCATCCCGAGGGGCAAGAGGAGAAGACCGATCAAGACCGCCACCAGAATGGCCTTCAAGACAGGCGATTGACCGTGGCTTCGGGTCCGCTCGATGTTTTCCAGCATCGCTTTTCCTCCGTTCCAAGAAGTATTCGATCGGAATGAGGCAAGACGACGGCGGATGCAAGGCAAAATCGCGGCAGCAATGTGCGCCCGAAGGACCGATGGCGTTTCCACGATCGGACGTCGTAAAATCAAGAAAACATGGCCAGGGCCGTACCGGTGAACCCCGACGCGATTCAGCGCACTCGTGAGAGCCTCGGGCGTTGTGTCGAGTGCGAGACCTTCCTGCAGCGTTTCTACGAGCTCTTCATGGCTTCCTCGCCAGAGGTTGCGGAGCTCTTCAGCAAGACGGACTTCGAACGTCAGAAGAGAATGCTGCGGGATTCGCTGTACGTGATGCTCGTGGCGGCAGGTACCACGAAGGGTCCTGCTCATCAAGAAGTGCAGCGTTTGGCCAAGCTCCATCGGGACCTCGGCGTGACGCGCGATATGTTCACGCTCTGGCTGGACGCGCTGATCGAGGCGGCACGCGAGCACGATACTCATTTCACCAAAGAGCTCGAGAACGAATGGCGGATCTCACTGGCGGGACCCATCGCGATCATGAAATCCCACGGCTGAGTGTTTGCTGGGTGCTCGGTGCTGTCGCTCGGCCGCCACGGCTCGGCCTCTGTAGCGCTCATTGTCCCGGACTAAGGGAGGGTTGGAAACCCCTCGTCTCAGGCGAAGCCTTCTGGAGACCAAAGGCCGGGAAGCTCCCCGACATGAATATGGGGGGTTCTTTCTTATTCACGGCGTGAACTAGCGCCGCCGAATAACCTCCGTCCGATTTCGCGGTTTGGGATGGGGAGAAACCCCGGGTCAAAATGTCTCCATTCGTCGTGGAGGAAGTGTCCTCCAAAGGAGTGACTGTCATGTGGCACATGATTCTTCGCGGCCTTCTTGGTTTGTTGTTTCTGGGCCTCGCAGTTTCACCTGGCTCCGCACAAAGTAAGCTGAAGGGCAGGACGGGAGGAGGAGCCTTCTTCAGAATCGTTGTTCCGACCGACTGGAACGGAGACCTCATCCTCTTCAACCACGGGCTGAAACTGACCGTGGGACCGAACCCATCGTTGGGCCCGCTTTCCGAGATTCAGCTCGCGGAGGGTTTCGCGGTCGCCGCTTCCAGCTTTCAGCAAATCGGCTGGGCGCTCTTCAAAACCAAAAACGACCTCCAGCACCTCTACAGCAAGTTCGTGTCACGATTCGGTACCCCCAATCGGGTGTGGGTGATTGGCGAATCCCTGGGGGGTATCGTCGCCGCCCAGGTGATCGAGGAAGCAAGCATTGGCAACGTCGTGGCGGCCTACAATTATTGTGGGGCGGTCGGTGGCAGCCGCAACTGGGACATCGCCATCGATCTGCGACTCGTGTACGACGCGGTGTGCGGCGAGGTTCCAGGAGCCTTCATTCCTGGCGGCGCCGAGGGGCTTCCAGCGCGATCGTCACTGACAGACATGGATATCGCGTTTGCCGTTAACGCCTGCACGGGCGTATTGACGCCCCCGGGGCTTCGGACGCCGGAGCAGACGGAGCGACTCGCAAGGATCCTCGCGGAGACGAATATTCCGGTGAACTTTCTCGTCAACGACATGGTGTTCGCCACGGTGGTGATGAGCGATCTGGTTCATGACCGAGGCAAGCTCGGAAACATAGGAACGCGAAACGACACCGTGACCTACGACGACCCCGTAATCGATGCGACCATCGAGCGTATTTCCCCGAATCCCGGTGCCGAGAATCGGCTCGAACGTCACTACACACCCTCCGGTAAGATCGGAAAGGTCAAGATCGTCGACATTCATACGGACAAGGACGGACTCGTGGTCGTGGAGAACGAGAGCGAGTACGCTTCGACTGTGCCTGCGCGCAACCTGACGACTGCCATCGTGGTGGAAGACGTGCCCACGCATTGCGGTTTCAGCGACCCGGAGGTGGTGGCGGGCTGGGAATCGCTTCGCGCTTGGGTGGGCGGTGCTCCGCAGCCCACCGCCACCAGTATTCAAGGGATGTGCCAAGCGCTCTCTCCTGTCTTCCCCGGACCATGTCGCTTCGACCCCAATTTCATCGTCCCGGACATGGACACCCGCGTTCCGCCTCGTTGATGGATCGAACGTGGTCGGCACCTCGGTCTGGGACAGATCCGCGTGGGAAGCGAGGTCGTCTCAACGGTGTAGCCCCTCTAGTGCTTTTCTCACCACAAGCTTTGGGGGCTTGCGTTCTCAGGAGCCCGATAAACGAGCCCTTCGGTTGTACCTCAACCGGTAAGGTTGAGCATCGTCCTTCCGAGTCTCACCTGAGATACCCGAGAGACCGCAGCTGCTCCCTCAGCTCCTCGTCGATTTCCGCCCCCGGGACGAAGCCGAGGCGCTTGGCAGCTTCGACGGCTCGAAACCGTCTCGCTCTCGCTTCGAGCTCCCGCACCAGCGCGGGATTGTCGTCCGCGACGTTTCGCATTTCTTTGGGGTCGGTCGTCAAGTCGTACAGCTCTCGAGCTCCGCTCTCGAAGTCCAGAATGTACTTGAGCTCCTTTGTGGTAACGGCGACGAGGTCCTTGTCGGGAGCGACGCCATTCAAGCCCACCTGACTGAACGCTTCCAAACTGTCATGCAGGGCCTCATCGAACACCACGCTCGCTCCGAGGGACACTCCTACCATGTCGTCCGGGATTGGGATCCCGAGAAGGTCGAGGACCGTGGGCGCCACATCGATCAGGCGGACCTGCCCATCCATCCGCGTCCCCGTCGGCGCCTCCGGATGCTGAAAGATCAGGGGTACTCGCAGGACTTCGCGATACAGAGTCATGGCATGACCGACGTCGTAAATGCCGTGCTCGCCGAACTCTTCTCCATGGTCGGCGGTGACGACGATCCAAGTATTCTCCGTGAGCCTCCTCGCACCGAGCTCTTGATAGAGCCGCTTCAATTGCGAATCCAAGTACGAGATCGAGCCGTCGTATTTGTCCATCGCCTCGGGACCAAAACGATCGAAATCCGCGGGCGGCTTCCAGGGAGAGTGCACGTCCATGTAGTGAAGATAGAGAAAAAAGGGCTGCCTCGGTTTCTCGTCGATCCATTCGACCACACGGCGATTGACCTTCTCGGCGTCGAACGTGTTCTTGTACCAATGAGAGAAGACGAAGACGTCGAAGCCCTGGTCGAAGCCGAATCTCTGCTCCAGCCAAAGATTGCCGTGGATCGCAAACGTTTGGTACCCGTGACGCTTGAGCACTTCGGGAAGGGTCTCGATTGATTCCGGGAGGACGGCTTTGGCGCCGCGCACCCCGTGAGCCTCCGGATACATCGAACTGAGAAGAGAGGCGACCGAGGTTTTGGTCCCGCTCGACTGACTGATGGTGTTCTCGAATAGCGTGCCTCGCGCGACCAGTTCGGCTAGGAAAGGAGACGTGTCGCGTGAATAGCCCGCGTGAGTCAAATGATCTGCCCGCAGGTCATCGATGACGATGAGAACGACGTTGGGAGGTTCCCATCTCGGGAATAGGCTGAAGCAGGCGGCGGACACCATCAGGCAGAAGAGAGACCCCGAGAACCAACGACCGGACATCGTACTCCACTCAGGCTTTCGGCACCGCGTTCGTCTTAAGCGGCCACAACCAAAACCCGTCCGAAACCGACGGACGCGGCATCCGGGTCGCACCCGTTTCTACAGCTCCGGGCTCCTCGATTGCAACCCCATCGACGTGATGGCAGCCACCGGGGGTCGACGCCTGGACGGCAGGAGCTTGTCCATCCTGTCCGACGTGAGGCGGGGAAAGGTCCTCAAAGACCAGGACCCATGCTAAGAAACCGACACGGGAGAGGAGAGTGCTTCGCCTGCTAGAACGCCCGCCAACGGATGGTCGCGCCATCTTGGCGCATGATGAAGGAGGAGTTCGAGGGGGGAGGCGGCGCCGAATCGAATTGGTTGGAGGCCCGCCCGGCTACCGCCTCTCCCAGCTCTGGCATCGTTGCACGACCATTGACCGAACCCACATATCAATCATGCAACGTCGCGACTGTACCTGAGACGGAAGACAGTCTATGTGCGCCAAAGCGTTGGGTTTTCCCCACATATGTCGTGGGAAAAAACCCCTACCTAGCCAGCAGTGGGCGTGATAAGAAAGCCCCCGTGGGTGCAATGAAGCTCGAGTTTCTCGACGAAAAAATCTCCGCCACTGCCATACTCCTGGAGCGCGAGGCGCCCCGAACGTGTGGCCTCATCCTACAGTCGCTCCCCTTCGAAGGCGAGCTGGTCCATGGCATCTGGTCCGGTCCCGAAACCTACCTCCCGATCGATCCGGCGATCCTCGGGCCTGCGGAGCACCAGGCCACGAGCCTGGTCCCGGGAGACATCGGCTATTTCTCCCTGGAAGGCGGCAGACTCGTCGACTGGCCAGAGAGTTTCGCCGAGGTGCTCTTCGCCTATGGTCGCGGAGCGCGCCCCAGCATGCCGACCGGGCCGGTGGCGGTAAACGTCTTCGGACGGATCACCGGTAATCTCGACGAGTTCGCCCGAATGTGTGTGCGCATGAAACGCGAAGGCGCCAAGCGTTTTCGCATCGAGCGTGGTTGACGACCGAACCGTCAGCGAGAGCACCGGCAACTTGCATCGAGCTGAACCGTCCCGGGGTGCGGTTGCGGCTGGACGACGGGGAGCAGGAGCTCCCCGGCCATCAAGGGCATGGGCCGCCCACCCGCATAGATCCGATGCCGCCCCTTTTCCTTGAACCAGTCCCGCGTCGTCGCCACACGGTGCATGCTCTCAACGATCTTCCTGAATCCGACACCGGTGTTGTACGCGCAAAACGATATCTCGCCTTCTTGTGTCGCGTACGGAATGACACACATCTCCGTCCTGCGAAAGTCGTATGTCCAGAGATCCTGAAACCACATGCCCCCCACCCACATGATGTTCCACTCGTCCTCTTCCGTACGGCCGGAAACAGCACCGCCCATCTTGCGGTTCAGCAATTTCAAGAACTTGGAGAGATTCATTCCGCGGGGCATCTCTGATGGACGCAGGTTGCGGGCGAACGCGAGAAGCGCCTGCATCTTGGAAAGTGCCGGACCCCGGGCGGTGTCAGTGATGACATTCACGTCACGAACGAAGCTTTCGACGTCGAAAAAAGCGGTGAGCGGTGTCCACTCCTTCGTCTGCCAGTTGACGACGAGAATCAGGCTCGCGCCGCAATTGGGATGGCAAGAGCAGTTGAGTCCGCCAAAAACGGTGTCAGGACCTCGGAGGTGATCGGCGAGCCAGGTGAACGCACCCAGAGAGCCCAGGGGATACCAGTCCCGGTAGACGTCGATCTTGCCCTCATAGTATCGATTCAGCTCATGGGCGAGGTGAGAGACGGTATATCGCTTGCGTCTTCTTTCTTCGTCGCAAATATCCTCGTCGCGACCGGTGAACGAGACCGGCTGAAAGGACACGGCTCCAATCATGTCCGAGTGGTCGATCATGAAATCTAGAATCGGCCCTACTTGCCCATCGTTCACTGTGTTGACGATGGTGGTGACCGGGGTGATATCCATTCCGGCTTCGAAAATCCTTTCGATGGCCAGTTTTTTCGCATCGAACAGGTTCGACACCTGCCGGTGGGCGTTCGACTCGTTCGTGACCCCGTCGAACTGGAGGTAGACCATGTTCAAGCCTGCCTCCTTGGCCTGGTAGGCATACTCTGGCTCCAGCACGAAACGCAGTCCGTTGGTCGCCGCCTGAACGCTCCAGTAGCCGAGCTTCTTGGCGTAGTGGCATGCGTCGAGGAAGTGCGGAGAGAGCGTCGGCTCGCCGCCGGAGAACTGAACCGAGAGCTGACGACGGGGCTTGAACGAGATCGAGTCATCGAGGATCCTCTCGATCTCTTCGAGCGTCAGCTCGTGCACGTAGCCGACCTGGTTCGCATCCATGAAGCACGGGTTGCACATCATGTTGCAGCGATTCGTGAGATCGAGAGTCAACACCGCGCCTCGGCCGTAACGGATGGTCGACGAGCCGTGGTGGTGAACATGCTCGTCTCCCGCGGTCGCATAATCCCGGCCGAAGAAACGTTCCTCCAGCGTTGCGCTCAGTCGGGGGTCGATCGACAGGACGTCTTCGAACGAGCCGTGGACCTCGCAGCGTTTACGAATCAAGAGCCGCCCGTCCTCTTCGACGATGCGCGCGGGGATCTCCGCCGTGCCGCGTTTCAACAGCTCGTCGACCCCTCGCTCCCCGGCAACGATGGCCTCCCGAACCTCGACGACACAGTCGGGACAGAGCGAATCCGTCTCGCGCGGCCAACCGAGCGGCGGCTTGGTGCGCTCGCGGCTCTTGGGAAGCGGTCCTGGAGCCCACTCGGGATGAATGGAAGGACTCTCAGGGATCCGAGAGTTGAGAGCCTGAAAACCCTCCCAGGCGAATTGTGCGACACGACGAAGGGTCGTGGTGGGCCTGTCGGACATGGGTCATTCTAAATCGAACACGGTCTCGGTGAGACCGTCAATCCACCCGGCGAAAGAGACGAGGCGGGCGGCGAAGTCCGGAGAGTCGGATGAAATCACTCGGCGCATCCCTCGGCGTGGTGGGTTGCGCATCAAGAACCTCTCGACTTCACCGACCCAGTCCGCATGGCTCTTCGTCTCGCCGTTCTTCTCGATCGAGGCTCGATCGGACGGTCCGATCTCCCGCGCCCGGGCACGAAGACGCGAGGCACGCTCGGGAGTATCGAGTGCCGCACCTCTTTCGAGAAGCTTCTCGCGGAGGCCAGGCGTAACGATCGCTTCGTCCTCGGTCGGGACGACTGGCGGTGGTAGCGGCCGGCTCGAGGCACCCAGCGCCCAAATGGCCCGCTCCACCGGCGGCCAACCGGAGTCAAAAGGCAACGAAAGGGCCACCACATCACTTCGCGAAACTCCCAGGGTTTCCTCGAGCGCGAGAGCCAGGCGTATCGACAGCCGGTCGACACGCCAGTCGGGTGTCGTCTTCGTGCCGTCGGTGAATACCGAGCTTCGGTCGTGGTATCGCGCCGCGTGAAGGAGCAATCGATTCATGGTGTCCGGGGCCAGCGCGTCCAGTGGCTCGGGCATCACACCGAACGGAAACATCGAGAGTCAGATGCCGGCCTTGCGGAGCGCTTGCCTGGAAATCCGGGTGACGTAGACGGTCGCGGCGACCGTCGCGGCAAATCCCAGAAGCTGAAAAGCAACCTCCGCCGACCCCGCCTGCCCCGAGACCGCTTCCGCCCCAGCGCGGCCGAGAGATCCGACATAAACGAAAAGCAGGGTGGCGGGCACGAGCCCGATGAAGCTGCCAAACGCGTAATGCGAGAAGCTCACTCGCGTCAGACCGTAGGCGTAATTCTGAAAAACGTAGGGAAAGACGGGGCAGCATCTCGTGAGCAAAACGAGCTTCCAGCCAGCGACGCCCACCGCCTCATCTAGGGACGAGAACGCGGGCTTCGACCGGACCCAACGCTCGACGCGTGACCGTGCCACGTAGCGGGAGACCAGAAAAGCGAGGGCCGCCCCCGCGCTCGCCGCGACTTGCGCCGCCGCGAACCCCCTTCCGAGACCGAAGGCGGCTCCGGCGGCCGTCATGACGACCGATCCCGGGAACAAGAAAACCACGGCGACCCCGCCCCCTAGCACGAAGGGCACGATTCCGAGACCTGAGAGCCCACCGAGAGAAGACAGCACGAAGTTCAGACCGCTCGCTTCAAGGATTCGTCCAGAGCTCTGAGGAAACTCTCGTTGTCCTCCGCCGTGCCGACCGAGATCCGAAGAAAAGTCGGCATACCCCAGGTCGAGCCGTCCTTGACGAAAATGTTCTTCTCGTAGAGCCCCGCCACGATCGGACGCGCGCGGCGTCCGAGATCCACCATGAAAAACGGCGCGCGATGGCCGTAAGGGTGAAGGCCATGCCGTTCGAGGCCCGAGCGAAGCTGCGCGAGTCCTTCGTCGATCATCCTCACGTAGCGCGTGACGTGGTCGGTGTCGGCGAGGGCCGCGGGACCGGCACGATGCGCCGCAGTGTTGATTCCCAGATCACCCCACCACACCGATTTCACCCTTTCGATGATCTCCTCCGGCCCGATGACGTATCCGAGCCGGAGGCCAGCGAGACCGAAGGCCTTCGAGAACGTCCTCGCCACGAGAACGGGGGCCCCTCGATTAGCGAGGTCGATCGCGCCCGCCCCCTGGGGCAGAAAATCGTGATAGGCCTCGTCGACGAAAAGCACCGACCCGCTCGGAAGGGCCTTCAGCAATGATGCCAGCTCGTCGCCGTCGAGGGCCGCTCCCGTCGGATTGTTGGGATTCGCCACGTAGATCATTCGCGAGTCAGCGGTCACCGCCCGCTCGATTCCTCGCACGTCGACGCGGCCCTCATCCACGAGGGGCACGCGGATTGCCTCCCGTCCCATCGATTCGGCCACACCCCCGCACCATCCGTAAGTGGGAACCGGAAGGACGACATTGCCCCCGTCCTTCAACAGGGCCCAGGGCACGAATTGCAAGAACTCCGTAGAGCCGCACCCGATGAGGACGTTATTCGATGATACGGCGTGATGGCGAGCGATCGCCTCGATGAGAGGATCGATATGGTTGTAACGATTCGATCGGGAAAGGCCGTCCTCCAGGATGGCCCGTATGGCCTTGGGGGACGGCCCCAATGGGTTCTCGTTGAAGTTGAGTTGGACCGAGCCCGGAGGAAAACCGCCAACGGGGAAATCGGGCGGCGGGTCGTCAGAATCCTGAGCGAAGAGCCTCGGCGGCGTGAATCCCGATGCCGCCGCCACCAGGGCAATCGCCTTGAGAAACGTCCGCCTGGACGCGGACAGCCCCTGGGGATAGCAGCTCCATGAGCGATCTTGGAAATCCATCTGCCGTTCCATCGGGGAACTCTAATCGAAAACCCGGTGCAGCTTCCACCGAGTGCTTCTTTTTTTTTAACTGTTCAATGCCGTGGCGGGACCCGTAATCGATCGAGCCGCCACGGCTCGGGGCTGCTTACGGCGCGCCGGGCTCGCTCCGCTCGCGCAGGCAGGACTGTACTTTTTCATCAGCCTGCTGACTTGGGCCGGACTTGGTGGGCCCCCAGGGCGCCCGAACCACCCTCGACTCAGAGACTTGCGTTACAAGGCTGGACTAGTCAAATGGCACGAAACCTGCGAGAATAGCATCGAGTATTCCTTCTCGATCCGAAGACACGAGTGGACACCACCCCTTCACCCACGAATCCATCCTCCTCGGAAGCGGGGGTCAAGGTCCCCGGTGATCGCTACGAGATCGAAAGCCGGCTCGGGGCCGGCTCGTTCGGATCCGTCTACAAGGCCATCGATACGTTTCTGGGCCGCGCCGTTGCCATCAAGTCTATCCGTCTCGACACGTCGGGAGATTTCGAACGGCGAAAGGCTCTCAGCAAGCGCTTCATCCGTGAAGCCCAGGTCGCAGCTCAGCTACACCATCCGAACATCGTGACCATCTACGACATCATATTCACGCCGGAGACGGGCTTCATCGTGATGGAGTACATCGAAGGCTCGACGCTCCAGCAGTTGCTCCGGAACGAATCGATCTCCGTCACCGCCGCCATCGACATCGCGATACAGGTGGGCAAAGCGCTCGAGTACGCTCACGAGCACAAGGTGATACATCGGGACATCAAGCCCGGCAACATCATCATCACTCAGTTGGGGGAGGCGCGAATCACCGACTTCGGGATAGCGACATCGGAAGGCGCGACGAGCGCAACGATGTCGGGAGGATTGGTGGGCACCCCGGACTACATGTCGCCCGAGCAAGCCAAGGGCGAGGGAGTCGACTCCCGTTCCGACATCTTTTCTCTCGGTTGCGTGCTTTACGAGTGTCTCGCCGGGCAAAAGCCTTTCAAAGGGGGAAGCCTCACCGGCGTTCTCTTGAGCATCGTAAACACGGACCCGCTCCAGTCGGATACCTGGAAGCGGAAGCGTTACGCACCCGAGATCGAAGCCGTGCTTCGCCGGGCGCTGGCCAAAGATCCCGCGCGCCGCACGCCGTCGGGTCGCGAGCTCGTCGACGCGTTGAGGGCCATTCCCGCCCACTTGCTCGGCCCAATCGGGACGGCCACACCGAAAGACAGAGTCGAGCCGCGCGCCCCGATCATACCCCCGGAAGCGCTTTATCGCATGGGCGCGGAGACCCTCAAGAGGTTGAAAGAAGACGGCCGCCCCCTGCGGTTTTCGTCCTCACTCTCATCCAGAATGAAGGAGATCAACCTTTCCCCGACCGAGGGTTTCATTCTCTCGAGGGTCGACGGGACCTCGAAGGCGAGCGAGATCCTCGCTCTCAGCCCCATGCCGGAGAACGAGGTCGCGGAGACGATCGCGGATCTCGTGCACAAAGGCCTCATCACCTGGGACGACCCGGACTCGTCGGGGGCCAGCGGATCCAGACTCGACCCCGCGCTCGAGAGGGAGCTCGCACGCCTCCTCGATCTCGGCAAACGCCGACGCTACTCCGAGCTTCTGGGCGTGGACGTCTCGACTCCCCCACCCGAGGTCAAACAGTCCTACCTCGAGCTGATTCAGCGCTTTCATCCCGAGGCCCATCCCCAGGACCTCTCCCCCGAGACCCGACAGAGGCTCTCGGAGCTTTGCGCGGTCGCCACCCGCGCTCTCACCACCCTTTCACGCACTCGCACCAAACCTGTCGTTCCACCGAAGCGGTTACGAAGCGACGTCGACCGTACCCGGCAGGCCTGGGAGATATTTCGGCGTGCCGAGCGAGCCTATGATACGACCGACTATTGGGACGCGATCCAGCTCGCTCGCCAGGCCATCGAGCTGGACCAGGAGCAAGCCCCCTTCTACTATCTGCTCGGCCTCGGGCTCATGAAGAACCGCAATTGGCTCAAGGAAGCCGAGGGGCACCTCCGCCGGGCGGCGGAGCTGGACCCGAGCAAAGCGAACTACTTCGGGCAGCTCGCCTCGGTTTACAAGGCACTCGGCATGGTGGAGCGCTCGGCAACGATGCTCGAGAAGGCCAAGGCCATCGACCCGAACTACTTTCTCCCGTAGGCAGGGTGATGAAGAGCTCAGCCCACCCTGCGCGCTGGCCGCGCCGTAAGCAGCCCGGGCCGTGGCGGCACGATCGATTACGGGTCCCGCCACGGCATTGAGTAACTAGAGGAGCAAGGAAACGGCGCAGCGTCAGCGCCCGCTCAGATAAGCCTTTCCCCGCTCCATCAAAGCCGCGAACCCGGCCTCGTCTCCCGCGCGCACCACGGATCGGATTCGTTCCACGGCATAGAGGAGCGCCGCGAGTGCCTCGGTGCCGTAGTCGTTCAGGGACTGGATCTCGAAATACAGCCGAGGGTTCTCGCCGGCCACTTTTTTTGAGACCAGAAGCTGCTCGTCGAACGTGGTGCTCGAAAGCTTGGCCAACTCCGGCGCCCGTTCTCCGCTCTCCGCCAACGCGGTGAAGAACGCGATGTTGAGCGCGTGGGAGAGACCGAGCACGTACGCGATCAGTCGATCGTGGCTCTCGAGATCCATATCGACACGAACCGCGAGGGTTGAGCGAAAGAGCTCCATGGCGGCGTCGGTGGCCGCCGGCACCCCCACATCGACGAAGACCACGTGCCGTCCCGACAGGAGCTCCGTGTCGGGCCCGAACATCGGGTGTACCGAAGTCACGTTCGCTCCCGCGGCGGCCATTGCCCGCAAACCATCGCGCACCGGGCTCTTGAGCGAGCCGATATCGAAAACGAGTCCTCGGGGCGGACGTCGCGACATCTCGAGAAGAATCTCGTTCGCCACCACGAGCGGTGCGGCAATCACGATGACGTCGTGGAAGAGCTCGATCTGCTTCCAGCTCTGATACGCTTCGGAGGCGGGGTCCGCCACGTCCACGGCGAAGCCTTGCGACCTCAGGAAGCTCACGAACCAGCGGCCCATCTTGCCCACCCCTCCGATCACAAGTGCTCTCTTGCCCGATCCCCCGGCCACCGTCTTGATGGACTCACGCTCCTGAACCGTCAGGGACGAGCGAATGAGGAGGAGCATGAGCTCCTCGGCGAAACGGGGGGACAGCCCGAGCTCCAAGGCCCTCTCGCGAGCCCGCTCGACGACGTCGCGCTCCTGGGAGAAATCACGGGTGGGCAGAGCGGCCGCTCGTTTCACGCTTCCGATTCTCGATGCCAGTTTTTCTCGCTCGGCGACGAGGTCGAGTATCTTGCGATCGACTCTGGCAAGTTGGGTTCGGAGCGCGTCGAGCTCGGCATCCATGTCACACCGATTCTCTAACGGGGCGGCCGCTGGTTCAATCCTGTGCGAGAAGGGGGATTTTGGGGATTACGGAGATGTGGGGTAAATCGGCAGTTCCCCCGGACAAGCCCCTTGCCGATCTTCGGCATTGAGCTGACGTCTCCGAGCAATCCCCCTATCTCTCAAGCTCTCCCTACCCCCTTTTTCTCTGGAAATCCCGTGTAGAATGCGCGGCATGAAATACCTGTTCGGTCTCGTTGCCCTGCTCTTCGTCCCCATCGACACCTCGGCGGGCTTCGTCGATCGGGCCATCGAGATGGACGGGGAGAGCTACAGCTACACCGTCTTCGTACCGTCGGAGTGGACCGCGGACAAGCAGTGGCCGGTCGTTTTGTTTCTGCATGGCGCAGGCGAGCGCGGCTCGGACGGGACAGGTCCGTTGAAAATCGGCCTTCCAGCGCGAATTCGTGAGCTCGGCGATTTTCCCGCCGTCGTCGTGATGCCGCAGTGCCGCGAACGGATGTGGTGGGGCGATCCGGCCATGGAAGCTCAAACGTTCGAGGCCCTGGAGCGGTCGATCGAGGAATTCAACGGCGACCCCGAGCGTGTCTATCTGACGGGCCTTTCGCTGGGAGGCTATGGCGTCTGGGCGTTCGGGTACAAATACCCGGACCGCTTCGCGGCGCTCGCTCCGGTGTGCGGCGGGGTGATGCCCAACCGGAGTATCGCTCCGCCCGATTGGCATCCGGCATCGATCGCTCCGAATGACCCCTACACGGAGACCGCGCGGCGAGTGAGCGCTCCGGTCTGGATTTTTCACGGCGACGCGGATCGCCGGGTACCTGTTACCGAGTCTCGCAAGCTCGCCGCGGCTCTCGAGGCGGCGGGCAAGTCCGTCCGCTACACGGAGTACACCGGTGTCGGCCATGACTCCTGGGACAGGGCCTACTGGGAAGAGGAGCTCGTCCCCTGGTTGCTCTCATATCGAAGAGGAGAATGAACGTGCGCTCACCGATCGTACCGAGTCTCGTTATCGTCGCCGTCCTGGCAGCGAAAGCCACCGCCCAGGAGCGTGTGCAGTTCGAGCCCGAAGTCGGATACCCGACGTTCGCCGTTCGCGAGCCCGTGCTACGGATAAAGCCGAACACGATTCTCGTCTCCAGGACGATGATGGGGCCTTACTACACCAGGGAGGGAGGCGCTTTTCCGGGCGAAGTCGGTCCTTTCTATGTCGAAGGAGCGACGAAGGACGACACGCTCGTCGTCGAGGTACTCAAAGTAAGACCCAACCACGACATCGCTGCCTCGCAGGTGTCCTCGAGCTTCGGGGGTCTAGCCGGTGAGAGCCGGGTCCGTTTCCTGGCGGACCCCATCGGCGAAAGGCGCTACGTGTGGATGATCGATCGGGAAAAGATGACGGGGAAGACCGGGCTTCCCGGAAGCAAGATGAAAGAGATCGAGATCGATCTGCAACCGATGCTCGGCCGAGTGGGCGTTGCCCCGAGGGGCGAGGAGGCGTTCGGCGGACTGTGGCCCGGGGATTTCGGTGGAAACATGGATGCCCCCGAAGTTCGCGAAGGCACTACCGTCTACCTTCCCATCTTCCACGACGGCGCCTACCTGTACTTCGGCGACGGCCACGCGAGGCAGGGGGAAGGTGAGGTCGGCGGAACTGGCCTGGAGACATCCATGGACGTGGAGCTGCGCATCGACCTCATCAAAGGGAAGACCATCGATTGGCCGCGCCTCGAAGACGAGGACTTCATCATGGTGGCGGGCAGTGCCCGACCTTTGATCGACGCTTTTCGCCTCGCCCACGTGGAGCTCATCGAATGGCTCCAGGCGGACTACGGATTCGATCGACTCGACGCTTACGCTCTGCTGGGCCAGCTCGCCGAGACGACCGTCGCCAACATCGTCGATCCCGCCTACACGGTCGTCGCCAAGTTTCCCAAGCGCTACTTACCGCAGTAGCCGCCTCAGGATCTTGCCCGAGGGTGATTTCGGGATCGCGTCGATGATCTCGATCTCCCGGATCTTCTTGTAAGGCGCCACCCGTTCGGCGACGAAATCCAGGATGGCCTGTTTCGGGACTTCCTCTCTCAGGACGAGGAAGGCCTTCGGGATCTCACCCGCCTCTTCGTCGGGCTTCGGAACGACGGCCGCATCGGCAACGGCCGGATGGGAGAGAAGAACCGCCTCGAGCTCGGCCGGAGCTACCTGGAACCCCTTGTATTTGATCAGCTCCTTCATTCGGTCGACGATGAAGAAATAGCCGTCCTCGTCGGCGTAGCCAACGTCGCCCGAATGAAACCAGCCTTCTTCGTCGATGGCCGCCCGAGTTGCCTGGACGTTGTTGAGGTAGCCTTTCATGACCTGAGGGCCACGGATCCAGATCTCGCCGTTCTCTCCCGGACCGACATCGAGGCCCGACTCGGGGGAAACGATCCGGCACTCGGTTCCCGGCACCGGCGGCCCCACTGAGCCTGGCTTGATCCTGGCCTCGTTGATTGGGTTGCAGTGCGATACGGGGCTCGTCTCCGTGAGGCCGTAGCCCTGAAGGACGAAGCAGCCGAGCCTCTCGGCACAGGCGCCTGCGACTTCTTCACCGAGAGGGGCGGCTCCCGACATGATCCACCGCAGCGCCGTCAAATCGTACTGGTCGACCATCGGATGTTTCGACAGACCGAGCACGATGGGAGGCACCAGGTGGGCCGACGTGATGCGATATCGCTGCATGAGCTCGAGAAAGCCTTGAAGGTCGAATCGGGGCATGGTCACGATCGATGCGCCTTTCCAAAGCGCGAGATTCATGATGACGAGCATGCCGTAGATATGAAAGAAGGGCAGGATACCGATGCAGACGTCTCTCTCCGTCAAGCCGCCTTCGAAAGCGGCGCTGGTCTGAACGAGGTTTGCCACGAGGTTGCGATGAGTCAGCATCACCCCCTTTTGCAGACCGGTCGTGCCGCTCGAATAGGGCAAGGCCACCAGATCCTCTGCGGTATCGATATCGACCTCCGGTGGGTCGCCGTCGTTCTCGAGGAGCGCTGAGAACGGGGTCGCTCCGTCCGAATCGCCAAATACGAAGACTTCCTCGACGCGAGACCCACGGCAAGCTTCCGCAGCCTTGTCGAGGAAGGGGGGAACGGTGAGCAGGCGCGTCGCCCCCGCATCGTCGAGCTGCCGGCGTAGTTCCTCAGGTGTATAGAGTGGATTTACCGTGGTCGTGACGCCACCCAACCGGGCCACGCCGTGAAACGCGACGGCGTACTCGGGCACGTTGGGCGCATAGATCGCGAAAACGTCCCCTTTCGCGAAGCCACGGGAAGAAAGCCCCTTCGCCACGCGCCGAATCGCCTCTTCGAGCTCGACGAAGGAAACCGCGCGACCGCTCGGGCCATCGATGAGAGCGGGCTTCGCTCCGAGACTGCGCGCACGGTCGAACACGAAATCGGTCAAAGGTGAATCGGGAATGGCTACGTTTCCGTAAGGACTCCTGAAAATCATGCGCGCGCTCCTTCTTCCCGAAGGAGCAACCTTAGCTCAGGTGGAATCAGAGGAACAAGCGATTCAAACGCGAGCCTGGCATGGTGCCGGGGGTGTATCGAGGATGTCCGACACGGTAACGAGAGCGCGCTGGAGCCGGCGCCGATCTTC
The DNA here is from genome assembly GCA_035457705.1 of Vicinamibacteria bacterium. GTDB lineage: Bacteria > Acidobacteriota > Vicinamibacteria > Marinacidobacterales > SMYC01 > DASPGQ01. The sequence goes on from DATIBD010000039.1 coordinate 567,254, forward strand.
CACTGGCCCGAGGCAAATGCGGACCGCGTGGGCGCTCGTCGAACGAGCGGCGATGAAGTCCTCGGCTGGCGAGAGTACAACGCCTCGCATGCGCGCCTGTTCCACGAAGTCGCGCACGCACCATGGCTCGGGAATGGTCAGCCATCCATGCGGACTGGAAGAATGCGCGCGGTAGTCGAAACGACCGAGAATCTGCGTCGCCATTTTCTGTCGCTCGCCGATCTCGGCTCGCTTCCACTGCATGACCCGCTCCGCCGTGCCGTCATCGACCCAACGAACGACGACGTCCGCCATCGACTGAGTGGCCATCAGGATGGTGCTCGATATCGCGGCCGCGAGACGATCCATCATCGGTGACGGCGCTCTCAGGAAACCGACTCGCAGTCCGGGAGCGAGGCTCTTGGAGGTGCCAGTAAGGTAGTAAAAGCGTGAGGGATCCATCGCGAAGCTTACGAGCGGCCTCGAGCCCGGGACCAGGAACCCGTAGCTGTCGTCCTCGACCACGGTCATCTCGTAGCTCTCGGCGATGGCCACGATCTCACGACGTCGCTTCTCCGACATGACCGCCGCGGTCGGGTTCTGCAACGAGGGCATGCAATAGAGCACTTTCGCGTTCGTCGTCGCGCCAGCGGCCTCGAGGGCATCGGGGCGGATGCCTTCGTCGTCCATGACCAGGCCCCGCAGTCGAACATGAAGGAAGTTGGCCAGAGACTTCATCCCGGCATAGGTGAGCTCCGCGGTAAGGACCGTGTCCCCGGGGTTCGTGATGGTCGAGAACACGACCGTCATCGCGTGCTGCGCCCCCGCCGTCACCAGCACGTTCTCTGGGCTCGAGGGAGCTCCGAACCATTCCAAGTATCGCGACCCCGCTTCTCGATGACGGCGAGAGCCATAGGACGATTGATAGGCGAGGAGATCCCACGGATTCCGCTCCAGCATGACCTCGGCCATGCTCGCGGCGAGCGCTTTGGCGAAGGGATAAGGCAGGAGGCTGTTCGCGGTCAGGTCGGTCGCCGACGGCTCGACGTCGTGGTGTCTCAGCCCAAACGTCTCCTTGCGCAGCACGAACGTGCCGCGCCCCACCTCGCCGCTCACCAGACCCCGGCGCTCCGCCTCGGAGTACGCGCGGGTCACCGTGGTCAGAGCGACCTTGAGCTCGTCCGCCAAATCACGCTGAGGAGGCAGTCTCTCTCCCTCCGCGAGCCTGCCCTTGGCGATATCCTCCGCGATCGAATTGGCAATGGCGAGATAGAGGGGGCTTTCCCCCCGCGGCAGCGTCGGCTTCCAGGTCGACATGAGTGCAATCTAACATTTGCCCTCATTGTCGTCAAAGACAATAGTAGGGATGAGCCCTAAAATGTACGGCAATTGCTACGATACAATCGGCAATCGGACAAAGAGCGCGCACCGAACCACGCGGAGAGCGCCGGAGGAGCTGCGGAGCGACCCGCGTCCAAAAGCCGCAGCACCTCAAACGAAGGCCGCAGCCAACACGCTCGGCCCGCGCCACATTCGGAGACCGAACCTGACGCGGCTCCTCCGCAGCGGCGAGGCACCCTGGTGAATACTAGAAGCGGCCCTCGTCCACATCGCGGATGAACTGAACGACTCCATCGAAGTAGACGAGCTGATCGTCGTACATCGCCATGTGGCTGCCTCTTGGGCAAAAGAGGTAGCGCCCTTTTTGCAGCTTGCCCGCCATCATCTCCATGTGGGACGGGTCCATCGTGTCGTGGCGGGCACCAATCACGAGAGTCGGCACGGTGATCTTGCCGACGTCCTGCGTGCGATCCCAGTCGAGGAGCTTTCCGCTCGCTCCGAGCTCGCTTGGTCCTTGCATCGGGATGTAGATATCGGGGTTGATCTTCTCGAACGCGCGGTTCACCGGGTCCGGCCATTGTTCGCGCGGCATTCGCAGGACGTGATCGACATAGTGGTTGGCGATCAAAAGCTCCATGTAGCGGGGATTGTCGTACTCCCCTTCTGCCTCGAGCTGCTTGATCTCTGCGAGGGCTGATTGATCCATCTCGGGCATCAGCACGGTGCGGGCGTACTCGTTGTAGGCGGAAATGCTGGCCATCATGTTCGAGATGACGAGCCCTTTGAGGTGTTGCTGGTACTTCAATGCGTATTCCATTGCCAGGATTCCGCCCCAAGAATGGCCCAGTAGGTAGAAATTGCTTCGATCGAGCCCGAGCGCCGAGCGAACCTGTTCGACTTCTTCGACGAAACGCGGCACCTCCCAGAGCTCCGGCGCGTCCGGCTGATCGCTGTAGGCCGAGCCCAGCTGGTCGTAGTAGTAGTACTCGATGCCGGCGGCAGGAAAGTAGCTGTCGAAGGCCTCGAAGTATTCGTGCGTCGCCCCCGGGCCGCCGTGGAGGAGCAGCACCTTGGTCGTGGGATTGTTGCCGACGCGCTTGGTCCACACGTGAAAGGTGCCTTTTGGCGTCTCGACCGGAATCCGCTTGACGCCACCGCTCAGCACGTCGTCGCGGCCCCTGTAGTCCAGATAGCTCGACGTGATCGCTGGCTCCGGTGGCGAACCGTTCGTGCAAGCCTGTAGGAACGTCAGAGCAACCAGCGCCAGGGGTTTCTTCATCATAGTCTCCTCTTCTAGTACTTAATGCCGTGGCGGGACCCGCAATTTATCGAGCCGCCACGGCTCGGCCTTTGCGGCGCTTCGCGCCGATCTCGCGGCAGAAGTCTTGGCCACCGCTCGGCAGGCTGGAGTGTACTTTTTCATCAGCCTGCCATGGGGCACGAGCCGAACGGCGAGCTCATTTTGCCCTTTCGGCTCTCAAACGGCAAAACTATCCACCCGCGTTTGACAACCGCGTAGCATTGTATGGAGACTAGGAAATCCGATGCGACTCGCACTACCGGCCCTCGTTTTTGCCGCCACTACGGCCGGAGCTCAAAAGATCGAGGTCGACTTCGACCGTGAGATCGATATCTCCCGGTACAGTACGTTTACCTGGAGCAAGGACCAGAAGCCGGTCGACAACATGGCGAACCACGTGCGATTCGTCAACGCGATCCAGAAGCAGATGATGGAGCGGGGCTTTCGCATCGATGTCCGCAACCCCGACCTCTTGATCCAGTACACGGTGGATACCCATAGCTCCGTCCAGACGCGCTCGAGACAACAGCCCTCAGTCTGGGACCCGACTGATATGAAGGTTCAGATCGACGTGCGCCGCGAGGAGCAGGTCAGTTTGACGATCGAGCTCAAGGAAGCCGAGTCGAGCTTCCTGGTGTGGCAGGCGAAAGGTACGTACCCGCTGGGCACGCCCGATCGTTCCGAAAAACAGATCCAGTCCGCGGTAGCGGACGTGTTCTCGAAGTACCCGGATCCAAAATCGACGAACAAATAGGGCTTGCCCTAGGCCCTCTTATCGAACCGCGCGAGACGGTACGACGACAGTAGATCTACGTCCACGCCGTCGAGGATCTCGATGGCTGCGAGCCGGCCGACGATCGGTGTGAGCGTGACTCCGCTGTGCATTACCGCAAGATAGATGTCCCGCGCTCCGGCCGAGAAGCCAACAATGGGATAGCCATCTCGCGGCAAAGGGCGCCACCCGAGAGTCACCCGTTCTAGCTCGAGCTCCGAAAGTCCGGGAAGATAGGTCCTGCCCGACGCAAGGATCCTCTCGCCTTCCTCACGGCTCGCCTCGGTCACCGGCGCGGCGCCGAATCCCATCCCCGCCACCACACGGCCGTCGAGCTGCTGTTTCATATGAGCGCCTGGGGAGAGCACGACACGCTCGATGAGAGGAGAGGCCGGCCGGGTGTGTGCGAGAACGCCGGGGGAATCAACGAGAGGCACCTCGAGTCCGACCTTGGCCGCAATGGCGGGCGTATCCACCCCGGCCGCGATGACGAGCACGTCGACCGCGAAGCTCCCCTGGGACGTCGTGACTCCCCGCAACCTCCCCCACTTGACGTCGACGTTTTCGACCTCGCAAGGATAGACGATTCTGGCACCCGCGCGCCTTGCGTGCTCTACAAGTGTCTGGGTTGTCTGGACGGGATCGAGGCTTCCTTCCTCTTCGCTCCATGAAGCGGCGAGCACCTCTCCGGGCTCGAGATTCTTTTCGAGCTTCGCGAACTCCTCCGGCTCGATCAGCCGAGTTGGATAACCCCACGCCTGGTGAAGCTCTACCTGCTCTCGAAGCCAACGAGCCCGTTCGGTGCTGGCATACCACTCGATGCTTCCGCCCCATCGCACCTTCAAGTCACCGCCGAGCTCCGCTTCCAGATGGCGGTAGCCGAGCGCGCCCAGTCGATTCAAGAGGTGGTAGTGGTGCGGCTTCTTGGAGAAGGTCGCGTTCACCCAGGCGAATGAGTTCGCGGTGGCCCCGGAAGCCGGCTCCGCCTTGTCGAACAGGGTCACATCGGCACCGCGCCGCGCCAGATGGTAGGCGATCGACGAGCCGACGATTCCCCCGCCGACGATCCCGATTCGCCGGGGTGCGCCGAGCGTATCGCGTACCCCGGAGAATGTCGCCGCCGCGACGCCGGACATCAAACGAACGAAACACCGGCGATCCATTCTGTTACTCAATGCCGTGGCGGGACCCGCAATCGATCGAGCCGCCACGGCTCGGCCTTCGCGGCGCTTATTCGCACTGCGTGCTCACATCTCATTCCTTCGAAGCAGCCCGGTGCGGACGATTCGCGCTGAACGTCGCGTCAGACGTTTTGGCCGCCGCTCGGCAGGCTGGGCAGTACATTTTCATCAGCCTGTTAGGTCCACCGAGCTTTATACCACCCTCGGCTACGGGACGCGAGATTTGCTCGACCGTAGATTCCTCTTCTGCTTGGTCGCTCGGAACTTCCTTTCGGGCTCCGAATCGAGATGCCGCTCGAGCGCCTGGAGACGCTCGGTCCACTCGTCCGAGATCATTTCCAGATGGCGGCGCGCCACGCCGAGCGGATCGGGCTCGAGCTCCCATCGGCTTTCCCGGCCCTGCCGGACGCATTGGACCAGTCCCGCGTCGGCGAGCACGAGCAGATGCTTGGTGACCGCCTGCCGCGTCACGTCCGTACCGGCCGTGAGACGGGAGATGGACTGTGGCCCGCCCGAGCACAGGCGGGCCACGAGTCGTAAGCGTGTCTCATCCCCGAGAGCCGCGAAAACGGGTGCGGAGGCGAGGTAAGCGCCCCTCTTCGCGGCCATCAGGACCCGCCGAGGTGCCGCTCGATTGCCTTCATCTGGGCGGCCCAACCTTCCTCGTTGTCACGAAACGCCTTCGCGCGCCGTGCGAGCGGGATCTTGTCGAAGCCCGTTTCCACCACCGTGAGCATCGTGCCGCCGGGGACCTCTTCGAGCTCGAACACCACCAGGGTGGTGGGCTCGTCGGAGAAGGACTCCCCCGGCTCGGCGGCGCCCGGATGCCAGCGCCAGGAGAACAGGCGCTCGGGCTCCATGCGCTCGATGGTAACGTCCATCGTCATGTGCTCGTAGCCCTTGTGAGTGACCCGTCCTTGAAGCTGGCCCCCCGGACGGAACGGCTCGTTGAAAATCGCCCCGAACCAGCTGCCGAACTCCCTCGAGTCGGTGAGGGCCTTCCAAACCCGAGAGCGCGGGTGGCGAAGCCGGATCTTCTTCTCGATGCGATCGGTCGTCGTCGTTCCCATGAAACCTCCTCTTAATTTGAGTAATGCAACCCATTGGTTGCTTTTTGGGAGATTACCTCGAGACGCCCCCATATGCAACTAGAAAGTTGCATATGATCAGCGCGCCGCGCAAGAAGGGATCAGACACGTTCTCATCCGAACGAGGTAAAATCGTTTCCCAAAGCGTGAGCAAAGATTTACGCCATTTCTTGCGCCTCGTCGAGGATCGCGCAGCGAAACTCCTCGTGCACGTCGACCGCGAGGTGAGCCCGAAGTGGGAGCTTTCGGCGATTCAGAAACGTCTGGAGTCAGAGGGCTCACTCCCGATCCTCGTTTTCAACCGGGTCGCGGGTCACTCGATGCCGGTCGTGGTCAATCTCTTCGCGAGCAAGAAGCATCTCGCCCTCGCGCTCGATTCGACACCGGCTGAGGTCGTAACCCGCTTCGCGGAGGCATCGGCTCGCCGCGTGCCGCCGCGGAGAGTCGAGAAGGGGCCCGTCAAGGACGTCATTCTCACCGGCGACGACGCGTCCCTGGACCGGCTGCCGCTCATCACCCACTGCGCCAAGGACGCCGGAGCCTATCTCACCTCGGGCGTAACTTTCATGCGCGACCCCGTCTCGGGCGCTCTGAACGGAGGAATCTACCGGAACTTGAAGCTCTCGTCGACTTCGCTCACGATGAACCTGGCACCCCTGAGCCATGGCGCTCAGATCACCCGCGGAGCCGAAGAGCATGGGCTCCCAGTCGAAGCAGCGATCGCGATCGGCCATCACCCCGCGATGGGGATGGCCTCGCAACAGCGGGGCAGGCTCGGCGAGCTCGAGCTCGAGATCATGGGCGGGCTCCTGGGTGAGCCCGTGGACGTCGCGCGGGCCGAGACGGTCGACGTGCTCGTTCCCGCCGATGCTGAGATCGTCATCGAGGGCAAGATCCGAACGGACCTCTGGGAGGATGACGGACCGTTCGGCGATTACTGGCTGTACTACGCACCGCCCAAGCCGGCGCGGGTGTTCGAGGTCACCGCCATCACCCACCGGAGCGACCCTATCTTTCACGACATCTTCAATGTCGGACCCGAGCACCTAATCCTCTTTTCTCTCGGGATGGAGGGCGCAGTCTTCCCTCGGCTCAAGGAGCTCATCCCTCAGCTCGTCGCGGTCCACGTTCCGGTTTGCGGTTCGGGGAACCTCGTTTACGTGCAGATTCGAAAGGATATGGAAGGGCTCGGAGTGAACGCCGCGCTCGCTGCCCTCGGCATCCATCGATTCAAGTGTGCCATCGTCGTGGACGAGGACGTCGATATCTACGATGACGGCAAAGTACTCTGGGCGCTGATGACGCGGACCCAGCCCGATCGGTCGTTCTTCACCGTGCCCGGCTCCTACGTGTCCCGGGTGGATCCGACCGGTTACCTTCCGTGGCAGACGGGCGGCAAAGGCCCCGGGCTCTTGACCACCCGCCTCGGCGTCGATGCCACCAAGCCTCTCGACCCGAGCTTTCCTGAGGTCGCCGAGCCCCCGCGCGATCTCTGGCGCGGTCTCGACTTGAAGGACTACTTATCTTGACGCGGTGGGTTGCCGCGATCATTGGCCTCACCGTGCTGGCAGGCGGTCGCTCCTCACCGGCGCAGGAGCCACTCAAAGAGATCGTCTTTCTGACGAACTACGTCTTTCTCGGCCGCCACGCGCCGTTCTTCGTGGGACTGGAGAAGGGTTTCTATCGGGAGGCGGGCTTCGACATCGAGATCCTCCCTTCTACCGGAAGCGGCTCGGTGATCGCGGCGCTCGAGGGAGGCCAGGCCGACTACGGGATCGCCGAGACCGCGCCCTTCGTGCAGGCGGTGGCGAAGGGCGCCGGGATCAAAGCCTTCGGGGTCTACATGGACGAAAGCACCAGCGGACTCGCGTCGCTCACGCCCTATCAACGGCCGGAATCGATCGCGGGCAAGCCAATCGCCGCGTCGGTCACCGATAGTGCGCGGGTCATTCTGCCCATCATCTATCACCTCGAGGGCCTCGACCCCTCGACCCTGATCTGGCAAGCGGCGGATCCGAGCGTTTACTTCCCGCTCCTTCTTCAAGGACGTGCCGAGCTCGTCACCGCCTCGATCGATAGCGACGTGCCCACTCTGCGGCGCGCGACGGAGCCTCGCGGGCTGTCGGTGCACTTCGCGAGCTTCGCGGAATGGGGCTACGACGTCTTCGGCTATCTCCTGGTCGCTCGCACGGACCGCATCGCGTCACGTCCCGAGGAAATCCGCGCATTCGCTGCCGCCACGACCCGCGCGGTGCGCTACGCGGTCGACCATCCGGAGGAGGCAGTTGAGATCTTGGTCGAGCACAATCCGACCCTGGACCGTGGGCTCATGCGGACCCAGTGGAACGAATCGATTGCCGCCATCGATACCGCTTTCGTGAAAGAGCACGGCTACGGGCGAGCGACTCGAGAGCGGCTCGTGAGGAGCATCGAGCTCGTCACCGCGGCCTTCGAGCTCGATGCTAAGCTCACGCCGGACGATGTCTACGTCGATGGCTTCGTGAGCCATTGACGTTACGCGGCGGCGCGCTGTTATTTCGCCAATGCCAGGGCCCTGCCGATCAGCTTCTTCGGATCGGCGCCACGTTTGGGAACGAATTTGTTCACCCACCCGCCATCCCAGCTTGCAACGTAAACATTGCCCTCCTGATCCACGTCGAGCTGGTGGGGACGCGACAGGCCACCGGGAAAGCCTCCCCTCGTCCCCCCGTACGCACCCCAGTAGTATTGAAGCTCGCCGTCCCGGTTGTACTTGAGAATCCGGTTGAGCCTCGCCGAGATCACCCAGACCGCATCGTTGCCGTCGATGAAGACGCCGACGGGATCGGAAATATCCGGCCACTCCTCGATGAACTCACCTTTCTCGGTGAATATCTGGATACGGTTGTTCGTACGGTCACCGACGTAGACGCGATGTTCGCGGTCCACCGCGAGCCCGTGGACGAGGTCGAACTGCCCGGGGCCGCTTCCAAGCTCACCCCATTCCATCACGTACTCGCCGTCCGCGTCGTATTTGACGATGCGGGAGTTCCAGTACCCATCGCCCAGAAGGAAGCTTCCGTCCGGAAGAAAGGCCAGCACCGCCGGGTCGCCGTAGGAATAGGGACCCGGGTGCGGATTCGCCCGCGCCTCTTCGCGGCTCGTCGGATGTTCTGGATCGTAGAGGCGCATCACGAGCTCGCTCCCGTCGTTGGTGAACTTGAGGATTTGCATGTTGACCCCGCGGCCGCCACCGCGCTCGACGACCCAGACATGGCGCTCCGGATCGTAGGGACTGATGTACACCTGATGGGGTTTGTTCAGGAGCGAGTCCCACTGCATCCATCTCTCCACGATGTTTCCGTTTCGATCGACGACCACGAGGTAATTCGTGCTTCCCTCTCGCTCCTCGCCTTCGGCGTTCCGGTCGCCCCACACCACGACGATGATCCGGTCGGGGCTATCCACCGCAACGCCCGATACCTCGCCCCAGGTCCAGGGCCCTTCGTGGTCTGGCGCCGGCTTCCACCAGTTTTCCACCGCAACGTAGGCTCCGGTGCGATCGTCGCCCCCCTTCACGATCGTTCTTTGCGGATCCGGTGCGGGCGCCGCCTGGTTCTCTGCGTCGCAACCCATTGAGACCGCAAAACCCGCGGAGACAACGAGGGTCCATCCCAAACGATCCATTCTCATTGCTCTCTGACCTCCGACATGCGTGCGGGGAGTATAGCGTCCCTCGTCACTTCGTGGTCCGAGTCGAAGCTTGGGAAACGCCGTCCCATTCCCCGTGGAGGACGACGCTGACCACGAACGACAGCATCATGTGCGCCGGCGCGACGGCCGCCACCCGAGGAAGAGGTTCTCGAACAAGATCAGAACGCCCATCCCCGCGGTAGTGAAGAGGGTGATCGAAAGCAGGCTCGCGAAAACCAGTGGCGTATCGAGATTGAACTGGCCGGACAGGATCAGGTAGCCCACGCCGCGATTTCCTCCGATGAACTCTCCCACGATCGAGCCCGCGAGCGCGAGTGGGAAGGCGACTTTCAGAGCATCGACCAGATAGGGGAGCGCGTGCATCAGTCGCACTTTATAGAAGAGGCGCAGCTCGGTACCTCCCGAGAGCCTGGCGAGGTCGAGAATGTCGGGCTCGATCTCGCTGAGTCCCGTCGCGGCGTTGACGAACAAGGGAAAGAACCCGAGTAGAAACGCCAGCAGTACTTTCGGCTCGGCCCCGAGACCGAACCAGGTGACGAGAAGCGGCGCGACCGCGATCTTTGGAATTCCGTTGAACGCGGCGAAAATCGGCAGGAAGACCGCCCGAAGCGGCTCGACGTAGGTCACCACCAAAGCGAGGAGGATCCCCGTGCCGAGGGCCAGCGCGAGGCCCATGAGGGTCGTTGCGGCGGTCACGCCGAGCTCCGTCATCTGAACGACAATCGTACCGGCGAACTTGCTCAGGACGACCGAGGGCTTCGGAAGAAGATATTCGGGAACGCCCGCGAGGCCGACACCGAACTCCCAGGCGACGAGGAGCCCGGCGAGACCGGAGACGATGAGCACCGCCTTCTTCACGACTCGATGAGCTCCCTCACCATTGCCGCCAGCTCCACGAACCTGGGATCGCTCAGAGTCGAGGCGCTTCTCGGGCGCGGGAGCCGCACCGGGACGACGGAGCGTATTCGTCCCGGTCGGCTCGAAAGTACGAGAACGCGATCCGACAGCAGTACGGCCTCGTTGATGCTGTGGGTGACGAAGAGCACGGTACTGCGCGTTGCGCTCCAGATCCGCTCGAGCTCGAAACCCATGCGCTCCCGCGTCAGAACGTCGAGAGCTCCAAAGGGTTCGTCCATCAGCAAGAGGAACGGTTCGAGGAGGAGCGCGCGGCAAATCGAGACCCGCTGCTGCATGCCTCCCGAGAGCTCGTGAGGATAGCGTCCTTCGAAACCCTCGAGACCGGCGAGGCGGATGAGCTCGAGCGCGCGGGCGCGATGCTCGGAGGAGGCTCGGCCTCGCATCTCCGCGGGAAAGAGGACGTTGTCGACCGTCCTTCGCCAGGGAAGAAGCACGGGCGATTGAAATACCATGGCGGCGTCGGGAACTGGCCCGCTGACCCCGCGCCCTCGCACACGCACCGCACCCGACGTCGGGCGCTCGAGCCCAGCGACGATGCGAAGCGTGGTCGACTTCCCGCAGCCGCTCGGACCGACGACGGAGACGAACTCGTTCTCTCCGATTTCGAAAGAGAGCCCTTCGACGGCCATTCGCGCGGAAAACGATTTGGTCAGCCCCGCGACGCTCACCGCCGTTGCGCCGTATCCAGTCAACGAGGCAGACTCACGGCCCTGCAGGAGCAGGGCCCATGATTCCCGCGAACGGTTCACGACTCATCGTTCGCTTTCAGGAACGTAACTTCAGAAGGCGCGCGGCGGTCGCGCCAAAGATCGCTTCTTTCGCCGCGTCGTCGAGGCCGGGGACGCTCAGCACGTCGTCGAGCGGGTCGCGGCTCGCCACCGGGAACGGGTAGTCGGTACCCATGACGATCCGATCGACACCGACCTGGTCGATTAGGTAACGGAGGTTCTGGTTAGAGTAAACGAGAGTATCGAAGTACATCTGGCTCAAATACTCGCTCGGCTTCCTGCTCATGTGCTGGCACCGCGGATCGACGGCATAACAGTTGTCCGAGCGGCCGACGTAGCTCGGAAGATAGCCCCCACCATGAGCGGCGCAGATCCTGAGCCTGGGGAAGCGGTCCAGAAAACCACTGAAGATCAGGTGCGAGAGCGCGAGGGTGGTCTCGAGCGGGTTTCCGATCGTGTTGGAGAGCCAGCCGTGCCCCTCGAACCTGATGTCTCCGGCGCCGAATCCACGAGGATGCACGAAGATGAGCGTTTCGAGCTCTTCCGCCTGCTTCCAGAACGGCTCGAATCGTGGGGCGGATATTTGCTCGTCCCCGACACTTCCCGTGATCATGAACCCGCGGAAGTCGTAGGCGTCGACCGCGTGAGCCATCTGCCGCGCGGCGAGATCCGGAAGATGGAGCGACACCGCACCGAGGCCGACGAGGCGGTTCGGATATGTGGCGCAGAGCTCGGCGAGCTTTTCGTTCTGAATCCGGACGAGTTTCTCGGCAAGCGCCGGCTCGGCCCAGTAATGATACTGGCCCACATAAAGGCTCAACGCCTGAACGTCGATTCCCATTCGGTCCATTTCAGTGATTCGATTCTCGACCCCGATGAGCTCAGGGAAATAGGGGGCCGCCATGATCCGCTCCAGCTCTCTCGCTTCGGGCCGATCGCGGATGAGAGGCCAGTCGTCGCGAATGAAGCAGTGCCCGTGAACGTCGACGGTGAGCGGCTTCCTGCCGGCGATCAGTGGAATCCGCGTCGAAGTCCGGGATTGTGTCTCACGTGCGCCGGAGGCCATCGAGCAACGGCAGAAGATGAGCCCCGAGGACGCGGACTTTAGAAACTCGCGTCGATTCAACATCGACCGGCTCCTTCCTCGCCCGGCATCAAGGATCGAGTCGTCGCTATCCGTACGTGGCGTGCCGGGCCACAACGGACGGGATGTGTTGGTCGAACATGTCCGCGATCGATGACCGATGATATGCGCGTGCCCATCGAGGAGCAACATAGCCCGGCGAGTCAGCGCCGGTGTTTGGCTCGTGTCCGGGAACTTAACCTAACGGCCGTCGGGCCAGGCAATGAAGGCCGTCGGCGCGTCCCCAAGCCTGGACCCGTCGAAGCGCCCCCGGCCACAGCAGACCGACGATCAACCGGTAACCCAGAGCGCGCCCGGAACGCGGTGTGAAGCTGTGGGTCGGCATCAGCGTCTCGTGCCGTCCTGACCCGGCATAGTGCCGATCGAACCACACCTTTTCGTATCCGGCAGCCGCGAGCATGGCCTGAAGCGTGCTTTCGCTGAAGTAGTACAGGTGCTCTGCCGGGCTGAGCACCGACCAGGTGGGACCAAGGAACCAGCGACTCAAAGATTCGATGTTCGGTGTGCTGATTGCCAGGCAGCCGCCGGGTCGCAATAGGTCGAAAGCCCGGCGAAGCACTCCCTGCGGGTCCGACAGATGTTCGATAACCTCGAACATCGCCACCACGTCGTAGCTCTCCGAGGCAAGCTCCGCTTCCTCGACCGATGTGGGGAGGACTCTGACGTCGAGCCGGGAGCGGGAGAACTCAACTCCGGCTTTCATGACTTCGAGGCCCAAAACGTTCCAGCTATGCCGCGCCGCCGCTTTCAGGAAGAACCCCGCCCCACTCCCAATCTCGAGGAGCGTTCCCAGACGACGGTATGGTTTCAGCAGACCCAGGACTCGAGCATACCGCGCATCGAACTGCTCCAAGTCGAACGTATCCCCGTTAACGCCGTTTGCCGGCAGGTACTCGTCCCAGAAGAACGAATCGCTGTACCGCGCCCAGGTCTCCTCGCGAGACAGCCGCACGGGTCCGGCGTAGACGAGCCCACAGGCCTGGCATCGGGAGATGTCGAGCTCGAAGTTGCGATAGAGCCGTCGCGAACGTTCCGCGCCGCAGAGATTACAAACGGCTGTTTCCACGAGGGAATCCGCGCCGCCTCGGGGCCCGTTGAAAGTGACGACGCTGCCCCATGGGTCTCGGTGTCTCACGACTCGGAGCAAATATCGGTGACCAACTTTGAAGGTCTGCTTCCGCCTCCACGAGTTTCGAGCTATCGAAATCGCCCTCTTCGCTTCGAACACCACTCGATTCCGCGTGTCGGAACGTGAGGAACCATAACGCAATCCTCAGCGAGTGACAACTCGCACCCCATCGTGAGTGGCCATCGGGAGTTACCGTCTTTACTTAGCCGGGTTCTCCTCGGGTTTGGGTGGACGAGGCCGGTCGAGGCTGAAGCTCACTCCGCCAAAGAAGCTCGTGCCCTTTCGTTCCACCTTGTGGTTCCCATCCAGCAAGTACTGCAGGATCGCGCGATCCCAGTGAAGCCCGGCCGACGCGACGAGCTTCAGCCAATCGCCCTCGGCCGTCTCGTCGGGGGCCTCGGTGGTCCCGCTCCAGATCGTGACCTTCGGGTTGAACCCGCGATCCGAGCCGGGCGAGGGGGCCCGTTCGCCTTTGAGCGACGTGTGGATCATCACCTCGTTTACCATGGGAAGCTTGAACACATCGTCGTCGAACTGGCCGCCGTAGCGGTCGTAGCGCTGGTAGTTTCTCTGGTTCATCGAATGGACGTCCGCGTTCGTGTTGATGGCGGCGGTGATGTAATCGCGGATCGCGAACGCCGCCTCCTTGTGCCGGGGATAACGAGGGTCGTCGATATAGTCGAACCCCGGCATGAACCAGCCCTTGTTCATACTCCAGTTGCGCTCGGTCACCCTCCCTCCTCGCACGAGACCGGTGAACTCGGAGAAGAGCTGAACGAGCTGGTGTGACGGATATCCATGGGGGTTCAGAAAGATGTCCGGAAGCCACGCGTTCCAGAGCCGAGGTCGGACGCTCGACTCGGGATAAAGAGGCATCGGATCCCGTGAATCGGAGGTGGCGTCCATTCCCAGCGAGGCCAGATAGCCGGCGTGCAGTATGAACTCGGGCGTCTCACGGTAGAGATCGTAAGCGAGCTGCGCTCCATCTGGATTGGTCACGGGGTGAATGACGACGTTCACACGATCGAGCTTCTTCCGTTCGTCGGGATCGGTCAGGAGCTCCTCGGCCAGCTTCAACACGTGTGAGGTCGACGAAACCTCGTTGGCGTGCTGGCGCGCGGAGTACACGACCGTCGGCTTCAAGGTCGTCGCCTTGTAGGTCGAGAAGTGCGAGGCCTCGATCGGTGGCATGAGATCCATCGCCCAGACTTCCCTGCCGAGATAGCTTTCGCCAACTTTGTAGACCGTGGCCTCTTCGAATTTCGCCATTCTCGCGAGAATTCCGTAGGCCTCGGGCGGCGGGATGGGCGTGTCCCATTGCACCAACTGTCCTTCCGACCCCGCCTCGACGAGGTAGCGAGACACGTCGGGAAACGGAGACGGTACGCCGTTTCCGCGAAGCACTACGGTCCGCTCGGTCTCGCTCGAGGACTTGTACTCCCAGGACCCGATGACGGCGACCTCGCCCAGATCGTGGTAGGCGAGGGCATCTCGATAAGCGCCGCCTTCTCGCAGATCGTTCAAATGATCGATGGTGGCCACGACCTGCTCCGCCGACAGAATGCTCTCATCGACGTCCTCGGAGCGCTCCCGGCGAATTAGCTCGTCTCGCTCGTCGTCGTCCGTATTCACTTTGACGCGAACCTCGAGCCGCTCCAGCCCTCTACGGCCGGCACGAACCAGAGCTCCCATCGCCCGGGGACGCTCGATCTCGATCTTCGGGATGTCCAGGCGCGCTGTTTCTTTCGTCCCGTCGGCCTGTTCATATTCGACGACGACCGCGGGCCGGCTCGTGGCGAAACCGGAGAATCGGATGGAGGCCGTTCCATCTCTTCCGTCGTCCTTGGGAATCATTCGAGGAATCACTCGGCCCGCGTAAGTGAGCTCCTCGCCGCGAGCGTTCCGGCCGAGGATGCGGAAGAACATCAGCGTGGTGAAGTAAACGTCCTCATGGAGGGCGTCCATCGGAGAGATGATTTCCTGATCGATACCCAGAACCTCGTGCGGCTCGGAAAGCTCGAGGCGGACTTCGAGCTCTCCGAAGTAAGGGGCGTCCTTGCCACCCCCGCGCGGGTTGCCCTCGTGAAGCTGCATGACGTAGTCGTAGATGCGCTCGAGCGTCTCACCCTGGTAATGGTCCCAGAACTTCTCCGCGTCGGTTGCGATACGCTGGTCGAGAATCACCTCGTTTCCCGAGCGGGCCGAGATCCAACCCGTCGTCACGTTCACCATCTCGTAGTCTCGAAAACGATCGAGATAGGGTCGCAGCACGATTTTCGGCGAGAACGTCTCTCTCACGATCTCGGTCCCGTCCGCCGAGGTCGCGACCACCCCGTAGGCAGGAGCATCGGCAGGCGCCATTTGGTAGCGGATCCGTTCGATCGGAACGCCCAGATCGCGCGCTAGGACCTCGTCGACGGGGAAAGCCTCGTGGAGCCACCGCAGCGGCGTCTGCATGGCCTGTTGCGGCCATTCGCTCGGAGCAACGTACCGCGCAAAACGGATCTCGATGCGGTCGACCGGCTGGCCTGCGAGCCGTGGCCCGACGATCTCCTCGAGAAAGCTGTAGCCCTGTTTGTACGCCGATAGCACCCGGACCACGGGATCGCGCACGCCTTTCTGCTCGAGCTCCTCGCGAGCCCGTTCCTCGATCTGACGCCGGATCGCCCGCGGCTCCGAGAGCCGGGCCTCGATTTCCACCGGGCGTCGTCTCGAGACCTTCGGAAGGACACGCTCCCGGAAGAGCCGCCAGAAGTCGTTCACCTCCGACGGGACCACGAAGTTTTCCTCGAAGACGGTTCGCGCTCGGGTGACGTCCCGATCGTCGATGACGACTTCGACACTTCCTGGAGCGATCGCCTGCGCCCGCTCGGCCACGAAACGCTCGAACGCGGGATCTGGCTTCTCGAGAGAAACGAGGACCTTCGCGGCCCGAACGTCTTTCGCGGAGAGCGCGTCCACGAGACGATCGAGCTTGTAGAGTGCGATGGCCGCCTGCCCCGCCGGAGAACGGCCCGAGAAGAATTTCCAGATCTCCATCTCGACGTCATCGAGCGTGGTTCGATCTTTTCCACGTTCCCAAACGTTGGGGAATCTCACCGCCATCTGCTCGAGGGCACGCTCCACGCCCGAATCGTCTCCGCCGGTAACGACGACGGCTGGCTTTTCGCCAAAGGCGCCGGAAACGATCCCGATGTAGCCCTCACCGGCCGTCAGATCGGCACGGGACTCGGGGGCTTGTGGGTGATTGCCGACCAGGATGAGAGTGGGCTCCTCCTCGGCTTCCTCGATCTCCTCGGGGAGCTTCGCGATCGGAATCGAGAACCCGGCCGCCTCGAGCCCGAGACGAGCGACCAGATCGACCGCACCCGTGTAGCTCTCCGCCGGGCTCAATACGGCATCGATGCGATCCGCGATCAGGTTCTGATCCGAGTCTCCCAAGAGGCCGTCGGGGGTGAACAAGTTGGAGAGGTCGATCTCGTGCTTGGCTCCTGCGCCGGGACGAGGGGGAATGGGACGCGGCTTAGGCTCGACGGGCTTGCGCGGCACTTCGACGTCCACCGACCGGCCTCCCGCGACGAGTCGAGCCGAGAGGCGCGCCACCCCCTCGTAGCCGAGCCCCGCCTGAAGCGCGCGCCGGGTCGAGGTCAATTCGTCGGTTGAAGCGAGCTCGAGGGCGACCGTCAAACGAGAAAGGCCATCCCGGGTCGCCCGTACCTCGACGACGCGTGACGAGCGTGGCTCGTTCCCGACCAGCGCGGCCAGGTCGTCGTGGAGCGTTTCGAATGTCGGCCCATTGGGATCCCACAAATGCGGCGCCCTACCCGCCAGATAGCTCGCAGCCGCTCGCAAGCCCTCGTCGTCTGCGCCGGTCACGAAGATCGTCGGGCGCCCCGTGGAGACCGAGATGGTGACGAGCCCCTCGCCGCTCGCAAGCGGCTCCGTTCCTTCCGGGGCTTCGGCTCCAATCGCGATGAGCACTCCCGTTCGGCTCTCGGTCAAAGGCAAGTTCATCGCCATGGTCTCGAAACCCAGCCGTGTCGCGATGTCGGACGCCGCGGCGATGACGACGGCGGAAGGAGAGGGGCCGAGTCCTAGCTCGGCGTTCACGAAGTCGATGAGCCCGTCCCCGTCGCGATCTTCCAGGACGAAGCCGGGAGAGAAGATCTCGTCGAGGCTTCGCGGCTCCTGCGCTAACGCTCCGGCGGCGACGAATGAGAAAAGCGGAATGATGGCTCGGTACTTCATGGTCGGGATTATGGATCGAACAGGGAACGATCGTTCGACGCACCCCGCTCCTCGGACCGCCCCGATAGACGAGCATTGCCGAGGGTACCTATGCTATCTTCGCGCCCGGAAACCTGGGGTTAAGGAGGGTCTGACATGTTTCGACAGACGACTCTGATGTTTCTCGTATCGAGCCTCGTTGCCGCATCCGCTCTCGCGCAGTACGGACAGTTCGAAGGGACGGTGAGAGATTCGACCGGCGCCGTACTCCCGGGAGCGACGGTAACAATAATGAACCAGCAAACCGGTCTCAGCCGGGTCGCCGTCACGACGGGCGACGGTTTCTATCGATTGCCTGGCTTGAATCCTGGCGTCTACACGATAAGTTGCGAGCTTTCGAGCTTCGCCACCCAGACGTTCACCGAGATCGCTCTCACGATTCAGCAGACCGTCATTCACAACTTCACAATGGAAGTCGCCCAGATCGAGGAGACGATCACGGTGACCGGTGAATCCCCTCTCGTTGATACCAGGCGTTCCGACGTGACGACGTCGATCAGCGAGGTGCAAATTCAAGATCTTCCCGTCGGTTCGCGTCGATGGGTGGATCTCGCCTTGCTGACACCCGGCGTGAGTCAGGACAACATTCGGGGCTTCTATTACCGCGGTAACGCGAACATCGGCGCCGGCACCCGAGAATACTCGAACGCGTTCATCGTGGACGGGGTCAACAACACCTGGGCCGAGATGGGAGAAGCGCGACAGAACTTTCCCATGGACGCCATCGGCGAGTTCAAAGTCACGACCAGCAATTTCAAAGCGGAGTACGGGCTCGCCACCGGAGGCGTCATGACCGTGGTGTCCAAGTCGGGAACCAACGATCTCGCGGGCAGCGCATTTCTCTACTTGAGGGACGAGGCGCTCAACTCCAAGACATACTTCGAACAGGAGAAACCCGACTACAAGCGTTACCAGTACGGCGGCGCGTTCGGCGGCCCGATCGTGAAGGACAAGACCCACTTCTTCTTCGCCTATGAGAAAACCGACGAAGATGTTTTCTATACCGTGAATACCCGGGGAGTGCACCCAGAGTTCGATGGAACCTTCCCAAGCGAGCAATGGCGATATATGTGGCTCACCAAGTTGGACCACCGGATCTCTGACAAGCAGAACGTATGGGCTCGCATCGCCTGGGAGAACGAGTACCGGCCGAACCTGACGGCGGGCGGCATCGTCGCCGAGGGATTCGACTTCGCCGTACCGCGGGATTCCGAAGTCCTAGGACACACCTGGGTGGCCTCCGACAGCGTCATGAACGAGTTTCGATTCCAGCGCGCCTTCTCCAAATATGAGGTGAGCCCGGCTTTCTCGCACGGATCCTTCGATGCGGGCGACTTCTCTGACGCGCGGCTCGCGCTCTGTGAGACGGAAATCTTCCGGCCGACGCTTCGAACCGGCAGCTGCAACGATCAAATGGGTCCGGAGACGCGATGGCAGTTCAAGGACGACTTCACCTACTTTCGGCCCAACTGGGGCGGAGACCACCAGTTCAAGTTGGGAGTGGATTACAACTACGTGCAGTTCAAGGCAGACATCTTGAATCAGTACAACGGGCGGTTCACCTTCGCCACCGACGCTCCCTTCAACGAAAACGACCCGGAAACCTACCCGGTCAACTATCTGCAGTCCCAGCCTCGTTTCGCGGACAGGCCGGTGCACCACTTCTCCGTGTACTTCCAGGATGATTGGTCACCGACTTCGAGCCTGACGCTCAACCTAGGTCTGCGGTACGACCTTCAGGTAGGTCCGTTCAACGAAGATATTCTCGAGATCGACTTCCCGCTCGAGATACCGTTCCACCAGGGGGCCGATCAGAGAGGCGACTTCAACAACATCGGTCCGCGAATCGGATTCGCCTGGGATCCGACCGAAAGCGGCCGGACCGTCATCAAGGGTGGCTACGGCCTCTTCTACGACAACATTCGGACGCTGCTGTCGATGCTCGGAGAGCGCACCTGGCACCAAGCGCAGACCATCATAATCGCCAATCCCGGCTACCCCGATCCACTGGGAGGCCGCTCCCGCGAGGAGTTCGTCTCCACCGCACCCCCGAACATCGAGGTCATGGCGAACAACTTCGAGAATCCCTATGCTCATCACGTCAATCTAGGGGCCTCGAGGCAGATTTCCTCCGATTTCGCGCTCTCCGTCGACTTCACCTACGTGCGCCGCTATGCCGACATCAATACCGTCAACCTCAACTATCCCGTGAACGGGGTGCGCCCCTATCCTCAGTTCAATCGCGCGGACGAGGAGCGATCCTCTCAGGAGAACCGGTACAAGGGATTCTACGTGAAGCTCGACCGCAGACTCGCCGATCGCTATCAGTTTCTCGTCAGCTACACCTGGTCCGACTCGGAGGACCGCCAGTTCCGGAACGATGACGTGACGATCCCGGGATTCACGATGAGCGACTGGTACGCCGCCCAGGCGGATCGGCGGCATCGTCTCGTGGCCAGCGGCATCGTGCAGCTGCCGTACGATATCCAACTATCCGGCATCATCGATCTCCGGTCGTCGCTTCCCTTCGAGGTCAACACCGGTACCGACGACAACCGGGACAGTTACACGCCCGATCTGGCTCCAGGAACGACGTTTCGAAGCGGGTGCCGGGACCTCAACCTTGGAGCGGTGAACGGCTACCTGAGCTCCACCGGACGGCCTAATATCTCGGATAGCAACATAGAATGTCCCGGCTTCGCGAACGTGGATCTCCGGGGATCCAAGTTCTTCGTTCTCCCGGGGGGTCAGCGGTTCGAGCTGATGGTACAGGCGTTGAACTTGTTCGACCGCGCCAATTTCAACGTTCCCGTGGGTAACCTGCGCTCGTCCAGTTTTGGCCAACCGACCGATCTCCTTCCGAACATCAACGCCCCTTCACGTCAGATCGAGATCGCCGTTCGTTTCGCCTTCTGAGTCGTGGTCCCGGGAGCATGCCACCGATGCTCCCGGGACGCATCTCGCCGCTGGTGTGTGCCGGTAACTGCCACGTTCACTGGGTGAATGGAGCTCATCCTTAGTCCGCAATCGCCAGGCCTTGAATCACGGCGGCTTCTGCGTTAAGTAGACCCATTCACTCGAACACGAGGTTGTCATGAAATCGCATTGGATCCCGCTCGTAATCGTCGCCGCCTGTGTATGTTTTGGTCCCTCCGCCCACGAGGTCGATGGGGCCAACGACATCACGACGCCAGAAGCTTTCTTCGGCCACCAGATGGGAGCGGATAAGAAGCTCGCCCGATGGGACAAGATCGTGGAGTACTTCGAGCTTCTCGCCCGGGAAAGCGGCCGTATCCGGGTCGTCAACCTCGGCCCCACGACCGAAGGCCATCCGTATCTCCTGGTCATCGTCACCTCGGAAGAGAACCACAGGAATCTCGAAGCGATCCGGGAGATGAATCGAAGACTCTCCGACCCTCGCGGTCTCAGTGACGCCGAAGTGGAACGGCTGATCACCGAGGGCAAGGCCGTTGTCAGCCAGTCCTTCGGATTGCATTCGACCGAGGTCGCCGCCGCCCAGACCGCGCCCGAGCATGCCTACGACCTCGCGAGCCGCGACGATACCGAGACCCAGGCAATCCTCGACAACGTGGTCTACCTGATGTTCCCCTGCTTCAATCCCGACGGACAGATCATGGTGGCCGACTGGTACAACCAGACGGTCGGAGGCGAGTACGAGGGCACGAACCTCCCTTGGCTCTACCACAAGTACGTCGGCCACGATAACAATCGCGACGCGGACTTTCTCAATCAGATCGAAGCCATTCACACCGCCAGAGTGCTCTACAAAGAGTGGAAGCCCCAGGCCTACGTGGATCATCACCAGATGGGCTCGTACGGGGCCAGGATGTTCGTACCCCCTTACAGCGAGCCCCTTCGACCCTATGCCGATCCGCTCGTTTGGCGTGAGCACTCCTGGTACGGCGCCCACATCGCCTACAAGCTCGAAGAGCACGGAAAGCCAGGCATCCTGAACTCCGGCCAGTACCCCGGCTGGGGACACTTCGGCTGGCACTGGATCACGCCCTTTCACAACATGGCGGGCATGTTGACGGAATCGGCGAGCGCGAGCCTCGCGACACCGCTCTACATCCACCCCGATCAACTCGAAGGCGGCGCCCGGCAGTTTCCCGACTACGAGGCTCAATCCACCATGCCGAACGTCTGGCCCGGTGGATGGTGGCGGGTGCGTGACATCGTCGAGCAGCAGAAGATCGCGGCCTGGGCGCTTCTCGATCTCGCGGCCCGCAACCGTGAAACGGTGCTGAAGAACGCCTACCTCAAGGCGGCGAGGCAGATCGAGCGTGGCGCGAAAGGTGACGTGAAGGCTTATGTCGTGCCGGCGCGGCAACACGACCCGCTGACGGCGATCAAGATGATCAACACGCTGCTCATGTCCGACATCGAGATCCAGAAATCGACCACATCGTTCGAGGTGGAAGGCATGCAATATGGGGCCGGCTCGTACGTCATACCGCTCGCTCAGCCAAAGATGGGGCTGATTCGAAACCTCGTTGGGCGCACCTTGTATCCGGATAACGCCTGGACCCGCTCGCGGGACGGCGAGCCTCTACGGCCCTACGACACCGCCACCCATACGATGTCCGAGTTCATGGGGGTGCGGGTCGATCCCGTCTCGGTCGCCGTCGAGGGCGGTCTCGAGGTCATCGAGGGTGAAGTTCCCACTTCGGGAAGCGTGGCCTCGGGCTCGCGGCTGCGCCTGGACGGACGGATGAACCTGAGCTACAAAGCGGTGAACCTTCTGCTCGACGAGAACGCCGGCGTTCAGAGAGTCACGAGCTCTGGCGGAGGCATGAGGGCGGGCGATTTCATCGTCACCGACGCTCCATCCGATCTTCTCGCGCGTATCGCCTCGGAGACCGGCGTCCGCTTCGAAAGCGCGGGGCAAGAACCGCGAGCCGCCATGCACGACGTGAAACGCATGCGGGTCGCCATGTATCAGCGCTACCGCGGCGGCAGTATGGACGAAGGATGGACGCGTTTTCTCCTCGAGCGGTTCGCGTTCCCCTACTCGACACTCCACGATGAGGACGTGAAACGGGGAAGCCTTCGTTCGAGCTACGACGTCATCATCATTCCTCATGATTCCAAGGCGACCCTCTTGGGCAAGGAGGACGAAGAGGAACGCGGACCGGCGCCCTACCCGCCCGAGTACATGAGCGGGCTCGCGGGCGAGGGAGAGGACGCCCTGAGGACCTTCGTGAGCGAGGGGGGCACGCTCGTGAGCCTCGGGGACGCCACCGAGCTCGCCATCGACACCTTTTCGCTCAACCTGCGCAACGTGCTCGCGGGGGTGCCGAGCAAGGATTTCTTCTGCCCCGGATCCACTCTGTGGGTCGACGTCGACCCGAGCCATCCTTTGGCCTACGGCATGCCCGAGGAAGCCCTCGCCCTGTTCTGGAGCAACCCGGCGTTCGAGATCCTGCCGTCGCGCGACAACGACAAGTACGAGACGATCGGGCGGTATCGCGAGCGGGACATCCTGCAGAGCGGCTGGCTGGTGGGTGAAGATCATTTGAGCGGCCGCGCCGCCATGGTGTCGGCTGGCTACGGCCAGGGACGGGTCGTGCTCATCGGTTTCCGACCGCAGCACCGCGCCCAGACTTACGGCACGTTCAAGCTGGTATTCAATGCGCTCCTGCAGTAGCCGGTCGTTCAAGGCGATTCAAGATCGACTGCGATACGAGAGTGGGACGGGGACGACCGATGCCCGAAGTATTCCGGCCGAATTCATGGCCCGCTACATCATCACATAGATAATGAGCAAGGCGACCAGCATGAGAGCGTTGAAATAAATCAGCATCAAGGAGCCGAAGGCGCGCACAAATTCGTCGCCGAGCCAGATCATGAGCAGCAAGAGGATCGGCATCCACAAAAGACCCGCCGACCAATACAGGGGCGTTGAACCGATGGCGATACCAGCCGAGATCCAGTTCCACCGGTTCGTCCAGTCGATTCGCCAGGATGACTCGCCGCGGATCGCTTCGACGATTTCCTCGATCTGCTCTCGGCTGAGTCGCGCGCCAGGGCGCATCGGGGCCGAGGCCGCAAATGGCCGCTCGGCCTCGTTGACCTCCGGATGGCTTCCGGATTCGGCCATGCCAGCTGGCAAACCCTCCGCTTCGGCCTCCGCTGCGGAAAGTACCGCCACAAGCGCACGATAGGCGATGTTGAGCTGCTGCATTCGGACCGCAGCGTCCCTTTGGCCGACCGGATCGCCGGAGTACCGATCGGGGTGCCACCGTTTGGCGAGGCTGCGGTACTGCTTTCGCACTTGCTGGAGGGACGCACCGGGAGTCAGCTCGAGAACCGCGTAGGCTCTCAGAAGCGGGTCATTCAATTCGAGCCCCCATCTCCCAAACGCATGTTCAGTCCTCGCGATCGCAAGAGCAGCCGATTGATCTCGGCGACAGAGGATCTTCGCCCCGTTATCGGGGAAAGTGGACGGTCAGGGGAGGTCGAGAACGCGGCCTGCGCTCACCAACCAGCGTAACACGGCTTGTCGACCTCTTGGATCATAGATCCCGAGGGGAACCGCGTCGAGCTCTGGGAGCCTCCGCCAATGCAGCCGTGAAGCCCGAGCCGAACAGATCGCGGGTCTCGATGTGCTATCTTCCGCCTCGGTCGGAGATAGCCTATGAACCTACTTGCTCCGCTCTCCATGAGTGGATTCTTGGTCGTGGTTTCCACCGCGGCCATCGCTCGGCCCTTGGACCCGTCCGCCTATCAAGATCTCCGCTATCGGCTGATAGGCCCCTTCCGGGCCAGCCGGACGGTGGGAGGCACCGGCGTTCCGAGCCAGCCAAACGTCTTTTACACAGGAGTGAACAACGGGGGTGTGTGGAAGACGGACGACTACGGACGCACGTGGACGCCGATCTTCGACAGCGCCCCGACGGGATCCGTGGGAGATCTCGCCGTATCCCCTTCGCACCCGGACGTCATCTACGTCGGAACCGGAGAGGGTCTGCATCGTCCTGACCTGAGTGTCGGCGATGGCATCTTCAAGTCGATCGACGGAGGCAGCACGTGGGACCACCTCGGGCTCCACGACGTGCAGCAAGTCGGCCGAATCGTCGTTCATCCGACGAATCCGGACATCGTTTTCGTCGCCGGGCTCGGACGTCCCTATGGGCCGAACGAGGAGCGGGGGGTGTTCCGGACCACGAACGGAGGCGGCACATGGGAGAAGGTCCTTTACGTCGACCCCAACACCGGCGCGAGCGCGGTCGAGATCGATCCGTCCGAGCCTCGCACGATCTATGCGGCGCTCTACGAGCATCGCATGGGACCGTGGGAGAACGGGAGCTTCTCCGGCCCGGGAACGGGTCTCTACAAGTCGATAGACGGTGGCTCGACCTGGCGGCGGCTCGAGCGGGGCCTGCCGAAAGACGACTGGGGCCCGCTCTTCGTCGGCGTCTCTCCAAGAAACCCCGCGCGTGTGTACTTGACCGTGAGCGCTCGCGGGGGCGGCGGCCTCTATCGTTCCGACGATGGCGGCGAGACCTGGACGCAAATGTCGACGGATCCGCGTCTCGGCGGAGATGTCCGCGTACACCCCGATAACCCCGACCTGGTTTTCGTCGGCACGATCGCGGCCTACCGATCCGAGGACGGTGGCCGAACGTGGACCTCCATAAAGGGCGCCCCCGGAGGAGACGATTACCAGCGCATCTGGATCAATCCAGAGCAGCCCGACATCATGTTGTTCACCGCCGATCAAGGCGCCGTCGTCACCGTCAACGGCGGTCGCACCTGGAGTTCCTGGTACAACCAACCGACGGCCCAGCTCTATCACGTTACGACCGACGGCCAGTTTCCCTACTGGGTATACGGAGGCCAGCAGGAGAGCGGCGCCATCGGCATCGCGAGCCGGGGAAACGGCGGGCAGATCTCGTTTCGTGACTGGACGGGAGTGGGCGCCGACGAGTACGCTTACATCGCGCCCGACCCCCGAGACCCAGATATCGTTTACGGCGGACGGGTCGTCCGATTCGACAAGCGCACGGGGCAAACGCAGAACGTGGCCCCGGAAGCACTCCGCTCGGGTGACTACCGCATCCTGCGCACGATGCCGCTCCTCTTCCACCCAGCAGACCCCTCCATTCTTCTCTTCGCGACGAACGTGCTCTGGAAGACGACGAGCGGAGGCCAGGAGTGGGAGATCGTGAGTCCGGACCTCTCTCGAGAGCGGCCCGAGGTTCCGGCGAGCGTTGGTGATTTCCGCACTTCGGAGCTCGAGGCGATGCCGCGTCGCGGCGTCATCTACGCGGTCGCGCCGTCGGCTCTCGACGTCAACATCATCTGGGCCGGCACGGACGATGGGCTGGTGCACCTGACCCATGATGGGGGCAAGAGCTGGAAGGACATAACGCCTCGAGAGCTCCGCGCCTGGGACAAGGTGTCTCAGATCGACGCGGGGCATTTCGACCGGGACACGGCTTACGTAGCGGTCAACGCCATCCGCCGGGACGACATGCGCTCCCACGTCTATCGCACTCATGACGGAGGGGCAACGTGGGCGCGTATCGTCACCGGGCTTCGTGACCCGGTGAACGTGGTCCGCGAGGATCCGCACCAGCCGGGTTTGCTCTTCGCGGGAACGGAGCGCGAGGTCTACTTCTCGGTCGACGACGGCGAGCAGTGGCAATCTCTGCGCATGAACATGCCCGCCTCGTCGGTCCGGGATCTGGTGATCCAAGCGGACGATCTGGTGGTCGGCACGCACGGACGGTCGATCTGGATCCTCGACAACATCGCGCCGTTGCGCGAGCTGGCGCGCCTCGAGGGCGGCCCTCATTTGTTCCGTCCACCGCGGGCGACGCGCGTCCGATGGAACATGTTTCTCGATACGCCGCTTCCCCCCGACGAGCCCACGGGCGAGAACCCGCCCGACGGCGCCATCATCGATTATTACCTGAGCGCGAGGGCATCCGCCGTAACGTTAGAGGTCATCGGAAGGGGAGCTATCATTCGCAAGTACTCGAGCGATGACGTTCCTGAATCCATCGACCGGACTTCGCTCCGCCACCCGACGTATTGGATACGCCCGCCCCAGGGCTTATCGACCGAGCCGGGACATCACCGGTTCGTCTGGGATCTGCGGTACGAGCCGCCACCGGGTGCCGAGCGAAGCTTCTCGATCTCTGCCGTCCACGCGCGCACTCCCTCGAGCCCGCAGGGTCCCTTCGTCGCTCCAGGCGCTTACGACATCCGACTTACCGTCGACGGGTCCGTTCTCGAACGTACCCTCGAGGTTCGCCTCGACCCTCGCGTCGAGATGACGTCCGAAGACGTGCGACTCCAGACAGACAGCTCGCTTACCTGCTACGACGGCTATCTCGAGCTCCAAGCGATCCGCGAGGCGATCGACGCGCGGGTGGAAACGCTCGACGGCGTCCGCCGCGATGCCTGGATGGCATTTCGCGGCCGAGGCGATCCCAGCGAGCCCGATACCCTCTACGGCAGCATCTACGAGTCACCGCCTGCGGAAGAGACGGTGGTCGGACTTCAGCAGAAGTTCCTCTACATGTTGAAGCTGCTGCAGGACGCGGACGCCCGCCCCACCTCTCAAGCGCTAGACTCGGTCGCCAAGCTCCGGGCCCGATCCCAGCTCCTCGGCGATCGCTGGGACAAGCTGAGAGGTGAGAATTGAGTAAAACTTCACCGGAAATCTCGCCCGTGTGAGAGGATGAGCGGCATGTCGAGTCCGGCGTCGGTGCTTCGGAGTCTTCTGCAGGGGCCGGGGCTTCTCTCGTTTCCCTGCTGCTACGATGCGCTCTCGGCGCGACTCATCGAGCGAGCCGGTTTCCCACTCACTTTCATGAGCGGGTTCGGCGTGTCGGCCGTCCGGCTCGGTCTTCCCGATACCGGTCTCGTCTCTTACGCGGAGATGCTCTCCCACGGAAGAGATCTCTGCGCCGCGGTCTCGATCCCGATCATCGGAGATGGAGATACGGGATACGGGAACGCGGTGAACGTCAAGAGGACCGTCCGTGGCTACGCGCGAGCCGGCTTCGCCGCCGTCATGATCGAAGATCAAGTCTGGCCGAAGCGATGCGGACACACTCGGGGAAAGAGCGTCGTGTCACGGGACGAAGCGGTGAGTCGCGTTCGAGCGGCGGCGGACGCGCGCGATGAAGGCGCCGACATCCTCATCATGGCCCGTACCGACGCGCGGGCAACCGACGGTTTGGAAGAAGCCTTGCATCGCGCCGAGGCGTTCTCGGATGCAGGGGCCGACATGCTGTTCGTGGAAGCGCCGATGTCACGAGAAGAGATGCGAGCCGTTTGCCGCCGCGTGCCCGGCTACCACCTCGCCAACATGCTCGAAGATGGTGTGACGCCCATCTGTTCGGAGGACGAGCTCGAGGACATGGGCTACAAGCTCGCGGCTCACCCCTTCGCTCTGCTAGGAGCGAGCCTCGTCGCGATGAAGCGCGCTCTCGAAGCTCTCCGCCACGGCCGCGCGCCCGCCGAACGCATTTCGTTCCAGGAGCTTAAAGAGATCGTGGGTTTCGAGGAGTACTATCTCGAAGAGAAACGTTACAGCGCGTCCCCGGAGTGAGAATTCGTCGCCGCAGTCGTCTTTGAGCCGAGACCCCACCTCGTTCCACCGCCCGGTACCTTTGGCGTTGATGAAAGCCCAACAGTTGCCGGCTTCGGTGTTCTTTCTCGCCTCGCTGGCTCACGCTCAGACGGGCGACAGGCCAGCCGAAACCAAGCTCGGCCGTTCTCCGGTAGCTACCTGGGCATGGTCGCATTTCTGACTCACGAAAAGGGACCGTGAGGCCACACCCGGGAATGTGGCCGCAAAGAAGTGGCATTCTGCCGCTCGGGCAACGGGGGCGCGGCGTGCCGATGACGGTCGACGATTTACTCGTTACGTGATAGCATGTGCAAAGCTCGGGACGTCCCCAGTCGGCGGGCATCGGATCAGCAAGATTTTCAACTAGGAGACGCCCATGCCCAAACACGCGCCACTCCCGATTGTGGACCATGCCACGCAGAAAGCGCTGCTGTCCCGCCTCGTTAGGGAATTCGGCCAGGGGAGGCAACCACTTCGCATTCTGGAGGCGGGCTGCGGGCGTAGATGGCCCCTCGACCTCGGCGACACCAGGTTCGCTCTCACCGGCGTGGATATCGACAGAACCAGCCTGGAAGCTCGCCGGGTTCTCGAAGGCGATTTGGATGAGACCATCTTGGGTGATCTCCGAGCTATCGAGTTGCCGAGCGCCGGATTTGATGTCATTTACTCCTCCTATGTGTTAGAGCACATCAAGGGTGCGGAGCGCGTCCTCGACAACTTTGCCCGCTGGCTTACGCGTGACGGGCTAATTCTCATCATGATACCGGACCGCGACACCGTTTGGGGATTTGTCACGCGTGTGACCCCATACTGGCTGCATGTCGCATTCAAACGATACATTCAGCGAGTTCATAATGCTGGTGAGCCGGGGTTCGGTCCGTTCCCCACATACCACGACAGAATCGTTTCTCGCCGGGGCATCCACTACTGGTGCGTTCGTAACAGCTTCGAAGTCGTGCTGGAACGTGGTCGTCAGTTCCGGCCTCGGCGTCTCGGCGTTCTTATTCGAACGGTTACGAAGATCCTCGCAATGGTCTCGCTCGGCAGGCTCTACGCGCACTACAACGACGTCATCCTCGTGCTTCGTCCCATGGAGCGCGAGAGGACTTTCATAGCTCCCATCGCGTTGACCAGAATCGTCGCCCCCCACGCCCCCTCACCTGATCTGACGGCTGTGGCTCCCGAAGAATAGTCTTGTCGTAATCGTTCTCTATGTTTGGTCGGGGCGTCGTGTTAGTGGGCCGAGAACCTCCTCGTTTCCACGGCCTGTTAATTAAGCCTCTACTCGCCGCGCAGGGCCACGACCGGATCGATGCGTGTGGCCCGTCGCGCAGGCATCCAGGCCGCCAGGACGCCCACCAGAACGCCAGCCACCAGCACGACGCCATAAGTGAGCGGGTCTGCCGGCTGTACGTCGTACAGGAGCCGACTCAAGAACCGCGTGGCACCCAGGGCACCGAGGATGCCCAGGCTCAGTCCGACCCCGACGATACCCAGGGAACGGCGCACGATCGTCGCCACCGCCTTGGTGGAGTCCGCGCCGAGGGCGATCCGGAGCCCGATCTCTCCGGTTCGTGTGGTTACGGAGTACGCGACGATCCCATAGATCCCGATGAGCGCGAGGACGGCGGCGCAGGAGGCCATTGCAGTCAGCAGAGCGGTATTGAATCGAGGCTGCGCCACGGATTCCCAGAGCAGATCCGAGATCGATACGATTCGGGACGGTGCCAGCTGAGGATCCATCTCCCTGAGGACTTCACCAACGGCGCTCGCGACGGATGCCGTGTCGAGGTCGGATTGTACGACGACATGCATCTCCAGGGTCGCGATCCGACCGTACGGCAAGTAGATCTCGGATTCGTACTTCGATTGGAGTCCACGGTGCCGAACGTCCGAGACCACGCCCACGATCTCGATCTCGCCAAATAGGTTCAAACGCACCGACCGTCCAATGGGGTCCACATCCCGGAAGTACCGCGTGACCAGGGTCTCGTTGACGATGGCGACGGGGCGATCGCCCGTCCCATCGAGCGAATCGAAAGCGCGTCCCCGCACGATCGACATGCCCATCGCGTCGAAGTAGCTCGGCACGACCAGTCGTATGTCGGCATTTGGCCTGGCCTCGGGCGAGACCGCGTCCAGCCCGAGCACGCTGAACTCCAGCTCGAATGCCAACCCGACGTCGCTCATCGGCAGGTCGGAGGCCGCACCCGCAGATTTCACGCCGGGCAATCGTCGCACTCGCTCCACCAGCGATTCGAAGAACGGTCTTCCTTCGGAGCGCTCGTAGCGCGAACGCGGCAGCTGAACCGCGACGGAGACCACGCCTTCCCGGCGGAATCCGGGCTCCACGTCGCTCAGCCGCACGAAGCTCCGCACCATCAGTCCCGCACCCACGACGAGCACGATGGCGAGCGCCACCTCGACGACCACCATGAGCTCGCGCAGCCGGCGTCTCCCCCCGATCGGGATGCCGAACGCTCCAGCGGGCTTGAGCAGCTCGAGGACGTCGGGGGCGATACCACGCAGCACGGGCAGCGAGCCGAACAGCAGCGTCGAACCGATCGACAAGCCCAGCGCGAACAGCAATACACTGCCGTCCACGCCGATGGCTCCGCCACGCGGGATTTGAGCCGGCATCAGTTCGCGCAGAACCGCCACACCCCAGAACGCAAGGAGCAGACCTCCGACAGCGCCGAGACATCCGAGAATCAGGCTTTCGGCCAGAGACCGTTTGATCAGATCGGTCGCTCGCGCACCCAATGCCGCACGCACCGCGTACTCGCGATCGACCGCAACCGAGCGTGCCGCGAGGATATTGGCGGTATTGACGCAGGCGATGAGCAGCACGAGGAACACCGCGCCGGAAAGCACCCACAGCGTCGCCGTGAGATCGCCGAACATCTCTTCGAGCAGTGGTCTCGCCGTCAGGCCCCAACCACGGTTGGTGTCGGGGAACTCATGTGCCAGGCGATTGGACAGCGTTTCGAGCTCAGAACGCGCGGAGTCCAAAGTTACGCCGTCGGCAAGGCGGGCGACCGCGTCGAACATGCGGTGATTTCGGTCGAGCAAAATCGAGTCGCTGAGCGACATGGGGAAGTACATCTCGACTTCCCCGTTACCGGGTGGGAACTGAAATCCCCGTTCGGTCACGCCGAGCACGGTATAGGGCTCGCTGTCCAGCTCGATGGTCGAGCCCACGATCGACGGATCGGCGCCGAAGAGTCGCGTCCAGGACGCATGCGTGAGGACGACCTTCCTGCCGCCCCCTGGCTTCTCGTCCTCGTCGGTGAAGAACTGGCCCACGGCCGCTTTTGCGGCAAGAATACGGAAGAGTCGAGGCGTCACCGACAAACTTCCCACGCGAACCGGTTGTTCCAGAGCGGTCAGAGTAGAGCCGATGAACCGGTATAGGGCGACCTGTCCGTCGAAGGCGCCGGCGCCGTCGCGTACGTCGCGGTAGTCGGCCGGCGACAGGCGAAAGAGATCGAGCTCGTCGGATGCGTGGGTCGCCCACAGAACCACGACGCCGCTGTCGTCACCGTAACCGAGCGGACGCAGAAGTACTCCGCTCACGACGCTGAAGATCGCCGTGTTGGCACCGATGGCGATCGCCAGGGTCGCGATCACCACCGCGGTGGGCCCCGGGGTCGAAAGCAACGACCGCCCCGCGGCCTTGAGGTTGTCCATCGGAGGAGACCTACCTTTCGTGAAGAATCTGCCGATTCCCGTGCTCGTCCTGCTCGCGTCGACGCATCAACCATTCGTGGAAGCGCTCGCGCTGGTCGGGGCGCAGCATCTCTGCGATCTCGAGATGTACCTGCTGCATCGCGCTCTGAACCTCGGGCCGGAGCCGCTCCCAAGACCGCTGCACGACGTCGTGGTGTTTGACGAAGATGGCGTGGATCTGGGCCACCTGATCGTCGTCGAGCTGGAGCGATTCTCGCAGGTCCGCCATCGCGGCTTCGTGCGCTTCCTTCGCCGACATCGCTGCCGCGGAAGGGGACGAGCGATGCCGCTCGTACACGATGCCGGTGAAGGCGCCGAGCGCGAACACGAACAGCAATACGATCGCGGCACGACCGCGCGGTCCCATCATCTTGGCTCCGCCCCTTCGAGTGGGGAAAACTGCACCAGGAGAGCGTCCACGCTGGGTGGCTCGGGCCCTCCCATGAGAGCGCCGGCGACCTCGTCTGGCGACAGCGAGCGTTCCATCCAGTGGAGAGTTGTCGGGGAATCCGCGGTCGGAAGCGAAAGCCAGAGAAAAAGGATCGCGGCCGCGGAGGTCGCAACCAGCCAAGGCGCGGGCCCTGCCAGCGCACCGTACCAGCGGGCACGGCCCGCGTACCCCGCCAGTGGACCCGAGGCGTCCTCTCGGATGCGTCGGGTGAGCTCTTCCCAGTAGGCCGGGTCTCCGGGGAGCGGCGACTTCGGGTGAGCCATTATCGACCCCTACCTCTTTTGGCCGGCCAGGGCCGACCGCAGCTGCTTGCGGGCCCGCTGTAGATGCGTGCGAACCGTCCCCTCACCCACGCCGAGCATGCGGGAGACCTCGACGCTCGTGAACCCTTCGATGTCGCAGAGGCGTACGCAGGCCTGCTGCATCGGCGCAAGGGCATCGATGGCGCGCTCGATATCCTCGACCACGAACGGATCGAACCCCATAGGAGCCGCGGGCTCGTCCTCCATCGAGGTGAAGGGAGCGAGAACGGCGCGACGCCAATCCTTGCCGATAGCACTGCGGGCGGCGTTACGAACGATGGCGTAGAACCACGCACCGAACGGTCGCCGATCGTCGTAGTCGGGCAGGGCACGAACGACGCGATGGAAAGCTTCCTGGACGACGTCTTCGGCGTCTTCCACGCCACGCGTGTACTGCCAGGCAAGAGCCATGGCGGGACGCAAGTAGCGGCGAACGAGGGCATCGAAGGCATCGGTGTCGCCACGCTTGGCCGATCGGGCCAATTCCTCGTCGGTCCAGTCCTTTCCATCGCTCATCGACCCGTTCCGGGAGCCTACGCCGGTCTCGCCGGAACCCGACCTCTTTCAGCGATGACCGTGCGGGTCGCGGGCGTGATCGTGTCCCTCGGACGGCGAATGACTCAGCATCGTATGGATCATTTCCCTGAGCTGGCCCTTTTGTTCCTCGGTCAGCTCGGCCGCGATCACCTCATGGAGCCGGTGAAGCTCCTCCATCGCGGCAAATGCCTGATGAAAGGGTTGGACAAGCTTCTCGCGCTGCGCTGTCGTCAATGACAGGCGTTCCGCGACCTTGTCGAAATGAGCCTCGGGATCCGAATGGCCGTGTTGAGGTCCGAGGACGAGACTCGACGCCTGCAGGGATCCTACTCCGGCCGCCAGAGCGGCTGTTGCCATCCCGGTCATCATGACCTGCCTTCTTGTCTTCATTAAATCGTCTCCTTTAAGCCTGTTCCCGGTGCCCCAGCTCGAGGCACCCGCCACTTATCCCATACTCGCGAGACCCTGGATCCGTCGACACCCTGAAGAGCGCTCTCGACACTTCGTGCGCCACGGGAAGAGCGGGGACTTGTGGCCGGAGCGCTCAGCTCGCGGTGCTTCTACCGACGTAGACCGCCTTGATGTTCACGAACTCCCGGATCCCGAAGGCGGCGAGCTCGCGCCCGTAGCCGGACTCCTTGATGCCCCCAAAGGGAAGCCGGGGATCGGATTTGACGAAGGTGTTGACGAAACAGGCGCCAGCCTGGAGTTTCTTCTTTGCAATGTGCTCGCCTCGCTCGACGTCTTTAGTAAAGACGGCGGCCCCGAGCCCGAAGACACTGTCGTTCGCGATCCGCACCGCGTCGTCCTCGTCCTTGGCCGCGATGATGGCGGCCACGGGCCCGAAGAGCTCTTCGTCGTGGGCGGGCATGCCCTTCTTGACGTTGGAGAGTACCGTCGGCGGGTAGAAAGCCCCCTTCCCCTTGGGAACCTCACCTCCGAGAAGGAGCTTCGCTCCTTTTTCGATGCTCTTCAGCACCTGCTCGTGGAGCTCGTCTCTGAGGTCGGCGCGTGCCTGAGGGCCGACATCGGTGTCTTCTTTCGTCGGATCGCCCATTTTCTTGGACCTCATGAGAGCGACGTACTTTTCCGTGAAGCCCTCGAGGAGGCTCTCCACGACGATGAACCGCTTCGCGGCGATGCAGCTCTGTCCGCTGTTGATGAGGCGGCTTGTGACACAGGTGGCAACCGCCCCGTCGAGATCGGCGTCTTCCAGGACGACATAGGGATCACTTCCCCCGAGCTCGAGGACCGTTTTCTTCAGAACCTCTCCCGCCTTGGACGCCGCGGCGATGCCAGCCGGCGTGCTTCCGGTGAGTGTGACCGCCGCGACCCTCGGGCTCTCGATGACCTCGGCGACCTTGCGGCCGCCGATGAGAAGGCTTCGGAACAGATCGTGAGGGAAGCCCGCACGGTGGAAGACCTCCTCGATGGCGAGAGCGCATCCCATGACGTTCGACGAGTGCTTGAGCACGCCCGCGTTTCCAGCCATGAGAGCCGGCGCGGCGAAACGGAACACCTGCCAAAAGGGGAAATTCCAGGGCATGACGGCGAGCACCACACCAATCGGCTCGAAAGCGACGAAGCTCTTCGAGGCGTCGGTCTCGACAGGCTCATCGGCGAGAAAGCGCTCGGCATGATCGGCGTAGTAGTCGCAGACCCAAGCACACTTTTCGGCTTCCGCGCGAGCGCCGGCGATGGGCTTTCCCATCTCGGCCGTCATGAGGGCAGCGTACTCCTTCGTTTTCTCCCGCAAGCACCGCGCCGCTTCCTTCATGAGCTTCGATCGCTCGGCGAAGCCGATCTCACGCCAGGAGAGGTAGGCGGCGTGGGCCTTTTCGAGGATGTCCCGCACTTCCTCCGACGACATTTCGTCGTAACGTCGGATCTCCTCGTCGGTGGCGGGATTGATGCTGACGATGCTCATTCACGAATCCTTTCCGATGGTCGATGAATCAATGATAATCGATGACCGACACACCCTCGACGAAGAGGCCGAAGGCGCTTTGTATGAGGTGCTGAGGAGCGGTGGCTCGTCCATCTCGTTTTGCCGACTATTCCGGTTATCGGACACAAGAATTCTAAACGATGCGATCTTCCGACATCCAGGGCTTTACCCCTTCTCGTTACCTGTACCTGTAAGTCCCGTGTTGATGACCCCAGATCGCAAACGGCTGTAATAGAAACACCGCTTTGTCGGAGCGTTGAGCACCGGGTGTTCGAGGCACAGCGGATGAGCTCAACGGCCGATGCCCCTCGGGCGCAGTCGGGCGAGGCTTTCTTCCACCTCATCACGAGGAAGCCTTCCTCGCTCGAGCTCCTCGTCGCTTCTGCCGAGCAACCTCTCGTAGAGACCGATGGCTTCGGGAACGATATCTGTCTGACCGGAGTCCAGGAGCTCGAACACCGTATCTTCGGCGGCGGCGAAATCCCCTTCCTGCTCGTGGTGCCGCACCAGCCTCTTCTGGATCTCGACGACCGGTCCATAGCTCGAAAGTGCTTCGAGCAAGGTCTCGATTCGACGTCGATGACGATCCGCGTCGGGGATGCGCCTGAGGCCTTCGCGGCCGGAGACTTCCAGCAGCAGGCCGAGCGAGCGAAGACGGGCCCGGTAAGCGGAAGCCTCGTCGTCACGGAGCGCGCTCACCTCACCTTTTTCGAACAAGAGCTCGGCGAGGACGAGGCACTTCGCGGGATCGGGGCTCCCGCCCGGGCTCAGAAGTGCGACGACCTGGTCTAGCGGCAACGCTAGCAGCGTAACGACGTCGAGACCGACGAACTCGCGCGATGCCTCGGCGATGTCAGCCTCGGCGTCCTCGAGGCGCCCCGCCTTCCGTAGCGACAGAATGACACCGAGAGCTCTGGCAAATTGCTCCAGGAGACGAAGGATATAGTCTCGCTGGAACACTCAGAGATGATAGTTCCGATCACCTCTCCGCACCAGGAGCAGTCCGGTCCCGCTCTGACGTACCGATTATGCCTCTTGGAATGAGCGAGCCTACTTCGGACCAGGGTAGCTGCTGACCGGTGGGAGCTGGGCACCCGTTAGTCCCGTTTGCGCCTCTTCGGCCACGACGGGCATGCGCAAGGTTCCGATTCCCTCGATGCTGGCGACGATCTCGTCGCCCGGCCGCAGGAACCGCTGCTCGCCCCGAACGGCTGTTCCCATCCCCACCCCACCCGACGTCCCGTTGTTGATCACGTCGCCAGGAAAGAGGGTGACGATCGACGAGCCGTACTCGATGAGCTCCCAGAGCGAGTGGATCATGTCCCCTGCCTTCGCCTCTTGCATCTTGGTATCGCCGACGCTGAGCGTCTGATGCAGTTTCTCCATCGGGTCGCCGTAGAACTCCTTGGGCACGATCCACGGACCCATCGGAGCGAAAGTGTCGTGGCCTTTCGCGACGAACCAGTCGGACCGCAAGGGGTTTCCCCCTGGCGGTCGGCCCCCACGGTCAGAGATATCGAGTGTGACCGTGTAGCCAAATACGTACTCCTGCGCATTGTTGGCGGAAACATACTTCCCCGCTCGGCCGATGACCGTACCGAGCTCGACTTCCCAGTCGGTTCGATCGCGCCCATAGGGGATGACGATCGGGTCACCGTTCCCGATCACGGCCCCCCGGCTCGGCTTCAGGAACAAGTAGGGCACGCCACGATTCTCGCGCCGTTGCCGCCTCGCTTCCGCTCGCTCCTCCTCGGTGCCCGTCTCGTTGACGTGGCTATAGAAGTTCACCGCGGCATTCAGGATTTTCCCGGGGTACATGATGGGCGGAAGCGTACGAACCTCGGCGACGCCATGAACGTAGTCGACGTGGCTTTTCGACGTCAGGAGGCCGCGGGCAACCAGATCGTTGACGATCTCGTACAAGCGGCGCTTCAACCCACCGTCATAGCGCTCGATCAGCTCGAGCATATCCCTCGGTGCCGGGATCTTCGGATAGATTGAATTCTTCTCGAGAGCGTCGTTCGCCGCTTCGAAGTCGATGACGAGGCTGTCGCCGAGGACGACGCCGACACGCGCAGCTCCACGGATCTCGAACGTTCCGACTTTGAAGGGCTCGACAGACTCCCTGGATCTACCCACGCTGCTTCAAACGCTTGTACTGCCGTCCGGGAGACGATGTCAAGCTTCTCGCGTCACGTGATAAATTCGAGCCCCTGAGCTGACAAGGCCATGATCCCTACCCTCGTTGTCCTGTTCGGCACGTTTGCCGTCGTGCTGGCGATCGAGAGATGGGGGGGCCGCGACGGCGCGACACGGCGGGCTGGACGGATCGCGCTCGCTGTCCTCTTCGCGTTCACCGGAGTCAGCCATTTCATTCTGACCGAAGGGATGGCAGAGATGGTTCCGCCGCCCCTGCCACCGGTGCCGACGGTGCTAGCCACCGGGGTATTCGAGATTCTCGGAGCCGCAGGTCTAATGGTTCCGAGGACCCAGCGAACCGCCGCGTGGTGTTTGTTCTCGTTCCTCGTCGCGGTCTTTCCCGCTAACGTCTACGCCGCGCTCCAGCACACCGGCCTGGGCGGGCATATCGAGGGCCCGAGCTACCTCCTGAGGCGTGGGCCGCTCCAGCTCTTGTTTCTCACCTGGACCTGGTACTTCGGAATTCGAGGATCTCGATAGGCTGAACTTCCTCCTGTTGGGGATCGTTAACGCTGAAAGGAGGCGAGTGTATGTTCATGGACCTCTGGCGGGACGTCAACTATGGCGTCCGTACGCTCGCGAAGAATCCCGGCTTCACCGCGGTGGCGTTGCTGGCCATCGTTCTTGCCATCGGCGCCAACACGACCGTGTACAGTGTCGTCGATGCCCTGATCCATTTCCCCATTCCATCCGACGATCCCCTACATACCGCCTTGGTCTTCATGGAGAATCCGCCTCGCGGAATCACGGAGGGCGGCGTCTCGATGGATGACTTTCTCGATTGGCGCGACTCGGCGACCTCCTTCGAAGAGCTCGTGCTGACCACGCAGCAGAGCTACAATCTCGTCGGGACAGGAGAGCCCACACGGGTGCAGGCCTTGCGCGTGACTGCCGGGTTCTTCGCGACGTTCGGCAATCCTATCCGGCTCGGCCGTCCCTTCCGTCCGGAAGAGGACGCGTCCGGGCAAGACGATGTCGTCGTCGTCAGCCACAGCTTGTGGCAGCAGAAGTTCGGAGGCGGTCGCGACGTCCTCGGGAAGACCCTTTCGCTCGACGGGCGGGACTTCACCGTGATCGGTGTGGCGAGCGAGGATTTCTTCTTCCCCTCCCGAAACACCGTGCTATGGACGCCGCTCGTGCTGGAGTCGGGCCGCACGGCGCGGGACGCGAGAAACTTCTTCGTGCTCGCCCGGTTGAGACGCGAGCTCTCCGCGGACGAAGCGAGCACCGAAATGGCGGAAATCGCCCGCAGGCTCGAGGCGGAGTTTCCGGATACCAACGAAGGCTGGACCGCCCGCGTAGAGACTCTGAGCGACAATCTCAGAAGCGGCACTTCGCTCGCGCTCACGCTCCTTTACGGCTCGATCACGTTCGTGCTCCTCATCGCCTGCGCGAACGTCGCCAACCTGCTTATAGCTCGGGCGACGACGAGGGAGAAAGAGGTCGCACTCCGGAGGGCACTCGGGGCTGGACGGATTCGGCTCGTTCGTCAACTCTTGACCGAAAGCGTCGTTCTCGCGGGAACCGGGGGCTTTTTGGGACTGGGTCTCGGCTATGTGGGAATGACGCTATTGCGGCGCTCCCTCGCGCCCGATCCGAACATCGGTTTCATCACCGAGTTCATGGGCATGAACCAAAACGTGCTCGCGCACACCGGCGTCGTATCGATCCTGGCAGGGCTCATCTTCGGCTTGGTTCCGGCGATTCAGACGTCGAAAAGCGACCTGAACACGGTGCTGAAACAAGGTGGAAGAACCGGGGGCGGCGGCACTCGAGGCAATCGCGTCCGGAATGTCCTCGTCGTCGCCGAGGTGGCCCTCGCTCTCACGCTTCTGGGGACCTCGGGTGCCTTGATACGTGCGTTCATGCATCTTTATAAGGTCCATCCTGGTTTCGACGCCGAGAATCTGCTGACCTTCAGGCTCACACTACCGGAAAGGGATTACGCCGATCCCGAGGAAATCGTGGCCTTTTACCGCGAGGCCCTGGATCGAATCGAGGCCATTCCCGGCGTGCGGTCGGCGGCAAGCATGACATCGCTTCCCCTCACACTGTTTCCCGGAGCGCCAGGCTCGCGGATCACGATCGAAGGACAGGTCGAGGAAGAAGACGCGGAAGGCGCCACGGCGGTCGAGCTCGTCGTGAGCCCGAGCTACTTCGAAACGATGACTATCCCGATCGTGCAAGGACGCGGTTTCGACGAACGCGACGATGTGGACACGCTTCCCGTCGCGGTCGTGAGCCGCGAAGCCGCATCACGCTATTGGTCGGGTACCGATCCCATCGGCGCCCGGTTCAAGATGGGTCGCGCAGATGCGGACACGGAGTGGCTCACTATCGTGGGCGTGTCGGGGGACGTGCAGTCTTACAGCCATTCCGTGCGCCGACCAAACCTCCGGCCACCAAACGTTTTTCTTCCCCTCTCGCAAAGCCCGCGACGGGCGAATGCGATCGCCATCCGCACCGCGGTCGAACCGTCGAGTCTGTCGAGCCGCGCTCGCGAAGCGATCTGGTCTGTTGACCCGCGGCAACCGGTGGACGACGTGAACACCATGGGAGCGGTGGTCGCACGCACGGACACCCAGAACCTCTTCTTCCTCCGCGTCTTATCGACCCTTTCGGCCATCGCGCTTCTTCTTGCGGGCGTCGGCATCTATGCGGTCATCGCCTACGCGGTGAGCCAGCGCTCGCATGAGATCGGCATTCGCGTCGCGCTCGGAGCCCGCCCGTCGAGCATTCTCGCACTCGTCGTCAGCCAGGGAGCGCTGTTTACTCTCGTCGGTCTCGTGATCGGCATCGCCGGAGCGGTGGCGTTCGTTCGGTTCATGGGGAGCCAACTAGAGGGAATTGCCCTCGCGA
Organism: Vicinamibacteria bacterium; assembly: GCA_035457705.1. GTDB lineage: Bacteria > Acidobacteriota > Vicinamibacteria > Marinacidobacterales > SMYC01 > DASPGQ01. Next base: position 607,448 of record DATIBD010000039.1, read on the forward strand.
ACGCATCCGGGCCGCTCACCTTCGTTGTGGTCTCGCTGGTTCTCCTCGTCGTCGCCCAGCTTGCGAGCATCCTTCCCGCGCGGCGCGCGGCAAGCCTCGACCCCCTCGTGACGCTGAGGGGAGAATAGCTTGGGTCCGTCACCAATCTTTCCGCGCCGCGATTTCCCGCCTCGAGCGGCGGCCAGTCCTGTGTTAACCACCGAACTACATTTGCGCAGATCGTCCGATGAACCCTCGGGATACCGACGAGATCGATAGGCCGATCGCTCCCGGAAACGCCTCAGCCGCGGCCTCGTAGTTGCGGCAGGAGATCCCGTACATCACTCGTCTCAGCAGCAACTCGTCCGGCTCGCCCCCATGGTGCAAGTGCCTCGTACGAACGCAGCGGGATCTCTCCGCCCTCGATCCCCCGAATGCGGGAACTCGGATCGGAACTCGCTGTCCAGACAGTCGAACCGTCCCCGGGTTCGTGCCATGACGGCGACCTCGCTCCAACTCGTCCTTCCAAGCGTGGTACTCGCCCACGGAGCGTGACCTTCACCGTGACATGAGGGGCTCGGCTTCCGGTTTGTATTGTGACGATCTGCAACCGGCTGTCCCGCCGCCATGAAAAGCCTGCTAAGAATGCTCACGTGATCTCAAGTCGTCGAAGACGCCGGGTGAGCGGCGGCGCGACGCAGGTGCCACCGAAGCCACCAACTCCCCTACCCAGTGTCTCGTCACTTGCCGAAGTCTTGGTGTCGTCCGCTTGCTCGCGCAGTTAGACAGATCCAGTATCAACGCTCGTACGATCATCCTTGGTGTCCGCTAAAGCTTGCTCAACGATACGTCGAACGAATGGCGCTTTGGCGTCCGTATAGGATTCTCGGTCGAACCGGTATTGCTCCGCTAGCTGCTCCTTCAGCCGCGCGTAATCCGCCGCAGCGGCAGAATGCTCTCGTAGATAGTCTCGAAAAGCGATTCGTTCGTTCCAAATGCGACTACCGAATGGAACCAGGTGAAGATGATGAGTCCTAGACTGCGGAGATGGCTTACAGAACCAATGCATTTCATCAGGCCGGTACGGAAAGTAGCAGTAATCGAGCCCGTCAAGTATCGAGATTGCTGGTCGGGACGCGACAAGGCTTACAACGCCGGCCATGATGTCGATCACCGGCTTTGCTGCGAGGCCCGGCACTGCGGTGCTACCGATGTGCTCTATCGTTCCGCTCAGGTAGTCGCCGATCGCGCGAGATAGCGCCTCGTGTTCTGCAACAAACCGCGCTGGCCACGAACAGTCGTAAGGAACGATGCTAATCTCCGCCTCGCTGTTCACATCGCCCTCATCCGAGCCACCGTTCGTCACGAGAGTACTGGCTAAACGTTGCGTGAGCGGCGTGGGCACGCCGCTCGATCCGTGGTGCTTTATCTATAACGCGTCCGCTCCATCCGGTGTTAGGCGTCGCGCGTGACGTCGATCTGCTCGATTCTCCTGTCTGCACGGACGAGCCTCTCAATAAACGTGAACAGCGGATCATCCGCCGCCATTTTGTTCCGGCCGAGGACCTTGTCTTTCAGCGAGCGATTCTTGTGGACCTGGACGATCCATTCAACTGACGGAGTGGTATCCGTCGCGTCAGCGCTTGCTCCGACCAGATACGACGCCTCTGCGCCGACGACGTCGATATACCACCCCCAATCCTCGGTCTCCGGCTCCGTAACCTGATAGTGCGCTTTTGCGAGTTCGTCGCGGAGCCAAAGAAGGACGCTTTGTCCCGCGATAGGGTTAATGTCGTTCGGCTTCTCTCGCGAGACATCAAATCTGGCGGTCCTGAAGGAAATGAGATGCGCCATGCTGGTACGCCTAACGTTCCGGTTCAGCTGCAAGCGGCGCGCGTCGATTTGCATCTGCGCCGAGTAACAGCCACAACCGGATGTTAGGTGCCGTGGCTATCGGTACTCGAACGGTTCCCATGCGTCGAATTCAGCCTTGCCGTATTCTTCTCGAAGAAGCGAAAACTCACTGTTCTTGCGGTCGGTGCCAAACCAGGCCCCGATTCTACAAACTCGCGGGTTCTTCAACACGGGCAGAAGCAGCTGGGGAGCCTGCCTGTGGCCATCAAGCAATGCGAACTCCTCCAGACACGGCGCGGTCTCCAATGCCGTGAAATCGTGGAGGACCTTGAGGTTCTCTACGATAATCCGGCGCAGCGCGAGGGAACCCGTGAGCCGGGGGAACGAGCCTACGCGTGCCAGGGACTGCAGAAAGAGGTTCTGCAAGCCGGGCAAAGCCCCAACGACGTCGATACTGCGCAGACCGCGCACCTGCCACAGCTCCAGGTACTTGATGCTCTCCTTTCCCTCGATGCCCGTGAAGCTTCGGATACCGCCGAGCTTGATGTCCAGAGACCAGAGTTTCGGCAGGTGCCCCAAATATTGAACGTCAGGCGTCGTTATTGACCTTAGCGTCACGTCTTCAAGTTCCAGCAACTCACTCAATACTTCGATGTCTTTGCTGTGCCCTTCAAGATATAGCACACGGAGCGACTTGAATTTGCTCAATGGCGACAGGGTCGGCCTCTTTGATCGTGTGGCGCCGAGCCTCAGCGTCCTCAGTTCTGGCGACAGTCGCTCAAGAATGCTGAAGTCAGTAAGTTCGAAGATACCCAGGGACAGTGACTCCAAGCCTCGAAACTCGGCGATAGCTTCGATTCCCGTGGCGCGCATCAGACAATCCGCCGCAAAACGGCGGACGTTCGGCAGTAGACGAGCGAAGCTCAGGTCGCACTCGCTCGAATAATGACCGTACACCCGCACTTCAACGTCCGGTCGCACTGCAAGTAAGTGCTCGTTTACCAGCCTCCACACGCCGTCGCGCACTGGCGCGGAGCACTGCACGACCTTCAGGGATGGCTGCTTCGCGAGCTCGCGAAAATCATTCGCCGATGCCGAGTCGTCAAACTCGGCTCGTGTCGCGTCAGCCGTCCGAATGCCACCGATGCTCGTCATCTCCCGTGCGCCTAACCAGGCGGATGAGCGGCGAGCGGCGGCAACCCGCGCCTTTCTTTTACTAAGATGCAGACGTCGAGTGTCCGCTCGATCCGCGCGTTAGCCGACAACCTTGCCATGCTCGCCGATCCTCAGGGTCGGCCGCCGAGGGCCAGATAGAAATTGACGGCTTGCACCAGCACCACGCCCCAATCACGACGCTCATCAAAACGCATGCGCTCAAGAGAGCGGCCCACCGGACCACCTGATTCCCGACGGCGGCGGTGTGGCTCGATTTGCTACCAAGACGGCGATGAAGTACACAAGAGCCCATGCATCAATAACGGTCCCAACCACGGCTCGTTGAAGAAAAGCATGCCAACACCCACGAACAAGAGCGTGATGCCGGCGTAGATTGCTGCAGCTACTCCGCTGGTCACGAGGAAACGTCGCACAGCAGTGTTCATTCGCACCCATCGCTTTGGCACCGTCCATGTCTTCGGCTAACGTTCCGTTCAGCCGCAATCGGCGCACAATCCTTTGCGCTCGCGCCGATTGTCCGCTGGAACTGGTTGATGCATACAGGCCCCCTCCCGCGTATCCCCAGGATCGAGGATACGCTAGGGAGTTTGCAAACCAACCCATTTCAAAGAGAGAGCTTGATGAGATTCTACAACGGAACCCACGACTATTACTGCGGGGTGGACCTCACGCGCGAAACATGTACACCTGCGTGCTGGATCCGGAGGGGGAGGTCCTGCTGCACCGGGACCTTCCAGCCGCCCCCGACGTGTTCCTGAAAGCCATCGCCCCGTACCGCGACAACCTGGCCGTCGCAGCGGAGTGCATGTTCACTTGGTACTGGCTCGCCGACCTCTGCGCACGGGAAGGAATCCGCTTCGTTCTCGGTCACGCTCTCTACATGAAGGCCATCCACGGTGGCAAGGCCAAGAACGACCGCATCGATTCGCTCAAGATTGCGACTCTGCTCCGAGGGGGGATGCTCCCTCAAGCCTACGTCTACGCAGCCGAGATGCGCTCGACGTGGGACCTCGGCTCTGCCCCTCACCCAAACCCGTATCTAACGAACCCGACTCCGCTCGAGGTCGTACCTTTATTGATTGGGACGGTACGAGGGAACCCATGTGTTTCTAGTGCCGCAGGTGGTCGCGTCCATGACTCCTGCGCCGTCAGGCGACACGACTTCGTCGCACATTCTGACGGATGAGCCTCGATATTTGTTTGGTATAGAGTCTTCCGTTCAGTACCGCGCCAGGAAACGAAGTCAGAGCCAAATCCAGTCGAGCCTTCGAGCGACTTCTCAGGTACGCGACCGTGCCTTCGGGAGAGAACTAGTAGCTATTGACAACCGGGGGCCTGATGGGTGTTGGGCTGTACGCCGCGGTTGCCGCGATACCACCCACCAGGGCGTTCGAACAATCTCACGTTCGGCGCACTAGGACCGGCATGACGGCGAATACACCGAGCAGGACGTAGTAGACCGTTCCCGAGACTGGATCGCGCGTTGCAAGGTATTCGCCAATTGATTGGCCCCGAACCCAGAGCACCAACGCAAACTCTCCGACCAGCAAGAATCCAAGGGCCACCGACCCGATACTGAGTCGAGTAGACCATGTGATCGGAACCCCAAGCCGACGAACTACCCAACGTGCAGCCACCAGCACGACGGCGAACATGATTGGGGCTTCCATCAGTTCGGCCATTCTCGTGCCGAGACGCGGGACGACCCAAAGGATGCGGATGGGCCCGAGGATGAAGCCCGCCCCGAATACGAGCGCGAAGTAGAGCACGGCTGCTCTCAACACTTGCACGCCAGACTGCCCCCAACTTTGCACCCAAATGTCGGGCTCGCAGAAGCCGTCATCGTGTAGCCCAACGTTCCGGATGAGTGGCGTGGCCAAGCCTATGGTGCCAGCACGCCTTGGCAAGAAGGCTATGCACTCTCACCTCCATTTCTGCGTCTCACGAAGGGGAAGGCCACGTCCACTCGATCCGGTTGTTGGACGGCCTAGATCCCGTACTCCCATATCGCCCATGGATGCCACCACCGTGCGCACGTGCCAACCTCAGGCTGGCTAGCATAATCTGCGCATCGCCGGGCTATCGACTCGTCATTCAGAAGTCCCCACCGATTGAACTGCACACCAAGTTCTCTCTGAAAGTCTGCCTCCAGCCCATTGCAACGAAATGAGCAAAACTGGCCCCCTTCGTCATACCCAAGAACCTCTAAACCCCTGAACTCACCTCCGGCCTCCAGCACGCGCCCGGCACTGAGAATCTCGTGAACACCACCGCGCCAACGAGAGCGTACCCGGGTTGCTGTGGCGGCGGTGCCGAGTGCGACAAAAATGCCGGGACGAGGTCTGCTGGAAGCCCCGCCCGATGAGATGAACTCCGTCGGGGGCGAAGCGCTCCCGGAACTCCCTTGCGGCCTCTAGCTCGACGAAGACGTTCGGCCACTTGAAACGGCGATCAAACTCCCCCGTAACCCATGCGACAACGTGAGGGAGCTCCGACCGTCGGATGCCAAGTTCCGCTGCGTGTCGCTGCCGGTCGGCCACCTCCACACTTGCCCACTCGATCGCCCAATGATCCGGCGCCAATTTGGCGAGGCATGCCGAAGCAGTCAGGCCGCAGTCAGCGATCGGTGGGCCGGGCTTCACAAGAAGATATGCGCCCGCGACATATCCACCGCTCACGTTACCTCCCGCTCTCGTCCGTCCACCGCTGCGCTTGAGCTGCGACGCGCTTCCGAATCGGCCTTGCGCGCTCGACTGCTCCAAGCGCTTGTTCTGCGGCTCCACCATTCACGCTCCAGTGCTGCCGAAACCGAGCGCCGCGCTAGCTTCCGCGAGTTGCACGGAATGCATCAGGCAATATTGTCGGTACGAAAGAAGCGACCGCTCGATCGTCTGTTCTCCCTTGCTGTTAAGGGTACGCGCCTATGCGGCGCCCACATCCCTGGACACAAACTCCAGAAGGTCGTCAAAATCGTCAAAGTTGTCTCGCGTGAGAAACACGCTTCCAAAACCTTCCGCCCAAAGCATGATGCCGCCGCCCGGAAACGTCTCAAGATACCAGCCCAACGATGGGTCGCCGACTTCCTCCATGACGATGAGCTCAACGTGCCCCGACTCTCCATGATAGCGAATGCGATCGCCCGGCCGAGCCTCCTCCGCCCTCGTGCGTCCAAGCGGGAAACCAACGCTCCGGCTCGCCATCAACGCCGCGACAAAGCGGCTCTATTCGAAAATGGAAAACGCTCTGGCTCGTGCGGCCTGATTTTTTGTCGGATCAAGGCTAGCTATTGACAACCGGGGCCTGATAGGTGTTTGCTGGCTACTCGGCTACTGCCTGGTCTTGTTGATGAACTCCTGCACGACGTTCGACATGTCGAAGCTCGCCCCTCCCTGCACCGGCGGATAATCGGCGAGCGTCTTGAGATGTGCCTGCATCAGCTCGCCCATTGGCTGGATCAACCATGATACCTTCTGCAGCAGGTGTCCGTAGGAATCCGTGCTGTCATAGCTCTCGAAGGGGTCCATCCGGATGTTGAATACCAGCGGCACGGTGCGCGGAACGACGTTCGCGTAGTAGTCCTCCTTGGTCGAAAAGTGGAACTTCCATGGTCCCATGCGCACGGCGGTAAGCTTGCTCTCGTAGTAGTAGAAGATGTGATTGCGCGCCGACTCGTGGCTTTCCCCCTTCCAGTAGGGTAGGTTGTTCACGCCGTCGATGTACTGCTCCTTTTCGCGGCGCATTGCCTCGACGACATCTGGCACGCCGGCCGCGGTGGCCAGGCTGGTGAACATGTCTTGGTGCGCCTGGATGCCGTTCAGCACCTGGCCCGGCTGGACCACGCCCGGCCAGCGCAGCATCGAGACGACCCGCACGCCGCCTTCGTAGGTCGTCATCTTCTCGCCGCGGAAGGGCGTGGTGCCGCCGTACGGCCACGAGGAATGCTCGGGGCCGTTGTCGGTGGAATACCAGACGATGGTGTTCTCCTCAAGTCCGTTCTGCTTGAGAAAGTCGAGCACCAAACCAACGTCATGGTCGTGCTGCATCATCCCGGAACCATGGATATCGGCCTCGGAGGAGAACTTCTCCGCCGCATATCGCCAGTTGTCGTTCAGGCGCGTGTAAAGATGCATTCGACTCGTGTTGAGCCAGACGAAGTAGGGTTTGCCCTCCGACTTGGCCTTGCTCATGAAGTCCAGCGCCTTCGGGATGACCTCGGTCTCGTCAAACGTCTTCATCCGCTCCTGCGTCAGGGCCCCGGTGTCGGTGCAGCGCTGGCGGCCCATCTTTCCGAACCGCGGGTCCTCGGTCGGGTCATCCTGGTCGGTCGCGAAGCAGTGCAGCACGCCGCGCGTGCCGAACTTCTTCTCGAGCGCCTCCAGATCGCCCGAGTAGGCGCGGCCGAACGCCTGGTAGTCGCGCTGTTCGGACTCCTCCTGCGTGTTGAGGTGATAGAGGTTGCCGAAGAACTCATCGAACCCGTGCACCGTGGGCAGGTGCTCGTTGCGGTCGCCGAGATGGTTCTTGCCGAACTGCCCGGTGCGATAAACCGGCCTTCTTCAGCACCTCGGCCAGGCTCGGCGACGCGGCCTGCAGTCCCAGTGGGGCCCCGGCTGCCCCACCGTGGTCATGCCCGAACGGATCGGGTATTGCCCGGTGATGAAGGCGGCACGGCCGGCCGTGCACGATGGTTGTGCGTAGTGGTCGGTGAACCGTATGCCCTGCATGCCCATGGAGTCGATGTTCGGCGTGGTGTAGCCCATCGTGCCCATGCCGTAACTGCTGACGTTCTGCCAGCCAATGTCGTCGCCCCAGATGACCAGGATGTTCGGCTTGGCGGTCTGCGCCTGACCGCTGCCACTGGCAAGCACGCACATCGAGATCGCAATGAGTAACCCTCTCGTTGGAGCCTCGAATCGCAATCTCATAAATCTCCCTCCATTCGTAGGCTTCGGAAAACGACGCCAGCCAGCTAACGTCCGGATTGAGAGGCGAGGCCAGTCCCACCAAGTGGGCACGACCTTGACCAGAGGCTACTCCGTTTCATACCGTCTCTAGCGCGCCCAGAGAGAGAAAGGCCTCGTCCACTCGAATCCGATGTTAGGCCCCGCCCTCAATTTTCGCGACCGATAATCCCAACCAACGAATCAGAATCGTGTCCACCAGCGCCACCTGTTCGGGTGGAAGAGTGCCGAGTGGACGCATAAGTTTAGCCAACGGAATGCTCAGGGTTGCTTGGATGTCGAACGCCCCTGCTTTTAGGAAACGAACGAACGATGGACTTCGAAACGTGTCCCTCGAACGCTCGTTGTATGAGGGACAACTGTCACCAATGCGCGATCCTCGTCGGCAGGTGGAAGGTTGACGACCAAGGCTGGTCGGACCTTGGCAGCCATGCCTAGGTCCACAAGCCAGACCTCACCCCGCCCAGGGGGTTTCAATCTCCCGCTCTCGCTGCGATCGTACTCGAGGAAGACGCGATCCGCCGCCTCGACCAACTCCTCGTCGCTCGGGCTCTGGTGGTCGCTCGTGTGCCGCTCGACGAACGAGCTCGGCGAGAACTTCCTCCCGCTCCGATTCCTGAAGCGATTCGTACGCTTCCAGAACGCTTTTCACTCCGTCCCTCATGGTTCTAAGTTCCCATTACGCGAACCGTCGGTCAAGTCCGACCGTTCGTAAACCAGTAAACTCAACGAAGGCGATACTCGTCATCTACCTCCGCCCATCCCGAAGAAGGGCCACGTCCACTCAACCGCAGTGGTTGGGCGGCTCGCTACTCGTGGAGAACGTCGTTGGCGCCCTCGCGCGTGATTGTCTCACCGAGACGAAGCTCACCACTGGGCGAGAAAGAATGTGGGTCGGACTACGTCTTGCGTACTGGGTAGCGCAGGTGTGTAACGCCGACGCCCGGGATCACCGTCGGGTTGCCAAGCACGACTGGCGTGCCGGCGAGGTGGTCGAAGAGTCGAACTCCCGAGCCGAGAAGAACCGCCGCGATGTCGACGTGGAGTTCGTCGAGGAGGCCGGCATTCAGGAGCTGCTGGATTGTGTCAGCGCCGTGGACCCCAACGGACTTCCCGGCTGCTGCTGCTTTGGCTTGCTTCACGGCGCTTTCGATGCCGTCGGTCACGAAGTGCACGGTCGAGTTGGGTCGCGGCCACCCGGCGGGGATCTTGTGGGTAAGGACGAATGCGGGTCCCCACGCGTGATTTCCGCCCCAGCCTTCGGCGACCTCGAACGTGCGTCGACCGGTGAGCACGGCACCAAGTCCGGACGTGAGACCGCGAAAGTGCTCCGCGCTCGGCGCGGACATCTTGAGCGTCATGGGGTTCGACCCTCCCGTTTGGATTTCGACGTCCCCCGAGACGTACCAGTTGAACACTTCGGCCAAACCACCATCGCGGTCGGCGACGAAGCCGTCGAGCGACACCGACATGATTGCGACGGCTTTCGACATTGCGTGCTCCTTTCGAGGGGTGGAGACTGCGTTCAGGGTATCGCGCGCTGTCGTCCCGAATCGTCCGCCCAACGATGCGCCTTAGCTGCGGGCGGGCAAGTTCGAAGCCAGCGCCCGCCCGTCAGCTTCATGCGCTTGTTAGCGGCCCACTTCATATTCGCTCTGCACTAGGCCGCTAGGATAGGACCGCGTCACGACGTGGCGAAGGTGGATGTCTTGAGTAAGGGACCCGAACAACGGAATGCCCTGGCCAATGAGCACAGGAACGCGCGTGACGATGAGACGATCGATGAGCCCAGCCCGCAGGAAGCGCTGAATCGTGATACCTCCGTCGACGTAAAGGTGCTGAGCCCCGCGGGCAGCGAGGTTCAAACAGACCTCGGCCGGGGTGCCGCCCATCTGCTCCACGACGCCGCCGCGTGCCAGGGCCCCCGACAAGTCCAGGGGGTGGCTACTCAAGACCACGACCGGCTTCTCCTCGTATGGCCAGGTGTCGAAGGTCATGACCGTCTCAAAGGTCTTCCGACCGATGACGATCGTGTCCACGTCTGAGATGAACTCATCGTACCCGTGTGGCTCCCCCCCGCCCGGCGGCAGCCAATCCAGTTCGCCATTCGGCCGCGCGATGAAGCCATCGACGCTGGCGCCCACAAACACCGATGCCTTCATCGCGTCCACTTCACCATTGTCCGCCTAACGTTCGGGATGAGCAGCGAACGGCGTCATCGAATTCATCCCGCCGTTCGTCTGATCGATCCCGATGTTAGACCGCCCCCTGTTTGCCAATCTCTGGAATTGACAGGCCGCGACAAATTTTTCGCGCCAGCCTGTCAGAGATTTCGTTATGTCTCGGAACAGCTTCGACGGCACCGGTTTCCGGGTTACACCACACAGAGTGGGAGCTACCCTCACGCTTGAGATAGGCACCGTGTTTCCGCAAATGACGAAGGAGGTCACCCGTCTTCACTTGACGGTGACTTTGTCGAGAATGGCATCGCCTGGCAATCCGCGAAGGCCGTCCGCCCGGCGGTCCTCGAGGATCAGAGCGATTGCCTCTGACAAGTTTTGCAGAGCTTCCTCTTTTGACTTCCCTTGGCCATTGGCTCCAGGGACCTCAGGCGAGTACGCGATGAACCACTGGCCGTCGCGCTCAATGACCGCTGTGAACTCTGACGCCATGGAACCTCCCGCTGCCGTAGTATCGCCCGTCGTCTCCTCCGTGTCGAACCCCTGTCGTTCCGCAACGCTGCTAGTACCTTCCGGTTGGCACCTCCAAATTGGCTGAGGACTCACAATCGTGTCGCACGTCGGTCTAACACCCGCGATGAGCGGCGTGGCCAGTCCTTGGGTAGCGGCACTGCGTGGAACGAACGCCTCGTCGGTCCATCATGCTTCTATGCTACACGAAGAGAAAGGCCACGTCCGCTCCATCGCGAAGTTATCCGGCAGGTCCAACGCCACTACCGGTGTCAATGGAGCTGGCCGGAGGCTGAAATAGTCCGCGGACACTGTCGCGACTTAGGACAACGATGGTCGCGATACCCACGACAGCATTGGCGAACATGCAGATCAAGGAAGAGAATCCCGAGACGATCAGGCAGAACCAGTAGTTTCGACGTTGCGCCAGGTACCGACCTGTCAGGAAATGCAACGCCGCGAGTGTCCAGCCAGCCGCTACAAATAGGCTACCGAGGCCAATAAAGATGAAGCCGACTTCGCGTGGCGGCCCATCACCTTTGCCGGAAGGCGACGTGGGAAAAACCTCAGGCAGAAACAGAAACGCGACTCCTACGAGCACGTGAATCAGTGGAAAGCTCCCAAACACTGCCGTTACGCCGGCGGTGATGTAATGGAAGAGCGAAAGTATGCGGAGCTGCTCCTGGTCGCGATCTACCAGCTCACCCACTGTAGTGCCTCGCTAGTACGTTCGACTGTTGTGCAGCGTCGCATGGCCGGATAACGCCCCGCATAAGCTGCCGGCCGAGGCGCGTTCGCGCAAGCAGGCGCGGCGCCGGCTGGCTGTCTAGACCTACGAGCAACGCGTGGGCCGAGGCCGGTCAGCTTCTTGCGGATGTTAGGTGGCAACTTTAGGGCCCACAACTAGGTATGGAAGAGATTGTCCATGATGGTGTCGGCCACCATGTGGCTGACCCAAGCTGGCCAGAGGCTCTGATACCGAAGGGTGAGCCAGGCCCAGGTCAAGCCGCCGGCGAGCACGACGGCTACGAGGGTGGTGGGGTAGTGGAGATGGCCCTGAGAGAACAGCAGGGCCGACAGGAGCGCCGCGAACCAGCGATGCTGGCCATCCAGCACCTTGAGCAGCAGTCCGAGGATGACGCCGCGATAGATGAACTCTTCGTAGAAGTTGCTGGCAAAGTTGGCGAACAGCACGGGCCAGTTCGGGTGCGGTTGGAACACGACTGGACCGAGGGTCTTGAGGGTTACCAGCACGAGGGCGGTCAAGCCGAGGCCAGAGAGTACGCCGGCGACCCAGGCTTCCCGAGGCCGGTCCGGCAAGTTCAGGGCAGTACCCCGAGGCCCGACAAGGAGCAGCCCGATCAGCCCCCAGACCACGAGCATCAGGGTGACCATGAACCCGATGTGGTCGAGCCAGAAGGGCACGCCACCAACGACTTCGTCGCGGAGCCAGAAGCGGAACTGTCGGTTGAGGGGGTTGAGCGCGAGTGCTAGAGCAGCGATGGCGATGACGAGGCCCGCGCGCTGGCGAGGGCGGAGATCTGAGGAAGCTGGCATGAAGGACCCAACGCTCGTAGGGCTCGATTGGTTCTGTGCTCCTACTGTTGCCACCTAACACTCGCGATGAGCGGCGTGGCCTGACCTATGGCAGCAGCACAACCCTGACCGGAGACGTCGCTCCTTCATCGCTGCTCCTATGCTACACGAAGAGAAAGGCCACGTCCGCTCCATCGCGAAGTTAGCCGGACTCTTTCAATTTTTCGATCGCTACCAATCCCGTTTCGCCACTAGGAAAACGTTTCTGCTCACATCTGACAATGGCACCAGCAGCGAACTGCCATACTTCCTCACTTACGTCGGCGGAGACGCCGATAATTCGGAATACTCGTGGCTCCGACAGGGGCCTAGCTTGCACCGGGCGCCATACGTTCGTCCCCTCTTCCAGGAGTGCAACGAAGATAACTT
>DATIBD010000040.1:0-29177 GCA_035457705.1 Vicinamibacteria bacterium
CACCTTCGGAATCGGCGCCGGGGCAAGCCATCACCTCGTTCGCGGAATGGCCCGCGCAGGAGAGGGCGCCGCCGAGTTCATCTATCCGGGCGAGCGCATCGAATCGAAGGTGCTGCGCCAGTTGAAGCGAGCGCTCGCGCCCGCCTTGACCGGCGTCCAGGTCGACTGGGGCGGGCTCGTCGTCAAACAGGCGCCCCATCGCGTTCCTCCGGCCTTCGCCGATGGAAGACTTCTCGTCTACGGCTTTCTGAAGGACGCACCCCACGCCGACGACATCGCGATCACACTCCGAGCCAAGAGCCCGGCAGGAGACGTCGCGTTCTCTGTTCCTCTCTCCTTCAAGAACAAGAAGCACGGCAATCTCATCGCCACACTCGCCGCCAGGACTCTCCTGAGAGATCTCGAGGAAGGCGCGAGCGAATTTCATGAGCGCGGTTCGCTCCAGCGACGAACTGGCAAGGACCGCATCAAAGAGGAGGCGGTGCGCCTCGGCGTGCGCTACGGCCTGACGTCTCAATGGACCTCGTTCGTCGCCGTCGAGAAGCGAGACACTCCCGTCAAGGGCGAAATGCAGCTCCGCCGCATTCCCGTCGCCCTCACTCGCGGCTGGGGTGGTTTGGATTCCGCGCCTCGCGGCCTCTACACGGACAAAGCGATTACCGGTTCGTTTGCGCCACCAGCCGCCAGTCTGGAACCGCGCGCCGCCCGCGGGCTCGCGAGCACGATCGCCGAAGTGTTCCGCCCGCACTCGCGCCCGCAAGCGCTCGAGGTGTTCCGCCCATTCGACGCGCTCGTGCGCCTCCAACGCGCGGATGGGTCGTGGGATCTGAACAGAAATTTGGCCAAGGCCGTAGGAAAGAAGCTCTCCGACCTCGTGCGATCGCTCCCGGATTTCACCGGCGACCGCACCGAGGCGCGCCGCGCCTGGGCCACGGCTCTAGCGCTCCATTGGCTCGAAGCTGAAGCATCGGACTGGCGCGACGAATGGGAGCTGATGCATACGAAAGCAACGGCGTGGCTGGCACGCTGCAACGCAACGCCCAAGAGCGGCGAGGCCTGGCTCACCGCCGCGTCAAGGTTCTGAGGTTAGGAACCGCGCCGGTGTTGTAGGGGGCTCTCAATGAGACGTGTTGACAACGACGATCACAATCGCCCGAGCTCTTCGAGCTCCGCGACATCGTGCCGCAAATCCTCGACCGAGTAGAGACTGATCTCACGCCGTGCAAGCTCTTTTTCGAGCTCGGAGCGTGTAAGTCCGGACAGCCGAAGGGCCTCTCCAATCGCAAGGCGACGCTGAGCGTAGAATTGCACTGCGAGCTCGATCAGACACTCCCGTTCCGTCAATCCGGCACTCTTGAGAATGTCCTCCGGAATACTCAACTTCGGACTCACGTTTTTCGCCCCTTGGTGAATTCCACCGGATCCGATGCATCCTCATAAGCGTTGCCGGGTTGGCGGTCAAAGCTCAGCACGGGTCTACTGACTGAGTCAGCGAGAGTGCTCCTTCAGCCCCGAGAAGATTCCTCGGAACGCCACTTTTGACGGAGGCATACATGTGGGCGATCTCTTTCGCATCGCTCGAAACGAGCGGTACACGTGCTCATGGCGATCCAACCCTGGCATGGAAGTGGGATCGAGAGCTTGTTCGACAACGAGCTGGTCTCGACTCTGCAGCCCCGGTTCGAGCGGCTCGAACGACTCGCCATTCGAGTCCCCGGTCTTCGTGCGGAAGAAGGAGCTCATGCGCTCGAGATGTCAAGATAACAGTGAACGACGTATTAGCGGGCGTCCTCGGGAGAGGTTCGGTAGCGAGTACGTAGCGCACGTGCTACAATGCGTTTTCGATGAGCCGACATATCACCCAACGAGAACTCCGCAACGAAAGCGGGCGAATCATGCGGGCGCTGGACAAGGGGAAGTCCTTTATCGTGACGCGTAACGGCGTGCCCGTCGGTGAGCTGATTCCTTTGCGACATCGGGTGTTCGTACCGGTCGAAGCTGCCCTGGCCGCTTTCGCCGGCGCTCCGCGTGTGCTGTTCGAGCGCTTTCGAATCGACGTCGACGCCGTGATCGATCAGGATCCCACGCCGCGTGCCTGACGCCCGCCATCCCCGCGGGCTCATCGACACTTCGGTTGTCGTTGATCTCGAACAGATCGAGCCAGCGAATTTGCCATTGGAGCTCGCTATCTCTGCAATTACCATGGCCGAGCTCGCAGCGGGACCGCACGCGACCGACGATCCGGCGGAACGCGCCCGCCGCCAGGACCGCTTGCAGCGGGCCGAAGCAACGTTTGAGCCGCTGCCGGTGGATGGAGCGGTGGCTCGTGCCTACGGACGTGTCTACGCCGTGGTCGCTGCGCGGGGCCGCAAAGCGCGCGGTCGGCGCGCGGTGGATCTGTTTATTGCCGCGACCGCCGTGGCCGCAGGAGTGCCCCTCTACACCCGCAACCCGAACGATTTCGCGGTCTTGTCGGAGATTCTCGAAGTCGTCGCCGTTTGAGTCGTTCTCGAGCACGCCTGGATTAGCGGGGTTACCGAATATCGAACGTCACAGTTATGATGCCAGTAGCCTCCACGGGTTTCCCGTCTTTCTCCGCTGGCTTCCACCTCCACTGGCGGGCGCTTTCCTTCGCAGCATCCGTGCAATATAGAAGTGGCTTCACTACCTGAAGAACTTCCGTCGAACCATCGATGAGTACCTTGATCTTCATCACCACCTCACCCGAGATATCCCTTTCCCTCGCACGGGTCGGGTAATCCGTGGCCGGCCGTAACTGAGGCACGGGGTCGGTATCCCAAGCTTCGGCTAACTCTTTCATGTCTCGTCCCAGTTCATCGAAGGGTACATCGCGCCATTTCGCACCCTTATCCACCAATAGATCCACCACCTTGGTATGTCCTTCGGCTTCAGCGTGGGCCAACGCAGTCCAACCGTCAGCTGCTCTTGCGTTTGTCTTGGCTCCTGCGCTTAGGAGGGTTCGAACCACACTTAGGTGACCGCCCGCAGCGGCCAAGATCAGTGGCGTACGCCCGTCCTCGTCGCGCACTTCGACCGCGCCTCCATTGTCGATTGAGTTCTCGACCACCTTCTCATCCCCTGCTGCCGCAGCCTCGAGGAGAGCGAGATCCTCCGGGGGCTGGTAGAGCAGTAAGGCGACCAGAGCTTCCATGGTCCGCTCCGCTCAGAATGCGGGGGCATTATCACGAATGAAAGAGCGTGTCGAATCCATTGGCGTTCACGCCATAACGATTTCACAACCGGAAGACACGCTACTCGACCAGCCGCACCACCCGTACGGGTTCTCGTAACACCTCAGCAATTGCCCAGGGGACGTCGATCCCCTCGGCGAGTGCAAAGTTCGCGAGGAGCCCGGCAAAAGTCACCAGCGGAGGCGCCCGCCGGGCTCTTCACGATGGCGGTGCTCTCGTCGTCGAGCCAATGAAACGGCTCACGCGCGTCCTCCAGCTTGGCCTTCGCCCGTGACGAGAGCTCCGCCGGCGCGTCGATTCCGGACAACATGCGCCTTACTGTTTCACGGGCACCGGGAAAACGACGGATTCTCAGAAAAACCGACGCAGATTTCTGGAGAGTCCCTATTCTCCAAGGCACAGAAGGGGACAGAAGGTCTCGAACGTCAAATCATGGGTGAAGCCGCTAACAGCAGCATTGTCGGCTAATACATGCGCATCGGCCTGACCCGACCCGTTGTAGCTCCGCTGTTTTTGGCGTGACCGAGGTGGCAATGTTGTCTTTATCGGACGCCGCCGCGATATCCTCTCGGTTGAAACGGAGCTCAGGAGGTACCCCTAATGAAAAAAGAGCGGCTGATGCCGCCGGGACACTGGAACTGGAGTATGCCGGTTCCCTTCTCGCAAGGGTGGCGTGTCGGCAATCTGGTCTTCGTGGGAGGCCAGATCTCAGCCGATGAAAAGGGTCGCACCATTGGAGTGGGAGATATAGAAACTCAAACCCGCAACGTCTTCGAGAACATCCGCAGAGTGCTGCGCGAAGCCGGCGCGGAGATGAAAGACATCGTCAAGATCAACACGTTCTATGTCTTCGATGGGGAAGGAGAGGAGCTGGTGCGGTTCTGGGAGAAGATGACCAGAGTCCGCATGGAGTTCTTCGAGGAGCCGGGCCCGTGCGGGACGGGCGTCAGAGTGGCCGGATTGGCCTACCCTGATCTGCTGATCGAGGTGGAGGCGATCGCCGTTATCCCGGAGGAGTCCTCTTCGAGCTCCTAGCCCCCATCGGACAGGTTTCTTCAGGCGCCCCTCAGCCGCAAATGTCCACCGCGGCGAGGGCGAGCACCTGTGCGCAAAGCGTCATCTCATCCACGTACGACCATCGCCAGGTCTCCCAATCTCCACTCGGGCCGTACAGGCAGCACGGGATCCCTCTCTGCCAGAGGTGAGAGGTGTCGTTGCCATGGTAACCTCGAA
Organism: Vicinamibacteria bacterium; assembly: GCA_035457705.1. GTDB lineage: Bacteria > Acidobacteriota > Vicinamibacteria > Marinacidobacterales > SMYC01 > DASPGQ01. Next base: position 4,446 of record DATIBD010000040.1, read on the forward strand.
AAGCCGGCTCGGGAGGACCGATGCGTGGTTCGCTGCCGGTCACCTGGCTGTAGCTCTGTGCCAGGGTTCGGATGACGTCGGAATCTTTGGGCACATCCAGGGGGTGCATCCAGACCGTCGCGATCCCATAGCTCGGGTCCGGCGGGAACTCCACCTCGCATTTGAAGTCCGGGTCGGCGGCGGAGAGCCGTGCGATCTCGCGCTCGATGTCTTTCTTGATCCCATCGGGTGTCATACCCAGACAGAACCGAACATCGATGAAGGCCCGACAGTAGTCCGAGACGTAGTACGGGCCCCTGAGCTCTAGCTCTTTGCCGTGTCCCCCGATGACCGAGCCCACGTTGAACCGCGGAAGGCCGGGAAGCTCGGGGTCCCGGGGGCCCGAGAACTCCAACTTGTCGAGAGCCTCGAGGAGTTTCATCATCTGCTTGATTGCGTCGACTCCCTCCTCCTTGAGGCTCATGTGTCGCGTGCGGCCATAGGTGTGGAGGGCCATCTCGCACGCACCGGCATGCTTGGTGACGATGTTGTGCGCTCCGAAGGGCTCGGTCACGATGGCCAGATCGGGCATCTCCCCGCTGTCAAGAAGATGAATCGTTCCCACGCCGGCCTGTAGCTCCCCGGCGACCGCCGCAACCACCAAATCGCCCCGCAGGGGAATTCCCGCCCGTTTCACCGCCACAGCCGCCATGGTCATCGATGTGATCCCCGCTTTCATATTGAAGATACCGCCGCCCCACAGCCGTCCGTTCTCGACCCAAGGGTCCCACGGGGAGCGGGGCCATCCCATCGGGATGGGGTCGATGTCGATGTGGCCATTGAGCATGAGCCGCTTTCCGCCTCCGGTCCCGCGAATGCGGCCAATGGCCTGGAATCGACCCGGCTCGAGCTCCTGGAGCTCGGCCTCCAATCCATGATTACCCATGAATTCCACCAGAAATCGAGCGACGTTCGACTCCTCCGTTGTGAAGGAAGGGATGCGGATGATTTCCTTCCCCAAAGCCACGACCTCGTTCTCGTCGACGTGCTCGAGTAAGTCTTCCTTTTTCATGCGCGGTCTCCTCTCAAATGTTCGGATCGTGGAGATGGCAAGCGACAAAGTGGTTTCGCCCGACTTCTATCAACGCGGGCTCGACGTGGGCGCAAACCTCCATCGCGTCGGGGCATCTGTGACGGAATCGACAGCCCAGGTCCTTGACTCGCTCGCCGGGATTTCCCGTCATGGCAACCTGTCTCCGCGGGGCTCGCGGGTCGGGGTTGGGGACGGCTGCCTTCAGAGCCTGTGAATAGGGGTGCCGGGGGCGCTCGATGACCTCGCCGGTCGGCCCCACCTCCACGAGCTTTCCCCGATACAGGATCGCCGTTCGGTGGCAAAGATACTTGACCGTGGACAGGTCGTGGGAGATGTAGAGGATGGCGACGCCGTCCTCGTCGGACAGTTTCTTGAGCAGATTCAAGATCCCCGCTTTGATGGAGACGTCGAGCATCGAAACGGGCTCGTCCGCCACCAAGACTCTTGGATTCATGACCAGGGCCCGCGCGATGGCCACTCGCTGACGTTGACCCCCGCTCAGCTCATGCGGGTACTTGTGAAAGAACTCCTCTGGAGGGGACAGGCCCGCACGCTCCAAGGCCCAGGCGGCCCTATCCGCTCCTCCGCGGCGGGGCGCCAACCTCTGCACGATGACCGGGTCCATCAACGTGTCCTGCACCTTGAATCGCGGGTTGAGCGAGCCATAGGGATCTTGGAACACCATCTGGACGTCGCGGTAGAACGCTCGTGCATCCTTTCCGCGAAGACCGGAGATCTCCCTGCCGCGAACGAGGATATCCCCGCCATCCGCGGTCTCCAATCGCAGCAGGAGGCGGCCAATCGTCGTCTTGCCGCTTCCGCTCTCGCCCACCAGACCGAGCCTCTCTCCTTCACCAATCTCGAAGCTCACTCCATCGACTGCAGTGACAATCTTATCGGGAGTCCGAGACAGGAGCCCGCCGAGTTCGGTCCGACTGGAATATCGTTTGATCAGACTTCTAACGCTGAGGATCGGGGCGCCGGAGGAAGCTTCGAGCGGGCTCATCCGAAGTACTCCCACGTCCGTCGGTGCGAAGCTTGCTCCCGCATCTGGTCGTCGTCCGCCGAGTGATGGCAGGCGGCGAAGTGGCCTGGCTCGACTTCATCGAGAGTCGGAGTCTCCCGAGCGCAGACTTCGGTGGCGAAGGGACATCGGTTGGCGAACTGGCATCCGGGAGCCGGTTCGACCAGCGAGGGCGGCGCCCCGTGGATCGAGACCAGCTCCAGCTCGTCCGAGCGATCCACGCTGGGGAACGCATGTCTCAGTCCCATCGTGTACGGATGGCAGGGGTCCACGAGAACCTGGGTGGCATGACCGTACTCGACGATGCAACCCGCATACATCACGGCGACTCGCGCGCAGTTCTCGGCCACCAGAGAGATATCATGCGTTACGAGCAGCAGCGAGGCTCCGGTGCGAGTCTGCATCTCTCGGAGTTTCTGAAAGATATGCGCCTGCACGATCACGTCGAGTGCCGTCGTCGGCTCATCGGCGATAATCAGATCGGGCTCGAGCGAAAGCGCCGAGGCGATACTCACTCGTTGGCGCATGCCACCGCTGAATTGGTGCGGATACTGATCGATGCGCTCTGGATCGATGCCCACCCATTCGAGCACCTCCTTGACCCTTCGCCTGGCTTCGCGCCGACTTACCGACTCATGCTCCTGGATGGGTTCGGCGATCTGCTGGCCGACGGTATAAACGGGATTGAGTGCGTTCATGGCGCTCTGAGGAATATAAGAGACCTTCTTCCATCGCACCCGCCGCATCTCGGCCTCGCTCAACCCGGTCAGATCGCGGTCCAGCAATCGCACGCGTCCTCGTTCGATGCTAAAGGTTCGAGGGAAGACTCTGATGATTGCCCGGGTCAAGCTCGACTTCCCACAACCGGATTCCCCGACGATGCCAAGATTCTCTCCCGGCTCAATCGAGAAAGAGACGTTATGGACCGCGCGGGCAAAGCCTTCTTCGGTGTGGTACCCAGCAGTCAGCTCGACGACTTCCAGCAGGCTCACCGCATCACACCGTTCGCAAGCGAGGGTCGGCCCTCTCCTCGAAGGCCCGTCCGAGAAAGTAGAAGGACATCACGAGGAGCATGATGCAGATCCCGGGAGGCAGGAACCACCACCAGGCGCGGTGAATGACCATGGACGTGAAAACGTCGTAGATCATCGACCCCCAGCTCATTGCGAAGGGATCACCGAAGCCGAGAAATGCGAGGCTAGCTTCGGTGGTGATAGCCCAGCTGACCGAAAAAGCGCCGTGAACCAGGGCCTGGGGAAGTACGTTGGGCGCGATGTGCTTGTAGAGGAGCCGGATGTCGCGCGTTCCGGAGATACGCGCCGCATCGACGAAGGGCCGCTCGCGCAGAGTCAGGACCTGCGCTCGGACAACGCGCGCGGTGGTCGTCCAATACAGGATGGACATGACGATGATGGTCCACCAGACGCTACGGCTCAATATCGAGAGACCAACGATGGCGAACGGGAGAATCGGGACGCTGGCGACGATATCGGTGAGCCTCATCAAGACGTTGTCCACACCACCGCCGTAATAGCCTGCGACGAGTCCGACGTTCACGCCAATGAGAGCCACGAAAAAAGCGGTGAGCAACCCTACGAGAAGTGCCATTCGCGTTCCGACCACGAGCTGGCTGAAAACGTCTCTTCCGTGGAGCGTCGTGCCGAGCCAGTGTGAGGAAGAAGGTCGCTCCAGTTGCCGCAGCTCCGCGTCGGCGTTGTAGTGCCGCTCCAGGGGGCGGAACGGAGCGATCACGGGTGCGAGCACGCCGATCGACGCGAAAGCGATGATGATGACCACTCCGGTAGCGGCCGTCGTGTTGTGCACGAAAAAGCTTTTCACCGCTACGGAGATCCCGAAGCGGGAGGCTCCCTCCCGTTTCTCGCCACTCGTGCCCACGCTCATCGATAGCGGATCCTCGGGTCGAGAACGCCATAGAGCAGATCGGCAGTCAAGTTGCCCGCAACTACCAATACGCCGATCAGCAGAAACGCTCCCTGGGCAACGGGATAGTCCGAATCGACGACCGAGCTCACCATCAGCCGTCCGAGGCCGGGCCAGGAGAACACCATCTCCACCAGGACGCTACCCGCAGCCGCGTACGCGCCCAGTAGAGAGATCGACGTCGCTATCGGAAGCAGCGATGCGCGCAGCGCATGACCAAATACCACTCTCCGCTCGGACAGACCTTTGGCTCGCGAGAGGTCGATGAAGTCCTCGCCCAGAACCTCGAGCATACTCGTCCTCATGATGAGGAGCGGGTAGCATCCGTAGTACACGGCCATGCACAGCATCGGAAGAATGAGATGGTGCAAGAAATCGAGCGAGACAAAAGTCTCCCATACTCCATCGGCGCCGGAGCCCGGAGTCCGCATGTGTCCGGCGGGAAACACCGGCAGGTGGATGGCGAAGACCAGCACGAAGAGAAGAGCCACCCAGAAAAGCGGGCCCGATCGGAAAACGATGGCGGCAGTGGTCACGAAGAGCTCGGTCCTGGTCCCCCGTTTCCAGGCTATATAGGCTCCCAGCAGCACGCCGCCGGCATAGGCCAGCAGCAGCGACGGCACCATCAGGACGAGCGTGTTCCGCAGCTTTTCGGCGATGATGGCGATCGCGCTTGTGCCGTGTTGAAAGGAGAGGCCGAAGTCCAGCCGCAGGACGTTGGCCATGTAGGTTACGTATTGCTCGGGAAGCGGTTTGTCCAGGGCGAATCGGCCCCGTAGCTCACGCTGCGTGTCGGGATGGAGGGCGGGGCTGAGCACGGTCATCGTTGGATCGCCGGGAAGCATCCTGAACAGGATGAACATGGCGGTGGCGAGAAACAGCACGGTTGCTGCCGCGAGAGCGAACCGCTTAAGGAGATATCTTCTCATTCTCCGGATCGTCTCGAGGCTACTCCAACCGAGGGCCATAACATAGCCGGCCCTGTTCATCCCAACGATAGCCCGCATCAGAAAGGGTCTTACGCGCTTTCTCCAAGTCGTAGACGTGCGGCTCCAATCCGGAATGGGTCCACGGCTCGTTGGCCGGAGCTATCAAGGCCGCTCCGAGGCTCCCGTAGCCTGAGAACAGCTCGTCGAGAATCTGCCGGCGGGGAGTGGCGTGGGCGAGGGCCAGGCGGAACTGGGCGTCGGAGAAGGGTCGCCGTCTCAGATTGAAAACCACCGCGTCCACCGCATGGCTGGGAAGGCGGACGGTCTGGATATGGTCGAGCTCGTTCAGCTCCGCTAACTGGTGGGGCATCAGGATGTCGACGACGTCGGCGTCGCCTCGTCTGAGTGCGGTGAAGGCGGCCTCACGGGTGCCGAAGAAGATCACCAAAACGCCGTCCACACGAGCCGGCTGGAAATGGCCGTCGAACCGCTCCAAAAGGATCTCCTGCGTCTCTTTCCAATGGCCGAACTTGAAAGGTCCGCTCCCGATCGGCGGGACGTTGGCGCTGCTGACCGGCTCGTCGATCCGCGACCAGATATGACGAGGAAGGATGGGGACGAGAGCGAGGGTGTAGCCGACGAAAGGCGCGTAGGGGTGCCGCAAGTGAAACCTGACCTTGCGGGTCTCGACGACTTCCGTTCGCTCGATCGGGTCGATGGCAGCCCGAAAATAGATCGCCCCATACTCAGCGAGAAAGCCGAACGTGAAGGCGACATCCTCGGCGGTGACCAATTGTCCGTCGTGAAAATACATGTCGTCCCTGAGGGTGACATCGAAGGTCACTTCATCGATCGGGGTGATCGCCGTTGCGGCCCATAGACGAGGCTGGGTGTCCGCTCCGAGTCGAACCAGAGTGTCGTAGACGAAATGAAGCATGCGGACCTGGGTGCTTTCCGACGCGAGCAGAGGATTGACCGTCTTCAGACCCGACCACTCCACCGCCAACCGGACGACGCTCCGGTCTCCGGTCGGCTGTATGGTAAAGAACGCAGAGGGATCCTTGAATCCCCCGCTCCGCGGAAGAACAGGGTCCCTGAACCGTTTCTTGTTATAGGCCTGAAGCTCGTCCTGGTTGACGGTGACGATCCATGGATTGGCACTGTAGAGTGCTTCCTGGCATTGGAGCACGAGCTCTTTCCTTCGCTCGGCGGAATATTCCCGTCGCTGCGTTTCGGCCAGCCGGTCGAAAGGCTCGCTCTCGAAGCCCGACAGATTCCAACCCCCGGCCTCGGCGTTCGCCGAATGAAACGTGTTGTAGGTAAAAAAATCAGGCTCCAACCGCTCCAATTGAGGCGTGAAATACACCAGGAAGGCGTCGAAGTCGCGGGTGAGAAAGAGCCGCTCTACGACCGGATTGGGGAAATTCACCGGCTCGATCTGAACGTCAAGCCCGAGCTGCCTCCAGCTCTCCGCGATCAGGATTGCCTCTTCGTACCGGAGCGGGTACTGATTCTTGGTGAATGTGCCCAACGTGATCTTTTCGATGGGCTCGAGATCGTGTTGTTGGACAGACTCCGTTTTACAGCCGCCCACAGCAAGGAGAATGACCAGTGCGGCGAGTGATTTTGGACCGGCTCCGGTCGGCATTCCGACCTCGCCGAGAGGGGGAACCGAAATCGTCGTCGGCCCCGCTCTCGCTAGGGCACGCTTCGCTCCGCGCTCATTGACTCGACGACGCTCGCATCTTCACATACTCCGCGGCTTGTTGGTGCGTGGCGAACCACACATCTCCCTTCGCCTTCATGTGCTCTATGAGTTTCTCCACGACCATAATGCGCGATCGGAGTCCGATGATATGAGGATGTGCCACGAGCAGAAAGAAGGTTCTTTCCTGATGAGCGCGATCGAATTCGTCGATCCAGGTTTGCAGAGCGTCTCGAGGATTAACGATGCCAGCGGAGAACTCGTTGGCCACGTTGAGGACCGAGTCCTCCAGGATCAGGTTGATCGGTAGCTCGACGATACCCGTCGGTTCACCGTTGCGCAGGATCTCGTAGGGCCGGTCATCAGAGAACATGGACGTGTCGTAGAGGAGACCTAGATCTTGCAGGATCTTCACGGTGTCGTCGCTGACATCTCCCCAGGGTGCTCGGTGTCCTACCGGCCGCTTTCCCGTGTGTTCTTCCAGATACTCGATGGCTCGGGAAACCAGCTCACGCTGTCGTTCGGGCGGGAGCTTCGAGTTGTACTCGTGGATCCAACCGTGGACGGCGATTTCGTGACGTCCCGAGTGCTGTATCGCCGGAATCATCTCCGGTGCCAGCATCGCGCTCACCGCGGGAACGAAGAAAGTGGCGGGCACTTCTTCCTTGTCGAGCACGGAAAGGATCCGGCTCAACCCGCGCCGGGCGCCGAACTCATGGAAGGTCAAACCAAATATCGAGGTGTCGCCCGTGATGAAGCTTTCGCTCTCGTTGTCGAGGTCGAAGGACAACAGAACGGCGACTCGCGCTCCACCGGGCCACTCGCGAGGCGTGAGGTCCCGTCCGGCCCGCGCCTTCATGGCTTCGGCCTTGATCTCATCGAAAGACCACTCCCATACGGGGGGGCGGTCCGGGACCTGAGCCGAGGCGATGGCACGAGCGAACAATCCGGCCGTCAAGGCGATCACGAGGGTAGCTCTCATCGGATTCACTCCTTGGATGCAGCTACGATGTGGAGAGGGCCAGAAAATCGAGAGCGTTTCCGCCCAGATACTTGGCCATCTGTTCCTTCGTCATATAGGTGCAGTTCTCTCGTACCGACTGAACGAACTGATAGTACTTTCCGATGTTCTCGATCCACGGCCAGTCGGTCGCCCAGATCACTCGCTCGGACCCGATGTTATCGAAAAGATCTTTCGTTCCCTCTAGTTGATTCGGAAAAGGGTACCTGGTGTCAAGGTAGTAGTTTCCGGTTTGGGCCCAGACGTTTCCGTTCTTCTCGTTGAAATGGTTGATCAGCTGGAGCGTGGGCTCCCGCTCCAGCATGTGCGGCACCTGATAGCCGGTGTGCAGAAAGCTGAAATGGAGGGTGGGGTGCGCGTCGATCATGTCGTGGAGCTGGCGAATGTAGTCCGCAGAGGTGTGCGAACGGTTGACGTTCTCGAACGACATCTGAACGGCTCTGAGGCTTCTCTTCTCGCACTCGTCCAGCAGCCAGGTGATGTTGGGGTGGTCGAGGGCGTGATCCTGCAGACCAGGGAACAACACGATGCCCTGCAGGTTACGGGCGAACTTCCCCATCCATCGTTCCTGGAAGTCCTCCAGGGTGGGATTGACCGTAGCAGCCCAGAAGAATCGGTCGGGATACTTGTCGCGGTACTCGAGCATGTAGCCTTCGCTCGATTCGAACTGCCACGGCTCGGCCCCGAATTCCATTTTCAGTGGATACGCGATGTCTTCTGCGTTGAAGGTCTTGAGTAGGGCCTTGTCTACACCGGCGACGTTCATCTCCTGGACAAGCAAGTCCCCGTTGTGCTCATGCCACGTCCAGTGGCTGACCAGAGGATTGTCCTTGAGGCCGGGAGCATAGAGCGGCGGCGACGCCACCTTTCGCAGGAAGTGCACATGCATATCGATGACCGGAGTGCGTTCCTCCTGGGCGCTGGCGAGGCCCCTTAGAGCGAGGGCGCCTGCAGACGCCGCGCTGAGCTCGATGAAACGCCGTCGAGATAGCATGTGTTTCCTCCTTGAACGTACACCTGCGGATCGCGCGGCTAACGCTGACGCTTGACGTCCGCGCTGGATATACCATATACGATCGTTAACTCGGTAGCCATTTCGCCGGCACTTCACGAGGTTAAACGGTGACTTTCGTCGAACGGCGAGGCCGCCGCAATGACACGTAATCCTGATAGTTCCAAAAACGAGAGGCCTTATGCTCCAGAATTCGCCCATCCATCACGCAATGAAAATGATTCTTCTCGCGCTCGTATGCATCGGGTTTCTTGCTACGCCCGCTCGACCCCAGACCATCACCGCCACGGTACGGGGGACAGTCAGAGACACTCAGGGAGCCGTTCTTCCCGGAGTGACGGTTACCGCGGTGAGTCCCGCACTGGGCGTCCGCGATGCATCCACGGTGACCGGAGCCGAGGGCACCTACGTCCTCTCGCAGCTTCCCGCCGGGACCTATGACATCACTTTCCAGCTTCAGGGTTTCCAGACGCAACTCCTGCGGGGCATCGAGCTCACGATTCGCCAGGACGCTGAGATTAACGCCACTCTGGATTTGGCGGGGGTGGAAGAGTCAGTGACGGTGATGGCACAAGCCGGGCCCGTCGAGACGACCAAGCCCGACGTCCGGTTCATCGTGGACGAGGCGATCATCGCCAACATTCCGGTCAACGGGCGCCAGTTCACCGACCTCGCGGCTCTGGGGCCGGCCGTCACGCTCGACCCCGGGCAACAGGACATCAGCGTGTTCGGCGAGCGAACGTCGGCTACGAAGTTTCTCACCGATGGTGTCGAGAACAGCGACTCGTTCACCGGAGATTTCGCCCAGCACTTCAATCAGGATGCCATCCAGGAGTTCGAGCTCAACCTGACTGGGTACATGCCTGAATTTGGCCGCGGCAACGCCGGCGCGATGAACATCATCACCCGCTCAGGGTCCAACGTTTTCACAGGTGACGGCTTTTATTATCTCCGTCGCGACGCACTCGACTCTTCCAACGTCGAGGGACAAGACCCTCCGGAGCTCTCTCGCGATAACGTTGGGGCCACGATAGGCGGTCCGATCAAAGAAGATCGCGTGTTCTTTTTCTACGCCTTCGAGTTGGTCGACGAGGAGCGAGGAACGAATTTCGGCAACACCGAAACGCTCATCTCGGAGACGGTGCGTTCCGGATATTTCACGACTGTGGGTCGCGAAAACGGAGCGCCTTCCCCCGAGAACTTTGCGACCACGACCCAAGGCGATCTGAACTCCCACTTCGGGAAGGTCACCATCAACATCAACCCGTTCCATACTCTGAATATTCAGGCGAACATCGATCGACGAGACAGCTTCGGTGGGAATCTCCTCGCCGGGACGCCTCGAGGTGATGAGAACGACCCGCTGCTTCCCAGCGGGGCCGACCAGGAAAAGCCGAGGTCTTACAGCGTAAGCGCCAACGATACACATATTTTCTCGGATGCGTCGACTCTCGATTCGCGATTCCGTTTCTTGAACCTGGACGTTGAAAAGAACGTCAACCGCATCTCGGACAATGACGTCACCCTTCCCAACGTTCGCCTGTTCACGGTGGAAGGACAGTTTCAAACCAGCCTGAGCTCGCGCGAGCTCGATGCCATCGGGAGCAGGCGGGATCGCCAGATCGAGTTCGTCGAGGTGTTCACTCATTTGACCGGTGAACATACTTTCAAAGTCGGAGGTGGGTACAAGAATCAAGACCTCGAGGGTTTCTTCCTCAATCCGTTCAACATCGGCTTCACCCAGGCGCAGCTGATTTCATCGGGCTCCATCATTCCGTACCTGGGTCAGGGCGGCTTCGAGATCGAGGGATTCAGAAACCTCAATTCCAACCTCGAGACGGGAGGCCTGGGCCGCCAGCAGCTCGACATGGCGAACAATATCTGGGGTATCTTCGCTCAAGATTCCTGGAACATCTCCGACACCTTCACACTCGACGCGGGGCTTCGGTACGACTGGGAGAGTCTTTTCGGCGACGATAAGAGTAACTTCTCCCCGCGCGTGGGGTTCGCTTGGGATCCGTTCAAAGACGGCAAGACGGTCGTTCGGGGCAGCGCGGGTATCTACTACGACAAGAACGTTCTCGGATCCGTACAGCAGGTGCCCGAGTTCGGAGGGGTCAACAATGGACGGGGCGGGGATGCGTTCATGGCCAAGCTCGGCTACACCTGGGGGCTCGCGATGGGGCCTGGGTATGAAAACTACGATCAACTCACGCCCCAAGAAGTCTTCGCCAATCCGGCCACATTCGACCTGATTTCTAACGATATCTTGATGTTTCTCTTCATGGTGAACGGCAACGGCGCATACAAGGGGTTGCGTGATTTGGCGGCCGCGCTGTCGGGTAACCCTCTGGCCCTCTACGATCTGCTGGGGATTCCCGTCGCCAACGGAGCCATCCCGCCTACCGTCAATCGGAGCAACATAACGGCACTCTCGGGACTGACTCCGGAGGAAGCCCTGGCCAGGTTGAACGGCGCTTTCCCTGGAGCTAATTTCATCTTCACCCCATTCGCCACTCCGCTCATAGGCGGCCAAGCCATCACGTTCGAAGCCTTTCCGGGACTCGACCCAACCGGCGCCGTTGGCTTCTTCCAAGGCGTCCAGGAGCCGATCCGCACTCCCTTCACCAAGGCCTTTAGCATCGGGTTCGAGCGCGAGTTGGTCAGCAATACCGCATTCCAGTTCGAGTACATCTTTCGCAACACCGACAACATCCTGGCCCGGCGTCTGGTCAATCTTTACGACGACCCCACCAACGAGCAGGGATTGAGGGGGGTGACTTACGCCAAGGACGGCGCACAGGATGGCCAGGCCTTCCAGCAACTGGGCTACGACGGCATCATCCGCTACCGTGGAGTGGTGCTCGGGGTCACGAAGCGCCTCAGCGACAATTATTTTTTCAAGGCTTCCTACACTTACTCGGACGCCAAAGACAACGTCACCACCGAGACCGTGTTGCCCCGCAACTCGTTCACCGACGCCAACAATCCACAATTCGACTACGGCCGAAGCACGCGGGCCATTCCGCACGTATTTGTGGGCAGCGGTGGTTACGTGTTCCCCCATGACTTCACGGTGAGCAGCGTCGTTACCTGGCGCAGCGGCCGTCCGTTTACCGCGGACGGAGTCGGCGATTACGACGGAGACGGGTTCAACGATTTCTTCGATACGCGGACCGAGGGCCGCGGCGCGTTCTCACTGCCCACGTTCTTTCAGTGGGACCTCCGGGTGGAGAAGGCGTTTCGTTTCGGCGGACAGGGCCGGGTCGCAGTTATTGGAGAGTTTTTCAATATGACGAACAGAAACAACGCCGCCCAGGTGATCGGTCTTTTCGACTCGGCGAACTTCCAGCAACCGATCAACTTCTTCCCCGGCCGGGAGGTGCAGCTGGCGGTGAGAGTGGGGTTCTGAGAGGGAACCGGACTCCTCACGAGATGTGTGGCTGTAGTGCGCTCCGGAAGCCCCATCTCCGCGAGGCGCCGACTTCGTCTTTTGACCGGTGGCACATTCGCGGCTACGGCCGCTGACGGCTGTGCGATGAAGGACCTCTGGTTGTCCTCCTCTCTCGACGCGACCGCTACCATCAGTGGGCGGTCGATACAATGACCAGGCTTCATTCGCCGCTTCTGACATGCGAGGCCGTGCTCTCGGAAGCGATTTACCTCGTCAGAACCCTGCCGCGTACTGAAGAAGCCGTCATGAAGATCGATCGAACGGGGCATGGTGCGCGTGGTCTTTCGGCTGGAGGAAGAGGCAACAAATGGTTTCGGTCGACCTGCAATCGCTCGCCGGCGTCGATCTCGGAGATATCATCCTCGACGAATTCCCACCCGAGGTCATCTCCGTTTCGCCCGTCGACGGCGCGTCGATGGTCTCGCTCGGTGAGCTCATCGTGGTGACTTTCTCGGAGCCCATCAGGCCAGCACGGTAAACGCGACCAACCTCATTGTGAGTGCGGGCCCGAACGCGGTCCCCGGCAACTGGTCGCTCGGCCCGGATGGCACCATCGCCACGTTCACGCCGAGCAACCCGTTCCCAGACTTCCAGCAAGTCAAGCTGAAGGTCACGAAAGGCGTACAGGACCTCGTCGGTCGCAGCCTCACGGAAGAAATCGTCTCGTCGTTTACCACCGCCGACGGCACTCCCCTCATCATCGTGAGCACCTTCCCGGCTCCCAACGCAACGGAAGTCGCGCTCTCTACCGTCGTTCGATTCGCCTACTCCGAAGCCCTCGCCCAGGCACCTTCGGTCAGCCTGAATCGCAATAGCGTGGCGGTTTCCGGGCAGGTGAGCCTGTTCTTTCCGGACGTCGCGGGTCGGCTCGATTTCCGCTCGGTGCAGTTCTTCGATCGAGAGCTCTTCAAGGGCTTTCCCGACGGGACCCCGCGTGAGCCGGACGTCGTTGCTCAGATTCCAACCATGGAGGGCGAACGCGAGATTATCGTCGTCCACGTGGAGGTTCAAACCGAGGCGAAGGGCGATTTTCGAAGGCGCATGTTCGAATATTACGCGCTGCTCTGGTTGTTTTTCGATGCTCCGGTGTTTCCCATCGCGCTGATCCTCAGGAAAGGCCCTCGAAAGGGAATCACGACCTCGGAATTCGTGCAGAAATTGTTCAATCGCGAAGTGCTGCGCTTTCGGTACGCGACGGTCGCACTGGCGAGGCTATCCGGTTGGGAGTATCTTGAGAAAGGCCCGCTGGGGGCTGGGCTGGCCGCGCTGATGCAGAGGCGTCGCTCCCCCACGGATTTGGACTTGCGGGTCAAGATGCTACAGCGTGTCGTGGCGAGCGAGCTCGACGAAGCGTTCAAGATTCCGCTCGTGAACGTGATCGAGACCTTCTTTTCGCTGTCGGCGGCGGAGCGGCGGCGATTCCGGCGGTTGGTCTCGAGAGAGGAGTATCGGGAAGTGCAGGATACGGAGCTGACATGGGGTGACAAACTCGAATTGAAGGGAATGGTCCGAGGCAAGCGTGAGACGCTCAAACGCCTGCTGACGGCGAAATTTGGCCCGCTTCCGAGCGCTCTTGAGTCACGCATCGACGCATTCGACTCCGCGGAAGAGCTGGACCGTTATCTCGATCGCGTGCTCACGGCATCGTCGCTCGCGGAGCTCGTTCTCGAGGGCTGAATCCAATTCCCCATTTGGTTCTCGACTGGTTCGTCGTCCCGCACCAAGATCTCGGCCGAGAAATCGGGCTCTATCGGGTTTGTTCCGCGGTAGGAACAACCTGCTTCTTGGGTCGCCGATCGATCGAAGTTAGACCGCCTTTGACCCGAGCGACAGAATCAGGAAGGAGGATTCGTCCGATGCCGCAAAACGTTCGATCCGCTCGCGCTCCTTCTGCAGTAGCTCCCCGATAGCTTCCGTGCCCGCATTACCAACGTCGAGCCAAACGATCTTCGGCGGCGCTCCCTCAACGTAGCTGCGTTCACGAAAATCAGTGTCCTTCGAAACGATCGCGAAGCCCTCCTTGCGTGCATAGTCCCAGATCTGTTGGTCGCCGGCACCACGCAATCCGGCCGTGCTGACGTGAATGCTACCGGGAAACTTTTCAGAGAGAGCGGGCACGAGTCGGGGGCTCACGTTTTCGATCGAAGAGCAGCTTCACGCCACTGAATTGGCGAGCCGCCGCTCACGCGCGGCCGCAAGGGCGAGGCATGCCCGAATATCCTCACGCTTTAGAGCCGGAAAATCGCTCAGAATCTGGTCCTCGCTCATCCCACCAGCGAGATATTCCAGCACGTCATAGACCGTGATCCTCGTCTCCTTCACGCAAGGCTTGCCGCTTCGCACTGACGCGCTCACCACGATTCGCTCTTGCCAGTTCATGGGTAAATTATATCTCCTCGTCCTGGAGGCTCGCCGTCCTTTTGAGGTCGAGGAGCATGCGAGAAGCTGTTTGGACGGGAGGTGCTCCAGTTCCGATATGCCGTTGTTGGATGGCACGGCGGGTCGCTCGGGAGTATGTTGAATCGAGCCCGCTGGGCGCAGCGCTTTCTGCGCTCATGCGCCGGGGCAGGTCGTCGGATGCTCTCGAGCAACGGGCGTCCATGCTCAAAGGAGTCGTCGAGAGCGAAATGGACGAAGCGCGGCAGTATTTGCTCGGCAACGTGATCGAGACGTACTTCCGCCTGTGTAGACGTCAGCTGCGAGACGCTCAAACGCCAGCTCACGGCGAAGTTCGGACCGATCCAGATGAAGGTCGCGAGCTTCTGCCTCCAAGCGGCCTCCTTCCGACGAAAAAGGCTTACTCTCGTTCCTCCCAAGACAGGGCACCCGATTCGATCACGACGTCGCCGTCCACAATGTCGCCGCTTTTCGGGATGAGCGACGACGCCCGCGCTCGAAGCTCGGCCCAGACGAGGCGGAAGAACAGGTACTCTGGAGTGTCCGAGCGGAGAACGTCGAGACGAGGGCGGCCCTCACGAGCCACGATGCCGCGGCCCGTTGCGATCCCTGCGCGCCCGGCTTCGTGAAGCTCGTGCCAGGACCGGAGCTCGAGTCGTTTCTCTCTGTGCTTCAGAAGGATGCTGGTGAACGGCGAATCGGGGCCGAGCTGCGGACGGGCGAGCTCCTCGATATCGAAAATACCGTCTTCATCGAGCCGCACGAGGAGCGTCTCCAACTCCGCGGACGGAATTGCGGCTGTGCGATACGGGGGGCCACCTTCGAGCGGATCGTCAGACCATACGATGCGTCCGTCACCCCAGGCAGCGACGACCAACTGCGTCGTTCCCGGCGATTGGAGTCCGAAATCCTTCGTGTAGATGGCCAGAACGGTATCGGCATCGGTGATGGGCCGCACGCCCTCGGCGGTGCAATGGACGCCGGAGCCCATCAGGCAACCGAACAACCAGGCCGAGCTTCGCATTGTGTAGGTCACGGGTCGGACTCGACACTACATCGAATCGGACCCATTGCGCGACCTCGATGGCTTTCTGAGTCTACCGTTGCGGGACGAGCTCGAAACGCACGGTCAGAACTCCGATCGCCTCGACGGGCTTTCCGGCTTTCAATGCCGGCTTCCAGCGATAGCGTGTCGCTGCCTCG
Source organism: Vicinamibacteria bacterium (assembly GCA_035457705.1). Taxonomy (GTDB): domain Bacteria; phylum Acidobacteriota; class Vicinamibacteria; order Marinacidobacterales; family SMYC01; genus DASPGQ01. The sequence continues at coordinate 20,204 of DATIBD010000040.1, forward strand.
GTTGCCGCTTCGACGCAGTAAGGAAGCGCCTTCAATACCCGCAGGACTTCGGTTGCGCCGTCCACGCGCACCCGGATCTGGAGCAAGACCTCGCCTTCGATACGACGTTCGAGCGCCTGGACGGGGTACGCCGGCTCCAGGCCGTGGATGAGGACGGGATCGATGTCCCACGAGCCAGGCCGGTAGTCGCCACCGCCGAACCCGCCGCCCCTGCCTGGGCCAACCCCCCGTCCTTCGCCGGTGCCTACGCCTCTGCCGTCACCGCCCCCGATTCCACTTCCAGTTCCCGCACTCTGCGAGTCGGCGCGTGGTCCTCCGGGAACGTCCGAAGACAGCCCTGGCAACTGGATTGCGTCGGGGGAGAAAGGTGCGTCGAGGAGGGAAGTGACTTCCTCGGGAAGCTCTGGGGTGGACAGAGCATCGAGCTCCAGAGCTGGAACGGCGCGGGGCGCCAGAGGTCCCGATCCGGCTTCGGAGAACTCTTGCTCGATCGGGGCAGGAGCTGCCGGTGAGGGACCACGCGTTCCACCGCCACCACCACCTCCACCGGGTCCGGAGGCGCCGGGCTCATAGAATCGGATCCTGATTGAGGGTGACGGCACGGACGGGGAGCCGACGTCGTTCTGCATCGACAGCGCGAGACCGATCAGGAGACAAGCGGCGTGGACCGACAAAGACACCCCGCGTGCCGACCAGAGCCCAGGGTGCTCGACGTTTTGCCCGAATCCGAAGGGCCTTTCTTCTTTTCGCTCGGCGGCGACGGAAGAGTTCGCCAACTCGCGGCGCGCGCAAAGCCGCTCGACCCATCCGTCAGGCACCGGGAGTTCGACGAGCGAGCGTAGTTGAGCTTCCAGCTTCAAAACACGAGTCGCAAGCCCCTCGCAGGGCTCGCAGTTCGCCACGTGCTGAAATACGTGGACGGCGTCTCGATTTCCGAAAGTCAGAAGATGATCGCGGATTTCGGGACAAGCGCTCATAGATGCTCCTTTAGACGTTTCATCAAACGCGCTCGGGCGCGCCGAAGCCACGTCTTGACGGTGCCGACGGGCACTTCCAGTACCTCGGCGATCTCGTGCATCGACAGGTTCTGTACGACCGCCAATAGCAAGGCCTCTCGGTGGGTGGAGGGCAGCTCGCAAATCTCACGCTCGAGCCGCTCCAGGGTCTGTTGGGCTTCGACCTGTGACTCCGCGGAGGGATCGGGACTCGCGAGACGTTCGACCTGCGCATCGCGGACGAATCCCCGACGCTGGCGTTGTCGGAAATAGCTCCGAACCGTATTCACCACGATGGTGAACACCCACGGACTCAGCGGCCGCTCGGCTGATATCTGTGTGCGGCCCGATGAATTCGGATGAACGTATCCTGGAAGACGTCTTCGTGATCGGCCTCGGGCACGCCAGATCGGCGGATGAAGGCGTAGACGGGAGTCTGGTAACGAGCGACGAAAGCTCGAAACGCATCGGGGTCGCCATTCCGGTGTCGTAGCAGAAGTTGTTTCTCGGTCGGGATTTCGGGCAGGCTCGCTTCCGCCGGGATTCCCGCGGAGCGGCTGACGTCGCTCATACACCCTATACTCCGCAAGATCCCACGGGTTTCAGCAGGGGCTTCTTTTTCGACTCTGGCGCTGCCGTGGAGGAGGCGTCAGCGTCGCGGTTTCGTCTCTCGGGATCGAGAGTCGGATGGGGCACGATCGGCTATTCAAGGCTGTTCTCGAGAGCTTCCTGCGGGAATTCCTGGAGCTGTTCTTTCCGGACGTTGCCGCCCGGCTGGACTTCGCAACGCAGCGTCTTCTGGACAAGGAGTTCTTTACGGATTTTCCTGAAGGTCGGCGCCGGGAAGCCGATGTCGTCGCCGAGCTCAAGACCCGCGCGGGTGCGCCCGAAATCGTGCTCGTGCATGTCGAGGTGCAGGCTAGGGGTGAGGGCGATGTTCCGGAGCGAATGTTCCAGTACTACTCGATGCTTCGGTTGCGGTATGCGACGCCGGTCTTTCCAATTGTGATGTATCTGAGGGGCGGACCGTCCGGGGAGGTCGCCGAATACAGCGAGAAGCTCTTTGGGCGCGAGCTCGTGCGGTTCCGATACGCCATTGTCGGACTGGCACGGCGCGTCGCCCAGGAGTATGTTGAAACGAGCCCGTTGAGCGCGGCACTTTCCGCGCTGATGCGCCGAGGGCGGGCGACGGAGAGTCTCGATCTACGGGCGCGAATGCTGAAATGCGTTGTCGAGAGCGAGCTCGACCAAGCGCGGCAGTACTTGCTGGTGAATGTGATCGAGACGTACTTCCGACTGGGTAGACGTCAGCGTCAACAGTTCGGGAAGATCCTCGCGAGAAAGGAGTACGCGAAAGTGCAGGACACGGAGCTAACGTGGGGCGATGAGCTCTTGCTGGAAGGCGCGGTTCGGGGCAAACGCGAGACGCTGAAACGCCAGCTCACGGCGAAGTTCGGCCCGCTTCCGAATGAGGCCGAGGCGCGCCTCGATGCGATCCAGTCGGGCGAAGAGCTGGATCAGTATCTCGATCGCGTGCTCGTCGCAGAGTCGCTCGAGGAGGTTGGACTCGATGATGGTTAACCCCGAGCGAGAAGTAGAATCCCTGCGACGACCATAAGGACCCCGCCCAGCAGCCCCACGACCTCTCCTCTTGGAAGAAGCTTCTCGGCGAGCACGAAGGCGGTGATCGCGGCCATCCACAGAAGGTTCATCACGCCGGCCACGAAGAGGAGGGCCATCAGAACCCAGCAGCACCCGACGCAGTACCAACCGTGCTTGATTCCCATGATCAAGGCGCCTCGTTCGCCCGCTCTCCACTCGCTCATCAGAAAGCCGAGAGGCGAACGGCATTGGGTGAGGCAGGCCTGTTTCAGCGGGGTCCACTGAAAGATCCCGGCGGCCAGGAGAAGCACTCCTCCGAAGATCGGGCTGGCGCTGACCGCTGACGGTGAGAGGAGCGCGGCACGATGGAGCCCCCATTGCGTCAGGGCGGCGGTAGCGCTGTACGCAGTCCACACGAGGACGTATCCCGCCACGAAAGCAGCCGTCGGAAGCAATGGGTCCTTCTCCTCGTGACGTGTGCGGTTCAGCCTCGCGAAAAGAAGAACGAGCGGGCTTGCCGAAGGGACCATCATGGCCGTCATCATCACCGCCCACATGACGAAAATCATCGGCAGGTACGCGGCCTCCCAGACGTGCATTTGAGGCAGGGCGAGCTCGACGCCGGTGATGGTGTCCGGCATGCTCCGGGCGAGATAGAGCGTGTAGAACCACGAAAGAGCTGTGATGCCTGCTAGTCCTACGGTGACGACGAGGCGGTCCCGGTGAAGGACAGCTTCGAAAGTCGATGGGCTGCGCATGGCGGAAACGAAGATGAGCCGATGTTAGCCGACCTCTCGACACGGCAACAAGTCCAGGTTTTCACGGCGACGAGAACGTGGTAAGAGTCGATGCGTCGAAGGAGGTGGAGGATGGCCGACATTCCCAAATGGTCGCTCGAAGGGGATTGGTTCGACGTTTGCAGCTGAAACATCGCCTGTCCATGCGAGTTCGCTCAGGCTCCCACGAACAATCATCGTGAGGGCGTTCTCGCCTATCACGTGCGCGAAGGCTCTTATGGCAACACGAAGCTCGACGGGCTGAACGTGATTGCTTTGGGGGCGTTCGATGGAAATCTCTGGGCCGGGGAAGCCAAGCTTTCCCTCGGTCTCTTCATCGACGAGCGCGCGGACGAGACCCAGCGGCAAGCGATCCAGGCGATCTTTTCCGGTCAGGCCGGGGGCTTCATGGGCGCGTTTGCTCAGTCCGTCGGCGAGGTCCGCGGCATCGAGTACGTTCCAATCTCGTTCGAGGGTGGCCGACGATCACGCGCGCACTGGAGCGCCGCGATCCCCGGCAAGGTGACCGCTTATGCGGAGGCGCTGACCGGACCCACGGCGGACCCGAAGAAGCGAGTGCAGCTCGTGAACCCGCCCGGCTCCGAGGTCGGTCCCACCGACGGCGTTGCCACATGGGGCAAGGCCAGGGACAACAAGGTCGATGCGTTCGGATTCGATTGGGATTGGGCAGGGCAGTCGAGCAAGCACATTCCGTTTCATTGGACTGGTCCGGCGTAACGTACACGCCCTCGGAAGGAAGCGGCCTCAGACAGCCGCTCTGATTCTCCTATCGTGCGCGCTTTTCCCCCGCGAGAAGGTCCTTCTTGTGGAAGTGCCAGATGATGAGAATCATGACTCCCATGACGAGGGTGGGGGGGACCGGTATCAAAGCCAGGAAAGCAAAAGTGAGAAGCACGCCGTGCGCGTCGTGGCGCAACATGTCGAGAACGCACCGGACCATGAGCACGAGGTAAACGGTCACGGCTCCGATCAGGAACAAGAGAATCGGGATGATGACGATTAATCTACCGAATGCATGGGAAGGCATGTCCTGCATGGCTACCTCGTTTCCTGCCGGCCCTGAGACTCGGTCAGAGCGGATTGAACGCTGCTCTCCATTTCGGTATTCCCCTGGGTCAGCTTCTCGGCCGCGGGAATGCAGTATTCGGGGCACGACGTCCAGGGGTGCTCGGGCATCCCTCTGAGGTGGGGAAGAAAGACGTCTCGGAACCATTCATAGTTGGCGCGAAAGTTCTGGCGAACCCGCACATCGTCTTCGAGATGGCTTTGGCTGACGGTGAGTAGCCCAGCCAGAAAGAACGCCGTCGCGTCCCAGGTGGCACGCTCTTCATCGCTCACGAATTCTCGGTTGCGGTACGACAGGACGACGAGCACGATGATAGCGATCACGAGCCCGATTCGGATGAAGTCGCTGGCGCGATATCGGTCCATAGACTTGTCCGCTCCTGGACGCTACTCCACGACCCAAACGACGAACGTGAGCGACTCGTCGGCGTACCGGCCGGTGATCTCCCAGCAGCCAGTCGTCGGGATGTCGACGCCCGTGAGCATGGTCCACCCGCCGAAATCTTCGCTATGCGCGTTGGTGGCCGAGGGCACCGTGAATGGTGGTGCCTCGGCATCGATGCGTCTCCCGGTGACCTCGAGCTCCGGCCTGGGCTCGACTCGGCCGTCGTAGCCGGGGCGCCACCAGAAGACCTTGTCGCGATAACCCCGGCGGTATCCCCGGTCGGGGGGCACCCCCCGCCACGTCCCGTCAGCCCTGAGCATTGTCCACAGCCCCTCGGTCCCCCACCAGAAAGTTCCGTACGGAGCCTCCGTCGGATAAGGCGTGGGCGGAGTGAACGGCGTTTCCGGCGGAAGACTCACCGGGCACGAGGTGGGAACCTGGGCGGGTGCCAGAGCGACATAGGACACAGCGACACCGAGAGCCATCAGAGTGAGAGCGAGTCCATGAGTCTTCATGACTCCTCCTCGGCCTCGAGATTGTCTCAGAGACTCGATCCGGATGCCAGCGCGATGGCCGCTTCGTATTGACATAGCGCTTCCTCGCGTTGTAAAAGCCGATTCAACGACCGATCGCGGCGACACCCAAAATTGAAGAGGTCCAAGTTCGCTCAACGTTCCCGCTCTAACGGATTCACATTGCCGGTTCACTAACCTCGTTCGCCCACTCACAACCCACGGACCGCCGCTCGGCTCGAGGGAGTGTCATGACCAATCGACTGCAAGCATTACTTCTCTTCCTGGTCGCCTGCGTGCTCGCGCCTCTGGTCCACGCGCAAAACGTCGTGCGAGGACCCTATCTCCAAACGGGAACGCCGAACGGCGTCACGGTACGGTGGAGGACCGACATCGCGACCGATAGCGTGGTGCGATTCGGCTCCGCGCCAGGAAGCCTCACACAGGCGGCGTCCAGTCAGTTCGCGACCACCGAGCACGACGTCGAGATTGCTGGGCTGCTTCCCGACACCCGGTACTTCTATTCGGTAGGTACAGCGAGCCTGGAGCTCGCGGGCAACAATGCGGATTACTTCTTCGTCACTTCACCCGTGCCAGGAGAGTCGAAGCCTACCCGAATCTGGGTGATCGGCGATTCGGGGACGGCGGATAACGATGCCGCAAGGGTATTCAACTCTTTCCTGGGTTTCACGGGAGCACGAAGTCCCGATCTATGGCTGATGCTGGGGGACAACGCCTACCCTGATGGCACCGACGCCGAGTATCAAGCGGCCGTTTTCGACATGTACCCTAGCCTTCTTCGGAAGTCGGTCCTCTGGCCCACGCTGGGTAACCACGACGGGCACGAGGCGGATTCGGCGAGCCAGACCGGTCCGTACTACGACATCTTCGAGCTGCCTACTACCGGTGAATCGGGCGGCGTCCCCTCGGGAACCGAGGCCTACTACTCGTTCGATTACGGAGACATCCACGTTGTCTGCCTGGACTCGGACCAGGGGGATACCTCGCCGGACTCCGGCATGATGATGTGGCTGGCCGCGGATCTTCAGAACAACGACAGGCACTGGCTCATCGCTTTCTGGCACCACCCTCCGTATTCCAAAGGCTCACATGACTCGGACGGCTCGAGCTCTCTGAGCCGCATGCGCGAGGACGTTCTGCCCACTCTGGAAGATTACGGCGTGGATCTGGTGCTCTCCGGCCACAGTCACTCCTACGAGCGCTCGTATCTCATCGATGGCCATTACGGACAATCCAGCACCTTCACCGAGACGCACAAAATAAACGGGGGAGACGGGTCCGAGCAGGGAGAAGGGGCGTATCAGAAGCCGTTCATGGCAGGGGTTCCCCACGAGGGAGCCGTGTACACGGTTGCCGGAAGCTCGGGCAAGACGAGCGGTGGCTCGCTGAATCATCCGGCGATGGTGATCTCGTTGGAGCGCCTCGGCTCGGTGGTGCTCGACGTCGACGGGGTTCGCATGGACGCCCGGTTTCTGGACGACGCGGGCAACATCCTCGACGAATACACCATCCTGAAGGGAGGCGGCGACACGGCCCCGCCGTCAGTGACCAGCGTGGCAGCGGTAACGTCTACCGAGGTGGTCGTGTCCTTCAGCGAGCGAGTCGAACCGTCCAGTGCGGCTTACGTCAGTAATTACGACATCGACAGCGGCGTTGCCGTGACCGGCGCCGTTCTGTCCGGCGATGGCCTCACCGTCACCCTGATGACGACGACTCTTTCTTCCGGAACCTACTGGCTCACCGTTAATAATGTTAGCGACCTTGCGGGGAACGTCATCGTGGCTTCTCCAGTGTCGTTCGACTACGTGTCGGTCGATTCGGAGCCGCCGACCGCTCCGAGCGGGCTCGAGGTCGTGTCGACGACGGAGACCGAGGTAGCCCTCGGCTGGGGCGCGTCGACGGACGACACGAGCGTCACGGAGTATGTCGTCTATAAAGATGGTAGCGAAGCGGGAAGGTCGACGGTCACGAGTTTCACGGCCACCGGACTCACCCCCAGCACCAGCTACGACTTTTTCGTGACGGCCGTCGACCTCGCCGGCAATGAATCGTCCCCGAGCAACGTGGTGACGGCCACGACGGACACCCCTCCGGATACCGAAAGCCCGTCCCGACCCGGCCCCCCGACTCTCGTTTCGAAGACCGATACGACGGTCACGTTCACCTGGGCACCGTCGACGGACAACGTGAGGGTCGTCGCCTATGACGTCCGCGAGAACAGCACGTTCGTAGGGTCGACGGACGGTTCGACAACCACTCTCACCCACACGGGCCTAACGCCGGAGACCACCTACAGCTACACCGTCACCGCGCGGGATGCCGCGGGCAACGAATCGCTCCCGAGCGACCCGTTGAATGTAACGACCGACCCCGCCCCCGACACGGAGCCGCCGACGCCTCCAACCGTGACGGCGTCGAACACCGACACCACGGTCACGCTCACATGGGCAGGAGCGACCGACAACGTCGCCGTTGTCGCCTACTTCGTGCACGAGAACGGTACGGAGGTGGGGTCGACGAGCGGTTCCACAACCACTTACACCCTGACGGGTCTAACGCCCGAGACCACCTACAGCTACACCGTCACCGCGCGGGATGCCGCGGGGAACGTATCGAGCGCAAGCAACCCGTTGAATGTGACGACCGATCCGAGCCCCCAACTTCCGATGCAGATAAGCATCTCTCTGGAGCTCAGGCAATTCGGCCCGTGGCAAACGGGCAGGGCTCTGGTCAGCGTGGCCGACGAGGTGGGCAACCCAATTGACGGAGCGACGGTGACGGCGCAATGGAGCGGTCTCGCGACCGACACAGATTCCGGAACGACCACCGGGGGAACGGTCCAGCTCGAGTCGGACAAGGTATCTCACACCGCTATGGGGCAGTTCATTCTCACGGTGACCGACGTCACGGCTGATGGTTATACCTTTGATCCGGCGGCGAGCGTCTCCGCCTGCATCGACACGAGCGGCCAACCCTGCGAGATGGGGCCGCCCCCCTCTCCGATATCGATGAACGTGACCGTCGAAGTTACTCTGCAACAGCAGGGAAAGAACACGACGGCGACGGCGGACCTAATCGTCACGGATGAGAATGGTCCTTTGTCGGACGTCATTGTGGAAGGTGATTGGAGTTTGAACGGGGAGGGAATCGGCTCCGCGGGAGGACTGACGAATAGCGAGGGGAGGACGAGCATTGATTCGCCAAGACTGAAAGCCTCGACCGGTGACGTATTCCGATTCACGGTGGCGCGTCTCATTTTCGATGGTTACATGTACACGGTGAACGATATGGCCGAGTCAGCCGTTCAGTAGAGGGAGAAAAACCATGAGGGGCAACTTCTATCACCTCATTGCCGCGGTCACGCTCTGTTGGATCGTGATGTCGCCTCGAGACACATTCGGCCACGCGGACATCGAGATCCGAATCGCCGATCTGACGAAGAAGATCGAAGCGGACCCGGCGAATGCCGAGCTGTACCTCAAGAGGGGAGAGCTCCACCGAGTGCACGAGGACTGGGAGAGCGCCTTGGCCGACTACCGGCGCGCGGCGGAGCTCGACCCGGCGCTCATTACCGTTCATCTCGCGCGCGGCCGCATG
>DATIBD010000041.1:0-3656 GCA_035457705.1 Vicinamibacteria bacterium
TCGACCAACAGGCCCGGCTCCGCGTCATCGACAGCGGCGAGGGAATGAGCTCCGGGTTCCTGCCCTTCGCCTTCGAGAGATTCCGCCAACAGAACAGCACCAGCACTCGCTCCCATCATGGGCTGGGTCTGGGTCTTTATGTGGTGCGCCACGTGGTCGAGCATCACGGTGGCAGGGTGAATGCGGCAAGCCCCGGTCCGGGACGAGGGACCACCATGACGGCCTTCCTTCCGCTAGCGCGCGGGGGGAGAGTCGCGGAGGGTAGTCCCTCGGTTAGCCCCGAGCCCGTTTCCGCAGGGGACGGCCTTTTTGCCGGCCTGAAGGTCCTGCTCGTCGACGACGAAGAGGACGCGCGAGAGGCCATGCGAAGGATCCTTCAGCAGAATGGGATGCTCGTTACTACCGCCGATTCCGCGCAGGAGGCGTTCGAGCTGGTTGAACGTCTTCAGCCCGACATCTTGCTGAGCGACGTCGCAATGCCCGGCGAGGACGGCCTTTCTCTCATCCGCCGGGTGCGTCTTCTGCCGCTCGACCGCGGCGGCCGCATTCCGGCCGCGGCGCTGTCGGCTTACGCGGGAGTCGAAGATCGCCGCAAAGCACTTCTGGCCGGATTCCAGTACCACATTCCGAAACCCGTGGACCCGGACCATCTTCTTGCCGTCATGGAGGCGATGGCGCGAACGAGGGAAAAGCCGAAGTAGAACGGGTGTCGACCACCCGGGCCCGTCAGTGGTGAGCCACTTCGACGCTGCGGACGGCGACGAGTCTCTTGTCGATCTCTTTCCAATCGACGTTGCCCATGAAGGCCTCGATGTACGACGCGCGGTCCGTTCCGTAATCGGTCATGAAGGCGTGCTCCCAGGCGTCCATCACCAGAAGGGGCGAACATCCCGCTGCGTGGCCGGTGCCGTGTTCGTCGATCCAGAGATTCATCAGGCGGCCGCTTTCGGGATCGAGGTAGAGGATCGCCCAGCCGACTCCACGAAGGTTTCCCACGGCTTTGAACTCGTCGGACCAGCGGTCGAAGCTTCCGAAGCCCGACGTGATGGTCTCTTGCGCGTCCCCTCCGGAGGGTGGCTTGCCGCTTCCACCCAGGTTTCCAAAGTAGAGCTCATGAAGGCGCATGCCGTCGAACTCCCAACCGAGGCGCCGCCTTAGCTCGGAATGCTCCACCGATCCGAGCTTGCCGCCCTCTTCGAGCTTTGCGAGCTTTTCGAGGAGCTCGTTGGTTTGGGCGACGTAGCCCTGATAGAGACCGATGTGGTCGTTTAGAAGTTGGTCGCTGAATCCGTTCATGCCCAGAAGCGAGCTGAAATCCTTTGGCTCGTATTTCATTTTCTACTCCCTTCCAGTTTCATCGCGTGGTTGTCATTGCGACGATGGCCCGAAAGGGGGTGGTCGGAGCCCGAAATGAGGACCGCTCGTCGGCCACCCCAGACGCAAGAGCGGGATCAGACGACCCGTCGCCCCGAGATCAGATTGACCACCACCACGATGACGGCCAAAACCAGCAACAGATGGATCAACCCCCCGAAGGTGGTGGAGCTGACCGTTCCCAGTAACCACAACGCCGCGAGAATCACAACGACTGTCCAGAGCATATCGCCTCCTTTGGCTATCGTCCGCGCGTCATGCGAGCCGACTCCAGTGTGAAGAGCAAGAGCCGTGCCAGTAGCCACTCACGAGGAGCCTGTCAGATTCGCGGTTGTGACGTGCGCGAAGGGAGCCTACCGGGGGCGCTCTGACGCATGTTCTACAATTTGCTAAGAGGGGATGGCCCCCGGTCGGACCGCCCCGTCAGTCGGTTTTGTACTCCCTCAAACGGTTGTAGAGGGTCTTCACGCTGATCTGGAGAACATCGGCGGCCTTCTTTCTGTCCCCCTCGAAGCGTTCGAGCGTCGCTAGGATGAGACGGCGCTCCATCTCTGCCATGGGGATCCCCACCTGTATCATCAAGGTCGAAGGGGGCGCGGACGGTTCTTCGGTGACCTGGAGGGGGAGGGAGTCGACGCCAACATCGTCCTCGGCGAGGATGAAGGCGCGCTGAACCACGTTCCTGAGCTCACGGACGTTCCCCGGCCAATGGTGCTGGTCGAGCCGGTCGAGGCACGCCCGGGTGAAGCGCTTGGTTGTCCCCTCGTTCTGGTTCAGCTCCTTCAGAAACTCCTCGGCCAAGAGCTTGACATCTCCGTCCCGCTCTTGCAGTGGAGGAATCTCGATCTGGAAGGTGTTGAGGCGATACAGCAAGTCCTCACGCAGCTTCCCCGCCGTGACCGCGTCCTCGATCCGCTGGTTCGAGGCCGCAATGATGCGCACATCGACCTGGAACGAATCGCTCCCTCCAACGCGGCTGACCGTGGACGTTTCGAGCACGCGGAGGAGCCTCACTTGGAGGTCCATGGGCATCTCTGCGATCTCGTCGAGAAACAAGGTCCCTCCATGAGCTCGCTCGAAGTATCCCCGGTGCATTTTGTCGGCCCCGGTGAAGCTCCCGCGCTCGTGACCGAAGAGCTCGCTCTCGATCAGATTCGCCGAGACCGCGCCGCAGTTCATGGGAAGAAACGGTGCCTTGCTGCGGCGACTCAGGTCGTGGATGGTCCGTGCGACGACCTCCTTTCCCGTACCCGTCTCACCGCTGAGGATGATGCTGGCGTTGGTCTTGGCCACGCGTGCGATCAAATCGTAGATCTTCTGCATGGCGGGCGACGCGCCGACGAGGGGTCCGAACCGACCCAGCTTGCGCAACTCGGTGCGCAGTGAGCCGATCTCACCCTTCATCTTAAGGGTGCGAGACAGCTTGCCCAGAGCCATCTTGAGCCGGGCCATGTCGACAGGCTTCGTGAGGTAGTCGGCGGCGCCGCAGCGGAGGGCTTCGACAGCCGTCTCGACGCTCGCATGCCCCGTGATCAAAACGACTTCCGGAGAGGCCGTGCCCTCGAAATCCTCCAGCAGATCGAGCCCGCTCCCATCGGGAAGCTCGAGGTCGATGAGCAGGATGTCGGGTTGGTGCGCCGCGATCTCCTCGCGGGCTTGCTTCAAGCTCTCCGCGCCAAAGACCTCGAAGCCCTCGCGCTTGACGACTTCCGAGAGCCCCAGCAAGAACCCGGAATCGTCATCGACGATTAATGCGCGGGGTGTCACGTTGCGCTCCGATCGCGAGGCGGATTCCGGAGCATCGAGTGAATCTAACGAGGCCATCGAACGTTTCCTGTATGTTGCGAAGTATACCATCGTCCCCAGGGGAGCAGGGCGTCGGGCTGTGTGATGCGCGCGGAGGAACACGGCGAGAGCGATTGACGAGAAAGGCCCGAGACCTTGCGAAGTCTCGGGCCGTCGCGAAACAAATTTGGGGGCAGTGACGACGATTGGGCTTACCAGCGCCGCCCGCCGCCGCCTTCGGTCCCTGACTTGGCTTCGTTGACGTTCAAAGCCCTAAAATAAAAAGTGCGCTCTTAAGCAGAATTCGTAAGGCGCCTTCTAATCCTCGTGCACGGATTGTCAAATCGGGGGCCACCATGGAGTGTTTTGCTCTCTGTCTCATCCTGAGAGCCACGCGTGAGCCCCGTTGGAACGCCCATTACTACTGTTCGCTCCCAGTACAACTCGCCCTGGACCGTCGATAGCCTGAATCGCAATCCCAGTCGTTCCCGGAGGAA
>DATIBD010000042.1:0-16586 GCA_035457705.1 Vicinamibacteria bacterium
CTTGGCGCCCAAGCGCCGTCATGTCGAGATAGCTCCAAACGGTCCCCATCGCCTCGTCGCCGCGAACGTTGATGAAATAGGTGCGGAACACCCGATCGCCATCGCGGATGAAGGCGTTATGGCCGTGCCACTCGTCCACGCCGAAGTCGTTGTCGAAGCTGTCCGTGATGGTGTACCAGGGCATCTGCCAGCCCATGCGCGCCTTCAGGCGCTCGATATCGGCCTGAGGCGCGCGCGAGGCGTACACCAGGGTGGTATCGCGAGCGTTCAGGTGGGCGAGGTGGGCGACCTGATCGGCGCCCAGGGAGCAGCCGCGGCAGGCGTGCTCGGGCCAGCCGAACACCCCGGGCTCGAAGAAGGCGCGATAGACAATCAACTGCCGGCGGCCCTCGAACAGATCGAGAAGTCTCACCTTGCCCTTGGGTCCGTCGAACTCGTACTTCTTGTCTACCGTCATCCACGGCATCCGCCGACGCTTGGCGGCCAGCGCGTCACGGGCGCGGGTCAGCTCCTTCTCCTTGACGAGCAGTTGCTCGCGTGCGGCCTCCCATTTCTCCCTCGACACCACTTTCGGTGCTCCCCCGTTTTTCGATGGTTTCCTGTCCTTGCGCTTTGTCATGTTTTCCTCCTTGCTCTCGAAATTTCTTGCCGCGGAGCCTGTTTGCCACCAGCGCGATACCCCCCGCGGAGCCCGCGCTTGCGGCGATCCAGGCTACGGTTGCGATACACCCCGGGCACATGGCTACCACTTCCCGCCGACGAGCTGCCAAAGGGAAATCACATGGAGCACGAACGCGAGCACCACGACGAGGTTAATGCCGACCGGTGGGACGCTGTCCGCGTCGTGCTGAAAGAATCCTCCGTTCGCGAGAACCATGGCCGTTACCGCCCAGAGCGACAGTACGGCTCCTGCCAGGACGGCGGCGCGAGCGTCGCGTGCGGATCTCCGCTCGCGCCACAGTACGACGAACAACGCGGCGACGACGGCTGCCGTCGCTCCGAGCACTACGAGAGTGATCAATGGACCTTCCTCGAGCCGTCGACCGAAGTCGTGGTTTTGCGAGTCCTTTTTGGGCTGCGGCGCGGCGTCAAGCGGAGAGTTTCGAGCCAGTCAGCGAGCATCTCCAAGTTCGATCCCAGCATGGCCCGGCTAGCGGCGCTCTTGCCCGTTCCGAAAGAGCCTTCCGCTGCTGCAACCAAAAACGCGGCGACCTTCCGCGGATTGACGTCCTTGCGGACGATACCCTCTTTCTGCGCGCGGCGGATCGCACGCGCGTAACCCGCTCGCCACGCCGCGAACGTGCCTTCGATCCGCCTGCGAAACTGCGGGTCGATCGGCGACATCTCCTGGGCGAGATTGTTCAGCGGACACCCGAGCTCGATATCGCGCTCGTCCAGCGTCGCCGCGATCCGCCGGAACGCGCTCTGAAGAGCGGTGAGCGAATCCGTGTCGGCACTCCGGAGAGGCCCAAGCCACCGCTCGAGTGCCTTCGTCCCCACTTCCTCGACGACCGCGTAACCGAGGGCGGTCTTGTCCTGGAAGTGGTGGTAGAGCGCGCCCTTGGTCACTCCCGCCCGGCCCAGGATCCGATCGAGACTCGCGGACTGGAATCCGTGGCGGTAGATCTCCTCGAAGGCGGCCCTGAGCAGCCGTTGGCGAGTTGCGTCGGCTGCCCGGACGCGCCGTTTCGGCCCAGGGGCAGGTTTCATACCGATCGGTATGTTAGTAGTGTGGCGTTCGTTTGTCAAGGAGTTACATACCATTCGGTATGTAACTGTCGGGGACACCACAGAGCGGGACAAAGTGAGGAGAGTCACGGCCAGAGCGAGGCCGGTATCGCCTGAGCTCGGGCAGGCGCGTGCGCAGCCCGCGCGGGGAAGTCGACGGATCGGGGGTGGCCATCTGTCATCAAGGGATGCACGGAGGTTGCGTAGAGGAGATCGCGGCCCGAGATTTCACGCAGTATTCATCCGCCTGAGACGGGGGCCGGCTACACTGCCCGGAGTGGATCCGTGCTCGATGCGTTCCGCTACTCTCGCGGAACGGCGGGCTCGGAGTTCGATTGAAGCTGGTCGCGCGCCCAGCTGCTGGACGGTCCGCAGGGCATGCGACGGCAGAGTGGCTCCATGGAAAAACAGAGCAGGAGCAGGCGATTCGACTCGCTGCGCTCCCAACTCGAAGACCTCAGCAAGGCCATTGCCGAGGAAGAGGAGAGGTACGATGCCAGCATAGCCGCGGCGCTGCCCGGGCACCGGGCTAGTGCGGTGGACCTCACCGACTACCTCGGTCTGCGAAAACAGGACGTGCATACGTTGCAGCTGGAGCTCGCGGCCCTCGGCTTGTCCTCGCTCGGCCACTGCGAAGCCAATTTGGCGATACGCTGCTGCGGATCCATTCCTGGCTCGCGGCCGGCCACGGGACGTCGGGGAACACGGAAACCGGAAACCTCCTCGACAGGGCCGCCGCCGAGCGTCTGTTGCATGCGAATACCCAGACGCTGTTCGGCCCGCGTCCGCGGGAGCGCCACGTCTACATCATGGTCACGGCACCGGATGCCGTCGAGGTCACCGAACCGGTGGGCCGACGAGGTGTTGCGCGCCGGCGCGGACATGCTGCGCATCAATGGCGCCCACGAGTCACCAATTGAGTGGGCGGCGGTCGCGGCGACCTTCAAAGCTCGCGCCGCCTTCATGGGAAAGCCGGGCCGAGTGTTCGTCGATCTCCCCGGTCCCAAGATGCGCGCTGACATCCGTCAGCTCGAGGACGCCGTCCTGCGGTGGCCGCGCCGCAAGGATCGGACGAGACGGACGGTCGCGCCCACATGCTTGCTGCTGGTCAGGGAGCGCCGCGGCCCCGATCAGATCCCCGTCCCGCCCAAATGGCTCCCTGCCATGCGGATCGGAGATACGATCGTTTTGACCGACGCGGGGGGACGGAAGCGGCTGCTGAAGATCCTCGAACCGCGCGAGGGCGGTGTGCATGCACAGTGCGACCGTGATCTGGGCGACCGAGGTGCTCGATACCGTCGCCCACCACGGCCTGCCGACGCGCGCCGAGGTCACCGACGCGGCGATGTCGATGCGCGCCGAGTGCGTGGTGCTCAACAAGGGTCCGTCCATCGCGGACGCCACGCGCATGCTGGCCGACATCAATGAGAAAATGGAAACGCACCAGTACGAGAAGCGATCCCTGTATCGCAAGCTCGCCGTGGCCGGGAACGTGCTGCCGCCATCGGGCGGCTGACGCGATCGGTGTCCGCCCCGATCAATCCTGTTACCGCTTGGAGTGCAGTGGGATTCTCAACCCCGCGACGCACGGTCTCGCGATCGACGGCGACAACCCTCGCGCCAGCATTCAGCCTTCGCGTGTGCTCTCAGTCGTTACTTCCCGTGCGACGCTCCTGCGCGGAGCACCGTGACCGAATCTCCTGACGAAGCGCTTCGAGAGAACCGAATACAGAAAGGTGCGATGCTATTTTTCGCAGGGGACTGCCGGATTCCGACGCTCTTCTCCAAGCAGACGAAGGTAACGTCAGAAACGCCACGCCCAGCTCATCTGAAGGCGTGTGCTGTTGCATCAACGTTTCCTGGCGACGTTCACTCGGATCGCAATGCCTGGATCACGTCGACGCGCGAGGCGCGCGCGGCCGGGACGAGCGTCGCCAGGATGGCCGCGGCGATAAGGATGATCGCGGCGCCGAGGATGGGTATCGCTCCGGGAATTCGGATTTCGGAAAAGTATCCTCCGGCGAGGCCCGCAAGTACGAGCCCTCCCGCCGCCCCTGCCGCGATACCTGCGCAGGCAATGAAGGCGCCTTCTCCCAGTACACGCGCAAG
Organism: Vicinamibacteria bacterium; assembly: GCA_035457705.1. Classification (GTDB taxonomy): domain Bacteria; phylum Acidobacteriota; class Vicinamibacteria; order Marinacidobacterales; family SMYC01; genus DASPGQ01. The sequence continues at coordinate 3,838 of DATIBD010000042.1, forward strand.
CAGTTGCCGCGGCGCCGACCCAACGGCGAGGCGGATGCCGAATTCGCGCGTCCGTGCGCTCACCGAGAACGCCAGCACCCCGGCGACGCCGACGACGGCGATCGTCAGCGCTACCGCGGCGAATCCGCCGAAGACGAGTGCGTTCAACCGATCCGGGGCGAGCACCTCCGCTCGCACGTCGTCGAGGGTCGCGGCCCGCTCCACCGGCTGCTCGGGCGACAGCTCGCGGATGATCTCCGTGATCGAAGGCACCAGCGCATACGGATCGGTTCGGGCGTGGACGAATAGCCGGCCCCCGCCGATCTCCTGCTCGAAGGGATGGTATACGCTCATGGCCGGCCCGGGCACGACATTCTCATCGTCGATATCGGCGACAACACCGATGATACGGCGGGGTCCGGTGCTCACGTCGATGAACTCCATGACGGGATCGGTCCAAAGGAAACGGCGGTCCAGCGCCTCTCGGGTCGGGAACATCCGCTGCGCCACGCTCTGGCTCACGATGACGACGGGCTCCGCGTCGCGGCGGTCGGACTCGTTGAAATCACGGCCGGCGATGATGGGAACGCCAAGCGCTTCGAAAAATCCCGGAGACACGGTGCGAAACCTTGCGCGGGGATCCTCCTCGCCGTCCTCTTTCGCGTAGCCTTCCACTGAGAACTGAAAGCCGGGGCCGAAGACGCCGGCGTCGCGCCAAGGCACCGCCGTCCCCACAGCCACTCGCTCCACGCCGGGGAGCTCGGCGATTTGGCGCATCGCCTCTCGATAGAATGCGGCGAGGTCAACGGGATCGCGTTCGTACGAGATCGGCGGAACGTTCACCGCGAGCACGTTGCGCGTCTCGAAGCCAGCATGCGCGGCTTGCAGGGCAAAAAGCGTTGCCAGAAGCATCCCGGCACCGCAAAGCAGCACGAAAGACGCCCCGATCTGGGTGACGGCGAAAAGGCGCAGGCGTTTGTTCGTGCCGGACGTGATGCGCAGGGCGCCGCTCGAAAGGCCGAGCCCGCTCGACCCCTCCGCCGAAGGAAGTCGCGGCACATAAGCGAGGAAGACCGCCGCGGCTATCGCCAGGCTTACGCCGACCCACAGCAGGCTCGCGTCAACCGTCACTTCGAGCGCGCGGACGGAAAAGCGGGCGGCATACTGAGCCAGAATCGACACCATCGGTCGCGCGAGGATGACCCCGAGGATGGCGCCCGTCCCGCAAAGGAGCAGACTTTCCGCGAGAAGCGTTCGCCGCAGCGCTCCCGTGCTCGCGCCGAGCGCGGCCCTTAGAGCGAGCTCGCCTTCGCGCCGAACCGATCGCGCCAGAATCAGGTTGGCCACGTTCGAGCAGGCGATGACGAAGACCAGCGCCGACGCCGCAAGGAGCACCAGCAGAACGGTTCTCGCTGGCGAGGCGAGTTGATCGCGCAACCGCACCGCGTCGATGCGAAAGTCGGCTTCGTCCGGATAGGCCTCGGGATATTCCTCGAGGATCGCACCGTGCGCGGCGTGCAGCTCGGAGCGGGCCGATTCGATATCGGCTCCAGGAGCGAGCCGGCCGAAGATCTCGGTCATCCGGTGCACCCGCCCATCCTCCATCGTCGCCGAGAGGTGGTGGGGGCTGGTCACGACGTTCGCGATGATCTCGGTCTCGGCGGGATAAGGGATGGACGGCTCGAGAACCCCGACGATAGTCGCGGATCGCTCGCCGAGTCGCAGCGTCTTTCCAAGCACCGTCGGGTCGCTCTGAAACGAGGTAGTCCAGAAACGATGCACCAGCACCGCGGCCCCCGCTGCCTGAGGCCCGTCGTCATTCGGGCCGAGCAGGCGGCCGATCGCAGGGCGCAGTCCCATGACTTCGAAATACGAGCCATCCACCACACCGGCACGAACGACGCGCGGCTCGCCCAGCCCGATCATTGTGAACTCGATCGTCGAGAATTCACCGAAGTCGGTCACCGTCGTCACCGCCTCGCGCAGGTCGCGGATCTCCGGTACGGAGAAGGTGGCATTATCGACGCCGATGCCCCGCGCGCTCTGGCGGATGTAGATCAGACGGTCCTCATCGCGATTGATGAGCGGTCGCAGTAGAACACCCTCGACGACGCTGAAAATCGCCGCATTGGCGCCAATCCCGAGCGCCAGGGTGAGGATCACCGTGATGGCGAGTCCCTTGACTCTTGCCAAGGATCGCAACGCAATCAACATATCCGTGACGATGCTCATTCAGCTGCCTCCCCGATCACACGATCCATGTCCCAATCTCACTCATTTCGCCAGCCAAGTTCAAATTTCCTCGTTTCCGTTCGTTGAGCCCTCAGCATCATAGACTCCCGTGGGTGTGCGGACTCATCGGTCGGGATCCGAGCTCTGCGCTGTGCTATTCTTCGTGGAGCCTAACCTCCAGAAAAGGCGGCTCGGTTTCGGTGAGCCCCGGGCACTCTCGAAAGAGGGCAGTTGTCCAGCGCGGGATGGGCCCACGCAAGGATCCATGGCAGGTGGCACGGTGCAGCACGTGTGCCCCTGAGCCAAGGAGTCTTCGCATGAGCATCGCCATCCATCACCTGGGGATCGTCTCGAGTCATTCATCCCGCAGCATAAACTTTTACCGCCGACTGCTCGACGGCAAAACGAAGGCGATGGCAGGTCACACGGCCGTCACGGCCGGTGATGTTTGCATCGCGATCGTCCCGCGCCGGGACGAGGATCCTGGGCGTTACCCATTCGGTCTTCACATGGCGTTCCGCGTGCCGGCAAGCGAGCGAGCGGAGTTGCTGACTCGTCTCGCCGAGCTCGGCGCTGACTTCGACGACGTGCGCGGGCGAGTCTATACCCGGGACCCCGACGGGCTTACTCTCGAGCTCGTGTTCGAACCGGGTTAGGATGGGCGTCATGGAGACATCAGGCAACGGGTACGACGCGACGAAGCGGTCGCCCCACTTCGGCATTTCCGAGAGTCCCGCCTTCGTCCGCCCTGCCGTGGCGGCCCTCGCATGGATCCGAACGTGTCGCGCTGGAACGGTAAGTCGCTCTCCAGTCGGAAGCTGGCAAAGATCTATGGCTTCACCGATCTCGACGGGAGCCAGCCCGACGCCTGGAGATACGTTGCCGAGGTTCAGGACGAGGGTAAGCCAGCAGACGTGACTAGCTATCGATGAGGGGATGTCGTGAAAGTCCGACCCGCCGAAGCCCATGAGATCGATCGTTTGACCGAGATATGGTACGACGGCTGGAACGATGCGCACGCGAAAATCGTGCCCGCCCAACTGGCTAGGCTTCGTAGCTGGGATAGCTTCAGAGAAAGGCTCGAGGCGATTCTTCCGAGCGTGCGAGTCGTCGGTCCCGTGGGAGCGCCCGTTGGATTCTGCGTCGTGAAGGGCGACGAGCTCTATCAACTCTACGTCTCGGCGCAATCACGCGGCGCGGGAGTCGCGGCGGCGCTGATTGCCGATGCCGAGGCTCGGCTCGTCGAAGGCGGCGTTGAAACGGCGTGGCTCGCATGCGCCATCGGGAACGAGCGAGCGGCCAGATTCTATGAGAAATCCGGGTGGCATCGAGTGGGGACCATGATGAACCATCTGGAGACGTCGAACGGAATCTTTCCGCTCGAGGTCTGGCGTTATGAAAAATGGTTCTCCTGACATTTCTGGGGATCAGATCGGGGTGACGGGATGGCCTATGGACGCGGCCGCGATTGTGGAAAACGCTTCGAATCATCGGTGAGCGAGCCAGTTAGGGCTCGGTCAGGAGCTGGTAGAACCCGACTCGTGGCGTTTCCCACAACGACCCATAGGCCCAGTTTACGGTCGATCAAAAAGTCTCCTCTTCGTTAATTCGCGGATTTAGTTGGGAGCGCACCGACGAGACGTTAAAATCCTACGCTCAGTTCAAAAACGAAAGGAAATGTCTCGCGGTGCGCATAACGACGTTACTACATGATGCGCCCCGTCATCATCTGGGTGGAGATGGAAGCGCGGAAGCGGCCAGCTGATCCCTGCCTTCTCCTGCAAGAGGTCCTGTTCTCCGCCGCCGGGTCGGCGCCCGGCGCGCGTCATCCTAAGCGCGGCCCTGGGGTACAGTAGGGTCCGCCATCGAATTAAGGAGGAAACATGCCGAGATGGGTCTTCGAGCCCGGCCACACCGCCGCCTCATTCTCGGTGCGGCATATGATGGTGACGTGGGTCCGTGGGCAATTCAGCGATGTCCACGGCTGGTTGGACTTCGATCTCCAGAACCCGTTGCGCGGATCCCTTCACGTCGAGATCGCTGCGGCCAAGATCTGGTCCGGTGAGCCGGAACGCGATGCACACCTGCGGAGTGCGGATTTCCTCGACGTCGAGAACCACCCCCAAATTACCTTCGACGGGAACTTCAGCGAACAGATCGGCGAGAGCGACTTCAAGGTCAGAGGTGAGCTGACCATTCGTGGCGTTCATCGTGAGGTCGTCCTCGACGTCCGCTACCTCGGGCAATGGTCCACGCCTTGGTGGGAGGGGGATCAAGACCTCGGGCCAAGGACTCGGGCTGGATTCACGGGCAGAACACAAATCAACCGGCACGATTTCGGCGTGAGCTGGAACGGCGAGCTCGAGAATGGTGGAGTCGTGGTAGGCCACGACGTTCTAATCACCCTGGATGCGGAAGCGATCCTCGAGCCCTGACTGTCGGTCACCAGCGGAGCGCTTGACATTAGAGTACGCTGAGCTGGGCCACTGGCCAAAAAACGTACACACAAACCGACAAGGTATTAAGATCGCGTTATGGCACGAGCGATATGGAGCGGGGCCATCAGCTTCGGGCTCGTGCACGTTCCCGTTGAACTCTACGGCGCAACCGAGTCCCGGGAGGTGCGGTTCCACCAGTTCGAGAAAGGAACCGGGCAGCGCGTCCGCTATAAGCGGGTGGGGGGAGAAACGGACGAGGAGGTGCCCTGGGAGAAGATCGAGAAGGGCTACGAGATCGCCGAAGGGGAATTCGTCGTCGTGACGTCCGAGGAGCTGGAGTCACTTGCTCCGGCGAAGAGTCGCACGATCAAAATCGAGGAGTTTGTTGACCTGGCGGATATCGATCCGATCGCGTGGCAGCAAACGTACTATCTCGGTCCATCGGAGGCCGTCGCCTCGGCCGAGCCGTACGCGTTGCTTCATCGTGCGATGGTGGAGACGAAGAAGGTGGGAATCGGACGGTTCGTTCTGCGAAGCAAGGAGCATTTGGCGACGGTGAGGCCTATCGGCCGAGTTCTGGGCCTTTCTACGATGTACTTCGCCGACGAGATCCGTTCCCCCGAGTCCGTAGTGAATTTGCCGTCGGGTATTTCCCTCTCGGAGAAAGAGGTTCAGATGGCGGGGCAGCTAATCTCCGCACTCTCCGCGAAATTAGACTTGACGAAGTTCAAGGATACATATCGGGAACAGGTGTTAGAACTAATCCAGAAGAAGGCCCGAGGCGAAAGGATTGTTACCGAACCGGCGGCCGTGGAGGCCCGGGTCATCGACCTGATGAGCGCGCTCAAATCCAGTCTCGAGTCGGTGGGTGCGGGGGCCGCCCTGACATCCCTCACCCGATCCGAGCTCCTGGCGCGTGCTGCAAGGGCGGATATCTCCGGCCGCTCCAAGATGAGCAAAGAGGATCTGATTCGTGCCCTCGAGGACAAGGCCTCGTGACCCCACAACGTGGATCCCGATCCGGTTGCGGGGTGACACATGGGCCAGTAACTTTTGCGCTTGACCACGTTTCTGCCAGGAAGGCATCGGATGTCGCCGCCGCTCGCGTGAGCCTTTCGGTCGCTCGAGGCCCGTCGACATCACCGAGACCAAGCCGAGGCGGCACTCTAACAGAGCTGCAAGCAACTACGGTAGCTCTCGGTGAGGCTTCTGACTACTGACATTGTCCAGCGTCGCTGTCGGTCGCGAAAAGCTCTCCGCGGTGGACGCTCCCCGCGCAATCGAAGCTCAACGAGCTGCACGAGAGCCTGGTCGCGCCGACCTGCCGCCATGGGGCTGGATGAGCATAAGCGGCAGCCGAACCGTGTTGCCGTCGGTCGCGGCGTCGGCGATGCTCTCGACGAGCTCGAAGAACTGTGTCGCGCGGACGATCGAGTACGGGATGGGCGACTCCTCGATCCGCTTCGGACGCGTATCTCAACCGACCCGAGCGTCTCCGGCCTGGCGTGCGCGCTCGAGTTCTTCATCAGACAGCAGGCGAGTGTCGGGGTCAGCGGCGGCCGGGCCCAAAGGCGTGAACCGCAGCGCGTCCATGTAGGGAGTCGGAAGCTTGCGCCGATAGTCGAGGACTTCCTTGGCATAGTACGCGCGGGCTTGCTGCCAGGTCCTGGTGCCGGTCACGATATCGTGCATCAGGTTGAGGGCCAGGGAGTTGGCCTCTAAGTCGTGGCAGCGGGCGGACGCTTCCCCGGTGGTGCGGTTGACGACCACGCTGCCGTCAAACTGCACGATCGCCGTGAGCTTGTCCGGTGGAACCCGGTAATCAACGAACGACTCCACCACGTCGGGATGCGGCCTGGGAAAGTTGTGGAGGTGATGCGCCCTCGACGCGACGATACGCTTCCACGGACCCCGCTCGTGCCAGACGACGTAAGACTCGGTCGCCTCGTCGGGCTCCCCGAACTGATCGATGACCACCTGCGTAGCCTCTCGAGATTGCTCGGGCCAATCCTGAATTACCTGAGATCCTCTTGCCGTCATGATGTCCTCCTTTGCAGCCTCTTGATGCCCGAGCCGGCTTTCCATTGACGAACTCCTAGCGCCAGTAGTGGAGGACTGCTTTCCGCTACCGCTCGCGTTCGCCCGCCCCGCCCGTCTTACTCGCTAAGACAGGAGACCGGAGTGTTCTGTGACACCGCGTGGTGCCTGCGGAATGTGGGATCGTGCATCTACGTGTGACCGGACGTCGTTCCCTGAGAGGAGAGGACCGCCTTCGCGGACGGTCCCAACGAGTGTCACACATCGAGGCGCTGATCGGTCTTCTAATGAAGGCCGGTCTCATCGGCCGAAATGGAGCATCGCGATGAGCACTCGTGACCCACAGATCTCGACCTCCAACTTTGACAACACAGGGAGATCCGACCCGTGCTCCGCTTATCACGCACGTCGCCGGGCGTTCCGCGGACTCCACGAGCGTGGCTGTTTCCTCATACCGAATCCGCGGGACCTCGGCTCAGCACGGTATCTTCAGCATCTGGATTTCCCGGCCGCGAACTGATCGGTTGACTAGAGCGAAAAGGAGGGGACTCAGATGAGACTTACAAATGCAAGTGCGATCCTCGTGATCGGCGCACTCTGCGCGCTCCCCCTGTCTGCGGCGGACGCGCCGAAACTGAGGTCGGCGGGCGCGCTCGCCTTCGGCGCCGATAACGTCCTTTTTGTCGGCGACACCAAGGCCGGCGGTGTTCATGCCTACGAGTTTCAAGCCGCGGCCTTCGACAGCCAGAAAGATGTCTTCGTCGGGCGCGCCGAGACGTTCGAAGGCTGGGTCCTCGTCGACAGGATCGACCGCAAGATCGCCGGCCTCCTCGGTATCGACGCTTTGGATGTCCAGATCAACGACATGGTCGTGCACCGACCGAGCCAGCAGGTCTACATGTCGGTCCACCGTGGCCAGGGGCCGGACGCGGAACCCGTGATCGTCAAGGTCAACAAAGGCAAAATGGAAATCGTCGACCTCGCATCGACGAAGCATTCGTTCGCCGACGTCGGCCCGGTGCCGACCGAGGAAAAGTTCGAATTCGGTGACACCCAGCTCGATCTCGCCATCACCGACATCGACTACTACGGCGCGGAGATTTTCGTCGCCGGCGTCTCAACCGGTTCCTTCGCCTCGAAGCTGCGCCGTATCGCCTATCCGTTCGACGGCAAGCTGACGAGCTCCTCGATCGAGATCTGGCATGCGGTCCACGCTCAGTATGAGACACGCGCCCCGATCATCACGCAGGAAATCCGCGAACTGGACGGCGTGCCGACCCTGATCGCCGTCTACGCTTGCACGCCGCTGGTGCGTATTCCGCTGTCCGAGCTCAGGGACGGAGCCAGGGTCCGTGGACAGATGATCGGCGAGCTCGGCTTCGGCAACACGCCGCTCGACATCATCAGCTACACCGATCCGATGGACAGGAAAGACTATGTCCTGGTCACCAACTCGAGCCGCAGCGCGGTGCGCATATCGCTCTCCGATGTCTCAGCGGCCAAGCCGATGCCGGTCGAAGTGCCCCCCAATTCCGGTCCTGCCGGCGTCAACCAGTTCCCCATTCCGGCGGAAGCCGTCCACCTCGACATGCTGAACCCTAACTGGGCCGTCGCGATCCGGCGCAACGTCAAAGATCCGCGCCAACTCGAGCTGGCGACGCTGCCGCTACCCTCCTTCCTCGATCGCGTGGCGCATCTGGTGGAGATGAACTTCCCGGGCGCGGCCGACCCCTTCGGCTATCGCAAATATCCGCCCCTAGCGCGATGACCCTGCGGTTCACAAGGGCCCTCCTGTTGGCGGCGTCGGTGCATTTCGCGCCGGCGCCCGCCGCCTGCGACGAAGCGCAGACAAAACCGTCGATCCGGATCGTAACACCCTCGGAACCGGGCGGCAGCGTCGATGTCCTGTGGCCGCAAGCCGGTTCGCTGCCAAGTCCGCAGGCCGACGACGCGATCCGGCAAAGGCTGGTCTCCACTTTTCGGGTCTACGTGGAGGCGGCCGGCGCCGCGTCGCCGATGGCCGGCCGCCATGAGATTCTGGCAGACCGCTTCCGCTTCACGCCGCGATTCCCCTTTCGACGGGGGATCGCCTATGCGGTTTCAGTCGATGAGGACTGCCTTCTTGTCACAAGGGCGGTCGCTTGCGCGTCCGCAGCCCTGCCCGACATCGCCTTCACGATCGCGGCCGCCGAACATGCGGCTGCGCGCGTCGCCGCGGTCGCGCCGCAGGTCGACCGTCTGCCGGCCAACCTGCTTCGCTTCTACGTCCATTTCTCCACGCCCATGGCGCAGGGCGACGTCTACAGGCATATCTCTCTCGTTCGAGCCGACGGTTCGCTCGTGCCGTCGCCGTTCCTCAATCTTTCAAGGGGACTCTGGGATCGGGAACAGAAGCGGCTGACGGTGCTGCTCGACCCCGGCCGCATCAAGCGCGGGGTGGGCCCGAATCTCGAGACCGGCCCACCACTGATCGAAGGAGAGACCTACACGCTCAGAGTGGGACCGGGTTTGCTCGACGCCCGCGGGCGTGTGCTGACAGAAGCGTTTGAGAAGATTTTCGTCGTGGTGGCGCCCGAACGCGAAAGGCTCGATCCGCGGCGTTGGACGATCATCATGCCCAAGCGCGGCTCGCGAGCACCGCTGCGGGTGGAGACAGCTGTGCACATCGACAGCGGTGCATTCGGCGGAGCAATCAGGATCGTCTCGGACAAAGGGGGGACGGTGGCCGGAACGGTTTCGCTGCTTCCAGACGCGCCCGCATGGCAGTTCATCCCGGATCGCGATTGGCTACCGGGACGGTATCGCATCGAGGTCCGCACCGAGGTTGAGGATATTTGCGGCAACTCGGTGCAATCGGCCTTCGACGCCATTGCGGGCCGGTCGACGTCACTGGGGGACGAACGGCTGCGCCTGTCATTCGAGATAGGCGGGAGTTAACCGCTCTCCCGTCATCGTCTTCCCAACTTGCAGCCGCTCCTTCCACGAGGCGTAGACCGGTTACACGGACGCGTTGTGACGTGGCCCCGCGCCCGCAACCGCCAGGCGGTGTCACAGAACGTGGCGGTGTCCTGTCTTAGCGAGTACGAGCCGCGGCTACGACGTCGCGGCCGAGCGTGAGAGGTGACCGTATGAAGTTCGTGGTTATCGGCGGAAGTGGGCTAATTGGGTCGAAGCTCGTCAAGAACCTTCGGGAGCACGGACACGAGGCAGTGGCCGCGTCACCCGCTTCGGGGGTCAACACCCTGACCGGCGAAGGACTAGCCGATGTACTGAGGGGTGCCTCGGTGGTTGTCGACGTGTCCAACTCTCCTTCCTTCGAGGACGCGGCGGTGCTGAAGTTCTTCGTGACTTCCACCAGCAACCTCCTCGAAGCGGAAGCGGCTGCGGGGGTGGGGCACCACGTGGCCCTTTCGATCGTGGGCACCGATCGGCCTCTATTTCTCGGGAGCGGGTACGTCCGGGCGAAGATGGCACAGGAAACCCTGATCAAGGCCGCACCCATCCCATACTCGATCGTCCGTGCCACGCAGTTCTACGAGTTCGTCAACGGCATTGCGGACGCCTCCACCGAGGGCACGACGGTTCGCCTGCCGCCCGTGCTGATCCAACCGATGGCTGCGGAGGATGTTGCGGCCGCGGTCGCCAGGACCTCGGTGGGCAAGCCGCTGAATGGCACCATCGAGATTGGGGGGCCCGAAGCACTCCGTTTCGACGAGTTCGTTCGACGGGGCCTCGCCGCACGGAACGACCCGCGCCAGGTGGTCGCGGATCCCCGCGCGCTCTATTACGGCGCGGAGCTGGGCGAGCGCACTCTCGTTCCGGGGGGGGATGCCCGTCTTGGCGAGACGACGTTTGACGCCTGGCTCAGCCAATCCACGAAAAAAGGGCAGATCCGCAGCGGCCCCCAGCGGGGCGCTGGTCAGCCGGGCTCCTCGGCGACGCCGAGAGCGTGATGGCGCCGCCTCAAGCGGTTCCGATAAGCGAGGAGTCAGTATGAAGAGCGAGAGCGAGACGACCGCGCCCAAGAGCAGCGAGTTCCGGATGGACGAAGTGCCGCCGGGGTCTGCGTTGCTGGTCGGGACCGTGGCCGTGTTCAACGTCGCCGGACGGCTCTGCGCCACGCAGGCCACATGCACGCACAGCGGAGGGCCACTGAACGAAGGCACACTCGACGGATCGACGGTGACGTGTCCCTGGCACGGGTCGCAGTTCAACGCGTGCACGGGTGCCGTGCTGCATGGCCCAGCGCAGGAGCCCCTCAAGACGTATCGAGTGACTTTGGAAGGTGATATCGGCCGGGTAGACGCAGGCTAGCGCCAGAACGCGTAAACGCCCTATTGCCACGAGAGAGTCAGTGCTAAAGGTACTCGACACCTTTGGAGTGGGTGCATGACCGAACCCAGGATCGTGGTGGCGCATCGGGAGCACCTATGGTGGCTGCTCGCCGAGGCTGCGCAGCTCGAACACATGATCATGTGTCAGTACCTGTTCGCGGAGTTCAGCCTCAAGAACGGCACGAGCGATGGCTTGACCGGCGAGCAGGCCGAGGCGGTCACGCGGTGGCGCGAGACGCTCCGCGGCATCGCGTTGGACGAGATGCTGCACCTGGCGCTGGTGGCAAACCTGATGACGGCGATCGGCGCGGCTCCGGTATTCGGTCGGCCCAACTTCCCGCAACGGTCCGGGTACTTTCCCTCCGGGGTGCAAATGGACCTGCTGCCGTTCGGGGAGCAGGCGCTCCGCCACTTCCTTTACCTGGAGCGTCCCGAGGGCATGGAACTCCAGGACGCGCAGGGATTCGTGCCGGTCGCGCCGCCGCGTGAGCCGGTGCGAGCGGATGAGGCGCTGCCTCGCGGGCAGGAGTTCGCCACCATCGGCCACCTGTACCGGGGTATCGCCGATGGGCTGCGCGGCCTGACCGCCAGAGTGGGGGAGCGGGCGGTGTTCGTCGGGCCGCCTCGCGCCCAGGCCACCCCGGAACTGCTCCACTGGCCGCAGCTGATCGCGGTCACCGATCTGGCCTCGGCGCTGGCGGCTGTGGAGCAGATCATCGAACAGGGGGAGGGTGCGCGGGGGGACTGGCGCACGGCGCACTACGGCATGTTCCTCACCATGTGGCAGGAGTACCACGACCTGCGGCGGCGTGATCCGTCGTTCGAGCCCGCCCGCCCGGTCCTGCCCATCTACACCCGGCAGCCCTTCGACATCGCTGCGCCCCAGCCGATCATCACCGATCCGCTGACCCACCAGGTGGCCGAACTGGCGGCGATGGCCTACGAACTGGTGCAACTGCTGCTGATCCGGGTCTTCACCCACACCGACGAGACGGAACCGCAACTGTCCACGCTAATCGGTGCGGCGATCAGCACGATGGGCGGAGTGCTGCGGCCGCTGGCGACCACGCTCACCACCCTGCCCGCCGGACCGCCCCATCAAGGGCGCACGGCAGGGTTCACTTTCGAGGTCTTCTACGCCCTGGGCAACATGGTTCCCTGGCGCGAACCCGCATGGGCGCTGCTCCACGAACGAATGGCGCTCCTCACGCAACGGTGCGCCGAGATCACCCACGGCGCCTCCGAGGCCGTGCACCAAGCCCACCAGCGCGCGGCCGCGATCACCGCCACTCTTGCCGCCCACGTACCCGCCGACCTCCGCCCACCCCCTTGATCGCCGATTTGCGATGTGTTGGGGATCGCACGTCACGAAACAACGCTCTGTCTGGTCCTTCTCGTAGACCCTCTTGGGATGAGAAAGGAGAACGAAGTTGCCCACGATCACCACCCGCGAAGGCGGTCAACAGAAGACAACCATGAGCTTGCGCAACACCTCATACCCCGGTAGACCGGGGCCCGACGAGTTGGTTCCGTCGCGCTACCACCTGCTGAGGCCGGCGAGCGTGAGGCCGTCGTGCGCTCGGAGGCCACGCCGCGAGGGCGCCCGGCCGCTCGGCCGCTGCCCCTTGACATCTGGCGACACCCTCATTCCCATGCGTACGTTCATCACTGCTTTCATCGCCGGCATCGCGCTTGTCGCTAATGCTTCCGCCGCGGACATCAAGTCCGT
>DATIBD010000043.1:0-33283 GCA_035457705.1 Vicinamibacteria bacterium
AAGGAGAGCTTCCCCGCGGATGCCGCCTCTGCCGGGCTGCAGTACACGGAGCTCGGTCCATACGCCGAGGCGATCGAGGCGCGCGGCGAGCCACTCCAGCCCCTTGCCACCGAGTCGGTGCGGGCGAACGGCCTGAGCTACGTCGAGGCGACCGAGGACGTCGGCCTCGTTCTCGAGGCGCTTCGAATCGAGCCACCTCCACGAAGTATCCCCGTGTCCGCTTACGACGCCGAGTGGATCCGGAATGTGGCCCTTCCACCTCTCGGAACGGGGCTCGTCTTCCGGGACCTCGACGGCGACGACGACCCCGACGTCGTCTTCGTTCGCGACGGGGCGCCGATCTGCTTCCGAAACGTCGGCGGGCGGTTCGAGCGTGTCGAGGGTAATGGTCTTCCGAGCGACGGTTCCTTCGTGGGCGTCGTCAGCGGAGACATCGACAACGACCTCGACGCGGACTTGTACCTCACCGGTGTCGGGGCGAACGCTTTGTTCCTGAACGACGGCGCGGGCGGCTTTACCGCTTCGGCCGACGAGACGGTTCGTGGCGACGACGTTTCGGTGTCGGCGAGCCTCGCGGACGTCGACCACGACGGAGACCTCGATATCTACGTGGCCAATTACCTCGCGAAGCAGGCACCGGAGGGTGTCGACCAACTAAACGTTCCCTTCGATCTCCCCGGCGCACCGAACCGTCTCTATCGGAACAACGGCAACGGCACCTTCACCGAAACGGCGCAGGAAACGCGGACCGACGGTGGAGCGAAACGGAGCCTCGTCGCCCTCTTCTCCGATCTCGACGAAGATCGGGACATCGATTTCATCGTGGTTAACGACGGCGCCCCGAGCGACGTGTTCTCCAACGACCGCGTGGGGACTTTCACCAAATCGGCCGTCGACTTCGGAGTCGAGACCGGCGCTAGGACCCGCGGCGTCGACTCTGGCGATTTCGACCGTGACGGCTTCTTCGATCTCTTTTTCACGGCGGAAGGTTCGAGTCTCAACCTGCTCCTCCGAGGGGCGGCCGGCAACGGCTTCCGGCCCGACGTGCTCTCGACCGGATTGCTCGCGGCAGGAACACCCGGGGCCCGGTATGGAGCCTCGTTCCTGGACGCGGACAACGACGTCGATCTCGATCTCGCCGTGGTGGTCAACGAAGCCGAGGCCTTGGCGGCTTATTACGAGAGCTTGTCAAGCGGCTTCGTCCGGGCCGCCAACCTGCAAGCTAGCGTGACCGGCGAGGGAAGAGGGCTCGCGGTGGCCGACGTGGACTCCGATGGCGATCTCGACCTGCTCGTTGGCACGAACCGCGGAGAGCTCGCCTACTTCCGAAACGAAGGAGGGAGCCGGAACGCTCGCCTGCGCATCAGGGCGCAGGGGCTTCGAAGCAATCTCGACGGGCTCGGTACCAAAGTCGAGGTGAGGGTCGGCGACGCAAGCCTTCGCCGCGAAGTCCGCTCGTCGAGTGGTTATTTCTCCCAGAGCGAGCTTCCGCTCCATTTCGGGCTGGGGAACGTTCAGGCTCCGGACTATGTGCGTTTTCTGTGGCCGGGTGGTGTCAAGCAAATCGAGATGGACATCGCTTCCGGCGTAACCGCGAAGATTGAAGAGCTGAACCGCAAGGGAACGTCCTGTCCCATCCTCTATGCGTGGGACGGTGAAAGAGTCCGTTTCGTCACCGACTTTCTCGGCGGAAGCGCCATCGGCAATCTCCTTGCCCCCGGCGTCTTCAACACCCCCGACACTGACGAAGTCGTGAAGCTCGAGGCCTTCCCCGTGGAGCCTCGTGATGGGGCGTACGACGTCAGGTGGGTGAACCAGCTCGAAGAGGTCATCCTGTACGACAAGGCGGCCCTTCTCGCGGTCGACCATCCGAAAGATGTCGAGGTCTTCGCCAACGAGAGGCTCATGCCCGGTCCGCCCTACCCTGAGCAGCGTTTCTATGCCGTGCGGGACGTCCATGGCGTTACCCGGGCCGTCGACCACCGTGGCGTGGACGTGACCGAGCGCCTGCGGTCGAAGGACCGGACCTACCCGGACGGCTTCGCGCTCCTGCCGTTCAAGGGCTATGCGGAGGAGCATACCTTGACGCTCGATCTCGGCTTTGTCGAGGAGGGCAAGCACTACGTGCTGCTGCTCTATGGCTGGGTGGACTACGCCGACTCCAGCTCGAACCTGGCCGCTTCCCAGGCGGGCGTCCAGCTCGTGACGCCCTATCTCGACGCAGGTGATGGCACGGGGCGCTTCGATCGAAATCTTCCTCAGATGGGATTTCCCGCGGGCCTTCCGAAGACGATGCTCGTAGATCTGGAGGGTCTCGTGGATCCGAAGCGGTCTCACGTCCGCATTACGACGAGCATGAGACTCTACTGGGACTGGATCGGAGTCGCCGAAGTCGTTCCCGATGCGAGGCTCACGGTCACCGAGCTGCCCCCTTCGACGGCGGAGCTGAGTTTCCTGGGTTATCCCGATCCGTTCGATCCCGATGGCCGCGCACCCTCCCTATACACCTACGACACCATACGACAAGAGGAGCTGTGGGACGCGCACGAGGGCGCGTACACCCGCTACGGCGATGTCTCCGCGCTCCTCGAGGCGATCGACGATCGTTACGTCATCACCCATCACGGTGATGAAGTCCGCCTCGGCTTCGAGGCCTCTCGACTCCCCCAGCTCGCCCCGGGGCGCAGGCGGAGCTTGTTCGCCTTCGCGGACGGCTTCGGGAAGGACATGGATCTGAACTCGGCGCGCCCGCACCAAGTCGAGCCACTTCCGTTCCACGGAATGCCATCGTATCCGTACCCCGAGGAGACCGGATTCCCGGAAACGGAATCCCTTCTTCGTTATCGCGAGGAGTACAACACTCGATACGTCGGACGCCGCGCCCGATGACGCGGAGTCGGCTGGTCGCGCTCGGCTTGGCGCTCGCCGTGGGGGCTTGCGGTGGCGGACGAGAGCCCGAGGCACCCGTCGATCTCCTCGGCCTCACCTACATCGTATTCTCTCCGACCGAAGAGGAGGAGCTTCGATCGCCGGTCGACCTTTCCGGAGATATAAGGCCCGCTCTCGTCGCGCCCACTCCCGCCGAGTTCCGCTACCGAGTCACCGTTCCCGCGGAAGGGTTCCTCACGTTCGCGCTGGGCATAGCCCAAGCGCCGCAGGCGACCGGAGACGAGCCGCTCCCCGGAGCCCGAATGCGTTTTCGCGTGCGTGCCGGCGAGAAAATCGTCGACGACGTTCTCTTCGACCGCGAGATCCACGTTGGCCGGCGGGGAAGCTGGATCGACCAGAGCGTGGATCTCGGACGGCACGCGGGTCGGGAGATCTGGCTCGCGTTCGAGACGTCGTTTCCGGGCTACGAGGCGGTTGAAGGCGCACCGCCTCTTCCCCTCGTCGGTGTGTTCGCCGATCCCGTGCTCCACGATCGGGGCCGACGCTCGCGCTCCCGAGGCGTCGTGATCGTCTCGATCGACACCCTTCGCCGCGACCACACGAGTCTCTACGGCTATCCGAGACATACCACCCCGGGACTCGACGCCTTGTCGTCGGAGGCGCTCGTCTTCGAGGACGCGGTGAGCACGTCTTCCTGGACGCTTCCCGCCCATGCATCGCTCTTGACGTCGACCGTACCGAGTGTGCACGGCGCCGTCAACCTCCACGTCGGACTGTCCCCGGAATGGCCGAATCTGGCGCAGCTCCTTCGTGACAACGGATTCTTCACTCAAGCGATCGTGACGCACCTGTACCTCTCGCGTCATTACGGCTTCGGGGCGGGTTTCGATCGCCACCGCTATCTTCCCGAGACGCGCGCCGAAGAGGTTACCGACCAAGCAATACGGTTTCTTCGTGCGTGGGCCGACCGCGACTTCTTCTTGTTCGTTCATTACTACGACCCGCACTGGCACTACGATCCGCCGGCGCCCTACGACGACGTTTTCGATCCCCGTTACGAAGGTGAGGCCACGGGAATCTGGTGGGATTTCAAGGAGCTCACGGCCGAGGAAATCGACCCCTCCGACTTGCACCACATCGAAGCGCTCTATGACGGAGAGATCCTCTACACCGACCGACACGTTGAACGGCTGCTCCAGGAGATGAAACGTCTGGGCGTGTTCGAGGAATCGATCCTCGTGGTCACGTCAGATCACGGCGAGGAGTTTCTCGAGCACGGCGGGTGGGAGCACCAGAAGACGCTCTACGAGGAACAGATACGTATTCCCCTCGTCGTGAAGCTCCCGCGCTCCATCGGCCACTCGAACGGACGGGTCGAGGCACAAGTCAGTCTCATCGACGTTGCGCCCACGGTCGCGCACGTTCTCGGGGTCCAAGTCCCGGAGACGTTCCAAGGGCGAAGTCTCCTCGATCGCGATGAGCCGGTCGAGGCCTGGTCTGAGACGGAGCACACCCTCGACGGCTCGCATCTGATCGCCATACGTCAAGGAGCGTCGGGAAACAAGGTAATCTACAAGTTAAAGGGGAACGAAGTAGGAGCTCGCGTGTTCGATCTGCTGGTGGATCCCGAGGAGCGAAACGGTGAGGAGGGCGCCTTAGGCCGTCTCTCCGAAACACTCGACGCTTACCTGACCGTCGCCACGGCGCGACGGGCCGAAAAGGGCGCCAGTCCCAAGGTCGAGCTTACCCCCGAGGAGGTCGAAGGGCTTCGATCGCTCGGTTACATTCCCTGAACGTTTTTCGCCTTGACGAGCCGCGTTCTCTGGTATTCTATCGAGGGGCTGGCGCCGTGCTGAGCGGCGTCGGCCGGAGTCTTTTGAACGAAACAAGATGGACGTCGAGCATTTCCGGATACGAGCCGAGCTTTACCGCCTGCTCCTCGACGAGGAGGCCGGCGCTGCTTCTTCGCTCGTCCCACGTATGCTCGCCGATCCCGATTCGCTGACTCCCGAGATACGCTGGTGCCTTCTGTATCTGATCCGGGGAATCGGATACCTGGCCGCGCGAAACAAGCTTCTGGGACAGGGCGGTCTTCTCGACACGATCGCCGAGGAGTTCGAGATCGCGCGCACGCGGACGAAGCGCGTGGACCTCATCTGGTACGATATCGTACAGGAAGACCCCGATCACTGGATTCAGCGCTACGAATCCACCGACGTCCACTATTCGCTTGGTGAGCTCGAGTGGCTCAACGAGCTGCTCGGACGTCTTTGGCAGGTCGAACGACAGCGACTCGCCTTGTCCGAGCCGCCTCTCCCTCCTCTCGTCCTCCGGCGCAAACTGCCTCCGCCGGAACGAAGAAGCTCCTTCGTCGCGACGTCACGGGAGTAGAGGACCGAGCGGGCACCGGCGACGGCGGTAGCCGAGCCGACAGCCTGCCTTTCTAGATCTGGAAATTGCCCCTGGGATCTCTACGAACCTTCGCCTGCCTGAAGGTCCTGGAGGAACTTCTTTACTTCCTCCGCCTGTGGTCCGTTGGGCTCGAGCTCGAGGTATTTCTGGAAATGCGTCTTGGCCCTCGCGTTGTCATCCCGCTGCGCCGCCAGGCTTCCCAGGATGTAATGCGCTTGCGCAGACTGGGGTGCGTTCGGCTTGGCCGTCAAAAACTGCTGGAGATGGGAGATGGCTTTGTCTTGTGCCGCCGTGGCGTCGGGAGAGCCTTCAGCCATGCGGATGGCAACCGACCCGACCATGAAGTGGGCGTCAGGAGAGAACGTGTCGTCGGGCTTGAGCTCGAGGTACTTCGAGAGTCTCTCTTCGGCTTTCGCCCACTCCTGCCGGTTGAAGTTGATCCTGCCGGCGAAGTAGTACGGGTTAGGGAGCGCGGGGTCGAGCTGGATCACTTTACCGAAAGCAGCCTCGGCCGGGCCCTCGCGATTGGCTCGCATCAGAGCCACTCCGAGCATGTACTGAACTTCCTTGTCGTTCGGCTTGGCAGACGCGGCCTTCTCCAGAAGCGGAATGGCCTGCGTGTTCTCGGCCCGAGCCAAACATAATCCACCCTCTCTATTCGCGTGGCCGATCATCTCCGCCGCATCTTGATTGCTTCCGACCTTCTTGAGAAACGTGTCAAAATTCCCGCCACATTTCCCCCAGTTCTGCTTCGCCCGGTAGGCCCAGCCGAGGTAGTAGTTGCTGGCGAACAGTTCCGGGTTAGCGGACAAAGCTTTCTCGAAAGCCGGGATGGCCGCGTCGTAATCGTTCTTCTTGATGGCTTCTTGGCCTGCCAGGAAGTCCTGGGCTCCCGGTTGCTCCTGCTGGGCCATAGCACCGCCCGCTACCAGCGAAGCGATGACGAAAGTTAGCCACGTCTTCATCTAAGTGTCTCCTCTTGATCTCTTTGTGCGGGCGACACTGCCGGGCCGCAATCGCCCAAGCCCGGAACCCTACCACAGCCCCGAGACAGGCGGCAACCAAATCCGGAGCTAGTGCCGGAGTCCTCGAAAGCCATTGTAGCGCAAGCTCGAGCCTCGAGAGACGCTGTAAGTTTGCCCTACGCCCTTCCTGCGTCGTAGATTCCTCTCGATGCCGAGCCGGGGACCACGCGTTGCCTTCGTGGGAGGTTGCCGGACGCCCTTTGCCAAGGCGGGCGGGTTCCTCGCGAACGAGAGTGCTCTCGACCTCGCTCGAACCGTCGTCGCCGAGCTCCTGCCACGAGCCGCACTGCGGTCGTCGGAAGTGGATCGGGTCGTGCTCGGCATCGTCGTGACGAATCCGAGCATCTCGAATCTCGCCCGCGAAGCCACGCTCGCGGCCGGGCTACCACCCACGGTCGAGGCCTTCACCGTCTCGCGCGCCTGCGCGTCTGCCAACCAGGCCATCGCGAGCGCCGTCGAAGCCATACGAACCGGGCAGGCCGCGACGGTGATTGCCGGCGGCGCCGAATCGCTCTCGAACGTTCCCATCGGCGTCTCTCGCCCACTCGCCCGAGCGCTTCTCGGCGCCAGCAAAGCGAGAACATTTTCAAAAAAGCTTAGCGCCTTCTCTTCACTGCGAGTAAGGGACCTGCTGCCCGTAGCCCCCGCCATCGCGGAGCTGTCGACCGGTCTCACGATGGGACAGTCGGCGGAGAAGATGGCCAAGGAGAACGGCGTTAGTCGAGAGTCCCAGGATCGCTTCGCCCTGCAAAGCCACGAGCGCGCTTCCGCTGGCACCACTGATGGCCGGCATCCGGCGGAGATCGTTCGGTACTACCGTGCCCCAGGCTACGACGCATCGCTCGCGGAAGACGACGGAATTCGACGCGACACCGACCTCACTGCTCTCGCTGCCCTTCGGCCCGTGTTCGATCGACGTTACGGAACGATCACCGCGGGAAATTCCTCACCGCTGACCGATGGCGCCGCCGCGCTCGTTCTCATGAAAGAGGACAAGGCTCGAGCGGAAGGCCGGACGATTCTCGGCTTTGTTCGCTCCTATGCCTTTGCGGGAGTAGATCCATTCGATCAGCTCCTGATCGGGCCGGTCTACAGTACGGCCATAGCCCTCGAGCGAGCCCGTCTCACGCTCGGCGACATGCTCCTCGTCGATCTCCACGAGGCATTTGCCGCCCAGGTCCTTTCGGTTCTCGGGGCCTTCGCCTCGACACGATTCTGTCGGGAGAAGCTCGGCCGGGCGGCCCCGCTCGGCGAGGTGGACCCCGAGCGGTTGAACGTTTTGGGTGGATCGATAGCGCTGGGACACCCGTTCGGGGCGACCGGCGCGCGCATCACACTGAGCGTGCTGAACGAGCTCAGGCGGCGCGGCGGAGGTTTCGGCCTCATCTCGGTGTGCGCTGCCGGGGGGCTGGGATTCAGCATGGTCGTCGAGAGCGAATGAGTCCTCTCGACGGAATCCGCATCATCGATTTGAGCCGCTACGCTCCCGGTCCGTTTTGCACGCTTTTGTGCGCTGCGCTCGGCGCTGAGATCGTCAAGGTCGAGCCGCTCGAAGGCGATCCCCTTCGCCAGATCGATTCCGAGGCCTTCGCCCGGCTGAATCGGGGCAAGAAGAGCGTGGCCCTGGATCTGAAAGATCGCGTTGGGCGGGCGCGCTTCTTGAAGCTCGTCAGGACGGCGGACGTTCTCGTCGAGGGCTTTCGGCCTGGGACTAT
Organism: Vicinamibacteria bacterium; assembly: GCA_035457705.1. Taxonomy (GTDB): domain Bacteria; phylum Acidobacteriota; class Vicinamibacteria; order Marinacidobacterales; family SMYC01; genus DASPGQ01. Next base: position 8,042 of record DATIBD010000043.1, read on the forward strand.
GACGCGGCTCGGCTTCGACTACGCGTCCTTGGAGCGTATCGCCCCCGGTCTCATCTACATTGCGATCAGCGGATACGGTCAAAGTGGCGGTTACCGTGAGCGGGCGGGGCACGACATCAACTACATGGCGGCCGCGGGGGCGCTTCATGGGGCACGCGCGCCGCTTCCCATCCAGGTGGCGGACTTCGCCGCCGGAGGCCTATTCGCCGCGCTCGGCGTGCTCTCGAGCCTGATGGAGCGACAGCGAACGGGCACGGGTCGGTACCTGGACGTGTCGATGTATCACGGGCTCCGTTCGCTCATGATGCTCGCCGAAGGGAGCATCGGCGAGAAGCTGTCGGGACGGAATCCCAACTACGCTCTTTACTCGACCCGAGACGGCGAAACGCTCAGCGTCGGAGCACTGGAGCCCAAGTTCTGGGAGCGCTTCTGCGAAGGAATCGACCGCCGCGATCTCATCGACCGCCACGACGACGAGACGGCGCGCGTCGAGGTGGCACGGGAGGTGCGGATGCGAGACGCTCGTGATTGGCGCGAGATCTTTAATGGCCTCGATGCCTGCGTCGAGATGGTTCGTTCCCCGAAAGACGCGAGCGCAACGACGACGAGTCAACAGGATGAGTCGAGCTCCTTTCCCGAAAGAGCGGATTTGGAGGCTCTCGCCCCCGCGCCCGAGCTCGGGCAGCACTCCCGCGAGTTTTTCGAGTAGATTGGATCGCCTTGCTCACGCCGCGAAGCCTCTCCCGACTTCAGAAGGTAGCGGCCACGTTCGTCCGTTATGGTTTCGAGGACGTCCTCTCGAGCTTCGATCTGCTGTCCTGGATTGGCCTGCGCCCTCGCAGAAAGCGGAAGCCCGCCGAACGTCAACAGAGCCGCGCCCGGAAGCTGCGGCTCGCGCTCGAGGAGCTCGGCACGAGCTACATCAAGCTCGGACAGCTCCTGTCGACTCGTCCCGATCTTCTCCCCCACGCCTACGTGGAGGAGCTCGGACGACTTCAGGACCGTGTCGCCCCCGTCTCGTTCGAAGGAATGAAAGAGGTACTGGAGAGCGAGCTCGGCGCACCCATCGATGAGACCTTCGAGCGCTTCGACGAAGAGCCCATCGCATCCGCCTCGATCGCACAGGTTTACCGGGCACGGCTTCGTGAGTTTCGATCCGGAGTCGAGGGAGACGTCGCCGTCAAGGTCGTCAAGCCGGGGGTTCCCGAGCTCGTCAGCGTCGACCTGGAGATCCTTCGCGAGGTGGCAGAGAGGCTTTCCCGTTCCGCACTCGCCCGTCGCTACGATTTCCAGGGCCTGAACTCCCAGTTGGAGACGACCCTTCGCGCCGAGCTCAACCTTCGCCAGGAAGCCACCAACGCGGAACGACTTCGTGCCTCTTTGCGAGAGTTCACGAAGCTGCGCGTTCCTCGAATCGTGGACGAGCTCGCCCGTGAGCGGGTCCTGGTGTTGGAGTACGTGGAAGGCGCGCGGCTGTCCGATTCGTTCGCACCCCATCCGCAGATCGCCGACGAGTTGTGGCGAGCGTACCTGAAACAGATCCTGCTCGACGGCGCGTTTCAGTGCGATCCGCACCCCGGCAACTTCCTGCTCGATGAGACCGGGCTCCTCACGGTGCTCGACTTCGGGATGATCGCCTACATATCGCGCGAGAACCAGCTGCGCCTCATGGGGCTCCTGCTCGCACTCGTCGACCGCGATGGCGATAGCGCCGCGAGACTCTGTCTCGAAATGGGCGTAACCGGCCGCGACTTCGTCGAGCCGCATTTCCGGGCCGCCGTATCCCACCTCGTCGCCCGATACGTCGGCGTCAGGCTCAAGGACCTTCCCTTCGGCATCATCATGCGCGACATCCTGCTCCTCTCCACTCGGCACGACGTCCAGATTCCCCCCGAAATGGTGCTGCTGGGGAAAACGCTTCTGAACCTCGAGCCCCTGTGCCGCAAGCTCGATCCGGACATGGATCCGGTGAAGACGATGAAGTCGTTCTCGATGCGACTATTCGAGGAGCAGATCCGACGTGATTTGAGCTGGGAACGGCTGACGGCTCTGATTCTCGAGCTGCGCTCGTTCGCCTACGAGGTGCCGCTCAGCACCAGAAGGCTCGTGAGCCAGATGGCAAACAACGAGCTTCGCGTCGGAATCTCAATCGAGAAGGCAGAGGAGATGCAAGTTGCGATTCGCGACGTCGCAAATCGCATTTCCCTCGGCGTGATCACCGCGGCGCTCATCCTCGGCTCCGCCTTCCTCTTGAGCATCGACGCCGGACCCGTCGTCTTCGGCTACCCGGTTTTTGCCTTGCTCGGCTTCTTGTTGGCGGCGGGCCTGGGCATCTACGTCGTCGCCCAGATTCTCACCGGCCGGCATTAGAGAGAAAAGTAGCGAGGCCCGCCGACGCGAGCCTCGCTACACTGGAAGCTACTGTCCGGCGGCGAGCTCGGTGCGCGGCGTCGCGTTACTGTCCGGCGAAAGAACGTCACGAGGCGGGGGCGGAACACCAAGGAGCTTGCCATGCCGCGAGCGATCCTTATGCATGGGAAGAAGCGTTACGTCGACTCCGAGCTCGAACTTGTTCTGTAACGCTTCGTAAACCGCGTTCACTTTCCTGACGTAGTCTTTCGTCTCCTCCGCGGTTTTACTGCTTCCCGCCCGGTAGTAGCCGGCGTTCAGCGGTCCGCCGTTGTACTCCGCGAGCACCATGCTGTGGTCGTTGTACGCGGAGAAAAGGATGTCGAGGTACAGGGCCGCGAGCTCCGTGTTCGCGCTGGGGTCGTACAACAGAGCATCCGAGTATTCCCAGTCGAGAGCCCGCGCCAGAAGCCGCCCCGTCGAGGGCCAGATTTGATACAACCCTTTGGCATTCGCCGAGGAAGTGGCCAAGTGGTCGTATCCGCTCTCGACGATGCCGATGGAGACCAGCATCAGGGGCTCAACCGACGGGTACTTTTCGCTCGACTTCATGACCAGTTCGGCATATTCGTACGCCTCGGCCAGGCTCACCCGGGGATTGGTCCGCATGATCTCGTCACGGATGCCGAGCAGGAGCTGCTGCCGCTTCGACTCGAAGCTAATCCCGGCATCGAGATTCTGGATCTTTTGCTCCACACGTCGCATCGTGCTTCCCATCTGGTCGTTGAGCTCACCGACGCGGTGGAAGGCGTAGAAAGCCACGGCAATCGTCGTCAATAAGAGCAGGGACAAAAGAAGTAACGCCGTAACCTGCCACCCCGGCCCCTGGCGCACGATGATGTGTTGGACTTCGCGAGCTTCTTTCATGCGCGGCTCCGCAGAGGCCGAAGAACCGTTCGACTCCGTTGGCGCCGCTGGGATCTCCACAATGTTGCGGTTTTGAATACTAGCCATGCCGTATTTCCTCCAATCAACTCGACGGTGCTCCGGCACCTTGGGTCACCGCCCGTCAGATGTCTCTCCTGGCCCTTTTGGGCCTTTTGGGGCGACTCCCGTCGACGGAGTGCTGGGAAGGAGTAACGGTCCAGCCCTCCAGAGCAAACCTGGAAAGTCTGCTCGACCGAGATTGCGACCCCAATTCCGCCAGCATCTCGGCCTCGACTCGGGAGAGGAGTTGGATTCTAATCCTCATCCCGCTCCGGCGGCATCCATAAGTCAACGTACATCTCAAGCCCCACGAGATTCTGTGGCCTGCATCAGCTTCTACTCAAGATGTTGGAGTAGCGAGAGTATAGCACTGGATCCTCGCCGCGATCCACGAGATTTGAGACGGTGTGGTGAAAACCCAACGCCCGGACCGGGCCGGCCTTGCTGATTAAGTCTTTACGTCAGAACTAGTTATCTTGGGTTCGGTCGACCCGGAGCGGGCAAAACCCGGCGGTGAGTCATCGAAACCTCTGAAAAAAAAGTTTGTCTTCTCGACGGATTTTCTCTTGACCGGTCCCTAGAAAGCCTCTCGTCAGCCTCCGCCAGTCGCGACTCTGATGGCGGCTCTCACCGCTGAAACGATGAGAGCCAAGAAAGAGACTCGCGCCGTGACTCGGCCCAAACGGCCTTTCTCGTCGAGCCGATGCAAGAAGAACCCGAGACCGAGGGCGACAACGGGCCAACTGAAGTAGTGATGCTTGAGAAGAAAGTTGAATCCCAGGTCGAGAAGGGTGAACAGGACGAGGACCAATGCCCAGCCTTCTAAGAGCCTTCTCGCTCTCGACCTGCCCTCGACCAGCGCGATTCCCAGGAGGCCTCCGAGGGGGATGAGAAACGAGCCGAAGGAATAGGTGAACTTGGAAGGGACGGCTGCTGCGCGCGCGCCGAGGTCGATGGTGCGTTCCCCTCCGGCTCCGAACAGGAGAACCGGAAGCGTGTCCCGAACGAACGGGACGGCCCAATGCACATAATAAAGGAGGAACGCTAGCGTCCAGGACACGAGACTGAGCTTGACGAGGCTCTTCGAGAAATCGCGGTCGGAGCGATAGGAGATCACGGCCGTGAGGGCGAGCGCCGCCGAGCCAAATAGAAGAGTGCCCGTGTAGGAAAGAAAGCTGATCGTGAGCGCACCGGAAACCAGCCAGAAAATGCCTTTCTCCGAAAGACGGTTCGCGCAAACCGCGAGGAGCCCGAGCGCCACCGTGGCGGCTGCGCAGCCGAAGATCGTCATGAGATGGCCTAGGGCGAGAAGTTGAAAGCCCGTCGGCACCAGTGTGGCCGCCGCCGCGAACACTCCGGCCCGCGCGTCGGCGACGACAGTCGCCACGAGCCCGCAGGTAATCGGAATCATGAAGAGCAAGCCCGCTACGAAGAGTTTCGTCCCCACGAGAAACCAGAAGTGGGGAAGGCCGGCGAAGGGGGAGCTCACCGTGTGATAGAGCGACGGGTGGGGAACGACCAGGCCTCCCCATTGCGGTTGCCGGCTCAGCATGTTCGCCGCATCGGGAAGGTAGTACAGCAGGAACTTCCCTTGCCAAATCTCCTCGGCGATCGCGGTGTGGTAAGCGAAATGACCGCCCACGTACAGCGGCGACGCCATTGCCAAAAACCACGCGAGAAAGCCGAGGGAAGCGACCACGAGAACACCGGGAGCGAGCTCGGGCACGATATCCCTCTCCGCCAACGCGAGAAGCCCCCCTCGGACGAGGATCGCCACGGCAGAGGTCGCGACCGACGCTACCACGACGAGGGGAAGCAAGGGGATCGCGACTGCCGGCGAAAGCAAGACCGCGCCCGCCGGAACCACGAGCCACGCCACGGCCAGCCAAGTCGCGCCACGTTCACGAAGACCCATGCCTCGCAGCCCAAATAGGAAGGCCCAAGCCGATATCGTTATAAAGAGGATTGCGCGAGCCGAGGGAAGGCTGCTGCCGCGGTCAACACGGATCGAAGAGATCTTGAGCTTGGCCCCTGCGAATCCAGCAAAGCTCAGCTCGTATCCGGAGCGCCACGAGAAGTCGGGTGCCGGGGCCGTGAACGAATGGCTCTCCCAGGTGGGTCCGAGCTCGGTGCGAAGCTCGGCCCCGTCAGCTCGAGCGAGAACCGCTAGCTGGGCGTCGCCTTCCAAAGCGGCACGGATCGCAATCTTCCAGGGTCTTCCGGCCCCGAAATCGCGCAGATCGATCACCGCTCCCGGGAGAGGCTCGCGGAAGTGGACGGAAAGCGCATCCCGGTCGTATCCCCGGAAACGACGAACGATAGGCTCGAATGCACTGGAACCGAGGTCGAGCTCGACAATAGGCCGACCCGCGTAGGCGACGACCGCGGCCCCGGTGGCCACGCCCGCAAGGATCGCTAGCTCGAGCAGTGAGGGGGTTGCCTGAAGTAAAGCCGACGAGACGGCCTTGGACCACGAACGCGCCAAGCTCGTCACCGATGGCACGAAACGGGCCACCACGACGACGAGAGCGAGCCCTACGGCGATTGGCGGCAGCGCCATCGCCGCCCACTGTCGAAAGTACACGAATGAGATCGCCAGGAGCGCGGGCATCGCGATGTACCATCGACCGAGGGCCGGAACGTACAAGCCGACGAGAAAAACGAGCAGGCTGCCGAAGAAAAGCTGTCTGATTGGGGGAATCGCCCGACCGCTCGTGGCTAGACGAGCACGGTGAACCCGCACCCCGAGAGAGCGCTCATCTCCTCCACCGGGTGTGAACACCTCCGAGCGCAAGACGACCCGCAGGGTGGAGCTCCAGTTGCCCCGTGTCGAGACGTCCATCGCGAACGGCTCGACTTTCCGCGATGGTTTGAGCCGGAAAGTCCTTCCGGGAGTCTCGACGATGAGGAGGGGCGGTGGCAGGTCGCGGGGGCGGAACCCAGACAGGAGCAGCTCGAGCCGCACGTTCCACTTGGCTCCGGGATCGTGGAAATGGATCTCGCTTCGCGCCCGAGACCAGCGGTACCCGGCCTCGGCGTCGTGAAACCCTTCGGTCGATAAGTAGCCCGCGGGGGCGTTGGCGAAGTCGACGTCCATCGTGGCCGGCAACTGATACGCCCCCGCCAGCAGGATAGCGGCGAGACCCGCATTCACGGCGGCCCGCTTCCACGAACCGCTGGAGCTCGATGCGAGCACCGGGCCCATGCCCGATCAGTCGCGGGCGAGCCTGGCTCTGCCGGAGCTCTGGCAACGAAGCCTGACCCAGAGCTTCACCAGAGCGAGGAACGTTCGAGGAACGTCGGTGGGCCTGACCGAAGAACGTCCTGCCGTACGCGGATAGTGCTTCACGCCGCGTTGCAGGTAGCGATAACCCGCACGATGCAGCTGGATCACGATTTCGGTATCGATGAAGAAATGATCTTCTTCGAGTTGGAGCGACGTTAGCGCGTCACGACGGAAGAGTTTGAACGAGCAGTTCAAGTCCCTTACCGACATGCCGAACGCGAACGAGGCAAGCGCGTTGTAGCCGTTCGAGACCAAGAGGCGGAACCAGCCATCTTGCCGACCTACGCGATACCCCAAGACCGCATCGTGGTGGGCCATCAGAGGGAGGAAGGCATCGAGCTCCCGTAGGTCGAACTGGTTGTCAGCGTCGGTGTAAAAGACGAGCCGCCGAGAGGAGGCGTCGAAGCCCGACCGGAGTGCCTTGCCGTAGCCCTGGTTCGACGCGTGGGACACGAGGGTCAGGTGACCGTCGAGCTCCTCCACCAGTTTCGCGAGGATTCGGGAAGTCTCGTCCCGACTTCCATCGTCGACCACGACGAGCTCGTAATCAGAGACGAGAGGCGCCACTGCCTCCGCCGCGGTACGCACTGCTCGCTCGATGTTGGCTTCCTCATTGAACGCGGGAAGGACCACGGAGAGCGACGAGTCCACGACACTCATGGGGCGAGGCATCTTAACTCTGGATGGAGAAAAGTCCAAATCGCCCGGCCAGCGAAAACCAAAGGACTCGAGACGAACTGGAGCCGAAGCCGGAAAGGGGGTTACTTGGCTGCGGCTTTGGCTGGCTTATCCTTCTTCGTTACCTCTTCGTCTTTTTTGGGCTTGGAGGCCGACTCATCCGCTTCGCTGGCCTTGGAATCACCAGAGGCTTTGCTGCGGGCATAATCCGTCACGTACCAGCCGGAGCCCTTGAACTGGATTGCCGGAGAGGAAACCAGTCGTTCCGCCTTACCATTGCACTTGGCACACCGGTTGATCGGTGGGTCACTTACTTTCTGGATGGATTCGAAGCGGTGCCCGCATTTCTTGCACTGATACTCGTAGATAGGCACGAACCCAGTTAAGCAAAAACGGCGTGCTTCGTCAACAAAACCTGATGTGACCTACCAGAGCTTGAGCATCTTCAGCATCAATACGATCTGGCCGAGGTGATAGGCGTTGTGATCCGCCAGAAGCACGGCCTCTCGAAGAAGGGTCTGGCCGTCGCCGTGCTGGATCGGAGCCAACAAATCCCGCTCCGGGTCCGACACGAGACGTTTCATCGCTTCCAGATCGTTCATCAGGCCTTCGCGCGCGCGTTGCCACTCCTCGTCGCTCTCGGGGGCCCGGTCTTCCGGCCAATAGCCCTCGGGAAACGGGGGTGATTGATAGTCGGCACTCTGACTGAAGCTCACGATGTCGGCCTGGGCGATCCGGATGTGCTCGAGGAGCTCCCAGATCGTGTAAGGAGAGCCTGGCGTTTTCTTCCCCAGCGCGTCGAAAGAGATCTTATTCAGAACGCTCTGAAGGTCGACATGGGCGTGGTGCCATTCGAGAAGCTCGATGAGCTGCTGGCGGAGTGCGGGTTCGTTGGTCATTAATCGTCTCCGGGCTCAATTCAAAGGGGGAGTGCTGGCTGGTGGTCTTCGGTGTCGGGTTGCCTGTTCGTATCCATAGGCGAGACGAAAGAGCGTCGGCTCGCTGAAGGCATCTCCGAGAAACTGCAGTCCGGCCGGAAGCCCGCCGCCGACGAAGCCCATCGGGACGGTGACGGCGGGAAACCCCCCGGGTGGAGCGGGGCTCTGGCTGTTGTCTCCGGCGGGGGTGTTCAGGTCGCCCAACAGCCTGGGAGAATTGCTCCAGGTGGGGTAAACGAGCGCGTCGACCCGCTGCGACTCGAAGGCTGCTCGAACCGCATCGCGCAGCCGAGAGGCGGCTTCGAGGGCCTCGCGACACACCTCTTCGGGAGCTTCCGTTACGGCCTCGGCATCCGCAAGACGTTTCGCTAGGGAGGGATGAAATCGATTCGATTCGATGATCTCTTTCAAGCTCTTGACCGGCGCGCCGGGACCCAAGGTCTTCAAATAGGACTCGAGCTGGGCCTTGAAGGGATTGCACCAGGTCCCCTCGCGCGATTCGAGCGCTTCGATCCGAACCGGATCGACGAGCGTTGCCCCTTCCTTGCCAAGGTCTTCAAGAGCTCGCTCGAAGAGCGCCAGGATCTCTGCGTCAGCGCTGTCCTTGTTGGATATCTGCCGCAAGACCCCGATCCGCGCCCCTCTGAGGCCACCCCGCGTGAGGGACGAAACATAGCTCCGCGGGCGCCGGTCCTTGCCGAGCTCCGTTATCGGATCGTTCGGGTCATAGCCCGCGATGACGTCGAAAACCGTGACGGCATCGACGACCGTTCGGGCCATCGGACCGCCGATGTCACGGAACAGGTTCAGGGGGACGATGCCGTCGCGGCTCGTAAGGCCCATCGTCGACCGGATCCCAACGAGCGCGGTGTGAGACGAGGGGCCGCGAATCGAGTTACCGGTGTCGCTGCCGAGCCCAACGGCGCCGAAGCTCGCGGCCACCGCGGCCGCGGTCCCTCCGCTCGAGCCGGCTGGAACGCGGTCGAGCGCGTAGGGGTTTCGCGTGTGACCGGGTACGATCGAGCTGAGGGTCTCATAGGGTGAGAAAGCGAACTCGGCCATGTTCGATTTGGCCAACACGATGGCGCCGGCCTCCCGGATTCGCCGGACCTGAAAGGCGTCGTCAGGAGGCACGGAGCCTTCGAGCGAGAGTGAGCCAGCAGTCGTAGGAAGATCGTGGGTATCGAAGTTGTCCTTCACGATCATCGGCACGCAATGTAGGGGGCGGGTGATTCCGTCGCGAGCGAAATCACGATCGAGCTCGTCGGCGCGATCGAGCGCTCGCGGGTTCACCGTCACGATCGCGTTGAGCGCCGGACCTTTCTTGTCGTAGGCGTCGATCCGATCGAGATACTTCTGAACGAGCTCGCGGCAGGTGAAACGGCCGGACTCCAGGCCGGAGTGGATTCCCGCGATGGTGAGCTCTTCTGTCCGATACAGGTCCTGCGACCAGACGGGGAGTGCTGAGCCGAGAGCGACGCACGCGAGAACGAGTCGTGTCCTCATGGAGCCTCATTATCGCCGAAAAATGTCGCGGTTGACCTCAAACCCACCACGAGATATAAATTGCGGGTCATGCTCGATGGCTCCCGTTCGGCCGCGTCAAACCGCTGGTGGTGGTGCGGCTGAGCGGGGAGCCCTTCCCTTCGTACTGAAACGAGGAAAGAGGCAGCCCCGACGGAGGTTGCCTCTTTTCTTTTTCGCGAGGCGCCTCCGAGCTCGATAATTCGAGAGGACTCGTAGGCGATTCGATGGTCAGGATCAGCGCCAAGTCGCGTGTGAGTGCGCTTCCCGCCGCACGTGCCCGCGGACCCCTCGAGTTCTTCCGCGAGGTCAGAGGTGACGGCGGCGCACTCATGGAGAGCGCCGCTTTCGGGAGCCCTGGAGGGACCCGGAGCCTGGTCGTTCCCGAGGGAGCCATCCGGCTCGAGCTCCGTGGCGCCGAGGCTACTTACCGCGGACTGTCCCCGATGGCCGAATTTCTCCTCGACGCTCTGGGCGATGGGCACGCTCGGGAGGGTGGGGTCTTGAGAATGACCTTCCCCACGGGCCCGGGGAGCCCGGCGTCTCCGGACGAGGAGCGACTCAGAGAACCGTCGGTCCTCGATTCCGTGCGCCTTCTCGCGGGTCTCGTCGAAGACGATCCGCCGGGACTCGCCATTCCCGCGGGCATTTACGGAGCCTTCTCCTATGAGCTCGTCGACTGCTGGGAAGATCTCCCCCAACGCCCGCCGGATCCATGGCACGAGCCCGACGTCAACGTCGTGCTGGCGCTCGACACGGTGCTCTTCGATCATACGAGCGACGAGGTTCGCATCGTGACCCGCGCCACCCACCCCTCGGAGCGCGCCGCGGCCGATGCGCGACATCGGCGCTACGAGAAAGCGCTCCTGAAGCGGGGGCGTTCGTACTCGTCGAATCGAAGGATCACGACAACCAAAGGAGCCGAAGCCGACGTCTCGGACGAGACGTTCCTCGCGTCCGTGGAGAAGTTTCTCCGGCACATCGCCAGCGGCGACATTTTTCAGGGGGTTCTTTCCCGAGGACTCATTATGAGGAGTCGCGCCGAACCGCTCGATGTCTATCGGGCCCTTCGGGAGTCGAACCCTTCGCCCTACATGTTCCACGTCGACCTCGGAGACGGCGTGCTGCTCGGGGCTTCTCCCGAGACCTGTCTCAAGCTGACCGGGCGCTCGCTCGAGATTCGCCCGATCGCTGGGACGGCGCCGCGCGGCTTCGACGACGAGGGAACGATTGACGAAGAACTGGACACGCGGCTCGCGATCGGACTCCTGCTCGACCGTAAAGAGCAGGCGGAGCACGCGATGCTGGTCGACCTCGCCCGAAACGACGTCGCCCGCGTCTCGGTCCCGGGAACGAGGCGAGTCGACGGGCCCTTCACCATCGAGAAGTACAGCCACGTTCAGCACCTGGTGAGCGGCGTCCAGGGTCAACTCCGCCCCGACCTCGACGCCCTTCACGCCTATCGCGCCGCGGCGAACATGGGCACGCTGACCGGGGCTCCCAAGCTCCGAGCGATGGAGCTCATCCGCGAGACCGAGCCTTTTGCTCGGGGCTTCTACGGCGGTGCGGTTGGCTACCTGCTTCAGGACGGGACCTTCGACAGCTGCATCGTGATCCGCTCGCTGCGCTACGGGCGGGGACGTTATTACACGCGTACCGGAGCCGGCGTCGTCGCCGACAGCCTCCCCGAGCGCGAGCTCCGGGAGACGGAGCACAAGGCCCGTGCGGTGCGCCACGCCGTGGCCGCCGCCGAGGGGGCCGTGTGAACGGCCGCGTTCTCGTCCTCGACAATCGCGACAGCTTCGTGTTCAACCTCGTCGACGAGTTCCGTTCGCGAGGGGCTCGGGTGGAGACGCTCCGGACGAGCCTGTCGCTCGAAGAGCTCGAAAGACACCTCGTGAAGATGGCACCCCATCTCGTCGTGCTCTCGCCCGGACCGGGCCGACCCGAAGACGCCGGCATCGTGCTGAGATGGCTCCAGACCGATCCCGCGGTTCCGATTCTCGGAATCTGTCTCGGACACCAGGCTCTCGCGGTGGCCGCGGGTGGCACGGTGGAGCCCGCCCCCGAGCCGATTCACGGCCGAAGCGATCGCATCGTGGTTTCCGCCGAGGAGCCCTTGTTCGAGGCGTTGGCACCCTCGTTTCATGCGGCCCGCTACCACAGTCTCGTCGTTTCCCGCGTGCCGGATTGCATGAAAGTCATCGCCACCACGGCGGACGGGGATCTCGTGATGGCCCTCAGACACCGCGAGCGGTGTCGCGTCGGTCTTCAATTCCATCCCGAATCGATCCTGACACCCTCGGGTCGTCAAATCCTGTGGCGGTTTCTCGATGAAGCTCTTTTGGAAGGAAGGGAGCGGTGATACCGGATCTGATCGAAAAACTACTCGGAGGCGGGGCCGCGGATCCGAAAGCGCTCGAGGAGGCGCTTCATCGAATCATGGTGGGCGAGGTGCCGCAACCCCTGACTGCCGGGCTCCTGGTCGCGTTGCGAGTTCGCGAGCCCGACGCGGCGACCCTCGCCGCTTGTGCCCGCGCCATGAGAGCGCACCGCATCGCGGTTCAGACCGAGGTGAGGCCCCTCATCGATACCTGCGGAACCGGGGGCGACCGAGCGGCCACCTTCAACATCTCCACCGCGGCCGCTCTCGTCGTTTCCGCCGCGGGAGGGGCGGTGGCCAAGCACGGGAATCGTAGCGTCTCCTCGAAGGCGGGAAGCGCGGACGTGCTCGAGGCGAGCGGGGCATCACTCTCGCTCGGACCCAAGGAAGCGTCGATGTGTCTCGACGCTGCCGGTTTTGCGTTTCTCTTTGCACCCGTTTTTCACCCGGCAATGGCCAACGTCGCGCCGGTGAGAAAGGCACTCGGCATCCGAACCTTGTTCAACCTTCTCGGTCCGCTCGCGAACCCGGCGCTCGCCCAACGACAGCTCCTGGGCGTTTATGACCCGGCAATGACTAGAGTGATGGCGGAGGCTCTCATGGAGCTTGGGACGGAAAGCGCACTCGTAATCCATTGCGAAGGGCTTGATGAAATCGGCCTGCACGGGGTGACGCAGGGCCATTTCGTCAACGACGGGAAGGTGGAGCGATTCACGCTCGAGCCCGACAAGCTGGGCTTGAACAAGGCGCCGATCGACGCGCTCCGCGGTGGCGACGCTTCGGCCAACGCCGAGATTCTGAGTCGAGTCCTGGGAGGGGAGGAGGGCCCGCGCGCCGACGTCGTGGCGCTCAATGCCGCCGCCGCTCTCGGTGTTGCCGGGCTCAGCCGCGACCTCGCCGAAGGTCTCGAGGTCGCCCGCGAGGTCCTGAGAAGCGGGGGCGCGGCGAGGGTGCTTACCCGCTATGTCGAAACGAGCCGACGACTGGCCGACGAAGAGGGTCGGCACTGAATGGGAGTGCTCGACGATCTCGTCGCCAGCGCGCGCGCCCGCGCGCGACGTTTGCGACCTCCCGAGCACTCTGTGACCATTCCCGGCGATTCGCTCGCGAGCGCCCTGCGAGGCAAAGAGGAGCTTTCGGTGATCGCCGAGTTCAAACGGGCGAGTCCGAGCGAAGGGGAGATCGCCGCGCGGAACCTGGAGGAACAGGTGGCGCTCTACGAGGACGCCGGGGCCGCGGCGGTGAGCGTTCTCACCGACCCCTCAGGCTTCAAGGGCAGCTACGACGATCTGGCTCGGGCGGCCTGCGCGGTATCCATACCGATTCTGATGAAAGACTTCGTGGTGGATCCCGTTCAGGTTCGCCACGCAGCCTCGCTCGGGGCCCGCGGGGTACTTCTCATCGTGCGTTGCCTTTCGAAAGCGCAGCTCCGGGAGCTCGCCTGCGCTTCGAGAGAAAACGGCCTCACGGCACTGGTGGAATGCCACGACGAGGCCCAAGTCGAGCTCGCCATCTCTCTCGACGACGTCGTCATCGGCGTGAACAACCGCGACCTCGACACCCTCGACGTCGACATCGGTGTCGCCCCGAGGCTTCTCGCGCGGGTTCCCCCGGACCGGGTCACCGTGGCGGAAAGCGGCTATGCGACCGAGACGGACGTGCGCAATTTGCACGGACTCGCCGACGCGGTTCTCGTCGGCACCGCTCTCATGAGATGCAGCGCCCCACGAGAGCTCATCGAGGCCATGCGCCGATGAAGCCGCTGGTGAAGATCTGTGGCCTGAGACGCGTCGCGGACGCGGAGCTCGCCGTGAGCCTCGGAGCCACTCACGTGGGCTCGGTGCGCGCGCCCTCCTCGCCTCGCCGCGCGAGCCTTGAGGAGGCCCGGGCGATCTTCGACGCCGTCTCGGGGACGGCCGAGAGAGTCCTCGTGTTCAAGGACGTGCCCCTCGCCGTCATCGTCGACGAGGCACGAACGAGCCGAGCCGACGCCGTGCAACTGTACGAACACGACGACGAGGTCGTTCGCGCCCTCGAGTCGGAGGGCCTACGCGTTTACCGCGCTTACCGAGTCGAGCCAGGGTCCGCAGCTCTACCCGAGATCGTCCCGGTGCCGAGCGACGAAAGCCCCGCGGTACTGGACGTCGGGGGAGGGGGATCGGGCCGAACGTTCGATTGGAGACTGCTGGGGGAACGAGCGCCGCACGCCACGTTCCTCGCCGGCGGCATAGGTCCGAACAACGTAAGAAAGCTTCTGAACCACCACCCCTACGGCATCGATCTCGCGACTGGTGTCGAGCGTGCTCCCGGCGTGAAGGACGAAGTCAAGCTGCGTGAGTTCTTCGAGGAGGTGTCTCGATGAGCACCGGCGTCAGACCCAAAGTGGGGGCCTTCGGGGAATATGGGGGTCGCTACGTTCCCGAGCTTCTCGTGCCTGCGCTCGACGAGCTCGAGCGGGCTCTCAGGGAAATCGTTCCTAGCCGCGCTTTCCAGAGCGAGCTTTCGCGCCTTCTCGCCGACTGGGTGGGTCGACCCACCCCCTTGATGGAGGCGCCCGCCTTCTCCGAGGCCTGCGGGCTCGAGGTCGTTATGAAGCGTGAAGAGCTCCTGCACGGAGGTGCCCACAAGACGAACAACGTGGCCGGTCAAGCCCTTTTGACGAGATACATGGGGAAAAAACGCGTCATCGCCGAGACCGGCGCGGGTCAGCACGGCTGTGCGACGGCTATGGCGGCGGCTCGTCTAGGGCTCGAGGCGGTCGTCTACATGGGAGAAAAGGACATCGAGCGGCAGGCGCCGAATGTGAAACGCATGGAGCTCTGTGGCGCCTCCGTGGTCTCCGTGAGAACCGGTTCTCGGACGCTGAAAGACGCCATCAACGAAGCGCTTCGCGATTGGACGCAGAACCTGGAGACGACGCACTATCTGCTGGGCACGGTCTGCGGACCCCATCCGTTCCCGACACTCGTGCGCGACTTCCAGGCCATCATCGGGAAGGAGGCCAGGGGGCAATGGCGGAAACGTTACGGGACTCTTCCCGAGGCCGTTGTCGCCTGCGTCGGTGGCGGAAGCAACGCGATGGGGATTTTTCATGCTTTCGTGCGCGACGACGGCGTCCAGCTGATTGGCGTCGAGCCGGGAGGCCGCGGTCTGGAAACGCGCGAGCACGGTGCGACCCTCGTCGCCGGACGGCCGGGGCTCCTCCACGGAGCCCGTACGAGCGTGCTCCAGGACGACGAGGGGCAAATCCTCGAAGCACACAGCGTTTCCGCTGGGCTCGACTACCCGGGAGTGGGTCCCGAGCACGCTTACCTTCGCGACATCGGTCGGGCGCGCTACGTCGCCGTGACCGATGAGGAAGCACTCGAGGCGTTCGAGCAGCTCTCCGAGCTCGAGGGTATCATTCCCGCGTTCGAGCCGGCCCACGCCCTCGCCTTTCTGTTGAAGGCCGTTCGCGAGAACGAGCTTCGCGCGGGCGCTCACGTCTTGATGAACCTCTGCGGCCGGGGTGACAAGGATCTGGAAACGTATTTCCGTTTTTATGCGGGAAGGCGCAGGGACTCATGACTCGCTCCCGCGTCAAGCGCCTGTTGAAGACGTCGCCAAGGGTGAGCCCTTTCCTTGTGATCGGCGACCCGACGCCGCAGCTCTCGGTCGAGCTCGCACGGGCCGCGGTCGGGGTCGGCGCCGAGATGATCGAGCTTGGCTTCCCCTACAGCGACCCCGTGGCCGATGGACCGGCGATTCAGGCCGCGGCCGGCCGATCTCTGGCCGCGGGAACCTCCACAACCCAGGCGATCGCTCTTCTCGGCCGCGTGCACGACGCCTCCCCGCAAACGCCGCTCAATCTACTCGTGTACGGGAACCTCGTTCACGCCCGAGGCTTCGAGCGGTTCTGCGAAGAAGTCGCCGGGGCGGGCGCATCGACGCTCCTCGTTCCCGACATTCCTCTCGAGGAGAGCGCCGTGCTGAAGCGCGCCTGTCGGAAGGCGGGTCTAGGGCACGTGCAGCTCGTAGGGCCCTTGACATCGAGGGAACGACTCGCACGGATCGATCGCATCGCCGATAGCTTCGTCTATCTCGTCGCCCACCAGGGTGTTACGGGCGTTCGCTCCGGGGGATTCGAGGCGGTGGAGATGCTGGTCGCGCGAGTGGCCGATGCGGTGTCGAACCCCCTCTGTCTCGGCTTCGGCCTGTCGAAACGAGAACAGATCGAAGGGGCGTTTCGCGCCGGGGCGCGCCTCGCCGTGGTGGGAAGTCATTTGGCCAATGTGATCGGCGCCGCCTGGGCCGGCAACGACCCGGGTCGCGACCGGATAGTCGTGGAAGCTTTTTCCGAGGCTCTCCGAGCGCTTTCGACGCCGGAAATAGGAAGGAAAGAAGAACATGCTGGTCATCATGCGTAAGGGCAGCACGAAGGAACAGTGTGATGCCGTGGAAGACGCCATTCGGCGGATGGGCTACACGCCTCTCCCCGTTCCGGGCGAGAACCGCACGGCGATCTGCATAACCGGGAACCGCGGACCGGTGGAGGCGGCCTTCTTGAACCAGCTTCCGGGCGTTCTCGAGTGCATTCCCGTCACCAAGCCTTACAAGCTCGTGAGCCGCGAGGTCCACCCCGAAGACACGGTCGTCGAGGTCTCGGGTGTTCTCATCGGGAGCAGCGCCACCACTCTCATCGCCGGGCCCTGCAGCGTGGAGACGGAGTCGCGCACACTCGAGATCGCCCGGCGCGTCCAGGCTTCAGGAGCGCATATCTTTCGCGCGGGGGCGTACAAACCGCGCACGAGTCCGTACGCGTTTCAAGGCCTGGGGGAGGAAGGGCTTCTCACCCTGAAGCTTGTTCGTGACGAGTTGGGTCTTCCGGTGGTGAGCGAAGTCATGGACACTTCGCTCGCCGAGAAAGTGGCCGAGCATGTGGACTTGCTCCAAGTTGGTGCGCGCAACATGCAGAATTTCTCGCTCCTGAAGAAGCTCGGTGATTTGAAGAGGCCGGTGCTCTTGAAGCGAGGCATCTCGGCCACGCTCGAGGAATGGCTGATGGCGGCAGAGTACCTGCTGGCCCAGGGAAACCCTCACGTCGTCCTCTGCGAGCGGGGGGTCAGGACGTTCAACAACCATTCGCGCAACACGCTCGATCTGAACGTCATCCCCCTGGCACGCATGATGACGCACCTTCCCGTTATCGTCGATCCCTCGCACGGTGTGGGTCGGCGCGAGAGAGTGCGGCACCTGGCGCGAGCGGCCCTGGCGGCGGGCGCTCACGGCTTGATGATGGAAGTGCATACGCATCCGGATACGGCCTACTCGGACGCCCAGCAAACCATCGACGTCGAGACGTTCGAGGGTATCGTGGAAGACGCCGCGGTATTGAGGCAGCTCGAGCCCTTGTTCGGTCCGTAATCAACCGAGAGCGAAGCTCATGACGCCCCTTCCCACGAGCGCGCCGTTCACGGTGGCGGTGACGCTGAGACTTCCGAAGCGGGTCCGCATCTTCCGCACCGTGGCTTCGACCCGCACGACCGAGCCCAGCGCCACCCGTATCGGAAACTCGGCCTCATCGATGGCACGGAAGTAAATCGTCTTTCCGCGATTGCGCTCCTCGTAGAGCGCAAGGATGGCGCCGACCTGCGCCATCGCTTCGGCGAGGACACTCACGGGCAGGTGCGCTGGCGGAGGCTGAGATGCGACGTAGCGAAGATTCTCGTCGACGTCTAGCTCTCCGACGATCCTTTTCCCTTCCTCGATCTCGGTAACGCGGTCCACGAAAAGAAAAGGCGGGCGGTGAGGCAAGATAGCCTCGATCTGTTCTCGGTCGAGTAGGGCGACCATCACGACGGCTTGAGCTCAGGCAAATATAGCACGGACAGGCCAGCGCGGTCAGAACCTGCCACGGTACAACAAGTTAGATGGCTATAAGGTCCTCGCGTTCGATGCCGATAAATAGTAGTGAGCATGTCCAAGCGCCGGAAACCCGAGCACGAGATCATGGTGGAGCGGCTCGCCAGCGTGAGCCACGAACTGCGGACTCCGCTCAACGGGATTCTCGGACTGTCCCAGCTCCTTCTGCAGATGAAACCGACTCCGGAACAGCGCGAGTACCTCGAAATGATCCGCGGCTCGGGCGTGACGCTCTTGACGGTGCTCAACGACATCCTCGACTACTCCCGCATCCACGGCGTGGGGCTCCGATTGGATGCGGAGCCCTTTCACGTCAGGCGCTGGATGCGACAGTGTGTCAAGACGCTGGCACCGCAGGCTCATGGCAAGGGACTCGAGCTCGCATACTGGGTCGAGCCCGAAGTCCCGGGGGTCATCGTCGCTGACGCGATCCGGCTGCAGCAGGTGCTCGTGAACTTGATCGTCAACGCCATCAAGTATACCGACGAGGGAGAGGTCGTCGTCGAGGCGAGTCTGCTCGAAAGAAGTGAAGATATTACTTGGCTCCGCTTATCCGTTCGGGACACAGGTATCGGCATCCCGGGTTCACGACACCAGGCGATCTTCGAGCCGTTTGCCCAGCTGAGCTCGCGAACAAGCGAGTGCACCGGGCTCGGATTGGGGCTCGCCATTTCGTCCGAGATCATGGACCAGATGGGCGGTGTCATTCGCGTCGAAAGCGAGCCGGGAACCGGAAGCCTTTTCCAAGTCGAGATTCCCGTTCGTGTGTCGAGCGACGTCGACGAAGAAGAGCGAAGCACCGTCTCCCTGGACGGGATCCGTGCGCTTTTGATCGATGACAACGAGGTTCAACGTGCCCTGCTGGAAAGGCAGCTCCGGCTGTGGGGCGTCGAAGTGACGGCGACGGGTTGTGCGGAAACCGCGCTCGCCGCCCTTTCGCTTGCCAGCTACTCGTTCGTTCTCATCGACTCCAAGATGCCGGGGATCGATGTCTTCGGCCTTGCCGAAGACATTCAGGAGCTCAGACCCATTCCCGGCGTTCTCATGACCTCCGCGCAGGAGCACGTCGAGCCGGAAGTCCTCCGGTCCATCGGGATCGTCGGCCAGCTGTCCAAGCCGGTCGCGCCGTCGCAACTTCTCCGCGCGATCGAGATCATCCGCCGCGGCCAGACGGCTCAAAAGACCCAGGTTCCACCCTCCGCCTTCGACCCCCTTCCGCTAAAGGGCCTGAGGGTACTCGTTGCCGAGGACGATCCTGTAAACCGAACCCTCACGGTGCGGGCGCTCGAAAAAAACGGCGCCGACGTCGTGGCGGTCACGAACGGAGCGGAAGCTCTTCGGATGACACGCGACGACGGTTTCGACGCCGCAGTGCTCGACCTCGAGATGCCCGAGCTGGACGGGCTGAGCGCCGCGCGCCGCATTCGCCTCCGGGAGCGGGCCTCGGGCCTACACCTTGCCCTGGTTGCGACGACCGCCCATGAGAGGCGGGAAGTCCAGAACCTGTGTCGGGCCGCGGGTATGGACGGCTTCCTGCCCAAACCCTTCGAAGAGATGGACCTCGTCCGAGCGGTCCAGGCAGAAGCCAGGGGTGAGATATTCGATCGCGACGCCGCGCTGAAGCGAGCGCAGGGGGACGCGTCTCTGCTTTCAGAGCTCGTCAGCGGCTTCTTGACGGACTTTCCTCAAGACCTGGCAATCCTGGCATCGGAGATCGACAAGAAACAGTTCTCGAGAATCGAGCGGCTATCCCATCGACTCAAGGGGTCCCTCCTGACGCTTGCAGCCGAGCGGGCAGCCCGTGAAGCGCTCGCCCTCGAGGCGAGTGCCCGGGGGGAAGATGCCGAGCGGTGTCGAATCGCCTTCGATCGGCTCCAGGCCGAGCTACGCCGGTTCGAAGCCCAGTTACGGTCATGGAGAGTGCCCTCCCTGTCTCGGGAACGATAGAATGAGAGTCCCGAGAACGAGCCGCGAGTGAAGGGCCGATGGAGGTCCCACGGGGGCGGCCAACAGGGAGAGACCAGTGGAGCAATTGACGGCAAAGGATGTCATGACCAGCAACGTGGTAACCATTCGTGATGATGCCCCCTTGTCGGAGCTGGTTTCGCTTCTGTCCGAGCACGTGATCACCGGGGCGCCCGTGGTCGACTCGTCAGGTAAGCTGGTGGGAGTCGTCTCGGCGACCGATGTCGCCCGGGAGGGTGCGAGGCGCCGGAGCGGAGTCCGGCGAGAGGTCCCCCCAGATTTCTACATGGGCAGCGCAGAGTTCCAGGGCGAGGACATGCGCGCGTACTTGGTTGAGGAAGAGAGCGATCAACTGGTGCGTGACATCATGACTTCGATGATCTTTTCGGTGCCCCAGAATGCCTCGGTCGCGGAGATGGCGGACACGATGATCGGAGGCCGAGTCCATCGCCTGATCGTCACCGACGGGAGTCGGGTCGTGGGAATCGTGACGACCCTGGACATTCTCCGAGGCCTTCGCAACTCCCTCCGAGGAATCTGACGCAAAGAGGCGCTACACCCAGACGTCTTCGAGAAGCCTGAGCGCGTTGGCTCCAAGGACTTTGTCGATCTGCTCGTCGGTGTAGTCGTGCTTCACCAGCCAGCGGACGATGTTGTGGGACGCCTCGGTGGGGTTCTCGACCCCCTCGACGTACTCCACTTCTTCGTAGCTTGGGCTCTTGCCCCCGCTTCCCCGGGTCGCGTCGCGAATCGAAAGGCTCGATTGATAAGCGTGATGCAGCCCCACGTGGTCCCCGTAGAGCGTGTCGGGGCCGAAGGCGACATGATCGATCCCGACGAGGTCCTTCACGTACTCGAAGTGCTCCATGTAGGACTCGATGCTGTGACGTGGATGCGTCGGCGTGAGGGTGGTGTGAGGGGCGGCCTCGATGCCGATGACGCCGCCCTTGTCGGCGCAAGCCTTGAGCACGTCGTCCGGAGCCATGCGGTTCGTGTTCCAAAGCGCGCGGGCACCGATGTGAGAAAGCACGATGGGCTTCCGACTCGCCTCGATGACGTTGCGGGTCGTCTCGTCGCCGCAGTGAGAACAGTCGATGAGCATGCCAACCTGGTTCATCCGCTCCACCACCCGGCGCCCGAACGACGTGAGGCCTCCGTCTCGCTCTTCCTTCAGGCCCGAGCCGAGACCGTTCGATTCGCTGTAAGTGATGCCCATCGCCCGTACGCCGAAGCCATAGAGGATCTCGACGCGGTCGAGCTCGTTCTCGATCGGGGCCGCCCCCTCGACGGAGGCGACCCAGGCGATGCGCCCTTCGCGATGGGCCGTGAGGATATCGTCGACGCATCGGCAATGGATCAGAAAATCCTGGTGGGCGAGGTCGCAAAGCCTCATCCCCAGGTCGTGTAGCACCTCGGTCCACTTCCACCCTCGCTTGGACTCGATCTGGCAGATGCCATTCATCATGTTGTCGAACACACAGTCCCAGCTCGATCGTGAAAGCCCCTCGAAGGCCGTTGCCATACGTCCTTCTCGAACGAGGTCGGACGTATCCGACACCGGATCGGGGAATAGGCCGAGGTGGTCGTGAAGCGAGATCATCACGGTCTCGCGAGCGAGGGTCCTCGCCCGGTCCGCTTGGGCGGGCGTCAGTGCCACCTCGAATGGCGCGACGCGGTCGCGCTGGGAGGCAAGGTGGAACTTCCGGTAGTCCACACCCTCTCGAAGATATTGAAACGACTGATAGCCTGAATAGGTTTTTCCCGTGCCCATGGAACCCTCACTTGCCGCTGATCGTCGTAGCCGCCATATCCTCGATGAAGTTCGCGATGGCGGCGTGGTCCCGTTCGCCCCGCCGTGTATTGACTAATGCGCCCAGCATCTGCTGGACGAGCGCCGTGACCGGAAGAGGAGCCCCCGCCTCTTTCCCGGTGAGAAGGGCGTTGTTCAGGTCCTTGTGATGGAGACGAATCCGGAACCCGGGCTCGAAATTCCCTTCGATCATCATAGGTCCCTTCGCCTCCAGCACCTTGCTTCCCGCAAGTCCGCCGCGGATGGCGTCCAGCACGACCTTCGGCTCGAGTCCGACTTTCCGCGCCAAAACGAGAGCTTCCGAGAGAGCCTCGATGTTCCCCGCCACGACGATCTGATTCGCCAGCTTCGTGGCGTTGCCCGCTCCGTAGCCTCCGCACAGCACGTGGCTCTTTCCGAGCGTGGCGAGCAGGGGTGCGGCCCGGTCGAAGACGTCTCGTTTGCCACCGACCATGATGGCAAGCTCGCCCGCGATCGCCCCGGGCTCTCCGCCGCTGACGGGCGCGTCGAGGAAGTCGACTCCCCGGCTTTCGCACGCCTCGGCAATCGTGCGGGACGTCGCGGGTGCGATCGAGCTCATGTCGATGACGACGGCTCCCGGTGAGACGCCCTCGATGACTCCGTCATTTCCCAGGATGACTTCTTTGGAGTCCGCCGTGTCCGGAAGCATCGTAATAATGGCGTCCGAGCCCATCGCACAGGCCGAGGCGGAGTCTGCGGTTCTGGCACCTTCGCGAGCGAGCTCTTCGACGGGCGTCCGCGACCGGTTGTGCACGGTCAACTCGAACCCGGCCCGGATCAGGTTCCTCGCCATGGGCTTTCCCATGATCCCGAGACCGATGAAGCCAACTTTGTGGATTTCTGCCACGAGGGTTCCTCCTGTCGCGGGAATTATATGGGGGCTGTCGGGGCCGTTACGAGCGGACACACGTCGCGCCGAGAACCAGACTCCTGAGAAGTCGAACGGAAGAGAAGGCCGACCGAAGCTACTTGCGCATATCTCCCTTATCTAGCGAGACCACAGTCGACAGTCAACAGTCGAGAAAAACCCCGAGCAGCCCTCTGTCGACTCGTCCTAGCCAGGACGAAGCGCATCCTAACAGGGCGGTCAGCGATACGCTCTAGCGAATCACGATGGAGGCGTACCTCGCTCGCTTGTCATCGCCCGGACGGCGCTCACCAAAGCGCTGTAGTCCACCACCTCGCCGTGCACCGGGAGGATGCGGTCGACCGCCAGGCTGCGCCGCTCGATGTTCTGCAGCAAATTGGCAGCGAACGGTTGATAGTCCCGCCCCGGACTGAACGCGTCGGCTTCGATGAGGAGACGCTGCCGCGGGAGATAGGCCATTAGCAGCGTATCGGCATGGGGGTTATCAGCGATGTGATACAACTGCACCGTCATCGTGTCGTCTTCGTAAGTCCTCTCGTCCTCGACCGTCTCTAGTGTCAGCTCCTTCTGATTTCGCGCGAGAGCATCCGGCTCGATCGTGCTCGGCCGATTCGCTAACTCCTCGTAGAACGAAGCGTTCGCCGCGTGCGCCACGACGGTGATCCCTTCCGAGATAGCGGCCCGGACGCCGCCAGAATGATCGAAGTGGTGGTGCGAGCTCACCAGGTGCGTCACGGGCTTGTCGGGAACGAGCTCCCGAGCCTTGGCGATTACCGCCAGCGTGCGAACTTCGTTGGGCGCCTCGAAGAGCATCAGGTGGTCACCGAACTCGAAGAGCACGCTGTGGTGCGACTGTCCAGCGAGGAGCCAGACGCCGTCGGCTACTTCCTCGGCCGTCACGGTGGCAGGTGGCGGGCCGGTGATCGGCTCTGCGGATCTTGCCGCTTCGGGCGCAGCGAGATCGCCCACGTCTGCATCCACACGCGAAGACGTCAGGCGAAGACCGATGACCTGATGATCGTCAGCCGAAACGCTCAGGCCCGTCGGAAGCGTCAGGCCATCGACCTCTTCGTAGTCAACGAAGCTCGTCTCGTACGTGACGTCGCGGAGGTTAGGGTGGCTTGACCTGGACGTTACCCGGCTAGGAAGCTTGGTGGTCACATCGATCGCGAGCGTGGCCTCGAAGCCGCCGGCCGTGGTGATGTCCACCAAGCTCTCTCCGTCCTCGCTTCGGACGTTCGCCACGGAAGCGGTCGGGTCGAGAGCGGCGCGAACGATCGTCAGCGGATGATGGTAGTAGGCTGCACGGCGGTCGCTCGCCGTGGCATTCGGCGCTCGCGTCACATTCCCGTCCGCGCCGACGTCGTACGCGACGTCCCCGTCGATGCCAAACACCTGCTTCATCGGGTCCCGGCCTCGAAAGTAATCGAAGTTGGGCGTTCGGGTCTGCTCGATGCGCATGCGACCCGTAGTGAGGTCGACCGCTTGCCGGTAGTCGCTCATCGCGAAGGTTTGCGACGTCGCCTCGGGCGTCATGTCCTGGCCCAGGTTGCCCATCACCCCTTCGCCTTCGATGGTGAGCGTCCTGGCTGCTTCGATCCTCTCGCGGCCGCCGAGCGCCGTCGAAACTTCCTCGAGAATCTGCTGTTCGGGAGTGGGTTGAGCGCAGGCCGCAAATGCCGTGAGGGCAAACGTCACTAGCCATGCTCTTGGTTTCATCGTCGCTCCTCCCGGTCTCGAAATGAGACCCAAAGCCCGGGAGCATACCATTGTCCATGGGGGGGCGGGAAAATCCAGGACACGGTGTCCGGCAGGGCTCGAAAAAGAAAATGGCGCGCCCGGTAGGACTCGAACCTACGGCCTACAGATTCGAAGTCTGGCGCTCTATCCAACTGAGCTACGGGCGCGCTCCAGGCAGACTATAACATCTCGTCGATGGCGGTAAGACCCCATAGAAAGGGCTGGGGTGGGTGATGGGGCTCGAACCCACAACACCTGGAGCCACAGTCCAGTGCTCTACCATTGAGCTACACCCACCATAATTAATGCTCGCCGCGCTCTCGCGCGGGGAGGATGGGGCCCTGATGCCCCTACCAAAAGCTTTTCGGTTCGCTTCGCTTTTGCTCGCGTCGCTTCTGACCCAGATGGTACGCCAGGAGGGATTCGAACCCCCGACATGCGGCTTAGAAGGCCGCCGCTCTATCCATCTGAGCTACTGGCGCTCGGGCTATCGTTCTGGTCGGGGCGAGAGGATTCGAACCTCCGACTTCCTGCTCCCAAAGCAGGCGCGCTACCAAACTGCGCCACGCCCCGCGAAACGAACAATTATAGGGTCGTCGTCAGCGACGGTCAAAGCGCGTTCGCGCCGACCGGGCGTATACTGAGAAAATCATGCACTCGTCCGCTTTCTGGAAGGCGGTGCTCGTGGATCGAGACAACCTCCTCGAGAGTTTCCTCGAGTTTCTTCGGGACTCGGGCGCTCGATACTGCTTGATTGGCGGCGCGGGCATCAACGCCTATGCGTATCCCGTC
>DATIBD010000044.1:0-85241 GCA_035457705.1 Vicinamibacteria bacterium
CTGAACGAACCCGCTCGCAATGGGTGCATCGCCCCAATCCGCCTCGTCGAGCACGCCGTCGACGAAAATGACACCCGGGTCTACCCGGTTCGCGACGAGGTGTCGCGTCGCCGCCAGCAGTCGGCCCGAAGGGAGCGCGCACACTCCAAGGACGAGACTGGAAAGGAGGCCCGAGCGCATCGGGCGGCGATTCTAACGTACCGTCCGCAGCTTCTGCCAGAGCTGTCGAGAATGTGCGATCGCGACTCAGCGGAACGTTCATGCGGGCGCCGACGTACATGGGAACGACCCCGCTGACGTTCGCCTGCACCGAGGGTGTAGGTTCGGTCATTATTTTGTTAGCTCTCGGCAAAACCTCCATCGTGAGAGAGCCTTACAATCTACCTTTTAGTAGGTTGGCTAAATCGACGTAAATAATTGCTCGAAAAAGTCGATACCATTTGTGTCGTGAGCTACCCCGGGGTAGGGTGGAGGACGTGCACGATCGAAAAGACCAGATTCTGCGGGTGGCGTCGGAGCTGCTGCTTACTCGGAGCTTCACCTCATTCAGCTATCAGGATCTGTCGGATCGGCTCGGCATCCGAAAGGCGAGTATTCATCATCATTTCCCCACGAAGGACGATCTCCTGGTGGCGCTTACCGAGCGCTATCGGCTCGGGCAAAAGAAGCGCCTGGACGAAATCGACGCCAGCCAGAAAACACCTTGGGAAAAACTAGAAGCCTATATGGATTCCATCACCACCATAATGGAATCAGGCAACAAGATATGTCCTCTCGGCTCGCTTCAAGCCGAATTGAACGTGCTTCCCGAGGCGGCGCGGGATGTTCTCCGCCAGCTGTACGAGACGCCGAAACGCTGGTTGACTCGCGTGCTCACCGAGGGAAGGACGACTGGAACGATGGATTTCGAGGGCTCGCCCGAAGAGCAGGCCGTGGTGCTGCTCGCCGCACTGCAGGGGGGCTTGCAGATCGCTCGCTCCCAGGGTCCTCGCGAGTTCACCGCGATCGTCAAGCAAATCAAACTGGGTCTGACGGCCCCCGTTGGAAAGTCGAGGTAGTTGACACGATGTGGAGATTCTTCGCGAGCCTGCCGCTTCTTGCCGCAGGCCAGGTCCTCGCAAGCGACGACGGGCCGTTGAGCCGCGTGAGTTACACCGAAGTGCGCTCGCAAGCGGTCGCACGCGCCATCGATCTGCCAGGGACGGTCGAGGCTCCGAAATCGAGCCGAGTGGCCAGCGAAGTCGAGGGCGTCGTTGATGAGCTCTTCGTGCGAGAAGGCCAGCACGTCAAGAAGGACGCGCCTCTGGCAAAATTACGAAGCGCCGATCTCGAGCTCGAGCTGGTGCGAGCGCGTGCCGACAAGCGTGAGGCCGAGGCACGCCTGGCCCTCGCCGAGCGCCAGCTCGAAAGAGCCCAGGAGCTCCACGACCAGGAGGTCCTCTCCCGGGAGCAGCTCGACGATGCCCGCTTCGAGCACGAGGCCTGGCGCGGTCGTGCCGACCGACTGGAAGCGGAGATCCAACGCACCGAGCTCGACATCGAACGATCCACGATTCGGGCCCCGTTCTCGGGTGTCGTCACCCGAGAAGCCACCGAGGTTGGGGAGTGGATTGCGAAAGGTGCGACCGTAGTCGAGCTGATATCTCCCTACGTACTCGAAATTCGCATCGACGTTCCCGAGCGTCACTACGCGCAGATTCGATCTGGAGCAACCGCAGTGATCCGTTTCGAGACGCTTCCCGAGTTGGAGCTCGACGGACAGGTCGTGAGCCTCGTACCCAAGGCCAACGACTCGGCGCGGACGTTTCCGATGCGCATCCGGGTCGAGAACGCGGACGGGGACATCGGCGTGGGCATGTTGGCTCAGGTCCAGCTCGAAGCCGGCGAGCATCGACCCGAAAGGCTCGTTCCCAAAGACGCGGTCATCTCCCGTGGCGGAGACCGTTTCGTCTTCGTTCTCGGCGAAGATCAGACGGTGAGTCAAGTGCCGGTCTCGACCGGGCTCGGCGTCGGGCAGTGGGTGGTCGTGGAAGGTCAGCTCCCCGAGGACGCGAAGGTCATCACCCGAGGCAATGAGCGCATCCGACCCGGTCAAAAGGTCGTTGCCGAGCCCCTCCGTTACCCTGTGCCATGAAGGTAATCGACAGCGCCATCAGGTTTCCGACTTCGACCGCGGTCGGGGTGTTGTTGCTCGTACTGTTCGGAACGCTCGCGCTCTTTCAGATTCCGGTTCAGCTGACGCCCGAGGTCCAGGACCCGAACATCACCGTCACCACGATCTGGCCCGGCGCCAGCCCTCAAGAGATCGAGCGTGAGATCGTGGACGAGCAGGAAGAACAGCTCAAGTCCCTGGAAGGGCTCCTGGAAATGGAGAGCACGAGCTCTGACAGCCAGGGGACCATCACGCTCACCTTTCCCGTGGGAACGGACATCGATGCCGCTCTCCTGAGGGTCTCCAACCGATTGCAGCAAGTCCGGTCCTATCCCAGTGATGCGGAGAAGCCCATCATCTCGAGCGTCGGCTTCGCCGAGAACGCCGTCGCCTGGTTCATGCTCGTCCCTACGGATGAGAACGGGTACGACGGTGACATCTCCACGCTCTACGACTTCATGGACGAGACCGTCAAGCCGGCTCTCGAAAGAGTCGAGGGGATCGGCCTGGCGAACATCTTTGGCGGCAGAGAGCGTGAGCTTCAGGTCATCGTCGACCCGGCGAAGCTCGCCGCGCGCCGAATCGGCTGGACGGAGCTCGGCGGCGCCCTCGAGCGGGAGAACCGCAATTACAGCGGAGGCGACTTCGACGAGGGAAAGAGACGTTACGTCGTTCGCACCATCGGTGAGTACGCCTCCCCGAGCGAGGTCGAGAACATCGTCGTCGCCGTTCGCGACGGAGTACCGGTCTACGTCCGCGACGTGGCCCGGGCGGAGATCGGATTCCGAAAACCCGCGGCCAAGGTCTTCACTCGTGGTCAGCAGGTCATCGCCATAAACGCCATCCGCGAGACGGGCTCGAATGTCCTCGAGGTCATGGAGGGACTCAGAGACGCCGTCGATCGACTGAACGACGATTTGCTGGGGTCCCGAGGGCTTCGTCTCGTTCAAGTCTACGACGAGACCGAGTACGTGGAGAGCGCCATCACGCTCGTGCAGCAGAGTCTGATCGTGGGTGGCATCCTGGCGATCGTGGTTCTGCTGCTCTATCTGCGAAGTGGCTCGAGCACGCTCGTGATCGCGGTCGCGATACCCATCAGCGTGATCGGGACCTTCCTCATGATGTATGCCTTCGGTCGCACGCTGAACGTGATCAGCCTGGCGGGAATGGCTTTCGCCGTGGGTATGGTGGTGGACAACTCCATCGTGGTGCTGGAGAACATCTACCGCCATCGACAAATGGGAAAACCGCAGTTCGGCGCGGCCTACGATGGCGCACGGGAGGTGTGGGGTGCCGTTCTCGCGAGCACCTTGACGACCATCGCCGTCTTCGTTCCGGTGATCTTCATCAAGGAAGAGGTGGGGCAGCTGTTCGGTGACATTGCCCTCGCCATAAGCTGTGCCGTCGCTCTGAGCCTGGTCGTCTCGATCACGGTCATCCCCAGCCTTTCCGCGAGGATCCTCCGGACGGGGACGGGCAGCGGCCATGCGCCCGGGCGCTTCGGCCGTCTGCTCTCGAAGGCGGGCCGCTTCACCGATCTCGTGAGTGGCATGGTCGCCTGGATCAACGCGTCGATCCCTAGGCGACTCGCGATCGTCTCGGGGTTTCTCATCGTCGCCGTCGGCGGAAGCTGGCTCCTCCTGCCGAAGACGGAATATCTCCCGGTGGGCAACAACAACTTTCTCTTCGGCATCATGCTGCCGCCCCCGGGCTACAACCTGGACGAGGTGGCGGCTCTCCGATCCTTGTACGAACAGGACCTCACGGCGCTCTGGGAGTCGGAGCCCGGCTCACCCGAAGCGCGCGAGCAGCCGGGCGGCGGAATCGGCGGTTTCTTCTTCGTCACGCTCCACAACCAGGCGTTCATCGGTGTTAGGGCACGGGATCCTCTGCGTACCCGCGAGCTCATCCCGGTGATGATGGCTCTGAACCAGAAGCTTCCCGGGGCGATCGTCGTGGTGAATCAGAGAAGCATCTTCGAGCGAGGCTTCGACGAGGGGAGGAACATCGACATCGACGTGACCGGCCCCGATCTCCGACGGCTCATGTCACTCGGAGCCAGTATCTTCATGAAAGCGATGCAGGTGCTTCCCGGCTCTCAAGGTCGGCCGATCCCCGGGCTCGATCTCGACAACCCCGAGATTCGCGTCGTCACGCACCGCCGGCGCGCCGCGGAGCTCGGCCTTTCCAATCGAGAGCTTGGCTTCGCGGTAAGCGCTCTCGTCGACGGCGCCAAGGCCAGTGACTACCAGCTCGACGGGCGGGAGATCGATCTCAAGGTCGTTGGCGAAGGCCACGGTGAGCACCGCACCCATCGACTCGCGGAGCTGCCCATCGCCACGCCCGCGGGCGAGATCGTGACTCTCGGCTCGGTCGCCATGCTCGAAGAAGTCAACGGCCCGGTCCAGATCAACCACCGGGAGCGCGAGCGCGCGGTCACACTTCGTATCACGCCGGCGGAAACGATGCCACTCGAGCAAGCCATGGAGATTCTGGACGCTGAGGTCTTCGACCCCTTGCGCCGGGACGGTGAGCTCGGGGGCCTCTACCGGGTGAGGCTGAGTGGCACGGCGGACAAGCTCTCCCAGGCCGCAACGACGTTGAAGTGGGACTTCCTCCTGGCGATCGTGATCACCTACTTGCTGATGTCGGCTCTGTTCGAGAGTTTTCTCTATCCCCTCGTCATCATGGTCAGCGTGCCGCTCGCGGCGTTCGGCGGGATATTGGGACTATCCGCAGTGAACCTCTTCACCTTGCAAGCTCTCGACGTCCTCACGATGCTCGGCTTTATCATTCTAGTGGGAACGGTCGTCAACAACGCGATCCTCATCGTCCACCAGTCGTTGAACCATATGCGGGAGGAGAACATGTCGCCCGAGGACGCGATCCGCGAGGCGGTGCGAAACCGTATCCGGCCGATCTTCATGAGCGTGAGCACCTCGGTCTTCGGCATGTTGCCCCTCGTGCTCTTCCCCGGCGCGGGGTCCGAGCTCTATCGTGGACTCGGAAGCGTGGTGGTTGGAGGGCTCGTGGTCTCCACGTTGTTCACTCTGATTCTGGTCCCGGCCCTGTTCAGCCTGGCGCTCGACGCCCGCTCCTTTCTCGCGTCCCGGTTCGCAGGATGGCTCCGCCCCGCGGAGAGCCCTTGATCGTCTGGGATTCGTCGGAGCGATTCCGCCGGACGCCCGAAAGCTCGCGAACCCGGAGCGGCCAGGACCACGAACCCATCGGCGCGCGAGCCAGTCCCTCCGCTCGGATTCAGGACGACTTCGAGCATTGGCTCAGAACGACACCCGCAAGAAGGCCCACAATCGCCGGGAAAGAGCCCGACGGCTGATTGGACGACACGGCCTCATCTTCGCCACCCGAGCCGCGAAGATGATTGGCCGAGTCGCGACCTCCGAAGTATAGCGGCAAACGACTGAAACTGTTTCTTCTTCCGGGTCCAATGTGGGGTTTTGCGAGTACAAATTGGACTTTGTCTAATGTTAGATATATTATAGTTAAATGACCCATGACGACGCCCTCGTGTTGCGCGATCACGGCATCAAGCCGTCTGCCCAGCGGGTCGCGGTCGCCAGCTACGTTCTTCATACGCACGATCACCCCTCGGCCGAAGAGGTCTTTACCAAGGTTCGCAGGCGCTTTCCGATGGTATCGCGAGGCACGATCTACAACACGCTCAACCTCTTCGTCGAGAAAGGGTTGCTTCGGGGCTTCTCGATGGCCGGCGGGCCCTCCGTTTTCGATGCGAACGTCGAGCGCCACCATCACTTCATCGATGAGAGAACCGGGAGGATCTACGACGTGCCGTGGGACGAGATTCGAGTCTCCAATGTCTCGAAGCTTGGAGACTTTGAGGTCTCCGAATATCAGGTCGTGCTACGAGGACGAAAGCCAAATGGGAGGAAAAGGAGAAAGACAGAATGACCGTGAAACACAAGACCAAGAACGATCTGAACGAGGCCACCCGCGAGAAGAGCATAGGCCTCCTCAACCAGAATCTTGCCGACGCGATTCACCTCGCGCTTCAGGCGAAGCAAGCCCACTGGAACGTCAAGGGACCCTCGTTCATCTCCCTTCACGAGCTTTTTGACAAGCTCTATGACGAGGCGTCGGAGTGGGTGGACCTCATGGCCGAGCGGGCGGTAGCCCTCGGTGGTATTGCCGACGGAACGTTGAAAGGCGTGTCCGGACGAACTCGCCTCGGGAGCTACGGTCTGGATCTGGCTCAAGGCAAGGAGCACCTCGAGGAGCTTTCAGGCTCGGTCGCGGCCTTTGGCCAGGCGGTCCGGAAAGCCATCGACGCTGCCGACGAGGCGGGTGACGCGGATACCGCGGACCTCTTCACCGAGGTTTCCCGGGGTGCCGACAAGATGCTCTGGTTCCTAGAGGCACATTTGCAGGCCGATCGCTGAGAGAACACGCCTAGCGCGAGCAGGGTGATGACAAACTCAGCCTACCCTGGGCGAGCGGAGCGGGCCCACCGCAAAATTGCGCGCCGTGAGCAGCCTGAGTCGTGGCGGACGATCGAGCACAGGTCCCGCCACGGCTTTGAGCAACTCTAACGAAGATAGCCCAGGGCCTTTAATTGGTCCCGAAGCTCGTCAGTGAGCGGTATCGTATCCGGCGTCAAAGAGCCCTGCTCGGCCACTTCGATCAGGTGCTCTCGGAGATACTGCTTCAAGCGCCCGACAGAGGTCTCGTCGTAAGAGGCCCTCTCGTCCAGCTCGCGCGGGTCGGTAACGAGGTCGTAAAGGGCAACGGCGTTGCCCGAAGGGTCCCACAGGAGCTTCTTCCCCGGAGTCCGCACCCCGTGCAGGTTGGGCTTTCCGATGACCGCCGAGGCGAATACCGGGCGAAGCGGAACGTCGCCCTCGTTTCCCAGCAGCGGTGAAATGTCGCGGCCGGCCGCGGCTGGAAGCTCGTCGATTCCGGCGAGGCTCAAAAGCGTCGGCATGAGATCGATGAGGCTGACCAGGGAATCGACCCGACGACCCGCGTCCTCCGACAGGGGCTTGCGAATTAGAAGCGGGACGTGGAGCTGATGATCGAACAGATTTTCGCCATGGTTCCATCCCCCGTGCTCCATGAGCTCTTCGCCGTGATCGGAAGTGAATACGAGGTAGCTTCGATCGAGAATGCCCCGGTTCCGCAGCTCGTCGAGAAAAGGACTCACCTTGCGGTCGAACTCAATCACCCCGGCTCCGTACTTGGCGTGCCAGGACTTCAGTTGGTAACGTTCTTCCACGTTCACCCAATCCGTATCCCTCAGATAGGCCGGGATCCGGGCGTATTCGTCCGCGGTCAGACGAGTGTCGATGCCGGAGTCGACGAGGTCGAGAACGGTCTCGAAGTCTCTCCGGGACGGGTCGTAAGGCCCGTGAACGTCCATGAAATGAAGATAGAGGAAAAACGGGGCGTCGGTGTCTTTCCGCTCATCGAGCCATCGCCTCGCTGCCATCAAGATCGCGGTCGTTTTCACCCGCCGTTCGAACACGTCGAACCCTTGAGAAAATCCATACCGGGGGGAGATGAAGGGGTTGCTCACGAAGGCCGCGGTGTCGTACCCCGCGTCCCGGAGAAGCTCGGCAAGCGTCTCGGCTTCCTGGGGCAGCGCTTCCAGCTGCCCGGCGTCGCCATCCCATTCGCGTAAACCCATCTCCTTGACGGTATGAACCTCGGGATAGAGCGACGTGAAGAGCGTCGCGACCGAGGGTTTCGTCCATGGAGCGTTGGCGAAGCCGTTCTCGAACACGACCGACTCCATCGCCAGCCGATCGATCGCCGGAGAAATGGGTCCCGGGAAACCATAGGCGCCGGTGAAGTCGGCACGCAGAGTATCCACGAGAAGAAAGATAAAGGAAGGCCGCTCCGATTCGGCCAAAGGCTGGATCGTCCTCGGCTTGATTACGGGGTTCCCCCAGACCGTGAGAATCCGATCCGCCCAGGGAGCTCGGGGGGTTGCCCCCGTAGGCCGAGCCCTCAGGGTGAGTCGGGCGGGCTTGCCTCCCCAGGCGCCGAGATCGACCCGCACGGGGTGGAACCGGTTGTGGTCCATCTCTCGCACCTCCCGGCGGAAGATCGCGATCGTTTCGTGACCGACTTCCAGGTCGGCCTCGAAGTCAACGCGCGCCCTGGGGATGCGTCGCTCCGTCTTCAATCCCACCGACATCTCGAGCTCGGCATGAGCAGGAAGCAAGACGTCGAAGCTGAGCTCGGATGGAAACGGTGGCGTGATCGACGGGAGCGATTGCCCTCCGAGCACGATCTCGTCCGTCCATTCCGAGTGGTCCCGGAAGGCGGCGTAGACCGCTCCTTCCGATGTCTTGTCGGCGTCGGCCACCTGCTTCGTGAGGTCGATCTGACGCTCGCAGCCCGTCACCACGAGCGCGCTCGCGAGCGCGATGGCTCGTCTCAAGAAGGGTGGCACATTCCCTTTCTCATCGATGCGTCATTATCGCGTGCGGCAGGCGCGACCTCAATGTCAGGGATCCTCCTGCGGTGAAGTTCCGGAAACCCGGGGCGAGTAATCTTCGTAATCAATGATATGCGCGACTTTCTCCTCGATTTGCGGTACGGCGTCCGAATGCTGACGAAAACCCCGGTGGTGGCGGCGGTGGCTGCAGCCTCGCTCGCCCTGGGAATCTCGGCCAACACCACGACGTTCGCGGTGGCCAACGGATTTCTCTTCGCCCCGTTCCCGTTCCCGGACCAGGACGAGTTGGTCTTGATCTCTGAAATCCACGCGAAGAGCACGGACGATGAATGGGTCTCTCCCGGTAACTTTCTCGACTACCGGGCACGTTCCACCGTCTTCGAGCGCCTGGTCGCATACGATGTGCTGCCAGCGAATCTGACAGGAGGAGACGAGCCGGAGAGGGTGCGCCTGGTGAAGATGAGCCCCGAGACGTTCCGTGTCCTCGATCGAAGTCCTCTGCTCGGCCGAGACTTCGACGAGAAGGAGGGAGTCGCCGGCGCGGGAAATGTCACCGTTCTCTCCTATCCATTCTGGCAACGTTACTTCGCCGCCTCTCGTTCGATTCTCGGCGAGACCGTCACCATCGACGGCAAGGGCTTCGAGGTGGTAGGAGTGATGCCGCAGGACTTCGATTTCCTTCCCGCAAATGTGGACCTATTCGTTCCCACGAGCTGGGATGACCGGAGCTCGGATCGCGAGCGTGCGCTCCTGGTCATGGGCCGCCTGAGGGTGGGTCGCACACCGGAGGAAGCGGAAGCTGAGATTTCCGCGATCTCGAGCCAGCTCGCAGTGGAGCTTCCGGAGCACAACGAAGGCTATCGTGCCATCACCATGCCCCTCCGCGACTACTTTCCTGGCCGGACGGACACGCTCCTAATGTACATCCTGCTCACGGTGTCGGGATTCGTTCTTCTGATCGCCTGCGCGAATATCGCGAATCTTCTTCTCGCGCGCGCCGAGGCGCGACAAAGGGAAGTGGCGGTGCGCAGCGCGCTTGGAGCCGGGCGGTCGCGCATCCTGCGGCAGCTCCTGACGGAGAGCGTGATTCTCGCGCTCCTGGGAGGCGCCCTGGGTGCGTTTCTCTCCGTTTACAGCGTGCGATGGGTGAGGCAGTCCATGCCCGCCGAGCTTCCGCTCTCGTTTCTCCCAGAAATGGATCGAACGGTGCTCCTCTTTACGCTCGCGACATCGATGATCGCGGGAATGATCTTCGGGATCGCCCCCGCCCTTCA
This sequence comes from Vicinamibacteria bacterium, assembly GCA_035457705.1. Classification (GTDB taxonomy): domain Bacteria; phylum Acidobacteriota; class Vicinamibacteria; order Marinacidobacterales; family SMYC01; genus DASPGQ01. The sequence goes on from DATIBD010000044.1 coordinate 9,866, forward strand.
CACTTTCGCCGACGATCTCCGCGAAGCCCTAGGGGAATCGGGCCGCGGCGGGACTGCTACGCGCAAACGGAATCGGCTCCGGAACGCGTTCGTCGTCGCCGAGATCGGCGCTGCTCTCGCGCTTCTCATCGGATCTGGGGCTCTGATGAACATCTTCCACGAGTACATCATGCCCGACCCCGGATTCGAGGTGGATGGCCTTCTGACTGCGCAGGTTACTCTATCGGAGGATCGGCATCCCGACGACGCCGATGTCCGGCGCTTCTACCGCGAAGCTTCCGTCCGGCTTTCGGGGATTCCCGGCGTCACCGGGGTCGCGGTGATGAATGAGCTTCCGCGAAGCCGAGCCTCGGGCAATACGGAATTCACCATCGAAGGACGCGCGCCGCTCCGGCACAACGAGGAACCGGTAAGCGGCTTCCAGGCAGTGAACGCGGCCTACTTCACCACCCTTGGAGTGTCGCTCCGCGAGGGCCGCGGAGTGACCCTGGCGGATCGAGAAGACTCGGAGCCGGTCGCGGTGGTCAACGAGAGCTTCGTCGAGAAGTTCTTTCCCGATGAGGATCCGCTGGGAAAGCGGCTGAACGTGATGGGCAAACCGCGCCGCATCGTCGGTGTCTCGGAAACCGTCTATCAGGCGAGGATGCCCGATGAAGGCGGAAAGCTCGGACCGGTGATCTATCTTCCGATGGAGCAACAGCCCGTTCGCAGCAAGAGCTTCGCCCTTCGGGTGCTTGGGGACCCCTCCGCTCTCGCGCCCGACCTGCGCTCGGCCATCTGGGCCGTCGATCCCGAGCAGCCGGTGAGCAAGGTCCAGACCCTAAAGGAGCACATCGCGACCGAGCTCTCGGGTCCCAGAATCATTGCCGTCGTACTCACGATCTTCGGCTCGACGGCGTTGTTACTCTCGGCGATAGGTATTTACGGGGTCATGGCCCATGGTGTCGCCCAGAAGACCCGGGAGATCGGAATCCGCATGGCGCTCGGCGCCGCGGGGAGAGACGTCGTGGGGCTCGTCGCCCGGCAGGGAATGCGACTCGCCCTCCTCGGCCTCCTTCTGGGAGCACCTTTCGCCTTCGCTCTCACCCGGCTCGTGGGCTCGACGTTCGTGAGCACGACCGGCGTTACCCCTCAGATGGTGCTAACGGTGGTCGCCGTCTTAACCGCGGTGGCGTTTGCCGCGACCTACCTTCCCGCGCGGAAAGCCTCCCGGATCCAGCCGGTCAGAGCTCTTTCGACCGAGTAGCCGCTAAGACCCGCGAGGAGAAACCCTTCGCGAATCGAGTCGGCTACCGCGTCGAACGCAAGACGACGATGGTGTCGATGGGGTGCCGATCGTCTGGAGGTAGCTGGAGAACGACGTCAGGCTGGCGCGTGAAACGGACCTCGCGGCCGGATCCGAAGAGCCGCGCGTCCTTCAGGGTGAGGTCCGCGGTTCCGGGAAGGACCAGGCGCTTGGGGGCATCCGCGGAAAGAACGTGAACGTAGACGACACCGTCTCTCGAGGTCGTCACTCCCCACTCCTGTGGGCGCATCGGACCGCCTCGGGTTCCGTAGACAGTCTCGCCGAACGTACGCGTCCAGACGCCGATCTCGCGGAGCCGCTCAACCACCTCGGGAGGAAACCTCCCCTCGGCCGTCGGCCCGACGTTCAGCAGCAGGTTCGCGTCGTGACCCGCGGCGCGGACGAGATAGTGAACGAGATCTTTCGTGCTCTTGAAGGCCTGGTCCAAGGCATTGAACCCCCAGGATCCGTTGATGGTGTCGCAGCTTTCGAGAGGCAACGTACCCAGCTCCGTCGTGTTGTAGCCGAAGGTGTTCGCGCCCGGGAGATCGCGCTCGAACATCTGGAACCCCTCTCCCGCAAATGGGGCCACATGGTGGTTGTTCCCGATGAGCGCCCGAGGCTGCAGCCGATGGATGAGGTCGTAGGTCTCTTGGAGCCTCCAGTCGACGTGAGTCGAACGATCGCTCTTGTCGGCTTCGTTTACGTGCTGATCCCACCAACCGTCGAACCAGAACCCTCCGAGCTCACCGTAGTCTCCCCCCGCGAGCTCCGCCACCTGGGCGTTCATGTACTCGAGATAAGCGTCGAAGCCTCCCGACTCCGGCCGCCCCGTGTAACGTCCCGTCTTTCCTCGAGGATAGTAGTCGGGGTGATGCCAGTCGAGATGCGAGTGATAGAAGAAGAGCTTCAAACCGGCTTTCCGGCATTCCTCGGCGAGCGCCTTCAAAACGTCCTTCCCGTAGGGCGTCCGTTCCACGATGTCGTAGTCGCTGACCTTCGAGTCCCACATCGCGAAGCCGTCGTGGTGCTTGGACGTGATGGTGATGTAGCGCATTCCCGCATCTTTTGCGAGGAGTACCCACTCGGCCGGGTCATAGTCTACCGGGTCGAACCGCGAAGGGAGCTTTTCGTACTCTTCGACCGTCATCCGGTCGTTCTCCATGACCCACTCGCCTTTCCCCAGGAGGCTGTAGACGCCCCAGTGGATGAACATCCCGAAGCGTGCCTCGCGGAACCAATGCTGGGCTTCCACCTGAGGATCCTGAGCAGTGGCAGCCGAAGCGTAGAGGATCACTGCGGCAAGAGCTCTGGATCCCGTACTCGCTCGATTCGTCATCATGTCACCCCCGGAGGCAGCGGTTTTCTTCCACTCCTAGCTCGGTCAGGTGGCTCGGATGTCCCGGAAGAACCATGAGTCGGGAGTAACTCTCCCCCCGACCGCCCTATCTTGAAGACGTACGAAGCCAGGAACACCAGCAAGGCGGCAATGGGATGGGACCGATCGAGACCGAGCGTGCGCACGGCGTCCGCATAGGTGCTCATGCTGCGCAGCATGCCGATGTTCGCTGGCGAGGCCGCAAGGAAGAGCGTGCTGAACGATAGGTACCACCAGATCGTGAGCCTTCGCCAGAATACACAGCAGGCCGCGAGAGGGATGGCGAGATACTGATCGGCGTTCGCGCTCGCGAACACGACCATGGCAACCAGATATACGAGGAGCTGCGCCGTGTAGCTCTCGAACCGGACCGCCAACCCGGTCAGCAACATCGCCACCAGAAACACGAGCTTGAATCCGGAGAAGACCGGCACCCAGGAAAAGAGCGCTTCGATCGCTTTGACCGGAATCACCGTGTCGACCAGTCTGGGGAAGAACCCGTCGAGATGGAAGGAGTCGTAGAGAAAAACGTGCTCGATGACGCCTTCGAGACCGCGCTCGTCTCGAATGAACGGGAGAAAGCTGGCGCCGAAGATCAGGAGCGGGGTCAGGGTCGCGAGCCGACTCGGCCGCGACGATTGAGGTCGAATGAAGAACCAGAAGGGCAAGAAAATGAGAACGTGCTTCACCGCAAGGGACAGCCCGAGCAACGACAGGGGAAGAGCCGTTCTCGCGAAGGACGCATCTCGGTCGCGGTCGAGAAGGATGCAAGCGGCAAGTGCCAAAAGAACCGCCAGGTTGTCGAACTGCGTATGGACGCCGCTGACGAGCAATGAGACGGGGTTCGCCAGAAACAGCGCTCCGACGACCATCGAAAATCGACGAGCCAGCAAGAAAGCGATGCCGACGTCCACGAGCGCGAGCCACAGGGCGAGCAGACGATGGAAATCCTCGAGGGAGCGGCTTCCGAGCAAGTGAACTTGGAGGTAGCTCGTGGCCGCGCAGACGTAGCCCCAAACCGGCCCGTACGGGTTTCGGTAGGTCTCCGCGTACACGTTCTTCCCGTCCTGGATGAGCTGAGCGAACAGGGCCCAGGACTCCAGATCGAAGTTGTGACCCAAACCCGCCAGATAGACCTTGGAGACGATCGAGACAACCGCGAGAAGCGCGAAGACGACCGCTCTCGACGACTGCACAGGCGCTCCCCGCAGCGTTGTCCTCGATTAGCAACCCACCCCGGAATGCGGGAAAACGGCGCTTGTAACTGCCGCTCGTTTCGACGTCAAGGCACGTGCCCATGAGTGGCATCGTGCTTGTGCGTTTCATAGTGTTGCCGAAGGAGATCCTTGCCGTAATCGTTGCCATTGGGCGTGCGGACCACGGAGTGAACGTGCCGTCGGGTCGGCACGTCTCTCTGACCGTCGAGAGCAATGGGCCCCTGATGGTCGAACTCGATGAGGATCACGGGACTGTGAACTCGATAGTAGAAGACCGCGTCGGGACCGGTGTCTCCAATCCAGGCGAAGTAAGTCTCGTCGAGATGGACCTTCACTTCTTCCACTCGGACCCTCGCGTGTCCGTCACGCAGGTTGCCGGCGTACTCCTCGATCACGCCGAGAAGCATCGTCTGCTGCGCCTGAGTCAGCTTGCTTGCCGGGATGCCTGCGTAGTCGAGAACCAGGTTGTCGTTGTACGCCTGGGCAAGAGCGTTTCCTCGCGTCTTCTCGATATCGAGGATGGCGAGATCCCGTTGCGCGGGGTCGAGTGACCGCACGAGCTCGAGTCCCTTGTTCTGCTCGTCTTGAAGCACCGAGGTGCCCTGATGCTTTCCCGACAAGGCCTTCACGGGCTCCGATCCCATGAAGGCGGGCGACATGACCACCTGGTCCCCGAGGATCGCGTAGTTGATCACGAGATGATGGCCGTCGAGCTGCCAGCCCCATGGCTCGGTCATCGAGGGCTCGCCCATCAATGTGAAGAAGTAGAGACCTTCACCGTACTCCTCGTGGTTCGAGACCAGCTCCGCAAGGTGCTCGTTCAACCGCATGACGTTGCGGGTCTTCTCCACTCCCTTGGCGCTCAAGCTCGCGCGCAGCAACCCGTAGGCTGCCTCCCGTTGAGGCGCGTCCAGCTCGCCGAAGGGCACTCCCTCACGCGGCGCGCGATGAACATTGTCCCACTTCCGCCATTCGATGTCGTCGGCCGGAAACTGCATCTTTTCTCGCTGCTCCGGAGTGAGAGATGAGAGAAACGTTTCCGCAGCAGTTTTTACCGGCTCGGTCGAAACGCCCGTCGCGCGGATGGGGAACAGTCCCGGGCGAATCGTGCCGTCGGTCGTGACTCCCTTGAAGGGCTCCGCGAGCGCCTTATCGCGAAGGGCCGAGAGGCCCTGGCCGAGGGCGTAAAAGGCGATTCCCATGGCGAGGAGTGAAATCGCAGCTTTCTTGATCATCGTGGCCTCCGTCGCCGGATGGTAACAGCTTGTCGGTAAAGCTGCAGGGCCCGTAAGTATGGTGATGCCGTCAATCGACCTTGAACGCGATCTTGCACGTCGCGTGGTACTCCGCAACGACACCGTCTTTGACTTTGGCAGTCTGCGAGACGAGCTCGAGCCCGGTGATGTTCCGAACGCTCTTTTTCGCCTCCTTTAGAGCTTCTTCCGCGGCGTCCTTCCAGGACTTTTCCGACGTACCCAGCACCTCGATGATCTTGATGGCTGCCATAGTCACCTCCTGAGCGGTTTTGTGTGGGCCCAACGTTCTCGCTTGGAACCGACAAAGTCAAGCGTTCAGAAGAAGACCTCGGAGTCGGCTCGTTCGGACAAGAGCTCGTCGACTCGCTCGAGGACGCGCTTTCGTCTTTCGAGAAGAGCCTCGAGCTCTTCTCGCGTCAGAAATTCACCGAGAGCCAATCGAAAATCGTCCTCCCCCAGATGCCGAAGCGCATCGATGACCCTTCTTGGGAAGCGAACCAGCGGGCGCATCGGTACGAGGAACCGTTGAAAAGCACGCGAGTGATCGATCAAATGGACCTCGAATCCCTCGGTGATCAGGAGATTGTCGGGCGTGCGATCGATATTGTAAGCCAGGTAGTCGAACAGCCAGACGGTGGCAACCTCGTCTTCCCATTCGTCGAGGCGGAATCCCTCGGGAGACGTTTCGAACGCGGGGAGCACTCCGTCCACCCAGTCGATGACGGCTCCCTGGTGATCGCCAATCGTTCGCACGACGGTTACCGGGACCATTCCGACCCCGAGCAACTTGTCCAGCTCGTAGGCAGCGACCTCGAACTTCCACGAGTCTCGCAAGCCACGCTGCTGCTCTCGTCCCACGGTGATGATTTGGTTGGGGAACTGGACTTCGCGAGTCTTGAAAGCGGCACGCCGACGAACGCCGTTTCTCTCGAGCTCGAGCATCTCGGGAAGGGTAATGCCCGTCTCGATCACCTGTTGTCCGACGATCGCCGCCTCGCGCAGAAAGTCTTCGCGCTCGGAAGCCGGCAGGATGAAGAGAACGGCAGTCAGGGCGCACCCGATCATCGCATCGTCTCCATCCATTCGGGCTCTCGCGTGATCATGAGGTGGCGCATCTCGAGGTATCTTTCGAGAAATGGAGCTTCGGCCCTCGTGGCCACAAGAGTCTTCAGCGTGTCGATGAAGCTCGAGCGAATGTCCTCCTTAAAGGGGTGGCCGAGCCGCTCCTCGACGTAACGCCCGAGAACGGAGACGGCTTCTCGGTACTTCGTCCACGCGCCATCGCCCTTTCCGAGCCCCGCGAGCAAACGGCTTTGGTCCGAAAGCGTCCGGATCTGACCAGGCAGGTCACCCGTTTCGCGACGCAGCAGGAGCACGTCGTCGAGGAACAAGACTCCCCTCTCGGCGCTCGGCGCCATCTCGCCGAGAAGGTGGAGAGAATCGATCGTGATCTCGACGTAGCCGTTCTCCCGGGCGCTTTCGAGAGCGCGGCCGAGATATTCTGCGCCCTCCGCGGGCTGGAGGAGCTTATGGGAGAACGCCCCCAGCAGTGCGAGTGCCGCGGCCTCACCTCTTCGGTCGCCCAGCCGGCGAGAGAGTCTGAGCGCGCGGATGGCGTCCAGCTCGCCCTCGTTCAACTGGGCCAGATCGGTCGTGTTGAAGCGCACGTTCGCAAGAACGAAAGCGAGGTCTCTGTCGAGCCCGAGGTCGTTCGTCTGACGGGCAACCTCTCGCAGGCGCAAAAGCTTGCCGAGAGTCTCCGCCCGGTCGCGCGCGTCGAGGTGTGATTGCACGACGGCCATGGCGAGCTTGAGACGTGTCTCGAGTCGCGCGTTACCCGGCTCGAGAAGGGTGAGAGCTTGCTCTTGCTGCCCGAGCGCGGCAGAGAAACGGCCTCGAATCGCGGTAAGCGCGGCGATGTTGGCGAGCACGACCGATTCGGTCGCGTTGTCGCCGTCGTTTCGGGCCATTCGCTGTGCCGCCTGGAGGACCTCGAGCGACCGTCGGTAGTCGGAGCCTGCGGCTTCGCCAACCGCAAGCGTCACGAGAGCCCGCGCCTCGGCCCGGGAATCGCTCGATTCTCTCGCAACCTTGACCGCTTGCTCCGCGTAGGAAACCGCCGTCTCGAGGGGCCGCCCGGTCGAAAGCGTCGACGCGGCGAGGCGCTCCCACGTCAGGCCCTCATCGTGTCGAAGACCCGTCTGCTTGTAGAGCGCCTGGGCGTCGGCCAGCAGTGTCAAGCCCGTCTCTTCGTAACCGCGCAGCAGGGCTCGCGCGGCTTCTCGCCGGAGCGCGTGGGCGAGCTCGGAAGGGCCGAGCGACCGTCGCTCTTCGCCCGACGGTCCAAAAGCCGGAGGCACCGGGTCCGGCGCTCGCTCGTCGACCCATCTCTCGGCCACGTCCGTCGCGTCCGAGAGGCTCGCTCGCAGCATGGGATCCTGCAAACGGTTGCGCTCGGTCAACGGAAGCCTACACCGGAGGCTCTTCTCCTGAATGACGCGGTCACGGACGATGTCGACCAGCGTCCATTCGACGTCTGCGAAAGCGGCCGATGTCGGCGGCGCATCGATCTCTATCTCCGCGGGATCGAGACGATAGCTGCTGGGACGAGCCTCCTCGCCGACCGTCGTCTGCGCACGGGTCGAGGCGAGGTGCAGGCGGAGGAGCAGATCGGCATTCTCGAGCCGATCGGCCATCTCGACAGGTTTCCCTCTCACCATACCGGCAACGGTGTCGATGAAGACCTCGGTCTCGTTCGGGGAGAATCGAACCCCGTCTACCCAGATCGACGCTTTGCCGGGTTGCTCGATTGTGGTGACCGCCCAGATTGCAAGGATCCACCACGGGGTCGGCATCGGTACCTCCTCACTCTTTCTCGACCAGCTTCACGATTGCTGCCTCGACCTCGGGGTGGCCGGGCTCGATGCGCTGTGCATCGCGAAAGCTCGCGAGCGCTTCCTCTTCGTTGCCCAGGAGCAGATGGGCGCGGCCCATCAGAAAAAGACTATCGAAGCTCTCGCTATCGCGGAGGCGCCGTGCCGCCATCAGGACCCTCTGAGCCCGTCTGGCGTCGCCCTTCTCGAGATACGCCCAGGCGAGCGTCTCTTTGAAGGAGGCATTCTTCGGCTCTGCCGAGGCGGCTTGCGCGGCCGCATCGAACGCTCGCTCGACGTCGTAGGCGAACCGCAGGCTTTCCCGGGCGAACCGATTCCAATAGTATGGCCCCGGAACCTTGCCGAGCTCCTCGAGGTAGGCGATGCGGAGGTGCTTCGCCCGCTCCGCTTCTCCCGCTTTCTCGAAGCAATCCGCGGCGTCGCTTCGCCAGACGTAAGGAATGCGCACGTCCGATTCGAAAACGCCGACGGCCTCGTGCAGCGCCGACCCCTCGGCAAGACGCCCCTGACGGCATCGAACGACGCCGAGCCAATGACCGAGAGCGGCGTCGTCGGGCGACGCGGCAGTGACCGCTTCCAGGTAGAGCGCACCCTCCTCCCCTTCGAGGGTGTGTGGCAAGGGAACCGATCCCCTCTCGTATACGGCCGACAAGCGATCTCCCTCGATCACCAGGGCTGCCATGCGGCCGCCGAAATAGACGTCGAGCATGCCGGCATCGATGAGAATCGCACGACCGTCGAAGCGCGGCTCGATGACCCCGAACGTCACGGTGTGACCCATGATCATCGCCCGGGCGCCGAGGGATTGGAGCACGACCTCGAGCTCGGCTTCGCGGGCGGGAAGCTCGTCGGCGAGGAGGTCGGCGCTCGAATAGAAACGCGTGAGGAGCGGGCCGTCGTCCTGGTTGGCGAGGCTCGTCGACCAGTTCTCGTCATTCATTGATTCTCGGACGAGGCGGTTGAGCTCTCGAAGACCGAGCTCCGCACCCGGGGACATAATTCCTCCATGCACGAAGACGTAGTCACCGACCTTCACCGCCGCGTTGTTCTTCCGGATCCATCTCCCGTAGACCCCCTCGGGGCCATAGGCCTCGCGAAGGGCGAGCTCTCCCCGACGGGAGTCGAGTCCGGACTCCTTGCGAAGCTCCTCGTCTCGTTCAGTCGCGAAAGCTTCTAGCTCTCCCTCGGAAACATAGGCGAGATTTCCCACGGCGTTCCAGAGCTCGTGATTTCCGATGAGGGCGTGCACTTTCCCACCGGCGGCCTCCGCTTGACCTTCGAGGGACATCAAGAGATCCATCACCTTGCGTGAGTCGGCCCCCCGGTCGAGCACGTCGCCCGTCTGCACCAGATGGGAGGCACCGCCGATCCATTGGTGCTCGTCACCGATGAGTCCCGTTCTCGTGAGGGCCCTCACGAAGGTGTCGTAAGCCCCGTGGACATCTCCCACGGCAACGATGCGTGCCGGAGCTTCGAACTCGAAAGGAACTTCCTGCGCCCGGCCGAGCGCGGGACCGACGAAAGCAATGAACGCCGGAACCACGAGGAAGAAGGATCCTCGTTTCCACATGACTAAGCTCCGTGCGGAAAACGAAGGGGCCAACGCGGGAACGGTCCTGGAGCGTCCCGTTTCGGGCACCTCGACCTGCGCCTCCAGGAGCAGGCCCTTTCTTGTACACCAAGTCACACCCACACCTCCACCGCGTCGCTTGGCAAAGCCCGGCTTCCGGTGCTTCCCTTTCGGGTCAACGAACGCACGAGCTTGGGCGCCCGTGGGGCCCGGAACTTGCTTTGCCTCGTCCTCGGGGAGGTTCTCCCGTGGTAGACTCCGGCTAAATCGATTCAATTTTTCATCAAAGGATCAAAGATGACACGTCGAAGAAGTGTGCGTGGGCGATGGTTCGTAGTGTGTGCCGTTGTTCTTTTGGGTTACGCGGTAATTGCTGTTGATCATCGCGTTCGCGGCCAAACGTCGGTGCAGTTGCCATATTTTGTCATGAAGTCTGGCGGCGTGGTCATGGGACCCGTAATCACGGTCGATTCCGGCGGTGACATCCTCGTGGCATTGGAGGATCCGGATTTCGGGAATTCGCTCCCTCTTCTGTTCAGATCCTTCGGCCTCCAGGGCACGGAGCCTCGGGTGCAATACGATGGGCTCAATTGTATTGGCAACCCCTACATTATCCAGCCCTCTACCCACAGCGGAGCTTTCGTTCGCCTGCTCGGATACTCCTACGGCGTGGGGCCGGGCAGTGGAGGAGATCTGTGGATCTTTCGAGGATCGGATGTCGCCATCCCTCAGCCCACGATCCAATCTATGTGGATCAATGGAGCCTGCAGCAACTCGGGCGGTTTCGGAACGTTGACCAACGCGGCCGAGATCATCAACATCACGAACGATTTCCCCGGTCCCTACACCCTGGAGTAACCCGCGAGGATCGGAGCACGGAGGTCCCCGGGAACGCTATTTCACGACCCAAACGGGCGCCTCGCAGAAGCGCGCTACGCGCTCGGCGACGCTTCCTATCATCAGATGCTTCAATCCCGATCGGCCGCGCGAGCCCATCACGACGATCTCGTCCGCGTGCTGCTCCCGCTCGTGAAGAATCTGTCCGGCGATGTTCCCATCCGCCACCGTGACTCTTCCGGGCGTCTCGCCGAGCATGCCGCGAAGCGCCTCCTGAAGCTTTCCCCGAAGCTCCGGCTCGTTCTCGAAAGGGCTCGTCAACCCACCGGGCGCGAAGGGGGTATGGAGGAGCTCGACCACGTGCAGCAGGTGGAGCGTCCCGCCGAAATCGGACGCGAGCTCGCGAGCCACCCCCAGAGCTCGCTGCGAATGCTCGCTGAAATCCACGGGAACGAGAACCCGCATCGAGCCCCTTTCGCCCGCAATCGCCGTGCTATCACGAAGTATCAGCACCTGGCGGGAGAGATGCCGCAGCACCTTCTCCGCCACGCTTCCCATTAGCAGCTTCTCGATTCCCTCCCGCCCATGACTGCCCATGCAGACGAGATCGGGCTTCCAATCCTCTGCCAACTGGGCGATCGCATCGTAGGGCTCGCGTGAGTCCTCCAGGGTAGAATCCGCCGCAATGCCGCTCTCCCGAACTCGCTTCACGAGTCGCCCCAGATGCTTCTCCGCATCGCGTCGCGGATCCTCGAAGTACTGACTCAAAATCCGATCGAGTGCTTCCCCACGCTGCTTTCCATCGATTCCAGGCGGTGGCAGCTCGGGAACGCCGTAGACGGGTCGATGCAGAAGGTGAACCTCGGCCTCGTAGCGGCGCGCGAGCACCATCGCCTGCTCGAGGGCGCGCTCGGCCGCTCCGGAAAAGTCCGTCGGAACAAGGATGCGCTGCAGATACATGAGCTCTCTCCTCGTCGATTCTGACACGGCAAGGCTACACCATTCGGGCGTTGGTGCGGCACCGGGGGCGACGAAGTATGATGCATCGAGTCGGATTGCTGGAGGAGGGCGATGCCGCATTTGGGTGCCTGGCTTCTTTTCTTGGGAGTCTTCCTGGTCTCCTCACTCGCTCTTCCATCGAGCACTCAGGACGTCTCCATACCGGACGGAATCCAACGCGTCGCCTCGGTCGAAGGGATCACCGAGTACCGGCTCGATAACGGACTGCGCCTGCTACTCTTTCCCGACCCATCCAAACAGACGATAACCGTGAACATCACCTATCTCGTGGGCTCCAAGCACGAGGGGTATGGCGAGACGGGGATGGCTCACCTTCTCGAGCACCTGGTCTTCAAAGGCACCCCCGGGCATCCGGACATTCCCCAGGAGCTGACGGAACACGGGGCGCGCCCGAACGGGACGACGTGGTACGACCGCACGAACTACTTCGAGACGTTTCCCGCCAACGAAGAGAACCTCGAATGGGCCCTCGATCTCGAGGCCGACCGGATGGTGAACAGCTTCATCGCCCAGAGGGACTTGGACTCGGAAATGACGGTAGTCCGCAATGAGTTCGAGATGGGGGAAAACTACCCCCAGAACGTCCTCATGCAAAGGATGCTCTCGACGGCATACCTCTGGCACAGCTACGGAAAATCCACCATTGGGTCCCGTTCCGATATCGAGAACGTTCCCATCGAGAACCTCCAGGCCTTCTACCGTACGTGGTACCAGCCCGACAACGCCGTACTGGTCGTGGCGGGAAACTTCGACGAGTCCGCGGCGCTCCAGCTCGTGCGACGAAAGTTGGGTGCCATTCCCCGTCCCACTCGTACGCTCCCTTCGAGCTACACCGTGGAGACTCCGCAGGACGGCGAACGCTCCGTGACCCTTCGGCGTGTGGGCGATGTTCAAGTCGTCGGCGCGGCTTTCCACGTTCCGGCCGGATCGCATCCCGACTTCGCCGCCATCGATCTTCTGTCGTTCATTCTCGGCGACACCCCTTCGGGAAGACTCTACAAGGCTCTGGTGGAGACTCAGAAAGCCGCTCGAGCCTCGGCCTTCGCATTCCAGCTGGCTGACCCGGGTATTCTCTTCGCTTTTGCCGAGGTCAGGAAAGACGGCTCCCTCAGCGAGGCCAGAGACGCTCTTCTGCGCGAAATCGACCGCTTGGCCGAAGAGCCACCCACGCGACAAGAGACCGATCGGGCGCGTGCGAGCCGGCTGAAGGACTGGGATACGACAATGCGAGCCTCGGAGCGCGCGGCCATCATGCTGTCCAACTGGGCGGCGATGGGCGATTGGCGTTTGATGTTCCTCCACCGCGATCGTCTCGAGAAAGTCGCACCGGAGGATGTTGACCGTGTCGCCGCCGCTTATCTCGGGAGCATCAATCGGACCGTGGGACTCTATATCCCGACGACGGAACCCCTACGCGCGGAGATCCCGGCAACTCCCGATATCGTCGCCCTGGTCGAAAAATACGAAGGCAGGGAGACGCTGGCGACGGGCGAAGCATTCGATCCTTCCCCCGAGGCGGTCGAATCGCGCACGGCCCGAAGCGAGATCGAACCTGGCTTGCGCCTGGCGCTGTTACCCAAGAAGACACGTGGGGGTGTCGTCCAGGTCGCTCTCGACCTGCAATTCGGCAATGCGGACGACTTGCGCGGCAAGGCGAGCGCCGGCGAGCTGACAGCGCCAATGTTGATGCGCGGAACGGAGTCAAAGAGCCGCCAGGAGATCCAGGACGAGCTCGATCGCCTCGGAGCCAATCTTCGCGTGTTCGGTGAAGCGAGCCGGGCGGGTGTCCGCCTGGAGGTCCCTCGCCAGAACCTCGTCGCCGCGCTCGACCTCGTGGCGGAGATTCTTCGACGTCCATCTTTTCCCGCCTCCGAGCTCGAGATTTTGAGAGAAGAGACCCTTGCCCGATTGGAAGATTCGAGAAGCGATCCATTCCAAATCGCCATGACGGCTTTTCGTCGTCACGCGGCGGATTGGCCGAAAGAGGACCCTCGTTACCTGCCCACCCTCGAAGAGCGCATCGAACGCACGAAGTCCGTCACGCTGGACGAGGTACGTGAGTTCCACGCCCGGTTCTACGGCCTGTCGCACGCCGAGCTCGCCGCCGTCGGGGATTTCGACGCGGCCGAATTCGAGTCGTCGCTGCGTGAGGTCTTTGGAGGCTGGAGGAGCGGAGCCACCTACGAGCGACTCGCCTCGCCCTACCGTGACAACCCTCCCCTGATCGAGGAGATTGAGGCCCCGGACAAGGAAAGTGCCGTCTTCCTCGCGGGTCTGCCAATGGAAATTCGTGATGAGGACCCCGATTATCCGGCGCTCGTCCTAGGCAACTTTATGACCGGCGGCGGCTTCCTCAACTCCCGGGTCGCCACCCGGCTTCGACAGAAGGAAGGCCTGAGCTACGGAGCCGGGTGCTCTTTCGACGCGAGCGCGTGGGAGAAGAGCGGCCGATTCTTCTGCTATGCGATCTACGCTCCCCAGCACGCTCAACGGCTGGAGTCGGCGTTCAAAGAGGAGATAGCCCGGATTCTAGATGATGGGTTCAGCGCCGAGGAGATCGCAGCCGCCAAACAAGGCTGGCTCGAGCAGCGGCGGCTTTCGCGATCTCAAGAGCGAGAGCTCGCCGCTTCACTCAACGCGCTCGGCTACGAGGGTCGCACGCTGGAATGGATGGGTCGGTTGGAGGCCGAGGTTCGAGCGCTGAGCCCTTCGGATGTCCTCGAAGCGATGCAACGCCACCTGCAACTCGACAGGATGTCGTTCGTAAAGGCCGGCGACTTCGCGCGCGTGGTTTCCGACCCGGAGAAGTGAACGGTCTTGCCCATTCTCAGGGCTTGATCTGCCGGTGCGGACGATGGGAGGACGGTTTCTTGGTGTGCGATTTTCGGTACTCGTCGAGCTCTTCGTCGCTTACCTCCAGGAGCGACTGCCTCATTTCGTCCCCCTGGGCGATGAGCTCGCGCTCGAGCTTCAGAAAACAGATCTCGGGCGCATCCTGATACCGGACTCGGTTCGCGAGGAAAGCCCGATTCGCAATGGACACGGTGAACTCGCGGGATGCGCCATCGGGCTGTCGTACCCGTAGCCGGTACGTGCGGCAGCGTTCGTCGACCGTGAAGCCGAGATATTCGGATCTGGGTGTGGTTGCCATGTGTCTCTCTCCTCGGCGAGTCGTGGAGGGACACCTCCCCGCGCGGCTCACGTTCTCGGCCCGAATCAGTCTCGAGCGGTGTTCATCGGCCCTCGGTCTCGCCCGCGAGAGCCTTCCATGTTGGTTGGGGAACCTTGTTAGAATCCCCGCTTACGCGCGCGCACGTTGCGGCGACTGCCTTTGGGTTTATTCGCGCGCTTGCCGTATGGGCGGTCTGGGGAGCCACCATCGGCAAAGCCGGTCGAGCGAGGCGGTCGTTCTTCGGCTTCACTGACGCGGAGATTCCGTCCTCCCAGCTCATATCCGTCGAATCGGTTGATTGCCTCCTCGGCTTCCGCTTGCTCGGTGAACTTGACGAAGGCAAATCCCCTAGGCCGTCCTGTGTTTCGGTCGGTAGGCATGAAGACCTCGATAATGGAGCCCGCCTGTGAAAAAAGGCTCTCGAGGTCATTCTGGGTCGTGTCGAAGCTCATGTTTCCAACGAAGAGTTTAGTATTGATAAAGCCCTCCTTTTGCATAACATTATACGCCAATCGGGCCTTATGTGCCGACAGAAAAGCCCGGTAGAAGCCCTCGAACGAGCACGAGGCGGCTCGCCCGAGCGAAGCTGCCGGGTCCGACAGCCCGCGCGGGTTTTCGATTCGAGAAAGGATTAGCGATATGACGATATCGACTCGCATCACCTTGATCGCCGCGATCGCCTTTCATGCAGCCCCCTCGAATCTCCTGGCCCAGGCATCGGCGGTGAATGCTTCCATCGAGGGGGTCATCAAAGACGCGACCGGAGGGGTTCTACCAGGCGTGACCGTCACGGTTACGAACCTCGACACCGGGACGTCTCGCTCCGTGGTAACAAACGAGAACGGTCTCTACCGTGCCCAGTTGCTGCCGCTCGGGACTTACCGCGTCGTGGCGGAGCTTTCCGGTTTTTCTCGGTTCACTCAGGAGGGTGTCGAGTTGAGCGCCGGAATGACCGCAACGGTGAACGTCACTCTGCAGGTAGGCGAGGTGACCGAGACCGTCACGGTCGGAGCGGACTCCCCGGTCATCGAGCCGGCGAAAATGGATTTGGGGCGCCTCCTGGACGAGCGCGAAGTCAGCAACATTCCCCTGGTCTCGAGAAATCCCTTCAATTTCGCACTCCTCCAGGCCAACGTCACCGGCTACGAGAACGAGGAGTTCGGTGTACCCCGCGTCAACGCCAACGGAACCCAGATGCGCACCAACTACCAGATCGACGGGAACACGAACACCCAGAAAGATCGGCCTGGACTCAGACTGCAACCCATCTCGGAAATCTTCGTCAAAGAGGTCCAGGTGGTGACCAGCGGTTTGGCACCCGAGTTCGGCCAGACCACCGGCATGGTATTCAACGTCGTGACCCCCTCGGGCACGAACGAATACAGCGGAACGGGGAGCTATCGCTTTCGCCGACAGGGCATGTCGGCGCGGCCCTTCACGCTGTCGGAGAGCGCCCCCAAGCCGGATACAAAAGTCGATAACTTCACTGGGACTTTCGGAGGACCGATCAGGAAGGATGCGGCGCATTTCTACGTGGGCTACGAGTACATCAAGAGAGATCTCTCCGCCGATCGGGTCATCACCGTGGACCCGGCGGACGCGGCTCGGCTCGGAATCTCGGACGCCCTTGGAGACGGAGTCATACCCGCCCAAGCCGAGCCCCAGTTCTTCATTGTCAAAGGGGATTTCCAGCTAAATCCGTCTCACAGCCTGAGCGCCCGCTACACGTTGTTCGATCAACCGATCTCGAGCAACATTGGCGGTGGTCTCAACACACTCGAGCGGGCCATCGACTTCGCCGACAGCGCGAACAGCCTGTCGGCCCAGCTCGTCTCCACGTTCGGCGGCGACAAGCTCAACGAGCTCCGGGGACAGTGGAGCAATCGAAAGACCGACCGGGTGCGGAACGAGCTCAGCGGGTCGATGCCGGCGATCACCATCAGTGGAGTGGCCAACTTCGGTGGCGTCGACGGCGACAACTTCGAACAGAAAATCTTCCAGATTACCGATAGCTTCACTCTTTACCGAGGGAACCACGCCTTCAAATTCGGGGGAAGCATCGAGGCGGTGGACGATTTCCGGCGCAGCTCGGTCGACACCACTTATACCTTTGGCAGCATCGAGGCCTACGAGACCGCCCGGGATGGCATCAACCCGTTCGCTTACACGACGTTCGCCCAGAACATCGGCGACCCCACCCTTAGCTTCGACTCCAACTTCTTTTCCGCTTATTTTCAGGATGATTGGTCGGTGAACGACCGGCTTAAGGTGCTGTATGGGGTTCGATATGACTACTACCGAGTCCCCGATGCCGTTCCCGCGCCCAATAATCCCGCGTCTCAGGAGTTTCGCATCGACAAGAACAACTTCGCTCCGAGGGTGGGGGTTTCCTGGGACACGACCGGTGAAGGCAAGGCGGTTTTGACGTTTCAAACGGGTATCATGACCGATGTGCCGCACCTCCGGATCTATCTCGACGCGATCCAGCAGAACGGCGACCCGAAGTTCGCCAATTTCGTCCTGAATCCTACCAGCGCGGGCGCCCCGGCCTTTCCTGGCGCGCTACCCGCGGGAGCGGGGTTCTTCACTGGTCCATCGACCATTTATACGGTGTCTCCAGGTTTCCGGAACGAGTACTCCGTTCAGAACACAGTCCAGTACCGCCGGGCCCTTCAGGACGACCTTTCTTTCGAGCTCGCTTACGTGAATGCCTTCGGCCGGAACATCCCTTTGACGCTCGACGTCAATTTGATAAACCCGATCGGGTCCCTGGATGACCGACGACCAGTGTTCGCCACCGCGGTCAACGGCGAAACCCGAGCCAACCCCGCCTTCAACCACATACGCCAGTACGAGTCCATCGGAGAATCCAGCTATAACGCCTTCACGGTTCGCTTGAGGAAGCGGCTTTCCCGAGACCTGTCGTTCAACACGTTCTATACTCTCGCTAAGGCCGAGGACGACGCCATCCTTCAGGGGCTGATCATCGGGAGCCGAGACCCGTTTCACTCGAATCCCACTGATAACAGTCGCGACAAAGGAAGAACGCCTTTCGACGTCCGCCATACCTGGATCACCAGCGGCGTATGGACTCTCCCGACCGAGACCCAACTCGGCTTCGTGGTGAACCTCAACAGCGGACTTCCCTTCAACATCCGCTCCAATCGGGATATCAACGGAGACGGCCAGTCAACCAACGACCGCCCCGTCGGCGTGGATCGCATGGATCGAAACCTGGGGACGTTCTTCCAGGCGGACTTCCGCTTCTCCCAGTTCATCCCCCTCAGCAGTGGCCGGTATCGGTTGGAAGTTTTCGGAGAATTCCTCAACCTGTTCAACCGGGACAACGTCCGAGAGCGTAACGAGACGGTGGCGATCGAATCCGGCGGTGACGCGGTCGAACCCATCCCGGCCGACGACCAATTCCGGATCAGCCAGGGCTACCAGAACCTTCAGTTCCAGCTCGGGCTCAAGTTGCATTTCTAGATCATTCGGATGTGCCAGCGCCGGTTTCACGATCACGCCGGCCGTTTTGACCCCGTTTGACGCAACCATGCCTACGACGGTTTTCGACTCGTTCTATTTCAAGGACCGCTTCGGTACGGAACGGATGCGGGAGATCTGGGGAGACCGGGCCACGCACCAACGATGGCTCGACGTCGAAGCAGCCCTCGCGGAAGCCGAGGCGGAGGTGGGAGTCATTCCGAAGAACGTCGCCCGAGAGATCGCACGCAGGGCCAAGATCGAGAATCTCGATCTCGCCGCCATGAAGATAGAGTTCGATCGCTCCTGGAACCCGGTCGTTCCTCTGGTGAACGCCCTGCGTAAGGCCGTTTCACCGCGCACGGCCCGCTACGTCCACTGGGGCTGCACCAGCAAGAACATCTTCGACACCGGTATGATTCTCCAGATCAAAGACTCTTACGACCTGTTGACCGCCGAGCTCGGCAAAGTGGCCGACCGGCTCGCGGATCTGGCCGAGCGTCACCGCGAGACGATCATGGCAGGTCGGACGCACGGTCAGCACGCCATTCCCATCACCTTCGGGTTCAAAGCGGCAACCTGGCTCGACGAGGTGAATCGGCAACGGGAGAGGCTAAGTGCCAGTCGTCCGCGCGTGCTGGTCGGCGAGTTCGGGGGCGCCGTAGGCACTCTCGCGTCTCTGGGACGCAAAGGGCTTCGGGTACAAGAAGGCCTCATGGCGAGACTCGGCCTGGGAGCTCCCGCGATACCGGTCAAGACCGCAGGCGATCGGCTGGCCGAGTTCGTACTGCTCTTGTGTCTTCTCTCGGCGACTCTCGGGAAGATCGCGCAGAACATCTATAACCTGCAGCAAACGGAGATCGACGAGGTCACTGAGTTCACCGAAGGAAAGATCGGCAGCTCGGCGATGCCCCACAAGCAGAATCCCGTGGCTTCGGGAGCGGTAGTGTTTCTGGGACGTTTGCTTCGCGCCAACGCGGGAACGGCTCTGGAGTACGTGCATGCCGAATGGGAGGACGATCACCGCCAGGGCGAGACCGCATGGAAGTTCGTTCCCGAAGTTTGTCTTCTCGCCTCGGCGCAGTTGTCGATCATGCAACGGCTGTTGGACGGATTGATCGTCAAGCCTGACAACATGCAGCGCAACCTCGAGCGAGGCGGAGGCCTGCAGATGTCCGAAGCGCTTCTGATGGCCTTGTCGGAACCGCTGGGAAGGGATCGGGCTCACGAGCTCGTCACCGAGCTCGCCACGGATGCCCGATGCCACGGAGTCAGCTTCAGCGAGATCGTCGCCGAGAATCCGGTGGTCCTCCGGCATCTTTCGAAGAAGGAGATCGCCCGATGTTTCGACTATCGGAGCTCCACGGGACTGGCAAGCTTGCTCGTCGACCGCGTCTTGATGGCTCACCGCAAGGCGAAGAAAGGGCGGAGTTTGGAATAACCCATGAAATGGATGCTGACCGTGGTCTTTCGCTGGCGTCCGGCCAACATGGAGTGGCACTACAAGACGATCATCACGAATAACCCCCCGGAGCGATGGCTCTTCGAAACGCTCGAATCGGCGCGGCGAGGCCGAGGCAAGCTCGACGCCTCTGTCCTCTACGCTCGCGAGATCACGGATGAGATCGCGGAATCCCTGGAAAAGAAGCTTCTGGAGACGGGTCCCGAATTCTGAGCTGTGAGGTATCTCCAAAGTCTCGACGCCGACGACATCCTCGTGGGCGCGTGCCGCCGCCTCGGTCCGTCGAGCTCCACCGCGCCCTTCCGTCGCGGGCGTCCCGGCGCTCGCGCGGGGACGAAGCTACGAGTGGGCTGCTGCGCCCGAAGTTGCGGAGGAACCGGAGCCTCGACGCCCGACGGAGAACGACGTGCAGCCGTAGTTTTCCGGCCAGCGTCATTCTCGAGCCGAAGCCGCTACTGGATGCGCTCGTAGACGGCGTGGGTGACGACTTCCTTGCCGTTCTCGTCGGTACGCCGGTACTCGTTGTTGATCGTATTGCCGTCCTCGGACAGCACATTGATGATGATGCTCACCCGGTCGCCCGTCTTGTTCATGATCTTGTTCGTGCGCTCGTCGATGACCTCGACGGCGGTCTCCTCGGTGCTCGTGTCCCCGCTGACCGGCCGGTATACCCCGTCGAACATCGTCACGTAGCTCCACGTTCTCTTCTCGCCCTTCTCGTTGGTGGACTCTACGGTGATCCGCATGCCGTTTTCGCCGTGCGGCTCGTAAGTCATGATGTTGAGGGCTGGCGGAGGGGCGTCTGACTTGAGCTTCCACTTGCCGAATCGCGGATTCGTGTTCTGGGCCGAGGTGAGGGCGGCGACCCAAGCCAAGCCGGCGATGACCGCGCTACTCACTACCAGTTTCCGCATGTCCGAACTCCTCTCGTCGAGCTCCTCCCGTCGGGGGCTTGCGGGATTATACCTCTGGCTCGGGTCTGGGTCAGAGCCGTCGCGCGAGCCAGATCAGAATGGAGGTCACGCGACCGTCATGCGAGCTCCGCTCAGGGCGAGCGTCGACCCAGAATCTCTTCGATCTGGCTGAGAGACCCGCGGATCACTTCCAGATGCTCGGGGATCTCGACTCCACGCTTGAAATCTCCAGGCATCACTCGTGCTGGCGATGCTCTGCGTCCTCGTTTCTCGATGACCATGTGGACCGAATTCCCTCGTTCGTCGAGAAGGTAGACGAGGGAAAAGTCATGGCTTGGGAACTTGGCCTCCGGGTAGAACTCCTGTCCCACAACAAAAACGATACGTCCTTCGTCGATATCGAACGCGTAGCAAGCTCCTTCGTCCTCGAGCTCCTCGAGCTCGACGAAGGACTTGGCCTTGATGAGGAACACTTCGGCCTCGTTCCTTCGAAGCGCTGATTCGAGCGCGCGTCCCATGTTGGAGAATTGCGCCAAATCCTTTCCCAGGTCGCGCCGAACCCAGAACAGGATGCCGCCACCCACAAGAATCCAGAACAGAGTGATCAACAACCACGGCGCTTGAGAAGCCATCAGCGTGAGAGCCCAAAGCATCCCGATGGCGAGCGCGCCCACGCCGACAACGTGGGGCCCCCTTCCCGCACGAGACTTCAGATCACGGATCTTGGCGCGCAGGAACCGGCGCTCGGTCTCGGTCAGCGGACGAGTAGAGGGTCGCAGAGTCTTTCCGAGCATTCTTTCGAGAGTATCACCGCCAGAATCCCTGCGGGACGGCTCGTCATCGGATTTTGACCGGGGACTTCTTCGCGTCATATGGTTACCCAAATGGTGGGACCAGACCACCATCAACCTCTAATCGGGAGGTCAAGAATGGCAGTGAGCGAGTGGGTCGGATCAGTCTCCGAGCTGTGGCGGTTCCCCGTCAAATCCATGACGGGCGAGCGCCTCGATCAGACGGAGCTCAACGAACGCGGGCTCTTGGGTGACCGTGCTTATGCGCTCATCGATGTGGAAACCGGCAAGGTGGTTAGCGCCAAGAGCGTCAGGCTGTTCCCCGACCTCCTCCGCTGTCGTGCGGCTTTCGTCGGGCCGCCAACGTCGTCGGGAGAGCTGCCGCCGGTACGAATCACGCTGCCGGACGGCACGTCCGTGGTGAGCGATTCCCGCGATGTCGACGGCAAGCTATCCGCGTACTTCCGGCGGGCCGTCACGCTGGCACGGTCCGCGCCGGATGATTTCACCATCGACCAATATCACCCCGACGTAGAGGGCGTGGATCCTGCCGGCCATCGAGACACGATCGTGGAGCAGAAGCTGGGCTCAGCCTTCTTCGCCGAAATTGGACTCGCCTCCCCCGTGCCCGTCGGGGCGTTCTTCGACCTGTTTCCGCTGACCGTCCTGACGACGTCCACGCTCGAGCGACTGAGCGAGTTTCAGCCGAAGAGCCGCTTCGATCCGCGCCGATTCCGGATGAACGTGATCGTCGATACCGAGAAACCTGGGTTCGTCGAAAACGACTGGATTGGGCACGGACTCTCGATCGGGGATGAAGTTCGAGCCACGGTGGCTAAGCCCGACGCGCGATGTGTGATGACGACGCTCGCGCAAGACGAGCTACCGAGGGACACCGAGATCATCCGGACGCTCACTCGGCACAACCGGCTCTCGGTCGGAGGCGCCGGTCAGTTCCCCTGCGCGGGAGTGTACGCCGTGGTCGAAGCGCCGGGAAAGACCCGACTCGGTGACCGGGTCGCCCTTTCCTGAGGTTTCATCGGGCCTGCGCGGCACGATAACTCCTCATGTACCGGTGGCAGTGGACGCACTGGAGCGTGATGTCCATGTAGGCCAGTGCGGCCGCGTCCCCGTTGCTCTCCCGTGCGGCATCGAGCAACCGCTCCGTCGCACGAACGAAGGCGTCGCTCGCACGCGTGTATTCGGGCGTGTCGACGACTCGCCAATCCGCCGTCTCCGCGACCGCTCTCAAGCGAAACGCCTGATCCCGGATCGTTTCGAAATCGTCCTGAACGACTGCGTCGAGGAGCCGATGCGCATAGCCTGCTTTGGCTTGCATGAGCTGCTGCGCCGGTCCTTCCTGACCGCCGGAGAAGCCGAGAACCACAGCAACCGCGAGACCTGCGGACGACAAAAGGCCGGTATTCATACTTCGATCCTAGTCGATTCGTTACCGGATCCTCCACGCGACGGTCACCGAGAGATGCTCGCACCCGTGAGCTTGGCGATGGCTGCCAGGGTGGTCTGCCCCGCATTGAGGCCGAGGCGGAAGTCGTCGTCCGTGAACGTCGAGTAGAGATCCGTCGGTTGGTGCCAGTGCGGGTCCCAACCGGCTCCGATCTGCGCGCCGCGCTCGTTTTCGCGCAGACTGATCGAAGGCACGATGTCCATGAACGGCGTCGAGTCCGTGTTGGTCATATGAGGGCCTACCGTCGCGGGGTAGTCCGTCGCGTACTCGTCGTTCGCGGACTTGAAAAAGAACGCGAGATCTCGAGCCTCGTCGGCGAGCTCTGCCGTCGATTGGAACTCGATGTTCACGTCGGCCTCGGGTCGCTGATCGCGGCTGACGGTGCCGTCGGCGCGCGGAGCCCCGTGATCGAAGAGCATCATGTCGTGCTGGATCATGCCGAGCCATCTCGGCTCGGGATAGCGACCCGACCCGGGCGGATCCTCATTTCCCTGAAGCTCGCGACGCTGTTCGACGTAGGCCCTCGAGCCATTGAGACCCGTTTCCTCGTTGTTCCAAAGTATGAACCGGATCGAGCGCTCGGTCTCGACGTCAGGAGCGTTGAAGACCCGCGCCAGCTCCATGACCACCGCGGTGCCCGAGCCATCGTCGTTCGCCGCTTCGCCCCAGCCGTGACCGTCCATATGTGCTCCGACGATGTACATCTCGTCGGGATGCGTCGTCCCCACCTTGGTGCAATACACCTGCTGGCGCGAGCCGTTGGTCGCGGGCTCACGGTTCAGCTCGCGTAAGGTCTCGTCCGGCTGTGCCATGGGGTCGGTATTCACCCCGGTTCGCGCCCGATAACCATATATCGAGCTGCCGCCGGGACCCGAGCCGTTTCGCCCGATACGCCCACCCGTCGGAGTGCCGCCCGAAGGGCTCAATTCGTCGCTCGACCGCGGTCGCGGGTCACGAGGAGGAGGATCGTAGGCGTAATCGATCCGCTCGGTCGTCGTGCAACCAACGGCCTTCAGCCGTTCTTCAATCCAGTCGATCGCGTCCCGATTGCGTTTGGTGCCCTGGCGACGATCGCCAAACTTCGTCAGACCCTCGAGCGTAGCCTTGTACTGCTCGAGATCCAGGCGACTCACGAGCGTCATCACCGCGTCGTATTCGACCTCGGTCTGCGGCGCGCCCTGAGCGGTCGCGCTGATACCCACGGCGAATGCAGCGAACGTCCACATCCAGCATCTCGATAGCATTCCTGCTCCTTTGTTACCGTCATGCGAGAAGAAACGAGCGAAGGACTCGACGCTCGCCCAGGGGTTGTATGTAGCGCACCTGTCGGTGCCGGTCAAACCTACGAATCGCCAGGCGCTCTCGTTACCCCATGGGCGCTCGAGATCGCATAGGATCCAGCTCGTGGAGCGTCGAGATGACTGAACCGGTGATTCCTTTCCAGAGTTTTCGAGAATTCTATCCCTTCTACCTCTCGCAGCACCGAACGCGAGGCTGTCGGCGAATGCATTTCGTGGGCACCGCTTCCGTCCTTCTCGCGCTCGCTTACGTCGGCGCGACGGCCAGCTGGTCGATCCTGTGGCTGCTCCCGCTTCTTGGTTACGGCTTCGCATGGGCGGGGCATTTCTTCTTCGAGAAGAACCGTCCCGCTACGTTTCGCTATCCTCTCTACAGTCTGATAGGCGACTTCGTGATGTTCGGTCAGGTATTGAGGGGAAAGCTCACATTCTGACGCACTCGACCCGGTTGGTTACGGCGAAACGGGCTCGAGCGTTTCGACGTCGACCTCCGCGCCACCAAAGTCGCCGAGCACGGTGACGAGATGATGGTCTTTCTTCGTGGTTTCACGGAAGTACTTCAACGCGATCTGGTCACCGTCGTCATCGAACTCGAAGAATTCTCCATCGACCCACAGCCCGAAGCCGGTCACGACGCATTCCAGTTCGAGAGCACACTCGGTCGTGTGAACCTCCCGCCCCCCTTCCGCTTCGCGAGATTTGCACGCAGTGGGCATGACGTATCCCTCACGGGATTCCAGCTCTGCGGGGAGGGCCAGAGTCGCTCCATGAAGAACGACCAGGACCAGGATCAATGAGATTCTCATATTTGCCTCCTGTAGACTTTCGACATTATAAGCCGGGTGACGCCAGTGCCAAATAGCTTCTCCCAGGGCAGGGTGATGAGAAACTCGGCACACCCTGCGTGAAAGGAACGTTCGACTTTGCCAAGGCTACCGCCACGGCTTGATCAGAAGAAGACTCGGCCTGACGGGAATCGTTTGGTAAAATAGAGATCAAGAAACATCCCCCACCGCTACCGCTTCGGGCAACCCTCCATCCCCCTGGAGAGAGTTCTTTGGGAGGTCGACATGCGAATTGGAGGAGCGCTCACCGCAGCTCTGAGCTTGGTGGTCGGCTACGCCGCTCCTTCCGCGGGGCATTCCAGCACCGCAGAGGCGCAGGGGCACCTGCGCCGCGCCTGCGAGATCATCTGGGCGAACGCGGAACCCTCGGAGATCGAGTTATGCACCAAACGAGCCATGGCCGCTCTGGGACACGACGACCTTCTCCGCGACAACGAGCTCAAGCGATTGCTCATCGATTCCGACCGGGAGCTCGAATCGTGCAGGGAGGCGTTGGGCCAGGCCCGGGATGAGCTCGCGAAGATCAAATCCTCGGACTCCGGTAATTCCGCGCCTGGAACAAAGACCGCGTCTTCCAAGCGTTCTGGCAATCCGGACCCGTGAGATGAAGCTCCCGGGAATGGGAGCCTTCCTACAGAGTGCTCGCGAGCAGCGTGGCGATTCCGAGAAAGCTGAAGAACCCCACGACGTCGGTCACGGTCGTCAAGATGATGGAAGAGGACTGCGCCGGATCCTGCCCGAAAGCGGTGAGCAGCATCGGGATGGCCCCTCCGCAAAGTCCCGCAAGCGCCATCGATAACACCATGGAAAGGCCGATCACCAGGGCGAGACCGAGCGACCGGCTCCAAAGAAAAACGAAGGCCGAGGTCGTCAACGCCACCGCCACACCGTTCAGGAGACCGACGCGGAACTCCTTGAAGATCACTGCAAGCCAATGGCGCACTCGAACCTCTCGAAGGGCAAGGCCTCTCATGGTGACCGCCAGTGCCTGGGCTCCGGTGTTCCCCGATTGGCCGGCGACGACGGGAAGGAGTACGGCCAGAGCGGTGAATTGCGCGATGATGGACTCGAAGATCCCGACGACGGAAGCCGCGAGAAAGGCCGTTGCCAAATTGACCTGGAGCCATGGAAGGCGCTTCTTGACGGCAAAGGAGACTTTAGAAAGCGCGCGCTCTTCTTTGCTCGCTCCCACCATCGTCTGAATGTCGACGCTCGCCTCCTCCTGGGTTGCCGCAATCAGCGCGTCGTAACGAATGACGCCGAGTAGCCGCCCGCTGAAATCGAGGACGGGAAGCGCCGGGGTCTTCTTCGTCTCGAGGATCTCCACGACTTCTTCTCGAGTCGCCATCGCGCGCACCACACTCGAAGGGGGCTTTTGCAGCTCACCGATCGACGCTGCCGCCGGCGCCACCGCGATCTCCTGCACCGGGACGGAGCCATGGAGAACGCCCTGGTCGTCGACGACGAATACCTCGAACACCCTCTTCTGACTGGAACGGATCCGTTCGAGGACCTGCCCAGCCCTCGTTCTCGGACCGAAAGTCATCACCTGCGGGTCCATGAGACGACCCGCGGTGTTGTGAGGAAACTCGAGAAGCGCGGTCAGCTCCGAGGCGACGCTTCTCTTCACGGCGCCGAGGAGTCTTTCCCGCGCCTCCGGACTCAACCGTGACACCATGGCTGCGGCAGTCGAGGCATCGAGCGATTCTAGGAGTACGCCTCCCGCCTCCTTTGGGATCGCCTCCAGGATCGCCGTCGCGCGCTCCGAGGACAATGCGGGCAGAACTTTCGCCCAGTGGGGTCCCGAGTAGTCCGCGACGAGACTTTTTGCCTCATCCAGCGTTGCGGCCTCGATCGCATCCGCGACGCGCTCCGGCTCGATGTCGAGGGCTCTTTCGACGAGTGCACGAATGGCTCCGGCCATCTTACGCCTCCTCCAAACGTGTCGATGGGGGTCGCTCCTCCAGCCCCCGCAGCAGTCCCGATGCGCCCAGCCAGAAGAGCTCGCCCACCGCGAGGGCGACCTTCAGTGGAGAGGCCTCCTCCAGATCGGGAAGCCCCTGAAGTCGTCGAAACGTCTCGTAGCGGAACACCCCGATGAGCCGACTGGCTTCGTCCACTACCGGAAGAACGGGGAATCGCCGCCACCCGGGATGCTCGAGGATCGCGTTCTTTCCGGCGCGCGCGGATAGAGAGTGAACCGGCCGCGCCATGATGGATCGCAGCGTCTTGTGGACGGACGCCGATGCGAGCTCGCGCAAACTCGTCACGCCGATGAGCACGTGATCGTCGTCGAGAACATAGAGGTAATAACGAAGATGCCTTCCCGGCTGGCGAATCTTTCGAAGTGTCGCTTCCACGGTCATGCCCTGAGGAAACGACTCGACCCGTGGCTCCATCATCGCTCCGGCGGTCTGCTCGGGAAAACTCAACAGCTTCTGAAGCGGCCGCTGTCGTGGCTCGGGCACGTTAGAGAGAATGGCCTCTCGCGTGTCGCCATCGACGCGTCGGAGCAGATCGGCCGCGCGACCGAGCGGAAGCTCGTTCAGGATATCCGCGGCCCGCGATACCGACACCAGGCATAGACAGCGCGATGCCTCGAGTGGCGTCAAGGCTTCGACAACGGTTGCCGCGGCACGAAAATCACTGTCGTCGAGAAGCTCGCGCAAATCGTTCTCGCCGAGTGTTTCGAGCACTCGCGCGGCGTCGCTCGGGCGCGAGGCCGCGAAGGTATCGGCGATGTTCTTCTCGAGGTTCACGATGGATCCTCGGACAGCAGTACTGTCGTCTGTTCGCTGAACGCGCTCGCGGGAACGAGCGTCACCCCTTCGGAAGTATCCAGAAGGACTCCCGTCGGTCGTATCTCCAGGATGCGTCCCTCGTGCGCTCCGATTCGGATTCGCTGGCTCACCTTGTAGGCTCGCTGGAAATAGTGAGAGCCGATGATGTTCGCCACCGTCGCCCGTGCGCCGAGCCCAAAAGCGAGCGCGACCGAGCCCAGGAAAGCACCGAGGACCGTGCCCACGGCCACCACGAGGAGGGTACTGTCGATTCCCGCCTGCGCCAGCGCCACCACCGAAGCGACGAGGACGATGGCCGCTCGCGCCACCGTGGCCACCGAATCTCCATAGGCGATTCGGGCGGAACGTGCGGCGCCTCGAATCCAGCTCGCCGCAAGACTCCCGACGATGAATCCACCGAGCAGAACGAGCACCGCGGCGATCAGGCGGGGCACGTAGCTCGCGAAGCCGCTGAGCGCTCCCGTCAAAGCGGCAAAGCCGAGGAGCTCGGCCGCGGAGCCTGCGGCAAAAAGAAGAACCAGCCAAAACGCCAGCCCGCCCACGACGCGGACCACGAAACGTCCCCACTGCTCGCCCCCACCTTCCAGAACCCGCGCAGGCACGACGGCCTGCGCACGCCGGATGAGACGTACTACTCCGTAGCGAAGCAACTTCCCGAGAATCCAGCCGACTACCAGGACGAGAAAGGCTCCCAGGAGGCGCGGAAGGTAAGCCGAAATGCTCATCAGGACGTTCTCGAGTGCCGTTTGAAGAGCGGCGACCCATTCACCGAAGTTCATTACCCCCTCCTCCGCCTATGGGCGCTCGAAGTGAGATCCGAGCTCGGACACGACAGTTCGACAATAGGGTACACCTCGAGGCGGAGGCGGAGCGTGGCCACGGGCGACGGCGAGAAGTGACGCTCAGTGCTCCCGCGTGTAGCTTCCGTCGAACAGCTTCGACCAATTCTCGCCGTCCTGGGACATCTCCATACTCGAGACGAGCTCGCCCGGTTTGGCGAAGTCATAGTTCATGCGGGCGTGGCCCATAGCGTTCTGGCTCGCGAGCCGGAGTCGGTCACCGTCCCATGAGCCGCGAAACTCCTCGATTCCCTGGCCCATGCTGTCGAACCAATGCAGCACGACCTGGCCGGCGCGCGCGTCCCAGGTGTACACGCCGTGACCTTCGAAAGTGCGCCGTCCATCGCGCGACTGCTCATAGTCGACGATGACGGCGAATCCGTTGAGCGCTGTGCGGCCCCGGGTGGCTCCCTGTGCCACTCCGCCCTGGGGATCCCAGGGCGAAGGATGCATCGTCTCCGAACCTTTCCAGGTTCCGGCGAGTTTATCGAGTTTCCGATGGTCTGCGGTAGGTTTGGGCATGTCCATGGCTTGCTCCCGTCCTTGCGCGACCGCGATCTGACGGTCGTGATTCCAGGCAATTCTATACTGACGGCGGACACCTAGCCCCGAGAAGGCCTCAACCAGGCGGACATCACGCCCTTCTCGCTCCACTTGACGCCGATCCAGCCTCGGCTTAGGGTGCGAGACCATGTCGGAGCGATGGACGCGTAGAAGCGCACTGTCCACGCTCGGCGCCGCCGGCGCCGGGCTCGTCCTCTCGCGAGCCATTCGAGGTCAAGACGCTCCGATCGTAATCGGTGGACGCGCGGTCGAGATCGCGGTCACATCGATCGGCCCGTCGACCGTGCGCATCACAGTGCATCCTCTCGTCGACGGCCGCGGCGCCGAGTTGCCCGACGACGGGGCTCTCGTCGAGTCCGCAAAGAGCAGTACGACGTCGCGGCGCCGTGAGCGCGGAACGTTCGGGGTCGTCACCGCCGGCGAGCTTCGCGTTCGCTTCTCCGACATGCCCCCGGTGCTTCACATCGTGACCGAGTCGGGACGCGTCGTGCAGCGGCTCACGATGGACCGATCCAGCCATGACGTCTCTTTCCTGCTCCCCGAAGGACTGCTCCTCGGCATGGGCGAAGGCGGCCCGCAGTTCGATCGCAAGGGCTTCGTCGACGAGATGCGAAACGGCCAGCGAGGATACCGCCTCCGTACGCACGGGGGGCGGGTGCCCGTTCAGTGGCTCGTCGGGACCGACGGATGGGGTTTGTACATCCATCAGCCGCTCGGCGCGTTCGACTTCACCCGAAGCGAAGGCCGGATGCTGGTCGACGCCACCGGAGAAGCGGCGCCCCTCGATATCTTCGTCATCTCATCGGACGACCCGAAGGAAATCCTCGGCGCGTACGCGCGGCTCACGGGCTATGCCGAGATGCCGCCTCGCTGGGCTTTCGGCTACCAGCAGTCCCACCGCACACTCCAGGGTCCCGACGAGATCCGCTGGGTGGCGAGAACACTTCGCGAGAAGTCGCTCCCTTGTGATGCGCTCATTTACCTGGGGACGGAGTTCACCCCTTCGGGTTGGAACACTCGCAACGGCGAGTTCACCTTTCATCCGGTCAACTTTCCCGACCCGAGGAACCAGATCGAGGAGCTCCATGAGCTCGATTTCAAGGTCGTCATGCACATCGTAATCGAGGGCAAGAGTCTCACCGGTACGGTGGCGGACGCCTGCCCCCAGCCTGAGCCGAGCGGCCGCGATACGGAGGACAGATGGCCCGAGGAGCGCGACGTAGGCTGTTACTGGCCGTACCACGAGTCGCTGATGGATGTCGGGGTCGATGGTTTCTGGCCGGACCAGGGCGACGGCTACGACGCGCCGTCGCGGCTCAATCGAATCCGAATGTACTGGGAGGGCATGCAGAAGGTCCGCCCGAACCAGCGTCCTTACGCGCTTCATCGCAACGCCTACGCCGGGATGCAACGCTTCGGAGCTTTCCTCTGGTCTGGCGATGTCTACTCGACCTGGGAAACTCTCAGAACCCACGTTCCCGTCGCGATCAACACCGCCCTTTCGGGCATGCCGTTTTGGGGCTTCGACATCGGCGGCTTCGTCCCCACGGCCGAGTACACCGGCGAGCTCCACGTCCGCTGGTTCCAGCTCGGCGCGTTCTCGACGCTCTTCCGCGCTCACGGCCGTACATGGCACCTTCGTCTGCCGTGGGGTTGGAACACGGGCGAGCTCGGCATCAGCGAGATCACGAACTACCGCAATGGAGCGGCCGATCCCGATCCCTCAGAGCTCCACAACCCGCACGTCGAGCCGATCTGCAGGAAGTACCTGGACCTTCGCTATCGCCTCCTGTCCTATCTCTATTCCGCCGTGTGCGAATGCACGAAGACGGGCCTTCCGGTCGTCCGGGCCTTGTGGCTTCATTACCCCGACGATCCGCTCGCCGTCGCGCGGGGCGACGAGTACCTGTGGGGCCGCGACCTGCTCGTCGCACCGGTCGTCGAGAAAGGTGCGACGTCGCGTCGCCTGTACCTGCCGCTCGGCGCGTGGTACGACTACTGGACGAACGAGCGGGTCGAGGGCGGGCGTGAGATCGAACGGTCCGTCGATCTCGAAACGACGCCTCTCTACGTGCGCGCCGGCGCCGTGATCCCGCACGATCCCCCGAGGCAGTACACATCGGAGGCGGTCACCGAGCCCACCACTCTCGTCGTCTACCCCGGCGCCGACGGAACGGGTTGGCTCTACGAGGACGACGGGATCTCGTTCGACTACAGGCGCGGCGCGTGGATGGGAATCGACGTCGTCTGGCGGGACCGAGACGCCAGGTTGTCGCTCCGGCTGTCTGAAGGCTCCCGGATGCTTCCCCCGGCGCCGCGAGCGTTTTTGATTCGAATAGCCGGCTCGAGCGCGACGCGTCCGGTATCTTTCCGAGGTGAGCCCGTGGAAATCACGTTGTAGCATAGCCGCCGAGGGGAGGTGTTCGATGACTGGGTCGACAATGACGAGACGGGATTGGCTCGGCGCTATAGGAGCTGCCGCGGCCGTCGCTTCGCGGACGCGTGCCGCATTCGCTGCCCAAACGCAGAAGCCGTTGCAGGGCGTGTTCAAGATCCTGGCAACGCCCTACAAGCAGGACAAATCGGTCGATTACGAAGACCTCGCAGCGGAGGTCGAGTTCCTGGTCCGTTGCGGTGTTCAGGGCCTGGTGTGGCCCCAGAACTCGAGCGACCTTCCCTACCTCGTCGAAGAGGAGATCCTGGAGGGAATGGAGGTCATCGCCAAGGCAGCCAGGGGGACGAAGCCTGCCCTCGTGCTGGGCGTTCAGGGCAGGAACACCGAGACGATGCTCCGATTCGCGGCTCACGCCGAGCGCTTGGACCCGGACGCGATGATCGCGATGCCGCCCAAGGAGGCCGCGACGCTCGACGAGTATCGAGAATATTTCGGCGAGCTTTGCCGGCTGACGTCGCGCCCGGTCTTCATTCAAACGTCCGCAGGTGCGCCGGATATCGAGCCGGCGGTGGATTTCATCGTGGAAATGGGCAAGAAATTTCCGAACTTCGGCTACGTAAAAGAAGAATACGGCGAGACGATTCCGCGCATGATCGAGCTCGCGAAGCATCGTCCCGGCCCGATCAAGCGGATCTTCGGCGGGAGCCGGGCGCTCGGCTGGACATACGAGATGCGCCTCGGGATGGACGGCATGATGACCGGCGGTCCGCAGTACGCCGAGGTCTACGCCCGCATCTGGCAGCTTCATCTCGAGAATCGGCTCGACGCCGTTCGAGACCTCTACTCCAAGCTCCTCCTGATCACGAATCTCGAGTCCCACGTGCCCGGGCTGAGGCCGTATCTGATGAAGCAACGCGGCGTGTTCAAAACCCACGTCACGCGCCGGGGAGATTTCGAGCTCGGCCCCGCCGCGATCGCAGAGATCGAGTACAACCTCGAGCCGCTGAAGCCGTACCTCAACGCGTGATCGATCCCGCGCAAACGGACGCGACCGCAGCGTCCGTCGCGGGTTCGCTACCGCTCGTTGTTGCCGGGTGTCTCGGGTGGTACCCTGACCCTAAAGCCTTTCATTCCGATTTTGGGCGACATCTACGACGAGTTCGAAAGCGACCTCCGCCGATGGCGTGAGGGTTATCGTGACCGGCCCGATCTCGAGCTTCAGCGTCTCTTGCTCCTCGCACTCGAGCGAGAGCAGCTCGTGACGGTCGCCTATCGAAACGAGCTCATGAAAGAGCGCATCGAGGAGCAGGATCTATCCACGGACCTCAAAGAAGCCTTCGCCCACAGCCTTGCCTGGGCATGGAAGGATGAGGAGCTCCACGCGATCTATACGCGCGGGCTCCTGATTCGGCTCGGAAACTTTTCGTTGAAGGTGCGGGCGCTCGTGCAGCAGCTCGCGGGAGCGATCGGTGGCTGGTCCAGCTCCGTCGAGCAACACGTACGATGGTCCCGGGCACCGATGTCTCGGGCGATCGCGAAGCTGGTGGTCGTGCTGGGCCGACTCTCGGGAAAGGTCCCGCTCGCGGTGCGCCGCGAGCTCCGTTATCTCAGCTTCGGCGAGTTCTGCCGGATGCAGGTGGACGCCGAGAGGACGGCCGCTCTTTGCTGGAAGCGACTGTGGGAGCTGTCGGGGGAGGTGCCGCGCGTCGAAGAGCGCGCCCGCGAGGAGTTCTCGAGAATGTGGGCCGACGAGGAGAGCCACGGTCGCGTCTTCGAGATCATCGCCTCGGCCATCGAGAGCGGCGCCGAAGAAGGACGAGTGATCGAGCAACTGCGAGAGGCGGGTGAGTTCTTCCTTCCCCGGGCCCAACGCAGCGGGGCCCTCGCCCACCATCCACTGGGAAGCGGAGGGCGAGTCATCGTGCTCCAGGGAGACGAGGAGCTGTCCCAGTCCGAAGCCCTGGGGAAAGTCCTGGGCGACGTGGGACTCGAAGCGAGCCTTCGCGAGAAAGCGCGCAGCCTGGGGAAGAAGGTTTCCGAGCTCACCATCGTCGTGAAAGTAACCTTCATGATGGGCTACGACCGAGGGCATCCGGAGTCGATCACTCACCCGGGGCTGATCGAAGACCTTGCCCGGCGGCTTCTCGATCTGGGAGCCAACGAGATTCTCGTCGGCGACGGTCGAAATCTCTACGACCGTTTCTTTCACAATCGAGCGGTAGCGGATGTCGCCTGCTATTTCGGGCTCGACTCCCCTCTCTACCAGATTGTGGATATGACGGACGATCAAGTGGCTCATGCCTATCCTCGCGGCACTTCGGGAGGAACCTTGAGCCGGAGCTGGCGGGACGCGGATTTCCGAATCGTAGTCGCCAAGATGCGAAGCCATCCCGTCGACTTCACCCACCTCTGCCTCGGCGGGCTGGAAGGCCTGGCAGGCCGCCTGGACTCGTTCCTGTTTTTCGAGCGCCAAGCTCATCGGGACACTGCGCTCCTCATGCCGCTCACGGAGTTCCCTCCCGACCTCGCCGTCATCGACGGCTACGAATCGGCCGCCGACGGCCTCGTCGGTATCATCGCCTGCCCATTCCCGCCCGCTCCTCGCCGCCTCTACGCCGGCCGCGATGCGCTGGCGGTCGACCTCGTCGCGAGCCGACATCTCGGTCTCGAACGACCGCGCGATTCCTTCATCCTCGACGCCGCCTGTCACTGGTTCGGCGATCCCACGCCGCGCATCGAGATCGTCGGCCCGGACGAGCCGGTCAATGGATGGCGCCATCCCCATCACAACGAGCTCACTGCCCTCCTGAGCCTCGTCGCGAATCCGGTCTATCAGTTCCTGAGCTTTCGGGGAGGGGCGTTTCTTCCGCCGATGGATGAAGACGCCTTTCCCCGAAAGCAGCGGGACGGCATCGTGCTACGTCTCGAGCGTCGCGCAATCCAGTCCCTGCTCGGAATGAGACGTGGCGCGTGAGCAAGAGCGTCGCGGTAATCGGCGCCGGTGTGGGAGGACTCGCTGCCGCAATCCGGCTGGCTCTCCAAGGCTACGACGTCACGCTGCTCGAAGCGCGCGTACGAGTGGGAGGGCTCGCGTCGGCGCTCGAAGCCGGTGCTAAGACGTTCGACGGCGGGCCGTACATCCTTCTGGATCGGCCCGGCCTGGAGTGGGCCTTTGGCGAGCTCGGCCTCGATCTCGATCGGGAGCTCGCGCTCATGCGCATCGACCCGGTATACGAAGTTCGATTCCCGGAGGGTCGGGTCATCCGCTTCCATGCCGATATCGGCCGGACGGCGGAAGAGATGGACCGAGCGTGGCCGGGGCACGGCGCGCGGTTTCACGACTTCGTCGAAAAGCTCGAGCGCATCCACCGGGACACGCTCCCGCTCCTCTTTCTCTCCCGGCCCAAGGCTCGGCACCTCTTGCGTCACGGCATCTTCCGGCATGCGATGTTTCTTCTTCGCGACCTCGAGACGGTGCTCCGCCGGACGCGGCTTTCCGGCGAGATCCAGAATGCTCTCGCGATCTGGACCCACATCGCCGGGCGCGATCCGCGAGAGGCGCCCAGTCTGCTCGCCCTCGTTCCCGCGCTCATCCACTCTCCGGGCGCCTACTACCCGAAAGGTGGAATGAGCACGATCGGCGAACGCCTTCTTCGCCGAGCGAGCGCGGTCGGGGTCGACGTCCGCACGAGCTCGCCGGTTCAGAAGCTTCATTTCGGCCGCGGGCTGCGCCCACGCGTTCAGGTCGAAGGCGAGTCGATGCCATTCGACGCCGTCGTTTCGAACGCCGGCGGCCTCGGAACGTATCTCGGGCTAGTCGCGGATCTGCCAATCCGCGAGAGGCGAAACATGGAGGGACTGCCGCTTCAATCTCCAGGGATCTGTATCTATCTCGAGGTGAAGTCGAAGCCGGAACCGCCCTATCTGCGTTTCTTCCTCTATCCGGACTCTGGAGGCTGCCGGCTCTTCGTCCGGCCGGGAGCTGTCGGAGGGGACACACGCATCGCACGCCTCATCGCACCTGCGGAGCCCGAGGACGAAGAACGGACGCTCGCGCGCGTGCTGCGTGAGGACTGGTGGAAACCTCTCGCCGGTGAGTGCGAGATTCTCGCGACGCGCACGCCGACGCGTTGGGGCCGCGAGTTTCGGCTTTATCGCAACGCGATGAACCCCGTAATGACGAGAAGCCTCCTACGGGCAGGAAGACTTCCGCATCGCAGCCCTTACTTCCCGCGTCTCTATTTGGCAGGAAGCGCCACACACCCTGGACAGTGGGTGAGCTTCTCGATCATCTCCGGCATTCTCGCGGCCGACGCGCTGAACCAGGATCTCGGCTGATGCTCGAGACCTCCGTCGCGAGCCTTTCGAACGGACGGAGACTTCGATACGCCTGCCTCGGACGAGGGGGCACTCCCGTCGTATTGCTTCACGGGTATCCGGAAAACCTCCAAATATACTGTCGACTCGCCCCGCTTCTCGCTCGCGAACGCGAGGTGCTGGCGTTCGATTGGCCGGGGCTCGGAGCAAGCGAGCCCTGGGGCACGGGAGCCTCCCCGGTACAGATGGCGAAGCGGCTCATTAAGGTTTTGGACCATTTCGAGCTCGACCGCGTCAACCTCTTCGGGGCCGACATGGGAGGCCAGCCGGCTCTCGTCGCCGCCTCGTGCTTCCACGATCGAATCGCTTCCGTCATCGTTTCGAACTCGCTGGTTCTCTGGAATGAAAGGACGTCGCCGGAGATTCGGCTGCTCCGAAGGCGGGGGTGGAATCGGCTCCTCATCGAGGAAGTGCCCTGGTTGGTGTTTGGACGCGCGAAAAGCAGTTTTCTCGAACGAGGCACTCGACTCTCCGCGGAAGTGGAGGCCGACTTCTGGGAGTTTTTTCGGCAGGGGCCTGTTCGCAGGTTTCTCTCCAAAATGTGCGCCGGCTACCAGGGCCTGCTGCCCCATCTCCCTGGCTACTACGAGAAAATCCGCTGCCCGACGCTCATTCTCTGGGGCGAGCGCGAGCGCCACTTCCCTCTCGCTCACGCGGAGCGACTCCATGAGCTCGTTCCCTCCTCGGAGCTCGTGGTCGTCTCCGGTGGAGAGCACTGGATGGCCTGGCAACGGGCCGACGACCTGGCCGAGATCGTTTGCCGCTTTCTCAGTGGGCTCGTGCCGTCCTCCTCCGGTTTCGGTTGTCCTTCTGGGATGCCCTGATGGTCTCCGCCGCCCAACGTGCCGAGTGTGCGTAACTCCTCTCCGAAGATCTGCAGGCAGGTCAGGATCTCAACGGAGTCCTCGTCGTGAATCCTTTCGAACGAGTCCCTGAAAGTGTTCTCTGACGACGGCGCTTCAACGCATGCCGAGCGCAGTGATCTACCGGGACGTCGGCAGTAGCAGGGAGCTCGGGGCCAAATGCTCGGAACGGTGAGGTTGAAGGCGGACGGCTGAGCCACTGGACGCCCCCGATTCGCAGAATGGATTCTGGTAGAGTAAAAGACGTAGCAACATTTGTGGACTTGGTTCCAGGCCAACAATTCAGGAGGTTTCAGTGGTAGCAAACTATGCTCGTGTCCTCGCGGCTCTTCTGATCTTGCTCGTTCCCACCATGTCCTGGGGAGGACCAACTTTCGCGATCTGGCACGGGACGATTTCGGACAACACGCCACGAGACCTGGTGCCGGCAGGCACCGTCCCGAATCAAACGGCCCACGGATGTAGTCTGGAGTGGGCGATCGCAGAGTCATTGACGGGCCAGACCGAGATCGGTACCTCGACCTCACTCAGGTTTGGCTTCACCGAATCTGTCGAAAGACTGGCCGGGTTGACTTTCGCGCTGCAAAGCAACGGAAGCGTCACGGTTCAGCGTACGGGAGTCTCTAATTTTAACTCGTACGACGTCGTGGTGGAGCTGAAGTGCGTCTAGAACGCTATTGACGAGCAGGGTGATGATTTAATTAATCAATGGCTTCACCGCCGTCGCCGCTCAAATGCGTGATATTCATCACCGCGTCCCTCGTGACAGCGTCATCCGGCGCGCAGGAAGTCGTCGACCGAAGGACGTATATCCTCGCGACAGGGCGACGGCTTCCTTACCTGTATGCCCTTTCGTTGGATGCCGCTCTCGATCCGGCGAACAACAAAACCCCGAACGCAATCATCAGCCGCAGCAACGTGGCGTTGGACCGATTGGACGGCCGCCCGCTCGGCGATCCCGCCAACCTGATCGTGAGCGAGGACGGCGGTACCGTCTATGTGGTGAATCACCATGGGAGCATCGATAACGCCGAATTCAGACAACACGGCGGACGAGGACAGATCGCGGTACTCGATGTGGATGCCGTCCTCGATCCGCTGAACGACGGGACAGACAATGCGCTCCTGCAGCACCTGGACTCCGGCGGTTTCGGCGCGCTCGGCGTCCTGCTCCTGCCGGAATTGCTCATCATCGCGAACGCCGAGAACAACCTGACCGAGGACGGCGGCAATCGAATCACCTTCGTCGATCGTCGGACCGGCAGCCTGCGCGGCACCGTGGAGCTGGCGCTGGGCTCGCCCGGGTTCGACTGTGACTACCCCGTGCCCTACGTCTCGCCTCATGGGCCACCGAGGAATTTGGCCGTACTCTCCCCGGATCCCGGCTGGGGTTGTTTCCCCGACCCGAACGGATTGGCCCTGGGTCGTGCCAGAAACGGCAACGCGTACGTGTTCACCGCGAATGGTGGCACGAACGATGTGTCGGTGATCGACCTCGCCAGAGCGTTGGAAGGCGATCGGCTTGCGGAGATCCAGCGTATTCCGGCCCAGGTCGGCCCGTGGGGCATGGCGGCGACTCCCAACGGTCGCCACATCATCGTGGCCAGCGGAGGAAGCCAGAAGGACGAGTCGGCGGGCAACACGATCTCGATTATCGACGTCGACCGCGCGAGTGCTGGTACTGCCGACGCCGAAGTAGCGCGTATCCTGGTAGGCACGAATGATCCGGAGGAGCCGACACATCCTCTCATACCGTCCGTTACCCCCGACGGCCGCGAAGTGATCATCCCGAACGTTCGTGCCGAAAACGTGTCCATCGTCAACCTCGAGCTGGCCCTTGCCGGCGATCCGGGTGCGGAAGTTGGACGAATCCCGCTCGTCCGAGCGGATGGACGGCCCGTGCGCCCGAAAGGTTCGGCGGTCACGTCTGATGGCAGGTACGCGGTGATCAGCGCCGGACCCGGCGTACAGCCGTTCTCGCAGGAGATCGGTCACGTATACGTAATTGATCTTCCATCACGCAGGGTAGTGGGCACGGTGACCGGAGTGGGCAACGATCCGTATGGCCTGGCACTTGTGGACCGGTAGATGGGCAGGCAGCCATCGCGCTCGCTCGTCGAGTCAGGTGGTTCCGGCGATGTCGCCTTCGTGACGCGCTATCGGCCCGAGCCTGCCTGGTTTCGGTAAACCTTGCCCGCTCGCATGACGAAGACGACCCGTCCGAACGCCGCGGCGTCGGTCATCGGATCGCCATCGAGAGCGATGATGTCGGCTTCCATGCCGGTCGCGATGGCGCCGATTCGGTCACCGAGGCCGAGCGATTCCGCCGCGCGAGAAGTCGCTGAGATCACCGTGTCCATCGGGGCCTGCCCCCCCTGCTCGACGTAGGCGACCATCTCCTCGGCGTTACGGCCGTGGGCGCCCGCGTTCACATCGGTGTTATAGACCATCTTCAGACCTGGCACCTCGAGCGACTCCTGAAAGACTCTGAGAGCGCCGGAACGCGCCTCCTGGAGATTGGCCAGTCCCTCCATCGTGTAGCCGGCGACTCCGTCGAAGCGCTCGCCGTTCTCGGCGTAGTTTCGGAACAGGAGATCGATCTGGTTTCCCAGATACATCCCGCTTTGCGCGATCACCTCGAGTGCGGCTCGGTCGGCGAGCCACGCATGCTCGATCTGCGAGCAGCCGGCATTCGCCGCCAATTCGATGGCATCGGGCCGGTGAGCGTGCACCACAGAGCGCAGGCCGAGCGCATGCGCCTCGCCGCATGCCGCCGACAACTGCGCCGCCGTCATGTTGGTTACCCCGCCCAGCCTGATGCTGGTCGAAGCG
Organism: Vicinamibacteria bacterium; assembly: GCA_035457705.1. Lineage (GTDB taxonomy): Bacteria > Acidobacteriota > Vicinamibacteria > Marinacidobacterales > SMYC01 > DASPGQ01. The sequence goes on from DATIBD010000044.1 coordinate 49,427, forward strand.
AAGATCTTCACGACGTCGGCACCCGCGGCCTTCTTCTCACGCACGTACTCGCGGATCTCCATCGGCGAGCCCGTCTCCGCCCGGACCGCCCCGAGCGACGACAGCACTCGCGGCCCCGGAATGACGCCCCTCGCGATCCACGCCTTCAGCTGCGCGTCTTCCTCGCCCCCGAGGCTCTGCACCGTCGTAACACCGCCCATCAGCGTCCGGTAGGCGTTCTCGACGGCGTACAGCGTCTGGTGCCCGATGTCACGGTCCTCGGGCTCGTGCAATTTGCCGTTCGGGTCGAAGTGACGGCCGATGTGTACGTGGGTGTCGATGTACCCCGGCAGCACGGTCAGAGCCGTCAAGTCGTACACTCTTTCGGCGCTCGCGCTGCCCCGTGACACGACGTCCGCGATCTCGCTGCCGCTCACCACGATATCGCGGTTCTCGAGCACAGAGCCGCGGCCGTCGAGCGTATGGGACGTGCGCAAGACGATGTCCCGTTCGTCCGACGCCGTCACCACATCAGGCAACGGCGTCAACATGACCACGATGACGAGGACCAGCGAGGAACGCGTCACAAGGTGAACCATCGAAGTCATTCCGCGATCTTGTAGAGGTGCCGGTAGCCACGAAGGAACATCTCGTTCCCCACGATGGCCGGCGAGGCATCGAAGCCGTCGTCGAGCGAGTTCCTCGCGACGATCGTGAGCTCGGGCCCGTTCTTCAGAACGAGCGTGTTTCCGTCCCGGCCCAGGATGATGACCTGGCCCGTGACACCGGTCGGTGAGGCGTAGACCTCAGACAAGCCTTCGAGACGAACGGGGCCATAGTGCGCCCGGCCGGTCTTCGCGTCGAGCGCTGTCAGGATGGCCGAATTGCTCTTGATGAGGTAGAGGATGCCCTCGTAGACAAGTGGCGACGGCACGTAGGGCGTGTCGCGGTCGAGCTCCCAGAGCACCGCCTTCGAGGCTCCGGTGATGTCGCCTTTTGCGTCCGCGAGCCGGATGGCGCGGGCGGCGTTTCCGCGGAAACCACTCGCGACGTAAACGACCCCGTCATGCTCGACGGGAGAGGGGATGGTGTTCAAGGTGAGCCCGTCGCCCTCCCAGATGATGTCGCCCGACTCCAGGTCGTAGCCTATGACGCGACGCTCCCCCGTCGCGATGACTTGCATGCGCCCGCCGTGCGAGACGACGAGAGGGGTCGCCCAGGAGGTGACCTCGTCCCGGCTCTGGCGCCAGCGCTCTTCTCCCGTGGCTTTGTCGAGCGCGATGATGAAGGATTCGTCCTCTGAGTCCCACTGGACGACGAGGGTGTCCCCGAAGAGCGCGGGGGACGTGCCTTCGCCGAAGCCGCCGCGCGTGCGCAGGGTGCCGAAGTCCTTAGACCAGAGAAGCGTGCCTTCGAGGTCGTAGCCATAGAGCCCCCACGAGCCGAAGTGGGCGATGAGATGCACGCCATCGGTGACGGCCGAGCCAGAGGCGTAGCTGTTGTTCTGCTGCTTGCCCTCGTGAGGCAGCGCACGGTTCGCGGTACGCTCCCACACCACGCTTCCATCCGATCGTCGCAGCGCGAAGACCTTGAAGATCTGCTCGACTTCGTTCGCCGAAGCCATGTCGCTTTGACTACCCACCTCGTCCGGTTTCGTGGCCTCTCCTTCGGCGGGAACCGCCGTGAGGACATAAAGACGATCTTCCCAGATGATCGGTGTCGAGGAACCATGGCCGGGAAGGTCGACCTTCCAGGCCACGTTCTTCGTCTCGCTCCACTCCATCGGCGGGTTACCGTTGGGCGAGATGCCGGCCATACGAGGCCCGCGCCACTGCGCCCAGAAGCGTTCGTCGTTGACCGCGTCGTTGGTGTTCGCAAAAAGGGCTACCGGAAAGAGCGAGAGAAGCATCACGCCAAGCATTCGCATCGATGATGTGTCCTCCGTCGTGTGGATCAGGTTATCTTATTTCCAAGGCGCGCGCGGGACTTCGTTTCAGGGTTTCGTATTCGCCTGGTCGCGAAGCTTCAGGGCATGGTGGAACGCGGCCGCTGCGCTCGCCGACAGGCGCAGGTCGTTACGGCGCAGGTCGCCACGGGTCAGATGCGCCACCATCAGGCCTTCCGGCGTGTGCGGAAACCCCGGAGTGATGGCGTGCACGATCTCGTGCGCCGCCACCCGTCCGATGGCTTTACCCAGCTCGTGGAAGTCTCTCGCCGACCGCGTCCGTCTTACGCCGAGCAGGCGGGCCACCGCAGGGACGAAGACGCAGCTCACCGGTCCGCCTCGGCCCATGACGGCTCCAAGCGTGCCGCTCGGCAGTCCCCATCTCGACCCATCCGACGGCGTCAGGACGACGACGACTCCGTCGCTCGGTTCCGCGATCAACGGCGTCCACTCAACCTCGACTCCGGCGTCGTGTAGAATCGCAGAGACCTCCCTCGCCATGGTGTCGTAACCCCGCGCGACGAGCTTGTCGCGCAAGTACCCTCGCTGGTCGCTCCAGTGGATTCGCAGCGCCGAGTCCGCAGCGGTTGCAGGCTTGGGGAGGCACGCGAGACCCAGAACGGCCGCGAACGCACCCGCAATTGCAAAACGGGCCGACTTCGTCGACATGGGACCGACCTCCGTCGAGAGCGACCATACTTCAAATAAATGAATTTCACATTCAATAGATTGTGTCTCTTTGCCGGCCACGGCCCAGCTGCGCCCCGGGCGAGACGGTCTGAGCTACGCGGCTCGGGTGATTCAACCCGGAGTCCGTCGGCAACCCGCCAGGCGATCTGGCGGGAATTCGTGGTCCCCGCGTATCTCGAGATAGGAGAAGAAAATGGGGACTCTGGCAGAAGTCAAAACGAGCGCGGTGAGCGACAAGCGGGCGGCAATGTTCCTCGATGCCCTCGGCCGGCGCGACTACGACGCGCTCTCGTCGCTCCTGGCTCCGAACGTATGGTTCCGGGCCCTCCTGCCTCGCAAGCTCTATGACCTCGACAACCGACAGGAAGCCATTGCGACCTTTCGCTCGTGGTTCGGCGGAGCGGCCGACTTCCAGGTGCTCGAGACGGACCACCACACGCTCGTTTCTCGCGAGTACATCCGATATCGATTTCTGCTGCGCCCGGATTGGGGGCCGGAGCAGTGGCACGTGATCGAGCAGGTCGGTTTCTTCCGCGTCAAGGAAGGAAGCATCAGCCGCCTCGATCTCGTGTGCACGGGATTCTTCCCGCTCGAGGAGCTCGAGGCGCTCGATTGTCTTCGCGAGCGACGCCCGCACTTGGAGCTGAAGCGAGCGTAGCCGGCCTCAGAAATGCAGGAGGGCGCTCACTTCGAGCCGTCGCGGTGCGAGCCGATAGTACTGAGCGTCGCCGAGCTCGCTCTCTGACACGGAAGACGGGTGTCGTTCAGGTTCTGCGCCCATCGAGACGAAGCTCCCACCGCTCGGTGCGATAGCCCACGCCGAAACCGACGGTAGCGTACGCATCCGCCTCGGCGGTGTTCCTCTTGTTGAGATAGCGGCTCCCGACGATGTTCACCTGGGCCGAAGCCACGATGCCGAGCGGCGGCGAGTGGATCACTGCCGCGGAACCAAGATGGTGCGGCGACATCTCGAGACGGTGTCCCGCGATCTGGGTGGGGACGCCGTCGAACCCGGTCAGGTAGTCGGTGAATCGCGCATCGTGCCAGCCATAGGTCCCACGCGCGTACAGGTGGCCGGAAACCTGGTGGCTGACGACGAAATCGATTCCCTTGAATCGCTGCTTCCGCCGTTGGTCAAGGACGGCAGACCATCGATGCTCTGGGCCAGAACGAGGTTCTCGAAGTTCATGAGAAACGACATGATCTCGTAGCTCAGTCGGGCGCCCATCAAGCGCCCTTTCAAACCCACCTCGTAGCTCGCTCCCGTCTCCGGCTCGAGCAATCCGTCCTCTTCCCCACCAGACTCGCCGGCGAGACCGAAGTCGAATGCCGCGGGCTTGAACGTGTTCTTGTAATGCGCCACGAGGCGCAGCCGGTCAGGCCCGTCAGCCCAGGCCGTTCCAGGCGGCACCCGCGCTCCCACTGAGTCGAGCATGAGACTGAAGGTTTGCTGCTTCCTCCTCCGGACTCGCCGCTCGCCCGGCCTCATCGCCCATGCGCTCCTCATCGGTTCGGTTGAGTCTCAGTCCTGCTTCGAGGCGGAGGCTTTCGACCGGGAACCATTCGGTGAAGGCATAGAGCCCGGTAAAGTCCCGCCGATCCCGCACGCCCAGGTCAGCCTCGATCGGCGCCTCTACGGGAATCGCGGTCGCTCCCGAAAGCGGAGCGAAATAGGAGAAGTCCGCCCCCTCCGCATCGCCGTTTCCGTGAAGATGGTCGAGACCGATGATTCCCTTGAGCTTGGGAGAGAAATCGCGCGCATAGTGGGTATCGAAATAGAGATCGAAGACGTCGATGTTCTCCCGGATTCCACGGGCGTTCGGGCTCGTGGCGTCGTCGGAAAGGGAGGTCAAGAAGCCTCCAAAAATGTTCTGTCGCGAGGGAGCGAACTGCAAAGTGGTCGACCAGTCTCCGTCCGCGAGCGGCCGGTCGTAGCCAGTGTTGAAGGAGAAACGGCGTTCGTTCAAGAACGCCCCATCGGGGTTGTGATTGGCGTCCAGAGGTGTCTCACTCGAGAGAGACGCGCCCCCGCGCGGATGCGGGCTCGCAGGATCCTGATCGAGCCAGGTTAGATCGACGTCGAATCGAAAATGCCCCGACCCGACGTCGCGCCGATTGCGCCAGAAAACGTGTCCTCGCCGAAACGACGTCCGCTCGTCACGATAACCTTGCCGGCGGACGTCGACCGACAGGTCGGAGGTAAATCCGGCCCACTCCGGAACCTTCGATGTAAACGATGCCCCTCCCGACGCAAAACTCCCGCCGCTCACCGCAACATGACCGTGGGCCGCGCCGGCGTCTCGATGCACGACCTGAATCACCCCCACGAAAGAGGTTGCGCCGTACATGACCGGTGCGGCTCCACGCTGGACCTCGATTCTGTCCACATCGACGAGATTCAACGTAGACAAGGCGGGATTGAAGGCCCCACCCCAAGGTACCCCATCGACGACGAGAATGAACGCGTCGAACTACTTCAATCCCCAGAACTCCGGGACATAGGAAGCCGGCCCCCCATCGCCGCCCGGAGCGATGTCGATACCCGCAGCGAGCGCCAGAGCGCTCCGGAGATCCGTCGCGCCTCGGGCAGCCAGATCTTCGGCGCTGAAGACTTCGATGGCACCCGGGAGGTCGGCGACGAGCTCGGGTACTCGCGTTGCCGTGACCTCGACGTACTCGGCATGCCTCAAAGCCTCCTCCTCCGCAGTTTTGTCTTCTTTCGATTGTCCTTGCAGCTGCTGAGCCGGTTGGGACTGAGCAGGCGTAGCTAGAAATGCAACGGTCAGAAGGAAGCTCAAAACGAAAACAAGCTTCGACTCGTTGGGCATCATCTCTATTCCTCGAGGGAGCATGGCGTTTCCTGGTGCATGCTACGCGCGGCGATCGTCTACTACAAGGTCTCGTAGTTCGGGTCATCAAGCGCGTGACCAGCTCAGAGATCGCTACGCCTCTTTCCGGGCCCGCTCCCGAAGAACGAACTTCTGTACCTTGCCCGTGGAGGTCTTCGGGAGCTCCCCGAAGATCACCCTCTTCGGCACTTTGAAGTGCGCGAGGTGCTGCCGGCAAAACTCGATGAGCGCGCTCTCGTCGACCGCGAGTGCTTCCGGCTTCAAGCTCACGAATGCGCAGGGTGTCTCGCCCCATTTCTCGTCCGGGCGAGCGACCACCGCTGCTTCCAGCACGGCGGGGTGGCGGTAGAGGACGGACTCCACCTCGATGGTCGATATGTTCTCGCCACCCGAAATAATGATGTCCTTGGAACGGTCCTTCAGCTGGATGTAGCCGTCCTCGTGCACCACTCCCAGGTCGCCGGAGTGGAACCACCCGCCGGCGAACGCTTCCTCCGTCGCTTTCGGGTTTTTCAAGTAGCCCTTCATGACCACGTTTCCGCGGAAGAACACCTCGCCCATCGAAGCACCATCCGCGGGAACGGGCGCGAGCGTTCTCGGGTCGGCGACCATCAATCCTTCGAGGACGGGGTAGCGCACTCCCTGGCGCGATTTCTTCGTCGCGCGCTCGGCGAGAGGAAGGCGATCCCATTCCCGATTCCAAGGGCTCACTACCGCCGGGCCGTAGGTTTCCGTCAGGCCGTAGAGATGGGTGATCCGGAAGCCCGCTTCCTCCATGGCGCCGATGATGGTGGCCGGCGGGGGAGCGGCCGCTGTCGCCACTTCTACCGTTCCTTCCGAGGGCCGGCCCTTCTGCGTCACTGAGTCGACGATCATTCGCATCACGATCGGAGCGCCGCAGAGGTGCGTCACCCCGTGTCGGCGAATGGCTTCATGGATGCTTTCGGGTGTGACCTTCCTCAGACAGACGTGCGTTCCCGCGTTGAGGCTCAGAGACCAGGGAAAGCACCAGCCGTTGCAGTGAAACATTGGAAGCGTCCAGAGGTACACGGGATGGGCCGGCATGTGCCAGGCGAGCAGGTTCCCCGCCGCCAGCAGATACGCACCCCGGTGGTGGTAGACGACGCCCTTCGGGTTGCCGGTCGTCCCCGAAGTGTAATTGAGTGAGATGGCGTCCCACTCGTCCTCCGGGAGAGTCCACCCGAAATCCGGATCTCCCTCGGCGAGGAACGCCTCGTAATCCACCTCGCCGAGTCGCTCGCCTTCCAAGGCGAGAGGGTCATCGATATCGACGACGAGAGGTCTCCGCGAAAGCCCGGCGAGTGCCGTCCGGATCGCTGAGCTGAATTCCCTGTCGGTAAGGAGCACCTTGGCCTCGCCGTGCTCGAGGATGAAGCGGATGGTCTCGGCATCGAGGCGAATGTTGATGGCGTTCAGGACCGCACCGCACATGGGAACGCCGTAATGGGCCTCGAGCATAGCGGGGACGTTTGGGGCCATGACGCTCACGGTGTCGCCCCGCCCGATACCCCGGCGGGCAAGGGCGCCCGCGAGCCTTCGAGAGCGACCGTAGAGCTCACGATACGAGTAGGCGTGCTCGCCGTGGATCACGGCCGGATGATCGGGAAACACCGAGGCCGCCCAGGAGAGAAACGGCAACGGCGTCAGCGGCTGGTAGTTCGCGGGGTTCTTCTCGAGACCGATGTCGTAAGGGGAGGGCATGAGGGGAGATGGTAGCATCACCGGGACGACCTGAGTCGGATCGCTTGCGCCACCTTTCCCGTCGAACTATTCTTGCGCCCCGTTAGGAGCTGATGATGTCTTTCAAAACGTTCGCAGCGATGACGATCGTTTGTCTTCTTCGAAACGTTGCGGCTGCCGAAGAACCAACGGCCGAAGCGCGAGCGATCCGATCCCTCGCGTGGCGCTCGATCGGCCCTGCCAACATGGGAGGCCGGGTGAGCGCGATTCTTGGCGTTGCGGGTGATCCCAAGACGTACTGGGTGGCCGGCGCGGACGGCGGAATCTGGAAGACCTCGAACGGAGGGACGACCTTCGAAGGCCAGTTCGAGAACGAGGCGGTCTACTCGGTTGGGGCGATCGCCTTGGCCCCCTCGGATCCCAACGTGCTCTGGCTCGGAAGCGGCGAGGGCGATCCGCGCAACAGCACTTCGTACGGCAACGGAGTCTACCGTTCTACCGACGGGGGGAAGAACTGGAGCCACCTCGGTCTCGACGATACAGAGCGCATCAAGCGGATCGCGGTCCACCCGCGAGATCCCGATACGGCGTACGTCTGCGCGCTGGGCCATGCGTGGGGAGACAACGAAGAGCGCGGCGTCTTCAAGACGACCGATGGCGGCGAGAGCTGGACGAAGGTCCTCTATATCGATGCTGATACCGGGTGTTCCGACGTCGACATGGATTTATCGAACCCTCGAATTCTCTACGCGGGGATGTGGACGCACCGGCGGCGGCCGTGGCGTTTCGACAGCGGCGGAGAGGAGACGGCGCTTTACAAAACCACCGACGGGGGCAAGACGTGGACCAAGAGGACCAAGGGTCTTCCCCAGGGTCCTATGGATCGCATCGGGGTACAAGTGGCGCAGAGTCGCCCCAGCATCGTCTATCTCATTACCGAAGCCGTCGATGAAGGATCGCTCTTCCGCTCGGACGACTTCGGGGAATCTTGGAAGATGGTCCACGACGATGCGCGCATCAACTTTCGCCCCTTCTACTACAGCGACATCCGCGTCGACCCGACGAACCCCGAGGTCGTCTATTCACTCTCGGGCGGGCTCTTCAAGTCGACCGACGGCGGGCGTACGTTCGATCGCATCGCGGATGATGTCCACGGGGACCACCAGGCGTTCTGGATCGATCCCGAGGATTCAGACCGCCTGCTCAGCGGAAGCGATGGGGGCTTTCAGGTCTCCTTCGATGGGGGCAAGAACTGGGACATCGTGAACAACGTCGTCCTGGCGCAGTTCTACCACATCTTCTTCGACGACCGGGACCCGTACTACGTGTGCGGAGGCCTCCAGGACAACGGGAACTGGTGCGGGCCGAGCCGGACCGGCAACTCCGCGGGAATCCTGAAGGACGACTGGTACTCCGTTTCCGGAGGCGATGGTTTCTATGCCGTTCCGATCCCGGGCCAGCCTCATCTCGTCTACTCCAACTCCCAGGGCGGCCCAATCAATATCACCGACATCCGTTCGGGGAACACACGGCGCATTCATCCCTATCCGGTAAAGACGGGCTCGGCGGGGGATGCCATCGTCGATCACCGCTATCGTTTCAACTGGGATGCGCCCATCCACATCTCGCCCCACGACCCCGGAACGGTTTATTACGGCGGAAACGTCGTCTTCAAGAGCACCGACTACGGCTACAACTGGGACGTCATCAGCCCGGATCTGACGACCGACGATCCCGACAAGCAGCAGTCCTCCGGCGGTGAAGTCGTCACCGACAACACCGCGGCCGAGTTCCACTGCACCATCATGACCATCGCGGAATCGCCCGTCGAGCCCGGCGTGATCTGGGCGGGTACCGACGACGGAAACATTCAGGTCACGCGAGACGGCGGTGCGGGCTGGACGAACGTCAGGGATCGGATTCCCGGTCTCCCCGAGTTCTCCTGGGTTCAGAACATCGAAGCCTCCTCCCATGCGGGGGGAACGGCGTACGTCGTGGTCGACCAACACCGGATGAACGATTTCCGTCCTCACGCCTTCAAGACGACCGATTACGGCCAGACATGGAGCTCGCTCACCGCGGGCCTGCCTCAGGATGACTACGCGAAAGTGCTCCGGGAAGATCCCAAGAACCCCAAGCTCCTCTACCTCGGCATGGAGCGCGGGATCCAGGCCTCCTGGGACGGCGGACAGACCTGGGCCTCCATACGCAATAACTTGCCTCCGGTGTCGGTGCGCGGCATCCGTCTCCACCCGCGGGAGAACGACCTCATCATCGGCACTCATGGGCGCGGGGCTTTCATTCTGGACGACGTCACCCCTCTCCAGAGCCTGAGCGCAGCGATGGCCCAGGACGCGGATCTGTTCGAGATCCGACCCGGTGTGCTCTGGCAGAGCTGGGGCCGAGGCGCGTCGTTGGGACAGAGGACGTTCGTCGCCGAGAATCCGCCGACGGGAGCCCTGATCAACTTCTATACCAAGAAGGCGCCAGAGGAGCCTGTTACCCTCGTTATCAGCGACGAGAAGGGGAACAAGGTTCGCGAATGGACGGTGAAGGATGTCGACGCCGGAGTGCACCGCGTGGTTTGGGATCTCCAGCATGATGGGCCAACGCCGCTCAAAAGCCAGCCCCCTCCAACTGGTTTCTTCGCGCGGTTTGCGAACCAAGGCCCGGCCGCGGTTCCGGGGAACTACACCGCTACCGTGAAGATCGGTGGCACCGAGCTTCGAAAGACGGTCGCCGTACGGACCGACCCGCGCATCATCGACGTGACACAGTCCGATTATGAGAAACAGCTCGCTGCCGGACTCGAGCTGCGGGATCTGACCTCACAGGTGCACCGGGTCATCGACACGACCGCGGCCCTTCACGAGCAGCTCGAGAATCTCGAGAACACCTTGAAGGATTCGGGTCCCGATGACGCCGAGCTCGCCATCGAAGCCGTGGGAACGGCACTTCAAGAAGTGAAGGATCTCGAGGACCGATTGCAGCGACCCATACCAGGGCTCGGCTACCGCCAGTATCCGCGCATTCGAGAAGAGCTGCGCTCATTGGCTCGCGCCATCAGCGACGCCGCGGCGCGTCCCACAGAACCGCAAATGGTGCGGCTCGAGCAGCTCCGCCAGGAGACCGCAGAGGTCGTGAACGACCTGAGTCGCTTGCTTTCCACAACTATCAGAGATTTGAACGGCTCGCTCGGCGCTTATCCGAAGATTCTCGTAGGAAAGCCGGCGACGGAACCGAATTAGCTCAGGAAGGTGGCGGAATATCTGGAGCGCCGGTGGCGGACCGGGGTTCGCCACCATCATCGCATCTACCCCATCGACCAGCGAGGGGTCGCGAACTTGTCGAATGGTACGGAACTCGACGGGCTGGGCTGGTTGCGCTCTTGGCCTCGTTTCTGCGGTGATGAGGAGCGTGCCGGCATCGGCGTGTCCCTCGGCGAGACGCGGCATCAAGCGAGAAGAAATGGGGCGAGGCCGGATCCCCCAACCTTGGATGCTAGAACATTCCAACATCCAAATCCGACCTCGCCACAAAGCGACGTCCCCGTGACTCTGATGCTAGTCCCCGCTGCGTTCATCCAGTCGCGGAGCCGCCGGTAAAACCTCGAAACAACGAATCGTTGTTTCTATAGGTTCATTAGCAACATGGATGCCATCCCGGTCGCTGCAGGTTTGCCGCGTCAATCAAGGGATTCGCATGGACTGTGTGATTTTCGCAATGGGGCAACCAACACGAAACCGTCGTCATCATCGGGGCGAAACACCGCAAGAGTCCGAACCGCGTGCTTCCCAACTCCCGGGCCGCTAGACTTGCAGTTCGAAAGAGGCCATGCCCCTCACGGGGCCGGTAATCGCTTAGCTCCCGACGTATTCCTCGCTCCGATTGGCGCTGGCGGCGTGGGCGAGGTCTATGAGCCCAAAGACACTCGCCTCGACTGCACGGTGGCCTTCAACGGCCTTCCCATCGGCTCGCTCGGGGGCTAAGATCTCCCGCGGAGCCAGCATGTCTCTCGAGCCCGGCACAAAGCTCGCCCACTACGAAATCCTCGCGCCTCTCGGCAAAGGAGGAATGGGAGAGGTTTATCAGGCGAAAGACTCAAAGCTCGGCAGGGACGTAGCCATCAAGGTCTTGCCCGATGAGCTCGCCGAGGACGAGGAGCGCCTGAGAAGATTCCAGCGAGAGGCCAAGGTTCTCGCATCGTTAAACCATCCGAACATCGCGGCAATCTACGGCCTGGAGCAATCGGATGAGACGCACTACCTCGTTCTCGAGCTCGTTCCCGGAGAGACACTAGCAGAACGTATCTCACGAGGCCCGATTCCTGTCGACGAAGCCATCGGAATCGCCACCAAGATTGCTGAGGCACTAGAGGACGCGCACGAGCGAGGCATTGTTCATCGGGACTTGAAGCCAGCGAACATCAAGCTTACGCCGGACGACAAGGTCAAGGTGCTGGATTTCGGGCTAGCCAAGGCCTTAGTCGATGAGTTTCCCGACGCCGACAGCTCCATGTCACCGACGCTGACGCGAGATGCAACTCGGGTGGGTGTGATCCTCGGTACCGCTGCCTATATGAGCCCGGAGCAAGCCAGAGGCAAGCGCGTCGATCGTCGCGCGGATGTGTGGGCGTTCGGCGCGGTTGTTTACGAGATGCTCACCGGGCATCGGGCTTTTGGGGGCGAAGACCTGTCCGAGATCCTCGCGTCGGTGCTCGCGAAGGAGCCGGCGTGGGAGGATTTGCCGTCGGAGACACCGCCTGCCCTTCGGCAGGTGGTGCGCGTCTGCCTGACGAAAGACCCGAACGAGCGCGTGCGCGACATCGCAGACGTGCGGCTCGCGATTTCGGGCGCGTTCATGACTCCCTGCCCCGAGAGCGTGGCCCCGATTCCCGCTCTGCGCCGCCGTGCTCTCGTCTCTGTGGCGATTGCAGCCGGGGTTGCATGTGCGCTCATCGGTGCGTGGGCACTTTCTTCGCGGGTCGGGGTCGCGCCGGTGTCCGGGCCGACCGCGCGAGTCTCGGTGATGGTGCCCGCGAATCGGCCCGTCCCAGAAAGCTTTTGTTTTCCCTGCCGAGTCCTTTCGATCTCCGCGGACGGAACCCAGCTCGTGTACACGGGCGAGAATCTGGATTTGCCGCCCGGCGAGCGGGGTGCGCGGTGGCAACTCGAGCTCCGTTCTCTCGCCACGCTCGAGGTACGGGACCTCCCAGGGACCTCGGGGGCGAGCCAGCCGTTCTTCTCGCCCGACGGGAAGTGGGTCGCCTTTTTCACGGGGACGGGTGAGCTCGAGAAGGTCTCGCTTTCGGGCGGGAACCCCATCGCCTTGGTGGAAGAGCTGAACGGCAGCCGATGGAGCTTCGGCGTCTGGACGGAGGATGACACGATCGTTTTCGATGCGCCCGGGGGCCTCGCGAGCATATCGGCCGAGGGTGGCGAAACGACCGTTCTCACCACGCTCGATGATTCCGCCGGCGAGTCTTACCACCGGTTCCCGGCCGTCGTGCCGGGAAGCCGCGCCGTGCTCTTTACCGTCGAATATAAGAATTCGAGTCGCCCGGCGAGAATCGAGGCGTCGATGCGGGACTCGGGCGAGCGACGGGTGGTTGTCGAGAACGCTCATGCGCCCCTAGTGCTGGCAAGCGGTCACCTCTTGTTCCAGCGCGGCGAGGCGATTTTGGTCGCGTCGTTCGACGTGGACCGGCTGATGGTAACCGGCCCGGCCGTTCCGCTCGTGGATGCGGTGCGATTCGATAACCCGGCTCGATCTCGTATGGCGCAGCTCGCGGTGTCCCGAACCGGCACGCTCGCCTACTTGCCACTCGCCGACCGGCCTGGAACGCTCGGGCTCGTCGGTCGGGACGGAAGCTTCGAGCCCTTGAATCTTCCTCCAGGCCACACGGAAATGCCACGTGTGGCGCCCGACGGCCGCGCCGTCGCGTTCGTCGAAGCCCGCGGGCGCAAGAGCGAAGCACGGGTCTTCGACCTCGCGCGAGGGAGCACGACGAAGTTGGGGCCTGACGGACCCGTTCGCTGGCTCGCGTGGCACCCTGATAATCGCTCGCTGGCGGTCGGGTCTCGGGACGACGACAGCATCCTGTCGAGGAAGCTGGACGGTCCCGAAGAGCTCCTGGTCCCGGCCCCGCAAGACGCGGGAACGCGCGACTTCTCGTGGTCGCCCGACGGCGTACATCTCGCCTACACCGTTCAGAAACGTAGTCAGTACGACATCTGGGTGAAGACGTTCGGCGACGCACGCGCGACGGAGCCATTCCTCGAGACCGACGCCGCGGAGTACGGTCCCGCGTTCTCCCCCGACGGCCGATGGCTGGCGTACGGGTCGGACGAGTCCGGTCGCGGGGAGGTCTACATTCGGCGATATCCATCGGGTGAACGATTCGCCGTCTCGACGGAGGGCGGGTTCGGTCCGGTCTGGAGCCCCGACGGGCGAGAGATCTATTTCCAGGGGTTCTCGAAAGGAAACGAGAAATTGTTCGCCGTTTCGGTGACGGTGCCGGCGGAGGGGACGTCCGGCGGGAGCGGGCTGCGTCTCGGCGCCCCAGTGCCTCTATTCGACCTCCGCGCGCCGGGTCCCACGGGCGCTATCGAAGAGTATGCCACCAGCAGCGTCTCCGGAATCTCCTACGATATCTTTCCCGACGGGAAGCGATTCTTGATGGTCCGGCGCGCCGCCGAGGAAGGCACGCGGGAGATCGTGCTCGTCCAGAACTTCTTCGAGGAGCTGAAACGGCTCAATTCGACGAAAAACTGAAGCGCCCAACGTCGCTCCTCCCGCGCCGCCTTTTGGCGACAAGCGATCTGCTGATCGTTAGCCGTAGTGCTTCTTGTACATGCCGCGGCGAAAGAGCCAGCCGCCCAGCCAGCCCAGGTGCCTCAAGAGCGGGTAGCGGTACTTCAAGTCGATGAGCTCGATCAGGTTCCCGTCGCAGTCCTTGATGAAGAAGAACGTGTGCCCGTGTTTCGACTTCTCGACCTCGCTTACGATCTCGACTCCCTGCTTCGCCAGATAGTCGTGCCATTGGTAGCAGTTCTTCACGTCGAAGCTCAAGTGCGTCATGCCCACGCGACTCCACACTACTTTCTGCGCCGGCTGCTGTGGAGTGAACTCGAAGATCTCGAGCATGCCGCCACCCGGAGTTCGCAGCCAACCGATCCGACATTTCGGATCTTCCGCGTCCACGCCGAAGAAGGTGCGCACCCTTTCCGGGTCACTGTCGCCGACGCCAACGAGCCGGCAGCCGAAGTGATCGGCGTAGAACTGAACGAACTTGTCGAAGTCGACTACCGTGATGGCGGTGTGGCTCAACGATTTTGCCTTCATGCGCTCCTGCCTATCTCAAATGTGTTTCTTTGATATGGTCGGCCGTCCTCAGGGCCTGGGCGGCGATGGTGAGGGCCGGGTTCACCGCGGCCGAAGACGGGAAGAAGGATGCGTCGACGACGAACAGATTCTCGACGTCGTGGGACCGGCACCAGGGATCCAGAACCGATGTCTCCGAATCGGTGCCGAAGACCGCGGTTCCGCACTGATGCGTCGTATTGAAGTCACCGACAGGGATTGCCATGACGAACCAGGCTCCGACCTTGCGGAGCAACCGCCGGGTCAGCGCGACGAGCTCGCGGTGGGCCTCGACGTTGGACACCTCCCGTTGAAGCCGGATGCGCCCGTCGGTTGTCAGCGTCACGCGATTGTCGGGACTAGGCAGATCTTCGCTCATGGCAAGCCATTCGACGCCGCGCGCAAACCACGCGTCGTAGGCCCAGGTGGGCACCTGTCGAGACCCCGGAGGCCCAGCGGCTCTCGCGATGGCCGCGTGGGAACGTCCCTGCGACTGAAGGTGTCCGAGGGGATAGTCGGCGTCGGGACCCCGCAGGTAGAAATCGTTGATGGCGACGGTTTTTTGAAACATGGTGTCGTGGCGAGGCGGCATGAAGGCGCCAAGCATGGTCACGACGTGGGACATGTAGTTGCGGCCCACGAGGCCCGATGAGTTCGCGAGCCCCTCGCGATGGACGTCGTTACTCGACCGCAGCAGTAGAGCGGCAGAGTTCACCGCGCCACAGGAGACGACGAAGAGCGGCGCTTCGACGCGTACCGGCTGACCCTCGCGTATCACCTCCGCTGCGACCACCTTGTCGCCGCTCCCGTTCGTCACCAGGCGCTCGGTATAAGCGCTAGTCCACAGCGTGACGTTGTCGTGCTCGAGTGCGGGTGTTACCGAGCAGACGTCGGCGTCGCTCTTCGCCCGAATCTTGCAGGGATACGAGTTGCACGTGTTGCAAAGGATGCAGCCTCCTGGCTCGCCCGGACGCAATACTCCGAGGGGCAGGTACGACGGGTGCAGCCCGAGGGCGCGAAGTCGTTCGACGATGACCGCAATTCGCCCCTGATGCTCCACGGGTGGATGCGGGAAAGGTCCTCGCGGCGGCTCGGTCGGGTCGGCTCCATCTCGGCCATGGACGTGATAGAGCTGCTCGGCGCGATCGTAATAAGGTGCAAGCGTCTCGTAGCTAATGGGCCATGCGGGTGAGACTCCGCCCCGGTGCTGGAGCTCGCCGAAGTCCTCGCGCCGCAGACGAAACAGAACGGACCCCCAGAATTTCGAGTTTCCTCCGACACAATAGTGGGTGTAGGGAACGAACTCCCGGCCGAGCCGGTCGACCCAGCGCTCGGACGTTCGATACCGGAGATCACCCCACACCGCGTGGGGGCTCCAGTTCTCGTCCTCCTGGGGAACGAAGTCGCCCCGCTCGACGATGAGGATGCGGGCTCCCGTAGCCGCCAGGGTGTAGGCCACTGTGCCCCCTCCCGTGCCGCTACCGATGATGACGATGTCGAAGTCGGAGCGTTGGGTCACGGTCACGAGCAGGCGAGCTCCATGGAATCCGCGCTCGCATACACCGCGTCCATCAAACGGTGGTCGTCCCTCGCCCGCTCGAGGCTCATCTCGGGCGTGGTTCCGTTCCTGGTGGCGCCGACGAAATCGCGATACATGGCACGGTATCCGCGGATGTCGCGGAAGCCGGGCAAGAGTTTGAGCCGGGGCAGACGCCGACGACTACCGCGCACCAAAATGAAGACCCCGTTGGACTCGAAGGTGATGATGCCTTCGCGGCCGAAGAGCTTCGACAACCGAAGCCCGCCGAGGAGGGACGGAATCTCCCGCGAGTAGTACAAAGCGCCGACCGCACCGTTGTCGTACTGGAAAGCGACCAGCATGCTCTTGCGCCGCGCGTCCCCCTGAAGCGGCCCATCGCTTGCCGGCGGCGGCCGGTAGCCGTGGATGGTGCGAATTCGGGGCCCCAGACTCGAAGCGATGTGTAGCCAGTGGATTCCCTCCTCGAAGAAGGCATCGCCTCCGGCCATGGCCTCATCGTTACGCCAATCGTCGGCCGATTTGGGCTTCTTCATGATCGTGACGAAATGTCCAAACACCAGCTCTCCGATGACGCCACTGGCAAGGAGGCGGCGAAGCTCGACACAGAGCGGTTTGTAGTGATCGTTCTCACCCACGAGCACCACGCGACCGCTCCGGGCGCGCGCCTCGAT
Source organism: Vicinamibacteria bacterium (assembly GCA_035457705.1). Lineage (GTDB taxonomy): Bacteria > Acidobacteriota > Vicinamibacteria > Marinacidobacterales > SMYC01 > DASPGQ01. Next base: position 66,164 of record DATIBD010000044.1, read on the forward strand.
GACAGTCTGATAGTCATCGAGATTGGGAAACGCGGGCTTCTCCACGAGGACGTGCTTGCCCATTGCCAGCGCCTGAAGAGTCAGCTCGAGATGATAGCGCGTCGGCAGCGCGACTACCACGGCATCGACCGCGGGGTCACGAAGCGCGTCGTCGTAGCTCCCGTAGTGTCCCACGCCGGCGAACCGACGCTGATACTCTGCCGCCCGCGAGGGATCGCGACTGGCATAGCTACAGACGACGTCGGAACGCATTTTTTGCAGATACAGGCTATGCACCCGGGCGATGAACCCGCATCCGAGGAAACACAGGTGAACGGGCTTCAACCGCCAACTCCGCCGTCATCTGGGAACAGCACGGGATGAACCGCGCGATCACATGCCAGGGCCTTCAATTCCGGATCGTCCTGGACACTGCGCCGCACGCCCATCCCATCTAAACGGCACATGGTAGCAGATGAGCGGAATGCCATAAGTGGGCCACTCGCCGTCACCGAACCGGTTGAACACCGGGCTATTCCCGCCGTCCAACACAATCCCGGGTTCTTCGGCGGTCGGTAGCCCCGCTCAGTCCAAGGTTTCCAGGAAGCTCGGCGCTCGACGGTGCTTTGTCAGCTGCTCGTAGCCGTAGGCCACCTTTAGGAGCGTCGGCTCGCTCCACCGCGGGCCGAAGAACGAGATGCCGACCGGGAGATCGGAGACGAACCCCATCGGGAGCGAGATGTCCGGGTAACCCGCAATGGCGGCCAGCCCGGCGCTCGATCCGCCCTGCAAGCGATCGCCCATGATGTGGTCGGTCTTCCAGGCAGGATCCCGGGTCGGGGCCACGATGGCATCCAGACGATGCTGCCCAACTACGGCATCGATGCCCTCTGCGCGTGCATGCCGCTGGATGGTGCTGAGGGCTTCGAGATAGAACGGGTCGGTGAGAGGGCCGGACTCCTCGGACGCGAGCAGGCGCTCCTGGCCGAAGTACGGCATCTCGCGATCCCGGTTGGCCTCGTTGAACGCGATGAGCTCGGTCAAGCTCTTGATCGGAGCGTTGGGACCGAGGCTCGCAAAGTACTTGTTGATGTTGGCCTTGAACTCGTAGTTGAGGACGCGCGTCGGCAGCTCGGAGAACACGTCGGCGTTGTCCATACTCGGAATGTCGGACGGATCGATGATCTCCGCCCCCGCCGCCCTCATGTCGTCGATCGCCCGGTCGAACAGCGCAAGCACGCGCTCGTCGAAATTGGGGAAGTTGCGCGCGACGCCGATGCGCGCCCCCCTCAGCCCGTCCGGATCCAGGAACTGCGTGTAGTCGGTCTGAAAGTTCCCATCGCTTGCCGCGGTGGCGTCGTCTCTCGGATCGACTCCCGTAACCGCTCCCAGGAGAATCGCCGCGTCGCGCAAGGTTCGGGTCATCGGTCCCGCCGTGTCTTGCGAATGAGAGATGGGAATGATGCCGGCTCGGCTCCAGAGACCGACGGTGGGCTTGATGCCCACGATGCCGTTGATGGACGACGGGCACATGATGGAACCGCCCGTTTCCGTCCCGACAGTGAGCGCACAGAGGTTTGCCGCGGTGGCGACACCGGACCCCGAAGACGATCCGCAAGGATTGCGATCGAGCGCGTAGGGATTCCTGCACTGTCCGCCCCGTGCGCTCCATCCACTCGACGCCTTGAACCCGCGCCAGTACGCCCACTCGCTCATGTTGGCTTTCGCCAGGAGAAGGGCGCCCGCCTCCCGCAGCTTTTGCGCGACGAAGGAGTCCTGCGGCGAAATCGACCCCTCGAGCGCGAGCGAGCCCGCCGTGGTGGTCATCCGATCGTGGGTGTCGATGTTGTCCTTGAGCGCCACTGGAATGCCGTGCAGCGGACCCCGAGGGCCATTGGATTGACGTTCGGCATCGAGCTCGTCGGCAATCGCGAGGGCCTCGGGATTGGTCTCGATGATGGAGCGGAGCTCCGGTCCCTGACGATCGAGCGCTTCGATCCGTCGAAGGTACGCTTCCGCGATGGAGCGAGCGGTCAGCCTTCCAGAGCTCATGCCTTCTTGAAGCTCGGCAACGGTGGCCTCGTGGAGCTCGAACGGCTCGTCGCCCGCGGGCGGAGCTTGACTCGATTCTTCGGAGGTCGCTCGCTCGCCAGGAGCGCAACCGAACGTGCTGGTGATGAGCGTGGCGCTTCCGAGCGCCGAGTAGCCGAGAAAACGTCTGCGGTCCACGAAAGCTCCTCCTCCCCGCTCGTGGGCCACGTCATACCACATTTCAGAGTGGGATACGTTCACGACGGACGGCGCTGCCCGCTCCGATAGGCGGCGAGGGCCTGGGAGGCGGACTCGAAGACGATGTAGTCTTTTGGCTCCCGGAACTGAAGTACCTGCTCGAGATCCTCGGCAAGAGACCAGACCTCTCGCTCCCTCACCAGGTCGATCGCCGTGGCGGCGATGACTGGATCGTCGTCGTAGATGAGGCGCGCTAGCGTCTCCTCGACTCCCTTGATGCGCGTCTTCAAGAAGACGTTACCCTTTCGCACGGTCTCCTCGAGCGGGGCCTCGTCGAGGATGGGAAGGATCATTTTTCGAATGCGACCCGACAGAACGTTGTCCAGGTACTCGACGGCGCTTGCCCGAGAGCGTCCATCCCCCCGCTCGATGGCCCACCGAGCGGCGCGAACGTCTTTCCGGTCGAGCGCGAGAGCGAGAAGACGATAAACGCGGTCCATGGCCCGCCGGCGCTTTTCGTCCAGGGCCTGACCCAGAAGGTTCTCCCGCGCGAGCCCGCCCCTGTCGAAGAGATTGAACCCCGCGCCCAAGCATCGATAGTACGTCCCGATGTCACGAACCGTAATCTTCTCGACCGCCGTCGTCTCGATTCCGAGCTCCGGACGGGCCTTCTGGATCCGTTCGAGAGCCGAGATCGCCTTGAACCGGACGAACCCATCTTCGTCATCGAGCGCTCCGAGAAGGACCTCCACGGAAGGCTTCGAAGGGATGTGAGCCAGGGTGCCCGGGATATGGCGGCGAACCCACATGTTCTCGTTCGCGTCTTCGAGGAAGTACCGGAGTGTATCGACCACGCCATCCCCGTAGCTGGCGAGAGCGCCGCGAGCGGCGTTTTTCAATCGACGGACGCGGAGCAGGGACACGAGAGGTGGAACGAATAGAAGGTCCTCGTCTCCCAGGCGGCGAGAGCTTCGGATCGCTTCGAGGGCGACGCTCGTATCGGCATCGTGCATGAGGGGGATGAGTACGCGACGGAAGCGGGCGTCGGAGCACCGTGCCAGGGCACGCGCGGCGTCTCGTCGTCCCGTCTTTCCCGCCTCTCGAGTGTCCGCAGCGAGCCGCGCCAGAGTCTCCTCAGCAGCCAGCCGGTCCTCTTCCCGACCGCTTTCGGCGAGCGCCGCTGCAGCGGCGGTCGCGATGCGCGAGTCCTTGTCTTCGAGGTAAGGTCGCATGATCGCGGTGACGTCCTTCCCGCGAATCATGGCGAGGACGAAAACCGCCTCGGCCCGTACGTCGGCGTCTTCGTCCTCGAGACTCCGCTCAACGGCGAGGGCCGAGCGGGCGAGAGTCTCGGGTGTCGCCTGTTTCATCGCCAGGAGAGCACGGGCTCTTACGCGCGGCGACTCATGACGTAGGAGGAGCGGAGTCACGAGGTGGCGTTTGCCGAGAGATTCGAGAAGCTCGATGGAGCGGATGACACGGTCCTCGTGAGGGCTCGCGAGCTCCTCGACTAGCGTCTCTATCGTCGCCGGTTCGCCCACTTGGGGCGCCAACGTAGCGGGCTCGAGCTCGAGCCTTTCGATGCTGCGACGGAAGACGGCCATGTACTCTTGTCGCGCCTTTCGCGTGAGATACATCCAGATGATGCAAACCGTCAGGCTCAGATAGCTGAGCTGCCACCAGGTGAACCCGAACAACTTGATGAGAACCAGCAGGACCGCCGCTCCCAGCCCTTTACCAACGAAACGATCCGCCGTCACGTCCACGAACGGCTTCGCCTTGAACTTGAGATCGGCCGGGAGGGGCAAGAACAGAACTTCGCGCGTCGTCTTGTCCAGGGTGTAGCGGAGGGACGCGTCGAGGATTCGCGCCAAACTGATCGTCCATAGAACCGGGGCGAAAAGAATGAGAAGCGCCGAGGCACCCCAGCTTACGGGAAGCACCAGAAGGGCGAAGCCGATACCCAAGGCGCGGTGAACGAAGCTCACGAGCCCGATTTGGACCACGAAGCCAATTGCCGACAGGTAGGCGGTAATGCTTCCCAGAAAGCCCGTGACCGCGTCTTCCGTCTGAACGAGCTCCTCCGCGGCCGAGTTCAGCTGCTGGTCGAGAGTGAGCCCACCCAGAGCACCGAATCCGATCAGGAGCGCGATGAGTCGTAAATGCTTCGAATCTCGGAGCATTTGAATGGCTTCCTTGCCGCTGACCGTTTCCGGCGCCACCGTGGACGACGAGCCCGCACGCTCGGCCGACACTTCCCGTCGCTCGATTTGAACGACGATGAAGAAGCAGAAGAAGAGTATCGCCGCACTGAAGAGCAGCAAGTTATCCGTTCCTACGCGTTCGGCAAAGAAGGCCGTCAGTGCGGCACCGGTCAAGCCTCCGAGGCTCGCCCCGCCGCCAATGAACCCAAAAACCCGCTTCGCTTGGCGCGGATCGTAGATGTCGTTGGCCAGCGTCCAGAACTGGCTGATGAGAAAGATCCCGAGGAGCATGCGACCCCAGAAGTAGAGGGCCGCCGAGACCCAGGCTTGCTCCGTTTTCAGGAGAAACCAGAACCCGACGAGCACGGCCACGACGAGGAGCTGGGTCCCCGGCAAGACCCAACGGCGCGGTATCTTATCCACGAGGCGGCCGTAGAACTGAAGAATGACACCCAGAGTGAGTCCCGCGACGAGGTATACCCAGGGAAGGTTGTCGGCGCCGAGATCAGATATGAACTTCGACGTGGCCGCAGGCCTAATGTTGTTGTAGGCCGTCATCGCCAGGAAGGAGTAGGCGAACATCAGGACCCCGGTAAGGGTCTCGCCTTCGCGGAAGGTGACGACGGGCGAGAGAAATCTCCGGACCGCGGAATCGCTCATGGCTCGAGGCCTGCCCGTGCGTCGGCATCGTACGCGAAGCACCCCAACGAATCAACGGACATTTTCGAAGGATCCGATTGGTTCATCACGCCGAGAGCTCTTGCCCACGTGATAGATTCACTTCCATGGAGTCGAACCCTTGAGCCTGCCGTATCTTTTCTCTCTGGCGCTTTTCGCCAGCGCTTATTCCTACCTCCACCTCGACGTCTTCACCAACGAGACGCTGAGCGGAAACCAGCTCGCGGTCTTTCTCGAGCCCGGCGGGCTCACCGCCGAGCAGATGATGGCCATTACGAGAGAGGTGGCCTTCTCCGAGACGACGTTCGTCTTCCCTTCCGAGGTCGATGGCACGTCATTTCGGGTGCGCATCTTCGCCAATAACCTCGGCCGGGAGATCGAGGTGGCCGGTCATCCCACCATCGGAACCGCGTTCGCGCTCGCTCACGCTGGGCTCATCGCTCCGGGAACGGAACGAACGGTCTTTCAGCTCGGGATCGGGCCAACACCGCTGGATCTCACCTGGAAGGGCGGCAAGCTCGAGTTCGCCTGGATGCGGCAGCGTCCTCCCGAGTTCGGCGGCAAGATCGAGGACCGCGCGGCCGTCGCGAACGCTCTCGGGGTCGAGGCGGACGCCATCCAGACGACGGGACTTCCCGTGCAGCAGGTGTCCTGCGGCGCTCCATTCATCATCGTGCCCATGAAGAGCCGTGATGCCATCGACCGTGCTCAGATGGATCGTGCCGCGATGGGAGAGCTCATCGATCGTTACGGCCTGATCCGCCGCGGCGTGATGATCTACACCAGCGATCCCGGCGAGGACGGCGCCACTGTCTATAGCCGTATGTTCGGATTCGGCGTCGTCGAGGACCCCGCGACGGGAAATGCAAGCGGACCTCTGGGCTCGTACCTCGTGCGTTACCGGGTCGTAACCGGTGACGGTGCTCACCACATCGTGAGCCGGCAAGGCGTCAAGATGGGCCGACCGAGCCGGGTCCACATCCGCGTCGTCACCGAAGGTGACACGATCACGGAAGTCGCCGTCGGCGGGAGCTCCGTCCTCGTCGGAGAAGGAACCATTCGGGTCCAGGACGAGATCTCGTTCGCCACCGTCCGCCCGCCGCCATGACGCGGGCACACTCTCGAGGACTGGGTTCCCGTTTCGGGCACGAATGCGTCACGTAACGGCTGGAGCGTGGCCTCCAGAGATTCCCGTGGCACGGAGCCGGCGATGGCGTTCACCATCCACGCGATCGCTTTGGGAATGGCCCGGCTGAGGCTGATGGACTCGCACTCGACGATGACGCCTTCCGGCGCTTGCAGGAACCGCCAATAGGAGTTCAGCCGCCAGAGAAACCCACGGTCGTTCCCGACGGGCTTCTCTCGCTCGCGCTCGGTGCCGGGGTTCTCGATCTCGGCGATGCGCGTGGACTCGCTACGACTCGCCACGGCGCCGTCCCCGAAACTCTCGTAGGTGACGCGGTGCTCGGTGTTGTAGTGGACGATGATCACTTTCTTTCGGCGGAGCCTCAGGAAAATCTCGAAGGTGTCGTCTCGATGAGAGTCGAGTCGGGAGTCTTCCACTTCGTCGAAATAGTTCTCGTGGTTGTCGTAGTCCTGCTCCCAGGCCAGCACTTCGTCGACCGTGGCACCCGGCACGAACACGCTTCCATACCAGTGGTGCACGATCCCTTTCGGGATCTCGACTTCTCCGCCTTCTTCGTTTTGAGTCTTCATCGGTTTGATAAAGACGTTCCCGTTTTCGAGGGCCTTCCGAACGACGGCGGCTTCGCTCTCCGCAAAGAAGTCACGAACGAGAAACCCCTCCGTGGATTCGATCTCTCGCCGGATGCGTGCCTCTGTAAGCCGCTGGTATTGCTCCCAGGCTCTCAGAGTCTGATCCTGCAGCTTGGCCGCGAGAGCCGAGTAAGGAAAGAGGGTCGAAATCATCAGCCACCAGAACACCCTTCGCGCACGTGACGCCATGTTCACCCCCTTCGACCGAATATGGCAAAAGCATTCAATCCATTTCGGATCTCCGGTGCGATCAGGTTCAGGTTTCGCCGGAAGGGCGGCCTGACCTCTGCGCCGCTCGTAAAGTGGGACGGGGTACTTGCGCCCGACCTGACCATAAAGGCGCTGGACGGAACGAACTGGACACTCAGCGCTCTCAAGGGAAAGCGCGTCGTGCTCGATTTCTGGGCGACCTGGCCCTCCGTGTTTGAAGGAGATTCCGCATTTCCAAAGACTAGTCGACGACCCGCCGAGCCAGGACCTCGTCGTTACAAGGTAATTTACCCGTTCTCGAGTTGCTTGTCTCACACTGTGCCAACATCGGTGCGAAAGACGCCCGCGAAGCGACGGCCTGTTTCATGCGGCGCGCAACGGCCACGCAAGCGCCACCAGGGTTCTGCTGGAGCACGGTGCGGATCCGTTCACCATGAATCACGACGGCGCTACACCGCTGATGTCCGCCCGCCACCGAAAGCACGATGAGGTCGTGGCGCTGCTGGAGAGCTACGTGCAGAAAGCAGCCCGAAGATCGACGCCACTCGCAGTGCCGTGATCGTCTAGCCTGGTAGGGTCTCGTAGTCGTCGTGGCCCATCGCGTACCCGCGCTCGAGCCATTAGCGGACCGGAGTGCGTCGTCCCGTGCCAGCGTCTGATTTTCGCTCCCCACGGGATCCCCGCTCTCGACCATACGTTTTGCCCGGAGCACGATCTTGTCCTATCCTTGAATCAACAAAACAACAAACCACCAATTCGATTTTGAGTTTTTCCTGATCTGGAAACCTTTGGCTCCGGACTCTCGAACCTTCTGCTTCCGTACGTTCGCTCTCGCGTGCACGCTCGTGGCGTCGACCCTTTCTGACGCCGTCAGCCAAACCGCGAAACCCGCACCGGGGTCGATGGACGAGGTAAAATCGTTATTCGAGCTGAGCGAGCGATATCGCCTGTCCGAACCGACGCGGGCCATTGCGCATGCCGAAGCCGGTCTCGCCCTGGCCAACGAGATGGGGAATTCCGAGTGGATTGCGAAGCTCTCGATGCAGCTCGGGCATTTGTGGAGCGCCCAGGGAAAGCGCAACACATCGTCGCGTCACTACCTCGAGGCACTTCGGTACTATGAAGTGATCGGCGACCTGCACAACACGACCAGCTCTCTCAACGCCGTGGGAGTCGAGTACTACTTCATGGGCTACCATCACCTGGCTCTCGAGTACCTTTTGCGGGCGCTCAAGAACCGCGAGCAGCAGGCGGACAAATATCTGCTGGCCCAGGCGCTCAACAATCTCGGGCTGGTGTATCTCGGCATCCAAGGCTACCAGGAGGCTGCGGATCTCTTCTCTCGCTCGCTCGAGCTCAAACGCGAATTCAGCGATGAGCTGGGAGTCAGCCGCACCCTTTCTAATCTGGGTTATGCGCACTATCACCTGGGAAATTATGAGCTGGCGCTCACCCACCAAAAAGAAGCGATCGACCTTCGTCTGTCTATCGGTGACGAAGAGGGAACCGCCTACGCAATCAGCATCGTGGGCCACGTGTACAAAGCGCTCGAGCGCAGCGATGAGGCGCTCAACGCCTATCAGCGATCCCTCGCGCTCTATCGCCGGGCATCCGATGCGCGGGGGGTGGTCGAGGTGCTGAACAATCTGGGGGAGATACTGCAGAGGACGGGGGATCTTGCGGGCGCGGAGCGCAGCTATGAAGAAGCGATTCGGCTAAGCAAGGACATCGGCGACCGACGTTATTTGGGCGAGGCCCATGCACGGCTCGCGAGCGTGCTCGAGGAGCGCGGTGACTTCGAGCATGCGCTCGAGCTGTTCAAACAGAGCCGAGTCATCGAGAACGAGATATTCAACGCTCAGAACCTTGGACAGATCACCGAGATGCGGCTTCGTTATGACGAGGAACGAAGAGACCGCGAGCTGGATTTGCTGCGGCGCGACAACGCCCTCCAGGAAATGGAGCTTTCCCAGCAGCGCCTGCAGCGAAATGCTCTGATAGCCGGGTTGATGCTGGTGACGTTGATCTCGGGGTTGTTCCTCGTGCTGTACGGCCAGAATCGGTCCACCGGTCGCGCTCTCGCGGTGAAGAACACCGTGATCGAGCAGGCGAACAGGCAGCTTCAATCCGCCAACGAGCAGTTGGTGGCGGCGCATCAACGTGCGGAGCTGCTCGCGAGACAGGACGCATTGACCGGCCTCGCAAACCGCCGGGGCTTCACCGAAGCCCTGGAGCGCGAGCAGGCACGCGCGGCCCGATCGGGCAAGCCCTTCTCCGTGCTCCTGGCGGACTTGGACTCGTTCAAGTCCATCAACGATTGCTATGGACACGACGTCGGAGACCATGTGCTGGCGCGAGTCGCATCACGGCTCGACGGGCGAATTCGTGAGCAGGACCTGTGCGCCCGCTGGGGGGGCGAGGAGTTCATCATTCTACTAGCCGAGACCGATATCGAAGGAGCCCGGGTGCTGGCGGAGCAGCTCCGCAAACACATCGCGGCCGAGCCCGTCGAGCACGAGAGCGCCGAGATCCCGTTGACGATGACATTCGGGGTCGCCAACTACAACGGTACCGATTTGGAGGAGCTCGTGAGCCGTGCCGACGCGGCCCTCCTTCGCGGCAAGAGTCAGGGCAAAAACTGCGTCGTCGTTCACCCTCGGGCCGGATCGGCGCCGGCGTCGCGTCGAATGCCGGATACCCCATCATCAACCTGCCGATCGGGATGATCCCGAAACTCAACGGCGTCCAAACGCCACCCGCGTGGAGTCATTCCGATGCCTTCCGGATACTGTCGAACCCTTTGCGCCACTTGGCCGGCGGTACGCCGACGCGGCGTTTGAATGCCCGGTTGAAGGCCGCCTCCGATTCGTACCCGACTCGGTCGGCCACCTCGGCGATCGCAAGGCTCGCTTGCAGCATGAGATGCTTCGCCAATTGAATGCGCCAGCCGGTCAAGTACCGCATTGGCGCCTCCCCGGTCAACTCGGTAAACCTTTGCGCCAATGCGGAACGAGAGACTCCGACCTCGTGCGCCAGGTCTTCCACGGTCCACGGATGATCGGGCCTGGCGTGTAGCAACCTGAGTGCGCGACCGACCTCCGGGTCCTTCACACCGGCCAGCCAGCCCGTGTGCCCCGAGGGAAGCTGCTGCATGTACCGGCGCAGTACGTCCAGATACAATAGCTCGATCAATCGCGCCAGCATGGCTGAGCCCCCCGGATGCGTCGCGTCAGCCTCCTCGATGGTGTGCTGCAGCGTCGTAGCGAGCCAGCCATCGGCTTCGACCAGCACAACTCCGGCGCGCTCACTCGCCTGCGCTTCGGGCGGCAGCCCTTGCCCGGTGCTTTCTCGGCCCCTTACACAGAGCATGGTCGGCAGCGCCCCGATCAGCGGATTGAAGGCCTGGTCGCAGTGAAGAAAACCGCAGACCCAACGCGTTGTTTCGCCGCCTCCCCCGTAGTGGAGCTGAGGGATCTCCTCCGAGGGCTGGGACGGTAGAAGGCTCCCGATGGGACATGGCCTCGCGCCCACATGACTGCTCATGACGTGCGGATCGCCCCGCGGGAAGATCAGAACGTCGCCCGCCTCCATCTTGGTCGGGGCCTGATCTCCGAAAGAGATCCAGCACTGCCCCTCGACCAGCACGTGGAACAGAGCGATGCTCTCGGCGCGTAGCCTGAGTGACCGCGCGAGTTGATCGGGAGGCGGGGATTCAATCGACCAGGGCGACGAGAACCTGGCGGTGAAGAACACGGCGCTCGTCAGCCGAACCACGCGCAAGACATCGGAGAGGACATCCATGCATTCCGCGTCCTTTAGCTCGATACCCAGATTCCAGCAGATTTTGGGGTTTCAATCAAAGCTAACGGCGTCGCGGTCATAGGTTCCCGCGCCCGATTCCTGGATACTGCGGCCAGAACGAGGCAAACGCCTCGTCGCATGAATGGAAGAAACGAAGGAGGATTTCCAATGAATCGGCAGTACACGTATCAATCAGCTCTGGCGACGGCGGAGGCCATCCGTTGGCGCGTCGAGGATCTCATCGGAGGGGAAAAACGGCTCGACTTCACGAAGCCGTTCATGCCGGAATCGCTGGCCAGGGTGGAACCGCTTTGTTTCCTGACCCCGGAAGAAAAGCGCACCCTCAACCAGATCCGGGGGAATGCCTATCTTGGCATCTTCCGCCTCGTCGAAGAGTTCATCTTGCCGTTCGTTCTGGACCACGCGCGTCCCAAGCTCCAGCCGGACGACTACCGCACCCGCGCCCTCTTGCAGTTCGCCAGTGAAGAGGCCAAGCACATCCAGCTGTTCAAGCGCTTCGCCGAGGATTTCGAGCGCGGCTTCGGCACCCGGTGCGCGGTCATCGGGCCGCCCGAGGAGATCGCCAAGGCCGTTCTGGCCCATGACCCGCTAGCCGTCGCGCTGGTAATCCTGCACATCGAATGGATGACGCAACGTCACTACATCGAGAGCGCCCGAGAAAACCAGGAGCTCGACCCGCAGTTCAAGAGCCTACTGAAGCATCACTGGATGGAGGAGGCGCAGCACGCCAAGCTCGACACGCTCATGGTCGAGGCCCTCGCCGAAGGGCGCAGCTCCCGTGAAATCGAAGCGGCGGTCGAAAAGTACCTCCAGATTGGCGCGTTCATCGACGCTGGGCTCGAGCAGCAAGTGGCTTTCGACCTCGATGCTCTTACGCGGGCGACGGGACGCTCTTTGAACGAAGAGGAGAAGAAGCGGTTCCGCCAGGTGCAGCTTCAGGCGAACCGTTGGACATATCTCGGCTCGGCAATGACCCACGACCGGGTTCTAGCGACGCTCGAGAGCCTCAGTCCGGCTGCGAGGAAGCGCGTCGAAGACGTTGCGCCGGCATTTTGCTGAGCCGGCCAATAACGGGCGGAGCAAGGACATGCGTTTCTGTTTTGACAAGGAGAAGCTCGTGAGCACCAGGACAACGATGTATCGCAGAGAAATCGGGCGCCCCCTCACGGTCGTCGACGAACGGCCCCCTACGCTCAATTCCCATTTCCCACCGCCCGCTCGCGTGTCGTTCGTGCGGGCCTTGTACAACCTCTTTTACATTCCGCTAGTGCGTTTCGAGCCCATGCCGCGCGCGTTTGCATGGAACCTCGTAGCGGCGAACACCACGGGTCTCCTCTTTTTGCCCAGACTGGAACCGCTAGTGCTGTGGATCGTGATTGTGACGGGACTCGTGTTCATGGCCCGGGTGTACCAGAAAATGGCATTCGTGAAACTACTCGGGGCGGGCCACGCCTTGTGGCTAATCGTCGTGCCATGGCTCGCTTACCGCTGGACGAACCTACCCCCCGACACCGGATGGTTCGGGGCATGGCTCGGATGGGTCATCGCGACCGATGCGATTTCCGTGATTCTGGACGCCCGGGACACGGCGGCGTTTCTCGCGGGCGACCGCGCTCCCTACTACAGGTAGTTGCGTGAATCTCGATTTGACGCCCCGGGCGGCTACTACGCTGCCCGGGGCGATTTTGTGAGTCGACTCCAACGCCACCAAGCCACCGCGATGACCGACGCTAAAACCAGCCACCATCCATTTTGGCCGTTGGTAAGCTCGAGCTCCCGCTGGCCCGCCTTGTTGAGAATGATGAATCTTCCGGAAACGTCTTAGACCGCAACAGATCACGGCTTGCGTCGGAGTTGTACGGTACGACGGCGTTCCCGAGGCTCGAGAACATCAGCGAGAAGTTGATGCCTACTTGCCCCCGAACTGGTACGAGCTTCGCGAGCCGAAGTCGAGGATCTTCAGGAGCTCGTCTCTGGTCACGTTTCAGGTTCTTGGTCGTCGAACAGATATTTGCGAGTCCCTCCTCCGGGCAGTAAGATTCGACGCCTGCGTTAGAGGGCGCCGAGCTCATGATCGGGCGTACGCTAGGCCGGTATCGGATTCTAGAGAAGCTGGGCCAGGGTGGGATGGGTGACGTTTACCTGTCCGAGGACGCCGAGCTCGGTCGCAAGGTGGCACTCAAGGTCCTGCCGCAGTCGATGCGCGACGATGAGATCGCACGGCAGCGTTTTCTCCGCGAGGCCAAGTCGGCGGCCGCCCTCGACCATCCTTTCATTTGTCACATTCACGAGACCGGTGAAGCGGACGGCATTGCATTCATCGCGATGGAGCGGGTGGAGGGTGAAACACTCGAGGCGCGGCTGGCAGCGGCTCCTCCCGAATTCGCCGAAGCGCTCAGGATCGGGATCGAGATTGCCGAGGCGCTCGAGGAGGCTCACCGCAGGGGCATCGTCCACCGCGACTTGAAGCCCGCGAACGTGATGCTCACCACGGGTGGGCACGTGAAGGTCATGGACTTCGGGCTCGCCAAACAGGTGCAGGTCGGGGTCGAAAGTCAGGCGGATACGCTCTCCAGGCTGACGACGGAGGGCTCGACTCTGGGCACGGTTCCGTATATGTCGCCGGAGCAATTGGCGGGAAAGACGGTCGACACGCGATGCGACCTTTTCTCCTTCGGCATCTTGCTGTACGAAGTTTTGACCGGACACCACCCTTTCCGAAAAGAAACGCCGATCCATACGGCGACCGCGATCATGAGCGAGAAAGCTCCCCCACTGGCCGAGCATCTGGAGCAGGTTCCTAAAGAGCTACAGCGGCTCGTCGACCGCTTGCTCACCGTCGATCCCGAGCGCCGCCTGCAGTCGGCGAAGGAGGCTCGACACACCTTGGCTGCGATGGTGGCTCGGCTGCACGTGTCCGGAAGCCGGTTCCGCAAACCTGCGGTGACGGCTGCGATGGCGGCCGCTCTGCTCGCGGTGGGCGCCGCGTTGTGGCTCCCCTACCGCTCGCAGCAGCTGGACGAGCGCGCCCGCGCGTCGATTCTGGAAATGGAGCGTCTCGCGAACGAGGCGCGTTACGTGGAGGCGTACGAGTTGGCAGCCGCGGCGAGGGAGCGGTTGCCGGACGACCCGACGCTCTTGCGCTGGCTCCCGGAGATCGCGGACAGGTTGACGATCACGAGCGATCCCGAGGGAGCGAGCGTCTATCTCCAACGATTGCCGAGCGAAGAAGAGGAATCCACCGAGAGAGTCCTCGCGGGGACGACGCCACTGGTCGATTTGCAGATCCCGCGAACCGCCTTTCGGGTCTGGCTCGAGAAAGCGGGCTTCGTCACCCTCGAGCGAGTGGTTTCGAGTGAGTTGAACCGGGCCGAGGGTCGTTTTGGAATCGATCCGAGCATCGTGCTGGACGAGTTGCTTTCGGTCACGGAGGAGGTACCCGAGGACATGGTTCGCGTACCTGGGGGCACCTACACGCTTCGCGGTCGGCTCTTTCGGGGGATGGAGCCGGTCATGCTCGAGGACTTTCTCATTGACCGGTACGAGACCAGCAACGAGAAGTACCGGCAGTTTGTCCGGGCCGGAGGCTATTCGGAGCCGTCCTATTGGAAGAAATCCTTCATCGAGGGCGGCGTCGAGCTCACGTTCGACGAGGCGATGGAGCGATTCAAAGATCGGAGCGGGCTCCAAGGTCCCAGGGAGTGGAGCAACGAGGACTTCCCGGAAGGCAAGGGCGACCACCCCGTCACCGGCATCAGCTGGTACGAGGCGAGCGCGTACTGCGCGTATTTGGGTAATGCCCTACCGACCATCTACCAATGGGAGAAAGCCGCGCGAGCCGGAAGATGGACCCACTTCGAGGGGATCGTCATGCCTTGGGGGCTGATGAGTCTCGACACCTCCAGCGCACGTCGAGCAAACTTCTACGGTCGGGAGACCGTGCCCGTAACAAGCCATCCGTTCGGCGTGAGCCCGTTTGGCGCCTACAACATGGCCGGAAACGTCGAGGAGTGGGCTCTCAACGAAAGGGGTGCCGGCCGCACCGCGGCGGGTGGATCCTGGGCCGACGCGCCTTACGTCTTCCAATCCGGCAGCGCGCGGCCGCCGTTCGACGCCGCGAGGACGATTGGCTTCCGCTGCGTGAGGATGGCGGCGCCGAGCGATGCCGATCAGGGAACGAGCCGCATCGAGCCGCGGACCATGACAGACCTCGAGCCGGTGGATGATGCGATCTATCGTGGCTTTTTGAGTCACTATCGCTATGACAAGAAGGACTCGCCGGCCGAATTGGTGGAGTCGGTCGACACTCCCGAATGGACCCGTGAGAAGCTGGCTTTCCCCGGGCGGGACGACGATCCGATCCTCGCCTACCTCTACTTGCCCGCGCGAGCCCGACCTCCCTATCAGTGCATCAACTATGTGGTGAGCGGCACGGTTTTCTACGGACGAACGGCGGCCGCGGAGGTGGAGGCGCTTCTGGCGCCGCAAATCAAAGAAGGACGAGCGGTCATGGCGGTGGTCCCCAGGGGAGCCATCGAGAGAGAGTGGCCCGGCTATCCTGCGATCGTGCCAGCGGATCAGCGGGCCACCGTCGAAGCCCGTGACGTCATCGTCCACCGCGTGACCGAGTTTCGGATGGGGTTGGACTATCTCGAGACGCGAGGCGACATCGATATGGATCGGATCAGCCATATGGGTTTCAGCTGGGGGGCGGTACAGCATGCACTGATTCTGATTGCCGTCGAACCCAGGATCCGCTCGTCGATTCTCATCGGTGGGGGTCTCTTCCCGTCCAGCTGGTTGCCCGAGGTCGAGGCGATCCACTTCGTGCCACGTATTCCGGGACCGGCGTTGGTGTTGACGGGAAAGTACGACGAGGAGGTCCCTTTCGAGCCTTACGGCCGCGCCCTCCACGAATGGCTCCCCGAACCCAAGCAGCTGCAACTGGTCGAGAGCGGGCATTTGCCTCCAGTGGAGATCCGGAGCCCGATCATCAGCGCGTTCCTCGACGAAACCCTCGGGCCCATCGCGCGACGCGTCCCGTGAGCTACGGGCGAACGTCAACACACGCGTCGGCATCACGATCTCCGGTGAGATTGAGCCCGGGTTTTGTGCCGAGCTGGGTCAGAGCTTCGAAAGAAAGTCCGCCACGGTTTGTATGACGACCCCGGACGTCCGCTTCGGTTCGTTCATGAATCGCCCGAAGTCCTTGCGGTCACCCGTGAGCAGATGACTGCATCGAGCGCCGAGAGCGGAAAGAAAGATCGGTGCGTCCCCCTCGGGCAATTCGATCGGGCAGGTTTTCTCGGCTATGTCGGGAACGACGCCGACCGTTCTCAGCAGCTTGTCGAATGACACGAGTGCGTCCGGGAATTTGGCTTCGAGATTCCTTCGCGCTTCCTCCATCGCGAAGCTCGAGCTCACAACGCTCCAGCGTCCCTTTTGTGACAGCTCCAGGACGAAAGCGGCCTTGCCGTTGGGATTGGGAGCCGCGATGAAGAGGACGTTCGCGTCGAGAAAGAGCTTCACGACTTGCGTGCGAGTTTCTTTCGAGACGTCGACGCTCCGCATCGCTGAGCACGTCCTCCGCGTCCCAACGCGCGATGTCCTCGTTGCTATACATCGTCAACTCGACGACCGCAGCCGGCCTCAGGATTAACGAGCCGTCCCGCTCTTCGAGCGTCACGACCCCACCTTCTTTGATACCGAGCCGATGGCGAAGCTCGGCAGGAAGCGTGATTTGCCCTCGAGGCGATACGATCACAGTGCTTTTGGAATCCGTCATTCGGTAAGCACTCAAACGCGCGTTACCGCATCACGGGAAGCCAACGGGGATTGCTGTTGCCCGCCCCATCCGTGGTCAAGCGCGTCAGATCCGATCCATCGGGGCGAACGATGTAAATCTCCGGTCCTCCGTCACGCTCGGAGCGGAAGACGATCCACTCACCGTCGGGCGACCAGGCCGGCGCCAGATCCGGCGCATCGTGCGTCGTCACCCGCGTCGGGCTCGAGCTCGAGCCGTCGGCGGCCATCACGTAGATCTCGGCGTTGCCATCCCGGTCGCTGCTGAACGTGATTTGCGCCCCATTCGGGGACCAGGAGGGATAACGGTCGTCCGCCGGGTCGTCAGTCAAGCGGATGACGTTCGTCCCGTCACCGTTCATCACGTAGATGTCCATGGCTTCGCTTCCCGGCTCGTCGCGGTTCGAGTAGAAAGCGATACCGTCGTCCACGGGCGAGAAGAAGGGGTGACTATCTTCGTGCGCGTTCTCGGTCAGACGCGCGGCGTTCGTTCCGTCGGAAGCCATGACGTAAATCTCCACGTTGCCGTCGCGGTCCGAGTCGAACGCGATGCGCGAGCCGTCGGACGAGAACGACGGGTCGATGTCGGTGGAAGCGTGAGAGGTCAGGTTCGTCTGTCCCGAGCCATCCCGGTTCATCACCCAGACGTCTGGGTGTCCATCCCGGTCGGAGCGAAACGCGATGCGCGAGCCGTCGGACGATGCCGTGGGATGCCGATCATTGAATCCCCGCGCTCCGTTCCCTGTCAGGTTGCGGGCGCCCGAGCCGTCCTGGTTCATCACCCAGACGTCCACCGCTCCCTCGCGCTCGGACTGGAAGAGGATGCGCTGCGCCGTCTCCTTCCCTTCATCGGGTGCTTCGGCCAACGGTACCTCCTCGGGAGCGGCACAACCCGGAAGAGCGAGTCCAAGTGCGAGCCCGAATCCGACTCCGGTGACAGATGCCAGGACCTTCACGTTCCGCATGACGAGACCTCCGATTCCCGCCACGAGCATACACCGACTGTATTGGCAAAGGCGGACGGGGACGATGAGTTGCCCACAATCCGATACGCGTCGTAACATCGCGTCGACGTGTCGTTCGCCCCAGGCCACAAGCTGGCGCACTACGAGGTCGTCGAGCTCATCGGGCGAGGCGGAATGGGCGAGGTCTATCGAGCACGCGACGGCAACCTCGGTCGCGACGTAGCCATCAAAGTCCTGCCCGCGGAATTCTCCGACAACCCCGAAAGCCTCGCCCGTTTCGAGCGCGAGGCGAAGATGCTCGCATCGCTCAACCACCCAAACATCGCCTCGATCTACGGTTTCCAGGAAGCCAACAACCGGCGCTTTCTGGTGCTGGAGCTCGTGGAGGGGGAGGATCTCTCGCGGCGGCTCGAGCGCGGACCCGTCCCAGTCGACGAGACCATCCAGATCGCCCGCCAGATTGCCGAGGCTCTCGAGGAGGCGCACGAGAAGGCCATCGTTCACCGCGACCTCAAGCCCGGCAATGTGAAGCTCACGCCCGACGGCAGGGTCAAGGTACTCGACTTCGGCCTTGCCAAGGCGTGGACCGTCGATCCCGGCTCGGGTGCGGCGGCACACCTGTCGCAGTCGCCGACCATCACCCGGATGGGGACGCAGGCCGGCGTTATCCTCGGGACGGCGCGGTACATGTCCCCGGAGCAGGCCCGAGGCAAGTCCGTCGACAAGCGTACCGACGTCTGGGCGTTCGGTGTGGTTCTGTTCGAGATGCTCACGGGCCGGGAGCTGTTCACGGGAGAGACGGTCACCGACGCGCTGGCAGCCGTGCTCACAACCGAGATCGACCTTGGCGCGTTACCCGCCGCGACGCCGCCCCCCGTCCGGCGTCTTTTGCGCCGCTGCCTCGAGCGCAATCCGAAGAACCGCCTGCACGACATCGCCGACGCTCGCATCGTGATCGACGAGGTGCTCTCCGGCAGAATCGAGGAGCCCGCCCCGAGCGCCCCCACGCGACGCTCCGGCCTTCGGACTCTCGCGCTCGCCGCGGTGACGGTCGCGTCGGTCCTGGGAACGCTCTTCGTGCTGGCCACGCGTCCGGACCGGCTGCCGCCCGAGCCCGTGCGCGTTCGGCGGCTGACCTTGTCGGGTCATGACCAGCAGCCCTCGGTCTCTCCCGACGGCCGCTTCGTCGCGTTCGCCTCGACCCGGGACGGCGTCTCCCAAATCTGGCTGAAGCAGATTGAGGTGGGCGGCGAGCAGAGGCTGACCGAAGGCGCGGACTTCCGTCCCCACTTTGCCCCCGACGGCAACAGCATCGGCTTCCTGCACGAGGCCGAGCCCGGCCGCTACGACCTTTATCGGACGGCGCTGCTCGGTGGCCAGCCGGGCAGGCTCGTCGCGAACGTCAACGACTTC
>DATIBD010000045.1:0-29549 GCA_035457705.1 Vicinamibacteria bacterium
CGGCGGCGCCATCATCAACATGGTCAGCCGCAGCGGAACCAATGACCTCTCGGGCCGCGCCTATTCGTACTACCGAAACGATTCCTTCTATGCTCGAAGCCCGTTCCTCAACCCGGACGAGCCCAAGCCGGACGAGAAGACCTTTCAGGGTGGCTTCGGCGTGGGCGGACCCATCATCCGGGACAAGGCCCATTTCTACTTCAACTACGAGCGGGACAACGAAGACCTAGGCGGCCAGAAGAAGTTTCCTGCCGAAGCCGCTCCTCTCGCCGTGGATCAGGTCGGCTACTTCTCGGTGCGCGCCAACAACTTCTTCGCCCGAGGCGATTACCAGGCCAACCAGGACAATGTCATCAGCGGCCGCTGGGTTCGTGAGACGGCGGACTCGCTGGGCGAGGGTTTCAACCAGAGCAACGAGGTCGTGGACGCCCGGGGCAACGAGAGCGACTTCGACGAGATCTTCAACTTCTCCTGGACGTCGATCGTCGGCGACTATGGCTCGAACATCGTGCGGTTCGGGATTATCCGTGAGGAGCTCGGGACCGGCAACCAGAGTTTCTTCGCGAACGGCGTGAACTACGTCGGGTTGGCCGGACAGAGCCAGTTCGGAATCGGCTCGCAGAACGAGCATCCGAGCTACATCACCGGCACGGGCGGTGAGGGAGGTATCACTTCGGTTCGTAGCTACTCGATCGACAACACCTACAGCCACTTCAAGCCGGAATGGGGAGGAGATCACAACTTCAAGTTTGGTGGTGGCGTGAGCTGGAACCGCCTAGTTCCCCGCACGCAAGTGAGCTCCGGGGTCTTCGTCTTCGAGCAGGACGCGCCTTACAACCCCGCGGACCGATCGACCTATCCCCAACAGTTCAATATCAATGTGTGGGATACGAACCAGTTCCCCGACGACTTCCCGACCTTTAGCCACGACTGGCGGGCCTATTTCTTCTTCCAGGACAAGTGGCAGGTCAACGAGAAGATGACGCTGAATCTCGGTTTGCGCTGGGACACGCAGGGCATCGTTCCCGCGAGCCGGGACGACTTCGCCCCCCGTGTCGGCGTCGCTTATGACATCAAAGGAGACGGGCGAACGGTGGTTCGTGCGGGTATCGGCCGCTTCTCGGAGTACACCAGGAGCCGTCTCGACGTACGCCTGCAGCAACGCGGTTTGCTGAACCAATTCCCCGAGCTCTCCGTGAACAATCCCAACAGCGCGGTCTTGAATCCTGACATGATCAACGATTCGGCGGGGAACCCCGGCATCGCCACACTGAGCGCGGCGGGACAGGCAGAGCTCGAGGCTCTCAAGGCCTCTCTTCTTTCCGGGGCGACTTTCAACCGTGAGCCCTGGGTGGACGACCCGAACCGGCAAATGCCCTACATGTGGTCATGGAGCGCCGGTGTCGCCCATCAGCTCATGCCCGACCTGGCAGTCTCCCTCGACTACGTCGGAAACGTTTCCCGAGACCAGCTCGGGCTCATCGACATCAACGAGCCCCTCGTCTTTGGTGTCGCGAGCTCGAGACCTGGGGTGGACGTCTTCGATCCCAACGGCGAGCTGATTCCTCCGGAGGCCCGTAACACGAATTTCCAGCGCGTGTACCAGTATACGACGCGTAACGGATACTTCGACGGGGACTATCAGTCGGTACAGATCGGCGTGACGAAGCGGTTCTCGAACCGTTTCAGCATGCGGAATGCCTACACCCTCCAGAAGTCCAACTACGTCGGGCTGAGCTATCCGGAGGACCGGAAGGTGTGGCAGGACAACGATCCGCGCCTCGACTACGGTCTTTTCGAGGTCGACCGGAGGCACGTCCTCAGCCTCAGCGGCACGTGGAACGCCTGGCGGGGACTTAGCATCGCCGGCATCTTCAGCTTCAACAGTGCGACGCCGATCAACGAGACGACGGGTGGTGACGACAACGCGGATCGCGAACGAAACGACCGTCCGATTCAGGGTCTGACGGATGCGGGTAGGCCGATCGTATCGGACCTCGATGGCAGTACTGCGGTAAAGAACGGCGTCGGCGGTGAAAAATTCACCGAGCTCAACCTTTCGATACGGTACAACTTCGATGTGACCCAGGAGATGACGCTCGGCTTCTACTGGGACGGCTACAACATAACCAACAACGAGAACTTGAGAAACCCGACCGGGAATCGCTCCAGCGGAACCTTTTTGATCCCGACGAGCGCGAACTTCCCGCGGCAGATGCAGATTGGAGTGCGCTTCACCTTCTAGCTAGCATAGGTCAAGCAAGTGGCCGGGCTCTCGTTCTCTAGGGAGCCCGGTCCTCACTCGTCCGGCGGCAATGGCTGTCATGCAACTTCTGGAGGTACCATTCCGCTGTGAAGTCCGTGATTGGGATTCTCGCCCTTTCCTCGACGCTGGCTTTGTGCCTACCCAGTGTCGCGCAGAACCGCTACAACAACCTGACCGAGGAAGAGGCGGCGAAGGTCTGGATCGAGGAGATCGTCCCCTATATCGCTACAAAGCAGGAGAAAGAGGTCTACAAGCAGCTGACGACCTCCGCGGAACGGGTCGCCTTCATCGACACGTTCTGGGAACGTCGCGACCCCACGCCGGGGACACAGGAGAACGAGTACCAGCTCGAGCACTATCGTCGGCTCACTTTCGCCAACACGTTCTTCGGGGCGGGACGACCCGGATGGATAACCGATCGCGGTCGCATCTACATCCTCCTCGGTCCCCCGGATCAGATCGACTCCGATCCCATGGGACGTCTGGCCCACCAGTTCCCCACCGAGGTCTGGATCTACAACCGACCGCCCCATCCCATGCTTCCTCCGAATATGGAGATCGCCTTCGTCGACAAGCGATCGATTGGCGATTACGAGATCACGTTCAACCTGCTCGCGGACTCCGATTCCACGAGGCGCACGGAAGCGCTCATGAACGAGGACTTCCTCGATGCCTACGCGAAGATGGAAGTACGCTCGATGAACTTCGGACGCCCGGGCACCAGGACCTCGATCGCCGATGGTCTCGATCCGGAGCTCGAGCGCCTGAACGAGCTCGCGCTCATCGCCCAGGTTCCCGAACGAGCGGTCCAGCCGCTTCGCGAGGTGGTGACGACGGATTTCAGCTTCAACACGGCCAAACTCGAGGTTGAACCGAAAGTCGAGTTCTTTCGTGCCAGCGACGGCGAGTTGGCCATACCGGTCAACCTGGACCTCGCCTACCGTAATTTCACCTACGTCGAGAAGGGCGATTTCTACGAGAGCCGCTTCGAGATCCTGGGCCGCCTCGTGGATCAGGGCGGCAACTCGGTGGACGAGTTCGTTCGCGAGGAGATGTTCGCGCTTCCGAAGGACCAGGTGGCGACCCTTCAAGACGACACCGTGCTCTACCAGATGGTGCTCTACGCGTCGCCTGGGAGCTACCGGCTCCAGCTAGCGGTTCGGGACCAGAACGGGCGGGTGAGGCTGACCGAGAGCGATCTGACGGTTCCCGAGATCGGCGAGACGCTCGAGCTCAGCTCGATACTCCTGGCCGAGCAGATTTTGGAGCTCGAGAACCCCACGATCCCGGGCAAGAAGGAGCCCTTTACTTTCGGAAAATACAAAGTGCTACCCAGCCAGGATGGCGCCTTCGAGCCGGGAGCCTCCCTACAGGTGTACTTCGAGGTCTACAACCTGGGTCTGGATGCTGAAGGCAAGACACGCGTCAAGCTGGAGTACACGTTCCGGCGTGAAGGTCGATTGTTCCGCAACGTGGCACCCACGTATCCCTTCCCTACCCCCAGTCGGAATCGGTCCATCATGTCCTCGATTCCATTGAAGGATTTCACCCCGGCGAGCTACAGCGTGAGCGTGAAGGTCACCGATGAGGTCACGGGCGAAGCGACCACGAAGGACGTTCCCTTCACCGTACGGTGAGGCGCTTTGGTGACGAAGAACCGCTCGGTGCGAGGCATCGGGATGATCGTCGGGATGGCGATTTCTGTTTACGTCTGGCCGTTTTCCGGCCTCGCGCGCGGAAAGGTGCCGCCCCTGTTCGAGAACGTGGCGAGAGAGTCGGGTATGCACTTCGTGAACGTCAGCGGCGAGATCGACAAGCCCAACATCACCGGCTCACTGGGCTCTGGCGCCGCCCTCTTCGACTACGATCAGGACGGGGATCTCGACGCCTTTATCGTAAACGGTGCACGGACGGCCGGAGTGGAAGTGCGAGAGCGGTTCCCGAGTCGTCTCTTCCGCAACGTGGGGAGATGGAATTTTCGTGACGTTACCGCCGAAGCCGGTGTCGGCGATCTGGGATGGGGCATGGGCTGCGCGGTCGGGGACTACGACAACGACGGGCTTCCCGATCTCTACATGACGAATCTCGGGGCCAATGCCCTTTACCGTAACGTCGGAGATGGGACGTTTCGAGACGTCACCGACTCTGCCGGGGTCGGTGATCCGAGCTGGGGCACCAGCGCGGCCTGGATCGATGCGGACATGGACTCTGACCTCGATCTCTTCGTCGTCAACTATCTGGACCCTTCGATCCGCAAAGTCCCGTCTCGCTCCAGCTCGATGGTGCACGCCCCGGGTGTGCTCGGAGACATCTATTGTCGTTTTCAGGACGTGCCGGTTTTTTGCGGGCCCACCGGGCTCGTGGGTGCGGCGGACGTCTTCTATCGGAACGAAGGCGATGGACGCTTCTCCCTGGCCACCCACGCTTTTGGCATCGACGACTCGGCCGGTGCTTACGGTCTGGGCGTGGTCACGCTCGACTATGACGGAGACGGCTCGACCGATGTGTATGTGGCCAACGACGCCACGCCCAACCAGCTCTACCGAAACCGAAATGGCCGGGGCTTCGAAGAGGTAGGCTTGACGGCGGGCGTCGCCTACAACGCTAGCGGACGAGCCGAGGCTGGCATGGGCGTGGACGCCGCCGACGTAAACCGTGACGGCCTTGTCGATCTGTTCGTCACAAATTTCTCGCACGAGACGAACACGCTCTACGTCAATCAAGGCAGCGGCATCTTCATCGATCGCACGGAGGAGCTCTTTCCCGGCCGCCCCAGCTTTTCCTACCTGGGTTGGGCCGTCCGTTTCCTCGATCTCGACCTGGACGGGGACGAGGATCTGTTCGTTTCCAACGGGCACGTCTTTCCCCAGATCGAGGGCCGCGAGGTGGGAACGAGCTACCGCCAGCCGAACCAGATATTCGAGAATGACGGTGGGCGTTTTTCAGAGCTGCCACTGCCGAAAAACGACGCGAGCCGGGAGCTCGAGTCCTCCCGCGGCGTCGCCTTCGGAGATCTCGACGACGACGGAATGGTCGACGCCGTGGTGGTCAATATCGACTCGACGGCCAGCCTTCTGAGGAACACCGGAAACTTCCGTGGCAATCGGCACTGGATTGGCTTTCGCCTGATCGGTCGAAGCGTGAACCGCGACGGCTATGGCGCCCGGGTGACGCTCGCGCTCGACGATTTCGAGCTCGTGAGAGAAGTGCATACATCCGGGTACCTTTCATCGAGCGATCTGCGCGTTCATTTCGGAATCGGAAGTTACAACCTGGTGGAATCCGCAAAGGTGATCTGGCCTGACGGCAGCGAGCAGCACCTCGAGGCACTCGCGGTCGACCGGTATCACACGATCGTGCAGGAAAAGGCTCTCACGACCGTCTCCCGTTCGGCGACGGGAGTTTCATCTGGAGGTGGACCATGATCCTTGGCGAGATTTGGGCCGGGAAGCGAGTCCTTTGTCTGTTCTCGTCCTTGGTGTGTTTGTTCTTCCTGCCCGGGCTGGCGACCAGCGAGCAGGCGGAGCTCGCGACCTTCCGTGGCCGGGTCGTGGATGTGGACGGCAAGCCCATTGCAGACGCCACCGTCACGCTAGAGGACCAGACCATGGGCGGCACCATCACCGTCGAAACGAACGACAAAGGCAGTTTCTACCGCCGAGGACTACGACCCTCGGAGTACAAGCTGACCATCACCAAGGAAGGCTACATGGACCTCGAGGTGCCGCTGCAGTTTCGAGCGGGTGAGGAAAAACGTGAGGAGTTCCAGATGGTGGCCGCCATGTCCGGCGCCGAGGCCGCTTTCCAGAAAGGCATCGAGGCGTTCAACGCGGGCGAGTTCGAAGCCGCAATCGAGGCATTCGAGGAGGTCACCCGTTTGTCGCCCGAGACCCCCGAAGGCCATACCAACCTCGCCCTCGCCTACATTCAGGTCGAGAAGATGCCCGAGGCGATTCAGGAGCTCGAGAAAGCCGCGGAGCTTTCGGCCGACTTCCGCACCTGGGCACAGCTCGCGATGGCCTACGTTCGGGTCGACAGGCTTCAGGCGGCGGCTCGAAGTTTCGAGACCGCGCTCGGCAAAGAGCACGACCCTCGAGACCCGATCGCCTACGAGTGCTGGATGGCCTTGGGCTCTCTCTATTTCGCCGATAACCGCGTCGGGGACGCGGTGACGGCGTACGAGAACGCTCTCAGCATCGACTCGGGCTCGGCCGAGGCCCTGGTCGCGCTCGGGAAGTGCCAGTTCAACCTCAGGGATATGGACAAGGCTCGACAATATTTCCAGCGGACGATCGATACCGCGCCCAGCTCTCCTCAAGCGGAGGAGGCCAGGGCGTTTCTCGACGAGATCGAGAAACAAATTCACCCATGATGCGAACGCAGAGCGTGGGGGCCATGTTGTTGGCAATGGCGGTTGGATTGTCCATCGGCGCAGCGGGACGCGGTCGGGCCGAGACCGAGGTTCCGTCCTTCGAAGTCGACCCCGCCTGGCCGAAACCGCTTCCCAATCGGTGGCTCGTCGGGGCGGTGGTTGGCGTTGCCGTCGATTCCAGTGACCACGTGTGGATCGTGCACCGGCCGCAGACCCTGCAGCCCAACGAGACGCGTTCGATCTGGCGGGCGGCGCCGCCAGTGCTCGAGCTCGATTCGGAGGGCAACCTCGTCTCGTCCTGGGGTGGTCCGGGCCAGGGATACGATTGGCCCGATCTCGAGCACGGCATCCACGTCGACGACGACGGCCACGTGTGGCTGGGCGGAGGAGGACCGGAGGACGCGCAGATTCTCAAATTCACCCGCGAGGGCAAGTTCTTGATGCAAATCGGTCGCAAGGGCGAGAGCGGTGGGAGCAACGATATCGACAACCTCGGCGGTGCCGCCCACATGCACCTGGACCGAACGGCGAACGAGCTCTATGTTGCCGACGGCTACGTGAACCACCGCGTCATCGTCTTCGACGCCGAATCCGGGGCGTACAAGCGTCACTGGGGTGCCTATGGAAAACGGCCGGACGACAGCTATTTCGAGAAAGCGGGCGAGCATCTCCCCAGCCCGTTCAGCGGCACGGTGCAGCACGAGAACGCCCCCAGCCAATACGATCCCGAGGGGCCGCCCGCCCCACAGTTCCGCATCGTGCACGCCGTGCGCATCTCGAACGACGGTCTCGTTTACGTGTGCGATCGTACGAACGACCGGATTCAGGTCTTTCAGAAAGACGGTACGTTCGTGAAGGAATCCTTCGTGGCAAAGAAGACTCTCGGCAGCGGATCGGTGTGGGACATTGCTTTCTCCTCCGATCCCGCGCAAACGTTCCTCATCGTTCCGGATGGGACCAACCAGCAGGTCTGGATCTTGCTGCGCGAGACCCTCGAGGTCGTGGGCTCATTCGGACACGCGGGCCGGTGGGCGGGACAGTTCTACGGCGCGCACAACATCGACGCGGACTCGAAGGGCAACCTTTACATCACGGAAACCTACGAGGGGAAACGCGTTCAGAAGTTCCTGTACCGTGGGATGGGTCCGCCAACGACGCTAGCCATCCCGTAGCGACCGGCCCGGGACGGCCTGACCATCTCCTCGAAGGCGCGGACCCGCCCCACATTCGGAGACAATCTGCCACACTCTCTTTCTGCGTTTCTCCTTCCGCGGCTGATAAATTGTTTCTCCACGTACGGAGTCCTCGCTTTTGAAGCGGGCGACGTTTGGAACCAAGGAGGGCAGGATGAGGACACGAATCGTTTTTTGGACGCTGCTCGGTTCGGCAATTTCCCTCGCGTCGGGAACGTTCGCCCAGGAACGGGGGGGACAAGAACTGTTCGGACCCTACGAGCCTGTCGTGGATTGGCCAAAGCCCCTCCCCGATGGCCCAGACGGGGTCAAGCACGAGGGATGGACCTGGGGATCGATGGGAAGCGTCTACGCCGAGAGCCCGGATCGTATCTGGGTCGCGATGCGGGGAGAGCTGCCTCTGCCCGCGGGAGCAGCACCGTGGACGCCCTACGGTCTACTGGATCCGCCGCGACGTGCCACTGGCAACGACGACGGTCGCGACGCGCGGTGCGAGCCGACCGAGACCCGCGGATGGGAACGCCGGTACCACCACGTGATCTTCGTCGTCGACGGTGAAGGGAATCTCGTCCAGGACTGGAAAGAGCACGACAAGCTCTTCGACGTTCCTTGCGGCCGCGGCCCTCACAAAATCAAAATGAGCCCCTACGATCCCGACAAACACGTGTGGGTTATCGACGATCAGCTTCACGTGATCCACAAGTTCACCTACGACGGCAAGCTCGTCATGACTCTGGGCACGACGGGGAAAAGAGGTCGTGAGGGCGGAAAGCTCTTCGACCGTCCCACCGACGTGGCCTGGCTTCCCGACGGCACGTTCTTCATCAGCGACGGTTACGGTGGGAAGCGCGTAGCGAAGTTCGACAAGGACGGTAACTTCATCAAGGACTGGGGGAAAGCCCCCGCCGATCCCAAGAATCCGGGTCCGAACGAGTTCAATACGGTGCACAGCGTCGCCGTGACCGCCGACCGTCGGGTTGTCGTCGTGGATCGAGGGCATGGACGCATTCAGATCTTCGACGAAGAGGGCAAGTTCCTCGATCTGTTCCCTACGGGACCGCAGGGACCCTCGGTCGATTACCCGCTCGGGGCCGTGGTGTCCCGACCTTACTCCCACTTGATCACGGCGGACCAGGCGCTCTGGGTGTCGGACGGCGGCACCAACCGCATCCTCAAATACGATCTGAAGGGTCGCTACCAGTACGGTTGGGGCGGCGGCGGCCCCTACCCCGGACAGTTCGGCGGCCCGCACGCGATGACCGTGGACCAGGACGGAAACCTGTATACGGCCGAAGTCTTCAACGGCCGCGTACAGAAGTTCCGGCTCAAAGCCGGAGCCGATCCCGCGAAAGCGGTGGGACAAGAGGTGCGCTACACGCCGAGCTCCAACTAACGTCGCCGTCACTCAGACCTCTTTTGAAGGTCCATGCACGAGCTCGATTGGGTCACATCTCTCCGGGCTGCGATCGCGCTGTTCGCTTCGGTCGCTGTCGTTGGCTGCGCCGGGCCTCCACCGGGGGCCGACCCGGTCCAACCGACGATCGCGAAGGTGGACCTCGGTGACTACGAGGTTGTCGAGGGCTGGCCCAGGCCATTGCCCGATGACGATCTCTCCCACGATGGGTGGACCTGGGGATCGGGCGCCGGGGTGTGGGTGGAGACCCCGGACAAGGTCTGGGTCTCTCAGCGCTCAGAGATCGAGCTTCCGCAAGGAGCCGCGCCGTGGATCTGTGGCTGCTTGCTCGAGCCACGCAGGACGAATACCGGCAGGCGGGCCTACTCCGGTGAAGAGCGCGACTATGCGATGCGCCGACACCATCTCATCTGGGCCGTCGACCGAGAGGGCTCAGCAATCGAAGAGTGGCTTCACCTCGACGACTTCTTCTTCCCTCCGGGAAGCCTCGCCCGCGGACCACACAAGATCAAGATCAGTCCATACGATCGCGAGAAGCACGTCTGGATCATCGACGACGACCTGCACGAGATCCACAAGTTCACCAACGACGGCCAGCTGGTCATGACCCTGGGAGAGCGTGGGGCGCCCGGACGCGGGCCGAACCATTTCAACCGCCCGACGGATATCGACTGGCTGCCCGACGGCACCTTCTTCATCGCCGACGGCTATGCCGGCACCCGCGTCGCGAAGTTCGACCCGGATGGTAAGTTCCTGCTCGACTGGGGACAGCCGCCAAAGGATCCCGAAAATCCCGGACCGGGCGAGTTCTGGTCCGTCCACAGCATCGGCATCAGCAACGACCGTCGGATTTTCGTCGCCGATCGGGAGCACCACCGCATGCAGGTCTTCGACGAGAACGGCAATTTCCTCGAAATGTGGCCCACCGGACACGACTCGGCGGTGCTCACTCACTACATGACGGCCGACGACACCATCTGGGTCGCCGACTGGACGACCGACAGGCTTATCAAGTACGACCTCGATGGAAGGTACATTCTCGATATCGGGGGGCACGGTCCGCTCCCCGGACAGTTCGACGGGGTCCATCAGATCCACGTCGACCAGGATGGAAACCTCTACGTCACGGAAGTGGCCAACGACCGATCGCAGAAATTTCGCCCGAAACCGGATGCGGACCCCGCGAAGCTTCTAGGGCCGCCGGTCGGAGGCTGGTCCCCGGAAGAATAAGAGTTAGCGACGACGAGCGGCTACGTACTTCACTTCAGAAATACGAGAACGCATCCGAGTGTTATGGAAACGCCAGGGCGCCAAGACAGCAGAGTCGCGAAGCTTGCCGTCGCGGCCCTTACGCGATGAAGACTCGGCTCCTGTTTCCCATTTTCTGGTCTTTCTTTGCGCCTCCGCGACTTTGCGGCTTTGACGTCTACTTAGGATCCGGTTTCTCGTCGACGACCTCGACGGTGGATTCGTGAACAAAGCCGCGATCTTCGTTCTCGTACCAGCGCATCACGATCCCGGTCTCCTTGAGCTTCGGAACCAGCTCGACCTCGAGCCACTCACCCCTGCTCCCGACGACCTGTAGGACAGTGTCCTTCGCGACGACGACGAGCACGGGACGAGCCGTCGTGGGACCCGCGTGTACGTTCGCGCTTTTCGGGACTCGGACATACGACGCGGCTTCCGGCTCCTGAGCATTCGATGCCGCGAATGGCGCGAGCGTCAGCGCGAGAAAGCACGACGCGACGGTCTGCCAACTGCGGCGGGATTCGGTTCTCTCCATCGTCGTTCTCGCCTCCGGGGCACAAGCGTCGCGCCCCAGAACACCCGGGGCGCAACGGCTCGGGTTTTTATGGCTGTGAGTCCGTCGTTGCTCGAGGCGGGTACGCTTCCTCGTGCGCCTTGATTGTGTGCGTGAGCTCACCGATTCCGTCGATCGTGGCAACGATGACGTCGCCGGGCTTCAGGAAGATCTGCTCCGGCCTCACGCTTCGAGACATGCCCGTTCCCGCGGGGCTCCCCGCGCCAATGACGTCGCCGGGCTCGAGCGTCACGATCGCCGAGCCCCACTCGATGAGCTCGTAGATGTCATGGATCATGTCTTTCGCGCTGCCGTCCTGCATCAGCTTTCCGTTGACCGTGAGCTTCTGAGTGAAACTCATCGGGTCCTCGATGAACTCGGCGGGAACGATGTAAGGACCGAGCGGGGCATGCCCGTCGTGCCCTTTGCCGATGAACCAATCCGAGCGATTCTCGCCGGGACGACGACCGTCGCGCGAGGACATGTCGAGCTCGATGGTATAGCCGAAGATGTAGTTCTTCGCATCGGCGGCGGAGACGCGTTTCGCTGGCTGTCCAATGACGACACCGATCTCGCACTCCCAGTCCATGCTCGGACGTCCGCGGGGCATAACGATGTCGTCGCCGGGATGCGACACCCCCGCGGAGGTCGTCTTGATGAAGAGGTAGGGGATGCCTCGCTCCCTCCGGCGCGCCTCGGCTTCACGAGCCTGTTCCTCGGGTGTTCCGGTCTCCCCAACGTGCCCGTAATAATTGGCGGCGGCGTTCAGGATCTTCCCCGGGTAGAGGATCGGCGCGAGCGTGCGCAGGCTAGCGACGTCATGGACGTAGGAGGGGCGAGACGGGCCATCGAGCATGTTCCGGCTCGTTACCTGGTTCACCACCTCGTAGAGGCGATCGCGCAGACCGAGATGGTAACGACCGGCGAGCTCCTTCATATCTCTGGCCATCGAGATACGGGAATGCAGCGGATTCAACTCGTAATCCTGGTTCGCGGCTTCCAGCTCGACCACGTAGCGGTCCCGGAGAACGAGGCCTAGCGTCGGCGCTCCCTGGATCGCGAACGTGCCGAGCTTGAACGGCTCGGACACCTTGACCGACGAAGGTTGCCCCGTGTAGAGGGGCGGGGGCGGATCGGGCTCGGGAATGACCTCATGATGCAGGCTTCCGATGCCCTCGATGGAAGCGACGACCACGTCGCCTGGCTTCAAAAAGGGAACGGGGGCGTCCCGCACCGTTAGTGAACGCGCGGTACCCGCGGTGCTCCCAGCGGCCACGACGTCCCCGCTCTCGAGCGTCGTGATAGCGGAACCGTACTCGATGAGCTCGTAGATGTTGAAGATCATATCCGAGCTGCGCGCGTCCTGCATGAGAACGCCGTTGACAGTGAGCTTCTGCCAGATGTCCATGGGATTCTCGATGAACTCGGCGGGGGTGACAAAGGGTCCCAGCGGGGCGAACGTGTCATGGCTCTTGCCGATCAACCAATCCGAGCCGCCGAAGCGCTCGTCGCCACGGCCCCCGCGGTCCGAGACGTCGATCTCGATGGTATAACCAAAGATGTGGTCCTTGGCTTCGTCCTTCGTCACGTACCTTGCGGGCCGTCCGATCACGACGCCGATCTCGCACTCCCAGTCGACGTTGGGCCGGCCCTTGGGCGCCCATATGGCATCGCCGTCGCCGATGATCGCCGAGGGGAGCTTGTGAAACAGATACGGCATACCGCGATCCTGGCGGAGTTGAGCGATGACCCGCTGGTATTCCTCGGGCTGGGCCCCCTCGGATACATGGCCGTAATAATTACCCGCAGCGTTGAGAATCTTGGAGGGACGCAGAATGGGCGCAAGAACGCGCACGTCCTTCACATCGTGAACGTAGGCCGGGCGATCGATGGAATCCAGCTGATCGGTCTCGATCATGTGGTTCACGATCTGGTAGATGCGTGGCTGAAGCTCGAGATGGTAGCGCGCCGCGAGCTCCTTCATGTCCTCGGGCATGGTGATCTTGGCGTAAAACGGACGCCGCTCGAGAGCTCCATTGGCTTTGTTCAGCTCCACGACGAACCGATCGCGAAGCACCAGCGCCAAGGTGGGTGCGCCGTCGAGCTCGATCGTGCCGAACTTGAACTTCTCGACCGGCTCCACCGCTGATTCGACCGGCAGCGCCACCGTCAACATCACGACGGTCGCGGCGCTCGATGCCAACAAAAATCTCCGTATCATCGTTTATCCTCCCCCGACACTGATCACGGCTTCGCGACGTTCGCACGCGAGCGTCTGGGCGTCGGGCTTCGTGTCTGAGCAATCATTGTAATGACGTTGGCACGAGCGTTCGAGCGACTCGTTCGAGAAAGTTACATTCGGCGACAATTTGATCAATGAGCTCATCGTCCGACTAAGAGAACGACCTACATGTCAGAGTGAATAATAATGGTTACTGGAAAGCTAGCTTCCGAAGCGACGTTCTCCCGCAGCTCGAAGCAACATTCGGCGAATGATGCGCGTCAGGTTCGCCAACAGGGGACTCGTAACACGCTGACGCAGCAGCAACCGGGCGCGGAAATACGAGCCGGGAATGCGCAGAACCTGAAGCGGCCCATCCTTGGGGCGTACGGTGGCGCTCCGCGGACCACCATCGAGAAGCGAGAGCTCTCCTACAACCGCGCCACAATCCAGAACTTCTACCTCGTGCTCGTCTTCGCTGGAATCATCCTTGCTGGCCACCACGACGCTGGCGCGACCTCCAACGACGATGAACAAGTCGTCGGCTTCGGGGTCGCCCTCCTTGCAGAGCACCTGAGGAGCCACGAACGTCTCCTGTTGGGCAACGAGCGACAGATCGTACAAGTCCTCCGAATCCAGACCGGAGAACAAAGGAACCAGCCGCAGGAACTGCATCCTCTCGATCGTGGGGAGCTTCGAAAAGCTCGACTCCGACACGGATTCGATCGCTCTCCACAGCTGCGCGAGCGCGACGCTCGTCTCGCCCTTCACCGTTTGAGACTGGAGACCAGCCGCAACCGGCCGCCTTTGCATCGCTTGGGCGAGCCCGACCGAAGCGCGGGCCAAGGCCGTTTCTCCCTCGCTGGCCAGCGCTTCGGCCTCGGCAACCTCCAGGATGTGACGCGCTCCCGCTACCGCGGTCTCATTGACGAGCTCGTTCGGATCTTCTATGGCTCGCGCAAGGATGGGGCCGGCGCCGATGCCGAGCTCCTTAGTGGCCGTCCATATCGCCGCCGCTCGAACGTAAGGGTCCGCGGACGACGCGTGGCGCTCGAGCAGCTCCGTGAGGGCAACGGGATCCGGGGCGGATTCGGGAATGCGCTCGACGATCGCGGCTTCGAGAGCTCTGACGAGATCCTCGTACTCGGCACGCTCGCGGGAGAGCGATTCGACGGCCGACTGGCGCGTCTCCCGGTCGTCGCTGACGATACGGGGACGAAGCGCCTCGACCCGCGCTTTGTCCCCCATGAGCGCGAGGAATTCCATGGCGCGGCGCACTGCCGCATCCTGAGCTTGCAGCAGTAGTCCGGCAAGAAACCTTCTGGCGACAGAACCGTCCCGGCCAAGAGTGGCCAAATCCCGATGCATCACCACAGCCAATTCCACCTGCCTGGCCACCCTTCGGCGAAGAGGCCCGGCCTCGCCCCGGATCTTCTCCAATGTCGAATCATGGTCCTGCCGGCTGACTCCGAAAGCCTCACGAAGCTCCTCGATCTCGCGGTCAGGAGCACGGCGAAGCAGCGCCTCGGAGAGCGCGGTCTGATAGCCGGCCAACTGGACTCGCTGTTCGAGGCTCGTGCTGTCCGCCCGAGCAAAGAGCTCCCGCTCATCGGCCGACAGGCGAGCGACGACCCTCTCGTGCTCGCGGGCCGAGATCCCGAACTGCTTGCGAACCTCCTCGAGAAACCGAAGCTCGCCGCCCCGGACGAGACCGTCGGCGATGATTTCCTGAACGGTGCTCGCGTAGGCGGCCAAGTGTTTCTCGCGGGCATGTTCGTCGGCCTTGATCCAAGCGTAGACCTCATCGGGCTCCTGGGGCGGCGGATTGTCGAAGGGCCAATTGCGGAGGAGCTTCGTGGCTCCCCTCTCGCGAATGTAGTGCTCCCGCCGACGCCGCCAGCGCTTGGTGAGAAAGAGGGTCGCGACGGCCGGGGTAATGAAAGCGACCGCCCGTGTGCCGCCGGGCAACTTCCGCAGCGTGGGAGCGCCAGCGAAGAAGAAGAACACTACGAAAGCGGTAAATGCGGCCAACGCCAGAGCCAGATGACGCTTCCGTTCAGCGTCCGATGCGAGCCTTCCGAGCGCCGACTCGACGAGCCGGAAGATTCCATAAGATGCCGCCGAGAACACGAGAAGCGTCAAGCTCGCGGCGACGATTGCCGGGATACCGTCAATAAAGAAGAACCCCGGCCCCAGGAGCAGGTTCGAGTCGATGGCCACTCGAGTCCACCGGCCGTCGAAATAGGCTTCCCAGCTGCCGTGCCGTAGCCAGTAATAGGTGTAGAAAGCGAGTACCAACCCAGGAAAGGCGAAGGTGGCCAGCCGCCGGCCTTCGGTCATCAAGTCTTGCCAGTACCCGTTCTCCTGGTCGATGTCAGGGCAGTGTTTCTTGCAGGCGGTGCAACGTTCGCATTGAGAGTTCGAAGAGCTCCGAATCAGCGAGCCGGGCTCGGTGTAAATCCGCTCGATCAGACCCACCGGACAAACGAAATTGCACCAGGTCTTGCCGGTGAAAACGGTATTGGTAAGTGCTGCGGCCAGGGCGAGGGCGACCAAGAGCACGCCGAGCAAACGTCCGTCGCCGTTCGTCGCCACCAGTCGTAAAACCAGCATCGCGAGGAGCACGCCGAAAGTCACGACGAAGAACCAGCGTTCGAGCCAGTCGGGAACTCGACGCTGGCTGCGGCGATTGAGCCGCCTTCCGATATCGCCGAAGTAGGCAAGCGGGCAAACCCGTCGCCAGTTGGAAAATCCCATCAACACGATGGAAACCGGCAAGAACGGCAAGAGCATCGTCCAGAAGACCCGCGGTTGCCAGTCATAGAGAAACCCGGCGACGACGAGCCCGACGTACCCCAACACGAGCACGAAACGCGTCCGCTGTTGCCAGCGACCCGGCTCCGTCACGCTGCCCGGGGAAGCTTCGCTCATCGGTCGGAGCATTCCCAAACGATGCCACAAGCCGCTCTGACTCGTGTCGGGGTCATCGGAAGACGCGATCGAACGAAAGTGACTCACAGTGTTATGAGGGAATGCGCACCTGGTGGTGCATCGAGGCCGTCGCTGAAGCCGTTCTCGTCTCGAGCATCACCTGGCCTAGTCTCTTCCCTTCGTCCGAGCGTCGCCGAATGCTTTGGCGCGCGATTTAAAGTAGGAAGGATACTAGCAGGCTGATGAAAAAGTACAGCTCAGCCTGCCGAGCGGCGGCCAAAACGTCTGCTGCGAGATCGGCGCGAAGCTCCGCAAAGGCCAAGCCGTGGCGGCCGATCCACCACAGGTCCCGCCGCGGCATTGAGCACTCTAATGCAGCGAAGCAAATCAAAATTGGAAGCCCGTTAGCCTAGCCGATTCGAGGAGCTGGATTCACGGTCTTGACGACGGCCTGATGGGTTCATATATTCCCTCCTTCGCTGGCCCTAAGAACGGCGGAAAGTGAGGAAAGCATGAAAGGCTGGAGCTCGACCAAACGTCTCTGTAACTCGAAGTCCCGGGTCGCGACGATCGTGGCGCTGGTGGCTGCCGCCGCTTGCACGGCTCCGGAGCCACCCGCTGAGCTTCCCGCCGAGCTACCCGTAATCGAGCTCGAGGAGCACCCCGCCATCGAAAACCACCTCGAGCAGCGCGACCTCACCGGGGGCGCCATGTCCTTCCAGCAGCTTTTCACGGCGGGCGACGATCTCTTCCACGCCGTCTACAACGGGCTCGACGGAGTCGGCGCCATGCGCACGGCAGGCGGCGCCTCGCTGCAGCGCTTCTCGAACGGCCCGGTGGGCGGCGGGCAGCCCATCGCCGTCAGCGCTCAGGCCTGCGGGGACTGCCATGCGAAGCCCTTCGAGGCCGGCGCCGGACACGCGCACACGCGCGTCCTGCCCGATCCAGACGCGGACGGCTCGACGCCATTCAACGCGCGCGCGACCACGTCCCTCCACGGAAATGGTCTACTTCAGCTCCTGGCTCAGGAGATGACCGAGGAGCTCCAGGCGGCGCGCGACAAGGCGGCCGAGGGCGCGAGAGCGAAGTCGGGAACACCCGTCCAAAGCGCCCTCGTCGCCAAGGGGGTGGAGTTCGGCCAGCTCGTCGCGACTGCCGATGCCAACGGCGGCGTCACTTACGACTATTCGGGCGTCGTCGGCGTTGAACCCGATCTGGTGGTTCGCCCGTTCGGCTGGAAGGGTTTCGTTCCGGTCCTGCGAAGCTTCGTCCTAGCCGCTGCCAACTTCGGAATGGGCATGCAAGGTGAGGAGTTCGCCTGGCGTTTGCCCTCCGAGCGCCAGCCCGATGCCGACGAAGACGGGGTCGAGCGCGAGCTCACTGTGGGAGACGTCACCGCGATGACGATCTACAACGCCAGCCAGGAGACGCCGCACGGGGTCGCGCACCTAGCCGAGCTCGGCATGGTGGCACGTCCCGACCCCTCGGCCCTCGCCCGGGTCGAGCAAGGCAGCAGGCTCTTCGAGAGCATCGGCTGCGCGAGCTGTCACCAGCCCGAGATGCGGCTTATGAACACCGTCTTCGAGGAGCCCACGAATCGAGGCAACGGCCACTACCTCGACGGCTTTCTCGCTTCGAGGGACACGGACTACGATCCCGAGCGGCCGGTGCGATTCGACATGATGACCGACGCTCAGCCGCCGCGCGTCGAGGCGCACCCGGAGGGCGGCGCCATCGTCCGGCTCTACGGCGACCTCAAGCGGCACCGGATGGGCCGCCAGCTCGCCGATCCCGCGGGCCCTCAAGTCGTCTTCGACTCGACCCTCGCCCCGCTCGAGATCGACGGCGAGGTACGCTTCGTTCCGCCCGACGTGTTCCTCACCGCCGAGCTCTGGGGTGTCGGCTCCACCTCACCCTATCTTCACGACGATCGCGCCGGCACGCTCCGAGAAGCGATCCTTCTGCACGGAGAAGATTCGCCGCCCCCGGCTGGCGATCCCGCGCGAAGCGAGGCGCAGGAGGCGCGCGACGGCTTCGCCGGGCTCGCAAGCGACGAGCAGACGGCGGTGATCACCTTCTTGAAGAGCCTGGTCAACTTCTCACCCGACAAGTGACCGGGCACGGAACGTCGCCGCCTCTACCTTGCCCGGACGGTGAAAGGGCTCTCGCGCTCGGCGACCTCTCCAGTGGTCTCGTCGCTGATTCGTGCCCGCAGCACGTAGTTGCCAGGGGGGAAGGTCGCGAGCGAGATCTCGCTGCGAACGGACACTTCGCCGCCTCCGCCCGGACGGTGGTGCGAGGGGGCGACCTTTGAAAAGAGCCTTCCGTCCTTCAGAAGAAAGAAGTCCACTCGGAGGCGGGCGTCGTCCGCGAGCCCATAAGCCTCGACGTATGCCGTGAGCGTTCGTCCCGAGAGGAAGCTCTTCGAGAGATTCGGGACCAGGCGAACGTCACCGAACTGAAACGGGGCCTTATCTGCCTGACCGGAAGCCGGGGCCTGGACGGCGGCGCTCGCGAGAAGGAGGCTCGAAAGGGTGAGCGTCCCGCTCTCGATGGTCGGTACCGAGACCTTCGAGCTTACTTGACCCACAGCTCCGCTCGGGTTGTCCCGCACTGTGGCGAGAAGCTCGTACTCACCCGGCGGGAGCCGGATCGAGGCATCGTAAAGCAGCTCGCTCCGCCGGTACTCATCAATCGCATCCTTGTCGAGACGGACTTCGATACGGTCCTCGAGCGCCTGGCCGACCCCGTTCATCTGGTACTGGACCACCAGGTCCACGTGATACCGGTAGCCGTCCTCGAAAGGCTCCGGGGTCAGCCGTGCGTAGGGAATCGAAAGCGTAACCGGCACGAGCGCGGCGCTCTCACCCGCGTGGAATACGGAGGCTTCCGCGAGGACGGGGATGGTGGGGAAGCGCACGCTCGCCTCCGTCACCGCCCGGATGCCTCCTGACGTGAGCCGCGGGACTTTTGCGATCTCCTGGAGATCGCGCTCGAAGTCAAACCGGTCGGTCGCGAGCCTCGTGGGGTTGATCTCCGTCCTCAAGCCCGTGGTCTGGTCCATGAGCGTGCCCCCAGAGCGCATGAGCCCGATGGC
Source organism: Vicinamibacteria bacterium (assembly GCA_035457705.1). Taxonomy (GTDB): domain Bacteria; phylum Acidobacteriota; class Vicinamibacteria; order Marinacidobacterales; family SMYC01; genus DASPGQ01. Next base: position 19,296 of record DATIBD010000045.1, read on the forward strand.
CTCGAGCTCGCTCATCGCGTATCCGAGGTTCGTCCTCAACGGAGCGACCACGTCGAGGTTCGAGGAGGACACGATCTCGAACCGGCCCGTCGTCGTAAAGTCGACGAAGGCGATGTCCATGGACGCGGGAAGCCTCGGGTTGCGCGCGTTGTTGTAGGTCCAGATCTCGGACGGACGCTCGAAGGCGGTGCGGCCCGCGGGATTTCGCTCGATGGCGTTGGGAGCGCCAAGAAGAATGTAGATCTTGCCTCGATCCGTTGCCCAACCCGGCGTCCCCGCGCCGAAGTTCTGAAGCGCGTAGGCGAACCGCCGCGCGTGCTCGTCACGCGCCTCGTTGGGAGGCGATTCGGGAGTGGGGTCCCGCCGCCTCCAGAAGGATTCGATGAAAGCGAGCTTCTCCGCGGGACCGCTCAGAGACTCGAACAGCGCTTTCTCTTCTCGGGAGATGATCCATCTTACGTACTCATCGAGCCAGCGATCGAGAAGGTCGTCGATCCGGGAGACGTCCTCGAACGTAACGAAGCTGAACGTATCACCGGGCGCGAAAGGCGTGGCTCCGACCTCGATTCGAAAGGAGACGCGCGATTTTTCCTCCAGGAAGACCTCTCCCACCCGCACTTCGCCCGGGCGTGCCGGCTCCCCCGAGCGGTAGACCTCGAAGACCGCCCCATCGTCGCCAGCGCGGGCACACTGGACAACGAAGAACTCGAGGGATACCTTTTCGGGTATTTCGAGAAGGATGAGCCTGCCGTCCCCTTCGCCACGGAAGGTGGGCCGGGTTGCCCGCTCCGGGCTGACCACAGACTGGGAGCCGAGATAGGCGATGAAGGTGGAAGCGATGAGGAGAAGGTTCATGACCGCGAAACGAGCCGAGTGTAGCACGCTCGCCGCGATGGTCCTGGTGGGATCGATGACGGCGGCCCAGGAGCGCCCCAACCTTCTGATCGCGGGAGGCACGGTGGTCACCATGGACGACGAGCTCCGCGTCCTCGAGGGCGGCGCTCTCGTGATCACGGGCTCCCGCATCGTCTCGGTTCTCGCTTCGGGAGCGCCGCTCCCGGAGGCCGAAGAGAGAATCGACGCTTCGGGAATGCTCGTCGTTCCCGGCCTGGTCAACACCCACGGGCACGTCCCGATGTCGCTGCTTCGCGGCCTCGCGGATGACATGAAGCTCATGGAGTGGTTGAACAACTTCATCTTTCCCGCCGAGGCGAGAAACGTCGACGAGGAGTTCTGCTACTGGGGAACACTCCTTTCCGCGATCGAGATGGCGCGGAGCGGCACGACGACGTTCACCGACATGTACTATTTCGAGGAGACGATCGCGAAGGCCGTCGACGAGGCGGGCCTCCGCGCCGTGCTCGGGCAGACGATCATCGGCTTCCCCGCGCCCGACTTCGAGACGCCGGAGGAGGCCCTCCGGGGCACCGAGGCCTTCGTCGTCAAGTGGAAGGACCATCCCCGAATCGTCCCTTCTGTCGCTCCGCACGCCCTCTACACCACCGATATCGAGGTCGTAGCCCGAGCCCGCGAGCTCTCTCGGCGCCACCAGGTCCCTTTCCAGCTCCATGCCCACGAGTCACCGGAGGAGGACGAGGCGGTTCGGGCGAAGTACGGAGAGACGACGGCGACGCTCCTCGAGGAGAGGAACCTCCTCGGGCCGGGGATGATCCTTCATCACGCGATCACCTTGAGCGATGCCGATATCACGCTTCTCGCCGGGCGAGGGGTCGCCGTGTCTCACAATCCCGAGAGCAACATGAAGGGCGCCTCGGGGCTCGCGCGCGTGCCCGACCTGCTGGCTCGTGGAGTCGTCGTTGGGCTCGGGACGGACGGCCCCGCCAGCAACAACAACCTCGACCTGTTCGAAGAGATGGACACCGCCGCCAAGGTTCACAAGCTCGTCCGTTCCGATCCCACGGTGATGCCGGCGAAGGAGGTCTTCCGGATGGCGACCCGCGGCGGCGCGAAAGCGCTCGGGCTCGACGCGCTCGTGGGCTCGCTCGAGCCGGGAAAGCGGGCGGACGTCGTCCTCATCGACGTTCAGGTGCCGGAGCTCACGCCGATGTACGATGTCTACTCGCACCTCGTCTACGCCATCAAGGGAGCTCACGTAAAGACGGTCGTGGTCGATGGAAAGATGATCGTGCGCGACCGCAAGATGACCACTCTCGACGAGAAGGCGGTCATGGAGAAAGCGCGCGCGATCCAAAACCGTATCCGGGAGAGTCTGAAATGAATCGAGGTGCCATTCTCACGCTGGCTTGGCTCGCGCTCGCTTGCGAAACGAGTGATACGACCCGTTGGACGATGGCGGAACCGATGGCCGACCCCGAGCTCGAACGGCAAATTTTTCGCGCGCTCGACGCCGCGGCCGATGTGGGCACGTATCCCCCGCTCTCGAACTATCAGGTGCGTACGGCGACCGTGATTGATGACCGCGTGGTGGTCGGCGGAAACACCGAGTACGACGTCCCCGAGGGGATTCACGGAGAGTCCGCTCTGGTGAATCACGCCATCGGCCTTTTCGGTCCCGAGGCGACGCGTCAGAAGGTCCGCTTCATCGCCTACTACGCCGAGCACTGCGGGGACAGCTTGTCGTGCGGCGATTGCCGGGATTATCAGGTAGCGACTCTCGACGTCGAGAGGCTTCTCGCAATCTGCGGCGAGAGCTCGACGGGCCTGGTCCACGTCCGCCCCTTCCGGGACGCCCTCGTCTCCGAGGAAAGATTTCCCGAGGTAGCCGCGTCCGAGATTCCCCTCTCGCCCGACGTTCTCGAACGCCTCGTCGCCGAAGCGACGCGGGCGCGCGAGGGCGGGGTGGATCTCTTCACCCCGAGCGAGCTGCACGCCGGGGCCGCGGCCGTCTCGTACTCGGGCGGCGTCTACCGCGCCGCCGGAGTCGACGATGCCGCCTTTCATTATCGGTATCCCATCGGCGGTCTCTTGCAACAGGCGGCAACGGAGAGGGACTACTTCCTCGAAGCGGTCGTGGTCGTGGGAGAAAAGGGCACCTGGCCGCGGGTGAGCTACCGCGACCGCCAGTACGGCTACGAGTTCTCGAGCTTCAACGTCAAGCAAGGACGTTCCCCGATTCGCCTCATCCTGACCGACGGGAACGGGCACTTCCGGCTCACGACGTTCGAGGAATCGCTGCCGCATGCCTTCAGCACCGCGAGCTTCATGCCCGGCCGGGTGGACGAGTTCCTCGCAGGAAAGAGGTGAACAGCAGCGCCTCGTCACGATCGCACGGCCCCTTGCCCCTGGCCTGGTTGGGGCGGTCTAGAGCGGTACCGTGATATTCTCGTCGCTCCGGAGGGGGCCAAAACGGGAGGAGCTCTATCGTCATTCGGACGGTTAGAGTCTCTTCAAGAATGGAGGCAATCGTGGCGAATCCTTTTGTTCATGTCGAGTTGCACACGAAAGACCCAGAAAAGGCAAAGAAGTTCTACACGGGCCTGCTGTCGTGGAAGCTCGAGGACATGCCGATGGGTGAAAGCACCTACACGATGATTCAAGTCGGCGAGGGAACCGGTGGCGGAATCATGAAGAACCCCGCTCCGGGCACACCCTCTCATTGGCTCGCCTACATTCTGGTCGATGATCTCGCGGCTTCGACGAAGCAAGCCCAAAAACTCGGTGGCAAGGTCGTGCAACCCATCACCGAGGTACCGGAGATGGGCGCGTTCAGTGTCATCGCAGACCCAGACGGTGCGATATTCGGGCTGTGGGAGCCTAAAACGTAAGTAGCCGTTGCAAGGGGTGCCCGGTCGGGCACCCCATCCTTTCTCACGCGGTCTCAAGCACGCGGCCAGAACATCGATCCCCCGCGCTGAAACTGCGAAAGTAGCTCTCTACGAGTATGGCCTTTCGCTACTTACCCTCGCGATGGACGATCCCCTCCCCTTCGAGAACGACGTATGAGCCGGGCGCGAGTCCCTCCAGAGTTTCTTCCCCGCCGCCTGGCCACTCAATCCGGACTTCGTCGACGCGGCTCGACGTCCCCAAACCCAGGTAAACCCGGGGGTCGCTGTGGGAGAGGTAGCCGCGGTCTCCACGCACCTCGTGAGCGGCCCATCGACCGCCAATCCGAGCGCGTACGAGGGCGCCGAGACCGTCCCGGTTCCCTGACCGAGCAACGAGCCGAAGCACGACCGCTCCTTCCGCCCCCGGAATCTCGTTCCGGATCAGAACCGGTGCGTCATCCATCACGTTCACCACGATGTCCTGGCGGAGGTCGGAGTCCAGATCGCCCAGGGCAGCCCCCCTCGAGGATCGCGGCTTCGCGAGCGCGGTACCGAGCGACCGGCTCGCGTCCTCGAACGTGCCGTCGCCCCGGTTCAAGAAAACTGCCATCGGCTGTCGAAAGCTCTCCCCGACATTCGCGCCGTCTACCTGGGGGTAGACGTGTCCGTTCACGACGAAGAGATCCAGGTCCCCGTCGGCATCCAAATCGGCCAATCGCGTGCTCCACCCCAGATAGGGCAGGCTCGACACCACCAGGTTGGCCACGTCCGACGCATCGACGAAGCGCAATCCCCCCTGATTCAGATAGAGCGTGTTGTAGTCGTCGGAGAAGTTGGTGACGAAGAGGTCGAAATACCCATCTCCGTTCACGTCTCCCGCGTCGACCCCCATGCCCGCCTGTTCCTTACCGTTTCCTGAAAGCCCCGTCCCGGAGAGAAGCGATCGGTCCGCGAACGTGCCGTCGCCCCGGTTCTCGAACAGCAGATTGAGCGTGGTGTCCGTCGCCACGTAGAGGTCCTGGTCGCCGTCCCGATCCAGATCCGAGAACACCACGCCCAGCGGATAGGTTTCGCGGTTGGCTACACCTGCCTTCTCCGTCCAGTCCTCGAAAGTGCCGTCTCCACGATTGTGGAACAGAGCACCGGAGTCGTATCCGAAGCCCCTCGGGCCGCACTGTACCTTCAGCCCCTTCCATTCGCAGAACTGTCTCGGGATGAGCCGATCGAGAAGCTCGCGGTCGAACTCCAGATAGTTGCAGACATAGAGGTCGACGTATCCGTCGTTGTCGATGTCGCCGAACGCGGCGCTCGTCCCCCACCTCTCGTCCTCGACCCCAGTGGTCCATGGTGAGAACGTGCCATCGCCGTGATTCCGATACAAGACGTTCAGACCATAGTTGGTTACGTAGACGTCTTCGTCGCCGTCGTTATCGACGTCGGCGACGGCAACCCCTTGACCGAAACCAGGATCTCCGACTCCCGAGATCTCGGTGACATCGGTAAACTGAAAATCCCCGTCGTTGCGGAAGAGACGATTGGTCTCTCCGGGCTCCCCCCGGGCGAGCCGCTCCAGAGTCGAGCCGCTCACGAAATACACATCGAGATCGGAGTCCAGGTCGTAGTCGAAAAGAGCGAGCCCCGAACCCATGGTCTCCACGATGTAGGGCTTGTCCTTCGTCCCGGCGAGGTGGCGAAAGTCGAGGGGCGATCGTTCGACGAGCTGCGGGGGCGAGGCCATGGCGACAAAAACGACCGAGGAAAGCGGAATGAACTGCACTCCGGGGCTCAGCGGGGATCCGCCATCTGCTGCCGATAACGCTCCATGGCGGAGGCACTCTTCTCGGCCTCGCCGAGCCTTTCGTAGGCGCTCGCCAGATTCAAACTGAAGGCGGGGTTATCGGGGTCGAGCTCGAGAGCCTTCTCGAATGCCGCCGCGGCTCCGGCGTGGTCCCCCACGTCGTCCAGGATGACTCCGAGCGCATTGTGGACCAGGCTATTGTTCGGCCCAAGCGCCACGGCCCGTCGTGCCGCCTCGAGGGAGCCGGCGAGATCTCCTCGATCCCGAAGGAACAGAGACAGGAGGTAAGGGTATTCCGCCGCCCCCGGCGCGAGCTCGATGGCCCTCCGGATGTAGCCGATCGCCACGTTGAGCTGCCCGAGCGAGCGATAGCACTTGGCGAGATAGGAATAACCTTGATGGCTCGTCGGATCGAGCTCGGTCATCTCGAGAAACGCGGCGACCGCGTCCTCGATGCGATTCTCCTCGAGAAGCTTCCGTCCGCTACCGAGCGCCGCGACCGCTCGCCTCAGCTGGGATTCCTTCTTCGCTTCGGCGTCCCTCTGGGCCTTGAAGCGCTCGAGGTATTCCTCCGCTTCCTCCGTTCTCCCCTCCCGGCTGAGCAAATTCCCGAGCGCGTAGGTCGCCTCCGACAGCTCCGGCGCCAGCGCGAGCGCTTTCTCGAAAGCGGCAACCGCCTCCTGCTTCCGCCCGAGCTTTTCCAGAAGCGCTCCGTACTCGTATTGAGTGAGCGCATAGTTGGGATCGAGCTCGAGAGACCTCTCGTAGCTGGCGAGGGCGTCGTCCATCGTCTCAGGGGCCTGAGCTTCGAGATGCCCCTTGTGATACCAGGCGAGCGCGTGATCGGGCTTCTTCTCGAGCACGCGATTGAAGAACGAGAGGGCCTCTTCCCTTTTCCGATGACCGCTCAGAACGCCGGCGAGATGATAAAGAGCCTCGGTATCCTCGGGGTGAATCTCCAGGTAAGAGCGCAGAGCCTGGGTCGATTTGTCGAACTGCTCGGTCGTCAGATACAGGTCGGCCAGCGCGAGGAAGGCTTCCCCCGACTTCGGGTCGACGCGGAGAGCTCCGAGGTACGCCCGCTCCGCCTCCGCCAGGTTTCCCAGAGCGATGAAGATCTCACCCTGGAGCAGATAGAAGACAGGCTCCTCGGAATCGAGACCGAGCGCGCGATTCACGGAGGCGAGAGCGTCGCCGAGGAGCCCTTGCTGGAGTCGGACCCAGGCCAAGCTGTAGTGAACCCGCGGGTGATCCGGCCTCAGGCGGGCAGCTTCCTCGAATGCGGCAGCCGCCTTCTCGAGCTGTCCCTCTCTCTCCGCTTCGACCGCTCGAGTGATGACGTCCTCGAACGCCGGCCGGTCCTGTGCGCCCGCGCGCGAGCCAGGCCAGAGAAGAGCTCCCACGAGAATCGTGCGCACCACGAACATGACTAAACAAGAAATGCCCAGGGCCCTCGGGCCGCGTCTAATTTAACTCCGATCACCGATCCTCGTCGAGGCTCCCGAGCCTTCCGGTTGCGGACGTGGATTGCCGCGTTAGCGGACATGGCGGGCGACGACGGCGGCCCACACTGCGACACGGATATAACCATTGACACTATATCTGTCATGACTATATACTCCACGGTATGAAATACGATGCCGAGAGGCTCGAGTCGATGCTTCCTCTTCCGGAGGCGACGTTTCACATCCTCACCGCTCTCGCGGATTGCGACCGGCACGGGTACGCCATCCTGCAGGACGTCGCCGCGCGGACGCAGGGGAAATTCCGCCTCGGGGCAGGGACCCTCTATCGCTCCCTCCAACGGATGCTGGACCAGGGGCTCATCCTCGAAACCCGGGAGCGACCCGCCCCCGAGGACGACGACGAAAGGCGACGCTACTACCGGATCACGCCCCTCGGCCGCGCCGTCGCCAGGGCGGAGTCCAGACGGCTGGCCGGGCTCGTCGCGCTCGCTCGAGAGCGGGGCCTCGCGCCTCGCGGGGTGTGACACCTCGATGAAGCGCGTTCACGAGCTGCTCCTTTATCTATACCCGGGCGCCTTCCGCGCGGAATACGCGGACGAGATGAGACGGATCGTTGCCGACGGCAGCAGGCAAGCAAGCGGCGTTCTCGGTACGCTCGCGTTCTGGCTCGACGTCGTGACCGACGCCCTCACCTCCGCCGCGGGAGCCCACTGGGATCTGCTGCGCCAGGACCTCGGCTACATGCGACGCTCCCTCACTCGCTCACCCGGTTTCGTCGTGACCGCGATCGCGGTGGCCGCCCTCGGAATCGGCGTGACCACGACGGTGTATACGCTCACAGACCAGGTGCTGCTGCGGCCGCTTCCCTATGCCGCCTCCGAGCGTCTCGTGAAGATATGGGAGGCCGTGCCGCAGTATTCACAGATGGAGCTCTCGCCCGCGAACTTCCGGGACTTGAAGAGCCGTTCCCGCTCGTTCGAAACGTTCGCCGCTTACTACTTCAATCCCGTCAACCTCGTCGGCGAAGGCGAGCCCGTTCGGGTTCGGGGAGTGGCGGTGACGGGACAGTTCTTTGCCACGCTCGGCATCGAGCCTTTGCTCGGCCGCGTTCTAGACGGCGAGGACGATCGCGAGAGCGCCGAGCCTGCGGCCGTCCTCGGCTACCGGCTATGGCAGAGCCTGTTCGGCGGCGAGCCGGTGCTGGGGAGAACGGTGCGTCTCGACGGTACACCCTACGAGGTCATCGGGGTCATGCCGCAAGACTTCTACTTTCCCGCGCGCGACAGCGACCTGTGGACCATGGCACGCTTCGGGCCGGATGACTTCGAGGACCGCAACAACAACTATCTCTACGGTCTCGCTCGACTCGAAGCGGGCCACACGTTCGAAGAGGCGCGCTCCGAGCTGGCCCTCATCGCGGCGCGGCTCGAGAAAGAGTATCCCGAGACCAACGAGGACGTCTCGGTGACGATGATTCGCCTGCGAGACGACGTTCCCAGGGATGCACGGCTGATGCTCTGGGGTCTCGCGGGCGCTTCGGTTTGCGTTCTCCTGATCGCCTGCACGAACCTCGCGAGTCTTCTGCTGGCGCGCGGTCTGGAGCGGGACAAGGAACTGGCGGTCCGCACCGCGATGGGGGCCGGCCGCGAGCGTCTCCTCCGCCAGCTGCTCACCGAGAACCTGGCGCTCGCCGGACTCGGGGGGCTCATCGGGTTGGTGTCCGCCAACGCGGTCGTGCCACATCTGGTGCGGCTCGTTCCCGCGACACTCCCCGTGGGAGAGCCGTCGGCTGCCGACGCTCGGGCGGTATTGTTCGCCGTCCTGGTCACCTGTGTCACCGGGGTCGGATTCGGAGTGCTCCCGGCAATGCGTGGACGTCGTGGCATGGAGCTCTCCGGACTTCGCGAAGGCGTTCGCACCGGCATCGGCGGACGCCGACAGCGGCTTCGCTCGCTGCTGGTGGCGGTACAGGTGATGGCGACCGTCGTACTGTTGACGACGTCGGGGCTTTTGATGCGCGCTCTCGTTCGGGTCTCGTCCCAGGATCCGGGTTTCCGAACCGAGGACGTCCTCGCCGTCCAAACGCCCGTGGCCTGGACCGCCTATCAAGAGACGGCTCGCCGCGCGGAGCTCTACCGGCGCATTCTTACCGAGACGCGAGCGGTGCCGGGAGTGAGTCACGCGGCTTTCACGAGCTTTCTCCCCATGGAGGTGGGAGGAGGCATCTGGCCGGTGAAGATTCCGGGACGCGAAGAAACAAGTGGACCCGGGCGACAAGGTCCATGGACGGCCAGTCTTCGGTTCGTCACTCCGGGGTTCTTCGCGACGATGGGCATTCGCCTGCGAGCTGGGCGTGACTTCGACGAGCGCGACACAGGGACGGCACGCTATGTCGCCGTCGTGAGCGAATCGTTCGTCGAGCGCTTCTGGCCCGATAAGGATCCGCTGGGGAAACGCTTCGAGTTCGGATTCGCGGAGCGAGAGGTTGCTGGCGTCGTGGGCGACATCCGCGTACGCGGCCTCGAGCGCCCGAGCGAGCCTCAGGTGTATCTGCCGTACCTGCAAGTGCCGGACGGGGGCCTTATCGGCTACGTCCCGAAAGAGCTCGTGCTGCGGGCGGCAGCGTCAAGAGAGCGGCTAATCGCGGAGGTTCGGCGGATCATCCGCCGGGCGGACGCCGAGCTGCCGGTGGGAAAAGTTCGTACGCTCGCCGAAGTCGTCGGTGAGCAGACGACGCCGCGACGAGTCCAGGTCGGCTTGCTTGGTGCGTTCACTGCGCTGTCGCTGACATTGTCCGGCATCGGCCTCTACGGGCTTCTCGCTTTCTCGGTTTCGCAGCGGCGGGGCGAGCTCGGCCTTCGCATCGCCCTCGGCGCCCCAGTGTCAGGGATCGTCGCGATGGTAATGCGGCAAGCGGCGGTCTTGACCGCAACCGGAGCCACGGCGGGCATCACACTCGGCTACGCCGCCGCACGCGGGCTCGAATCCCTTCTGTTCGGCGTCCGACCCGGTGATGCGACGACGTACTTCATCGCGGGCGGCATCGTCGCCATCCTGGCGCTCGCCGCCTGCGCTTTACCCGCCCTTCGGGCGGCGCGCGTCGATCCGACCGAAGCTCTCCGCGCCGAGTAGCGGCGACCATTCGAGTCGATCGAGAGCCGCTGTCCGACGCAGTTCGCGCCCGTTGACTACGAGCCCGTATCTCCCCGCTCGAGCTTCGCGGTGATGCGATCCCGGATCCAGG
>DATIBD010000046.1:0-161081 GCA_035457705.1 Vicinamibacteria bacterium
ACCTGCGATCGACCGTCCGCCCCGGCTCGGCCTTCGCGGCGCTTCGCGCCGGGCTCGCTCCGCTCGCGCAGGGCGTACTGAGTCTTTCATCACCCTGCTCATGCTTAATGCCGTGGCGGGACCTGCGATCGACCGTCCGCCCCGGCTCGGCCTTCGCGGCGCTTCGCGCCGGGCTCGCTCCGCTCGCGCAGGGCGTACTGAGTCTTTCATCACCCTGCTCATGCTTAATGCACTTGCCCCGATAGAACGCTCGTAAGGAAGAATAGGAGGAACCGTGACCGATACCAAGCGAGTCAAGCACGTCCGCTGGGACGACCTGCCCAAGGAGAAGCTGACCGAGTACCTCGATCGCCGCATCGTCACCGGCGACCGATCCATGGTGACGCACGTGTACATGAAGAAGGGGTGCCTCGTGCCGATGCACCACCACGAGAACGAGCAGCTCACGTACGTTCTGGAGGGAGCCCTGAAGTTCTGGATCGGCACCGAGGACGCGGAGCCTTTCGTCGTCCGCTCCGGCGAGGTCCTGGTGCTGCCCTCCAACGTGCCGCACAAGGCCGAGGCTCTCGAGGACACACTCGACGTCGATTTTTTCACTCCACCCCGGAAGGATTGGCTCGAGGGAACCGACCACTACTTGCGCCAGCAAAAATAGGCGGCGCGACATGTTCCCCGAGCGGTTTACGAAGGGAGCCGCGGCGGGCATGGCATCGGCGACGGTCTTTCTCGGCGCTCTGACCGCCTCGTTCCTGGGAACGGGTCTGCCGGTGCCGCTGGAGCTTCTCGGCGGTGCGATCCTTACGACAGCGTGCGTCTTTGTCGGAATCGTGGTGGCTCGTTTCTCGATCCGGCTTCTCGCTCGCTTTCCCGAAGAGCTCCTGCTCACCGGAATCGCATGCATAGCGACGCTCGTGGCCCTGCACGAGTTGCGCTTCCGGTGGCCGGTCGACCTCTTCTACCCCGCCGCGATCGTTTTTGTCGTCAGCATTGGAGTCCTATTCGGCGCGGTGAAGTCGAGGCGGTTTTACCGGATCGCCGCACTGGCCCTCGTCGTCAACGTGGCGGGAGCCTTGTGGCTCGCAAGCGCGGGCCATGATCCTTTTCCCGTCAAGCCGGAAGCGAACGGCGGCGTGGCTCCGGATAGCCTCGAAAACCCGGCCGCGCCGGGACCGTATCGGTTCCAGGCCCTGACCTACGGCAGCGGCACCGACCGCCGCCGCGCCGAGTTTTGCGAGGGCGTCGCCTGGAAGTCGCGGACGGTAGATGCCTCCAAACTGCTCCCCGATTGGAAAGGCTTCAAGGCACGGGCGCGCCGCTGGTATTGGGGATTCGATCTCGACGAAGCTCCCATCAACGGGCGTGTGTGGTTGCCGGAAGGCAGGGGTCCGTTTCCGCTCGTTCTCGTGGTTCATGGCAATCACCGGATGGAGGAGCATTCCGATCCCGGCTATGCGTACCTCGGAGAGCTCCTGGCAAGCCGGGGACTGCTCACCGTTTCCGTAGCCGAGAACTTCATCAACGGCACCTGGTCGGGCGACTTCCGGGGAAAGGAGATGGCGCTCCGGGCATGGCTGCTGCTCGAGCACTTGAAGCAATGGCGGGAGTGGAACGAAGAGGCAGGCCATCGGATGGAAGGCAAGGCGGACCTCTCGAACGTCGCTCTCATTGGCCACTCCCGGGGTGGCGAAGCGATCGCGATCGCCACGGCCTTCAACGGCCTCGCGCACCATCCGGATGATGCCACGATTCGGTTCGATTACCGCTTCGGAATTCGCGCTCTCGTGGCGATCGCTCAAACGGACGTGCGCTACTCGCGACGCATCGAGCTCGAGGACGTGAGCTTCCTGGCGCTGCAGGGCTCGTACGACAACGACGAAGCGAGCTTCTTCGGAATGCGGCAGTTCCGGCGCATCGATTTGAAGGGGAGCCCGGACCACTTCAAAGCCAGCCTCTATCTCCACGGCGCCAACCACGGGCAGTTCAACACGGTTTGGGGTCGCACCGATGCGGGCCCGCCAAACTCCTGGTTCTCAATCTCGAACCCATCATTCCCGGCGAGGAGCAGCGGCGCGTGGCGAAAGTCGCCATCGCCGCTTTCCTGGCAGCGACACTTTCGGGAGAACGTGCTTACGTCCCGTTCTTTCGGAGCCCAGTCGAATCGAGATGGCTTCCCGAGGGCACCTACGTCCATCGTTTCGAGGACTCGACTTACTCGCTCGTTGCCGATTTCGAAGAGGACATCGACGTGACGACGGGAAGTTGCGAGGGTGTTTCCATCGGAGCCTTGGGGTTCACGACCTGGAAGGAAGAGGAGCTTCGGTTTCGGGACGAAGATACTCAGGGGACGAACGCCGTCGTGCTCGGCTGGGACGTTAACGGAGGCGACAAGACGGAGTATACGATCCGACGAGCGGACGGGTTGGTCGACGCGGGCGAGTCGTCCGCACTCGTTTTCTCTGCCAGCGGGCGCGTCGAAGGCGACAAGGAGCCGTTCCGTCCTGTTTTCGCCGTCGTTCTCGAGGACGAATCCGGTGAGATCGCTTCTCTCGAGGTCAGGGGGACCGTCCCCCTTCGGGTGCAGCCCCTCAAGCTCGTCCGGTGGAATCGCCTGGCCCACAAGAGCACTTGGGAGCCTACCCTCGAGAGCTTCGAGTTTCCGATTTCCCGTTTCGTGGAGATGAATCCGGAGCTGGACGTGTCACGGTTGACGGCGATTCACTTCCGTTTCGATCGGAGCTCCGCTGGCGGCGTGATTCTCGACGATGTGGGATTCACTTTTCGCTGAGCGTGCCCGGTCAGCCGATTCTCGCGAGGACGTCCATCTGGTGCGCCACGAGAACTAGGTTGGCGTCGAGGATCTGTCGGTGCCGCCGGTCCCGCCAGGCGCTCAGGAGGGGCTCGTCGATCCGATCGCGTACCGCACCGGCGATCAGCTCCACGAGAAACTGGAGGAAAAATTGCTCGTCGCCGGCGTATCGGCCGTCTAGAGGATGAACGATCCAGTCCGAGCTTGCCACCTCGAGCACGCGCGCGCCTCGTGAGGTGAGAGCGTGGAAGAGCAAGCGCCCCGTCCGGCCCTTTCGGGCCATCGTGCCATGGTACGTCTCCAGGATGGCCTCGTCGGCCTCGACCTCGGGCTCGAGGAGCGTCTCGCCGTCGAACGTGATCGGGCAATAGAGTAGTCCTCCGCGCCTCCCGATGGCGAGGAGCTTGTCCACGCTCGTTTCCAGAGGCAGGAGGTCCAGCAGCGCATGGGCGACCACGAGGTCGAATCGGCTCTCGAGTCCGGCCAGCTCATCGAGCTCCGAGCCCACGAACGTCATTTCGATGGGAAGCTCGTACCGACTGTCACGAATGCGCTCCCGCAGCTCGGAATCGGGCTCGACCGCCGTGTAGCGCACGCGCTCGAAGCTCTGGAGAAGTCCCCAGGCCACCATCCGGTCCAGCCCGGTCCCGGTTCCGGCGCCGATATCGGCGATGTCGATCTCCGACCGCCCCAGGGCACGAAGCTCCGCCTTAAGCCGATCCCAGACGCGTCGGTCGAGCGCGCGATCGTCCACGCCGCGTTTCGCTTCGAGATAACGCACCCAGTCCCGCTTCACGACACCGAATCTTATCGCGGACATTTGTGCCGCGGGCTCGCGGTGGGATATAGAAGATGGAATGTTCTCCGGTGAACGGGTGCTCGTTCCGATTCTCGACGAGCTCTACACGCGGCTCGCCGCTGCCGAAGCGACGGTGGAACGCCTGGGCCGACCGATGTTCACCGTGGCCTACGCCCAGAGCCTGGACGGCAGCATTGCCGGCGAGCGAAACCGCCCCATCGCTTTGAGCTGCGGACACTCCTGGCAGCTCACTCACGAGATTCGGGCAGCCCATGACGCCATCCTCGTGGGGATCGGCACTGTCGTTGCCGATAACCCCAGGCTTACGGTGCGCCTCGTACGCGGGACGGATCCGAGGCCCATCGTCGTGGATTCCCTTTTGCGGCTGCCGCGAGAAGCCCATTTGCTCAATGAGGACCGCAAGCCCTGGGTGGCGACCACCGAGCGAGCGGGAAACGAGTCGGAAGCCGCGCTTCGCTCCAGGGGCGCCGACGTGCTTCGATTGCCCGCGCTCGATAACGGCTGGGTGAACCTCGAGGCCCTGGCGGGGTGCCTCGCCGACCTCGGCGTCGCGCACGTGCTGGTCGAGGGCGGCTCGCGCATCCTGACGAGCTTCCTCAAGGCCCGGCTCGTCGACTACGTCGTCGTTACCGTCTCGCCGCAATTCGTAGGGGGTGTCGCCGCGCTCGCTCGCAACGAGCTTTCCCCGTTTCCCCGCCTTCGGTCTTGGCGAACGGAACGCATCGGCGACGATCTGGTCGTTGCCGGAGAGCTCGAATTCTCCGACGAATGAAAGCCCGGCTTCTCGAGATCACGCGCCCGCGGGCGCTCTCAATCAGAGAAGTGGAGGTTCCCGAGCCCGCGGCCGATGAGCTGCTGGTGCGAACCCTCGTCTCGGCGATCAGCGCCGGAACCGAGCTCCTCTTCTATCGGGGAGACATTGCCGAGGGGACGCGCCTCGACGAGACTCTGCCGTCGCTCGATGCCGAGCTTCGGTATCCCGTGTCCTATGGCTACGCTTCGGTCGGCGAGGTCATCGGTGCCGGGACAAGCGTCTCGCGTGCGCTCGTCGGGCGCCGCGTCTTTGGATTCGCGCCTCATCGGAGCCATTTCGTCGTCCGAGAGCCCGACGCGTTCGTGCTTCCCGAAGATGCCGACTTCGAGCGCGCCGCGTTTCTCCCGACGGCGGAGACCGCAGTGAACGTTCTCCTGGATGCCGCGCCTCGAATCGGCGAGCGCGTCCTCGTGGTGGGCCAGGGGATCGTGGGACTCATGACGACAGCGCTTCTGGCGCGGTTTCCGCTCGAGCGGCTCTGGACGCTGGAACCACTCGAGCATCGCCGGGTCGTCTCGGCGCGGTTCGGCGCGGCACGCGCTCTTTCGCCCGAAGAGCTCGAGGCCGACGACTTCGATCTGAGCGTCGAGCTTTCGGGGACCGCCCGCGGGCTCGAAGCGGCCATCGGGGCCATGGGTCTGGAGGGCCGCGTGGTCGTTGCGTCATGGTATGGCGACGGGCGTGAGGCGGTCGCGCTGGGAACGCGCTTTCATCGAAGGCGTCTCCGGTTGGTCTCTAGCCAGGTCTCGCGCCTGGGGTCCGTCCACTTGGCACGGTGGAGCAAGAAACGGCGGCTCGAGACGGCCTGGAGCGCTTTATCCCGTCTGCCGGTCGAAGCGCTGATAACCCACCGGATCGCGCTGGACGAAGCGGCGGAGGCCTACCGTCTCCTCGACGAGCATCCCGAGGCCTGTCTCCAGGTGCTCTTGACCTATACTTGACAGCGGTTTATGGCGAAGTACAGCTTGGGGGTCCGACGGGACTTCGTCGCCCGGCACTATCTCGTCGGTGGCGACTTCGGTGCCGAAGGAGAGCTGCACTCTCACAGTTATCGAGCCGAGATCGTCCTCGAAGGCGACGAGCTCGACGCGCACGGATTTCTCGTCGACATCGTGCGCGTCGAACGGGAGCTCGAAAAGCGCATCGCGCGATACCGGGATGGGACTCTCAACGATCTTCCCGAGCTCGCCGGCCAGAACCCAGGCATCGAGGTCCTGGCTCGGGTGACGGCGGAAGCCCTGAGCCGCGAAATCCCCTGGAACGGTATCGACTCGCTGACGGTGAAGATCTGGGAAAGTGACGAGGCCTGGGCGAGCTATCGAATCGAGATCTAGCAGGCTGATGAAAAAGTTCAGCCCAGCCTGCGCGAGCGGAGCGAGCCCGGCGCGCTTGCCGCGCCGTAGGCAGCCCGAGCCGTGGCGGCCCGGTCGATTACAGGTCCCGCCACGGCATTAATCACGAGGATAAAGGATGGCAACAAAGAAGACGACAAAGAAGAAGACGAAGAAGACCGGGACGGATTCGGGATCGGGATCGGAGACGTTCTCCTTCCAGACCGAGGTGCAGAAGCTCCTCGACCTCATGGTCCACTCGCTCTACTCCCACAAGGAGATCTTCCTTCGGGAGCTGATCTCGAACGCGTCCGACGCGCTGGATCGCTTGCGCTTCGAGTCGCTCACGAACTCCGAGCTGCTGTCCGAGGGAACCAAACTCGAGATCCGTCTCGAAGCCGATGGCAAGGAGAGGCTGCTCACCATTCACGACAACGGCATCGGCATGACTCGGCAAGAGGTCATCGACAACATCGGGACCATCGCAAAATCGGGAACGCAGGAGCTCGCGGAGAAGATGCGCAAGAGCCGGTCGGACGAGGCTCTGGGGGAGCTCATCGGACAGTTCGGCGTCGGCTTCTACTCTTCGTTCATGGTGGCGGACAAAGTCGTCGTGGTCACGCGGCGCGCGGGCGAGCCGTCCGCCACGCGATGGGAATCGAGCGGCCAGGGACAATTCACCGTGGAGCCGTCGGAGCGCGAGACCAACGGAACGTCGGTCATCCTCCATTTGAAGGCCGTCGACGAGGAAGAAGGCCTAGAGGATTTCACCGACCAGGCAGTCCTATCCCGAATCGTGAAGAGGTACTCCGATTTCATCGCCTACCCCATCGTTCTGAAGGCCGGGGACGAAGGGAAGACGTTGAACTCGATGAAGCCTATCTGGGAGCGCTCCGCCAGCGAGGTCAATGACGAAGAGTACTCCGAGTTCTACAAACACATTACTCATGACTGGCGCGATCCGCTCGAGACCATCGTCCAGAAGGCCGAGGGACTCCTCGAGTACAAGGCGCTGTTGTTCATTCCGAGCGAGGCGCCCGTCGACCTGTACTTCGTTGGCTCCGAATCTGGGTTGAAGCTCTACGTGAAACGCGTGCTCATAATGGAGACGTGCGAGGAGCTTCTGCCGCGATATCTCCGCTTCGTGCGCGGGGTCGTCGATTCCTCCGATCTGCCTCTGAACGTCTCGCGGGAGATCCTGCAGCAGGACCGCCAGATTCGCCAGATGCGCAAAGGCCTGCTCAAGAAGGTCCTCGATGCGCTGCAATCGATGAGGGAAACCGACGAGGCAAAGTATCTGAAGTTCTGGACCGCGTTCGGCCGCGCCCTGAAGGAGGGTGTGCCCGAGGATTTCGAGAACAAGGACAAGATCGTGTCGCTCTGCCTGTTCGAGTCGTCAGCCGACTCGGAGAAGCTGACGTCGCTTTCGGACTACGTTTCGCGAATGAAGGACGAGCAGGACGCCATCTATTACATCGCCGGAGGCCCGCGAGAAATGCTGGAGAGCTCGCCGCACCTCGAAGCGTTCCGGGACCGGGGGCTCGAAGTACTCTTCTTGACCGATGCCGTGGATGAGCTCCTCGTCCAAGCGCTGCCCGAGTTCGAGGGCAAAACGCTACGGTCCGCCGGCAAGGGAACTCTGGAGCTGGGCTCGGAGGAGGAGAGAAAGCAGAAGAAGAGAGATCTCGACGAGAAGACGAAGGGATTCGATGAGCTTCTGACACGGATGCAGAAGATCCTGGACGATCGGGTCAAAGAGGTTCGACTCTCGAATCGTCTCACGACTTCTCCCGCCTGTCTCGTGGGTGGAGAGCACGAGTTCAGCCCCCGGCTCGAGAGCTGGCTGCGGGAACAACGAGGCGACGCCCCGGTGCTACGGCGCATTCTCGAGCTCAACGCCGATCACGAAGTCGTGACCCGGCTGAAGGCACGATTCGATGTCGACGAGAGCTCGGAGCTCATCCCAGAGTACGCCGAGCTTCTCTACGGGTACGCAGTTCTCGCCGAAGGCTCCCCGCTCCGCGATCCGGCCGCGTTCGCGCGGCGCTTCGCGGACCTCATGGCGCGGGGCTTCGGCCCGTAGATTCATTCAGCCGTTTTACCAGGGGCCGGACCACCGCGCGGGGGGAAAGCCGAACCGCCAGAGCGCCGATCCGGTTGAGCGTTCCCGGAATGACGACGGATCGACCTTCTTCCATGGCTCGGTAGCCAGCCGCCGCGGCGGTCCGCGCGTCCATGATGCCGAGTCGCACGAGGTTCGAGCCTTCCGTGCCCGCTCGAGCCTGGAACTCGGTGCGCACCGGACCGGGGCAGAGCGCGGTCACGGTGACGCCGGTACCTTTGAGCTCCTGGTGGATCGCTTCGGAGAAAGAGAGCACGTAGGCCTTGGTCGCGTAGTACACGGCCATGAGCGGTCCTGGCTGAAGCGATGCCGTGGAGGCGACGTTCAGGATGGCGCCCCGCCGCCGCGAAACCATACCCGGAAGAAAGAGGTGGGTCAGGTGAGTGAGGGCGGTGACGTTGAGCTGGATCATGCCGAGCAGCGTCGGCAGGGGCGTTTCGTGGAACGCGCCCAGATTTCCGAATCCTGCGTTATTGATCAGGGTGTCGACGTCGAGGCGCCGTTCGACGACCTCCTCGTACAGTCGCTCGGGAGAGTCGGGTGCGGCCAGGTCGAGGGCGATGGTCTCCGCTCGAACACGATACGAGTCGCGCAGTCGTCCGGCGAGGGCTTCGAGACGTTCGGCCCGTCGCGCAACCAGAATGACAGGGCGCCCTTTCTCGCCCGCGAGGATCGCGAGCTCTCTTCCAATTCCCGACGAGGCTCCCGTGACGACAGTGAAGCCTTGCTGTTCCACGCCGGCACTATAGCAAAGGCGGCTTGTCAGGGAGACGTTTCGTTTCTTACACTGGAATGGACGCCCGTCATGCCGTTCACCTGTCCGAGCTGCGATTACCCTCTCCATCAGGAGGAGCTGCCTCGCCTCGACGCCGCCAAAGTCCTGTGCCCGCAGTGTGAGGAGCCTCTGACCCTTCCCGACATGACGATTCCGCTGTCCATCGTCGCGACGCCCGTGGAGGCGAGCCCCGGGCTCCATCCCGACAAGACCTATGCGCTCGTCGTGCTCAGCGGAAAAGGTTCCGGGCGCATGATTGCCTTGGAAAAGGGCTACGTCACCATTGGCCGCAGCGGCTGCGACGTCTTGCTCGACGATGCGGAGATATCGCGGCGACATGCCTGCATCGAGATCGAGGGGGAGGGAGCGACGCTCGAGGACCTCGGAAGCACCAATGGGACGTACGTCGGCGACGAGCGCATCGCCCGCGTTTCGCTTCCAAACCGTTCCCAGTTCCGCATCGGCTCGCATGTGCTGGCCTTCGTTGTGAGCGATCGCTAAGCGGCGGGACGTCAGCTATAATTGATGTCGTCTTTTCCGCGATGTCTTACCCTTTTCGAAACAAAGAGATAAGCTGGCTCGCCTTCAACGCCCGCGTGCTGCAGGAGGCGAGCGACGAGAGCGTCCCCCTGATCGAACGGGTTCGCTTCCTCGGGATTTTCTCCGCCAACCGAGACGAGTTCTATCGAGTGCGGGTCGCGACGCTCCACCGGCTGGGGCGGCTGGGCAAGAAGGGCAAGAAGCTGCTGGGCCACGATCCCAAGGCGGTCCTCGGCCAGATCAAACAGATCATCCTGCGCCAGCAGGAAGTGTTCGAGGCCACCCACGACAGGATTCTGCATGAGCTCGCGGAACAGGGCATTCAGGTCGTCGACGAGACCGAGCTCACGCCCGAACAGGGTCACTTCGTGCGGGGTTATTTCCGGCGGGAAGTCCGCCCCATGCTCACGCCCCTGATGATCGGCTCGAGACAGAAGTTTCCCGATCTACATGACAAGTCGATCTACCTGGCTACGCGCTTGCGAACCCCTGCTGGGAAGAACGACCGGTTCTCGCTCATCGAAGTTCCGACCGACGTGGTCCCTCGGTTCCTGATTCTGCCTCGCGTGGGACGGAGCCACCACGTCATTCTTCTCGAGAACGTGATTCGTTACAACCTCGCCGACATATTCGCCCTCTTCGAGTTCCAGAGCATCGAGTCCCATATCATCAAGCTCACGCGGGACGCGGAGCTCGATCTCGATGACGACGTGACCGAGAGCTACATCCACAAGGTCGTAAAAGGCATCAAGCAGCGCGAGGAAGGGAACCCGGTGCGCATCGTCTACGATCGCGCGATCTCTGCCGAGTTTCTCTACCTGATCGTGCGGAAGCTGGGGCTCAAGGACGAAGACAGCTTCGTGCCCGGGGGGCGAATTCACAACTACAAGGACTTCATCGGCTTTCCCCATGTAGGCAAGTCGTCGCTTCTCTACTCGAGGCTCGATCCCGTCCCCGTGCCTCGCCTCGAAGCCTCGCGCAGCGTCCTTCAATCGATACGGGAGAAGGAGTTCTTGCTGCATTTCCCCTACCAGCCGTTCGACTACGTGATCGATCTGCTGCGGGAAGCCGCCATCGACCCCAAGGTCACGGCCATCAAGGTCACGCTCTACCGAATCGCGCGTCACTCGGGAATCGCCAACGCGCTGGTGAACGCTGCGCGAAACGGCAAGAACGTGACCGCCATCATCGAGCTCCAGGCGCGCTTCGACGAGCAGGCCAACGTGGATCTGGCCAACCTTCTCCAGGCAGAGGGGGCGCACGTCATCTTCGGTGTGCCCGGGCTCAAGGTGCACGCGAAGTTGGGCCTCATTCTTCGGAAAGAGAAGGGCAAGACGGCGCGCTACGCCTTTCTGGGAACGGGCAACTTCAACGAGGACACCGCGAAGGTATATTCCGATCACTGTCTGTTCACGATCGACCGACGCCTGACGAAAGAGGTGGAGTCGGTTTTCGCCTTCCTTCAGGACAATTATCGAGTCCCGGAGTTCAAACACCTTCTCGTCGCGCCATTCGGGTTTCGCGAGCAGGTGAGCCGTCTCATCCGGGCGGAGATCCGAAATGCCAAAAAGGGAAAGGCGGCCTATATCGACTTGAAGCTCAACAATCTGGCCGACCCCGATATCGTGGGGCTTCTCTACCAGGCGGCGGACGCGGGTGTTCGTCTGAGACTGAACGTCCGGGGAATGTACTCGCTAATTCCCGACCAGGTTCAACGAAGGGAGAACATCGAGGCGATCGGGCTCATCGACCGGTACCTGGAGCACTCGCGCGTCTTCGTTTTCGCCAACGGCGGAAACGAGAAGATCTTTCTCTCTTCGGGCGATCTGATGATTCGCAACCTCGAACGGCGCGTCGAGGTTACTTTCCCGGTGTACGACCCCGCCCTCCGGGAGGAGATCAAGGAGTTCATGGAGATTCAGTTTCGCGACAACGTCAAGGCCCGAATCCTGGACCAGGAGCTCTCCAACAAGTATCGCCCGAGGGAGGGTGAGGCGATCCGCTGTCAGGCGGCGTTCCATGAGCTTTTGCGCTCACGTGTTTCGCGGGAGGAAGAAACGCCCGAGCCGCGCGCGATCCACGTCACGCGCTGACGTAAGCCGTCTTCACCGTGGTGTAGAACTCCTTCGCGTAGACCCCTTGCTCTCGAGGCCCGTAGCTCGACGCTTTTCGTCCCCCGAAGGGCACGTGATAATCGACTCCCGCCGTAGGCAGGTTCACCATGACCATACCGGCCCGGCAGGCGAGCTTGAAGCGCTCTGCATTTTCGAGTGATGTCGTCGCGACGCCCGCCGAGAGCCCGAAGTCGGTATCGTTGGCGACGGCGACCGCCTCCTCGAAATCCTTGACGCGGATCACGGATGCGATTGGGCCGAAGATCTCTTCCCGATTGATTCGCATCCGGTTGTCGGTATCGACGAAGAGCGCCGGGCCGAGGTAGTAGCCTTGTTTCGCGAGCGGGAGCCGCTCGCCGCCACAGGCGACTCGGGCGCCTTCCCGGCGTCCGATATCGAGGTATTCGAGATCCTGGCGAAGCTGGGACTCGTCCACGACCGGTCCAATGTCCGTCTCCGGCTCGAGGGCGTCGCCGACCCGGATCGTCTTCATCCGTGCGGTCAAGGCTTCGACGAAACGATCGTGGATCTTCTCGGTGACGATGAGGCGAGAGGAAGCGGTGCATCGCTGCCCCGTGGAGTAGTACGCGCCCTGAACGGCGCATTCCACCGCCACGCCCAGCTCCGCGTCGTCGAGCACGACGAAGGGGTTCTTACCCCCCATCTCGAGCTGGACCTTGGCGTGACGCGCGGCCGCCCGCGTGAGGATCTCGTGACCGACGGCGACGGAGCCGGTGAAGGTGACCCCATCGACGTCGGGCGAGTCCACAATGGTTCTGCCGGCGCTCTGTCCTTCACCCAGCACCAGGTTGAACACTCCGGGCGGCAGGCCCGCACGCGAGATGATCTCGGCCAAGGCCCATGCCGAGCCGGGTGCGAGCTCGGCCGGTTTGGCCACCACGGCGTTGCCGAACGCGAGGGCCGGAGCGATTTTCCATGCGGGAATGGCTGAGGGGAAGTTCCACGGGGTGATGACGCCGACGACCCCGAGGGGCTCGCGGGTCACTTCGACCCGAACGCCGGGGCGAACCGATTGATGGAGCTCACCGTGGTTTCGGAGCGCCTCGCCGGCAAAGAACTTGAATATGTTGCCCGCGCGGCCGACCTCTCCAATGCCCTCCTTGAGCGTTTTTCCCTCTTCTCGGGCGAGGAGCCTTCCGAGCTCCTCCTTCCTCTCGAGAATCTCGTGTCCGATGCGATCGAGCGCATCGGCGCGGGCCTGAACGTTGCTGTTCGCCCAAGCGGGAGCGGCAGTCCGCGCCGCACGAATCGCCTCTTCGGTCTGTTCCCGATCGGCCTGGGCATACTCGCCCAGGTCGTCGCTCAAATCCGATGGGTTGACGTTGGGTCGGTAAGTCGTCCCCTCGACCCATTGACCTCCGATGAAAAGATCGAAACGCGTCATGGTATTCCTCTTTAGCAACGCTCCCTTCAGACCGATCACGATCGGCCTCGAGCGGAGCCTCGCGGCCACAGTTGACAGTCGACAGTCGAGAACACCCCCGAGCTGTCCGGCTGCTTTCCAAACGAGCCGGCCCTTCAATAGGCCCGAAAGTCGCTACGATAACAGGACACGGTTGGGTTGCCCAGCAGGATGACACAAAACTCAATAGAATAGCTTTTCTGTGAGGGCTCGGTGCCAATCCGTAATACCGGAGCCAGAGGATGTCAGCGATGTTCGAAAGTATCGTCGTTCCCGTCGACCTCACCGAGCGCAACCGCAGCGCTGTCGAGATGGCAGGTCGTCTATCGGCGCCCGGAGGGCGCGTCTGCCTCCTGCACGTGATCGAGACGATCCCCGGTATGAGCGTCGACGAACAGAGCGCGTTCTACGGCAAGCTGGAGAAAAGGGCTTCGGCGCATCTCCGCGAGCTCGGCAAGATGCTGGAAGAGAAGTCGGTTCGGTGGACCGCGGAGCTGGCTTACGGCCCACGCGCCAAGACCGTTCTCGACGAGGCGGAGAAGCTCGATGCCGACCTCATCGTCATCCAATCGCATCGTGTCGGGGACGAAGTGCCGTCGGAGGGGTGGGGCACCCTGAGCTATCAGATTGGTATCTTCGCGCGCTGTTCCGTTCTGCTCGTCAAGTGACGATTGGAGGTTGACGATGAGCAGCATCAGCCATTTTCTTCTTCATACTCTGGTCGGCCGGGTCACGTTGATCGTCCTGTTTCTCGTGCTCTCGTTGCTCATCGCCAGCCTGGCCGGTTGGCTTCCCGAGCTGTCGTGACGTCGTGAGTAGGAGAGTGATCATGCTCCAACATTCATTCATTGCCGTCCTAATTCTGATGGGTGCTTTGTCCGGTTGTCAGGAGACGGGTGCACCACGTGGTTTTGCACTGCCCGAAGGTGATGCTCAGCAGGGCCGAGTGGCGTTCGAAGAGCTCAAATGCTTCACCTGCCACGAGGTGGCGGGATTGGAGGACGATCTTCCCCGCCCCACGGCGACTCCGGTCGTAGACGTGAAGCTTGGTGGTCTCGCCATGCGAGAGCCGACTGACGGCGAGCTGCTGACATCGATCGCGAACCCCTCGCACAGCATCTACCCCGCGGGGGAGAAGGAACGCATCGTGAGCGGTGAGGGCTCGCGCATGGCGAACCTCAACGAGGTCATGACGGTACAGCAGCTCATCGACCTCGTTGCGTTTCTCCATGAGCGGTATACGACCACGGAACAGAGCGGCTCGTAGCCAGGCTCAACCCCAGGGTGATGAAAAAACTCAGCCCACCCTGCGCGAGCGAAGCGAGCCCGGCGCGCTCGCCGCGCCGTAAGCAGCCCGACCCGTGGCAGCTCGATCGATCACGGGTCCCGCCACGGCACTGGACATTAAAAAGAGACTGGCGCTAGAAAGGTGAAAGCACCGCGAACAAGCATCAGTTTCAGTCTAGGGGAGGCCACCCGGCCATGACCAACTAGAGAGACAGGGAACGTACGCGCCGGAACCGGCAGTTCACGCTAGAGCTTCCCTGCGGGTGATTCTTGGTGACCGAAGTCACGATCGAGAATCTCGCGCGATGCGTGAAATGGTCCGATCTTTCCGGTAGGATCCGGTCCTTGCGCGTTTCTCGCGCACCTTTTGCAAGGTCGGTGTGTGGAGTTGCCGTTTCGAAGCCTGTTGCTTTGTCTTTCGTTGATCGGAGCGAGCGTGGGGTGCTCGATCCGGAAGTACGCTATCAACCAGATCGGCGATGTTCTTGCCTCGGGCGGATCTATCTACGAGAGCGATGAAGACATCGATTTCGTGGGGGATGCGCTCCCGTTCTCGCTCAAGCTCGTGGAAAGCCTCATCGAGGAATCCCCGGAGCATCGCGGACTGTTGCTCGGCGCCGCCAATGGTTTCTGTGTCTATTCCTATGTCTATGTGCATTTCGATGCGGAGGTCATGGCCAACGAGAGTCTCGAGCGGGCGAGAGCGCTTCGAGAGCGGGCGCGCCGTTTGTACCTTCGTGCCCATCGATACGGGTTACGAGGGTTGGATCTGCTCTATCCGGGATTCAGCACGATCCTGCCGCGCGATCCCGATGCCGCCGTGAGCATGGTCGAGACGAGGGAGGCGAAAGACGTGCTTCCCTTCCTCTACTGGAGCGCCGCGTCTCTCGGCCTCGCGATCTCGGTGGCCAAGAACGACGCGTCGATGCTGGCACGCATACCGGAGGTCGAAGCGCTCCTCGGGCGCGCGATGGAGCTCGACGAGACTTGGGACGAGGGAGCGCTTCACGAGTTTCAGATCACGCTCGCCGGGGCCAAGCCGGGCCGTATCGACGTCGAAGCGGTTCGGGGCCACTACGACCGCGCGCTCGAGCTTTCGGGCGGCAAGCGGGCGAGTCTGCATCTCGCCTATGCCGAGACCGTTTCCGTTCCCGAGCAGAACGCGAGCGAGTTTCGAGGGCTCGTCGACGAAGCACTCGCCGTCGATCCCGATGCCTACCCGGGCCTGCGTCTTGCGAATCTCGTCGCTCGGCGGCGGGCGGAGTGGTTGCTGCAGCAGATCGAAGTGCTGTTTCTCGATCCTGCCGGAGAAGGTCTATGAAGGTAAAAGCGCTTCCCGTGGTCCTTTGGTTGCTGGCCCTTCACGTCTCGATCCCGGCGGAGGGACAAATCGTCGTCAAGCTCGGGACCATCGCTCCCGAAGGCTCGACGTGGCACGACGTTCTCCTGAAAATGCGCGAGGAATGGCGCCGCCTTTCCGAGGGAGGTGTCGAGCTCAGAATCTACGCGGGCGGGGTCCTCGGTGACGAGGGCGAGATGGTGCGCAAGGTGCAGCGCCGCAGTCTCGACGCCGTTGCCGTCTCGGGCCCTGGCCTTTCGCGCATCGACGATGGGGTCGACTCCCTGCACTATCCTATGTTCTTCGAATCCTACGAGGAGCTCGACTACGTGCGCGATCGCCTCGCGCCGAAGCTCGAAGCGAGGATCGAGGCTCGGAACTTCAAAGTCCTCAACTGGAGTGATGCCGGATGGGTTTATTTCTTCACCCGTGAGCCAGCACGAAGTCCGGAGGATGTTCGCGGGATGAAGCTCTGGACTTCCGCGGGCGACCCTGATACGGAAAAGGCCTTCAAGGACCTCGGCTTCCAGGTGGTGCCGCTTCCGGCGACGGACATGTTGACCTCGCTGCAGACAGGGCTCATCGACGCCTTCGATGTGCCGCCTCTGTTCGCGCTGCTCGACCGAAGCTATCAAGTGGCGAACCACATGATCGACCTGAAGTGGGCTCCGGTCGTCGCCGCCACGGTCGTGAGCACTAGGGCGTGGGACCAGATTCCGGCGGAGCTTCGGCCGAAGCTTCTCGAAGTCTCGCGCAAGGCAGGCGAGGAGCTAAGGGCGGAGATCCGCAAGGCCCACGAGGACGCGATCGCCGAGATGAAGAACCGTGGTCTCCTCGTCGTCGAGCTCGACGAGAGAGAGCGCGCCCTGTGGCGTGCCGAGGTGGAAGCGGCGATGCCCACACTGCGCGAGCTGCTTGGGCCACCCGATCTGCACGAGGAGGCGAAGCGATATCGTGACGAGTACCGCAGCGCCAACTCGCGCTGAGCGGCACCCGGTAGGAACGCGAGTCGAGAACGCTCTCGCTACTACCGTTCTCGCCGTCATGACGGTCCTTCCGCTCGCCGAGATCCTCGGGCGCAGGCTCGGAGGGGGCGTGCCCGGCTCCGCTCCTCTCGTTCAGCACATGACCCTGTGGGCGACGTTCCTCGGCGGAGCCCTTGCGGCACGCTCCGACCGCTTGCTGGCGGTCTCCCTCACGAGATTCTTGCCGGAGCGGTGGGCTCGGGGCGCTCACGTGCTGACGTCGTTTCTGGCGACGGCCATCACGAGCTTGCTGTGTCTCGCGAGCGTCGACCTCGTTCGGCTCGACCGCGAGTACGAGGAGATCGTTGCCTGGGGGATCCCGCTCTGGGTGTTCTCGATGGTCATGCCGCTCGGCTTTGCCGCGATTGCCGGACGGCTCGTGTGGAAGGCGTCGGAATCGTGGCGTGGCCGAGCGGTGGCCGCGCTCGGTCTCCTCGTTCCCCTCGCCTTCCTCGTTCTGGACACCCTCCCGAGCGCGCCGTTTCTGGCTCCTCTGAGCTTCGCCATCCTCGTGGGAACGGCACTCGGCATGCCCATCTTCACTGCCATCGGTGGCCTGGCCATGCTTTTGTTCTGGGTGGATGGGACTCCCATTTCGGCCGTTCCCGGCGAGACCTATCGATTGAGCACTTCGGCAGCGCTTCCTGCGATCCCGCTCTTCACGCTCGGCGGGTATCTTCTTGCCGGAGGCGGGTCGAGCCGGCGGCTCATGCGTCTCTTCACCGCTCTTTTCGGCTGGATGCCCGGCGGTATCGCCGTCGTCTCGGTCGTGGTTCTTGCCTTCTTTACGCCCCTGACCGGAGCCTCGGGCGTCACCATCCTCTCGATGGGAGGACTCCTGCTTCCCGTTCTCGTGAAGGCGCGCTACCCCGAGGACACATCCGTCGGGCTGGTTACGGTCTCGGGTTCGATCGGACTCTTGCTGCCTCCGAGCCTCCCGGTAATCCTCTACGCCTTCTATGCCGAGCTCATGATCGAGGAGCTGTTCGTCGGGGGCTTCGTCCCGGGGTTGCTGCTGATCGCCGTCGTCGCGGGATGGGGCGCGTTCCGAGGTGTGAGGAGCGGCTCGGAGAGAACGCCGTTCAGCGGTCGCGAGGCCGGTTCGGCAATGTGGAAGGCAAAATGGGAGCTGCTCCTGCCAGTGATCTTGCTCGGCGGGATTTTTGCCGGCCTCACGACGCTCGTGGAAGCCGCGGCATTGATCGTCGTCTACGCCATCCTCGTCGAATGTCTCGTGTTCCGGGATTTGAGCATCAGGCGAGATCTCCCGCGGCTCTTCGTGGAGAGCGCCACGCTCGTGGGCGGCTTCATGATCATTCTCGGCGTGGCGCTCGGGCTCACGAGCTACTTCATTCTCGCCGAGGTGCCGATGCACCTTCTGAGCTGGGTGCGGCTCCACATCGAATCGCCCGTCCTATTCCTTCTCGCGCTGAACGTTCTGCTGATCGTCGCCGGCGCCCTCATGGACATCTACTCGGCGATTCTCGTCATCGTGCCGCTGATAACTCCGATGGCAGCCATCTACGGCATCGACCCCGTCCACCTCGGGATCATCTTTCTCGCCAACATGGAGCTCGGCTATCTCATGCCTCCAATGGGTGAGAACCTGTTCCTTGCCGCCTATCGCTTCGATCGGCCGCTGACGCGAATCTATCGTTCGACCCTTCCTTTCGTGGTCATTTTGCTCGTCGCTGTTCTTCTCATCACATATTTCCCTGGCCTGACTCTCTGGCTCGTCGAGTGGTGGCGGGCCTGAGCCGGGAAAGCTCCTCTTTCAGCCCCGGCATCTCTGCCAGTAGACCAGCGAGGGGAATCTCTCGCCCTTCGGTGTCGAGGACGAGGTGCGCGCCATCGTCACGGACAAGGACCACGGCGTGCGGACTCTTGCTCGCGTAGAGATAGCTCGAGGTTTCGATCGGGGACGAGCCGATGACCGTGAGCTCGATAGGGACGAGAGTCCACGCACCCACCCGCCGGTGCCGACCGATCTCAAGCACTCGCACTTCAAGCCCGTGCTGCGAGAATCGCTCTCACTGTTGCAGGAGAAACGGCAAAGACCAAGACCGGCCCAATGATCCTGCAAGGGACGATCCGGAGATCGCCCCGAACGTGAAAGAAGAACACTTGCTCGACGAAGTCGGGCTCGATGTCGATGCGAAGGCGCGATACGGACTGTAGGTAGCGGGCGAGCGGGAACAAGAACGCGAGGAGGCGGCCGGTGTCCGCCGGGTCGTCGAGTCCGGCGCGGGCCCAGAGTTCCGCTCGCCTCAAATCGATGCCGGCGACGAGCCGTCGAAAAAGACGCAGGACGGCGGCCGGGAATCCTTTGCTCCGCACGATTCGCCAGAACCGCGAAGGCGCGCCGCGGCTACCGCCATTCGCCTTCGACCCAGGCGTTGCCGGCCTCGCTGGCTGAGCCTGGTGCTCGCGGGATCCAAGGTTTTTTGACACGAGACCGTAGAGCCAGGCGACACGAGCACGCACTCGCAGCTCGGGATCTCGTTTGGCCGCGAGCTCGAGATCGATGGGCGTCCAGAGCATGAAGCCAAGGAAGACCACGATCACCAGCGCTGCGATCAGCATCGCTTCAGGACGCGGTGCGTTCTTCCTTCTTTTCCATGGCTTTCCCGATCGCGCCGCCAATGGCTTCCAGGAAATTCCCCGCCATCCCGCGGATCGGCTCGAGGCGCACTCCGTCCTTGTTGACGATGACGACGGCGACCGGCTTGATGCCACCCCCCCCGCCGGTGCCCGAGCCGGCTCCCTCGGTGGCTTCCGCCTTCGGGGCTTTCCCGGATCCACCGCCCGCGCCAAAGCCGAAGCCAATGCTACTGAGCGGGATCAATGTGTTGCCGTCGACTTCGATGGGCTCACCCACGACGCTCCGGGTGCTCAGGACTTTTTCGATCTCCTCGAGCGTGGTCTTCAAGAGATCTTTCACTTCATTCATGATGACTCCTTCGGCCTCGAGGCGTGCACGAGACGTGCCATCCTCCCAGGCCTCCCTGATGCCGTAACGACGCGGCGAATTCACGCTCAGGAGCGTTCCGAACATCCCAGTGCTGAGCCAAAAGCCCCACCGGGGTGGCCAAGAGATCAAGCGGCATTCAGGTCATTGAAATTCGCTCCGTCACTCGGAAGATCGTGAAGATCGTCTACAACCTCGCGGCCCACTGCCACGCTCGCTGCTGTCTTCGGCATCCAGACCGTGTGGCAATACAGCCTGTACATGTGCACTCCACTGAATTCGAAGGCCCCCGAGATCCCAGCGAGGAAGCACAGTTTGGCGCGAAAGGCTGTCTCACCCGGCTAGGGACCGAGGTGGATCAACGTGGCCTCGGGATCGTAGGATCGATGGTACCGAAATTGCTTCAATTTGAGAGAGTAGATGCGATGGAGGAAGAAGCCATGAAGGATGAGAGCGGAAATTTCTTGGTGGGCTTTTTCGTAGGCGTGGCTCTGGGTGGCATTGCGGCGTTGCTCCTGGCGCCGAAGTCGGGGAAGAAACTTCGCAGGGATGTCAGTCGCGAGGGGCGAAAGCTCGCTCACCGGGCCTCGGAAATGGTGGAGGAGATTCGAGACAAGGGAGTGGATGCGTACGAGAAGGCCAGAGAGCTGGTCGGCTGAGCATCGGAGGTTGAGGGCCGGGGGGAGCCGTCGAATCCTGTACTGAATCGTCGCCGTGATTCCGGTACTGTGCGGCCCTCAGGCCGCGGAAGGCCAGGACGAACGGCGCGATCAACGAGTGGCGATGGTGCACGACCAGATCGAAGAACGATGGGTTACGGATCCGCGCGTGCTCGAAGCTCTGCGCGATGTGCCGCGACACCTGTTCGTGCCGGAACAGCTCCGTGAGATGGCTTATGAGGATTACCCTCTGCCCATCGGTCACGGTCAAACGATCTCGCAACCTTACATCGTCGGCGTCATGACGCAGCTGCTGGCGCCCCGACCGGAGCACAAGATTCTGGAGATTGGAACCGGATCCGGCTATCAGGCGGCCGTTTTATCCATGCTGGTGGAGCACGTCTATACCATCGAGATCATCGCAGAACTGGCCGAAGAAGCGAGGACGAGGCTCCGGGCACTTGGTTACGACAATGTCACCGTGATCACCGGCGATGGCTATCGAGGTCATCCGGATGAGGCTCCGTTCGACGGCATCATCGTGACTGCGGCGCCGGAGGAAATCCCGCAGCCGCTCCTCGAACAGCTCCGCGTCGGCGGAAGGTTGGTGATTCCCGTGGGGTCGGCTATCCAGGAGCTCGAAGTGATCGAGCGCACCGAAAATGAGTACGAGGCTCGAGCGGTTTTCCCGGTCCGTTTCGTTCCCATGACCGGCGAGGCAGAGAAGAAACGACCCTCCGACGAGCCATTCCGGAGATGACGCCGAATTGAAGGGAGCCCAGTATCCGAATGAAAGGAGAGATTCTGGCTGAGCGATGTGGCTGACGACCGCCTATTCATTCCATTTCGAGCTTCCCTCCCACGCCGGAAGCACCATAGTCGACGAGAAGGCCCCCGGTGGACAGTAACGTCGTGGCCCCGGGACTCGACGTCAGCGCGAATGGAGCGAAGCATCCATGTCGTCGGCGGGGGAGTCCGAGTCGACGTCGGACCGCGCATCTTCATTCGCCCCGACGCTCGGGTGGCGGTGGCCCTCGCCAAGGGAGATACGTACTCCCTCGCCGTGTTCACTCTCCACATCGGATATCGGTTCTGAAGGGGTGGCCGGGTCTTCACGCCCTAGTCCGATCACTCATCCAGGAGCTCGGCGAGCGATCCGCCTCGGTGAACTCTCTCAATCGCCGCCGCGAAGAGCGCTCCGATGTTGAGAACATGGATCTTCTCCGCGCGAACCTTCGGATGGAGCCGGAACGGCGGGACGGTATCCGTTATGACTACCTGGTCCAGAGCCGGATCGCCGAGGACGCGATTCGCGTCACCAACGAAGATGCCGTGGGTCGCCGCCGCGAGGACTCTCGCCGCTCCGAGCGCATGGCAGGCTTTCGCGGCACGAGCCAGAGTCGTTCCCGTACCGATCAAGTCGTCCAGCACGATGACCGCGCGACCCGCGACCCTACCCACGAGCGTCTCCCCGCTGACGATCCCGCCGCTGCGGTGTTTTTCCATGAACGCGTTCGATATGTCCTTGTGGAGAACGTGTTGCAGATGCCGACGGAAGAGCTCGGCGCGCTTGACGCCTCCCGCGTCGGGTGAAAGAACGACGAGCTCCTCATTGCCGAGGAAAGAAGCGAAATACTCGACGAAGAGCGGTCTGGCCTCGAGGTGATCCGTTCGGCAGCGAAAGGCATTCTGGTAAGCTGCGAGATTGTGGACGTCCATTACGATGATTCGGTCGATCCCTACGGCCTCGAAGAGCGCGGCGACGTATCGTGTGGTGACCGGGTCGCGGGGATTAGTCTTCCTATCTTTTCTCGCATAGGCCAGATAGGGAACGACCGCAGTGACGCGGCCCGCGGAGGCGTCGCGAAGAGCCCCGAGGAAAAAGAGCAGACGCACCAGCTTGTCGTTGGCGCTCTCCCTCTCGTCGGCATAGAGAGACTGAATGACGAAGACGTCGTCTCCCCGGACGTTCACCAACGGCCGGGACTTGTGCTCGCTATCCTCGAAATCCCGTTCCTCGTGAGGTGAGAGTGGAATGCCGAGCTTGGCCGAGATTCTCTCCCCGAGCTCTCGGCTGGCCTCGAGGGCGAAGAGCCGCAGCTCGGTCACGGATCGGCCTCGATTCCGGCGCTCGCGCGGGCGACGGCCTCGAGCAATCCGTTCGCGGGCCGATAGACGACGCCGAGAACGGGCCGCTGAAGCTGGGCGAGCCTGATGAGGATCGTCCACTCATCGTTCTCGCTGATGAGCTCGATATTCCGGTCAATGGGGTCGATATACCAGATGCGAGCCGAAAGGTCGGAAGCCGGCACCGGTGATCCTTCGGACACCGCCATGTCTGTGGGACACTGCTGGCGAAGCCCATTCCCGACGTAACGGTCGAGCTCGCGGTCGAACTCGGTGACCGGGCCGAGTGTTTCTCCCTCGTCCTCGACTTTCAACGGTTGACCGGCCAGGGAGTGGGCCATTCTTCCCGCCTCGTAGGCAAGCCGGGTTGACGCCTCCTGCTCCGCATCGAAAATGAATCTCTCGCTCGCGACCACAATTGACAATCTACAGTCCCAGAATACTCCGAGCAGCCCTCTCTTGGCTCTCGACCGCGACGGCGCCTTCTGCACCTTTCAAGAATTTGTTGCACTTCTTCCAATGTTCACGGCGCACAAGGCGTCAAGCGCTCTACGTCCGGGTTCGTTCAGACTAAGACGGACCAATAAAGAAACCCGGAGAACCCCCGCTAGATCCAACGTAGCGGACTGAATCGGACCCACACGTGAGTGCGACGGGTGAATCGCTGTTCGGAGCCGGCCTTCCGGGAATTCCGGCACGGTCGCGCACTTTTTTCACACGTGCGTCATTTCGCGCCGATTGCCTGCGTTCGTTTGGGTTGCCCAGACCGGCGGTCGTGGTTCGTAAAGCACGGCGCTCAATCAGTTACGAGCGGAAGGGACGGTGGTCAAAAGTGCTCCCAAGAACTGGCATCGCGATTGCACGTATCAACTAATCGATGTTCTCGCGAAAGATCATTTCCCTTTCGCAGGGAGGAAGAAATGCATAGGACAGTCCGCGGTGCGCTGTTCGTCGGCGCGCTCGCTCTTACGGTGGGTTGCGCCCAAGCTCCCCAGGAATCCATTGACGCCGCCAATCAGGCCCTCGACGCCGCGAGAACGGCGGAGGCGGCAGACTACGCCCCGGAACAATGGCAAATGGCTCAGGATGCCTTCAACTCGGCGATGACCGAAGTCCAGGCGCAGAACGAAAAATTCGCGCTCACTCGGTCCTACTCCGAAGCCACGCAGCTTCTGGAAAAAGCGACCGAGGCCGCCAAAACGGCCGCCACGGAAGCGACCAGCGCGCGGGAGGAAGTAAAGGCAAGAGCCGAAGCGCTGCTTCAGGAAGCGGAAGCCGCCCTCGCCGAGGCTACGGCCGCGCTCGAGACGGCTCCCAAGGGTAAAGGAACCGAAGCCGACCTCATGGCGATGAAAGCGGAGATCGAAGCGATGACCTCCTCTCTCGCGGCCGCGCGCGAGTCGTTCACCGCCGGCAAGTACCTGATGGCGGAAACGAGCGCCCAATCGGTGAGAGATCAAGCGAAGGCAATCGCCGCGGACATCTCCCAGGCGCGAACGAAGAGGCCCACGACCTGAGAAGCGTTCCGTATGGGGGGCGGGCGGCAGCGTCCGCTCCCCAGTTGATGTAATCTTAACCCGTGGTCTGGAAGAGGGAGGCTCTGCGGGTTTGCGCCACCCTTTTCTTGGCGGGTTCGTGCCGGTGGGCGGAGGAAGAGCAAGCCCTGGCGGCCATCGTCGAGTCTCGTGAACGTCTCGCCTCCCTCGCCCATCTGGGACGGAGCGGATTCGGAGAGCAATCAATCGTGCAGGCCCGGCGGATGCTACTCGAAGCGGAGGCCGCCGTTCGCCGAAGCCGACCCAGTCTCCCCTTCGCCGAGAATCCCTGGGAGGCCTCGCTCCAGAGAGCTCAGGACAGCGTTGCGATCGCCGAGTGGGTCGTGGAGCGGGAAAGAGCCGCCGAGGAAGGTGAATCGAAGGCCTGGATCGAATCCGCAAAAGGGGCCTTGAAGGCGGCGAGAACCTCACGCATCCGCGGAGTACACTACGCGGTCGATACCCGACTGCGACGAGCGGAAGCGGCGCTCTTCGAAGCGGAACGTCTCGTCGCCAACGGTGAGCTCGCGATGGCCTCGGAAAAGGCCCGGGAAGCAATCGCTCTCGCGGGGGAGCTTCCGCCTGAAATCGCAGCCCTTTTCGAGCGCTTCGGAGATCCAGCAAATCTACGCCAGTGGCGCGAGTGGGTGCAGAAGGCGATCCGCGAGTCGAGGAGGTCGGGCGGCCGCGCGCTCGTCGTCGACAAGAGAGCCCAGCTCGCCGTGCTGTGGGCGGAAGGCAAACCCGCTCGCTGGCTCGACGTCGAGCTCGGTTATAACGGCTTGAAGCAGAAGCTGCAATCGGGCGACGGGGCGACTCCCGAAGGGCTCTACCGCGTGACTCGGAAGAAAGGACGGGGGGAGACGCGCTACTACAAGGCGCTCCTTCTGAGCTATCCTAACGACGCGGATCGCCGCCGATTTCGCGAGGCACGAATCAACGGTGAGATTCCCCGGAGCTCCTCGATCGGGGGGCTCATCGAGATCCACGGGGAGGGCGGCCGTGGCCAGAACTGGACCGACGGATGTGTGGCGGTCACGAACGAAGAGATGGATTATCTCTTCGACAGGCTTGCCGTGGGGAGCCTCGTCGCCATTGTGGGAAACGCGGAGCATATGGAGGTGGTGGGAGGGTCGCCGTGACCGAGCCGGCTAACGAGCAGCTACCGACTTCCGCCGAGAAGGCAACAGAGGATGCCGCACCGGCGACGCCTCCATCCCGCGCTCCATGGGTGCTCCGCGGAGTCGTCTCGGCGCTTCTCACGGTGTCGATCCTCTTGTTAATCGCCGGACGGACGTACCTCTTCGAATCGCTGGAGGCGCTCCCGGCGTCTTCGGTGCCGGAGAGCGCGGAGATCAAAAAGGAGCTCCGGGATCTCGAGTCGAAGGCGAAGCGATCCCGAGCGACCTTCTCGGCGCTCGCGCCACAGTCGGTTTATATCGTCGTGGACTCGGCCCGGAATAAACTCTACGTGAAAAGAGGCGAAGACGTGCTGCACGAGGCAGCCTGCTCTACGGGGAGCGGCAGTCTTCTCAAGGACCCGAAGACCGACCGGGACTGGATCTTCGATACGCCCCGCGGGAAGTTCCGCGTGATTCGCAAGGCACAGGATCCTGTATGGACGAAACCGGACTGGGCCTTTGTCGAGGAGGGCAAACCCATTCCCGAGGCGTGGTCCGAGAGGCGTGATTACGACACTCTCGGCGACTATGCTCTCTATTTCGGGGACGGTTTCATGATTCACGGGACGCTCTATCAGCGATATCTTGGTCGGAGTATCACCCACGGCTGCATTCGCCTCGGTGACGACGATCTCGAGCGCGTCTACCGGCTGACTCCCGTCGGTGCTCCCATTTTTATCTTCTGAGACGCGATGTACCTACTTCTCGCTGCCGCGGTCGGGCTTTCGGCGATGATGGCAAGCGATGAAACGGCCTCGGCTTTGCAAGCCGCGAAGGAACAGGAGCGCGTGTCGCGTCTGTTGCTCGAAGCGGCCCGTTCGGGGGAGTTCTACCTGGTCGCCGATGTGGGCTCGAAGAGGCTCACGCTCGGCCTCGCGGGCATTACCCTCGCAAGCTATGGTATCGAGTCGGTCGAGGTGGGGACTCCCCTCATCCAACGGACCGGATCTCCGGACGAAACCGACCTGCTCCAGGATCTCTACGCATGCGAGGCCCCGGTTCTTCGCGAACGGACCGAGATTCTCCCCGGACAGCCACCTCTTCCCGAACATCCGAGCGCCAACGATGCGCCCGCGGAAGAATCTCACCGGAGGGTGGTCCTCGACTGCGAGCCGTCGCTCGCCGTTCACCTCGTGGAAGGTTCCGTGCTCGGTCGGTTCGGAGGCTTGAGGGATCGGGTGCGCCTCGCCGGGGACCGCAAGGTGGACCTTCGCGTCCGCGTGTTTCTGCGAGACGGCGATGCTGACGAGCTCTTCGCGTCTCTTCCCGATAGCCCTCTCCTCCTTTTTTCCCGCGTGCCGACATCCCCGCCGACGGCAATTTCGACCGAACGTCGCTGACGGGATCGCAAGTCTCGTCTCATGCGCGTCGCACTCTACATTTTGGGCGGGTTTGGACTTCTCTTCGTCGGCGCCGAGGTTCTGGTGCGTGGCGCCTCGCGCCTCGCAGCCCTCATGAAGATCCCTCCCGTTGTCATCGGGCTGACGGTCGTGGCCTTTGGAACTAGCGCCCCCGAGCTCGCGGTCAGCGTCCTGTCCGCTTCGCGTGGCGCGAGCGGCATCGCCGTGGGGAACGTAGTGGGAAGCAACATCTTCAATCTGCTCGCCATCCTCGGTCTCGTCGCCTTTATTCGGCCCCTGGCGATCCACAGCCGGGTGGTCTGGCGCGACATGCCGATCATGGTGAGCGTATCGGGGCTCGCCTACATCCTGGCCTGGGACGGGGTGGTATCGTCGACGGAAGGCCTGGTTCTCGCCGCGGGGCTTCCCCTGTTCGTTTTCTTCATGAGGGGAGCGGAGCCGGAGGTGGGAGAAGGAAGCAGCTTTCCCATTCGAGAGGGACTTCCGTCCGTTCTCGTGCAGATCGCGATCGTGGTCCTCGGGTTGGTGATTCTCGTCGTGGGTTCTCGAGCACTCGTAACTGGATCGACCGAGCTCGCGGCGCTGTTGGGTTTTTCGGAGCTTCTCATCGGTCTTACCCTCGTAGCCGCGGGGACCTCTCTGCCCGAGCTAGCAACGTCGCTCGTCGCCGCCTACCGCAAGGAGGAGGATATCGCCGTGGGAAACGTCGTCGGGAGCAACGTCTTCAACCTGCTTGGCGTCCTCGGCATCGCGGCGATGGTGTCGCCCCTCGAGGTCACCGAGGCGTCGCTCCTACTCGATTTCCCGGTCATGCTCGGCGCCGCCTTGCTGAGCCTGGTGTTTTTAGCCAGCGGCAGCCGAGTATCTCGCTCCGAAGGGGCTTTTCTCCTGATCTCCTTCGTTTTGTATACGTCGTACCTCTTCCTGGATGCGAGCGGGGCGGTGCTGCCTTCGAGCAACATCACATGGTTAGCCGTCGCGCTCGTCGTCGGACTGAGCTGGGTGATCTGGTCCAACCGCAGAGTCTGAAAGTCGGCCCATTGAGTGATTTGTCCCTCCCGAGATGGGCAGCGCACGGCAGCCACGATTTCGCCCTTCTGATGACAGCCTCGGAAATGGCATGCTTCGTGAGCTCGTGCAGGATGAGATGACAAAGAGTCTTGTGCTCTGGTTCTCGATATCTCCCTCCTTCGTGGGGGCGCGCAGGTCCCTCGAGCTTTGCAGGAGGCACCCGACGTGAAGGCTCTGCTCGTCCACCTAAACGACCTCTACCGTTCGGCAGCATCACTCATCGAGATCCGCCGTCACCAAACTCCGGTTCGGGGGGAAGCCTTTGCCTCAAGGCCTGAACTCATGGTGATGAAGAAGCGCTCATCGTCATCGAGAAGCCGCCCCGCGAGGCAGGAACGGCCTCTGCGTGCGGGTGACAACCTCAGCAACCACCTGCCGTATCGCCCGGACCATACGTGTTCCTCCGCCATGATGCTCGGCTCTTGGATGGGAGCCGACATCACCAACGATGACGTCGTGAAAGCTTCCTCGCTCGACAAATTTTGAGTGACGCAAGGTGCGACAAAAGGTAGACGCCGAGCGGATTCGAGGGCTCCTGGGCACCGATCGGGGCTTGACGACTCCCGAAGCCGCGTCTCGGAGGCAGAGATACGGGACCAACGACATCGTGGAGGTCGTGCATCGTCCCTGGCGCGACCTGGCGCGGGAAACCGCCAGGGATCCGATGATCTGGTTTCTCGTGGGCACGGCTTGTCTGTACCTCGTCCTGGGGAGCACGCCAGAGGCGGTCGTCTTACTCGTCGCGCTCGTTCCGCTAGTCGGCATGGACCTCTATCTGCATCGGAGGACTCAGGCTTCGACGGCTGGCCTGAGCCGGCTCCTCGCCGACCGGGCGGCCGTCTTTCGCGATAGCACGTGGAGCGACGTCCCTGCCACGGAGCTGGTGCCGGGAGATCTGACGCGGGTGGTGAGCGGGCAGCCGTTCCCAGCCGACGGTCTCATCGTTGCCGCGCAGGAGGTCCAGGTGGACGAGTCCTCCCTTACGGGAGAGGCCTATCCCGTACACAAGAATCCATGTCTTCCGCTATCCCTCGATGCGCGCGAGCCCATCGTCGACGGACTTCACTGGGGTTACGCAGGGACCCGTGTTCTCACCGGCACGGCTTTTCTCCGAGTAGTCTTCACCGGTCAGGAGACTCTGTACGGCGCCATCGTCCGCTCCGCGACCGGCGGAGCCAGAGCGCCGACGCCGCTCCAGCGAGCAGTCGCCGATCTCGTTCGCACGCTACTCCTCGCGGCAGCCGCACTTTGCTTCATCCTGGCCGCGGTCCGTCTCCGCCAGGGCCATGGACTTCTCGACGCCGTGGTGAGTGCGACCACGCTTGCCGTCGCAGCCCTGCCCGAGGAGTTCCCCGTCGTGCTCACAGTCTTCCTCGGGACGGGCGTCTATCGGTTAGCTCGTCGCCGCGCTCTGGTTCGGAGGGCTGTGTCGGTCGAGAACATCGGGCGGGTGTCTTGTATCTGCTCGGACAAGACGGGAACGATTACGGAGGGACGTCTTCGTCTCGAGCGGATCGAGCCCGAGGGGCGCACTTCCCCGCAGCACCTGTTGATGATGGCGTCGCTCGCGTCACGAGCCGACACGGGGGATCCGATCGATACGACCCTTTTCGAACGGATGTCGGCGGAGCGAGTCCGATCGCCCGACCGTCGGGTACTGGCATCGTTTCCCTTCACCGAGATCCGGCGCCGGGAGACGGCCGTGATCGAGCTCGAAGGGGCTACGGTCGCGGTCTCCAAGGGGTCTCCGGAGGTCATCCTCGCCATGTGCCGCCTGGACGCCGTGGCTCGCGAGTCGTGGCGCGTGCGAATCCAGGAATGGGCTGCGGGCGGCCGAAAAGTCATCGCCTGTGCTGCGCGTCAGCTGGACCGGAACTGGCCGGGAGGCGAGCCGGATCGCGAGCTCGAGCTTCTCGGAGCGCTCGTCTTCGAGGACCCGGTGCGCGATGGCGTCTTGGAAGCGATACGAACTTGCCGCCAGTCCGGAATCAGAGTCGTCATGATCACTGGAGACCACCCCGAGACCGCTAGGTCGGTGGCCGTCTCCATCGGGCTGGGAGGTCAAACGCCCAGAGTGCTCTGCGGGGAAGATCTGGAGGGCTTCACCGAAGGGCCGCTCGGGCGAAGGCTCGGCGACGTGGACGTGATCGCTCGAGCCATGCCGGCGCTCAAGCTCGCCCTCGTGGGCGCGCTCCAGAGAGAGGGCGAGATCGTCATGGTCACGGGGGACGGCGTGAACGACGTCCCCGCTCTCCAGGCCGCCGACGTGGGCGTGGCCATGGGCGAGAGGGGCACGCGGAGCGCCAGGGAGGTGGCTTCGATCGTGCTGCTCGACGACAACTTCAGCAGCATCGTGCGCGCCATCGCCGAGGGGCGCCAGCTGTTCAAGAACCTTCAATCGAGCTTCCAGTACCTCTTGATGTTCCACATTCCCCTCGTTCTCACGGCTACTTTCATTCCTCTCGCTGGCTATCCACTTCTGTACCTTCCGATCCATATCGTCTTTCTCGAAGCCTTGATCCATCCCACGGCTCTTCTGGCATTTCAAGAGCTTCCTCTCACGAAGAGTCTCGAGAGGGTCCATCGGTCCGGAGAGGTGCGGTTCTTCGACCGACTCGACTGGATCGAGATTGCTCTCGTCGGGGCGTCGGGGACCCTCCTGGTCGCCTTCGGATACGATCGCAGCCTCGGCCCGACGATGGACGTAGAGCATGCCCGTGGCATGGCTCTCGTCGCTTTGACCTCGTTCGGCGGCGCGCTAACGGCCATGCTGAGTCGTTTTCACTCGTGGTCGCCGAAGATCCTGTGTGCTGGCTCGCTGGTGCTTGTTCTCGCCTTGGTCCAAGTTCCGTCACTGGCAGCTTGGGTCCACTTGAAACCTCTGCACCTCGACGACTGGGCGATTGCTGTATTAGGAGGTGTCTTTGCCGCCCTCGTACCGCGCTTGCTCGTGAGGGTGTTTCCACGAATCAAAAGAGGAGCCGCCCGAGGCATTAAACTAGCGAGAAGTCGGCGCGCGGAAGCGCGAGGAGACGAGACATGATAACAATCCGATGGTACCGCGACGGCGCGCAGTCATCGAGCCCGGCGCACCCTGACGGCGTCCTGAGCCCCCAGGCGGTTTGGGTCGACCTCGAGACGCCTAGCGAGGCCGAGCGGCAACAGGTGGCCGACGCCTACGAGCTCGTGCTGCCTTCGGCCGAAGACGTCGCCGAGATCGAAGCCACATCGCGCTTCTTCGAAGACGACGACGGAGTGCATTTGCATGCCTACTTTCTTCAGGAGCTCCCCGATGGTTGTGTGAACACCACCGTCAGTTTCACCGTTCGCGATGGCCGTCTGTTCACGCTGCGCTATCGAGAGATTCCGGCGTTCGAGCATTTCCTCTCGCACATGCGACGCAATCCAACGAAGTACAACGACCCCTGGTCCATCGCCCTGGGTCTTATCGAGACGCGCGTCGATCGAACAGCGGATCTCATCGAGCGACTCTACGCCGACGTCGACGATCATACCCAGGCCGTCTTCGGCGTTGCCGAGGCGAGTCTGGAGAGGCTCATCGACGATATGGCCACAGCGGAGGAGACGAACGGGAAAGCGCGCCTGAGTCTCATGGACCAGCAACGGGTGCTCACTCTCCTTCAGCGAAATGGTGAGCTCTCCGAACCGCTGAGGGCTACGGTGGGCGAGCTCCTCCGCGATACGGAGTCGCTCCTCGCCCACTCAACGTCCCTATCGGAAAAGATCGATTTCCTCATGGACGTGACGACGGGCAAGATCGCCATCGAGCAAAACCGGATAATCCGGATCGTCTCGGTGGCGGCGCTTACCCTGTTCCCGCCAACGCTCATTGCGAGCCTGTACGGCATGAACTTCAGATTCATGCCCGAGCTCACGTGGCAATGGGGCTATCCGATCGCGCTGGCGCTGATGCTCTTGTCCGCCTTCGTGCCGTACTTGTATTTCAAGCGCAAGGGGTGGCTGTGAGTTGTTGGCGAGGCCGTTGATTATCCCTCTCTCATTCCTCCGGATAGTCGACACTGGACCGCAGGTGTCGGCTTGGTTCCATGCGCTCGTGAAGGACGCGAACGATTTCGACGACCCCGGGCTCGCTGACGCGATAGTAGATGACGTGCACTGGATGTCTGACGGAGCTGGCAAGGCGCTCGCGGCGAGCATGTCGCAGGTGGAGGCTACGGATACCAGGAAAAAGGTCGTTTCGATCTCGCGTGGTCGGGCGCTCTGGGTCGGCTGCGATCTTTCGCATAGCCACCACCAGCAGTTTGGCGTACCGCCGCCTCGCGTCCTCACCCCATCGCTCCGCCTCGTCGCGAGGATCTGTTCCAGATCGGATTGCGCCCTTCGGGAGAGCCGAAATCGCGCCATCGCGTCAGCGACGGAGTCGGGATCGAGTCGCGACGAGACGCGTCATGTACGCGTCGAGGTCCGGCTCGTCAATCTGTACGAAGTCCCCACGCTCTAGCGCATCGACCCCAGCTTGAAGCTGCGCGGGGAGAACCCTCAGCTTGAGCGCGTCCTCGCGCCGGCGCTGCTGCAGAACCCGGAGCGCATCCCGCGCCGCTTCGCTCGCATTCTGATACTCACCGGTCTGGATCAGCTTCTCGACGAACGCGTTCTGCTCTGACGTCAGGCTGACATTCCGCGTGGGCACTTTTCAGATACCTCCATGCGTGTCCAAGATATGACCGATGGCAAAGTTTGCCAACATGGCCAAACGAAGGCGGCTAGCCCACTCGGCTTCAACTCGATGCCCGGCAGGACCCCCTCGAGCGCGGACGGAAGGCGGGAATCTTTCCTGGACGTTTCATAGCGCTGCTGCCGGCTCAGGCCGCACGGTTCCGGATGGTTTGCCGCGAGACCTGTTTGCCAGTGGTCCCGGCGACTATCGCAACCACGATCCACCACGCGGCGGCCAACGCGAAGTTGTAGGCGACGAGCGCTAGCCCCGCCACCTTCTCGGGGCCGAGGACGAACGTGCAAGCGGACAGACTCGCATGCATAAGCGTGGCGATGAGCAAGCTTCCCGTCCGATCGTAGACCCAGACCATGAGCACCCGGTAGGCGGGCAATTGCCCGACAACAAGACTGAGGCCATTCAGAGTCACGAAAAGGCCGACGGAAAGACTTCCGGAGTACGTCGTCGCGATCCAGATGTCGTTCGTCAGGAGATGCCATGCTCCCCAAGGGATCCCGACGATGAGCGCTGTAGCAACCGCACCGTAACGTCGGCGTAGTGTCGAAATGGCGAACCCCGTCCACCCGAGCTCTTCGAGGAGACCCACAGCAATGGCTCCCGTGATGCCGAAGACCAGGAGGGACACCCTGTCACTCACAGTGACGATGCTGGGAAGGAACGCCGGAGATGCG
The DNA here is from genome assembly GCA_035457705.1 of Vicinamibacteria bacterium. GTDB lineage: Bacteria > Acidobacteriota > Vicinamibacteria > Marinacidobacterales > SMYC01 > DASPGQ01. Next base: position 32,687 of record DATIBD010000046.1, read on the forward strand.
AGTGATAGTGCGACGTGGACCGCCATGAACGAGACCGGCGCCGCCAGGAGCGCCACCAAGTACCAGCGTGCCCCTATCCGCCACCGGAGTTGGCGCGTGAGCAAGTTGCGGAGACCTGCGCGCCCGGAAACGATACTGGTCAACAGGAGCCCTGCGACGCTGGGCCCGGCAAGCATCGCCACGAAGAACAAGGGCAGCCGTGGATCGGATTGCCACGTGTCGGCCGACATGCCGCGAAGTCCGCCCAGGGCAAGCAGGCCGCCCCAGGAAATCGCAAACGTCAGCGCGAAGTAGGCGGCGATCGGGTGCTTTGCGACAAGGGCTTTGACCCGGGTCATGACGCTATCCGTACTGGCACCAACCGCTGATGGCGGCGGGATCTGAGGGCCATGTAGAGTGCATCTCTGAGCGCGACGTCGCGAGGATCACCTGTGAACACGGTGCCCATGCGGCTCGTCACATAGGCGTATCCGATGCCGACGTCCGGATCGGCAAAGCCCAACGCGCCGCCGGTGCCCGGGGAGCCAAACGAGCGCGCGCTGCCGAAGCGCCAATTGGCGCATGGCTTCATGAAGCCGAGCGAGAACTGCACCTCGCCCTTGAGGCATTCGTCGTAAAAGCCGCGTGTGGGAGGAACCGCAGGCGCGGCCAGCAAGTCCAGCGTCTCTTTTCGCAGCCCCAGCTCGCGTCCTCCGGTGGCGAAGACGCTGTATGCGTGCGCGATCGCGCGCGCGGTACCAACGCCTCCTCCGGCCGGCACCTCCAGATTTCGCGCGTACACACGCGACGCGTCGAGATAGACCGACGTACCAGGGTTCACGGCGAGCGCGCGGGAAATATTCGAACGGGGATTCAGCCCTTCTACCAGGAGTCGTACCGGGCGGAATCCGATCAGCATCTTGGTCATGCCCGGAGGTGAAAGGGTGGCGAGGCGAACGTTCGAGATGTTTTCGGGGAGCCGGATGTAGAAGTCCTCTCCAAGACGTGTTGCAATCTCGTCCTGAAAGAACTGCCCCAAGGTCCGGTGCCGCGGGTCCACGCGTCGCATGAGCTCACCTTCGTAGAACCCGAGGGTCAGCCCGTGATAGGCCTGTCGCGTGCCGGGCTCCCATGCCGGTTTGTGACGGGCCATCACCGCCGCCAACCGGGCCAGGTCCGCGACCACGCTCCGATCGACTGGTTCGTCGAACGCAAACAGACCGGCCTGGTGCGCGAGGAGCTGGCGCACGGTGATCGTCTCCTTGCCGTTCTGAGCGAACTCGGGCCAGTACATGGCCACCGGCTCTTCGTAGTCCAGCCAGCCTCGCGAGTGCGCGATTGCGAGGGTCATCGCCGCGAGGCCCTTGGTGGCCGAATGGACGACGACCATCGTGTCCCGCTCCCAGGGCTCGCCTGTCTTCTTGTTGCGAATCCCTCCCCAGAGATCGACAACTTTTTCACCATCCAGGTACACGCAGCAGGCGCCACCCAGCTCATGTCGGCGTTCGAAGTTGCCGGCAAACGCCTCGCGCACGGCCTCAAAGCCGCGGCTCACTTGCCCTTCAACGGTCAAACGGCCTGGCGTGGTTACGGACATAAGGCCTCCTGTGCCGCCGCGCCACCTAGCAGACGCGCTCGGCCACTCAAGGTGGTTTACTGCAACGAGCGTGCCTGCGCCGCGCTGCTCGCCCTCGTCTCGTGGAGAGTCGATCCCCTGCGCCAAAGCATACATTCTGAGGGAGTTGTGGGCTGGTACGGATGTAATGGTCGAGCCGTACCTTGGTGATGTCGCTCCACGGGCGAGGAATATTCCACGGGAGTGGCGGGATTTCGCGCTGTGGACGATGCTGACATAGACGTGGCTCTCGTCCCCGCCGCCTGGCCGCCTTCCCGAGGCAGGTCGGAGCATGCTCAGAACTCCCGGCCCAGCGTATAGGCCCTGGTACTTCCGCAATTTGGCTCCGTCGCCGTCGTGGACGACGTAGTAGAAGAACTCTCGCTCGACACGTCCTCGCCACCGCCGAACACCAGATCCCAGGGACGAGGCGAGAGCGCACTTCGTTCGAATATTCCAGATAGCCCCGGAGGTTCCGCTTGAGAAAGCCGTCTTCGAGCCTGGTGCGCACCACGAACAGGTTCGCGATCCCGAGAGCCGGCAACAAGGCCCAGAGAGTTCCCAGGAGCACGGGTAGGGCAAGCCAGGTGACGATGAACCCGACGTACCCTGGATGCCGGATCCATTGGTAGGGCCCACCCCGTTCGACGAAATGGTCTCGCTCGGTTTGAATCCGAACCTGGGTCGCGAAGAAGCGATTCGACGCGATCGCCTAGGTGGACAGACCGGACCCGGCCGCCATCAATGCGAGACCGAGGAGATGGACCAAAGACGGCAAAGCTGGAGAGGCTTTCAGACGATGGTCCAGACCGGCCCCACAGAAGAGGGCGAACGTCAATAGCAGAAGCGCGAGCGTGATGTTCCGTTCCCAGCGTCGAGCGTCCTTATGGATTTCAGAGCGCGCTTCCACGATTTCTTGGGGGAAGACCATGAAATTCACGGCCAGGTTGAGAACCACGAAGCTGAAATAGACGCCGGCCCAGATCCAGTGGATGTCGCCGGTTCTCGAGAAGAAGCGCGGCCAAGACGCCGAACTGGAGGAGTATCTGCCGTGCGCGTTTGAGATAGACCCCCCTGTTGCCCTATGGAGGATAGGAGAAATCATCTGTCTCGGACAAGCCGGGAAGTGCGAGGGGACGAGTTCATCTGACCGTGTCGTCGGACAGGAGTTAGGATGATTGACTTACTCTCGAGTTGCGCAGCGAGTTAGCGGCTGCCATTTCTATCTGGGCGGCGTAGCTGTGACCAAGGCCGGCGAGTGATAAAATCCGTTCGCTTAGATCCCCCGGAGACGTTTGATACCCTTCGTCCGGGGGTCGAGCTGGTTGCAATTGAATCTGGAAGGTTCGACGATGAAGAAGGATCGTTCTCCACGCAGCCCGCGGCGGGAACGCAGGACCGCCGGCCGAGCACAAGACCCCGATGTCGGTGACCCATATCTGGCGAGACACAAGCCCTCAGGCTCGTCCGTGTGTTCCGAGTGCGGCGCCGTTTTCGAGGAAGGACGCTGGAGCTGGGGAGAGCGACCCCCTAAAGCCAGGGAGACGATCTGCCCTGCGTGTCACCGGATTAGGGACAGATATCCGGCAGGTTTGCTGACACTCAGTGGTCCGTTTGCTCGTGCGCACAAAGAGGAGATTCTTCGCCTTGCGCGCCATAACGAGGAACAGGAGAAGCGTGAGCACCCCCTCAATCGCATCATGGAGATCGAGGAGAAAGACGATGCAATCGTGGTGAGTACGACCGATATTCATCTACCTCGGCGTATCGGCAGGGCTATAAGCGGTGCGTATGACGGCGACTTGGCCATCCACTTCGACGAGGATGGGTACTTCATCCGGGTCGACTGGACGTCAAAAGACTGAGGAACAGTAACGAGAAGCACCAGACGGACTGTTGACTTTGAAATAAATATCAACTTTGCGCATCTGTCAATTCTCGAATTTGGCAACGCGCCAGCGTCCACAAACGATAGACGCAGACCGATGCAGACCCCGCCAGACAGCTGGACTGCACGAGAATTCTTCAGGCTGGAGTCGCTCATCCCTTGGGAGCACCGGGGATGCGCCCGGTTCGTAGAAGCGGCAACCGCTATCCGTCCGGAACACATTTCATCTCTCCCCGGCAGAATCCTTCGTCAGAGCGCTGACCATCCTCTCGTGTGTTCCCGTGTTCTGGATACGGGGAGGTATAGAAAGGCCTGTTTCGAAACGACATAGGGCGATGGAATCGCAATCCGGTACGTTCACTGCATTGACCTCCTTCCAGTTGATCGCAGGTCTCGCTTTGTTGGTGGGGGGTGCGGATGCTCTGGTCCGAGGAGCTTCGCGGCTTGCTGTGGCGGTCGGACTCTCGCCGCTTGTCATCGGCCTGACGGTCGTTGCCTACGGAACGAGCGCTCCGGAAATGGCCGTGAGCATTCAGTCGTCTCTGAGCAATTCTCCCGACATCGCCTACGGCAACGTTGTGGGAAGCAATATCTTCAATGTTCTGTTCATTCTCGGAGTGTCGGCTGTTGTCGCGCCGCTCGTAGTGGCTGAACAGCTTGTGCGGCTTGACGTACCAATAATGATCGGCACGTCCCTTGTCTGTATGGGCATGAGCCTCGACGGGCGCGTGAGTCCTGGGGAAGGAATCGCGCTGGCCGCCGGGATCGTGCTCTACTCAGCGTGGCTCCTCCGGCGGAGTCGAACGAAACCTGCGCTCGACGTTGACCAGAGTCGGGAGGATGTCTCGAAGTCGAAGTCTAGAAGAAGATGGGTCGCGAATGCGCTTTGGATCGCTGGCGGACTCGCAGCGCTCGTGTTCGGGTCTCGTCTGTTCGTATCCGGCTCGATCGCCGTTGCGCGTTACGTCGGCCTGAGCGAACTCGTCATCGGGCTTACGCTGGTCGCGGCCGGTACATCACTGCCGGAACTCGCCACCTCAGTCGTGGCGAGCATCAAGGGCGAGCGCGACATCGCCGTAGGGAACGTCGTCGGAAGCAACATTTTCAACATCCTGGCGGTGCTGGGTCTTTCCGCCGCCGTCTCTCAATCCGGCGTAGTCGTCGCCCGCGCCGCCGTCCTGTTCGACACTCCAGTGATGGTGGCAGTGGCGTTCGCCTGCCTTCCGGTCTTCTTCACGGGCTACGAGATAGCGCGATGGGAGGGCATGGTGTTTGTGGGCTACTATGGGGCTTATACCGCGTATCTGATCCTTCACGCGAGTTCGCACCCCTCACTTCCCTGGTTCCAGGACGCCCTGGTCCTGTTTGCTTTGCCGCTCACGGTCCTGACGTTGGGACTTGTAACGCTCCGAGCGATCCGGAGCGGGAAACGACGACAACGCCTGTAAGTGAATGGATATGTAAGATCTCCGAGACGATGCTTATGAGCACCTTACGAATCGACTGATAGGAAATCGTAACTTAGGACGGTGTAACATGGGCGCAAAGCGGAAAGGATCGTTCGGAGTTCAGGCAGCCGTGGCGCTTTCGCGTGCTCCCGCCCTAGTCAGGGCCTTGAGAAGCTCCGCGAGGCCAAGCATCGCGAGCGCAATCGGCACCGGGAGAAGCCATGCTGCCGTCGGTAGGGAAGCCGTCCCCAAAACGGAGTGTCCGATTGCGGTCTCGACGATCAAAAACAAGAGCGTGAGCTCGAACGCTACGCCAACCACCACCGCGCGGTTTCGCAAAATCCCCTTGGTGAAGACGCTCTCCCGTGTTGTCCGCCAAACGAGGACGTTGGCGACCTGACAGATGACGATTGCCCCGAAGAACGCCGCGATCGCTTGGCGATACAGTGGATCGGTCCGTGTGAGATCAACCCCGGGGACCCATCCGCCCACCAGGAGGACCCAGAAGTACGCGGCGAACCCGGCTGCGGATTCGATGAGGCCCCAGAGCACGTAGGCTGAAACCAGGAGGCGGCGGGATAGAAGCCGCTCGGTTCGCGGCCGTGGGGGTAACGTCATAACGTCGGTCTCAGCACTCTCGGTCGCGAGCGCGATGGCTGGCGCCAAATCGGTCCCGAGATCGATCGCCAATATGAGGAGGACCGGCAGCGGAAGTGGGATCCCGAAAAGCACAAACGCGATATAGGGAAGGATTTCCGGTACGTTGCTCGTGAGCACATAGCCGATGAACCGGCGGATATTGCCATAGATCACGCGCCCCTCTTCGACCGCTGCGACGATGGTCGCGAAGTTGTCGTCCATGAGCACCATGTCGGCTGCTTCGCGAGCAACGTCGGTGCCGGCCTGCCCCATGGCGACGCCGATGTCCGCACGCTTCAACGCCGGCGCGTCGTTCACTCCGTCGCCGGTCACGGCAACGATGTGCCCCATCTCCTGGAGAACGGTGACGATGCGGAGCTTGTCGAGCGGGCTCGTACGCGCAAACAGGATCGGATCCGCGGTGAGTGCATGGCGGAGCGCCGGGTCACTCCACGCGGCGAGATCTGAGCCGGAGTAGACGGCCGGTGGCCGTTTCCCATGGACAATCCTGACTTCGCGCGCGATCGCTTCCACGGTAAGCGGGTGGTCTCCAGAGATCACAACGATCCGTATACCGGCAGCCCGACATCGCTCAACGGCCGTGGCCACTTCGGCGCGCGGCGGATCGTGCATGACGATGAGACCGATTAGCTCGTAGCCGCCGCCGATCGCTTCAGTTTCCAGACTGTGTTTGGTGCCTACGTTCTTGGAAGCGATGGCAAGAACGCGTCTTCCTTTCCTGGCGTGATGCTCGGCAATCTGTCGAAACCCAGTGGCGATTTGTGACGACATCGGGGCAGGGACGCCCTCGCGAATGGCACGCGTGCATTGCTCGAGGACAACCTCTGGAGCGCCTTTGAGGAGCGCTTCGAGCCCGTCTGTCGTCTCGTGCACCGTAGCCATCTCCTTGGTTGCACTGTCGAAGGGATGTTCGTGGATTCGGGGATGCATGGCGCGAAGCTTATGAACGGCGCCAGCCTGCGCACGTTCCACGTAGCGAAGCAGCGCCGTTTCCGTCGGGTCACCGGTCGTGCTCGCGTGCGCCCCCTGTCCCACGACGGAGGCGTTGTTGCAGAGCGTCATGACACGAAGTGCGCGCTCGACCGTGGCGTTACCGGTCTCGAGGGGGATCCCGTCGCTACTAAGGACGTCGGTGACATGCATTTCGTTCTGGGTGAGCGTTCCGGTCTTATCGGTGCAGATCACTGTTGTGCAGCCGAGGGTCTCGGCACTCTCGAGGGTTTTGAGGAGGGCGCTCCGCCTGGCCATCTTACGCCCGGCAATGGCGAGGGCGAGGGTGACCGTAGGAAGCAATCCCTCGGGAACGTTGGCGACGATGATTCCAATGGCAAAGACGAGATTGATCCAAAACGGGTTTCCGATGGACCAGCCGGCGAAGAAGAACACGACACCGAGGAAGATGGCGATGACGCTGATGATACGGATGAAGTGCCGGAGCTCCACACGGATCGGAGTTTCGACCCGTTTGGTTTGCCGCGTTACTTCTGCGATGGTTCCGATTTCCGTCGAGTTTCCGGTTGCATAGACGAGCGCGGTCCCTGTGCCGCTCGTTACGAGTGTTCCAGAAAAGACCAGGTTCCTGGCGTCGAGGCGAGCGGCGGTTGCCAGCGCCGTTGTTCGGAGCTGTGGTTCGGATTCCCCGGTCAGCGGCGCATTGTCGACTTTTAGACCGTGCACGTCCAGAAGTCGGGCATCCGCGCCCACGCGGTCTCCTTCGCGGAGCACGATGACGTCACCGGTTACCAGCGCCTCGGCGTCGATGTCGATCTCGATGCCATTGCGAAGTACACGGGCACGGCGCGACAGCATTGCACGGAACGCAGCCATGGCGCGCTCGACGCGCATCTCCTGCCAGAAGGTGAAGCCGGCGTTCACGAGGACGACGGACACGAGCGCGGCGGCAATGAGCGCCATGCCCTCACCAGGGCTGAATCGCTCACCCACGAGCGCGAGAGCGGCGCCCACCCAGAGAAGAAGGGCGAACCGGTGCACGAGATGCCGAGCGAAGCGGATCGCGAATGGCGAAGGGCCGGCTTCCGTGATGACGTTGGGACCGTCGTAGCTCAGTCGCTTTCGAGCTTCAGTCTCGGCTAGTCCGTGGGGTGACGACGCGAGACGTTCGAAGAGTGCTTCGAGCGGTAGCTGGTGCGGCTCGAAAAGCGGATCGCCATGGCCCGGAGTCATCGGCTCAAGCCTACATCGGTAATGTGTCTTCTGATACCACTCGCTCGAAGGAGGATAACGATTGCACGAAACATGCCTGAAATGAATCTTTGATCAGAAGGCAAGGCCGAGCACCCACTCTGCCGCATCATGAGTATCGATGAAAACGAACAGGGTCGTGGTCAAAAGTCATCCGCGGCGAGCCATCGGGGAGGCCCTTTGACCGCCTCGCTTTCAGATGTCTCGACCGTGGGCTGTCTTCTTCAGTGTGACGGTAGTCCAGCCCGCCTTTGTAGACCGTGTCGGCCGTTCTGTCGACCGCTGCAGGAGGTGCACGAGCGGCTGCTGTTCCGCAATCCAGATCTGCGACACACCTTGCTTCGCAGGTTTGTCACAGCCCCTCGATCCCACGCCGACACCACCTGTTCTCCGTTTCGAAGGCAGGTAGCGTAGACGAGTCTTCATTGATTCGACCGTTCGGCGCTCGAAGGTTACGCCGTACGCCTTGGCGTCCAGACGACGGTTCTCGAGGAACGTGACCAGGTTGGTGAGAGTGCTGTCGTTTCCCACCGACGCCCGCGCGTGTCCGGAAACCGTCCGTCCGGCCAGCCGGAGCTCGACGCCGGGGTGTGTCTCGAGGTTGCGCCACCACTGCCGAGAGAACGATTACCTTGTCGCCGCTTCGATAATGTGTGACGGGCGTGGTGTACGAGTTGCCTGTCCTTCGCCCAGTAAAGGTGAACAGGGCGGTTGTTCGTCCGAGGATCCGCGGCAACCCCGGGGTAGAGAGCATTATCTGCATCACTGCGTTCAGCCACTTTGGGGGAGTCCACGTCGGGACCGACAGTTGTGCTTCGGTCATCCTTCCGCAGCTCCCCTCCGAAGTCTCATAGCAAGAAGCTCGTCTCGTCCCCTAGCTTCCGGGGCAGATTCTCTTCGATGTCGCGGTTCCGTCGCCACTTGGTTAGGACCTGCCGCTTGGCCCCCAATCACCAGGAGCCGCGCGATGGCTGGCTTCCGTCCGGCGCACGCTCCGAGACGAAGGAAGGATCGTCCCGTTCGTCTTCGATGCCATCCCTTTCCTCGCCTCCGCCTCATTCGGCACGCGGCTCGCTACACTCGTACATTATGCGATAGAGTCCTCCAAGTGACGGGAAGGTCGACTAGAACCGCCGGGCGGTACTTTTTCATCGGCCTGCTGTTGCCCTTCCAACTTGATTCGTCTCGGTACGGCCGTAAATTTGAGCGAGACCGCTCTCTCCATGAGTTTCTGTATTAGGCGGAAATAGTTGGAGCGGCACCACTCGCGCGCTAGTCTGTAGTCGTCGAGGAGCCAAGTTCTCGTGGAACATCGAGTTCAGATCACATGTCGCGGATTCGATCCTACGGAGGCTCTCGAGCGAGCCGTCGAGGAAAAGGCTAACAAGCTCGAGACGTTTTTCGACAAGATCGAGTCGTGTCACGTCACAATGGAGGCTCCCCACCGGCATCATCGGAAAGGGAATCTCTACCATCTTCGCGTGCGCCTGACCGTGCCCGGCGAGGAGATCGTCGTCTCGCACGATCCTCCGGAGCATGCGCAGAATGAAGACATCTATCTGGTCGTCAACGATGCTTTCAAGGAGACCGCGAGACGGCTCGAGGACTACGTGCGCCGCCGCCGCGGCAAGGTCAAGCATCACGTCGGGCCCCTGCACGCCCGCGTGGCGCGCCTGTTCCCCGAGGAGGGGTACGGTTTTCTGGAGACGGCCGACGGCCGCGAGATCTATTTCCACGAGAACAGCGTCCTCGACGGAGCCTTCGGACAGCTGGAGGTCGGAACGGAAGTTCGATTTGCCGAGGAGCAAGGGGAGAAAGGCCCGCAAGCAAGCACGGTGACCGTCGTAGGCCGTTAGGGAAGCCACGAGCCGGCCCAGCAAGTTCTTGGAGCGCCGTTGCAAACGGTTCCGCCGAAAAATCGAAACCTCGTCGGGCCGGTACCATCTTGCCCACAACCTTTGTCGTGCCTAGGCGAGTCGAGTTGGAGTGGCTAGATCGGCAACCCGAGCCCCTCGATTCGAACCCGCAGGCCCTCGCGCTCGATGCGGGCGCCGAACTGTTCCGCCAGCCAGAGGTTCGTCACCAGGTGGTCGGTGACGGCGGGAGAGATGTAATCGGTGGTTCCCTCGGCGAGGGCCCCGAAGAAGACGAGCTGATCCGCGAGGTAACGATCCACGGTCGCGCCGCTGCGGAGATCTTCGAGGAACCTGCGCGCCACGGTGTGCCCGATCGTCTCCGATCGCCTTCTCCTAGCGCCGGCACGGTCTCCGCCGAATAAGCACCCCGTCGAGCTCTGGGCCCAGATCGCCAGGCTGGCGCCGGGCTGCGGAGCGAGCTCGTCATCGACACGGGCGATCTTCGCGCTGATGCCCGCCTCGTTCAGAATCTTCTCGCATGAGTTGGCCATCCGCTCGCTGACACGTTGTTCCGAGAGATGGCTCGAAAAGGCAACGCCCTCGACCTCGGTAACCCCACCCGGTTCCAGCGCGTGGAGGGAGTAGAGCCTGCTCGAAACGGGTTTTACCAGAAGCTCGATCTGGCCCGTTCCCTTGGGCACGTATCCCGCCCGTAGCAGCTTCACCTGTGCGTCGGCTCCCATCCGAGAGAGGAGCGGTAGCAAGACGTTTTGCATGTGATGGGGGGAGGGCGCGAAATCCTGAAAAACGCCGCCTATGATGCGCGCCCGGATCGGTCCCGCGGCGAAGCACGACAACGGCAAGATACTCAGGGCGAGCATGGTCGTGGATCCGGCGGTCCCAATGTCCCAAGAGAATTCTCCGCCTCGGATTGCACCGCTCGGGGCGAAGGTCAACTCGCGTGATCCGACGTACAGTCCGCCGGTCTTCGCGTTACAGAGCTGGGCGGTCGCCCGTACCGCTGACACGTGTTGCGGACGAAGGCCGGGAGTGGGCCGCTTGGCCCGGATGTTCTCGATGCGAACGGGGCTTTCGGAGAGTGCCGACATGGCCACGGCGAAGCGAACGATCGTTCCGCTCCCGGAATGCTGCGATCCATCGATAGGCTTCACTGCGTTCCCGCGTTCTCGAAGTGGCGCCCGCCGAGTGGCGTCGATGAGATTCTCCCGTCCGGTGTCTCAGACTTGGTCGCGCCGGGACTCAGGGTGCCTTCTCAACCGCCGCGCAACCTTACCGATACAACGCTTCTCTGCATGTTTCGTTCCACCACGATCCCGGACAAGCGGCTGGGGACAGGAGATTTGGCGAGCTGGGGCTCTACGTCTTCGCCACGCGTCACAATCTAGCACGGCCGCGCGACAAAGGGAGTGTATCGCAGCTAGTGCTGTTCCAATTGTTTTCGCCAAGACGTTTGCCGTTTCACTTCGACTAGGCTTGCGCCGCAGGCGCCACGGCTCGGGCTGCGTTCGGCGCGGCGAGCGCGCCAGGCTCGCTCCGCTCGCGCAGGGTGGGACGTGTTTTTCATCACCTGCTAGGGGTCTTTTCATCGTAGCCCGGGGCTCCACCCAGTTCCACGACTCAGGGCACCAACCATCGAGTTGGTTGAATGGGCGGTTCGACGGACGATATCATGGCGTCTCCCGACGAGATTCATCGCCGCTTTACTTCGAATCTCGAGTGACGAATGCGTCGAGCCAGCTGGGAGCATTTCCCTCACGATGCGGACATGGGAGTACGCGGCTTGGGCGCCTCGATCGGAGAAGCTTTCGAGGGCGCGGCACTGGCGTTGTGCGCATTGACGACCGAGCTCGGCGAAGTCTCGGAAAAGGAGAGCGTCGAGATCCAGTGCGATGCCCCCGATCGAGAGGTGCTTCTCGTCGATTGGCTGAACGCCGTCGTTTTTGAGATGGCGACACGTGACATGGTTTTCGGAGCCTTTCGCGTCTCGATCGAAGACGGCCGACTCCGAGGAACCGCCTGGGGTGAGAAGCGAGATTCGGAGCGACATGACGCGGGGGTCGAGGTGAAAGGCGCGACGTTCACCGAGCTGCGAGTCGCCGAGCGAGGTGATGGCACGTGGGTTGCGCAGTGCATCGTGGACGTGTGACTTCGGCAGGGACGAGGAAGAAATGGATCTCGGCAAACTGAGAAAGAAATCGGAAAACGAGTGGTGGATTGCGCCGACGGGGAAGATGCGCGTTCCCGCCGTCATCTACGGAACCAAGTCTCTCGTGGCCGATATGGACGAAAAGGTCTACGAGCAGGTGACGAACGTCGCCAAACTTCCCGGGATCGTGAAGGCGGCCTATGCCATGCCCGACGCTCACTGGGGCTACGGCTTTCCCATCGGTGGCGTGGCGGCCTTCGATCCGGACGAAGGCGGTGTCGTATCCGCCGGAGGCGTGGGCTTCGACATCTCGTGCGGCGTTCGTTTGCTGCATACGGGCCTCGGGGTCGACGAAATCGAGCGGGTCAAATCGGAGCTTGCCGAGGCTCTGTTTCGCGCCATCCCCGCGGGCGTGGGAAGCCGGGGAAAGATCCGTCTCAATAGCGACGAGATGGACGCAATGCTAGCCGGAGGGGCCCGCTGGGCGGTTCGTCACGGATTCGGTCGGGAGGAGGACCTGGAACGTATCGAGGAGCGCGGAACTGCGCCCGGCGGGCGGCCGGATTACGTTTCCGATCGCGCAAAGGCGAGACAAAGGGAGCAGATGGGTACCCTGGGATCCGGGAACCATTATTTGGAAGTGCAGGAAGTCAAGGAGATCTACCGCGAGGATGTCGCGCGAGGGATGGGCCTAGCCCCCGGCGATGCGGTCATCAGCATCCACTGTGGCTCGCGCGGTCTCGGCCATCAGATTGGAACCGATTACTTGCGCTCCATGGTCCTGGCGGCACCCAAGCACGGAATCGATCTGCCCGATCGAGAGCTCGCCTGTGTACCACTGAGATCCGACATCGGTAAGCGATATCTCGGTGCCATGCGCGCCGGAATCAACTGTGCCCTAGCGAATCGCGAGATCATCACCCATCTCGTCCGGCAGGCAGTCGAAGGAGTCCTGGGAGAGGCCGACCTCACGCTTCTCTACGACGTCTCTCACAACACGTGCAAGGAGGAAGAGCACGAGATCGATGGAAAACGAAAACGGCTCTTCGTTCATCGAAAAGGAGCGACGCGTGCCTTTGGCCCGGGCCACCCGGACTTGCCTCCAGTGTTCCGGGATATCGGTCAACCCGTTCTCATCGGGGGAACAATGGGAACCGCTTCTTACGTGCTCGTGGGAACGACGGAGAGCAAAGAGCGTTCCTTCGCCTCCGCCTGTCACGGCGCCGGTCGCGCCATGAGTCGCCATCAGGCGCTGAAGCGCTGGCGCGGCCGCGAGGTCATCGAGTCACTCGGAAGACGGGGGATTCTGGTACGCGGTCACTCCTACCGAGACGTCGCGGAAGAGGCGCCCGAGGCCTACAAGGACGTTGACCAGGTCGTGAAGGCCGCCGACCGAGCAGACCTCGCCCACATGGTGGCGAAGCTCGTCCCGCTCATTTGCATCAAGGGCTGACGAATCTCGGGTTTTGAGTAATCAACTTGAATGTTTAAGCTCGGCTGAGGCGCGTCGGTGGGCTCCCAGGCTGCCCCCCGTCGAGTTGTCACTTGGAGTCAAGGCCATTCCGCCAGCGAGCTTTCGAAAAATGGAACCCTCGCATGGATGGAAGTTTTCGACTAGGATCACGAGTGGGAGAGAGTCGAGGATGGCACTTGCTAACCAGATCATCACCACGCCGACGACGATCGAACGGGGTGACGTCTCACCGCGAAGGCGCGGGACCCGCAATCCCCGAAGGTGAGTCTCGGCAACGGTAGCCGCCCTCGATAGACCTCGATCCGAATCTAGGGTGTATTCTCGACGGCCTGGGACTCACCGAGCTCCCGAACGGCGAAGAATCGACTCCCTTGATTCTGCCAAGGACGCGGGCACCGGGTGCTGGTGCCCTTAAAAGAAAGGCTGGGATTCATGAAAGTGGAGAAACTGATGAAGTCCGACGTCGGACTGTGTCATCCCCGAGATCCGGGTGCCGTCGCTGCCAAGATCATGTGGGAAAGAGATTGCGGCGCCGTTCCCGTAGTCGATGAGCGGTCGCAAGTCCTCGGGATGATCACGGATCGCGATCTGTGCATCGCGTCCTATTTACAGGGTAAGCCCCTTTACGAGATTCCGGTTGCGGGGGTCATGAGCAAGGAGCTCTGGTCATGCCGTCCCCAAGACAACGTTTCCGACGCCGAAAGAGTGATGAGAGACCACCAGGTCAGGAGGCTGCCGGTCATCGACGAAGAAGGTCGTCTTCAGGGCATCTTGTCCCTAAGTGACATTGCACTGGAGGCGGCTGTCGAAGAGAAAACCAAGACCAGGAAGCCCGTCGTGAGCTATAGCAGCGTAGCACAGACGCTCGGCGACATCAGCGTCCCACGTTTCGGGCAGGCGGCCGCCCCGAAACAGCCGCGGCGCAAGACCCCCTCAAAGCGTTCTCAGAAGTCGCCGACGCGGCCGAGGCCGTCGGCCGGTCGCCGGGAAATCACCGAGCCAGAATTGTGATCTGAGTAAACCGAATGCTCGGCGCTTGCGTCTAAGAATGCGTGCCTGACGATCGAAAGGGGACGAAGCCGTGGCTTCGGTCCTGCAAGAGCTGAAGTATGCGCTGCGCTCGCTGTCGCAAAAGCCTGCGTTTACTCTCGTCGTCATAGTAACGCTCGCCCTCGGTATCGGCGCCAACACCGCCATTTTCAGCGTCATCAAGGCGATTCTTCTGTCGCCCCTCGCCTACGAGGACCCTGATCGCGTGGTGATGGTCTGGAGTCGGTGGCAAGGTTGGGACAAGACCTGGGTCTCTAACGCCGAGCTGCTCGACTACGAGGAGAGGGCGAAGACACTCTCCCGGATCGGCGCCTGGTCGAGCCGCAGCGTCAATCTCACCGGCGAGGGAGAGCCAGAGCGCGTGTCCGCGGCTGCCGTCACCGAGGGTCTCTTTCCCGCCCTGGGGGTGAGTTCCTTGCTCGGGCGCGCGTTCACGCCCGAGGAGGACACGCCGGGAAACGACGCGGTCGCGGTTCTCGGCTGGACCCTCTGGCAGCGGCGTTACGGTGGCCGCACTGACATCGTGGGCCGAAGCGTCGAGGTCGACGGCCAACGGCGGACCGTCGTGGGCGTCCTGCCCGGAAGCTTCAAGCTTCCCCTCGACTATCAGGAAGAGGGTTCGACGGAGCTCTGGGTTCCCCTCGCCATCGATCGACAAAACCTTTCCCGGGGAAGTCACGGGCTGTTTGCCGCGGCGCGTCTGGCTCCCGGCGTGAGCGTCGAGCAAGCCACGGCCGATTTGAAGGCTATCACCACGCAGCTCACCGAAGACGGCCTCTATCCCCGTGAGATGCGCTTCGAGGCGTTTGCCGTTACCGTGGCAGAGGAAGTCACTGGCAGCATTCGTCCTGCTCTCGTGATGCTGCTGGTCGCCGTTGGGTTCCTGCTCCTCATCGCCTGCGCGAACGTGGCGAACCTGCTTCTCGCACGCGCGGACGCCCGTCAGCGGGAGATTGCCGTCCGCACTGCACTCGGCGCCGGTCGCCGGCGGCTCGTGCAGCAGCTTCTAACCGAAAGCATGGTGCTCGCCTGCCTGGGCGGCACATTCGGGTTGGCTCTCGCTTATGGCGGTACGGTCCTCTTGAGGACGTGGAGTCCACGAAGCGTGCCCCGCGTTGCCGAAGTCGGGGTCGACGGTGCGATCCTTCTCTTCACTCTTGCGATTTCGGTGGTTACCGGAGTCCTGTTCGGCCTGGTGCCGGCCCTCCGGGCATCGCGGCTGGATATTGCGGATTCCTTCAAGGAGGGGAGCAGTGCCTCGACGATCGGCACGAGGCGGCAGTGGCTGCGTCGCGCGCTCGTCGTGAGCGAGCTCGGGCTCGCCGTGGTTCTCCTCATCGGCGCCGGGCTAACGCTCCGGAGCTTCTGGGAGCTACGGAAGATCGAGCCCGGGTTCGATTCGTCGAACGTGCTCACACTTCGAATGTCTCTCCCTCAGGCAACGTATTCCGATCCAACCGACGTCGTTCGTTTCTACAATGAGCTGCTCGAGAAGGTCCGATCCGTCTCGGGCGTCCAGAATGCGGGAACCGTGCGTCTCCTGCCGCTCACCTCGACCATGGGCGATTGGAGCATCGAGATCGAGGGTCGCGAGCCCCGCCCGGGAGACAATCCCAAGGGAGACTGGCAGGTGGTCTCTGATGGTTACTTCGAGTCAATGGGAGTCCAGCTCGTAGACGGACGAAGCATCGGTCGGAACGATCGTGCCGAGACGCTCCAAGTCGTCGTGATCAACCAAACCATGGCCGACCTCTACTGGCCTTCAGAGAGCGCCATCGGAAAACGCTTTCGCATGGGGGGGCCGGAGCGTCCGTGGATCACGATCGTGGGTATCGTGAGAGACGAGCGGCAGAACGAGATCAACGAGATCGTGAAGGAGAAGTTCTATCGGCCGATGGCGCAGTTTCACCTTTCGAGCGGGTCCTCGACTCGCGCCATGACCCTGGTGGTGAAGACGGCGGCCGACTCCGGTGGTGTGCTCGCGCCCATTCGCGAGACGATCCGTTCCTTGGATCCGAACGTGCCGGTTTACGACGTTCAAACGATGGAGGACGTCGTGGCGGCCTCTGTCTCAGAGCCCCGGTTCACGCTGATGCTTCTCGGCTTGTTCGCCGGTGTGTCCTTGATTCTAGCGTCCGTTGGGATATACGGAGTGCTTTCCTATCTGGTTGGGCAGAGAATACACGAAATCGGGATCCGGATGGCGCTGGGAGCGGGAGCCGGGACCGTGCTGCGCATGGTGTTGAAACAGGCCGCCCTCCTTGCCCTCGCCGGCATGGCGCTCGGTGTGACTCTCGCACTTGGTCTCACGCGGCTGATGACGGGTCTGCTCTATGGGGTGCGCCCGACCGACCCTCTCACGTTCTTGGGGATCGTCGTGGTGCTCGTGACCGTAGCCCTCGTGGCCTCCTATGCACCCGCGCGCCGGGCGGCGCGCGTCGATCCGATGCGCGCGCTTCGAATGGAGTGACACGAAGCCCGCCGAATCGAGAGCCGCAACAGCAGGTGGAACGAAATTGGGCATCCGTGTCACGATAGCAGATGAGCCTCCCCCGAGACTTGTTGCGTCCAGGCATCGAGCTGCGGGAAACACATATCTCCTGGGTCTTCTTGAGTGCGAACGATGCTTGGAAGGTGAAGAAACCCGTGGGGCTCGGGTTTCTGGATTTCAGCACGATCGAGAAACGTCGCGAAGCCTGCGAGGCGGAAGTGCGATTGAACCGCCGGCTAGCGCCGAATGTGTATCGAGGGGTCGTTCCCGTTCGCCGGGACGTTGGGGGCCACCTTTGCATCAATGGTCCTGGGGCGGTCGTCGATTGGGCGGTCCATATGAAGCGCCTTCCCGATCGGGATCGTGCCGACGTGAGGTTATCCCAGGGTCGGCTGACGGATGATCACGTGGAGACCATCGCCAAGCGCGTGGCCGGCTTTCACGAAGAGTGCGACAGCAACGACGAAACAGCACGGTTTGGAACGCTCGAGGTCATCGGCGGGAACGTTCGCGAGAACTTCGAGCAGGCCCGAGCGACGATTCTCGAGTACGTCAGCCAGGAGCAGGCGGAAGAGATCGAGTCCTGGCAAACGAAGTTCCTCGTCGATCGACAAGCTCTCTTCGAGGCTCGGATTCACGAGCGCCGCATTCGCGACGGGCACGGGGATTTGCGTCTCGAGCATGTCTATTTGGACGACGCAGGCGACGTCGTCATCGTCGACTGCATCGAGTTCAACCGGCGCTTCCGCTTCGCCGACGTCTGTGCGGACGTCGTCTTCCTCGCTATGGATCTCGCCCGCTTGGGACGCGTCGATCTAGCCGAGCGCTTCGTCGCGCTCTACGCGCGGGAAGCCAACGACTTCGACTTCTATCCGCTCGTCGACTTCTACGAGAGCTATCGCGCTTTCGTCCGGGGAAAGATCGCCGCCATGGTTGCGTCGGGACCCGAGACCGACGCGAAGGTCAGAGAGAAGGCTCGGAGCGACGCGCGACTTTACTACCTTCTGGCCCTGGCGTCGGAGAGACGTGCCCTTGTTCCCCCCGCTCTCGTCGTCGTCGGAGGGATCATGGCCTCGGGGAAGTCGACGGTGGCTTCGCGGTTGGCCGCCGAGCTCGCGGTGTCGGTGATCGACGCCGATCGAGCCCGCAAGTTCCTAGCCGGGGTGGAGGCGACGTCGCCGATTCCGGAGAAGCCGTGGCAAGGTGTCTATTCGCGCGAGTTCAGCGACAAGGTCTACGGAGAGCTCCTGCGGCGCGCGCGCGCAGTGTTGACCTCCGGCCGGCCGGTGATCCTGGATGCGACGTTTCGCTCGGCCGGGCATCGGGCTGCCGCCCGGGATCTTGCCGAAGAGATCAGCGTTCCGTTCGCCTTCGTCGAGTGCCGGGCGACGGCTGAAGTCTCTCGCGAGCGTCTCTTGCAGCGTCGTGAAGAGGTGGGCGCGAGCGACGGGCGGCTTGAAATCTTCGACGATTTTGTGAAGGAGTGGGAGCCGGTGATCGAGCTCCCCGCTGAGGAGCACGTCGTCGTCGACACGACGAAGCCTCTGGGCGAGACGATGCAACTGCTTCGGCGACGTCTCCCCGTCTCATTTGCGCCGCTCACACACTGAGTCGTGGGGGAGACCCCATGGCATCATGCGGCCAATCCCGCCGACCCGGATGGGCGTCTGCCGACCACCATCGCCGCACCCGGCAAGGTGCGCAATTGGATCGGCCTCCCGACTGACAAACCAGCGTCCCGCTGCCAGGACCGAATGGTCTCGAGCGGCCACGTGCCGGAACGGCTCGTCGCCGCGAAATAGAGGTCGAGGACCGCGCCGAATCCCCCGACGCTCTCCGGGGACGACGGGCGAAGCATGTCGAGCAACACACAGATGCCGCCTGGCTTCAGTGCCCGCGCGATCCTCCTTACGAGGTTTCGATTCTGCTCGTCGGTGAAGTGATGCACCAACTGCGACATGAAGACCACGTCCCAGTCCTCGTTGCCGAGCTCGTCCGACAGCGCGTCTCCGGCCCGATGCACAACCCGCTCACCCATTCCCTCCTCGGCCAGGATCGGGGCGGCATGCTCGACGGCCTGGGGTAGGTCCAGAATCGTCGATCGCAAGGCGTCGTGCTTCCGGCACAGGCACACCGAGTAGTATCCGTGCGAGCCACCAATGTCGAGCATCGCCGTCGCGCCAGCCGGAACCGGAAGGCGTGCGGCGACCTCCTCGGCGGAGATCGACGCGAGCGCCCGCATACCTCGCTGGTATCGATTCCACTCCAATCGGTCCGTGAGCGAACGGTGTATTTCGAGCGGTTGCCCACTCGCGATGTACTCTTCGTACTTCGACACGATATCCCATTCGTCATACTGAAACAGCAGCTTGTCGCGGATCGAGTGGGGCGAGCTTCTGAGCAGCCACTTGCGGGCCTTCGGAGCCAGCTCGTATTGCCCGTCCCGGTGCCGAAGATACCGGCAGCCGACGAGCGCGTTCATGAGTTTTGTCGTCGCCTCTTCGTCGGTCCCGCAAAGCGCTGCCACTTCCGCCGCCGTCTTGGCTTCCGTGCCGATGGAATCGAACAGCCCGAGCTTTACTCCCGCCATGATCGAACGCGCCATGCTGTAGGCGATCTGCGTCTCCGCCAGCGGGTCCGGCGCCATGTTGGTTCGAAGGACGATTCGTTCGATCAGACTCTCTCCGATGACACCCAGTCGCATACGTCTCCTCCGCTCCTGGCGGCCCGTGGATCCCGACGCGTATTTCGTCGGGACGAGCGCGGTGGACCAAGGTCGTAATGCTATCCGAAAACGAAAGCTGATGGCTCGAGCCTAGGCGCGGCTCGATGGGGTCGACCGTGAGAATTGACGGCTCCTGTTCTAGAATCACCGGTATGAGCACTTCACGGATGGAACGCAAAGTGGACGTACTCGAGCATGGCCTGGATCGCGACGGCTCCTCCCGAACCTGCGATCGACGGCTGTTCATGCAGCTTCAGGTTTTCACCGACTGCCTGGCTTTCGAGAAAGCCGTGGAGCCCGTGAAACGGAGCGGGCTCGAAGCCGTCGTCTATGCCGACGTCAACGATCCCCGAGGCATCGGAATCCTCACCATGACCGAGGATCCCGTCGAGCTCGTCACCCGGGCGCATCCGGTCCTGAACGCCGAGCCCTTCCGCGCGATGCGATTTCGTCCGGAGCTCACCATGCTGGGGCGAACCTATTCGAGCGGATTCGAGCCGGACCTGGAAGACTGGCTTCTCCAAAAGCCGAGACGCAATACACGAAATCCCGACTGGCGGTGGGCGGTCTGGTATCCGCTACGGCGGGTCGGGCCCTTCAACGCGCTTCCCGACGAGGAGCAAAAGAGCATACTTCGTGAGCACGGTGGGATTGGAAGGCTGTACGGAGAGGAAGACCTCGCTCATGATATCCGCCTCGCTTGTCACGGCCTGGACGCCCACGACAACGAGTTCGTGATCGGACTCGTGGGAAGAGAGCTCCATCCACTCTCGCATCTCGTACAGAGGATGCGGCGCACGCGCCAGACGTCGGAATTCATGGAGAAGATGGGCCCGTTCTTCGTCGGCCACGCGGTTTGGCAGCGACCTCTGGATTAGCGGGACAAGATTATTCCTGCCGCCACGCGAAGCGCTCGACGGCGCCCGCAGGCTACTTCTTCCCTGCGCTGGCCGCTCGCGATCTCAGAACCTGGAGAATCGGGATTGCCGCAAGTTTCTCCTCACCCAGAAGCTCCCAGTCAATACCGCGTGGCTGTTTCTTGGGGCGTCTGCAGCGGATGGTTTCGTCGGGCGTGACGATGTGGTCGAGCCGAAAGTCGTGTTCAACGGCGGGAACCTCGGCGACGATCTGGACCGGGTGCACGGTGGTAACGATGGGTGTGTCCTGCGACAGTTTTCCCGCCTGCATCAACAGGGCGAACTCGAGGTCGGAGAAGCCTCCACCCTTGCCCAGCCTTCGCCCGTCTCGGGTCACGGCCACCGAGCCACAGAGCACGAAGTCGATCGGTTCGACGGCGTCCAGGGCGAGCGGCCGGCCGAGCTGGAAAGCGCCCTTGATGCTCGAAGCCTTGTGAAGGTCGGTGAGCCTCGCGGGATCGAGCTCGATGAAACAGGCCCGGTCCCGGAGGCGGGGAACGGCCATGTAGACGACCTTACCCGCTTGGAGCGCGCGTTTTCGAGCCGGCGCCTGCGGCGAGTCCGGGTTCGCCTTGATCCGGCCCGCCTTGCGCCAGGAGTCGAGCTCTTCGAGCCGCTCCGCTGCGCGCTCAGCCCCTATGAAGTTCGGGATTCGGCCGCGCGTTCCGGGGAAGCGGCCCACTCTCATCTCCTCCATACGCTTCCACACGCGTTCTCTCAGCTCTTGCTTGCCAGTCATTCCCTTTCTAGCATTGCCAGCGCGGGTCTCACGATCCACACACGCTCGAGAACGACTTTCTCGATGAGAAATGAGCTCAGGAGCTCGAAAGATCGCTGGGCGTTCATCTTGCCATGAACGGTGCCGAGTAACGGTGTCGCGAGTGCGCGGATTCGACGGCGCTCGACTTCCTTGCGGAGGCTGCGCACTGCTTCGGCGATCCAGGTCTCTCGCCACGTCGGGTTTTCGTGGAGCCGGTGGACGATGGCAAGGAGCAACAGAGGCTTTCCCGGGCGCACGACGATGGTACCGGGCTCGATCTCGACGGCTGCGTGAGCGCGGGTCATGACTCGAACCGGATGCTCGCCGGGCAGCTCCAGACGCGGCTCGGAGCTGAGGGACAGGTACGAATCCTCCTCCTCGACGAACGCGTCGACGGGAAACGGCGGCTCCTCGCGAGGACTCAGGACGAGTCTCGGCTTCGAACGAGGCGGCAATTGGCTTCTTCGCGGCATGCCCCGAGGTCGGTTCGACCTCGCGGACCACATGATAGCAGACCGCCGACCCATTGCGTTCCCGCGCAGATCGCGCAAGACTCTCGACATAGAATGGAGGTTCGGGTCCAAGATGAAGCTCCCCGCGCACGCCTTTCTCGACGAGCACGACATCCCTTACGAAGTGAGGACTTTCCCGTTCGCGACCGAGAAGGGCGCGGCAAACGTCGCCCGGGCTCTTGGCTTCCGTGAGCACCAGATGGTGAAGACGCTCCTCTTCGAGTCGGGGAAGGGCGAGCGCGTTCTCGTGATGGTGGGGGGCGACCGAAGCGCGCGGTCCGGCCACCTCAAGAAGGCCATCGGTGATCGGAATATCAAGATGGCGCAGCCGGAAGTCGTCAAAGAAGTCACGGGCTACGAGGTCGGCTCGGTGCCGCCGTTTCACTGGCAGCCGCGAGGCTTCCGGTCGTTTCTCGATCGAGAGCTGACCGAGGAGGCCCTGCTCGGCGTGGGCGCCGGAGAGTGGGGGAACGAGATTCTGATCACGCCGGAAAATCTCGTCCGTGCCTGCAGCGCGATCGTCGTCAATCTGACGAGCCGATAACGCCGTGCGGTAGAATGACGTGTCATGAGCCTCGCGTCCGTCTCGCTGTGGGTGATGCTGGTGGCTCAAACGGGAGCTATCGACCGCGAGTCGTACGAAGTGTATCTATGCCCGGTGCATCGCGACGAGCAGGCGACGTCACCCGCCGCTTGCCCGGTGTGCCAGCGCGAAATGGTCCAGAGGATCCTCGTGCCGAGCTATTCCTGTCCGATGCACCCTCACATCGACGAGGAGGAAGCGGGCAGTTGCCCGATTTGCAAAATGGATCTCGTCGCCACGACTCGAGAGCTCCAGTGGTATTGCGAGAACAGCCCCGAGCAGGTCTCGAGCCTCCCCGGCGCGTGCCCGGATGGATCGTCGATGGCCATGCGGAGCGTTCCCATGGCCCACGGCGACCACAACCCCAAGCACGGGGGCATCCTTTTCATGGCGCCCGACGGGTTCCATCACCTCGAAGGTACGCTCGACGACGACGGGACGTTTCGACTCTATCTGTACGATGACTTCACGCGTCCCATCGATGCCGCGCCGTTCGAGGCTCGGATCGAGACGCGAAAGCTCTCGCCGGCAAGCGGCGGCGATTTTCTCACGGCATCGCTTCCGCCGCCGGAGAGCTACCCGGCGGAGGTCGTCGTCAACGCGCGCTTGCCTGGCGCGCACGAAGACGAGGCCCGCTTCGATTTCGTTTTCCAGGGTGACGTGGATGCCGTACGTCTGGCGCTTCCCGAGTTTCGCATTCCAGAAACCGCCGACGGTATCTTCCAGGAGATCATGGACCGCGACAAGCGGGTGAAGGAGCTCATCCGCCGAGGCAACTGGCCCGACCTCTACATTCCGGCGCTCGAGGCGAAAGAGCTCGTGCTGGCGCTGAACGAGAAGGAGCCGGAGCGGGTCGGCTTTCCCGCGAAGAAGCTTGTCCGCGCCGCCTGGCTCCTCGATACCTATGGCGACCTGGGGAACCGGATCGAAGTGGAGTCCGCCTATCGGTTGTTCGAGGAGGCGATCCAGGAGCTAGAGGCGGCTCATGCGCGCTAAGCTCGCTCTGGTTGCAGCATTTCTTGCGTCTTCCGAGCCTGTCGGTGCTCACGAAGCCAACCCGTCACGATACACTTACAGCGAGCACGTGCGGCCCATCTTCTTGCGGCATTGCGGCGGATGCCATCGTGCCGAGGGGATCGCGCCCATGTCGCTTCTGGATTACCAGGAAGCCGTTCCCTGGGCGAACGCCATCAAGATGCAGTTGTTGCAGCAGACGATGCCTCCATGGCTTCCGGCCGACGGGATTGGAGCCTTCCGCCACGAGAGAAGCCTCACCGCCGAGGAGATCGATATCGTCATCGACTGGGCGGTCGGGCAGACACCTCGGGGCGAGCTGCCCGCTGACTTCGAGCTCGAGCGGGACGCTCCGGCCGCAATTGAGCCGCAACTGTGGCTAGACTCTGGTACCGAGGTGGTGCTCGCGGAAGATGAGTTCGAGAAGACCGCGTGCGTCGCACTGCCGACGAACCTCGCCGGGTCGCGTTTGGCCACGACGTTCATCGTACAGCCTGGACTTCCCACCATCGTGCGCAGGGCGACCATCTTCCGAGGCTCAGCTTGCGAGGGCCGGGCTCCACTCGCGACCTGGCTGCCGGATCAGCGGAGTGTTTCCTACCCCGAGGGAAGCGGCATCCTTCTCGCGGCAGGTGAGAGCCTTGCGCTCGAGATCGTCTACGTGAAAGGATGGACGGACGACGGCAAGAGGCTCACCGACCGCACGCGACTGGGCATCACGTTCGCCGCCGAGGTCGAGCCGATCCAATCCGTCTGCATCGAAACTCACAGCTACGAGCTGACTGATGGCTCTTCACTCGTAGCTCTCTACCCCGATCTTTCCGGGGCAGAGGAGCCTTTCCGCGTCGATGCGGTCCTCCCCGATGGGTCCTCCGAGCGACTTCTCTTCATCGAGCGCTACGAGCCGGCATGGCGCGAGAAGTATGTACTCGAGACGCCCCTTCGGCTCCCTGCGGGCTCTCGACTCGAGATCTCACAGCCGACTCTCTGGGCAGACTTCCTGTCCACGACCGGAGCTGGCTCCGAGCAATAGCCGCCTGCCACTGGGTCGTATGACGAAGATCGCCATCGAGCCGGCGACGGTGGCCCAAGCGGGCGCCTTGCTCTCCCTGGTGTCGCGCTTCTACGAGGAAGAGAACTATCCCTTCGATGAACACCAGGCTCGCCGGGCGCTCCTGGGGCTGCTCGAGGACCCGGCACGCGGCCGCGTTTGGATCGTGACCGACCGGGATCGCATCGTCGGCTATTTCATCCTGACGTTGGGCTGGAGCCTCGAATACCATGGCCGCGATGCGTTCGTCGACGAGCTCTACGTGCTGCCCGAGTATCGAGGCCGCGGCCTGGGTAAACGCGCCTTCGCCATGATGGATGACGTCTGCCGTGAGCTGGGCGTTCGGGCACTCCATCTCGAGGTCGAGCGTGACAACGAGCGCGCTCAGCAGCTCTACCGCAAGATGGGCTTCGAGGATCACGAACGTTTCCTGATGACGAGGCGGATCGCGCAATGAATGGCACGCGCCCCGGGGTCATCGGCCCGAGCGCTATTCGGCCTTGACCTCGTTCTCGATGGGGGGGAGGGATTTCAGGTAGACGGCGATGGCCTTCAGGTCGGACTCCTCCATGTGCCGGTAGCCCTTGTCGATGACCTCTGCCATCAGCCCCTGGGTTCCGTCGCCATCCGGCAGGAGGTTCGTCTGCAGGAACCAAACGATGTCCGTCGTCGACCAGCTGCCGATTCCGGTCTTCTCGTCGGGAGTGATGTTGGGTGCAAGCTCGCCCTCCGGTCCCTCCACTGAGCCCGCGTAACGCAGGTCCTCGTTCACCGCGCCCAGGAACGTTCGCGGGGTATGGCACTCGCCGCAGTGCGCCACCGCCTCGACGAGATAGGCGCCCCGGTTCCACTCATCGCTTCTCGCCGGAACAGGAGCGAATCTCCGGGGCTCGAAGTGGAGCCCCCGCCAGACGCGCACGCTCGTACGGCTGTTGTACGGAAATCCGAAGTCGGGTTCCCGGTTTTCCTTTTTCACTGGCGGGAGCGAGAAGAGGTAGGCCTTCAGATCGAGAAGGTCGCCGTCGGTCATCCGGGTGAACGACGTGTAGGGAAACACGGGATAGTAGAGCTCCCCTTCAGGGCTCATCCCTTCCCGCATCGCTCGTAGGAAATCCTCGTCGCTCCATCGTCCGATGCCTGTTTCCTCGTCCGGAGTGATGTTCGTCCCGGAGATGGTGCCGAACGGGGTCTTGATCGCCCTTCCGCCCGAGAACGAGACGCTTTCACCCGCGGCATCGGTGTGGCATGCGCATCCACCCGACGCTCTCAAGACGTACTCGCCCCGGCGAATCGCATCCGGGTCCTGGCCGGGGGCTCTCGAGACAACAAGCCCCGAAATCGAAAGCCCGAGGCCCAGAAAAGCCGTCGTCTTCATGGAAGAACGCGAATGAGGCTCAACCTCTACCTCTTGAACCGCTCCTCCTCCGGCTTCCGGTAGGTATCGTGACACGCGCGGCAGGCGTTATTGACGGCGGTTACCTCCGGCAGGACCGCCTTCATGTCTCCGGACTCCGCGGCCGCGAGCAGCTTCGCACTCGCTGCATGGAGTGCCTTAGACTTCGCCACGAAGTCGTCCCAGCCCGTCCAGACTTCGGGCTTGGCGTCGGTCAACCCCTCGGTGATTTTCGTCTCGAAGGCATCGGGAATGAGTGCCGAGAGCTCGCCGAGGTTCTTCGCGTGCGCCACGAAGTGCGATGAGTCGTACGGCAACTTGAACTTGAGTATATCGGCCATCGAGGCCATGCTGGCCCTCTGCCCGACCATGAGTCTCTGACGGTACTCGATGACGGGCTTGTTCTCGTCCTCCTGAGCGCGCGCCGGCGCGAGGAAAAGACCGAAACCCGTCGAGAACGTGACTGCTGCGAGAACCTTCGACCTGCCGGGACTGGGAAGCCAACGCGTCATCCTTACCTCCTAGGGTTGAGGAGATACTAAACGCAGGTGCGCGCCGGTTTCAAGGTAACTTTCGACCGTGAACGTTCGGACCTCACTGATCTAGGAGCTCCTCGGCCACAAGGATTTGCAGGCGACGATGAGCTTCTGTCACGTCCTCAACCGCGGAGGCTGCGGAGTGCGCAGCCCGTTCGACAGGCGCTGGCGTAGTTCTGGGCGGACGAGACGATCGAATAGAATGTTCAATAGATTTCGACCGACCATGTTATCTCGCACGATGCGCGAGGTAGCAGCGAGATCAGTGCGTGGCCGAACCCCGCATGTCGAAGGAGGACAGGCCTTCGACCATCACTCGGGTAGAACGGGCGCTGAGAGAGGCCACGTCGTCTATCGCAACTGTACGGAAACCTTCAGTAGAGCTATAAAGAACCATTAACTGACTGTTACGCGTACTCAAAGGAGGCACATTGCAGCTCAGAATCGACCTGATATTCATGGTTGCAATTGGGAGTGTGACATTCCTGTGGGCACAGGAGTCAGTTACGCCGATAGCGCAGGAGGCGATTGTTACCCTTGATGTCCCCGGTTTCGTTGATTTCCTCGCTCCTGACGGGTCAGCGGTCTGGGCTACCAACCGCGGGCGTGTCGAAAAGCTCGAGAGCGACCAGCCTGCACCGGTGATAACTGTTCCGGTTCCGAATCCGTGTGGCGCGATGGAATTTGGTTTTGGGGCGCTCTGGGTAGCAGATTGTCAGAACACGTCGCTTTATCGAATAGATCCCCAGCTTGCGCGTGTGACCTCCGTGATTCCAACGGGCTTGGCTGATCCTAGAGGTGAACTCAGCATCGCTGTTGGAGCCGGCTCTGTGTGGCTTCTCACGGACCAAGCGGGCATCCTGACGCGAATCGACCCTCAATCCAACCAGATCATCGCGCGGGTTCATGTGGCCCCATATTCGTACGCAGCCGCGTTCGGGTTTGGTTCGGTATGGATCACGAACACTGGAGCGCCCACCGCTGAGGGCAGCGGTTCCGTGCAACGAATCGATCCGGCTTCGAATACCGTTGTTACCACGATCCCGGTTGGTCCAACGCCGCGTTTCCTTGCGGCCGGAGAGGGGGCTGTCTGGACACTAAATCAGGCTGATGGTTCAGTAAGCCGGATTGACCCCTCCTCGAACACCATCGCCGCGACGATTCCGGTTGATGTCGCTGGGCCGGGCGGCGATATCGCCACGGGAGCTGGGAAGGTGTGGGTACGGGCGAAGAAGATTCTGCTGTCGGTCATAGACCCGTCGACTAATCGGGTAACAGAACGTTATGGCCCGCCTGCTGGCAGCGGTGCCGTAAGGGTGGCGGGCGATCTTGTCTGGGTCACCGCGCACGACATCAAAACGGTGTGGGTGCTTCAGCGTTGAAATTCTAAGGCCGGTGACGCGTAACTTCCGGTTGAAGCCGACGGTGCGGGCCCGAGGCTCTCTTTGAGTAGGCCCGCCCGCGGCTTAACCGGCTGGTTAGGCTTCTACGGGGTGGTACCATACGCCGGTGGCCACCGTGCAGTACAATTTTGATTGGGACTCCGCGAAGACGGAGAGTAACGTCAAGAAGCACGATGTGGCCTTCGAGCGCGCAGCCACGGTTTTTCGAGACCGGAACGCGTTGCCAATTTTCGACGATGAGCGAAGATGAGGAGCGCTGGCTCACGCTCGGGCTCGACAGTGGAGGTGCACTGTTAGTGGTGCACCATGCGTTTACGAACGTGGACAAGGAGACTTGCTCGGTCCGCATTTTCTCGGCACGCAAGGCGACAAAGTCCGAGACGAAGCAGTACAAAAAGAAAGAATCATGAAAGAAGAATACGATTTCTCGAAGGGCGAGCGCGGCAAATTTTACAAACCGGATTTGGAACCCAGGATACCGGTCTACCTCCAGAAAGACATCGGCGAGTTCCTGCAGACGTTGGCTTCCGAGAAAGGAACCGACGTGGGAGACCATCGTCAACGATTGGCTCCGACGAAACATCAGCCTGGTCGAAACGACGAAGTAGCCTCAATCGGGGCGAAGCCTAATTCCAGCTTTTAGGCGGATTTTGGAAGGGCAGCGCTAAACTGATTCGATGAGGAAAGTCGAACGACTTGAGAAAGAGATCAAGGGACTTTCCCCGGAAGAACTTGCGGAGTTTCGCGAGTGGTTCTTGGCGTTTGACTGGGCAGCCTGGGATCGTCAACTCGAGCACGCCATCCAGGCCGGCAAACTCGATGACCTCTCGGAGGAAGCGTTGCGCGAATACGCTGCCGGCAAGACCAAACCCATTTGAAGCACCGCGCCACTTCCGACTTCTGGTCTCTCTATCACTCGCTCCGGCCTGACAACGCACCGCAGACAGAGCCTACGAACACCTCAAGCAGGATCCGCATCACCCCTCCCTGCGTTTCAAGGAGGTGGGGAGATTTGGTCTGCTCGCGTTGGCCTACAAGAGGATCACGACAGTTCCCGATGACGGAGTGGATCGCGCGGTGAGCTATTTTCCCGCAAGCCTCTTCTTGATGATCTCGTCGACGAGAAAGATGTCGGTAAGGAGAGTTCTGACGTGGAGGGATGCGTTGAGGTTGTCGACGAGCTGGGAGCTGATGGAAGGTTGGTCGAGAGTGAGTCTGACGGCTGCCCGGGCCCTGGAGGTGTCTTGCTCGAGAACATCGATGAATCCATCGAAGCTGGTTCTCGGCTCGAGCCCTTGGCTCGAAACTACCTGACGAAAGACGGCGGCAAGCCCGTCCATGGCACTGTCGCTCTTGGCGAGGAAGTCCCTGAGCTGGCCGCCCGTTCTCGATGCCTCGTCGCCCTCGAGCCCCTGAGCCGCGTAAGCCAGCATGAACTCGTAAGCCTCTTCGATGACGTCGATGCGTCTTTTGAGCTCTTCGATGGACATGGATGAGACAGAAAAATCCCCTCTCCACGCTCACAGTATGGAGAGGGGGATTACTTTAACCTTGCTCGGCCTTCTTGCTCACCGCCCAGCGTTTGGGATCGTGATTGGCGAGGAAGTCCTCCTTGCTGATCCAGCCGGCGATCATGCCGAGGGTAAGCCAGCGTTTCTCCGGCAGAACCGCGAAGTAGACGTGAGCCATGATCATGCCGACGAGCCCCACGGCGGAAAGCCCGTGAACGACGTAGATGAGCCCCCAAGTGCCATCCGAGAACAAATAGGGGTTTCTGGTGAAGAAAGGCGTCTCGATTCGCACCATCATGAACAACCCGGTCAGCATGACACCGAAGCCGGCGAGGACCGTCATATGGTGGAAGAGGCGATGGTCCACAGGGTACTTTCCCGGTTTGGGCGGTGGCTCTCCCTTACCCAGGGCGTGCCGAATCTCCTGTTGAAACTCCCGCCAATCCGCCGCGCTCACCCAGATGTCACGTAGGTTCATCCAGAACGAGGCGTGGACGATGTGGAACAGGACCGAGCCGATGAAGGCGATTCCGGCCACCCAGTGGATCAGGACCCAGTTGAACTGTATTCCCAGCACCGGAAAGAATCCGGTCACCAGCAGCACGAACACGGTTACGGCCATGACCCAGTGAAAGAGCCGCGAAGCCAGCGAGTGCCTTTGCACCTTGTCGGGCACCCCGGCGGTCGCTGACCCGCCCGTCGTTACCACCGCCTCAGCAGGCTTATGCCTCGCGCGGTAGGCGAGATGCGCGACGATGAAAAGCGCACCGAGGACGACCGAAAGCCAAAAGAGATCCCAGGAAATCCGGGTGAGGAC
The DNA here is from genome assembly GCA_035457705.1 of Vicinamibacteria bacterium. Lineage (GTDB taxonomy): Bacteria > Acidobacteriota > Vicinamibacteria > Marinacidobacterales > SMYC01 > DASPGQ01. Next base: position 62,739 of record DATIBD010000046.1, read on the forward strand.
CTCCTGACCCCAGGGATTGAGCTCCCACTGAAAGAAACTCATCCTAGGCCTCCACGTCCCGGATCGCCCGTCTGACGAGGTTTCGCATCAGGGGAATCTTGAAGGCGTTGTGATGCAAGGGGCGAGCACCCAGCAATGCCAGCTCGCCCGCGGCTTCGGCGACGTCCTCGCTGTGAGGCTGGCCCTTGAGCTGGCGCTCGACGTCCGTCAACCGAAGCGGCCTCGGTCCGACCGCGTTCACCACGAGGCGAACGTCGTCGATCGTGGTGCCAGAGAGCTTGATCGCTGCGGCAACGGCTACCAAAGCGAAATCCCACGCCTGGCGATCACGAACCTTCTCGAAGTAGAAAGCGGCTCCCGCCCAGGTGTTGGGAATGCGGATTGCGGTGACGAGGTCCCCGGGCTCGAGAATCGTCATCCGACGAATGTCTATCGCCGGAACCGTGAAGAAATCCTCGGCGTCGACTACTCGCTCCCCGCTCGAGTTACGAATGACGATCTGGGCGTCGAGGGCAATGAGAGCCGGCGCGGTATCCGACACGTTCACCGCTACGCAGCGGTTGGCCTCGAACAGGGCGTGCTCGCGATTGATCGACGTCGGCGTGTCGGCATAACAGATGTTGCCCCCCGCTCGATAGCAGGGCCAGCCGCCGCGGTAGTACCAGCAGCGAGTGTCCTGCGCGAGGTTGCCGCCGATCGTGCCCTGATTTCGGATCTGCGGGGTGGCAACCTTTGCCGCGGCGTCGCTCAGAAGCGAGAACCGATCGCGGATGTCGGCGTTGTTGACGATCTCGGTGAGCGTCGTCATCGCCCCAATCTCGATGCCATCGGCCGTCGAGCGAATCCCCTTCAGCTCTTCGATGGACCCGAGGTCGATTACCGCTTCGGGGCGTTTGATCCGATCCTTGAACCAGTCGAGGCTGTCCAGCCCGCCCGCGAACGTCCAGGAGGTTTTGCCGTAACGGCGTTTGAGCGCCAGAGCCTCTTCGATACTCGACGGCTGGAAGAGCTCGAAGGCTTGGATCGTATCGTGAATCACGGCCATGATCGTTCTCCTTGAACCTTACACGTGGGTCGCGAGGACCTTGAAAGGCTGAGCCCGGTGCTCGAGCTGGTTGAGGATGAGGTCGGTCATCATCGGCGAACGCTTCAGGTCGAGCTCGCCGATGGCGTCCTGGATCGCGCAGAGCACCGCCGCGCAACCGGCGCCGAAAGGCGCTTCGCCGATTCCCTTGGCTCCGACGGGCGTTTGAGGATCCGGGATCTCGACCGAGCCCGCCTTCATCTCGAGCGGGACGTCGAGAATACTGGGCGGCTTCGCGGTGTAGAGGCGATGGGTCGACGCGACCCCCCATCTCGGATCGTAGATCCATTTTTGACTCATGGCGAGGCCGAACCCCTGCACCGACCCACCATGGACCTGGGCGCTCAAACCCCTGGGGTTCATGACGTTGCCCACGTCGCTCACCGCGGCGTAATCCGTGATGGAGACGACGCCAGTCTCGCGATCCACTTCGACCTTGGCGATGCCGACAACGAACGACCAGAGGTCTCCTTCGCCTCCGTAGTTGTCCTTGGCGGCACCGAGGACCCCCTGTCCCGCGAGAGCCGCGACGGACATCTTTGTTACCTCATTGAGATCCTCGGCGACTTCGTGGCCATCGAACCGCCCGCCGAGCTCGATGGCACGCTCGGCAGCTCGCACCAGGCTCATTCCCCGACCGGGGTTGGATTTTGCGAAGACCCGCCCGTCACCTACCTCGTAACCCTCGGGCGAGCCCCCGAGATCCTGGGCCGCGATCTCCTGGAGCTTGCGCTTCAGATCCATTGCCGCCGCGTGGTTCGCTCGCGTGTGAGCGTGCGTCGTCTGGCTGCCGGCCTGGACGCTCGAGTAGGGGAGGTGCTTGGAGGTGTCTCCCCAGAGAACGACGGTGCTCTCCCACGGCATACCGAGGATGTCCGACGCCACCCGCGCCGTGTCGGAGAACGAGTGGGTCCCGAGGTTTCCGATTCCCTGATGAACATAGAGCTTGCCGTCCGGCTTGATGACCAGTATTCCGTCGAAGCCGCGGCTTCCGGCGACGTAGGTCGAAAGCGCCACGCCCACTCCGGTCACCTTGGTGCCATGGACCTGGCCGCTCTGCTGTTTGTACTCGCTCCAATTCACTAGCTCCGCGGCCTTGTCCAGCGCCTCGCGCACGTAGGCGGATGTCAGTCCGTGCTGGTTGGAGCCGTAGAGCGAGTTGTTGTCCGGAGCATTCAGTTTGCGGATGGCGATCCGATCGATGTTGAGGTGCTTCGCCGCCTTGTCGATGAGAGGCTCGAGCATCGCGGTGATCTGGACCCCGCCGGGCGCTCGCTGCGCCGCCCGCGGCGGCGTGTTGGTGAGTACGCTCACGCCGCGAAAGCGCATGTTTGCGGGGGTGTAGTAGATCGACGCGCAGCGGCTCGCCGAGCCCATGTCCCCCTGCCGGCCGTAAGGCCCGTTGTCCTGCACGATGTAAAGGTCGATGGCCGTCACGCGGCCGTCGTTCTTGAAACCCATCTTCACACGTCCCTGGAAGCCCGGACGGGCGCGACCGAAGGCGTTCTCCTCCGCGCGGCTCACACGGTGCATCACCGGGCGTCCATTGACCTTCTTCGAGAGCAGCGCCGGAATAGCCATGTTGATCGTGCCGGCGATCTTGCTCCCGAATCCTCCTCCGCAATATTCCGCGATCAGGACTACCTGACTCGGATCGACGCCGACCATCCGGGCGACGACCGGAGCAGTGCGCTGTGTGCTCTGGGTCGACGGGTGGATGTATAGCTTGTCGTTTTGCCAGTAGGCCATGCAGCTTCGGGGCTCGAGCGGGTGATGCGTCTGGGACTGGTGGAAGAGCGTCTCGTCGATTACGTAGTCCGCCTCCTCCAGGCCTTTCTCGACGTCCCCGACTTCCCATTCCTCCTCGGCCTGACCCATGGGGAGTTGCTCGCCGGCTTCACGAAAGTCGGCCTCGGTCCATTTGAGCTCGACGAGGTCGGTGCGCTCCTTCATCGTGTTGCCGCCGACTCTCGCGTTCGGACCTCCAGGACGGAGGCTTTCGAGGGGATCGATGACGAAGGGGAGAGGCTCGAGGTCCACCTTGATTTTCTCGATCGCCGCCGCCGCCGTGGCCTCGTCGACGGCGGCCACGGCGAGGATGGGCTCGCCCTGATAGAGAGGTTCGTTCGTCAGCGCATTCTCGTCGAGAGGATTGTCCGCTGCGGGGAGATCGTCGGCGGTCAGGACCGCCTCCACCCCCTCCATCGCGAGAGCGGCTCGGGTATCGATGTTTCTCACCCGGGCGTGAGGCATGGGGCTCAAAAACAACTTGGCGAAGAGCATGCCGTCGGCCCGGAAGTCTTCCGCATACTTGGCCTTTCCCGTCACTTTCGCAACGAGATCGGGCGGCGTGTAATCGGTTCCAAAAAGCTTTCCAGCCACCTTAGCTCCTCCGCGAGTATTCCGCCGCGCTCATGGCGCAGTCCAGAATTTTGTTGTAGTCACAGCACCGGCAGAGGTTGCCCGATAGCGCCTGCGCGGCTTCGGCACGGGTGGGGTGCGAGTTCGACTCGACCATCGCCACCATGCTCATGATGAAACCCGGCGCGCAGAACGCGCATTGGAAGCCCGCCCCATCGACGACGGCCTGCTGGACAGGGTGCAGCGTTCCGTCCTCTGCCTGGAGACCTTCGATCGTCGTGATCTCCTTGCCCCTTACCGAATGGGTAAGAACCGAGCACGAATAGTGGGTGACGCCATCGATGAGCACGGTGCAGCTCCCACACTCGGCGCGATCACAACCAAGTTTCGTGCCGGTAAGACCCAGTTTGTAACGGAGCGTCATCGCGAGCGTCTCCTGTTTGAGGACGTCCACGCGCCGCTCCTGGCCATTGACTCTCAGAGTAATCAGGCGCTCGACCGATCCCGGAGCGCTTGTTTGCGCGGAGAGCGCGCCTCCTCGAAACAGGTATCCCGCGGAGTATGTTGCCGCCCCTCCTGCGATCACCCCTTTGATGAAGCTGCGTCTCGTGAAATTGTGTTCGATTGTTTCGGGTATGTCTCGTTGTGCCATCGGAAGACTCACCTCGTTTTTTGGCATGGGGCGGGCCCCTCCCGGTCCACGTCCCCGAGTGGAAATATCACAGAATCAGGTTGGTGTGCAAACATCTGCTCATTACCGGAGGCGTGAGGTGATAGGCTCTTCCAGGCGACAAGGGAGAACCCATGCGAAGGCTAGGTTTGGTAGCGACCTCGGTGCTCATACTCGCGACCGCTGCGGAGGTTCGGGCCGATGCCGCGCTTTTCGTTTTCGGAGGGGCGAGCACGGGAGGCAACATCACCGTTTTGAGCGATCCCAGTTTCGACCTGCAGACCGCCTTCGAGAACAGCCCGATCTTCGGCGCGCGGGTCGGGAGCTACGGGTTTCCTTTCGGCTTCGAGGGGACCATCGCCTACAGCCGGGCGAACCTGACGGGCGGCGTCTTTGGCGGGGCGCCCGAAGTGACGTCGAACGTTTTTTACGCCGAGGCCAACCTGCTGGTTATCGTCCTGCCGGGACCGGTGGGTCCGTTCGTGACGGGAGGCTTCGGGCTCCACTATTTCGACTTCAACATCGCGGATTTCGCAAGTCTCGACAAGAGCAAGTTCGGCTACAACTTCGGCGGCGGTGTCTTGTTCAACGTAGCGAGGGTTGGGCTTCGTTTCGACGTCCGCGATCACGTCACGACTTTCGGTCTAGGCGACTTCGGTCTCGGTTTCGTCGGTGGGCTCATCGGCCTTGCCGACAGCGATGCTCGGATCCATAACGTCGAGGTCTCGTTCGGCGTTGGACTTCGTTTCTAGCGACGGAGACTTCAGTACGCATTAGATTTGCGAGAAGAACGCAAAGGCGCCAAGTCGCGGGAGTCGCAAAGGAAAGGACAAGGGACCCCTTCTTTGCGTCGAACGCCGCGGCCATGCGCCCTTGCGTTTCTTTTTTTTGAATCAGCTTGCGGCCTTGTGGGAGGACTCGACCATCAGGAGGCCAGTCTCGATCCGTTCCTTGATCGGCTCGGGCAGCTTGACGAATCCTTCGAGGGACGTCAAATCGAACCCGTCGTGGATTTTCCCTTTCACACGCACGTGAGCGCCTTTACGCGGAACACCTCGATTCGAAAAGACCCACAGCCGTCCCGTCGGGTCCTCGATTCGATAGAATCCGTTGCCGGCGACCGAAAAGCTCTCGACGACCTGGCCCTCGAGGGCGACGTTCTTCCGAGCGTAGCGCGACGGATCGGCTAGGACGTCGTTGACGGTTTTCTGCGCGCAGCCGAGCCCGACCACGGCGATCATCGAAGCGAGAAGCAGCCATTTCGTGTTTCCGCTCATGTTCTCCTCCACGAGACGGAGAGTTAGCAGCCTTCGTGCCAGATGGAATTTGAGGGCGTAACTGTAAGCAGAATCGTCGGTTAACGGCGGATGGGCTCCGTGGGCCTGTCATCTGGAGTGGACGGTTTTGCGCTCACCGAGACGTGAAGGTGGCGATGGTGCGGACTTCGGGCATAGTGATCCGTCAAAGGATCCACGTCGCCGAAATCCCCTTCCAGATCGCGCCAGACCGTGTGGATGTGATTTGCGTCGTTCTGGGTGTTGTCGTACTCGACGAGAAAGGTCGGTCCGTGAATGCGGTAGTAGTGGGGCTCGCCGGGCTCCGCGCCACCCGCCCAGGCGAAATGAATCGCATCGAGCCCTCGGTCGGCAATGCGTGAGAGCTCGCGCTCGGCGAGATCGGACCGCATTCGGTGAGCGTAGAGCCGGATGAGCTGCAGCACGGCTTCCTTCTGCTCGGGAGTCATGTCCGCGTAGGCAACGCCCTTGGGCTCGCCGATCTCGGCCCGTCGCGACGCTTCGGTCACGATGTCGCGCGGCGCTTCGACGTCGATGAGGACGCGGCGATCGGCCAAGGTGTCGTAGAGTGCACGGCCGAGGACCTCTTCCTCGGCGAGAACTCGCATACCCTTGTGCGAGCCCTCGGGAACGATGGCGGGGTTTGCTCCCATGAACGCCGGTGAGGAGGATGCGACCTCGCCGTCGCGAAGACTGAAATTGAGCGACAGGTGGTGTCCTTCGACGCGAAAGCCCCACTTTCCCGATGCCGATGGCTCGCCGAAAACGGTGAAGTAGTACGCGTCGGGGTCGCGGATGTCCCGCCTTTCCTTCTCGAACAGGATCTGATCGAGATACATGATCTCGAGCGCTCTCCGCATGCCCCCTTGGCTGAGGCCGCTCGCGAGGAGCGAGTCAGCGAGCTTTCGCTGGGCCGGGGTCATGATCTTGTACGGAACGCCCTTCCTATCGCGCGGGATGTAGTGCCAGTTGGTACGCTCTTCACCGGCGAAGGGCAGGTTCGCCAGGGATAGCTGCTCGTCGGTGAGCGCCGACAAGAGGTGCGTTGCCCCGGTCGCCATCTCGCTCGCGGCGCGGTCGGCCTGCTGGGCGACCGCACCGGCCGCCAACGCCAGGAACACCAACACCAATCGATATCTCACGGCACTTCCTCCGCCCCGACCGACGCGATCAGCGATCTTCAGTGGCCGCCTGAAAGCCGCGTACCTCCTCGAGGAAGGGAACATCGGGATCGGCGTCACGCAGGAACGTTTCGAGCATCTCGTAGCATCGCGTTGCCGTGTCCTGGTCTTTCAATTGCTTGGACGAGCGCGCGAGGCCGAGAAGCGACGCCGTGCGGTTGGGCATTCTCTGCAGGCTCGTCTGAAATTCCCGGACTGCGTCCTCGTGCCTCCCTGCCTTGGCAAGCAGCTCCCCATAGAGCTCGTGCGACGGCTTGATGGGATAGGCTGGCCCCGAGGGCGGATCCTGCTCTTCTTCGATCGAGGCCGCCTTGGCGAGATGGGAAAGGGCGGCGTCGGTCTCGCCCCTCGCCATGGCGGCGAGGCCGGAGAGCTCGTGCTCCATGATCGCGTAGTTCTTCGCGGCGTAATCGTCGGCCCGGCCTTCGGCCTCGGCGCGTAGCTTCGCCATGCGGGTCGCGGCTTCTGCTGCACGATCCGCGTCGTTGGCCTGCGCCGCGCCCATGCCGGCCGCCAGAATCATGTTGGCCGTCGAGCTGTATCGACTGGTATCGTCGTCACCCTCGGGAAGCGCGACGGAGCCGAAACGGCCGGTCTCGATGAGGTAGGTGGCTTCCATCGACGAGCGGATTCGCTCGAGCCGGGTCGATTGCGTCTGCTTCGCCGCGTCTTCCACGATCTTCACCGAGTCGAGGACTTCGTCCCAGACTCCGCGCTGGAGATTCGCGTAGGCACGCCATTGCAGGCTGTGGTAATCACGCTTTTCGATCGAAAGGCCCTTGCTCTCGGCCCATTTCGCCGAGGCGTTGTAGGATTCGAGGTTGGACTGCGCGACCCGGTCCCACATGCCGTGCTGGACGAAAATGTGAGAGGGCATATGAAGGGCGTGATGGGCCTCGGGCGCGATCTCGGCGTAGCGATTGGCGGCGGGTAGCGCCAGGGGAGCGTGCTCGGGATCGTCGAACGAATGGATGACGTAGTGGGCCGCCCCCGGATGATCGGGATGCTTCTGGAAAATGTCGAGCACGATCGCGCCCGCCTTCATCTGGCGAAAGAAGCCGTGCTCTCCTGGCCGCACGAGCCCCAGAAGGGAAAGGGCGTGAAAGGCCGCCGCCTCCGTGTCCTCTGGGAATTTCTCGTGCAACCGAGCCATCGCCTTTTCGTACGCGCGGTCGCGGTCGAGCTTGTCTCCCTCACCGTACAGCTCCTCCACCGCTTCGAGGTACATACGCTCGCGCTCCGTCGGCGTTTTGTCGATTCGTTCCGTCCGCGTGTCGCCGAGACGTCTGAGCACCGATCGTGCCGACGCGATATCTTGCTCTGACCAGAGGGGATGGTTGTAGGTCATGGCCTCGCCCCAATAAGCCAGGGCGAAGGCAGGATCGATCTCCTGCGCGTTCTGGAAAGCCTCGGCCGCCTCCTCGTACCAGAAGCTGTGCAGAGCGGCTACCCCTCTAAGGAAGGCGTCTTGAGCCTCGGCGGCACCCGAGTTGGGGAAGTCGATCGCGCCGAGGTTCGAGCCCGATTCCGCGGCGATGGCGGGTGTCGCGAGCAGGAGCACCGACAGGGCGGTGCGGAGAGCGTCCTTCATGAGTCGAATCCTTTCCGGCCTGTCGAAGAGGCCTCGAGAGGCTCCGCCGCGAACGGTCGAGTCGGAGCCTCCGTCCACGGGCGAAAGTCTACAGTCGAGAGATCCGAAAGCGGCCGTGTCGGCCGTCTGTCGACGCTGCGCTCATCCCAGGGAAAGCCTGTCCGTTCCGTTGAGATCATCATAGCGTTTGCGCAGCTAGCTACCGAACATACTCCCCTGTCCGTGTTTCGTCAATTGCTATAATCCGCGAGCGCCATGGAGACCGGAATCGACGCGATCAACGAGCGGGTCAAGGCGGAAAGCGCCTTCGTGCAAACGCTTCTGTCCGAGCTCTCCAAGGTCATCGTCGGGCAGAAGGACATGCTCGACCGCATGCTCATCGGAGTCCTGAGTCGCGGACACGTCTTGCTCGAAGGCGTTCCCGGCCTCGCGAAGACGCTCGCGGTACGAAGCCTTTCCGACGCGATCCATGCGCGGTTCCAGCGCATTCAATTCACGCCCGACCTGCTCCCCGCCGACCTCGTCGGAACGCTCATCTACAATCAGAAGGAAAGTGTATTTGTCCCCAAGAAAGGACCGATATTCACCAATTTCCTCCTCGCCGACGAGATCAACCGTGCTCCCGCCAAGGTGCAGAGTGCGCTCCTCGAGGCGATGCAGGAGCGCCAGGTGACGATCGGGGATACGACCTACGCGCTTTCCGAGCCCTTCGTCGTGCTGGCAACGCAGAATCCCATCGAGCAGGAAGGCACCTATCCTCTTCCCGAAGCTCAGATCGACCGGTTCATGCTGAAGCTCAAGCTCCAGTATCCCAACCGGAAGGAAGAGCGCCAGATACTTGAGCGCATGTCGAGAGAGGACCAGCCCCGAGCCTCTCGGGTGGTCGAGGCCGAGGACGTTCTGCGCGCGCGAAGGGTCGTCGAAGAGGTCTACATGGACGAGCGCATCAAGGAATACATCTTGTCGGTCGTTTTTGCCACGAGAGAGCCCGCCGAGCTCGGTCTCGACATCGGGCCGCTGGTCGAGTTCGGGGCGTCCCCGCGGGCGACGCTCTATCTCGCCCAGGCGGCGCGGGCTCACGCCTTCATTCGCTCGCGAGGCTACGTCACACCCGAGGACGTGAAGTCGGTCGGGCCCGACGTCTTGCGCCACCGCATCATCCTCTCCTACGAGGCGGAGGCCGAGAACGTCGAGCCGGAAGAGATCATTCGGCGCATCTTCGACACCGTGGAGGTGCCTTAGCCTTCCTGCTTCGGTCGGTCATGCTTCCTCGCGAGGTTCTCGAGAAAGTACGTCGCATCGAGATCCAGACTCGGCGCCTGGTGACGGATGCGCTCGCCGGCGAGTATCACAGCATCTTCAAGGGCCGCGGCATGGAGTTTTCCGAGGTGCGCGAGTACCAGATGGGAGACGACATCCGCACCATCGACTGGAACGTGACCTCCCGCACCGGAACGCTTCACGTCAAGAAGTTCACCGAGGAGAGAGAGCTCACCGTACTTCTGGTGCTCGACGCCAGCGGATCGTCCGATTTCGGCACGAGATCGCGTTTCAAGCGAGAGGTCGCCGCGGAAATGGGTGCACTGTTAGCCTTCAGCGCCATCAAGAACAACGATCGCGTGGGCGCGATCGTATTCACCGACGACGTCGAAATGTACGTGCCCGCACGCAAGGGGAGAGCACACGTACTGCGCGTGATCCGCGATTTACTATATTTCGAGCCCAGGGGTAGCGGCACCAACATCGCGCGGGCCTGCGAGTACCTGAACCGCATTACGCGCAAGCGCGCGGTCGTCTTTCTGCTCTCCGACTATCTCGACTCGGGCTTCGACAAGCCTCTGCGCGTCGCCGCGAGGAAACACGATCTGATCTCCGTGGTCATCGCCGATCCCCGCGAAGGGTACCTGCCACCCATCGGGCTCGTTGTGCTCGAAGACGCCGAGTCGACCCGAAGACTTCTTCTCGATACCTCGGACCGCCAAGCGATGGAGACCTATCGCGGTTGGATCGCCGAGCGGCGAGACCGGCAGCGACAAGAGCTCACGGGCATGGGCATCGACGTCATCGAGATCCGCACCGACGTTCCCTACGATGTGCCGCTCATGCGTTTCTTTCAGATGAGGGCGAGGCGGCTGCGGCGATGAAGAAGAGGATGCTCGTTTGCGCGCTGGTCGTCGCGGGAAGCTGCCGGGAGGTGCCCTCGCCCGAGCTCCCGCCCGAAGGGCCGGTCGAGTGGTCGGTGCGAGCGGCCACGGACAAGAACGAGGTTCAAGTAGGTCAGGATTTGACCCTGACCTTGACGATTCGGCATCCCCCCGGGGGCCACTACCAGCCTCCTCCCGCCGCCGATTTCGGGCCCTTCGAGGTGCTGGAGCTCAAGACGGAAGAGGTGTCACCGGTCGAGACGCGGCTCTCTTATCGGCTGTCGGCCTACCGTCTCCCCGGCGAGCTCAGGATTCCCGCCCTGCGGCTTCACTATCGAGACGAAAGCGAGGAGGTTCGAGAGCTCGTCACCGAAGAGATCCCCGTGCGGCTTTCGACATCGCTGACACCTGACGTCACCGAAATCCACGACATCAAGGACCCGGTGGGACTTTCCGTTCCCAGGGACTATCGCGTTCTTTGGCCGCTCGCAGTGTTGCTGGCGGCGGGGATTGCCTATCTCGCTGTGAAGAAGTTTCGTAAGGCGCCATTGGCCGAGGCCCCGGCACCGGATCCCCCCCCTCCGCCGGATGTGGAGGCGGAGGCCGCGCTGAGGCGCCTAGCCGAAAAGCAGCTCATCGAGAAAGGGGAGATTCTCGCGTTCTATTCGGAACTTGCCGAGATCATGAAACGTTATGCGGGCAGGCGGTTCGAAGTGCCCTATCTCGAGCGGACGACTTCGGAGATTCTGGCCGATCTGGGAAACGGCCACGCCGACCTCCGCGCTATCCTGGAACAGTCGGATCTGGTGAAGTTCGCGAAGCTGATGCTCGAAGCCGATAAGGCGCGCGGATCTTTCGCTCTCGCCGAGCGTTTCGTCGCCGAGACACGTCCCTCGGCGCACGAGGAGGCGATTGCGTGAGCCGGCTCGCTCATCCCTGGCTGCTGCTCGGACTGAGCCTCGTTCCCCTTCTCATCGTGTGGTTCGTACGGAGATCGGGAGGCGAGCCGGCGTTGCGGTACTCGGAAACCTCCATGCTCCGACGGCTCGAACCTTCCCTCGCCGTCCGGCTCCATTGGCTCCCGTTTGCCCTCCGGCTGTGCGCGCTCGCACTGCTCGTGGTGGCCCTCGCCAGGCCTCAGCGAGGGGTTGCTGGCGAGGAGATCCGCGCCGAAGGCGTCGACATCATGCTGGTGATCGACGTCTCCTCGAGCATGCTCGCCGAGGACTTTCAGCCGAACAATCGGTTGCTGGTCGCGAAGGAGGTCGTTTCAGACTTCATCTCGCGCCGCGACAACGATCGCCTGGGTATGATCGTCTTCGCCCGCCATGCTCTCACGAAGACACCGCTCACGCTCGACCACGACATCTTGTTGACGCATCTCGAAGGCGTCGAGATCGGAAGTATCCCCGATGGCACGGCGATCGGAAACGCGATCGCGTCCGGCGTCAACCGTTTGAAGGCTTCCGACGCCAAGAGTCGCCTGATGATCCTGCTGACGGACGGTGAGAACACCGCGGGAGAGGTCGACCCCATCACCGCCGCGCGTCTGGCAAAGACGTTCGGCATCAAGGTCTATACCGTCGGTGTGGGAAGAGGCGGACTCGTGCCGTTCCCTTTCCGCGACCCGCTGTATGGCACCGTTTATCGCAACGTGGAAATCCCCATCGACGAGCAAACGCTGGAGCAGATCGCGGAGTTGACCGAGGGGCGATTCTTCCGCGCGCGGGATGCCGAATCGCTTCGCTCGGTCTACGAGGAGATCGACACTTTGGAGCGGACCGAAATCGAGCAGGTCCAATACGTGCGCTATACGGAGCTTGCTCCTCGGTTCATGGTGGCGGCTCTGGGATTTCTCATGCTCGAAGCGCTCTTGGCCCGCACCCGATTCTCGAGGTTCCCCTGATGCAGTTCGCGTCGCCCCAGGCCTTCTATCTCCTGTTCCTCATCCCCGTGCTTCTGGCCTTCTTCGCCTGGACGTCGAAACGTCGCAACCGATTCAAGTCAGTGTTCGGCGACGAAACGCTGGTCGAGAAACTTTCGCTGCGTGTGAGCCCGGCCCGGGACCGATGGAAGCCCACGCTGTTGCTGTCGGGCCTCTTCTTTCTCGTAATCGCCGTGGCCCGGCCACAATGGGGCCGGGGCACGGAAGAAGTAGTTGCCCGCGGCGTCGACATATTTCTCGTCCTAGACACGTCGTTCAGCATGGATGCGCCCGATGTCGCTCCCTCGCGCATGGAACGGGCGCGCTATATCGCCTCTGAGCTGATGGAACGTCTCCAGGGCAACCGCATCGGGCTCATCGTGTTTTCTGGCACCGCGTTCGTCCAATGTCCCCTCACCTTCGACTACGGTGCCGCTCGAATCTTTCTCGACACGGTCACCACGGGGATCGTACCGGAGCCGGGAACGAACATCGTCGCCGCCCTCGAGGCGGCCATGCGGGGATTCGTCGCCGAGGGCTCGCGCTACAAAGTAATCGTGCTGCTCACCGACGGGGAGCAGCAAAGCGGGGACGCGGTGGCCATTGCCGAGAAAGCGAGAGACGACGACATCATCATCCACACGGTCGGAGTCGGGACACCCGGTGGAGAGCCCATTCCCGTCCGGGACGAGCTCGGCAACGTCACCGACTACGTTCGCGACTCCGAGGGTCAGGCGGTTCTCAGCCGTCTCGATGAAGAAACGCTCGCGCGTGTGGCGCTTTTGACCGGAGGCAAGTACTTTCGTATTTCCGAGCGCGATCGCGAGATCGAGGAAATCGCGACTCAGGTGGCGGGCATGGAGGGTGAGGAGCTCGAGTCGCAGCTGTTTCGGAGGTTCCAGGAGCGATTCTATTGGCCTCTCGCCCTGGCCCTCGTTTTCCTCATCGCCGAGACGATCGTGCCTCGGGAAAGGCGTGTGAGCAAGACGTGATGAGATTGTGGCTATCGGCTCTGGTGGTGACCCAGTTGCTCGGATCCACGGAGGAGAAGGCGACGCGCGAGGGGAACGAGCTCTACCGTGAGGGCAAGCTCGACGATGCCCTGGCGAGCTACACCAAGGCGCAGGTCGATCACCCCGACGCGGCCGAGCTCCACTACAACATCGGTAACGTCCACTATCGCAAGGAGGATACCGACAAAGCGATCGAAGAGTACCGAACGGTGCTGCAGGCAGGCGACGAGCTCAAACGACGCGCCTACTACAACATCGGAAACGTGCACTACAAGGCTCAAGAATGGCAGGAGGCAGTCGACGCCTACAAGAGCGCACTCCACATCGATCCGAACGACGTCGAGGCCCGACAGAATCTAGAGCTGGCGCTTCAGAAGTTGAACCAGCAACAGCAACCGCACCCGGACCAACAAAAGCAACGGGACGAAACAGGGGAAGACCAGCAACAGAGTCGCGACCAAGACTCCCAGGACGATCCACAGGATCGAGGGGAGGAGAATCAGAGTCAGCAAGCTCCCGACACCCAGAGCGGACGCGACGACCAGTCCGACAGACAACCTACCCCCATGGAGATGAGTCCGGAGCAGGCGGAGCAGATCCTCCAGGCGCTCGCGCAGATGGAGCGGTCCCAGCAGCTCGAGCAGCAGCAGAAGCAGAAGGCGGCTGCGAGAGGGAAGGGGAGATACTGGTAGGCTCATGCTTCTTGCTCTTGCGATCCTTCTTGCCCAACAAGTAACCGTTGGGGCGACGGTGAACGCCGAGCGAATCGGCGTGGAGGACATGCTCCAGCTGACCGTGTCGATTTCCGGCGGGGAGCCGTCGGCTGAACCGGTCCTTCCCGAGCTGCCTCAATTCCGTGTTGCCGGCCGCTCGACCTCGAGCCAGATCCAGATCGTGAACGGGCAGATGTCCTCGACGCGCTCGTATACCTATCAGCTGCTTCCGCAGAAAGAAGGGAAGTTCGTGATCGGCGCAGTCGGCGTCCAGGTCAGCGGAGAGAAGTACGAGACGGATCCCATCGAGGTGGAAGTCGTCGCCGGCTCGCTTGGCTCGGGACGCTCGAGAGGTCGTTCGCTGGACCCGTTCGATTCTATCTCGCCGTTCGGCCGCCTTAGCGAATCGCCGCAGGTCGATGAGGCGGATGTCTTCTTGCGGACAGAAGTTTCGAAGCGCTCCGCTTTTCTCGGGGAGCAGGTGGTCGTGACGTATCGTCTATTCAGCCGTTACATTCCGCTCGGCCCGGAGCTCGACGACGATCCCCCGCTCGAGGGCTTCTGGGTGGAGGATGTCGATCCCAAGGCCGACTCCGACGCCGAAAGGCGCACGATCGACGGAAAGCCTTATGTCGTTTTTCCCGTGAAGCGGAGGGTCGTGTTTCCTACCACGACGGGCACGCTCACCATTCCTCCCATAACGCTGTCGATGGCGTTCCGACTGACGTCGAACGATCCCTTCGATGCGTTTTTCTCCCGAGCCTCCGCCCCAGTAACCGTACGGTCGTCGCCGGTGACGATCGACGTCGCGCCGCTGCCCGATGCCGGACGAACGCGTGATTTTAACGGGGCGGTCGGCGAGTACGAGCTGAGGGCGAAGCTCAACAAGGACACCGTTCCCGCGGGACAGCCGGTTACCCTGACCGTTTCCGTTGAGGGCAAGGGTAATCTTCGTTCGATGGAAGCGCCCGTCCTTCCCGAGCTCTCGGGTTTTCGAGCCTTCGCTCCAAAGACCGACGTGCAGACCCGGGCGGGTGCGACGGGGCTCGCCGGGGGCAAGACCTGGGAGTATGTGCTCGTCCCGGAGTCGGGCGGCGTCAAGGAGTTGGGACCCTGGAGCTTTCAGTACTTCGACCCGGAGCAAAAGAAGTACGTCACCGCTTCCGTTGGCCCTCTGAGGCTTCTGGTCGAGGGCGGCAGTATCGGTGCGGGAGCCGACGCGATCTCCTCCGGCTCGCCGCGCGGAGAAGTGACCGTACTCCGACAGGATATCCGCTACCTCAAGGATCCACCGGATCGGTTGGGCGCGTCCGACCGACCATTTCACCAGAGCGCCTACTTTTACTGGACCCTCGCTCTTCCCGTGATGTGGAACCTCGCTTTCGTCGCCTACCTGCGGCAAAGAGAGAAGCGACGCCTTCATTCTGACGTCTTTCGGAGCCGTGCGGCGCACCGCACCGCGAGAAAGCGACTCAAGAAAGCCGCCGGGCTCGCCGATGTCGCCTCTCGGGACTTCTATGAGGAGATTGCGACCGCTCTCTACCGCTACGTCGGGGACAAGCTGTCGCTCAGTCCATCGGGACTGACGTCCTCCAGTATCGACGAGCTCCTGGAAGCTCGGAACGTGCCCGAAGATACGAGGAGAGAGCTCGCTGCCGTGCTCGAAAAATGCGAGGAGGCACGGTTCAGCCCAGGGAAGAGAACCCGCGAAGAGATGTCCGCCATCCGTGAGCGCGCCGAAGACCTTCTCGTCTCCCTGGTAAGGCAACTCGGATGATGCCGGTCGTTCTATGGCTCATCCTTCAGGGTCAGTTCGAATCTCCGCGGGAGGCTTTTCGGAGAGCCGAAGCGCTGTACCAGGAGCAACGCTACGACGAGGCGGTCGAAGTCTATGAGGCGATGAGGGCGCAGGGAATCGAGGATGGCGCGCTCTATTACAATCTCGGGAACGCGTATTTCAAGGCCGGTCGTCTCGGCCGCGCGGTTCTCAATTACGAGCGCGCTCGAGAGCTCATGCCTGGAGATCCAGACGTTCGCGCCAATCTGGCTTTCGCGAGCGAGCTGGTCGCCGAATCCGTCGAGCCCCCGCCGCTTCCCCTCATAATAAGGTGGGCGGTGGATTGGTACGAGCGGCTGAGACCGAGCACGTTGGCGCGCATCCTGAGCCTCTCGTTTCTCGTGGGGGGGGCCGCCGTAACGCTCCTCCTTTCCCAACGCTTCTCGGGGCTTCACATGCCGATGCTCCTCGCGCTCGGCGTCTCAGTGGCCGCGGCCCTGGCGGCGGGTGCGAGTCTTTTGGCAAAGCTCGATGCGGAGGCCACACGTGATGACGCCATAGTCCTCACCGAAAACGCATACGTTCGGAGCGGACCAGGAGAGGCAAGCCCGCGTCTCGCGGAGATCCACGAGGGTCTCAAGGTCAGGGTCTTGTCCGAGCGGGAAGCGTGGTTCCAGGTCGAGCTGGCAAACGGCCTCAACGGTTGGATCCCGAGCGAGCAAGTCGAGCGGATTCGAATCCCCGAGTGATCCCGAGAGCCGATGCGCCATACGCTGCGTTGTCTAGAAGCGCCCTAGGATGATTTCGCCACACCGCCGAGTGGTGGGCGCCTCGAGCGAAAGGCCCGGAGTATCGATCGGGGGATTACCCCACGAGCCGTGGGTACCTACCCGCATCCTGAAAGCGCCGAGCGACGTAAAACGTTGAGTCCATGAGTCTTTGACGCCGCGTCGCTTGGCACGGCTGTTGCGTCCCCATCGACAAACGCCAAAGAGGAGTCCGTTCATGTCCACCATTTTCGAAAGGCTCTTGAACCGCGAGCCCGGTGCGAAACCGTCTTCCGAGGAGCTACGCGAGATCGTCGCCATCGCCCACCAGGAGTCGAGTCGCCTCGCCAAGCTGATCGACCAGGCGCAGCGTGACCTTTACTCGGAAAAGCAGATTCGTGAGTCGCTGTGGGCGATGGGAGAACGGCTGTCGGACGCGGACGGATCGATATCGGCGTTCGAAGAACGACTTGCCTCAGTGCACGAAGCGGCGGAGGCGGCCACGGCCCTCGAGGGTCGCATCGGCAGCCTGGTGGAGTTCGTGAAGTCGGCCCACGAGCGAATCCGCCAGATCGAAGCGAGAACGGACGAAATTTCCCAGGCTCGCGCGAGCATCGATCGGCTCCTCGCGTCTAGCGCCGAAGTCGATCGCAAGCTCCAGAGCTTCGAAGGACACTCGAAGGAGATCGAACATCGAACCGAAGAGCTCGAGCGCATGAAGGAAAGTCTGGAAGCGCTCGACTCGCAGTTTGGTCTAATCCGCGACGACTACGAGCGTCTCCGGGACACCGTGACCGCGGTCCGGCAGGAGTCGGGAATCATCGAAGACAAAGCGCGATCGGTCAAGCAGCAACTGGATCGCGCCGACGAGATCAATCGACAGGTGGAGCAAACGGTCCAAAGTCTCGAAAATTCTCCGGCGCTCGCCCATAGGACACAAGAGCAACTCAAGGCGCTGAACGCCCTCGCCCAGCACGTCAACCAGAAGCTTCGCACCTTGGGAGGCACCAAGGATCTCGTGGATCGCGTCACCCTGCAGCTCAACCAGGTCAACGAGCTCGTCTGGGAGGTCGACCGAAAGATAAAGAAGATCAACGAAGAGAGCCAATGGATTCGGGAAATCGAGGGCAACGTCGAGCGTTTTCAGGAGCTGCAACGCGAGCTCGCGTCCGACATCGAAGGCGCCTCGGAGCAGAAGTCTCGGTTCGTCGAGACCAGCGAGAAGTTGAAAGAGGAGATCTCGGACGCCTTATCGCATCTACAACAACGGCTCGACAGCGCCGCCCTGCTGAAAGAGGAAGTGGAGATCATCAATCGTCGTGCGATCGAGGTTCACGATTCGCTGGAAAGAATCGAAGATCACATGAAGGTTCTGGCGGAGAAGGACCAGGAGCTCCGAGGAGCGCTGCAGCTTTCGGCGGAGCTGCAATCCCGCTTGGACCAGCGCCGGAACGACGTCGAGAGCGTGGAGTCGAAGGTCCAGGCGATCCGGGAGTTCGAAACACGATTGGACGCGATGATGGATCTCGCTCAACGGGTAGCGTCCAAGGTCGAGGCGGTGGCAGCTAAGGAAGGCATGGTTGCCGAGACCAGCGCGAAGATAGTCGAGATTACCGAAGCGCGAGTCGAGATTCGGAACGATCTGGAGAACCTCCAGAAGAGCCGCGATGAGATCGAAAGAGCTCACAAATTGCTGGACACGTTCCGTCAGACGAGCCTCACCACGGAGAGCACCATACGGGAGATGGTGCCGCGACTGCAGACGGTGGAGATCGTACAGGCACGGCTCGGCGTGCTCGATCACCTGGCGAGCTCGATTCAGCAACGCATCGACGACCTTCTGCCGCGCGCCCGCTTCGTGGAGAACGTCGAATCACGGTTGAACCGGCTCTTCGAGCTCAGCCAGGAGGTGGACCAGCGAATCGATGGTCAACTGGCACGAAAGGCGGAGCTGGAGGCGATGAACGCGGTCCTGGACGGCCTTTCGTCCCGAAGCCAGGACATGCAGGACCTGTTCCGGTCTCTGAAAGAGAACAAGGCCCTTCCCGAGATCGAGGAGCGGATGGTCGCGCTCGCCACGAGGGTCGACATCTTTCAAGGAAAGCTTGCGAGCCTCGAGCCCATCGAGCAATCCATGCAGGACAGGGAGCGCCGGGCCGCCGAGCTCGCGGTCAAGCTCGAGGGCCTTTCCCGCTCGATCGATCAGCAGGGCGATCGCGTGGGGCTCTTGGGCCAGGAGCTCGAATCTCTGAACGGCGGACGCCGCGAGTGGCTCGAAGAGGTACATCGCCTCGAAGAGGAACAGAGGACGCTCCAGGAGCGCGCCAAAAACGTCCGGGAACAGCTCGCCCAGGTTCAGGGGCTCGCATCGGACCTCGAAGGCAAGCGAGCGAATCTGGAGGCCTCGGAAGCCAGGATGTCACAGTACGAAAAGCGCCTTGGTGGGCTCGAATCACTCATGCACGATCTCGACGGAAAGATCGCGGAGGTAGACGAGCGTCAGAAGTCGGTCGAGCACGTGCGCCAGCAGGTGAACGTCCTGTTCGAGGCCACGGAGAAAACACGCAATGACGCCATGGCTGTTCTCGAGGCCAGGCGAGAGATCATCGAGACGAAAGAGCAAGTCGATCGGCTCTTACGCGAGACGTCCGTTCTGGGTAACAAGTACGCGGATCTGGAAACGAAGCGAGCCGGTATCGATCAAGCCCAGGCGAAGATGGCCCATCTCACTCACGTCCTCTCGGACATCGAGGCCAATCTAGAGAACCTCAAGGAGCATCGTACCGTCGTCGATCATGTCGCTGGAAAGATTGCTCGGCTCGACTTCGCCCTCCAGAGAGCCGAAGCGGCGACGCGCGAGCTACGCGAGGAGCGAGCGCTGGCGAGCCGGCTCACCAAGAGCCTTCAGCAGCAGAAGTCAGAGGCGGTGGCGGGCAAGGCAAGGCACTAGCGGGGTGATGAAAAACTCAGCTCACCCTGCGCGAGCGGAGCGAGCCCGGCGCGCTTGCCGCGCCGTAAGCATCCCGAGCCGTGGCGGCACGATCGATTACAGGTCCCGCCACGGTATTGAGCACGTCTAAAAGACGCTGATCAGTGCGATGAAGACTCGCGGCCCAGCGGCCACGCGGCGGATCCGGGGGGCTGCCGCTCGAGTTGTCCTGCGACATCCACGATTTGCCGTCTCGGTGCGTTAGCCTGTCCCCTGGAGGAAACGAGCGTGGACCTGCCATTCGTTACCGTCGATGTCTTCACAAAAACACCCTTCGGCGGAAATCCGCTTGCGGTGGTGCTGGAGTCCGAGGGGCTGGACCAGCAGACGATGCAGAGCATTGCTGGTGAGTTCAATCTGGCGGAGACGACATTCGTCCTGCCGCCGAAGGATTCATCGCATACCGCCGAAGTCCGAATCTTCACGCCGCGGCATGAGCTTCCTTTCGCGGGCCATCCCAACGTCGGTACGGCATTCGTGTTGGCGTCCAGGGAACAATCGCGGGGCCGCGCCCCACAAGAGCGCCTGCTGTTCGAAGAGAAAGTCGGGCTCGTCGAAGTCGACCTCCTCACGAGGGGTTCCACCGTGACGGGGGCGCGTCTTCGAGCGCCTCGAGTACCGCAGCGCGGCGAAGAGATTCCCTTGAAGCTCGTGGGCGAGGCCTGCGCGCTCCCGGTCGACGTCTTCGAGACGAAGAACCATCCTCCATTGGTGGTCTCGAGCGGCATCCCGTTCGTCATGTCGGAGCTCAAGTCGCTCGAGGCTCTGGCGGCCGCGACGCCTCGAACGGACGTTTTCGCAAAAGATCTCCCCTCCGAACGAGCGATCGGAGTGCACCTTTATGTATCGGTCGACCGGGCCGATGCCGACATCCGGTGCCGAATGTTCGCGCCCCTGCAGGGAGTCTTCGAGGACCCCGCAACCGGCAGCGCGAACGTCGCTCTGATCGGACTTCTCGCGAGCCTCGAATCGAAACGTGATCTGAACCTGAGTAAGACCATCGTCCAGGGAGTCGAAATGGGGCGTCCGAGCGTCCTCGAGGCCGAGGCCGAGAAACGCGACGGCAACATTA
This sequence comes from Vicinamibacteria bacterium, assembly GCA_035457705.1. Taxonomy (GTDB): domain Bacteria; phylum Acidobacteriota; class Vicinamibacteria; order Marinacidobacterales; family SMYC01; genus DASPGQ01. The sequence continues at coordinate 83,320 of DATIBD010000046.1, forward strand.
CCGGCGCGTGGATCGGCGGGTGCTGCGTTGAGATGATGCAGGGAGCCCTTTCGCTTCCCGGCTAGACTGCAGAGCTCAATGCCGTGGCGGGACCCGTAATCGATCGGGCCGCCACGGCTCGGCCTTTGCGGCGCTTGGCGCCGATCTCGCCGCAGACGTTTTGGACGCCTCTCGGCAGGCTGGACTGTACTTTTTCCTCAGCCTGCTAGGCCGCCTCCAGGATCAGGCACGCGTTCGTGCCTCCGAAGCCGAACGAGTTCGACAGGGCGCGGCGGACGGAAGCGTCGGTTGATTCGAGAACGGGCGGATAGTCTTCTATCTCCGGATCGAGCGGGCGTGCGTTGACGGCAGGCGCAATCCAGCCGCCCCGAAGCATCTCCAGCGTGAAGATGGCCTCGATGGCGCCGGCGGCGGACACTGGATGGCCGGTGTAGCCCTTGGTGGATGAATAGAGGACGTTCCGTTCACTGAATACGCGGCGCATGGCCCGAACCTCGGATATGTCGCCGAGAGGTGTCGAGGTCCCGTGGGTATTGACGTAGTCGATGTCTTCCGCCGTGATTCTCGCATCCTCGATGGCTCGGCGCATAGCGGCTTCGGCACCTTCGGAGGATGGGGCTACCATTTCCCCAACGCCGTCAGAAGACATCCCATAGCCTCTCAGGACTCCCAGCACGTCGGCGCCACGCTTCTGCGCCACGTCGAGCGCTTCGAGCACCACGATCCCTGCGCCCTCGGAGAATATGAAGCCGGCACGATCTCTGGCGTAGGGTCGCGATGCCCGTTCGGGGTGGTCATTGTCGGTGCCGTTGTACGCGCGCATCGAGTCGAATCCCGCGAAAAAATGAGGGTCGGCCACTTCGACGCCGCCGGCGATGGCGCCGTCCACGATTCCTTTTTCGATGAGAATAGCCGCCAGAATTATGTTGTACGCACCCCCGGCGCAGGCGGCGGAGGCAGTGAAGGACGGTCCCGTCGTGCGCAAGACGTTTACCAGGTTCGCGGATACCGTGGAGGCCATGAGCTTGGGAATGATCGTGGCGGACACCCGTCGCATACCCGACGAGTCGAGCGTTTCCGATATCTGCTGATGGCTCGCCACGTCGCCAGCGCCGCTTCCAACCACGACGGCGAACGCTTTCGGGTCGACCCGGGCCCGCTCCACGGCGTTTCTCGCCGCATGAAGGGCCATCAGAGAAGCCCGGCCCATGAAGCGCGACTGCTGTTTGGTAGCTCCGAGCGCTGCGGGGTCGAGCTGATTGGGATAGATCCCGATGAGATGGCACCGGGCACCGTGGCGAACCGCTTCGTCGTATGTTCGAAACGGCGTGTTGCGCCCGGCGCGGAGGTCGGCACAGATCGTGTCCAGATCGTCACCAAAGTGGCAGAGCACACCGGCACCGGTAACGACCACTTCTCTTCGAGGTTGTCGCATGAAGGGCGTAGTTTACCTCGATCCGAACCCTTATCGCTCCTATTGCCGGCAAGAGGCAGCGGTAGCCGCCATGACGGAGGCGGAGTAGCGGCGTACTCGAAATCCGGGGTTAGCCTATTTCCGGCACCGATCGTTTCCGGCCGTCATCCGGGCGCCTACCGACTACGTTTTCGCGTTGCCCGAGCCGATCGTGTGACCAGAGGGTGGCGTTCCGGAAGCGCCAGGCGCTCGATGATGGGGATGGATTCCTGTAGGCGTTCTCGTTCTGCGGGCGATAGCTTCTCGATCTCCGAAGAGAGTTTCCGGACGCGCCGTTCCCGTGCCTTCACGAGGAGGGCTCGTCCTTGGCCGGTTGCCTCGACCCTCTGGATCCTTTCGTCGTCGGCATCGGTCCTCCGCCTGACGAGTCCGTCGCGTTCAAGCTCTTTGATCAGCCGCGAGATCGTGGGAGGGCTTACCTGTTCGGCTCGGGCCAGCTCGCTCATGGTGACCGGGCCTCCGAAGACGACTACGGAAAGGGCCGAGGCCCGCGGCGCCGAGAGACCGGAAGCCTCGTCCTCGACCCGCAGCCTTCGAAGAAGGTGGATGGAAGCGGAATGCAGGCGATCGGAAAGCTCGAAAAACTCTTGACGTCGGTTCTTGGCCATCGTATATTTACTTAGCTAAGCTAATTATTATATGGAGGACTCCCATGACAGTGCTCTCCGAAATCGGCCAAATCGCGGTGACCGCGAAAGATATCGACCGTGCGGTGGCATTCTATCGCGACAAGCTGGGCATGAAATTCCTCTTTCAAGCCCCACCCCAACTGGGCTTCTTCTCCTGCGGAAGCGTACGTCTCATGCTCGCCGTTCCCGGGGAGACAGAGCACGACCATCCGGCATCCGTCATCTATTATCGGGTGCCCGATGTGCAGGTCGCCTATCGGGAACTCTCGAGTCGCGGAGTGAGCTTCACCCGTGAGCCCGCGGTGGTGCACCGTACCGACGAGTACGAGCTGTGGATAGCGCCCTTCGAGGATTCGGAAGGGAACACGCTGGCGCTGATGTGCGAGAAGGCCCGCTGATCAAGGCTCGAGGCCGAGTTTCCTCAGCGCTTCGGGAGGGCAGCCGGTCCATTCGGTGACGTAGACGTTGCCGCGATAATCGAGATCCTCCATCCCCATCCTGCTCGTAAAGAAACCGGTGGCCGTGAGATCCCGAAAGGCGTTGAAGAACCCCACTCCGTGTGAGAGCTCGGGCGAGGCACGTTCTGGCCATGCGATCTCGTCGAGAAGCGACGTGCGTTCCGCGGCGGATGCCTCGACGAACGAGGAGCCGAAACGATCGAGGCACTCGTTGTCTAGCCACGCCAGCCCGCCCCGCATGGCGATCTGGCGCTCGGGCTCGTCGGTCATCATGAAGTCGATGAACTCGGGAACGCCGGCGTCAGTGGCGCTTCCCGAACGCTCGTCACCGGGGATGAGGAGATCCACGAGGAGGCGAACCGTCTCGTACTCGTGATGGTCGAAGAATGTGGGCGCGTAGCCGCCTGCGGCTTTCTGCAGGGCACGGTGAGCGCTCTCGACCTCCCGCGCCGTGATCGAAAAGGCGGCGGCCGTCGGCACCGACGCCAGCAGGGCCAGGGCTTTTCTTCGGTCTATCAAAGGGTCCCCTTTCGTCGTTCTTCCGCGATGTACTCTCCCGTTCGCATGGCCAGCGCGAGGATCGTCCACGTCGGGTTCTTGTTGGGGTTGCTGACGAATGGTCCCCCGTCGGCGACGAAGAGATTCTTCACCTCGTGCGCCTGGCAGAAGGCGTTGAGCACGGAGGTTCGGGGCGAACTTCCCATTCGGGTAACACCGACCTCGTGAATGATCCGGCCGCCGGGGAGAATGCCGAAGTCCTCTTCTCGGGTCGGTATCGGCGTAAGAGGCGTTCCGCCCAGATGCTCGATGATCGCATGAAACGTCTCGTGCATGTGTTTGACTTGAAGCAGCTCGTTCTCGCTCCACTCGAAATGAAACTTGAGTACGGGTATTCCCCATCGGTCCACAGCGTCGGGATCGATTTCGCAATAAGAGCGCGCGTTTGGCACCATCTCTCCCCGGCCGGAGAAACCCACGGTCGCTCCGTAAAGAGCTCGATACGCTTTCTTGAGTGGCTTTCCGTAGCCGCCCCGGAAAGGGGTTTTCTCGATGCCATCGAGAAAACCGAACCGCGGCATCCGGCGGCCGCCCCAGAGCTCGATGTGATAGCCGCGGGGGAAGCCGAGCTTCCGGTTGTCGAGCCACCAGGGCATGTACAGATGGAGCCCAGCGCCATCTTCGTTGTGCGGAGGCCCGTCCGCTAGCTTCGGGAAGTAACCGGCGGCGTCCGTTCCGGTGCTGTCCATCAAATACTTGCCCACGACTCCGCTCGAGTTCGCCAGTCCATCGGGAAACAGGGTCGAACGAGAGTTCAGGAGCAGTCGTGCCGACTCACAGGCGCTCGCCGCGAGGACGACGATGTCGGCGCCGACGTGCCGATCGTTTCCATCCATTTTATCGACGTAAGAGACCCCCGTGGCGAGACCGCGTCCATCGGTAGTGACTTCGCGCGCCATCGCGTTCGTGACGAGTGTCAAGCGGCCGGTTGCGAGCGCGGGCGGCAGCAGCACCGTAGGTGACGAGAAGTTCGAGTGCGCTGCGCAGCCGCGGCCGCACTGGCCGCAGTAATGGCACGCCGGCCGCCCGTTCAGGGGACGCGTGAGAATCGACATCCGGGACGGGATGCAGGTGATTCCGAGATCGTCGCATGCCGTCTTGACCCACCTTTCGTAGCACCGCGGCTCCGGTGGGGGCTGAAAAATACCGTCGGGATCGTCGGGGAGGCCTTCGTTCGTTCCATAGATCCCGATGAGTCGATCGATCGCGTCGTAATAGGGCGCGATGTCGGCGTAATCGATAGGCCAGTCGTCGCCGAGCCCGTCGTGACTCCTAGGCTTGAAATCTCGAGGACCGAAGCGCAGCGAGATGCGCCCCCAATGGTTCGTCCGACCGCCGAGCATGCGAACGCGAAACCAGTCGAACGCGCTGCCGTCGGCAACCGTGTAGGGCTCACCCTGGAGCGACCAACCCCCGAGTCCCGCGTCGAACTCCCCGAATTGACGTTCGGGCGTCTTGGCGCCGCGCCTGGGTGATTCGTAGGAGAACTTGAGCATGGCCGAGTCGCTTGCCGTATCCCACATGGGTCCCGCTTCGAGGAGCACCACCTCGGCTCCCGCTTCGGTCAGCACCTTGGCCGCCATTCCACCGCCGGCTCCCGAGCCGACGACCGCGACGTCGTAACGTCTCTCCTGAGTTGACATTCTGGGACACTCCAGTAACACTCCGTCGACCAGGAGTCAATCGGAGAATGGAACCATGAAACGTCGCGAATTCCTCAAGACGGGCGCGCTCGCCGCGGCGGCCACCAGCCTCGTACCCGGTGCATTCGCCAAGCAGGCGGCACGGGATCGCATTCGCGTCGGCATTCTCGGTTCGGGGGCTCGCGCCCAGGAGCTCATGCGGTCGGCGCTCGAGATTCCCGGAGTCGAGCTCGCCGCCGTCTGCGACGCTTATCAGGGGAGAGCCGAGCAAGCGAAGGAGATCGCCGGGAGTGGATCGCGCATCCATCCCGACTACCGCGAGATCCTCGATCGGAGTGACATCGACGTGGTCTTCATCGGCTCGCCCGATCACTGGCATCGCCAGATGTCGCTCGATGCTCTGGCAGCCGGAAAGGACGTCTACACCGAGAAACCGATGACTTACGAAGTCGACGAGGGCCTCGAGATCGTCGTCGCCGCCAAGAAGTCCGATCGCATCTATCAGGTTGGAAGCCAGGGCGTGAGCTCGGCCACGCAGATCAAGGCGAAGGAGCTGATCCAGTCGGGCGCGCTCGGGCAGGTTACGCTCATTCGGGCCTCGTACAACCGCAACACCGCGGGCGGTGCCTGGATTTATCCCATCCCGCCCGACGCATCGGAGCGTACCGTCGACTGGGGGAAGTTCCTCGGCCCCGCACCCAAACACCCGTTCAGCCTGGAGCGTTTCTTCCGGTGGAGGTGCTACTGGGATTACTCGGGCGGCATCGCCACCGATCTGTTCGTGCATCTCGTCACCACCATCCACTTCGTCATGAACGCGAAGATGCCGGAGACCATCATGGCATCGGGACAGCTCTATCGCTGGAAGGAATCGCGCGACGTGCCCGACACGGTGAACGCGATACTCGTCTACCCCGAGGGCTTCACCGTCAACCTCTCATCGACTTTCAACAACCAGTCGAGCCGCGAGTCGGGGTTCGAGATCCTCGGGACGCGAGGAGCCATCGCCTTTCGCGGAGGCTCGCTCGTCTACACGCCGGAAAACCTCTACGAAGACAACCGTTGGGTGGTGGAGTCCTGGAAGCAAGAGCTGGCCGAGGCGTATTACGAGGATCCGGACGTTCAGGCGCGGGAGACGCCGGAGACGTGGACGCCCGAGATGAAGTCGTCGCAGCAGACTTGGGATCAATGGGGGCGAAACGCCACTGTCGTCCACCTCGCTCATTTCTTCGATTCGGTGCGCTCGCGAAAGCCCTCCGTTCAGGACGCGCTCACCGGCCACCGTGCCGCTTCGGTGGCCCATCTGATCAACGCTTCCTTGAAGCGCGAAGCGCCCGTTCGCTGGGATTTCGCGGGCGAGAAGATGCAGAGCTAAAGAGCCGGCGTCAACACGATGTTTCGATAGAGAACTCGTCCGTGGTCACCCTGGAGGAAGATCGGACCAGGCTCTGACTCCTTCGAGTCGAGCGCGCCGCCGGTGATACCGGGTATCTCCTGGTTGTCGATGACAGTCTCACCGTTCAAGACGACGGTCACCCATCGCCCGAGAAGCGTGATGTCGAAAGCCTGCCATTCGCCCGCCGGAAGAGCGGCGTTCGCCGTCGGAGTGATCTGCCCGTAGATTCCCCCCATGTGACGCGCGTGCGGCTCCTTGCCATGATCGTCCTGCACCTGAACCTCGTAACGCCCCCGAAGGTAGATGCCGCTGTTGCTTCCCGCGGGGACCTGAACCTCGATGTGGAGTCGGAAATCCTCGAAGCTCGACTCGGTTACGAGGTCCGTTCCGGCATCGTCATTGACGAGCACGCCATCCTCGGCGTGCCAGAAGTTGGACGTCTCCGCGAGGCGCGGTCTCCACCCGGCGAGGTCAACGCCATTGAACAACTCGATCGGCTCGCCCCACTCCGGATCTACGGGCGCCGCAAGCAGCGGCGCCCGTACCGCAATCCACTCACGATTCTCTCCCTCCGCCGTTGTCAACCCTCCGCGGATTCGTTCCTCTTCCAGGTTGGAGTGATAGCTCGTGCCCTCGACGTTCCACATCAGATGGGCTCCCATTGCCTGGACGTCCTCCATCGGGAGAGCGTGGCCGAAACGGCCCTGGATACGTCCCGCGAGCCGGCCGCCGGTCTCCTCGACCTCGAACCAGAGGGGATAGCTGTCCTCTCCCTGCACTGTGACGTCCCAGCGTCCCAGGAGGCCGGAGTCGAACGGCCCTTCCGACTCCGGTGGCGGTTCGGACCCACAGGAGACCAGAGCGACGACGATGGCAGCGGCGAACGAACGAAACATGACGTGCTCCTTCGGTCAACGATTGATGTTGCCAGGCAGGATCCCTTGACCTGAAATGAATCGCGTACCGATTGCGCCCACGATGGCGTGGTCGCGGTCCATTCCGGCGAGCTCGCGAATGCGATAGGTGCTCTCGAATCCGGTGCAATGGGAACCAAGGAAGTAGCGGAGCTGCATCGAACGAAGTTTGTCGCTCGTGAACTGCAGCACGGATTCCGAGGCGTTGTAGAGATGAAAACCCCCAATCGCCGCCTGTGGCGACGCCTTGGATACGTTGGCCTGAACGTGCTCGAGCGTGTTGATCAGGCCGGCGTGGCCGCATCCCGCCACCAGAATGGGTCCGTCGGCGGTGACGATCACGAGGGACTGGCTTTCCGGAATGTCGTCGGGCAAAGTGGTATCACCCTTTTTCAACAAGCTCTCCGGCCCCGTAGGGTAGTTCTTCTCGTCATACTTTCTCGGAACCGGACCCGTGAGCCAGACCCCGGGTGCGATCTCGCTCGGACGATCGTGCACGATGAACGTGGAGCCCAGACTCTCGAGCGTCGACTTCAGCGCCACCATCGGGTTTCGCTCTCCGGTCGTGCCGGGACGCGACGAGAAGATGCCTTCGGCAACATGGATTCGGGTGAGCGCCTTCGGGTTTCGTTCGGACAGCTCACGTCTGAGAGTCTCGAGCCCTCCCGTGTGATCGCCATGGTTGTGGCTCAATATCAGATCCTCGGCGCGCGAAAGATCGATGCCGAGCGCTTCCGCGTTGTCGCGGACGTTCTCCGGGGACCACCCGGTATCGAACAGGAAAGATCGTCCATCCGCTTCGACCCAAGCCGCGAAGCTCCACTCGCCCTGGCCGATGGTGTCCGCCACGTTGGTAGTGAGAATGGTAACGACCACGGAGGTGGCGATTGCGGTTAGCATGATCGACTCCTAAGCTCGTGGGACGGGGGCGTTGGGAGCAATGAGCCCGCGTTCCCGGAGCTCCGTCCAGAAACCTTCGGGAATCGGAAGGGACATCATCTTGACGTTCTCTTCCACCTCGGAAGCGCTTCGAGCACCGGCGAGCACGCAGGCGATGGCGGGATGTGCCGCGGGAAACTGGAGAGCAGCCGCCTTGAGCGGAACGGCGTGCCGTACGGCCACGCTTTCGAGACGCTTCACCTTCTCGAGGATGGTGGACGGGACGTCTTGGTAGTCATAATGACCGTTGCCGGAGCTCCCGGTCGCGAGAATACCACTGTTGTAGGGACCTCCGAGGAGGACAGAGATTCCTCGTCGTTCGCATTCCGGCAAAAGGGTGTGGAGCGCGCTCTGGTCGAGCAACGTGTAGCGACCGGCCAGAAGGAAGCAATCGAATGCCGCCTGCTGCGCGAAGTCGTAGAGCATTTCCCACTGGTTCATTCCGACGCCCAGGGCCCGAACCCGGCCTGCGTCGCGGAGCTCGACAAGCGCGGGATAGGCCACTTCCAGAGCCTGCTCGAAGTGATTGTCGGGGTCATGAAGGTGGAGGATGTCGATGCGCTCGAGACCGAGCCGTACCAGGCTCGATTCGAACGAGCGGTGGATCCCGCTCTGGCTGAAATCGAAGATCGGATTCATCGGCAGAACATCGCGGTATTTGTGATCCTCGAGGTCACCGTCGACGGCGGGCATGAGCACACGGCCCACCTTGCTGGAAAGCACGAAGCTTTCGCGTGGGTATCGTTTCAGCTCGCGACCCAGACGCATTTCGCCCAGGCCGTGCCCATAGAAGGGAGCCGTGTCGAACGTGCGAACCCCGGCGTCGTAGGCGGCTCGCACCGTCTCCCCGGCATCGCCATCGGAAACGCTCTCGAAGAGCCCGCCCAACGGCGCGCCACCGAGCCCGAGGCGGGTAACACGAAGGCCGGTGCTACCGATTGGCGCCGTCGAGAAGGGGTTCACGCGTTACTCGAAAGCCGTCGCGATCGTCTCGATTCCGACGGAAAGCGTCGCTCGGGCGATGGCGTCGAGCGCCGCGGGAGAGCCCTCGAAGTGATACGTGCGATGGACGTGAGTGAAGCTCTCGCCCGGAGCGAGGGCGGCGGCGGGGGAGGACGATTCGAGCTCGTAGAACGGCCCCAGAGGTTTCGCACCGGGAGCGGGTGGCCCGTCGTTGTAGCTGTTGACCACGTCACCGGCAAAGGGATCGTCCTGGATCTCCCACATGCTGTTCACGTAGTCGACCGCGTCGTCGGGCAACGTGTACTTCACGAGCGTCAGGACGCCTCCGCTCGAGTCGTAGCTTCCCATCCAGGGGCGCGCGCGTCGACGTGAGATACCGATCTTGCTCCGATATTCGCCGTCGCCGCGGAAGTAGAGGACCCCGTCTCCAATGCGAAGCCGCCCCTCCGGCACTTTCCCGAAATAGGCGTCGTTGACGATGGGACCGAGCTCGTCCTCCGGCCCGCTTAGGAAGGGAATGGCGACCGTGGTGGTGGGCGAGGGTTTGAACATGCCAAGGATCCAGATCGAGAGGAGCCCGGTCTCCTTCGCCCATGCCTCCTCGCCGGTGTTGGTGATTGTGTTCTCCGATTCGAAGGCGACGACGTTCACGTCCGAAGGCACGTCGAGATCGAGCTCATCCCGGGCAAGTACCCGGATCGTGCGCTCGGCGTCGAGCGAGAACGCGGTTCCCGAGTAGTTGACCAGAGAGATGGCTTTGCGAAACGTCGCTCGTCTGGAGTCGCCGTCGGCGAGCGTCCAGGCGCCCCAGTCGATCGGCTCCGGAGTCTGCCAGTGCTCGAGATCGAAGGAGGCACCTTCTTCGAAGAAAATCGAAAACTGCCCGCCTTCCGGTCCCAGCCAGAAACGGTCTTCGCCGCCGAAAACGTTGATGTGTGGTTGTCGCTCGCCGTCGTCGATCGCCGAGCGGTTCAGCCACCCGTAGCTGGTGCTGCCGGAGGTCGAGGTCATCACCCGGCCCTGATACTCCGGAACCACGGCAACTCTGGCCGCGCCATCGGACAGGACGAGGACTTCCACGTTTTCCTTCAAGAAGGCGACGTCGTCGTCGAACGGTGTCATGGGCTCGGGGGAGGCGCGGCAGGAAGCCGCCGCCAGAACGAGAAACAAGGGCCGCATGCGAGCCCCGATTCTAGCAGATGTACGATCAACCGCCCGATTGGACGCCGACGCCAGTATGGTTAGGCGTCAGCGGCCAGAGATTCATGAAGGCGGCCCGTGGACGATGTACCCGCATTCATAGAGACGTTGTATATGACGTCGTGTACGTCTATGCTTTCGTACCATGGCACGGTCGAAAATCGCGATCTCGGTCTTTCTCCAGGCGGTTTAGAGACTCGAGACGACGAGGAGGTGCCGTGAGGGTGAAACAGAACAAGCTGGATCGCCGGAAATTTATCGAGCTCTTTGGTACCGCCGCCGGTCTCTTTCTTCCGGCCAGCGCTCTTGCTGCCAACGAGCCCCTTTTCCGTATTTCGCTCGCTCAGTGGTCGCTTCACCGGTCTTTTTTTGGGGACGGCCTGGGCGAAGGCTTCGCCCAGGCTCTTGCTGCCGATCCGCGATCAGTTCTACGCGGCCCTCTGGATCCGCTGGATTTCCCCGTGATCGCGCGGCGGGATTACGGTATTGGCGCCGTGGAGTACGTCAATACGTTCTTCTTCGACCGGGCGCGGGATGAGGCTTATCTGGCTGAGCTGCGACGGCGAGCCGCTGGTGAGGGTGTCGAGAGCCTGCTCATCATGTGCGATGCGGAGGGAGACCTCGGCGATCCCGACGCCCAGGCGCGCTTGCGCGCCGTGGAAAACCACTACAAATGGGTCGGTGCCGCCAAGTCTCTCGGGTGCCACTCCATCCGGGTGAACGCCAGGAGCGAGGGCAGCTACGACGAGCAGATGAAGCTCGCGGCAGACGGGCTCCGCCGTCTGGTCGAGTACGGAGCGGATCAGGATGTGAACGTGCTCGTCGAGAACCACGGGGGCCTGTCCAGTAATGGCGCATGGCTCGCCGGGGTCATGGGGCTCGTGGATCACCCGCGCTTGGGCACGCTTCCCGATTTCGGAAATTTTCGCGTTTCCGAGAAGGAGAACTACGACAACTACCGCGGCGTGCGGGAGCTCATGCCCTGGGCCAAAGCGGTGAGCGCCAAGTCGTACGATTTCGACGGAGCGGGAAATCACACGCGATTCGATTTCGAGCGCTTGATGCGCATCGTCCTCGACGCCGGGTATCGCGGCTACGTCGGAATCGAGTACGAAGGGGATCGGCTGTCCGAGACCGAAGGCATCCGCGCAACGAAGCATCTTCTAGAGCGCGTGCACGAGACTTTGAAATCGAGCTATGCCAGCCAGGCGAAGGCGAATCCCTAACGAAGAGGAGCGGTCGCCCGGTCGTAGTGCTCTGCAGCCCCGCGAACGAGCTCGGGTAGATCGGACGCCAGGACGTAGCGCGCCTCCACGAGCTCCAGCGCCGCGCGCGTGACCTTGCCCAGATAATCGTCGCGGCTCGGGTAGAGCTCCTCGAGGCTAGGACGCGAATCGGCGGAGGTGAGTTTCTCCGCTCGCGTCCTCGGAAGCGCGATGTAGGAGCCGATCTCGCTCGACAGCCGGCCGGGCGCGCCGATTTTGGGATGCCGGTAGTTCCAACCGGTCATGGTGGCGAGGGGGACGGCCACCTCCGGAAGGCGTATGCCAGCTCGGTCGTTTCCGGCGTCGTCCACCGCGGGCACTCGCACGGCGAAGGGCTCGAGCACGTGCGGCGGCTCGAACGACACGATGCCCTCACGCCAGCGAGGACCGAAATCGAGCCGGTGGGGCGTGAGGGGCTCTTTCGGAATCTCGAAGCCGGGTACGTTCGGCCATCCCGCACGTTCCGGCGGCGCGAGCGTTCCGTCCGAAAAACGCGGATAGGCGCTCGGCGGTGGTGGCACGTCCTCCACCACCCAGCGCGTCAGCGCATTGAAGAGTGCTCTTATGACCGCGTCGTATCTCAGCGGGTTCATCGGAGCCCTACCCAGAAAAGAGACGTCGGGATTCGGTTCCGGCGGGAAGGGTCCGACGATATGAGGCGCGGAAGCGATGAAGTAGATGCGGCTGGTGCTCGGTATATCCGCGTCGCGCGTGCCGTCCGGATCGGTGTGCGTCAAAGAGCCGCCGCGGTTGAAGTACTCCGAGCTCGTGAGGATGTGGAAGAACTTCGGCACGGTGCGGCTCTTCTCTGCCGCCTCGAGAAGACCTTCCTCCTGTCCGGTGACCGGGTCGATCGAGGGACCGTCGGTGAACGGGAACATATCGACCGGATAGAGAATGTTGAAATGCTGTAGAGCGTCGCGGGACGCCTGACCAAAACGATGGTTGAAGGAGCCTCGTCCGGCGCCGCCGACTTGATCGATGAGGCCGTCGAAGACCATGCGTCCCTTCTCGTCCGCGTTGAATCCCTCGTAGACGAAATGGCGGAGGAAGCGCCCTGTCTGTGAAACACCCCAGCCGATGGCGTATCGGATTCCCGGCAGCGGGTTGCTCTCCCCGCGGTCGTACTTGATGAAGCTCACGAGATCTCGTGTGCCGGCGAGACCGGTTCCGACGATACGCGGGTCTTCGGTTCGATAGACCACGTCGTAGATGAGACCTGGCTCGAAACCTTCTTCGAGTGCGACCGTCTGGCTGTCGACGAAACGCCAGCGGTTTCGCGGAATCTCTTCAGCCGGCCCGAAGGGATGGCGCTTCACCGTCATGCGGTGCTCGGGATCGTCGGGATCGACGACGCCGTAAGCGCGATGCCCGCGGTCGGCGAGCGGCGCCGTCTCCGAGCGCACGCCGAGGATGAAGTTTCCGCGCACGAGACCCTGGATGGGCTCACCCGAGCTCGTCGCGATCGGCATGTCCATGCGCATGCGCCCTTCCGGGACGTCCCACTGCCAGCCCATCCACAAAAGGGAGAAGCCTTGCTCCATCAGAGTCCCGTCTCCGAGCTCCTCTTCCGTCGCCGGGTCGTCGGAGGGGGTCGCTTTCTGGAACGTCGTAAGGATTCGCTTTCGGCCGCGATTTCCCGCTTCGTAGAACAAGACGCCGTTCCCGCGCGCAGCATCGATGGGTTTGAGCAGATAGAAATCTGCGCTGAATCGCACGTCGCCATTCGCGTCGCGTTGGCCGAGAGCGAGGTCTACGATCCGCGCATTCGCTGGTTGATCGGGATCGAGGGCGAGCTCGACTGTGCCGCTGAGCTTCTCGTAAGGCCCGGCGAGCCCGAAGGGACGACCCGACAGAACCGTTTCGCGGACTTCGACCCGCAGACCGAGCACGCGGGCATGGCTCGACTTGCTGGCAGAGGAGAGAAGCCCCAGCACGAGGATGGCCCGGCCGATGATTTTCCTCATTGAAGGGCCTCCGTTCATCGCCCAAAAGTCCGTCCTCGCTCCCGGACGTTCAGCGGCTGCTCCGCGGGAATCCGTTCGCTCGTGAGCGCGTGCCAGGCGTGGCCGCTGATTTTCCACGTGTCATCGCCCAGGAAGAGTTGGAGCGATGCGACCGCGCCCACCTCGATTCGGCCGCCGTCGCGAAGTCTTTCATGGACTCGAAGCGTCAGCCACGTATCGGCGAGGGGCCCTGCGTGACGCACGGCCACGTCGGTCAGGTCGAACTCCATCGTCTCACGAGCCGCGTACTGGTCGGCAAACCACGCGAGGTACTGCTCTTCACCGGCTGGGCCATGACGACCGCCTGGCCGTCCGTCCCGCGCAGCCGGACGCTCACCGTTGCGCCCGGCCAGTACAGTGCTTCGATTGCTGCCGTGTCGCCGCGGCCGTGAGCAGCGAAGAGCTCGCTAGCGACTGCCGCGACCTCCCGTGGGGACTCATCAATTGGTGACAGCTCCGGGGCTGCGCGACGAGTCGTACTCGCGCGGCTGCGCGTCCCCGCTAGAAGGATTCCTGCGCCGCTCGCGAAGCCGCGGCGGCAGAAGCTGCGACGGTTCATCTTCGATCCTCACCCGATATTGGGCTCGGCCTTTGCGGCACTGCGCGCCGATCACGCGATAGATTGTTTTGGCCACGCTCGGCTGGCTGGCAGCCTGCTTCGTCATCAGTTTGCCAGGCTCGATCACGAAAAACACCCTCTATGAAACCATCTTGTTCTCGACCTGATATACGTGCACGTCCCGCTGAGGGAAGGGAATACTGATTCCCTCGTCGTCCAGCCTGAGCTTGATGCGCTCGTTCAGCTCGAAACGGACCGGCCAGTAGTCCGAGGTCTTCACCCAGGGGCGGACCACGAAGTCGACACTCGACTCCCCAAGGTTCGAGACCGCAACCGTCGGCGCAGGCTCCGTGAGCACCCGAGGCTCTCGGGCGAGGATGTCATCGAAGATGTTTCGCGCCTTTCGAAGGTCGGTGTCATACCCGACCCCGACGACGAGATCGATGCGTCTCATGTCTTTGCCGAGTAGTTGGTGATGGTGCTCGACGCCACCGCCGAATTGGGAACGATGACCATCCGGTTGTCTGGCGTAAGAAGCTCGGTGGCAAAGACCGCGATCGCCGAAACCGTGCCCGAAGTCCCGCCAGCTTCGATGTAGTCGCCAACTTTGAAAGGGCGCAGCGCGATGAGCATCACCCCCGAAGCGAAGTTCGAAAGCGAGCCCTGGAGTGCGAGACCGATGGCGAGACCGGCCGCGGCGATGACCGCCGCGAAAGAGGTGGTATCCACACCGAGCTTCTGAATCGTCACGCGGTAGACGGTGTTCACAGCTCGAGCAGCCGACCGTGAAGGCCAGATATCCGAGAAATGACCATCGATCTTCATTTCTTCCTCCTCACGAATGACTCATCGCTTCATTTGCTCCAGGGTCGTCGGTCTCGGACTCGGGGTCCTTCGGCTTCACGCGCATCCAGACCGCCGCTTCGAGAAGAAGGCGCTCCAGAAAGCTCATCCCGGCACGCTCGGCGAGAACGCGGTACAAGAGGGAAGGCTCGTCCGTGATGATACCGTCGGCTCCTCGGCTCAGCATCCTCGACATGGTGACGGGATCATTGACTGTCCAAACGAAGACGTCTTTTCCCGCCCTGTGTGCCCTTCGGATGAACCGTCGCGAGGCGAGCCCCGTGTGAACCGCCAGAAAGTCCGCGTCGATCTGAGTGGGGTCACCGACCGCCTTGGCCATGAGGAGCCCGACGGTCCAGTCCGGCCGCAGCTCGCGCATCTTGTGAATTCCGTCCTCGTCGAGCGACATGATGACGACGTCGGACACCATACCGGTTCGCTCCACGATCTCGACCACGCGCTCCTCGAGCCTCTGGTTGTGGCCGTAATACTTGAGCTCGATGTCGACGCGGGACTTCCCCTTGCACCGATAGAGAACCTCTTCGAGCGTGGGGATGCGTTGGTCCGCGAAGTCGGGGCCGTACCAGCTGCCAATGTCTATTTCGCGGATCTCATCGTAACTCGCGTCCCAGACCTTGGTGGGCACCTTTGCGATTTTCATGAGGTCGCTGTCGTGGAGAACGACGACGCGGCCGTCTCGAGTCTCCTGGACGTCGATCTCCACCAGGTCCGTTCCATCCTCGAGAGCGGCGTCGACCGACGCGAGGGTATTCTCCGGAGCTCGACCGGCCGCGCCGCGATGGGCGATGACCAGCACGTCGTCCTCGGTCGTAGCCTCGCGGAACAGGTGGTTGGCGATTCCGCCGGCAACGGCCGCAGCGACCACAAAAGCGGCGAGGATCTTCCCGAAGGAAAGCCGGAGCCCCAGGGGCTCGCCGTCCGCGCTTTCTGAAATCCCCAGGGGTTTGGCCAGCGCCGACGCGCCATGGCGATTGTACAGTCGCACCGTCAAGAGAGCGAAAGTCGCAGCCTGGAGCAATGTCACCATCAAGTTGACGATGCTCCAAACGAGAACCATGCTGCCAATGACGAAGACGAGCGCTCCAATGGACTCCCGAAAGCGGGGCACGAGGTAAGAGCCGAGTCCGCCGAGGAATGCGACGCTCGAGGCGGACACCAGGACCGCGGCCGTAGCCCAGCCGACGAGTACGGCGGTGAGCGGCCCGCGGTGGCCGCGGGCGCGCTCTTCGCTGACTCGCAGCGCGTCGAACCCGCTGATATCTTCGAACAAAAGGAGCGGTAACGCGTACGCCCAGCCTACGAGCTTCGGGACGAGAACCGCCGCCATCGCGGTCAAAATACCGGTCATCAGGATCGCGGCGACCCAAAAAGAAATTGGACGATTCGACAGGTAGTGGTTGATGTCGAACTCGGTGAGAAACAACCAGTACACGGCGCCGGCGGCGGCGAGAAACGGCGCTGCGAGAACGAGCACCCGCACCACCAGCGTGGCCGCCAGTATCAGAATCGGCCACGCCCGGCGGGCCGCCGCCCATAGCGCCCCCCTCGCACTGACATGGGCACCGCGAATCGCTCCGAAGCCGATCGTCATCAGAGCCCCTTGTTCCAGCCCAGTGATGGCGATGGCGGCGGCGGCGGCGAAGATGAGCGCGACGATTCCAAAGGGACTCAACACGAAGAAGAGAATGTCTTGGTCCGATAGAACGCTGTTGCCCGAGAGCGAGACGAAGAGTCGCACGGCGTAGCCGGCGAGGGGCGCGAGCAAGGCGAACGCCAGGAGTTTGCACAAGAAGTCCGTCGCGAGCATCCGGGGCCAGATGCGTAGAAAATCGCGTATGGCCTCGATCAGCACGCTGATCGCATCGAACATGTCAGATGGCCTCCACCTTGCGCATCGCCCGGGCTTCCAACGACCGACGAAGAGCCGCGTGCGACCAGGTCGACAAGAAGTCGTTTGCGGCGGGCCTCCTCCCGAATCGACCATCTGATATTAATTCAGATTCCAAGCCGAGGAGACGTGTGGTGTTCAACCGCGGCAACTAGGCAAGACCCGTTGGTGGACGATCGGGGCCACCGGGATCCTTCTTGTTTTCGAAGAGGGGGCGCTCATATGATCGCGCGCCATGCAGTCGGATCACGCTGCCAATCGCTGGCTCCAGCTCGTTGCCGCCATCGTCGGGATGATGGCCATCGCGAACCTTCAGTACGCCTGGACGCTTTTCACCATTCCACTCTCCGAGAGCCTCGGAGTCAGGCTTTCCGCGGTGCAAATCGCCTTCACGCTCTTCGTTCTGTTCGAGACCTGGCTCGTCCCTGTCGAAGGGTATCTGATCGACCGCTTCGGCGCGCGCGTGGTCGTGAGCGTCGGCTCGCTGCTGGTCGCCGCCGGCTGGATCGGCTCGGGCGTCACGGATTCCATTGGAGGCCTCTACTTTTGGTACGCCCTCGGCGGTATCGGAGCGGGAGCGGTGTACGGCGCCTCGATGGGAACCGCGCTCAAGTGGTTCCCCGATCGCCGCGGTCTCGCCGCCGGTCTGACCGCTGGTGCTTACGGATTCGGTACGGCGCTCACCATAATTCCAATCCAGAGAATAATCGACTCGAGCGGCTATCGAACCGCTTTTATCTTCTGGGGCGCGGTACAGGGGATCATCGTGCTCGTCTCCGCCCAGTTTCTTCGGAAACCGCCGGTAAGCTGGCGGCCCGGTAGTGCGGCAGGCTCGGCCACGCGAAGCCGGGTCGTGCAGAGCCAGAGAAGCTACCGCCCCGCCCAGATGGTGCGCACGGCAACGTTCTGGCTGATGTACGCCATGATGACCATGGTCGCATTCGGAGGGCTGATGGTGACCGCCCAACTGAAGCCCATCGCGGCGGATTTCGGAATGGACAAGACGATCCTCGCGTTCGGCGTGACCGCGCTGGGCCTCGCTCTCATCCTCGATCGCATCTTGAACGGCGTGACCCGCCCGTTCTGGGGATGGATCTCGGATCACATCGGCCGCTACAACACGATGGCGGTCGCGTTCACGCTCGAGGCGGCGGGCATCTTCACGCTCCTTCACCTCGTCCACAACCCGGTCGGCTTCGTCGTGCTTTCCGGTCTCGTGTTCTTCGCGTGGGGAGAAATCTATTCACTGTTCCCCGCCGCGATCGGAGACGTGTTCGGTCCGGCCTACGCCACCACGAACTACGGCATCCAATACACCGCCAAAGGGACCGCGTCGATCTTCGCGGGTTGGGGCGCCGCCTGGCTCGTGGAGGCCGCCGGCTCGTGGGAGCCTGTCTTCTGGGTCGCGGGCGCTTGCGATCTAGCCGCAGCAGCTCTGGCTTTCTTCTGGCTCAAGCCTCTCGTTCAGAAGATGGCGACCGGTCCGGAAGCGACGGCACCGATACCGAGCGCCGCGGCATGACTCCGGGCACGCGCCGCTCGAAATAGGACTGGTTCGCCGCCGATGGGTCGTTTGCGTCTCCTCGTTGAAATCCCTTGGCGTTGTAGATGTGGACGAAGGCTCGTGCGTGACGGACGAGGATAACGACGTTTCATGAGACCGACCCGGCGCCAGACCGCCAACTCGCTGCTCGCGCTCTATGGCTGAGCGTCGGTGGTCGCGGTACGAATGGCCTTCAGCACTTCTCGGGTGAGGTCCCAGCGGTCGAACCCCTGCCCGCCGTAGTCGAGTCCCCGACGCACGATGACGAGATCGTGCGTAGGTACGACAATGACGTATTGCCCGCGGTTGCCCGCCGTCGAATAAGCGGTCTTGGGCACGTCGGTTCGATCGTCGGGGACGAGCCACCACTGGCCGCCGTAGAAGTTCCCGCGCTCGGCCGTCGAAGGCGCGGGAGTCCGGACGAAATCGATCCACTCCTGGGAGAGCAGACGCTCCCCGTTCCACACACCACCATTTAGATACAGAAGTCCGAACCTCGCCAAGTCGCGCGCGTTGGTATAAACCTGGCTGCTCAAGATGAAGTCGCCGAAGCGATCCACGCTCACGAGCGTGTTCCGCATGCCAATGCGATCGAGAAGCGCTTTTCGCGGAAAGCCCAGGTAGGCATCCTCGCCGAGCGCTCGTTTCATCGCGTAGACAGCGAGGAGCGTGTCGTAGTTCTCGTAATCCCAGTACGTGCCGGGCTCGCGAATCAAGCCGCGATTGCGCATCCCCTCGATCGAGCTCGCGCCGGCCCAGTATGCCAGGCCCGACCCCGTCGCGTATTCCAGTCCCTCGTTGTCGACGGGATACAAACCGCTCGACATGTTCAAAACGTGCCGGAGCGTGATTCGGGAACGCGGGTCGGTCTTTGGTGACGCGACCTCGGGAAGCCAGTCGAATCCGAGCGGCTCGTCGAGCGCGAGGCGCCCCTCGTCGACCAGCATTCCGATGAGCGTCACCGCGATGCTCTTCGCGGTCGACCAAGTGCGCGTTCGCGTCGTCAGGTCGACACCCGGTGCGTAGCGCTCGTGAACGATGTCGCCTCCTTTCACGATGAGGAGGCTCAGGGTTACCTGCTCGGGAGACTCGCGCTCGAAGGCCCAGTCGGATGCCGCTCGAAGCGCCGCCGCATCGATTTCCCGAGGAAGCGGTTCGCTCTCGGTGAGGTCGCCATCCGGCCAGGGGATGGTTGTCGGATCGCCCGGCGGCGGCGCCATCTTCACAATCGGAAGGCTGTCGAGATCTTCAAACGTCTGATCCGGGGCCATGATGATGCAGCCGAGGCCTTCGCGGAACGCGGCCCGCATGGGCGGGGTTCCGCCCGGAACACCGATCGTGACAGCCTTACGATCCCAATCGACGTGGTAATCACCGCCAGACGGCGTTCCCACAGGTTGTCGCAGGTAAGCGAGCTCCTGCGCGAACACCTGCTCGAGCGTCCGGTTGGATGTGAACAAGCCGTTGCACATGAAGATGGCCTGCTGCCCGTAGCGGATGATGTCGCGGTTGAAACGCCAGTAATCGTACGTCTCTTCTTGCTGTCCGAGGGCAAGCGAAGGAACGAGAGACGCCAAAGCGAAAGCCAGCACGACGAGACGGTTCATGGGTTCACCTCCGTCGGGTTCATGAGATGGCGATTATTCCGCCCGCGTATGGCCCCGTCAAGCGACCGCGGTTTACGAAGTCTTTCCGATTATTCGCGAATCCCGACGGGCCCGCCTTCGACCTCTATCTCGAGGAGCGCCTTTTCGGAGACTGCTGAACGGCTCTTTCGGCTGGTCAAGCATCGAGATTGAGTCGGGGGAATGCTCACCTGTCATCCGAGAGGCGTGGACTCGACACGGAAGGCGAGGTAGTTCCGATCGTGGAACTGCTCATGCTTTAGGTCGACGGCCAGATGGCCGAGAATGCGCAGGGCCGCCTGCTCTTCGACGCTGCGCCCGGACTCTTCGATCTCGGCGACCAGACTCTCCAGGTTCTCGGCGCCGGGTCCCGCAGCGAACTCGAGCGCAAGCAAGCCGTCCCCCTCGCGCACGGAAAGGCGGATCGGTGACGGCTTCGGGCGGTTCTCATCCTTGTCTACCAGGAACATCAGCGCTTCCTCTCCCGCGAGGTGCAGACGGTCGATCGCCGATTTCGGGCACGCCGATCCAGGCCGCCTCGCGAACCGGGGTCAAATCGACTAGACCGAGCGGGGCGCCCACGAATGTGCCCACGACGATGCCGATCAACGGACCCCAGAGGCGCACTCGACCCGAGGTGAACAGCGAGACCACAAGCACGACGCCGAAGGTCGAGATCGCCGTCACCGGGCCCGACATAGACGACGGATCGATATGCTCCGGAACCGACGTCAACATCCTGAAGCAGATCGGAAACACGGTCACGGCGATCAACATCACGATCGTCCCGCCGACGGTCGGCGTGATGAATGACCGCAACATGGACAGTCGCGCCGAGAAAGCGAACTCAGCGAGCGCGGACAAAGCTACGAGCGTCGCGAGGAGAGGCAACCCACCCTCCCTCACGCGCGGTGGTGGACACGGCGATGAACGCTCCCGATGTTCCCATGAACAGTATGTAACCGGCTCCGATTGGGCCAATCGGGCGGGCTTGGAGGATCGTGGTGAGGCCGCTTGCCAAAAGAGCTGCGAACACGGCCCAGGTCATCGCGTCTTGTGGGGCGTCGGCCGCTCTCAGCACGATGATCGGCGTCAACACGATCCCGGCGATGACCAGCAGCACGACCTGAAAGCCTAGAAGGGTCGAAACGAGATGCGGCGGTTGCTCCTCCGCCTCGTAGCGCAGAGTGGGTAACTCCGAGGACCTGGCCATTTTATCTTCGATTTTCTCAGCGAACGGGAGCGGAAGGCAGCGTCAGCCCCTGATCTGGCTCGGCGAGCTGGCCGCGATCTTCGATCGCTTCAGTCGTGTCGCGCAAGTCGCCGCGAGTTGTGGCCTCACGACTGGTGAGATCGAGAGACTAGCAGCACCCGAGGGTCGCCAGGCATCCTCACTGCAGTGATACTGATGGTCGTTCGCCTAGCCTCGGATTACCGGAGCGGCTCACGCTCCTATCGGATGAGCTCGCGGTGAAGTTATGCTGAGATTGGTCCTCGTTCTCGCGAGGGTCACCGCGTCGCGAGCTGAGGCGAAGCACCGGGCTCGGATGAGCCTTGCGCCGAACGGGAATCTTGAGTTAGCAGGCTGACGATAAACACGTCCAGCTATCGAAGATAATGTTGTGTCTTACTGACCGGCCCACGTCGCTTTGGTCGTTTTCTCAAACGCGACGCCAAGAGGCTTGGCAACCTCGATTTCAGCGCGATCCGCGGCAACAAAAACGAGCCGTCCATTCCGGATCGACACGGCGACGTGACGCCTTTTGTCGTCCCCGGAACTCGAGACCGGTCGTGCGACTCTCGGCCCCTTATCGCGTCTTCTCTCCTCCATGACGACACCTCTTTTTCTGAATCGAGGACAGACGCGCCCGCGTCACGCCACGACTGCGTTGTTTTTACTAAGCTGTGCCACCTATTCTAGCGAGAAAGCGCTCGCTTTGCATCAGAAAAAACGTGACTTGCCGATTCATACGCGCTGGCACTGCGGTCTCTCACCTCGTCCGCAGCTTCCGACACGCGGTGTCCCAGTCTCTTGCCTTCTCGAGCAAGGTCTCGGCGCAGTCTTTTGCCCGACGCGGGAGCCAGAAGCAGAGCGCCCACGGCCCCCAGGAGCGTGCCGGTGAAGAATCCCGCAACGAAGCTCCTGCCCAAATTTCCATAGTTCATGGCAACCCTCCATTTTTCTCCCTAGCAAACGCAATGCCAACGGGAAATCGCGCTGCTGGCGGCCGGGAGGCGTGGAGACGGAGCTGAACGCGGATTGTGACCCACCCGATGGGTCTCGTGGCACAACCGCGGTCCCCCGCCCCCCTCGTCATGACGAAGCGCCATCGAAGAAAGCGGCTATCATGGGAGCAATCGAAGGCCGGGGAGGCAAATATGAGCGTTCCGACTCGATCCGATCTCAAGGCTCTCGTCGATGACGATGCCGCGCTACGGATCTCGCTGTATATTCCGACCCATCGCGCAGGTCCGGAGATTCAGCAGGATCCAATCCGTCTCGGGAATCTGCTCCGATCTGCCGAGCATCGTCTCACCGAGGCCGGCATTCGTGCGGTGCGAGCGCGCGAGCTTCTGGACCCCGTGAGGAAGCTCGTCACCGACGGTTCCTTCTGGCGGCATCAGCTCGACGGGCTTGCGATCTTCGTCACGCCGGATCGGCTACGAGTGTACCAGCTTCCCCTGGAGCTCGATGAGCTAGTCGTCGTGGCCGACCGTTACCATCTCAAACCGTTGCTCTCCTGGTTTACCGTCGGTGCGACCTACTATCTCCTTGCCTTGAGCCAGAAACAGATCCGTCTGTTGCAAGGATCTCCCTTCGGTGTCGCCGAGCTCGAACTCGAGGGAGCCCCGGAAAGCCTCGCCGCCGCGCTCGACGAAGAAGCACCGAGCAGAGAAGTCCAGTTCCACACGAAAGCGCCCCGGATCCGGGGGGAGCGGTCCGCCGTTTTCCACGGGCAGGGGCCGGGCGGCGAGGACAAGAAAGACGAGCTGCTGCGCTACTTTCGGATCGTGGACGATGCCGTTGGTGGCAGGCTCCGCGGGGAGAGCGCGCCTCTGCTGCTGGCCTGCGTCGATTACTATCTTCCGATCTACCGGGAGGCGAACACCTATCCTCATCTCTTGGATGAAGTCGTCGGGGGGAATCCCGAAAGCGCCAGTGCCGAAGAGCTCCATAGGCGGGCATGGAAGCTTCTCGAGCCTCGTTTCGCCGAGGAACGCAACCAGGCGGCGGCGCGGTTTCGGGAGCTTTCGGGAACGGGCCTTGCGTCCACCGACCTGAAAGAGTGCTTGCTAGCTGCCCGCCAGGGTCGAGTCGCTTCGCTTTTCGCCGCCGTCGGCGTCCAACGGTGGGGGAGATTCGATCCCGTAACTTCTGAGTTTGTGGAGCACGAGTCCTCGGGGGCGAACGACTACGATCTCATAGATTTCGCAGCCACTCACGCTATCGTGAACGGCGCGTCGGTATATGCCGTCGAGCCTGGAGCGATGCCGGAGAAGGGCGCGGCGGTCGCGGCTATATTTCGCTATTGACGTGATATGAAGGGCGCGAACGACGTCGCACCGGTAATTTCACGAAGCGCGCACGACGCGGTGATCTTCGACCTCGACGGGGTGCTGACCCGTACCGACGACGTACACGCCGCGGCCTGGAAAGAGCTCTTCGACACCTATCTCGAGCGGATCTCGCAGACGGAATCATTCACGCCTTTCGATGTCGAACGAGACTACCGGGTTCACGTCGACGGAAGACCTCGCTATGAGGGGGCGAGGAGCTTCCTCGCTTCTCGTGGCATCGAGCTTTCCTACGGAGCTCCCGAGGATCCCCCGGACCGGGAGACGGTCTGCGGGTTGGCCAATCGGAAGAACAAGCTGTTCCGGGACCGGCTCGAAAAGCACGGTGTGGAGGTATTCGCTAGCTCGGTCGCGCTCGTCGAGCGGCTTCGCAGCCGCGGATTTCGGATCGCGGTCGTCTCTTCGAGCAAAAACTGCGCCCGGGTTCTGCAGGCGGCGGGGATCACCGGGCTCTTCGACGTGCGAGTCGATGGAGTCGACGTCCACGCTCTCGACCTGGAGGGGAAACCTGCTCCCGATACATTCCTCGAGGCGGTCTGGCGTCTCGACGTTGCGCCGGCTCGCTCGGTCGTGATCGAAGATTCGATATCCGGAGTCGAAGCCGGGGTTCGAGGTGGGTTCGCTCTCGTCGTCGGGGTCGATCGCGCGGCTCAGGTGGCCGCGCTCGAAAGAGCCGGTGCTCATGTCGTCGTCCGCGACCTCTCCGAGATCGACATTGTTGTCCGTATGGACGAGCTTCCTCTGGCCCTGGAGTCCCTTCCGACGTTTCGAGAACGGATCGAGGATCGGGAAGCCGTCCTGTTCGTCGACTACGACGGCACTCTGAGCCCGATCGTGTCTCGGCCCGACCAGGCTCAACTATCGGATTCGATGAGAGCGGCGCTGGAAGAGCTCGCTCGCTTTTGTACCGTGGCCATCGTGAGCGGCAGAGGGCTGAACGATGTCCGCGATCGTGTTGGCATCGATGGCATCTTCTACGCCGGAAGCCACGGTTTCGAGATCGCTGGGCCCGGCGGGCTCACGATGGAGCACGAGCAAGCAAAGGACTGTCTCCCCGTCCTCGAGGAAGCCGAGACCGACCTTCGAGCCGAGCTCGAAGGTGTGGAGGGTGCTCTCGTCGAGCGCAAACGATTCTCCATTGCCGTGCATTATCGCAACGTGAAGGGAGACGACGAGGCCCGGGTGACCGAAGCAGTAGATCGCGCTCGCCGAGATCACCCGCGGCTTCGCAAGGCCTACGGGAAGAAAGTCTTCGAGCTCCAGCCGGACGTTCCGTGGGACAAAGGGCGAGCCCTACGTTGGATTCTTGAGAGGCTGGACGTCGTCCCCGCCAATGTGCTGCCACTCTACGTTGGCGACGACATCACGGATGAAGACGCCTTCGAGGTCGTGGAGGCCCGAGGTGTCGGCGTCGTCGTTGGGACAGGGGAGCGGCGAACGAGAGCTCATTACCGGGTCGAAGACACCGATTCGGTGGAACGATTGCTTTACGCGCTCACGGCGATTCTCAAGGATCGGAGCGCCTGGCTCCTGACATACTCCGAGTTCGCTCCTGGCGAAGAGGGTTTGCGCGAAGCCTTGTGCTGTTTGGGCAACGGCTACTTCGCCACTCGCGGAGCCGCGCCCGAGGCTCGAGCCGACGACGTCCACTATCCCGGTACCTACCTTGCCGGTGGGTACAACCGCGCCAAGACCGCACTCCACGGCCGAACCGTCGAGAACGAGGACCTCGTCAATTGGCCGAACTGGTTGTGTCTAGGCTTTCGAGCTCCCGGCGACGACTGGTTCGACGTCGACGACGTCGATGTTCTCTCGTTTCGCCTGGAGCTGGATCTCCGAGGAGGCCTCCTGCGCCGAGAGGTGCGATTTCGGGACGCGAACGGCCGCGAGACCAGGCTCGTCCAGAGACGTCTGGTCAGCATGGCCGAGATGCACCTCGCCGCTCTCGAGAGTACCCTCACACCGCTGAATTGGTCGGGGAGGCTCGAGTTTCGTTCGGCACTCGACGGACGAGTCACGAATCATGGAGTGGAGCGCTACCGGGAGCTCGTCGGCAATCATCTCGAGCCCGTGGAGGGCCGCAGGGTTGGCCGCCACGTGCTGCTCCTGAAAGTCCGGACGAATCAGTCGAAAATCGCGCTGGCTCAAGCCGCAAGGACCGAGGTCTTCAGGAACCAAAAGCCCCTGTCTCCAGAAATGCAGCTCGAGGAGTCGACCGCCTATCTGGCTCAGGACTTCGAAGTCGAGGTTGGTCAGGGAGACGACGTGACGATCGAGAAAACGCTTGCTCTGGTCTGCTCGAGGGATCCTGCCATATCGGAATGCGGTCTCGATGCCGTTGCGGCAGTCACCGGCGCCGGGCGATTCGACCGGCTCGCGGAGGATCACCGGCTGGCATGGAGACATCTCTGGAGCAAGTTCGACACCGATCTGGAGTTGACCGACGAGGGAGACCGGGAGCTCCAGAGGATCCTGCGCCTTTACAGCTTCCACGTACTGCAGACGGCCTCGATGCACTCGCTGGATATCGATGTGGGAGTTCCGGCGCGAGGCTGGCACGGGGAGGCCTACCGGGGTCACATCTTCTGGGACGAGATCATCGTTTTTCCATTTCTCAATTATCGAATGCCTCAGCTGACACGCGGCCTTCTTCTCTATCGCTACCGCCGACTTCCCGAGGCGCGGCGGGCAGCGGCAGAGCTCGGTTACAAAGGCGCCATGTTCCCCTGGCAAAGCGGAAGCGACGGCCGGGAAGAGACCCAGATGCTGCACCTCAATCCGCGTTCGGGACGATGGATTCCCGACAACACGCACCTCCAGAGGCACATCAACGCCGCCATTGCCTACAACCTGTGGCAGTACTTTCAAGTCACCGGAGATCTGGAGTTCCTCTCGTTTTACGGGGCGGAGATGCTCGTCGAGATCGCGCGCTTCTGGGCGAGCATCGCGACCTACAATCGGGAGCTGGACCGCTACGAGATTCGGGGCGTGATGGGACCGGACGAGTACCACGACGCCTATCCCGGGGCGGAGCGACCCGGTCTCGACAACAATGCCTACACCAACATCATGAGCGTTTTCGTCTTGAACCGAGCGCTCGATGTCTTTGATCTGCTCCCCGACGAGGAATGCCAAAGGCTCTGCGAGAAGCTCGGCATCCAGGAATCGGAGAGGAAACGCTGGGAGCAGATCCGCCGCAAGATGCGGGTGCCGTTTCACGGCGACGGCATCATCTCCCAGTTCGAGCGTTACGAGACCCTCGAGGAGTTGGATTGGGAAGCCTACCGTAACCGTTACGATGACATCCGACGACTCGATCGGATCCTGGAAGCCGAAGAGGACACGCCGAACCGGTACCGGGTCTCGAAACAAGCCGACGTCCTGATGCTCTTTTATCTGTTCTCTGCCGACGAGCTCGGCGAGATCTTCGAGCAGCTTGGATATCCGTTCGAGTACGAGACCATCCCCAAGAACGTCGATTATTACTTGAAGCGAACGTCGAACGGCTCTTCCCTGAGCGCGGTGATCCATGCCTGGGTCGCTTCCAGGCTGGACCGGAAGCGTTCCTGGGAGCTCTTTCGCGAGGCGGCGAGAACGGACGTTTACGACGATCAGCGAGGCACGACGGCCGAAGGCATCCACCTCGGCGCCATGTCGGGCACCGTGGATCTCGTCCAGCGCTGCTATACGGGGCTAGAAGCGCGTCGTGAGGTTCTGCGGTTCAATCCCCTGTTTCCCGAAGAGCTCCGTCGCGTCCGTCTCAACCTGCGTTACCGCAATCACTGGCTGAAGCTCGACGCAACGTCGAATCGACTCCGGCTCGAATCCCTCGCGCAGGGAGCTGCACCGATTGCCGTCGAGGTCAAGGACACCCGCTTCCTCCTGGAAGAGGGTATGGTGCGCGAAATCGACTTGTAGGTCCCTGATATCGGAGAACCCACATCGGGGGATGTCGATCTCCATGAACGGGTTCCACTGGCCGATGAACGGGTAGGATAGAAGAGAGGATGACGCGTCGCGGCGACAGGCAGAGGTGCTGGCGGACGAACCTTCGTTATGTCTTTACCCTGTTGGCCGTCTGGTTCGTGGTGTCCTATGGGTTTGGCATCCTTCTCGCGGAACGGCTCAATCGAATCCAGCTCGGGGGATTTCCGCTCGGTTTCTGGTTCGCGCAGCAGGGGTCGATCTACGTTTTCGTGATCCTCATTTTTGTTTACGTGCGCCTGATGGACCGCCTCGATCACCGGTTCGACCTGCACGAGCGTAAAGATCGATGAACGTTCAAGCCTGGACGTTCGTCCTGGTTGCGCTGTCCTTCGCGCTCTACATCGGCGTTGCCGTCGGGTCGCGGGCGCGCTCGACTGGCGACTTCTACGTGGCGGCGGCCAAGGTGCCACCGGTTCTCAACGGCATGGCCACAGCGGCCGACTGGATAAGCGCGGCGTCGTTCATCTCGATGGCTGGTCTCATCGCGTTCATGGGGTTCGACGGTTCGGTGTACCTGATGGGATGGACCGGCGGGTACGTGCTTCTCGCCCTATTGCTCGCACCGTACTTGAGGAAATTCGGAAAGTACACCGTGCCCGATTTCGTGGGCGATCGCTATTACTCGCAAACGGCGCGGATTGTGGCAGTGGTCTGCGCTCTGTTCGTCTTCCTTCACTTACGTCGTTGGTCAAATGCGAGGTGTCGGGATCGTGTTCTCTCGTTTCCTGGGCGTGGAGATCCATGTCGGCGTCTGGATCGGCATGATGATCGTTTTCTTGTACGCGGTGTTGGGGGGGATGAAGGGGATTACGTACACCCAAGTCGCCCAGTACTGCGTCCTCATTTTCGCCTACCTCGTCCCGGCGATCTTTGTCTCGCTTCTCATGACCGGGATACCGATCCCGCAAATCGGATTCGGGGTGACGGTGGTGGACGGCTCGGGGACGTTCTTGCTCGAACGGCTCGACGACCTCACCCGGGAGCTCGGTTTCGGAGTCTACACCGAGGGACGCAAGGCCACGCTCGACGTTCTCTTCATAACCGCCGCCCTGATGGTCGGCACCGCGGGATTGCCTCACGTGATCGTGCGCTTCTACACCGTACCCCTGGAGCGGCAGGCACGGAGCTCCGCGGGATGGGCCCTGCTGTTCATCGCGATTCTCTACACGACGGCGCCGGCGGCCTTCGCGCGCACCAACCTGTTGACCACGCTGGCGAACCAGCCCTATGCCAGCGTTCCCAACTGGTTTCGCAACTGGGAGGCGACCGGCACGCGTGGCCGCCGGTCTCGCAGTGGTTGTCGCTGGCTACTTCGGGATCAACCCGCCCGGCTTCGTAGCGAAGGTCGTGGCTCTTGCGTTTGGTCTGGCGGCCTCGTCGTTCTTTCCTGCCATTCTTCTCGGAATTTTCAGCAGGCGCATGAACCACTACGGAGCGGTGTCCGGCATGATCTCGGGTATCGGTTTCACGCTCGGCTACATCCTCTATTTCAAGTTTCTGTATCCCGAGCTCAACGACGTGGAGCACTGGTGGGTGGGCGTCTCTCCGGAAGGCATTGGCACGCTGGGCATGATCATCAACTTTTTCGTCGCGATCACGGTGTCTCGCTTCACCCCCGCGCCGCCGCGCGAGGTGCAGAAGCCGGTCGAGGATATTCGGGTTCCGAGAGGCGCCGGGGCCGGCCACGAGCTATCGGCGTAGGTCCACGACTCTCATTTCCAGAAAACGGTACACGAGCAGGGTGATCAAAAACTCAGCTCACCCTGCGCGAGCGGAGCGAGCCCGGCGCGCCTGCCGCGCCGTAAGGAGCCCGAGCCGTGGCGGCACGATCAATAATGGGTCCCGCCACTGAGCACTCTGGGGCGACTTTGTAGCACCGGGACGACGCTCATCACGCCGCGGGACAGCTCAGAAACCAGAACCCATATCGCTGGGCCGCTTCATGAACCCGTCGACGGAAGCGGTGCCCGGGGGCGTTGCCCAGAAATCGCGGCGCCTGGGAGACCCTCTCGAAGCAGAAACGGCGCGGCAGATTCTCGTAGTGCGAGACGGGAGGATGCTGTCGCAACATGTCCTTCATAGCTCGGCCACCCTCCCACGTGTGGTAGTAGATCTCCCGGATCCCGACGTCCCGAACGAGAAACTCGATTGCGGCGGAAAGGGCGGCCTCGTCCCACATGTGTCGGTGCGGGTCCAGCACGGTTTCGACGTAACGGTCGACGTCTCCATAACGCCGGCTGGTGCCCCGCATCACCCAGTGGTTCTCGCAGGTGCCGTATGACAGCCGTTCACGCTTCAGCTCCTCATGGATCCTCAGGGCGTTACGCACCCAGTCGTTTTGAACCTCTTCGATCAGCGCCTCGCCCTCGTCGAGATCGATGTCCAGTCGTACCCAGGCGAGGGTCTGTCGTCCCCCCTTGTTCACCGGGTGGGACCACCTTACGAAAGGATGACGATCGTCGTCGTCCGGGCGGAGCAACTGGCGGTAGGCGCGATCGTGGGCCATCGAGAAGTTTAGCTGCAGGACGAGGTTGACGCCCCTTCGGCTGATCTGGTAGTACCGGCGCCGGCGACGGGGGTTGCCCCAGAGCCCGAGTGTCAGCACATAGCTCTCGAACCGGGCGGGCCACACGCCTGCGAGGTCCGTCGCCGAGATCTCCGTTCGATCCGCAAGCGTGCCCATGACGGGCTTTCTCAACAAGCTGGCGAGCCGGGTTCGTCGAAGCTCGGAGACGGATCGACCCCGTCCCGCCGCCAGGGCGAGGAGAATCAAGGCATAGCGATGTTTGAAGTAGGGGAAGACTCGTCGCTCGGAAGATAGGCAATCGAGAACCTCCCCCGCGTGGGCAAACTCCACACGAGTCCTTTCAAAGCGGGGACACCTCCCCGCGCTTTCTGACAACGGATATTCGGATACTGTCGAGCCGACCAGGTGCGGCGGTCGCCGCCCTATGCGAATGCCGTCCTTACCGCTTCGGCGAAGACAGTCGCGGACTCAGGTGCGGAAGGGTAGGGAAGTCGGTGACGCGGAGCGAACGACCGCGGAGGGCCGGACCCGCAACGAACCTATGCTTCAGCACGATCTTGACTCCCTAATCGAGTTGAGGAAAGGAATTGTAACACAGACTCGCGCTCTCGAGACCCGCTCCCACAACCAGCGCGCATGGGTCACGCTCGCGGCACTCATGGAGATCCTCCCCATTAGAATGTCGACGCTCTTCAAGGGCATTTCGGCTAATATCGAGATCGTTGCATCGTGGGGGGGCGCGGAGATGAGAACGACGTTTCTGTGGACCGCCGCTTCGCTCGGCTTGCTGTCATCGTGCCCTGACGCGCAATCGGCCGAGCGCGCGGCCGAGGTGGTGAGTGTGCAGGGTCTCGGCGAGAGCCGGGCGGGCGAAACCGGTCCCTGGAAGCCCGCGGTTGCGCAGCAAGAGCTTTTCACGAGCGACTACGTGCGGACCGGCGCCTACAGTCGCATGGGGCTGCTTTTCCGCGACCGCACCCAGGTTCGCATCGCCGAGAAGACGCTTCTGCAGATCAAGTCTGCGCCGCCATCGCCCGAGGATCCAACCGTCCTCAGGCTTGAGCAGGGCCGGAGCTGGTCGCAGACCAACCGGACGCCGTCGAACCTGTACCTCGAGACGCCGTCGGCGACGGCCGCAGTCCGGGGAACCGACTGGGAAGTGGAGGTATTCGAGGATGGGCGCGCGCTGCTCACGGTGCTATCGGGCGAAGTCGTGTTCGAAAACGCTCAGGGAAGTGTGACCGTGGGCAGGAACGAACAGGCGCAGGCGATTCCAGGGCAGGCGCCAGTGATGCTACTCATCGCGAACCCGCGAAGCCGCGTGCAGTGGGTGATGGCCTATTCCATCGACCCGGCTCGGCACGTCGAGGCTGCGGCGGCCCAGGCCCCCGAGCGCTCGCGCCTCGAGCGCATCGCCGAAATGGTGAGTTCCCAGAGGCTCGAACAAGCCTACGCCGCGGCGGTCGAGGAGATCGAAAGAGGGCAGGCGACGCAACCCGCAGCATGGCTCATTGCCTCCGACCTCATGGTTTACCAGGGTCTTCTCGAGCGGGCCAACGATTTCGTGCAGCAGGGACTCGCGCGCTTTCGCGACGAGCCGCGCCTGTTCGCGCAGCTCGCTCGCATCGCGCTCGCCTCCGGCGACATCGAGGAGGCGAGCTCCCGGATCGCGCCCGCGCTGGCCTTGCCCGAGCCCGCGTTCGAGGCCCGCCTCGTCTCAGCCGACATCGCGCGCGCGAGCGGTGAGGCGGGACCGGCCCGGGCGGGCTACGAGGCGGCGCGTGCCCAGCGGCCCGCGGACGACCGCCCCTGGTACGGCCTCGGCGTGGTCGACTCGGAGCGCGAGTCCATCGCCGACGGCCGCGCGAACCTCCGCGCGGCGCTCGAGCGAAATCCGGCCGGAGCCGGCTACCAGGGTGAGCTCGGCACACTCGAGACCTTTGCCGGACGCTTCGCCGAGGCGGACACGGCGTTCGCGTCCGCCCTGAAGGCCAACCCCTCCGACTACGTCGCTCTGACCGGGCTGGGTGTTTTGCAGCTCAAGCGCGGCGACAAGGAGGCGGCGCTCGAGAGCTTCCTGCGTGCCGGCACCCTCGAACCACGATACGCACGCGCACGGATGTACGTCGGCGTCACGCAATTCCAACTGGGCCGCGTGGAGCTCGCGCTGCGCGAGCTCGCGCGCGCCTCCGAGCTCGACGACAAGGATCCTCTGCCGCACGTCTACGCGAGTATGATCCTTGCCGACCAGTATCGCATCGCCGATGCCATCGAGGAGGCGCGCACCGCCACGCGCCTCCTGACCTATCTCAAGTCGCTGAACCAGGTCGCCAACGACCTCCAGGGCAGCGCCAACGTGGGACGCGCACTCTCTCTCTTGGGGCTCGAGGAGTGGGCGCAGAACCGCGCGCAGGAGTCCTACTACCCTTACTGGGCGGGCAGCCACCTGTTCCTCGCGGACCGGTACAACGGCGAGTTCAACAAGAACTCCTCGCTTCTGCAGGGTTTCATCACGGATCCTACGGTGTTCGGCGCGAGCAATCGCAGTCCCACTCTCGTGCAGTCGCCCGGACGGTACGGGCGCTTGCTGCTCGGCTACGGACGTTCGGACGAAATCGAGGCGCTCAGCCCGATCTTCCGCTACAGCGGGCTTTCGGTCGGGACCGGGTTTCCAGTCTCCTACCTCGTGGACGCCGACGTCGCGCGCTTCGATTTCACGGGCGACCAGCGAGGTAGAAGCGACGGGTACACGATCACTGCAGCGGCCGGGGCGCGTCCGCTCCACGAGCTCGGACTCTTCGTCTACGGCTTCGACAGCCGAAGCGACGACGACACGGAGGCGCCTTCCATCGACTACCGGCAGGAAGCCGATACCTCGACGGTGAACGCCGGCGCCAGCTACCGTTTCGGTCCCACCTCGCAGCTCTGGATGCGCGCGGGACTCCTGCGCCACAGCCACGACATTGGCGGCAGTTTCGTGGCGGAGCCCTTCACCTCGGTCCTCGATCATCGCCTGCCGGAATACGGTTTGCGCCACACGCTCGACGTCGGCCGCCACCGAGTCGCGGCGGGCTACGAGGCCACCCACCGGGACCTCACGAACCCGTTCACGACCTTCCCATTCGAAAATGCCTCGATCACGACGAACCTCGACTTCGACGAGCGCTCGCGCAACGCGTACGTCTCCGGGAGGGCCGAGGTCGGGAGGTTGCTGCGCCTGGAGGCCGATGCGTGGTGGCAGGACAGCCGCCGAACGCTGAACGTGAGGACGTCCGGCATGCTGGGCGGAGAGCTCGTACCGGGCCCCACCAGCGCCGAGGACCGGAGCCTTCAGAAGGTGACGCCCCGGATAGGGGCGCGCTATCGGCTCGACGATCGCCTGCTAGTGCGGGCCGTCTATCAGGATTGGATCCGTCCACTTGGCACGAGCACGCTCGGGCCGTTGGCGACGGCCGGGATTCCCATGGACGATCGCCTGGTCGCGCGCGGTGGACGGCAGAGGCGGGCGCGCGGCCAGCTCGAATGGGAAGGCGAGCGGACGTACGGGACGCTCTACTACGACTGGAAGGAGATGGACAACCTCCGCTTCAGCTACGAACCGTTCTTCATCACCGAGGACGAGAACCTTTACAAGCTGCGCAACTTCGACTACGGCCAGCTTTCCTCCGAGGATCTCTACGAGTTCATCAGCCCGCCCAGCTTCGACGGCGCGCGAATCGCCATCGCGGGCGCGAGCCTCGACCGCATCGCCACTCGCACGGTCGCGCTACGCCTGCGCTACGAGTACACCGAGTCGCGCAACACCGGCCAGAGGTACCCGGGCAATCGTATCCCGTTCTTGCCTTCGCATGCGTTCTCACCCAGCTTCACGTACATGGGGCCGATGCGCATCTACGCGACATTCCGGGGCGTCTACCGCACCGAGCGATACATCGACGAGGCCAATCTCGTCCTGTGGAGTCCGGGCTGGGACGCGGCGTCGGACATCTTCTGGGAGTCCCCCGCAAAGCGCTTCCGCGTGCGCCTCAGCCTGGACAACTGGCTGCACGAGAACAAGCCCACGCTCTACACGCTGGTCGGCTTGGTGAACTTCTGAGCCCTTGAAGCTTTTCGCTGGCGACCTCGGCCGCACCTGCGTCGTCGCTGCAGTCGTCGCGCTCGCCGTCCTCGCGATGAGCGCGGCAGGCGTCTGGTCGGCCCTCGACGACGCCCTTTTCGATTCGTTTACGGTGCTCGCGGCTCCGCGATCAGGTGGGCCAGCGGCGGTCGTGGTCGTCGGCATCGACGAGCCCAGCTTCGCCGAGGTGGGCAAGCAGTGGCCCTGGCCGAGGGCGCTCCACGCGCGTCTCATCGAAGAGGTGGCCCGCGCCGGCGCGAGTGTGATCGCGTTCGACGTCCTCTTCAGCGAGCCCTTGAGCCCGGAGGACGATGCCGAGCTCGCGCGAGCCATCCGCGATTCGGGTCGCGTCGTGCTCGCGGGCGACATCGACATCCAGACGACCGCAAACTTCGAGAGCGTGCAGCGCGTCGAGCCGGCACCTGCTTTTCGCGCCGCGGGGGCGGTCACGGGACTGGCGAACGTCGAGGTCGCGGGCGATCAGGTCGTGCGCCGATTCCCCCAAGACCCTGATGCGATGTGGCGCGTGGTGATCGCGCGCCACGAGGCGCTCCAGGGAAGCGCGCCAGCGGAGGGGAGGCGGCCCCCGCCGGGCGCCATGGTTCGCTACTCTGATGGCTCGGACGTTCTCTACGTGTCCTACTACCAGGCGCTCGAGGCGTCCACGGCGCTGCCGCCCGATGCGCTCCGCGGACGCATCGTGCTCGTCGGCCTCGCGCTCAAGACCACGCCTGAGGTCTCGGCGAGGCGCGGCCCCGACACGTACGCCACGCCGTTCCTGCGTTACTCGAAACAGTTCACTCCAGGCGTCGAGGTGCACGCGCAGTTCGTGGCGGCGGCGCTCGCGGGGCGCAGCATCGTGCCGCTTTCCAACGCCTTCCCGGCCCTCGCCGCCACGGTGGTCCTCGGGGTCGGCGTCGCGTTCCTGCGCCGGTGGAGCGTTGTCCGGTCCACCACGCTCGTGGTCTCGGCCGGGGCCGCCATCGTGGCGGCGTCTTTCGCGCTTTTCGAGGCCGGCTACTGGTTACCGGTCTCTGCCGTCCTGGGCGCGGTGGCGGGGCTCTATGTCGGGCGGGGGGCTACCGCGTACATCGACGAGGCGCGGCGGCGCAACGAGATCCGCCGCGCCTTCGAGCACTACGTTTCGCCGGCCATCGTGGCCGAAATGACTGCTCATCCCGACAGGCTGGTGCTGGGTGGTCAGCGCCGCACGCTGACAGTCATGTTCACCGACCTTGCCGGCTTCACAACCATGTCGGAGGGCATCGCGCCGGAGTCGGTCGCGCAGATCCTCAACGAGCACCTCACCCTCATGACCGGCATCGTGCTCGCCCAAGGCGGCACCATAGACAAGTTCATCGGCGACGCAGTGATGGCGTTCTGGGGCGCCCCAATCGACGACCCGGCGCACGCCCTGCACGGGGTGCGAGCGGCGATCGAGATGCAGGCCGAGATGACACGCTGGCGCCGCGAACCCGGGCGACCCGAGCTGCACGTGCGCATCGGCCTCAACACCGGGCCGGTCGTGGTGGGCAACCTCGGCTCCAAGGATCGCTTCGCCTACACCGTGATCGGGGACGCGGTGAACCTCGCTGCGCGGCTAGAACCTCTCAACCGGCTCTACGGCACGCCGATCCTGCTCGCCGCGGAGACCGCGGCGGCAGTGGCGGACGCCGTTCGGCTGCGCCACGTCGATCGCGTGAAAGTGAAAGGCAGGTCGCAGCCCGTCGAGATCTACACGCCAGAGAACGACGGGGGGCTGGTCGAAAAGACCGAGGCGGCCATCGCTCTGTATCGTGCACGCCACTGGGACGGCGCCGAGCGGGCATGGCAGGAAGTCGCAGAGCTTCGCCTGGGTGATGGGCTCGCCTCGGAATATCTCGGGCGCATCGAGAGGCATCGACGCCACGGGGTTGGCGCCGAATGGGACGGTACGTTCGAGCTGGATACCAAATGACTGGTCGGATCGCCGCCGGCTCAGCTTGCCTGGACTTCTGGCCAAGAGGACGGAAAGACCGCCTTCTCGTGAAGTCCGCGTAGCTCGCACGCCGGCGTGTCCCCGCCGAAGCCGTACTTGGCCATGACGGCGTCCCAACCGAATCCGCTCCCCACATCGCCCGGCGGGTGGAGG
Source organism: Vicinamibacteria bacterium (assembly GCA_035457705.1). Classification (GTDB taxonomy): domain Bacteria; phylum Acidobacteriota; class Vicinamibacteria; order Marinacidobacterales; family SMYC01; genus DASPGQ01. Next base: position 119,582 of record DATIBD010000046.1, read on the forward strand.
AGCTCTTTCTCGTAACGTTTGCGGCCGCATCGTATCGCGACTCGCGCCGGCCAGATCCGGGGGTAGTAGTGCTCGAGCTCGGGCGCCGACTCGACGCGAACACGAGTCGCAAGGTTCCGGAGCGCATCGTTCACGAATAGGGGGGCGCGCTGGAAGTCGAGAAGCTCGGTGGGGGCGACGAGCGCAACGGCGGTCAGGTATTGAACGCTCACGATGGACCCGAAGCGCGTCTCGGGAAAGCCGGGCTGGTCGATAACGCTCCGCTGCAGCTCGGGCACCTGGACGAGAACCTCGTCGATTGCGGACGGCTCGAGGCGATTGGCCTCGCCGAGCTCGCGGCAGGCTTCCACGGCCGCTAGGGCTTGTCGGGCGACGGGGTAGGGCTTGAGAGAAAGCTCGTCGATCCGCCACGAGTCCCCCAGAGACTCGACGAGGCGGGCCTCGGAAAGATCGACCCCCGCCAGTCGAGAACCGAGACCTTCGAGAAGATCCGGCGGACCGAGGATGTTTTCGCGTGCTGCCTTTGCCGCCTGCACACCTGTCTCCGCCGCCCAGCCGAGCGTGAGCCATCGAGAGGTCGAGGGTGAGCCCGGGCGGATCGTGGTACCGCTGGTCAGCGCGAGCGCCGTGGCCATCGCGCCGGTCGTCTGTTCGATAGAAAGCCGGAGGGCGCGGGCAGCGGTTGCCGCGCTTGCGAGAGGGGCCGTGAAGAGCGTCGGCCAGACGCCATGGCCGAGGATCCACGGGCCTCCGATGGCAAGCCCGAGGCGCATCATGAGCTCGTACCCGACGGCGAGAGTCGCGAGAAAGTCTCGGGGCGATGCGGCCGAAAGAGACAGCGCGGTGGGCACGACCACCGAGCCAGGTGTGATGCCCGATGGTAGATGGATGTCGTCGAGCTCCGTCGCTCGGGTTGCCGCGACATTCGCGAGGAGCGACGAGCCCATCGCCGCCAGTGGCTTTGCACCGGCGATGTTCGAACCCGTATCGAGAGCTCCCAGCGTGTCGAGAAGGTGGAGCTCGAGTCGATCGAGCGTCTCCGGTGGCAGGCTCTCGAGCTCGAAGTCGTGAACGAATCGTGCCAATGAGATGAGGGTGGTCACGATCCCGCTATCTCCGCTCGGTCGCTCGCAACGATGTGATCGTGCCCGCTGCGATCACCTCAATCCAGGACATCGCGGACATCGCGTCAGCCTGCGACCGCGACCTCTAGCGACGCTGCCGTACCGCGATGCGCGCTTGCGCCGAAGCCCAGCCGGCGTCAAAGGAGTACCCCGGCTCATCGAGGTCGATTACCAGAGGGGCGTGGTCGGACGGAATGGGTTTGCCCTTGCGTGCCTCGCGATCGATCTCCGCCCACACCGTCCGCTCGCTGAGGGGCTTCGTCACGAGGAGGTGATCGATGCGCATCCCGTGGTTCTTGTGAAAATTCCCGGCGCGATAATCCCACCACGTGTAGCGGCCGGATTCCTCGTGGTGCAGGCGGTAAGCGTCCACCAAGCCCCAGCCGCAGAGCTCGGCGAACGCCCGTCGTTCCGGTACCGAGACGTGCGTCCCACCATGAGCCGCGTATGGATCCCAGACGTCGATGTCTTCGGGAGCGACGTTGTAGTCACCTCCGAGCGCGAGTGGATCGTCCGGTTCGTTGGCTTCGGTTAGCCATCGCGCGAGGCAGTCGAACCACGCCAGCTTGGCGTCGTAAGAGGGCGAGCCCACTTCTCGCCCGTTCGGCGCGTAGAGCGACACTACCCGGATCCCGCCGCAGACGGCCGAGATCATCCGCGCCTCGGCGAGAGGCTCCTCTTCGGCGGAGTCCGGTGCTGCCGGAGGAAAGAGGGACTCTCCGAAGTTGACGATGATCCCCTCGATCCCGCAGCGGCTCGCAATGGCGACTCCGTTCCAACGCCCTTGCCCATGATGGGCGATGGCGAAGCCTGCCTCTCGAAACGCGAGGGCGGGAACGGCTTCGTCCGAAAGCTTCGTCTCCTGCATCAGCAGCACGTGGGGCTTCGCCCGCTCGAGCCACCAGAGGACCTTGTCGAGGCGCGCCTTCAGCGAGTTGACGTTCCACGTCGCGATACGCACCGCTCCAAGATACCTCTTCCAGAGTCAACGTCCCAGCGGCAACCACGAGGTTGCTTCGCCCGAGCCCTCGTTGCGGACACGGTTACAGCGTGATGTCCGCCGCAGTCCTATGCCGTCGGCGACAAACGTGGTAACAAATGCAGGCATGAGCTGGACACGTGAGCTGACCACCTCCGAGATTAGCGAGAAGGGCCGGGCGCTCTTCCCACGGCAAACATCAGATCGTTTTCTTCTCGGCGGGCGACACCATCCGCGCGATCGACAACCGCTGCGCTCACGAAGGCTACCACTAATTCAAGGCTTGCTCGACGTGTCGAGCCGCCTTCTCACCTGTCAGGAGCACCCGCTCCGCACGGCGAGGCAAGCTCTGGCTCTGGTCGATCGATAAGAAGCGGGGGACGTTTGCCGGCATCGCCGAGCGAGAATGTCGTTGTATCCCCCGGGTCCACACTACACTGCTGCCGCGCTTGTTGGCCTCGGCGTGCTCAGATGTCTGGTAGCTCTCTCGGTGTGATCGCCGTTCGCGCCTCGTCGGCTACGACCTGCTGCACCTTTTCGTAGAGCCGCTGCGCGTCCGACGGGTCGTTCTCGACCGCGACGACACCGAATCGTCCGTTCTCGGCGATGGCCGCCAGCATGTGAACGAGGATGCCGGTCTGCCGGGCCTGGTCGAAGTGCAGGCCGTGCCGGATCAGCACGTCGAGCAGCTGGGCCGGCGAGAAGGCGTGGTACACAGTTTGCTCCAGGTGGTCGCTGGTCACGTAGTACTTGGCAACCCCGCTCGGCGCACGAAATACGCCGTGCTCCGGATCGAACTGACCGTCGGTCAGAAACTGCAGGATCAGAAACGGGTGCGTCGTGCCGCCCTTCCGCAGGTTGATCTCGATGGCGTACGATTGCCACTGGTCCTTCTCGTCCCGTACCACGACGAAGTCGACGGCGAATCGGCCCAGCACGCCACGGAGCGCCAGATCCTGGCCGATCTTCCGTGCCTCGCCGGCGATCAGCGGACCGTAACGCGGGTCAGCCGGGAACTTGCTACCCAAGAAGCTCTGCCCGCTCGGCCCGCCTAGCAGTTGGTCGTGGGTCGACAGCACCTCCACTTCGCCGAGCGGCGTGACGCGCATCTGCACGCTGGGGCTCGAGAAGCCGGTTCCCTCGATCCGCTCCTCGACGATGCCGCCGCGCTTCGCGATGGCGTCGAAGAACCCCTCGAACGTCGCTGAGGACGATTCGAACCGCATCGCTCGCACTCGCTCTTCGAGAGCAGCTGCGGCCTCCTTGCCGCCATCCGGGAGCCGCGAGAGGTCGACGACCGCGTTGCCTTCACCGGACACTCCGTCGTTCAGCTTGACCAGGGCGCTGGCGATGTCGGACTTCGTGCGCCGCATCTCCGCGAGCGCCGCCTTGACCTCTTCCACCGACCGCAAGTTCTCGACCCCGATCGGATGGATGACCCCGGCCGCCTCGAACACCTCGCGGCTTCCCGATTTCGACCCGAGCGGCCAGAACTTCGGGTCCGCGCCGTACAGCGGAATGCCGAGACGCAGCGCCAGATCGCGCTCGTAACGGGTGACGTTGAAGGCCACCAGGTGGGTGCTGTCGGGATTGCGGATCAGCGAGCGAATCTTCTCCAGGACATGCGGGCGCTCGAGCAACTTGACCGACAGTGGGCGCGGCGTGCGATCCTCGACCGCCACGTTGTGGAACCGTGCGAGCGCGTGGACTTTGACTACTCCGGGCAGAAGCGACAGGTAATACTCCAGCGTGTCGGGCAGGATCGTCTGCGAAGTGGCATAGACCATTCGTGCGCTCGGTTGACGGAGCAGCAGCAGCATGAAGAGCATGCGTTCCTCGTACGCTTGTATCTCCGCGCCCTGGCATTCGAAATCGAGCGATAGCGATGGGACGACGACGATCGTCTGCTCGCTGTCGTTGATGCGCCGGATCCGCTCCCAGTGCAGAATCAGCTTCTGCTGCAACCGGTCGAACCGGCGCTGCGCTTCCTCCTCGGAGATGCCGAGCGGAGGAACCTCGAGGGGCGGCGTCATGACCATGGTTGCTTCTCCGATGTCTTCGTAGTCGTTGGCAACGATGGAAGAGCGTTCAATCTTCTACACCGCCGGAACCACGGCTGGCAGACGTTTGGCCACCGCTCGGCAGTCGGGGTCGTACTTTCCATCGGCCTTCCAGAGCGCCGTTACTGTACTTCCAGCGGCTTCGTGTAAACGACCTCCCCCCCGATGACGGTCATCTCCGGTTTGATCTTCCAGAGATCCTGAGCCGGGGCCGTCATGTAGTCTGCGGGAATGACAACGAAGTCAGCGAGCTTCCCTACCTCGATCGACCCCAGGATGTCTTCCGCGTGCATGGCGTAAGCGCCCGCCATGGTGGCCGCGCGCAGAGCCTCCTCGCGGCTCATGGCCTCCGCCGGATACCAGCCACCCGGCGGATTGTTCTCCCGGTCCTGGCGGGTCACGGCAGCGTGCAAGGTATAGAAGGGATCGTACGGAGAGACGGAATAGTCCGTGCCCGTAGCCACCACCACGCCGTGAGTCAGGAGCGTTTTCCAAATATAGGCTCCCTCCATGCGCGCCGGTCCCAACCGAGCCTCGGCAAAATGCATATCCTCGGTGGCGTGCAATGGCTGCATCGAAGCGATGACTCCCAGCGTGGCCAGTCTGGGTATATCTTGGGGAGAAAGCACCTGACAATGCTCGAGGGCGAACCTGGCATCTTTGCCATCCATCCCAGTCGCCTTCAGAGCCCGTTCGAAAGCGTTGAGCGCGATCCGATTGGCGGCGTCACCGATGGCATGAACTCTCATGTTGAAGCCCATACGCAACAAATCGGTCGCCGATTGAGCCAGATCGTCTTCAGGCCGTCTTGGCTCCCCATGAAAGCCCGGATAATCGCTGTACTCTTCGAGGAAATGCGCTCCCCTCGAGCCCAAGGCGCCATCCATGAGCGTCTTGACGGATTGAACGAAGAACTTGTTTTCATAGTTCAATGGCTCGCCCAGTTTCTTCGCCGTTTCCTCACTGACCATCTGGTTGATTCTGATCCTGAGCAGACCCACTTCGTAGAGCTTCAGACGTCTTTGAACGTCTTCATAGCTCGTACCGGCGCTTGCACCATGAAGCGTCGTAAGTCCAGCCGCCAGCGCCAGCTGCGTTCCTTCCACGAGGTTGCGGCTCAATTCATAGTTGGTCATTGGCGGCAGAGATGGGATGAGGTCCAGCAATTGCGGTGGCGCCCGTTCCACGAATTCTCCGGTTGGCTCCCCGTTCTCGTCCTTCTTGATGTGACCCCCTTCCGGATCGGGAGTGTCACGCGTAATGCCCGCGAGCTCGAGGGCCTTGCTGTTGGCCCCGCTGCCATGCGTGTACCGGATGATGTATACGGGATTGTCCGGAGCCACGGCGTCGATCAATTCCTTGCGAAATACCGGCGGATCCCAGACATCCGCCATCCAGCCCGTCAATACCAACCACCGTGGCTCTGGCCCGGGACGCATGCCTTCCCCGGTCGCCAGCGAGCGCTTGATCACTTCCTGCATTCGCTCGACGGAAGCCCACTCACCAATGACTCGCCGGATGTCCGGTGTTCGGGGATAAAGCTCTCTTTCCCCGAATCGGATGTGGATATGGGCGTCATGTAAACCGGGGATTACCGTCTTGCCTTTCAAGTCCGACGCAAAGGTACGAGGGCCGATATGGGCCTGGGCTCCGGCATCGTTACCCACATAGATGAACCGGCCCTCTTTCACCGCAAAGGCGGAAGCCGTTTCGAACTCCTCGTTGACCGTATAAACGTTTCCGTTGATGTAGACGGTATCGGCTTCTTGAGCTTCTCCAACTCCCGAAGCCGCGAATACAATCGGGAACAGCATCGCGACGATGGATGGTGCTCGGGTTGTTTCCATCCTGGCCTCCCCCTACTTTCCGACGCTGTCTAGATTCTATCCCCGGTCCTCTTCCTTTTGTCCAAAGGGATCGAAGCCCAGGCGACCTTTCTTTTTAGTGCTCAATGCTGTGGCGGGACCCGTAATCGATCGTGCCGCCACGGCTCGAGCTGCTTACGGCGCGGCAAGCGCGCCGGGCTCGCTCCGCTCGCGCAGGCTGGACTGAGCTTTTTCATGAGCCTGCTGACTAGTCCGGCTGCAGGTTCACTTCTTCGAAAGCGCATATACTGACATTCCAGATATACGTAATTTGCGTATAAGCAAATTACGTAGTATCATGCGTCCCATGGCCAAGGGAAAGGACGGGCTCCTGCTGAACGCACTCGAGTTTCTCGTGCTCGCCGCGCTCCAACCGGGACCGGCCCACGGTTATGGGCTCGCGGGAAGGATCGAGGAGCAAACCGCGGGCGGGGTTCGTATCCGTCCCGGCGACCTGTACCGGGTGCTCTACCGCCTGTCGAAGCGGGGTCTCGTCGCGCCGGACTCTTCTGACGAGCGCCGCAATTTCTACCGTTTGACGCGCCAGGGCGGCGACGTGCTCGAGGCCGAGGCGGCCATGCTCTCGGGCGTCATTGCTTTGGTGCGGCGGACGGGCCGGCTGCGGACGTCGTGACGGAGCGATCCAGGCGCCGATGGGCGGAGCGCCTGCTGCGTCTCTTTCCTCCCGCGTTCCGAAGAGCCCATGGAGCCGAGCTCGCCGAGCTCTATGCGAAGCGCGACGCGGCTTTCCTCGAGCTTGTTTGGGATCTCTCGAAGAACGCGGTCATCGTCCATTGGGACGAGTGGAGGCTTCCGAAGACCGCCCCCCGGCAGAAACAACGCCGCGGAGGTCAATCCATGGAGTCCACGATTCTCGATCTGCGCTTCGCCCTGCGATCGCTGCGCAAGAGGCCGGGCACGACCGGGATGATCCTCGTAACACTTCTCCTCGGCATCGGCTCGGCCACGACCCTTTTTACCGCCGTCGATCGGATCTTCCTGAAGCCGCTTCCATTCGACGAACCGGATGCTCTCGTCCGGGTTTGGTGGCGGCCCGAGAGCTTCAACCAGCGGATCATCTCCTTCTTCCGGGACGAGTCGAGGACTTTGTCCGACATCGCGGGATACAGCGGATGGGCCTTCACGCTCGCCGGGGAAGGAGAGGCCGAGGAGATTCAAGGCGCAGTAGTCACGACGAACTACTTCGACGTCCTGGGAGCCGAACCCGTTCTTGGCCGCGGTTTTCTCCCTGAGGAATCAGAGCCAGGGCGAGCGGACGTCGCGGTCATCAGCCACGGTTTGTGGATGCGTCGCTTTGGCGGCGACCCCAACATAGTTGGCCGCCGCATCGATTTGACGGGACCGGAACGAAACGGCGTGAGCGTGATCGGCGTGATGCCGGAAGCCCATGTCTCTCTCCAGCGAGAATCTCGCTGGCAGGCCTGGTTGCCTCTCGAGCGCCCCGAGGACCTGGAGAACGATGAATCGTGGTTCTTGAGCGCGATCGGTCGCCTCGAGCCCGGCGTCTCGGTAAAGGCGGCCTCGAACGAAACGATTCGAATGGCGCGGCTCGTACGAAAAAACATGTATCCGAGGATTCCAGAGGAAGCGGTTGCGGCGGCCGGCGCGGAAAGGCTCGATCGTGTCATTGTCGGGGACGAGACGCGCAACTATCTCGCGCTGCTTTCCCTCGCCGTGGGCATGGTGCTTCTTCTGGTATGCGCGAACGTGGCGAGCCTTCTGCTCACGCGGCACGGTGAGCGCGCCCGAGAGATCGCCATGCGCTCCGCGCTCGGAGCGGGACGTGGTCGCGTGGTGCGGCAGCTCGTGACGGAGTCACTCCTTCTCGGCGTGGCCGGAGGGGCTCTCGGCACCGCCGCCGCGGGTCTCGCGATCTCTGCGATCCGACCCGTCGTGGCTCGCGAAGCCGTGCACGCCGCCGAGATGAGCCTCGACGTTCGGGTGCTCGGTTTCGCAGTTCTCACGTCCTGCGGTGCGGCCCTTCTGTTCGGCGCGCTTCCCGCTCTCCGCGCGAGCCGGACTGATGTCGCCTCCTGGCTCGGTGGAGGCCTTCGCGCGACCCATGCACGGCGTCAGGGGTTTCCGCGGCTCGTCGTGGTGTTCGAGGTCGCTTCGTCAGTCGTTCTCGTAACGGCTGCCGCGGTCATGGTGTCGAGTCTGATCCATCTCGGTCGGGTCGACCCGGGATTCGATGCGGAGCCCGCTCTCATAGTCGGCGTCAACGCTCCCGATTCGCGCTACAAAGAGCCAGCGGCGAAGCGACAGCTTTATCGCGAGCTTTTGCCGCACCTCGAACGGATCCCCGGTGTCCGCGCGGCAGGAGGCATTCACCTATTGCCCATGAGCACGGGGAACTGGAACTTTCCTTACGTTCCCGAGGGCATGACCTACGCGGACGACGAGCCTCTGCCCAATGCCAACTTTCGCGTGGTGACGCCCGGGTACTTCCGTGCCATGGGAATCCCACTTCTCTCGGGAAGAGATTTCGCGCCGTCGGATCGCGACGACGCGCCCGCGGTCGGCATCGTGAACGAGACGATGGCCTCACGCCTCTTCTCGGGTGAAGATCCGATCGGCCGGAGCGTTCACATCTTCTCGCCGACGGGGCCGGAATTCGTCATCGTGGGAGTCGTTGGCGATGTGCGACAGCACGGGCTCGACAGCGAGCCCCGTCCCGAGATGTACCGCCCGCTCGAGCAATGGCCGCTCGGCCGGATGCTGATGATCCTGAGAACAGACGGTGACCCGGAGGCTCTCGTCGCCACCGCGCGCGAGGTCGTACGCTCCTTCGATCCCGACCTTCCCATCGTCCAGCTCGGAAGCCTGGGTGATTTCGTGGCGCAGTCTCTCTCCGCCTCCCGGGTGGTCTCCGCGCTTCTCGTCGCTTTCGCGCTGCTCGCCCTTCTGCTCGCGGTAGTCGGGGTTTACGGCGTTGCGTCGGCGATCGTCAGCGCAGGAGTCCGTGAGATCGGGATCCGTATGGCGCTCGGCGCGAGCGGGGCTCGGGTGCGTCGCGAGACCTTGCGCCGGGAAATGATTCCGATTGCTGCGGGTGTTCTCATCGGACTCGCTGGCTCCGTTTTCGTGGAGCGTTTGATGATAGGAACACTCACCAAGCTCGTGGCGGCGGGTCCGGGTCTCCTGGTCTCAACGTCGCTTTTCGTGACTCTCGTGGGCGTCATCTCCTGCTGGCTCCCCGCCGGACGCGCGAGCCGGGTAGAGCCCACCGTCGCCCTTCGCTTCGAATGAGCAATAGGTGAAGCGGTCTCTGCGTCGACGAACTCGGGGCCTCGAACGTCAAGACTCGAAGTCGGGAACGAAGCGAGGCGATGGACGCGACGGTCGTCACGACCCCGTCATCTCCGCCCTGAGGCCCGCCGTGGCTTCGTTGTCCACCGCGAGCGTTCCGGGCGTCAGAACGACCCCGTAGTCGCGACGAGCTGCTTCGAGGGAAACGTAGCCTTCGATCACGTCGAAGCGCACGCGCTCCGGATCGCGCTCGAGAGGATTCCCCCAACCGCCGCCGCCTGCCGTCACCAGCATCGCCTCCGTACCTTCGGGGACGGGATGTCTCGTGACGTCGACGTGTTGGTGCTCGGTCTCGCCCGGGAGCCTCATCAGGCTGTCGGAAGAGAGGCCCTCCTTGCCGCCGTGCAAGCCCCACGGGGGAAACGCGCGGCGTCCCGTGTCGGCAAGCGTCCAGCTACCCTCGGCGAGCCCGAGCACTTCCGTTTGCAAGCCAAGCCCTCCGCGAAACTTTCCCGCTCCGCCGGAATCGGGCCGAAGCTGTCTTCGCTTCACCAGGACCGGCCACCGGAGCTCCATCTTCTCGATAGGTGCGTTGCGCACGTCGCCCTGGCATATCGACACGGTCGCACACTCGCCGTCCTCGAAAGGCCGCCCACCCCAGCCACCTCCTTCGATGCTCTGGGTGACGAAGCGCTTCCCGCGCTCCGGGTCGGTCCCGAAGAAGACGACGGGCCCGCCGAGCACACCGAGGTGCGCCGCCGGTATCGCCTCAGGAATCGCGTCGGCGAGCGCTTTCAGAATCGTATCGACCACCGTCGGGAGCGCTCGCCCCCAGCCCGCCATCGCCGCGGGATGGGTCGCCATCATGAAATTACCTTCCTGGATCGCAACGCGAAGGGCGCGAAAGGTGCCTTCGTTCACGGGGAGATCGGGCGTGGTGATCGCCTTGTAGGCAATGACCGCGGCCGCAATGGTCCGTCCGTTGATGGGACCACGCCTCTGGAGCGAGCATCCCGTCAGATCGATGAACATGTCACTCCCGCGCACGACGACTCTTGCTTTGATTCGAACGGGCTCGTTGCCATCGAGCGGATGACCTCCGAGCCGGGACTCGGCGGTGTACTCGCCATCGGGAAGCTTTGCGACGACAGCACGGCATCGCGCCTCGGTCTGATCGAAGATGCGCTCGATCGCCTCTCCCACGACCTCGCGGCCGTAGCGACCCACGATCTCGGCGATGCGTCGTTCCCCGAGCTGGCAGGACGCGATCTGGGAGCGGAGGTCCCCCATCGAGGATTCTGGGAAGCGGATGTTGTCGCTCACGATCCGCCATACCTTCTCGTCGAGCTGCCCCGCCTCATAGAGCTTGATCTGATCGAGCTGCAGGCCCTCCATCCACGGGTCCCGCGCGCTCGCAGCTCCGAACCCGGTGCTGAGACCACCGACATCGATCCAATGGGCCCGTACGGCGGCGAAGCCGAAGAGCTCGTCTCCGCAGAAGCACGGCGTGTAGATGAGAATGTTGTTGAGATGCTGTCCGGCGACCCTTTGATGGTTGGTGATCACGACGTCCCCCCGTAGGAATCCGCCAGGCCCGTACCGCTCGACACCGTCTCGGATGACGACCCCGAGGTCCGAGACGAAATGCGACACGCCTCCGACGTTTTGCGAGAGGAGGCGGCCGCGCGTATCCAGAAGCGCGCAGCAGTAGTCGCGCACCTCGTAGATCATCATGTTGAAGGACGCCCGCTGCAGCACATAGGACATCTCGTTCGCGATCGCCGGAAGCATGTTCCGGATCACTTCGAGGGTGACGAGATCGACGCTCATGGCCGCGACCCAATCATACGCCGCTCTCCAAGGAGCCAACGCGGATGACGAGCTCGCCGCTCGGAGCCACTGTCGCCGCATCTCCCGGGAACAGAAGGGTGGTGCTGCCATACTCCTGGATGATGGCCGGGGCCGGGACCTCGAAGCCTTCGGGCAGCGCGTCGCGCCGGTACACGGGACATCCGACGAACGCTTGGTCCTCGAGCACGACTGGACGCGTCTCCGCCGGCGCGACGCGACTTCCCGGCGGTGGGGGTGCGAGCGCGAGGACGTCTCGGGTCTCCCGGCGCCCAACCGACGTCACGCGCAGATTCACGATCTCGACCGGGCGCTCGTTGTCCCGGTAGCCGAACTGTCGGTCGTGGCTCTCGTTGAATCGAGCACGGATACTCTCGCGCGCGGATCCGGCCAGCGTCTCGAGAGGCACCTCGATGGGGAGAGTAAACTCCTGCCCCACGTAGCGGATCTCGAGCACGTAGCGAAACTCCATGGTTTGGGTCGAGGCCCCTTCGGCTCGGAGCGTCCGGCGACCTTCGTCGACGAGCTCTTTCGCAAGCCGAAGAAGCTCCCCGAGGTCGGCGGTATCGAGCTCCTGGTAGAACGTGCGCACGTAGTCGTGCTTCAGGTCGGCCACGAGCATGCCGGCGGCGGAGAATTGTCCGGGAACGTTGGGCACGATGACGGTCGGGATGTGGAGCTCGCGGGCGACCTCTACCGCGTGGAGAGGCCCGGCGCCCCCAAAGGCCACCATGGCGAAATCGCGTGGATCGTAGCCGCGCTCGACCGAGACTTCACGCACGGCCAGAGACATCTTCGTGACCGCAATCCGGATCACCGCGCGGGCCGCGTCGAGGGGTGTCAGACCCAACGCCGCCCCGATCGTCGTCTCGATGCCATTTTGCGCCGCGTCGCGCGCGAGCGTCATTTCGCCATCGAGGAGGGCCCGCTCCGACAAACGACCCAGCACGAGGTTCGCATCCGTGACCGTCGGCTCCGTGCCCCCGTGCCCGTAACAAATGGGACCGGGCTCGGCGCCAGCGCTCCGCGGACCCACCTGAAGAGAGCCAAACTCGTCCACCCAGGCGATGCTTCCGCCCCCGGAGCCCACTTCCACGGTATCGACGACGGGCAGCATGACGGGCTGTCCGCTCGCGTAACCGCCGATGTGGTAGCCGTGAGCCACGCGCGGCTCTCCTCCCGTGACCAGACTCGTCTTCGCGGTCGTGCCGCCCATGTCGAACCCGATGAGGTCCGCGTAGCCGAGAAGCTTCCCCACGCGCGCCGCCGCCATGAATCCGCCCACGGGCCCTGATTCCAGCATCGCCACCGGCAAAGCGCTCGCCACGACTGGGGCCATGACACCGCCGTTCGACTGCATGATGAGAAAGCGTCCGTCGAAACGCCGCTCGGCCAGCAGGCGCTCGAGCGATTCGAGATAGGCGCGAATGGGTGGGCCGATATATGCGTTGATGACGCTCGTCGAGGTCCTCTCGTACTCTCCGTACTCGCGCAGCACCCGGTGCGACAGTGTGACGAACGCGCGCGGCACGACCTCCGAAAGAAGCTCACCCATTCGCTCCTCGTGTGCGGCGTTGCGCCAGGAGTGCAGGAAGCAGACGGCGACGGCTTCGACACCGGAGCGTGCGACCTCTTCGGCGACCGCCCGCGCCTGCACCTCGTCGAATGACGTCACGACACGCCCGTCTGGGCCGAGTCGCTCTTCGACCTCGAAGGTGAGATGACGGGGCACGAGCGGCTCGGGCCGCTTGAAGAAGAGGTTGTAAGCCTCCGGCCGATTTCCTCTCCCGATTTTGTAGACGTCGCGCGTTCCCCGCGTCACGACGAGTGCCGTCCGCACCCCCCTGCGCTCGATGACCGTATTGATGGCGATCGTCGATCCGTGGACGAAGTTTCGCGCCTCGGCGACGGAGAGCCCACTCTTCTCGAGGCAGCGAACGATGCCCAGCGTGAGCTCGGGAGGTGTCGTGGAGCTCTTGGCGCTCGTGACCTTGCCGGTGCTCTCGTCGTAGGCGACCAGATCGGTGAACGTCCCGCCGATATCGACGGCCACGTCGAGCTTACGCACCAGGGCCGCTTCTCCACGAATCGAACCTGCCTTCGAGCATGCTCAAGCCTTGATGGAACAAGACGCCGAGTCCCACGATCACGACGAGTGAAGTCATCATTTCCGTCGTTCGGAGGAGCGAGCCGTAGTAGCTGATGCTGAACCCCAGTCCCGCGGTGGCGCCGAAGAGCTCCGCGATGACGACTCCGGTGAGCGCGCGTCCGACGCCGAGCCGGAGGCCCGCCATCACCATCGGGACCGAGGCGGGAAGCGCCACCTTCAGAAACAAATCGCCCTTGCCCGCGCCGAGCGACCGGGCCGCCCGTACGAGAGTGGGATCCACGTGCTTCATGCCGGAGAGCGTGTTCGTCATGATCGGCGGGAGGGCAAGGAGGAACGAGATCGCGGCCACCGTCCGGGGTCCGAGCCCGAGCCACAGGACGAACAGAGGATAGAAGGCCACGAGCGGTGCCGCGTAGAAAAACCAGATGAACGGGTCGAGCGCATATTCGAGCGTACGATACCACCCGGCCAGCATGCCCAGCAGGATTCCTAGGGCGATCGCCGATCCGAAGCCCACGACGAACTCACCGAGGCTGACGGCGAGATTCTCCGTGAGCTCTCCGGTAGCGATCTGCTCGACCAGCTCCGTGGCGATCGCCGTGGGTTGCGACGTGAAGAACGGGTCGAGCCAACCAACGAGAACACCGACCTCCCAGAAAAGGCAGATAAGCAGAAGCATCGCTGACCCCCGAAGCCTGCGGCTTCGGCTCACGGCTCGAGCCTTTCCTCGAGCCGCCTCATGGCGCTCGTCAGTGCGACACCGGCACACGAGACCAGGAGCGTGTAGAACAGGAGCTCGTCGACCCGAAAGGCCGCCCCCATCGACATGATCTGGTTCCCGACGCCCCGCTCGGATACGTACATCTCACCGACGACGACGCCGAGGAGACCGCGGCCCATGCCGAGACGGATGCCCGACATGACGGCGGGAAGAGAGCCCGGCAGGAGGACCTTCAGGAGCACGTCTCGTCTTCGCGCACCGAAAGCGCTCGCGGCGAGAAGAAGCGTCCGCTCGATTCCGCGCGGGCCCGCGACGGTGTTGATGACGATCGGAAGCAATGCGCCGATGAAGACGACCGCGACTTTGGACGCCATGCCGATTCCCAGCCACACGACGAGTATCGGAAGGAGAGCCAGACGCGGGGCCGCGTAGAGAGCCATGATCGGAGCATCCAGGTAGTCCCGCGCGTCGCGGGAGGCGCCGAGGAGGAGGCCGAAAGGTACGCCAACGAGAATCGCGAGTGCGAGGCCGGCCGCGAGCTCGTAGGAGCTCACCAGCAGGTGGCTCGTCAGGTTCCCGCTTCGAGCGATCGACAAGCCCGCCGCGAGGATACGGCTCGGCTGGCTCGTGAAGTGGGGGTCGACAAGACCCAGCCTCGGTGCGAGCTCCCAGAGCAACAGCACCGCGCTGACCGAGAGCATCGAGACGACTCGGCGGCGCATGCTTTCGTCACTCGCCGGCCGTTCGTTCGGCTCTGAGATGCTGTCGGATCCGTCGGCGGTGCTCGGCGAAGGCGGCCGTATCGGTCATCTCGACGCTTCGCGGTCGGGGAAGATCGACCGGAATGACATCGAGGATCCGTCCCGGGTTCCTGGCCATCACGACGACCGTGTCTCCGAGGAGGAGCGCCTCGTCGATGCTGTGCGTCACGAAGAGCGCCGTCTGCTTGTTCGATTCCCAAATACGGAGGAGCTCCGAGCCCATGATCTCGCGGGTCTGGGCGTCGAGTGCGCCGAAAGGCTCGTCCATGAGAAGGATGGCAGGATCCACGGCGAGAGCGCGCGCGATCCCGACTCGCTGTTGCATCCCGCCAGAGAGCTGATGGGGGTAGTGGCTCTCGAAACCAGAAAGGCCGACGATCTCGATGAACCGGCAGGCGCGCTCGACGGGATCGTCGGCGTTCCATCGCTGAAGCTCGAGGCCGAAACGAACGTTGTCCAGGACCGTGCGCCAGGGAAGGAGCGCGAAGCTCTGGAAGACCATCGCTCGGTCGCGCCCGGGTTTTGTGACCACCGTGCCGTCGATGACGACGCGGCCCGAGGTGGGTCGAAGAAGACCGTCGACTGCGAGAAGCAGGCTGCTCTTTCCGCAGCCGCTCGGCCCCACGATCGTGACGAATCGTCCCCGATCGATCTCGAGATGGAAATCTTGGACGGCAACGAATTCGTTACCTTGAGGCGTCTCGTAGGAGATGGTGAGATGCTCGATGGCGATGTGGGTCAAGTTCTTGGTGCCCTAACGCGGCAGCCAATCATCCATCGAATCGCGGAATCTCGGCGTCCAGTATTTTTCGACGGGCCAGGGCTCGTCGAATCGGCCGGCCTCGCTACCCATCTCGAAGAAGACGTCGAGCCCCTTGTCGGAAGGCAGCCGACCGTCCTCGTAGATGAAGGGCAGGATCGCGTCGTAGGTTCGCTCGGCGTACTCGGAGCCGGAGCGCGCTTCCAGGGACCGGAGCGCACGCGCTTTGTCATTCTTCATGAGGCGAACGCCCCGGACGTGGGCGCGGAGAAGCGCCTCCAGGAGCTCGTCGTGCCCAGTGATGTAGGTCTCGGTCGCGAAGAAAACGTGGAACGGATAGTCCCCCGCTAGCGAGCGTTGCGTGATCAGTAGCTTGTAGCCCCGATCTTCCGCGATGAAGGTCTCGGGCGGGTTGAAGATGTTGACGTCGAGCTGGCCAGCCTGCATGGCTGCGAGACGGGTTCCGGAGTCGCCTCCCTGGACGATTTGAACGTCGGCGTCGGGATCGATCCCGTTCGCGACGAGGACGTAGCGCGTCAGGAAATCGGTCGACGAGCCGTAGCGCGTTACGCCGAAGCGTTTTCCTTTGACGTCGGCGAGGCTCGAGATCGATGGGACCGCGTACCAGTCGAAAGCCGGCAGGTTATAGCCGGCCCAGAAAGCTTTGAGCGGCTGCCCCGCCGAGATGCCTACGGTGACGCCCGCGAGCGAAGTAATGCCGACGTCGATCGATCCCGCGACCACCGCACGTACGAGATCCGACCCGCCGCGGAAAACGACGAGCTCGACGTCGAGCCCTTCGTCCTCGAAGTACCGCTCTTCGTCGGCGAGGTAGAGGGGTAGAAACGTGGATGCCGCTACGGGAAGTCCGATGCGAACGTGAGTCCTCCCATCGTTGGAGGGGCTGCAGGCAGAAACCCCGGTGAGGCCGCCGATGAGGAAGACCGTAAGAAAGCGAGCGGGCGCGCTCACGCGTTACCGTCTTTCTTGTTCGGTTGTTTCTCGCCTCGCGAACGGCGGTAGACCCGGATCGTGGCGGCCCGCAGCCGGTACAAATGCTCCACGACTTCACGGGTGCTCATGAGCTTCTTCTCGTCGTACGTCTCCTCGTGCACGATGTCCGCGAGTTTCCGGCGGACGCTTCCCGTCAGCGGCCGCTCCGGGTAGCCCACCGGGATGATCGTGTGCATCGTGAGGATCGGCGGCACGTTCAAGATCTGTTTGAATGGATCGGGGATGTGAATGGAGACCCACTGCGTCGCGAGACCGAGAGCCGTGGCGGCGAGGTGGATGTGCGTTTCCGCGATGGAAAGCGCATCGGTCAAATGCGTTTGATGTCGTCCGGGTGTGCTCGCCCCCGAGACCGAGGCAAGCTGGCGCCTGCCGTCTCCGAGGACGACGATGAGAGCGGGCGCCTTCGACCAGCCCGGGCGGACACGAAGCGCTTCGATCTGGGCCTCGACGTCCCCATCGAGACGGAAGCCGGGATGGCGCAGCTCGTAAGGAAAGCGCTGTTCGAGCCAGAAGTTCAGCTCGTTCATGTAGTCCTGGTACGCGCGGTAGAGCTTCGCGATCGTTTCCGGAGCGCGGACGACGATGAACTCCCAGGGCTGGGCGTTCGCGCCAGACATCGCCCAGCGCGCTGCCTCCAGAAGTTTCTCCACGTGTCCATCGGGAATCGGGTCGGAACGAAACCGGCGGCAGCTGTGACGGGCTTTGACCAGAGTCAGAAACGAATCGTAGGCTTCGGTACCACTCATGCGCGCCCGCATTCTACTCTCACAGGAGTCTCGCGCTCGTCGCCGACTCGGTGACACACGTGTCGCCGTACCAACGGCCCGCGGATGATTCCACATGGACACTTACCAGACGGCCGGGCTCGATGCGGGCGTCTTTTGGCATCATTCGGAAGGGGACGTCTCCCGAGAGGTCGAATAGGACGATTCGCGCCGAGCTCCAATCTATCAGGGCGTCGACGAGCCTTGCGCGCCCCTCGTCGTTGTACGGACCCACGGGCCGCGACAGCTGCACCCAGTGTCCGCGATACTCGGAAGCGACGACGACCGACGTCGAAGAATCGATGGGGCGGTCCGAAGCCGGTCTCGGGGCTGATATGCCATCCGTCACCACCCGAATAATGACGTCCTCCATCCCGCCGGTGCGAAGCGCCCGCTCGTGGCACGCCACGAGCTCGTGCTCGGAGCCGGCCTGCAGTTCCGCAATCGCCTGTTCGACGAGCCTTCGGGTCGCTGCGGCGGCGTCGCGGCGGATCGAAAGCTCGGTCGGGTCGGGAGCGCCGAGGAGGGTCGCCAAAGGGATATTGGTGACCTCGAGCCCCGCGCCCACGAGCGGGCGATACACGTCGTACGGGAGCTTCGAGAGATCGAGCACCCCGATCCGAGACCACGCGTGCTCGGCGGCGAGGGCGGCGAGATCGGATCCGAAGTCTTTGCTGTGTCGCAGCTCATCGACGTAGGTGACCGTGCGAAGCCACGGATATACTCGGGGCGAGTTTCCGCAAAGCAAGATGGTCCCGCCGGAAAGGGGAACGACGAGGAGCGAGCGTCCCCAGTAGGGCATGAAGTTCACGAGAGAACGTACCGGGTTCGCACGCCAGAGATCCGCGTAGACTACGACGGCGGAGACGTCTAGCGACGATGCGACGGAGCGGGCCTTCGCGAGACGCCCGTCGAGCACCGCCCGAGGCAGCTCGTTCTCGTCCCAGGCAATCAAGCCTCGCTTCATGGTGCGGTATGAAAGAGCTTCTTCTCCGTCGTCGACAGCGACTCGCAACCCTCCTTCGTGACGACGAGGGCGTCCCCGAAGACCATATAGCCCACGGTCGGAAGATACGTGTTGGGATGCGCGATGAGCACCATGCCTTCTTCCACCACGGAGTCGACGTCCTCCAGAATCTGCGGCTTTTCATCGACGAAGCGTCCGAGCCCATGACCGCGAACTCGAGTGTACTCGGGCCCGGTATAAGCTCCGAAGCCGGCCTCGCGGAAGACGTCGTTCTCGGCTCGGGCGACGTCGGAGACGAGAACCCCCGGCTTCAAGAGGTCTTCCGCCGCTTGCTGCGCCCGGCGAAAGATGTCGAAGGCCTCTTGTTGCGCCCGGCTCGGCTCGCCCACGACCAGGGTGCGACAGATCTGTGCATAGAACCCGTTCACTTGCGGCGTGAGCTCGGTGGCGACCAAGTCTCCGGGAGCGAGCCTCTTCTCGGTCGCGGGCTTCATGCTCCGAACTTCGGTGCCCCCCGACGAGAGCAACATGAAGTTGTCTTCAGCGCCTGCGGATTTGAGAAAGGCTTCGACCTCGGCGACGAGCACGTACTCCGGGATTCCCGCCTGGGAGGTCTCGACGAACCTCGCGTAGCCCTGGTCGGCAAGCGCGGCTGCATGCCGAAGCGCCGCGAGCTCATCTTTCGTCTTGACCATTCGGAGCCGCTCCAGATCGGCCGTGACGGAATCCGGGACGCCCTTCGAGCCAAGGGCTTCGACGAAGCGGATTTCCATGAGCTCGAGACCGCAGACCGCGGCGTGCTCGAAACGAAGCCGGGCAAGCGCATCACAGGGATCGGGCGCGAGAATTACCTCGAACCCGTCATTCGAGCCGGTGCGGGCGCAGGCCTCATCCCAGCGATCGGAGACGATGACGAAGACGTCTCCCGAACGTGTGACGCCGGCAAAGGCGTACGGCCCCTGATAGGGAAGATCGACGAGAAAACGAAAATAGTCCTGGCGCCAGCCGTCTCCATAGACAAGGAGCAAATCCCGCCCGCGCTCTTCCAACAAACGCGTGAGCTGATCGAGCCGCCGTCGTTTCAACATCGGACGAATCGCATTCTATTCGAAGCCGTGCGCAGAGCGGACGGTGACATTTGTTGGTGAAGGGCTTCCTCGTCTATAGTCGATAATCTACAGGAGGCGACGATGCGACGGATTATCTTGGCTCTCGCATTACTTTGTTTCGTGGCGCCCCTTGGTCTCGGTCAGGACAAGCTCGAGGACATTCGGGCCTATCTCCGGATCTCGGACCAGCTCGCCACATCGGGCCAGATCGAGTATCAGCAGATCCCCGCCATCAAGGACGCCGGCTTCGATGTGGTGGTCAACCTCGCTCCCGCCCGCAAGGAAAGAAACGGTGAGGAGGGTTTCCTCGTCACCGAGCAAGGAATGACTTATATCCAGATTCCCGTCGATTGGGAGAACCCGTCTCTCCGGGACCTCGATCTCTTCTTCGATGTAATGAATGCGAATCAGGACCGGAAGGTCTACGTCCACTGTTTCGCGAATATGAGAGTCTCTGCATTCGTCTACCTCTATCGGACACTCGAGCTCGGGCTTCCCAAAGACCAGGCGCACGCCGACCTGGCGAAGATCTGGGACCCGGCGAGCGAGCCCCAGTGGGCGCGTTTCATCGAGCAGGCCGAAGCCCGTAAATAGGGATCGGGGAGCGCATGGCGGCACGGCGCCAAGAAACATGCCGGTATAATTCGCCCTGCCCTGAAGCCTGCGCGGTTGCAGGCGCCAGGGAATCGCTTGGCCGTTTCGGTACTCTCACGCTCGACCCGAACGGGGGAAGCTCAGGAGAGAGGGGGGCCGCCCATGCGCCGCGCGGAGATCCGAAACGATCCTCTGGCCCCACGACATGGTCGTCGACTACGACGAGAGCGTCAACTTCTGCATCAAGCACATCCACCTTTGCGTGAGGGACTATGTAGTCTTGCTGATCGCTAAACTCCGCGCAGCGTACATCGAGAATGACCAGCGGTTTGTCGGGCCCTCGGCCGAGCTATTCAGACTTGACCACTACAGGCCCCGATCAGATTGGCTTGTCGAATCGCCTCGACTCAATTTGGTCGGGAGCAAATTCGGACGATTAGTTCAAATCTAGGACGGATCGTCGCGAGGTCATCAAAGCGTTCGAGGCCCGTGGCCGAGAAGCTCCCCTATGAAGGACCCACCTCACGCCAGAGCTGCTCCGGCGCGACGGATGGGGTTTTAGCGCGAGTACCGTGTCGCGGCTTGTGGCGGCGATTGAGCGAACGAACTCCCCCCGTAATCCGTTCCGGTTCAGCGGTTGTTGTTGGCAGTCTTGCGAATCGCGATGAGGCGATCGTAGTTGTTCTCGGCGAAGTGGTCGAGCGTGCGCGCGAGGCCGTCGGCGATCGTCTTCCAGCTCTGGTACGTCTGCTTGTGTTCCATGGCGACCCCGGCGGTCATGGGCATTTCGCCTCCCTGGCGGTCGTAAATTCCCGGGGTGCCGCCGGCGTGCTCTACGACCGCGAACTCCCCGTAGTCGTCCTCGGCTTCGAAATCACCTGCCTTCAACCGATAGCGAAGCGCGTAGCCCGACTCTTTGTCCTGGGAGCGATCGACAACGACGAAGTGCATCTCCGCCTGGCTTTCCTCTTCGACGGGCTCGATCCACTTCATCTTCTTGACGCGTTTGCGGATTTCTTCCGCTGAATCCAACAGCCCACCGGCGTTCGGCTTTTCGTTCCCTTCCGCATCCATCGTCTCGGCAACGACAGTGACACGGATCTTCCCCTCCGTCGGCTTGCCGGGAGCGAGGGGTAACGCGAGGAGCGTAGCCCATGCGAGCACGAGACTGCTCATGATGCGCCTCCCGAGAGGACCGTACCGCGTCTCATGCTCGAGCGCAAGGGTACAGCGGTTCGCTTGACGCGTCGCCACACTTGCTAGAAAGTCATTGCTTAGCGTTGTTGCTACGTAAACGCTTCGTGGGAGAGGGAACGTGTTCGATCGACAGGTGATGGAATCGTTCTACAAGAACGCCAAGACTGCGAGCGACCTGCCCTGGCATCGCGAGGAGCCGGACACGTTTCTCGTCGACGCGATCGAGTCGCGGGGTGAGCCCGGAAAGGCGCTCGACCTCGGCTGTGGCACCGGTGTGTTCTCCGTTTATCTTGCGAAACAGGGCTACGTGGTGACCGCCATCGACCTCATCCCTCGAGCTCTGGAGATGGCGGGAGAGCGGGCCAGGGACGAAGGCGTCGAGATCACCTTGGGGAACGTGGACATACTGACGTGGAAGACGGACGAGAAGTTCGACGTCGTTCTGGACTCCGGCTGCTTGCACTCCTTGATCGGCGGCGACCGCTATCGCTATCGCTCGCAGCTGTTTTCGTGGCTCGCTCCGGGCGGAGACGACATCCTCGGTCATTTCGGCAAGAGACACATATTCGACTGGCGGCCGATCGGACCTAAGCGGCGCACCCGCAAGCAAATCGTCGAGTTCTTTGCACCCGAGCTCGAGGAGCTTAAATACGAGCAGCAGCTCCTTACCGGAATCCCTTTCCCGATTGGCCGCACGGTTCAGGGGCAGGGATTCTGGTTCCGACGCAAACCGTAGCAGTTTTTCTGTCACGCGGTCCGAGGTATCCTCGCTTGGGTGCTTGGCTATCTGTTTCCCACGATCGAAGAGGAGGAGCCCCGGTTTCGGGCCGAGGTCACGAGGCTGAGCGTCTTAGGCCTGCGCCTCATCGGAGCCATCTGCATCGGCGCGCCGATCGCCATGTTTGGCATGGGCGCGTTGTGGCTTCCTTACTACCCCAAGGCCACGGGAGTCTCGGATCTGCTGTTCATCGTCATGGGCAGTGCGTTCGTGGGCCTTTCCTTCGTTCCGTCGCTCCGGGCTCACGCACGTGCTCTCGGCGTGCTCTCGGGCTTCATGAGCGCCGCGCTTCAAACCCTTGGCATGCAAGCCGCGGCCGACTTCCACCGCGAGACTCTCCAAACGGCCCCCGAGCAGCATTTCCCTTTCACTATGTCGTTGGTGCTCCTCGTGGGCCTTGCCGCGCTTCCGTTGAAGCCGCTTCAGACCTTCGGCCTCGGGTGCTCCATCGTGGGCCTCTTCGCCGTTACGATGTACGTCGCGAACGGCCCGCAATCTCTGATGGGCTGGGGGGCCTTTCCTCTGGTGCTCTCGCTCATGATGCTTCTCATCACCACGAGCTTGACGGTCGTCTTGTATCATCAGCGCGCGACGGCGTTTCTCGCGCGGGTGCGCGCCGAAGAGTCGTTCGAAGCGTTGAAGAGCGCCCAGGCGAGCCTTCTCCTGGAGCGAAACGCTGCATCACAGAGCCGCTTCGCCGCCGCGATGAGCCACGAGCTCGGCAGTCCCCTCGGCGCCCTGGCGAGCACTTTCGAGACGCTCGCGCATCTGGTCCAGGGCTCGCTCGAGACGGATTCGAAGCGAGCGCGCGCCGCGTCGGAGGCAATCGAATCGGGACGAAGGTCCTACGAGCGCCTCATCCAGGTCGTGGATCGCATGCGCAGCTTGACCAACCTCGATCGGGCCGAGGTGCAGGTCGTCGACCTGAACACACTGTGCCGCGACACGGTCGCGTTTTTGGAGGAGGAGCTTTCTTCGGTGCGGGTCGAGCTGGCGCTTGCCGACATCCCTCCCTTAAAGTGTCGGCCCGAACAATTGAGCGCCGTGATCGCCAACCTGCTTCGCAACGCCGCCGCCGCGGTCGAGGACGGAGGCACCGTCGAGGTACGCAGCGCAGCGCAAGAGGGAAGCATCGTGATCGAGATCCATGACAACGGACGCGGCATCGAGCCGGAACGGCTGGAGCGCCTGTTCGAGCCCGAGTTTCGTATCGAGCGCGATCGGGTCACGACGACGAACTGGGGACTTTTCGTTTCTCGCGCCATCGCCAGCGAGCACCGGGGACGACTCGAGCTCGAGAGCGCCCTCGGGCGAGGCACGACGGCCCGGCTCCTGCTTCCACTCGCCGCCTGACGCGATGACCACGGAGATGTTCGCCGCCTACGTGGTCGCCTGCGTCGTTCTCTTGTTCATCCCCGGCCCGACCATTCTCCTCGTCGTGAGCTACGCCCTCTCGCAGGGACGGAGGAGTGCCATGTGGACGATTACCGGCGTCATTCTCGGGGACGCCGTGGCCATGGCGGTGTCACTCCTGGGACTCGGCGCGCTTCTCCTGGCTTCGGCCTCGCTTTTCGCCATCTTGAAGACCGTGGGGGCGCTCTACCTCGTTCACCTCGGGGTCAAGATGTGGCGCAAGCCATCCACGATCGATGCGAACTCGGTGCGAGCCGTCGAGCCTGGACGCACGATGGCGCTCGACGCCTTCACTGTCACGGTTTTGAACCCCAAGAGCGGGCTGTTCTTCGTCGCGTTCCTTCCTCAGTTCATGAACCGAAACGAGGCTCTCGTTCCGCAAGCCATCCTCCTCGGGGTCACGTTTCTGGCTTTGGCCTTCGTTAGCGTCACCCTCTACGCGCTCCTCGCCTCCGAGGCGCGGGATTTCTTCATAGCTCCGTCCGCTTCCAAGATCCTCAACCGCATCAGCGGGGGCGCACTCGTTGGAGCGGGGGTCTTCGCGGCCGCGACCCGCTGAGCTCTCTTACCCTTCGTCTCGTCAACGGTCGGATGGACGTTTACGAATGTACACTACCAGCCCTCGAGAACAAGATGGATCTCGCGAATGAACATCGCCGTGGGTTCGCCATTTTCGAGCGCGAGGTGCTCGCCGCCGTCCATGTCAACCTGACGATGGTCTTCATCTTTCTAACGCCGCTGAGCAACAAGAATGAGCCGGGCAAGGGGAGTTGCGGGGCCACCCCCCACCTCTGGTAGAATGCGCTTGCCTCGCCGTCCCCCGTTTCGTTAAAGCGCCCTAGCCCACGGGGGCCGCATCCGCGCCGGCGGCTTCGCCGGGAGTCGTTATGAAAGCTATCGATCTGAAATTATTCGAGAAGCGGATCAAGCTCCGTCCCATCGAGTCCAAGGACTTCGACCAAATCATCGCCCTGCACGCCAGGTGTTTTCCCGGCATGTTGAACTGGACGAAGGAGCAGCTCCAGTCCCAGATCGACACATTTCCCGAGGGACAGCTCTGCATCGAGCATCGGGGCAAAATCGTTGCCTCCTGCTCGAGTCTCATCGTCGAGTTCTCCGAGTACTCCGAGTGGCACAATTGGCAAGAGATCTCGGACAACGGCTATATCCGGAATCACGATCCCGAGGGAGACACCCTTTACGGGATGGAGATGATGGTGGACCCCGACTACCGGGGAATGAAGCTCGCCCGCCGCCTCTACGACGCACGCAAGGAGCTCGTGGTCGAGAGGAATCTCTATCGGATCATAATCGGAGGTCGAATTCCCGGCTACGGCAAACATTCGAAGAAAATGACGGCGCGGGAGTATGTGGACGACGTGCTGGACAAACGACTCTTCGACCCAGTGCTTACCGTCCAGCTAGCCAACGGCTTCAAGCTCATGAGGCTCATCCCTGACTATCTCCCCGACGACGACGAGTCCCGGGGTTACGCAACCTTTCTCGAATGGGTCAACATCGATTGTGTGGCAGACCGCAGGAAGCGCTTCCTCCAGGTTTCCTCGGCCCGAATCACCGTGGTTCAATACGAGCTCAGGACCATCAAGAGCTTCGACGACTTTGCACAGCAGTGCGAGTTCTTCGTGGACGTCGCCTCCGATTACAAGTCGGATTTCGTGGTGTTCGGAGAGCTCATCACCGCGCAGCTCTTCACGCTCATCGCCCCCGACCGGCCCGAGCTCGCCGCCCGAAAGCTCGCAGAGCTCACGCCGCAGTATCTCGACCTTTTCACCAACCTGGCGATCCGCCACGACGTGAACATCATCGGCGGCTCTCAGCTTCTGGTCGAGGACGACTATTTATACAACGCCGCCTATCTATTCCGTCGCGACGGCACCCTTGAGCGACAATACAAGATTCACATCACTCCCTCGGAGAAGCGGTGGTGGGGGGTGCAGGCGGGAGACGAGGTCGGAGTCTTCGACACCGATTGCGGCAAGGTCGCCATCTTCATCGGCTACGACATCCAGTTCCCCGAGATCGTTCGCATCGCCGTCGAGAAAGGGGCGCAAATCCTGTTCGTGCCTTTCAACACGGATTCCCGCGAGGACTACCTCCGGGTTCGAATCTGCGCACAGGCGCGCTGCATCGAGAACCACGTCTATGCCGCCATCGCGGGCTGCGTGGGAAACATGCCTTTCGTGGGCGAGGGCGACGTTCACTACGGACAGTCGGGGATATACACGCCCTGCGATTTCCTCTTCAGCCGCGACGGTGTGGCGGCGGAGTCCATGCCGAACATCGAGACCGTGGTCACCCACGACGTCGATACCGCGCTCCTGGCGCGGCACCGGTTGATTGGAACGGTCCAGAACTGGAACGATCGAAGGCTCGATCTCTATCGCCTCACGTTCGGACAGGACATCGTAGAAGCGGGGGCAAAGGCGAAAGACCGGGCCCAGAGTGCTTGAGCCGAGCTGCCGCGCGTCGGCGACGGTTCCGCTATGTGGGCATCGATTCTTCGTGCCTTATTTTCGTTCCTTGATGCCCCGGATGGCGCCGCGAACGAGGTTGTAGGCCGCCTGTCGCGATAGACCATCGGGGTCGCGCTCACCCGATGGCGTCGAGGCGATGCCAAGAGCGGCTGCTTTTTCGTAGCGGAACATCTCGGCGAGCGCGTCGGCGAGCTCCTGGCTCGTAGGACCGTCGGGGACGGTGAGCGGATGTCCCGAGACTTCTCGAGGATCGAGCACGTCCATGTCGATGTGAATGTAGATGAGATCCACGAGCGAGGAAAGACGTTCCATCTGCGCGTGGATGTTCTCGGAGCGCTTGCGAATGTCGTCCACGGTGATCATCTCGATCTCGGAGCGATCGATGAGCTCCTGTTCGAGCGGATCGGTGTCCCGCACGGCGGCCATCACGATGTAGCGTGTCGGAAGTGCGGGATCGAGTCCCGACTCCATCCGGAGATTCCTCAAGCACATGCCCGCGGAGACGGCGACCGGCATCCCGCCGAGCATGCCGGAAAGCGTCGTTTCCGGAGTGTTGAAATCGCCGTGGGCATCGATGAAGACGAGCCCGACCTTACGTGGCCGTCTCGTCGGTCCGGAGTCCTGAAGTCCGCCGAGAACTCCCGTCAGAGAGCTACAGTTCGCGAGCAGGCCGATCGTGAGATAACCGTCGCGCTCGTTCGCGGCCACCATCTCACCGAGATGGTTGTTCGCGAGACCGAGACGATGCCACTCGCCATAGTCGTTCTCCTCCTCCGGCGTCAGCGCCACGCGGGACATATCTTTGACTTTCGCCCCGAGCTCCTCGAGCAGCGTGACGATTCCCCCCGCCTCGAGGTAGTCGGGCACGGGAGAGATTTCCGGAACGTTACGCGCTCCGGAGTAGGGCATCTTCACCGGCGCCACGCGAATGCGTCCGTCGGAATCTCGGTACCGGTGTTCCTGAGCCCAACCGAGGGTAGAGACCAAGCCGAGCACGACTACCCCTAGATCGCGTAGCATTTCATCGCTCCTTGTTCGCTGTGGCTATCCTTGAATCGGGTGATTGGAAGGGCTGTATCTCATCACCTCGTCCAGAATCTTCTGCGGATCGTCCCAGCCCGTTTGATCTTGCACCTCGCGGCACCGGGCAAGTATCTCGCGAAAGTGCTTCCCCGGTGCGAACCCACGCGCGATCAGATGGCGTCCCTGGACCGCATCGCGAGGTCCTTCCTCCTCGAGGTCGAGGGCTTCCATTTGCTGCCGGAACTGGTCGCCCTCCTCGAAGCGGCGCTTCCGGGCCTCGGGTGTCGTGCGGCCGAACGAGTCAGCCGTTGCCACGCGAAGGAGGAGCTCCATCGTCACGGAGGCGCTCTCGAGCTCTCGCGCCAACCTGCGGAAGGCATTGGGCTTCGCTCCCATCCGTGAATACAGGCCGGGGGCCAGGTGGTGTTGCACCAGCGCCGCAACTTGGATCACGAGCTCGTTCGGCGCCCTCAGTCGCTCGAGAAAGCCTTCGGCGATTGCGACTCCGGCCGTGTCGTGACCACGGGAGCGAATGCGACCGTCTACGGATTCGGTCGTTACGGGTTTCCCGAAGTCGTGACACAGAGCGCCATACATGAGCGGCCGATCCTCGGCATCACCACGACGGAGCAGCGCCGCCTCGTCGATTACCATCATCGTGTGTACGAAGACGTCGCCTTCGGGATGCCAGTCCGCTTCTTGAGGTACGCCGGAGAGCGCCTCGATCTCGGGGAAGAATCGAAGGAGACCGACCTTCTCGAGGAAACGGAACGCGACCGAGGGCCGGGGCGCCTTCAAGAGGATCTTGTCGAGCTCCACGAGGATGCGCTCAGGGGGAAGCTCAGAGAGATCGAGCTCCGAGCAGAGGCGCTCGAGCTCGGGATCGGGCTGCATGTCGAAGCGAGCGGCAAAGTCGGCGACGCGCAAACCCCGCAACGGATCTTCGGCGAAGTGCCGGGGGTCGGTTGCCCGCAAGACCTTCGCTTCGAGGTCCTTGCGGCCGTGAAACGGATCGAGAAAGGTCTCTGCTACGGGGTCGTATCCGATGCTGTTGATCGTGAGATCTCTGCGACGGGCCGCTTCTTCGAACTCGATATCTGGGGCGATTCCCACCGAGAACCCTTTGTGTCCCGGGCCGGTCTTGCTGTCGTGCCTGGGAATGGAGAAGTCCCCTTCGATCCCCTTGACCTTCAGAACGGCAAACGCCCGGCCGACGCGATTGACCTCACCGAAGCGAGCCAGAATCCGCTCCAGCGTTTCCAGGGAGACGTGGAACACCTCGACGTCCGCATCTTTCGATCCGATCCCGAGAAGGTGATCGCGCACGTAGCCGCCGACCAGGATCGCCTTACCGCTCTCTTTGGCGACCGCCTTCACGATACCCTGGACCGGTTCGGGGACGGGTATCTTCGGGGTCTTCACGACTCCAGCCATGCGACCTCATCGCCGATCGCGATCGTCCCGTCGTCGAGCACTTCGCCGAAGCAGCCACCGCGCCAATCGGCCTTGAGCGCGCTCCGCAAGCCGGGGCGCGCGCCGTCCATCTGCTCGCACGGCCGGGTCTCGCCGTAGACGCGCAGCCGCACGGCTCCGATCCGGAGCACGCGTCCTCGGCTCTCTCGGAGATCGACTCCACTGACGAGAAGGTTGGCACGCCGCTCTCTCGGGGAGACCTCGTTGTCGGCGCCGATCTCCGAGAGCGCGGACTGCCAGCCCTCGAGCGCCAAGAGCGTTACCTGGCGTTTTCCTCCCTGGTTCGCGTTGCCGGCGATCCCTCTGCCTTTCAAAAGCAAGGCCTCGCTCTTCTCGTCCATCGGCCCAAGCTTGGACCGCTTGATCCAGATTTTCACGAGCTTGCCCGGGTGCGGCGTCATGACGAGTCCTATTCTAGACAAGAGTGGATTTGACCTTCGAGCGACCCAGGCTGTTCCCGGAGCAGAAGACGTCCGTCGGGACGAAGCTGCGCGACGAAGTGCCTGCCCGGCTCTCGCCGGGCGGACGGGAAATACGGTAAGCTCCTCGAAACATGAAGGAGGTTAGCAGATGAAACGCACCCTCGCGGTCGCCTCGATAGCCATCGCGTCCGTATCGTTCGCCCAGCAAGATTTCTCCAAGGTCGAGATCAAGACCGAACGCGTGGCTCCTGGCGTCCACATGCTCATCGGTTCCGGAGGCAACATCGGTGTGTCGTCCGGGGAGGACGGCGTTCTCATCATCGATGACCAGTACGCTCCACTCACGGAGAAGATCCGTGCCGCCGTCACCGCCATTTCGAGCGCGCCGATTCGCTTCGTCGTCAACACGCACTGGCACGGCGACCACACGGGCGGAAACGAGAACATGGGGAAGGCGGGGGCGGTCATCGTCGCGCACGAGAACGTGAGACGCCGGATGTCGACGGAGCAGTTCACCGCGTTCTTCGACCGGACGACGCCACCGTCGCCCGGAGAAGCCCTCCCCGTCGTCACTTTCTCCGAGGACGTCTCGTTTCACGTGAACGGCGACGAGCTCCATGTATTTCACGTCGATCCGGCACATACCGATGGGGATTCCATCATCCACTGGAAGAACGCGAACGTGTTCCATATGGGCGATCTCTTCTTTTCGGGCGCGTACCCATTCATCGATCTCTCGTCGGGCGGTGACGTCGACGGCGTGATCGCCGCGGCCGAGAGCGTCCTCAAGCTGGCAAACGACGAATCCAAAATCATCCCCGGCCACGGTCCTCTCTCGACAAAGAAGGAGCTCCAGACGTATCGCGACGTTCTCGTGGAAATCCGATCACGCATCCAGAGTCACGTGAGCGCGGGGAAATCGCTCGAGGAAGTCAAGGCCGCCAAGCCGACGGCGGACTGGGATGCCGCCATGGGAACCGGCTTCATCAAAGGGGAGCAGCTCACCGAGTTCGTGTACCGGAGCATTCAATGAGGAATGGGTAGAACAGAGTTACAAAGAGGCTAGCCGTGTGAGGCGTAGCGCTTGTGTCGCGCGTCGTGCAATGCGAGCGTCAGACCCGCCCCACGCGCTGAGCCCGGGAGGCCTGTGGCCGAAGGACGCCGCGTCGTCGTCGCCGAACAGACAGACGCGGTAGGGTGAGCAGATCGCGCTGCGAGGCGCATGATAGACTGCATTATATTTTGCACCTATGAGCGCGAAACTTTGCGGGATCCTCGTCGCGGTCATGCTGGCAATCCACGCGGATCAAGAGGACGAGTTCGAAGACCCGGAGCAGTATCGAACACGCATGCTGGAGATCGATCACTCGTTCGAGAGCCTGGAAGGCCAGAGCGACGTTCGCATGGCTCCGAATATCGAGAAGGAGGCGTCCACCCTCATCGATCTGTTCGAGAAAGTGGAGAGGTTCTGGAAGGCGCGTGGCGACGAGGATAAAGCCGGTTTCGCTCGGATGGCCAGGGATGGAGCCGAAAAGGCGCGAGAGGCAGCACTCGCGAAGGAGCAGAACACTTTCGTGAGCGCTGTCGAGACCATTGCTGCCTCGTGCGAGGGCTGCCATCGAGAGCCGCTGGACAAGTACCGGCTTCGAACGAAGTAGCCAGCCTCGACCACGAGCGGCGCTGGCGCGAATATTCCCAGAACTGTCCCGCGGGGGACGTTGTTAGACTCCGAACGCCTCTCTATGCTCGGCTCAGTCGTAACGGAGCGCCCGTAACGGCTCCACTCGCGCCGCGCGGCGGGCCGGAACATAACTTGCTCCCGCGGCGACGAGGCCCAGGAAGACGACTGCCGCGCCGAACGTCGTCACGTCGGTACCGCGGACGCCGAATAGTAGGCCCGAAAGCACCCGGCTCGTGACGAGGGCTCCGGCGAGCCCTAGAATGAGCCCGACGGTCGTGAGGCGCAAACCCTGCCCGACCACCATGGCGATGACGTCGTTAGCCCGCGCACCGAGCGCCATTCGAATCCCAATCTCGCTCGTTCGTCGTGCCACGGTGAAAGCGAGAACGCCGTAGAGGCCCAGCCCCGCGAGGGCGAGGGCTGCGACGCCGAAAAAGCTCAGTACCGTCGCGGTGAATCGAGGCTGGGCGAGTGCTTCGGCGACGTAACGCTCCATCGTCGTCACGTTCGAGACCGGTAGGTTGGGGTCGATCGCCCAGATCTCGCCCCGGATTCCCGCGGCGAGGCCGAGCGGGTCGGTCTCCGTTCGTATCGCCAGGAGCATCTCGGTCACGGGAAACTGCGCGGCCGACAGATAGAAGGCAGGCTCGGGCTCGGATCTCGGACCGAGAAACCGAACGTTCTCGACGACCCCAACGATCTCGAAGGTGTCCGGCAGATCGTTGCCCACGAAGCTCGGCGTGCTGGAGTAGAGCGAGCGTCCGATCGCCCTGCTGCCCTCGAAATAGCGTCGAACGAAGGCCTCGTTCACGATGACGGCTCCGGGGTGCTCCGCATCGTCGATCTCGGCGAACTCTCGGCCCTGGCGTAGCTCGATGCCGAGCGCCCGGAAGTAGCCTGGGCTCACGATCCGCAGCGTCGCCGCGAAGGATTCCTCCATCTGGCTCCCGCCGACGATACGGAAGCTGTCGATCCAGTTCGACTCGAGGGGGTGGTCATAGGCGAGCGCGGCCTCGGATACGGCGGGAAGCCTGCGCAGCCGCTCCAGGACTTCACGATGGAACCGCGAGACCGCTTGCCAGTCGTCGTACCGAGTGGGCGGAAGCGTGAGCTCGGCGAGGAGGACGTTTTTCCCGACAAAACCCAGATCGACCTCGCGCAGCCGGCGAAAACTCTGAACGAGCAGTCCCGCGGCGACCACGAGAATCACCGCCAGGGCGACCTCGCAGACCACGAGTGAGCTTCTCATGCCGAAACGCTCGGTCGTCGACCGAGCGCTCTCTCTGAGACTGGTTTGGAGATCCGGCCGGGACGATTTCAGTGCCGGGACGAGGCCAGACAGAAAACCCGTGAGCAACGACAACCCCAGAGTGAATGCGAGCACCGGTGTAGTCAGACCCGACTCGGCGAGCCGGGGGATCTCCGTGGGGCTCAAGCGAATCAAAGCATTGATCCCGACAATCGCGAGCGCGGTTCCGATCGCGCCTCCGAGGAGGCCGACGAGCATGCTTTCCGTCAGGAGCTGCCGGATCATGACGGAGCGGCCGGCACCGAGCGCGGAGCGAAGAGCGACTTCCCTCTGACGCGCGGCGGAGCGCGCGAGATTGAGGCCGGCGATGTTGGCACAAGCAGCCAGGAGAACGAGCCCCACGGCCGCGAGCAGCGTCCACAGAACGACTCTCGCACCACCGACGACTTCGTCCATATACGAAACGACGAGGATGGCCTCGCCCGCGTTCGACCCGGGGTAGGCGTCCTCGAGCCGTCTCGCAATGGTGGTCATCTCCGCGCGTGCGGCTTCTAGAGTCACATCGGCCTTCAACCGGGCCAGCACCCCGTACAGGTGTGATCCCCGGTCTGCCGCCCTCTCCTCCGAAAGCGCCATTGGGACCCAAAACTGCTGATAGAGGGGGAGAAAAGGCGTCCGTCCCGTCGCCTGCGGCCAGGTGGGGTAGACACCGGGCGGCATCACGCCGATGATCTGATAGGGAGCATCGTCGAGGTTCAAAACCCTTCCGATGACGTCTCTCGCACCGCCGAACCGGTTCTGCCACAGCCCGTGGCTGAGAATGAGGACGCGATGGTTACCGATCCGGCTTTCCTCCGGGAGAAAGGTTCGACCGAGGACGGGCTCGATGCCGAGCACGGAGAAGTAGCTCGCGCTAACCCGCCCGCCGAGCAGCTGCTCCGGCTCTCCGTCTCCGGTCCAGTTCAGACCGGCGGAACCGTAGAGCGCCATGTTCTCGAAGGCCTGGCTCTCGGCCTTCCAATCGAAATAGTTGGCTGCCGTGGCGCGGGATCGGTGCATGCGGCCGGCGTCGTCGGGCGAGTATTCCCAGAGCGAGACGATCCGGGAAGGCTCCTCGAAGGGAAGGGGCTGGAGCAGGACGGTGTGCACCACGCTGAAAATGGCTGTATTCGCGCCGATGCCGATGGCGAGCGTGAGAGCGGAGACCACCGTGAATCCGGGGTTCTTCCAGAGTGTGCGGAAGGTGAGCTTTATCATCGATTGTCCATAATAGTGCCCAATGCCGTGGCGGGACCCGTAATCGATCGTGCCGCCACGGCTCGGGCTGCTTGCGGCGCGGCAATTTTGCGATTGGCAGCCCTTCGGTGCGGACGATTGCGCCGGGCTCGCTCCGCTCGCGGAGGCTGGACTGTACTTTTTCATCAGCTTGCTAGGGTTTTAGACGACGCGGGGCCGCGTTGGGTTCTGCGGATAAAATGAGCGAGAGATGAAAGTTGCCATGCTCCTGTCGGGCGGGGTCGACAGCTCGGTCGCTCTGAGCATTCTTCGCGAACAAGGTCACGACGTGACCGCGTTCTACCTCAAAGTCTGGCTCGAGGACGAGCTCGCCCATCTGGGCGATTGTCCGTGGGAGGAGGACCTCCGCTACGCCCGTGCGGTTTGCGAGCAACTTCGGGTGCCGCTCGAAGTGCGGTCCCTGCAGCGCCCTTACTGGAATCACGTCGTCTCGTATGCCGTGGAAGAGCTCCGGGCGGGGCGGACGCCAAGCCCCGACCTCCTGTGCAACCAGCGGATCAAGTTCGGGGCGTTTCTCGATTTCGTCGAGCCGGGTTGGGATCGAGTCGCCTCCGGCCACTACGCCCGCGTCGAGGAGGCGGCGGGGGGAGTGCTCCTGAAAAAGGGCGTCGATCCCATCAAGGACCAGACGTATTTTCTGGCGCTTCTCGATCAGCGGCAGGTGAGGCGAGCTCTCTTTCCGATAGGCGAGCTGCGGAAAACGGAAGTCCGGGGCCGCGCGCGAACGCTGGGCCTACCCAATCAGGACCGCAAGGACAGCCAGGGCATTTGTTTTCTGGGGAAGATTCCCTACCCGGAGTTCGTCCGTCATCATCTGGGCGAGCGGGAAGGTGACGTCGTGGATGTCGACACCGGCAAGGTGATCGGACAGCACCGGGGATATTGGTTCCACACGGTCGGACAGAGGCAGGGACTGGGTCTATCGCACGGTCCGTGGTTCGTTCGCGGCAAGGACGTCGAGCGGAATGTCGTCTTCGTCGTTCACGCCGAAAAGCAGCTCGAGGAATCGGTGGACCGGTACGAGGTCGAGAAGCTGCACTGG
The DNA here is from genome assembly GCA_035457705.1 of Vicinamibacteria bacterium. Classification (GTDB taxonomy): domain Bacteria; phylum Acidobacteriota; class Vicinamibacteria; order Marinacidobacterales; family SMYC01; genus DASPGQ01. Next base: position 153,597 of record DATIBD010000046.1, read on the forward strand.
ATCGCCGGTCTCCCGGAAAGACGTGCGCTTCAGGTTCGCGTCCGGCACGGCGGAGACAGCCTGGATGCCGAGCTCGAGCTGCGCGGAGACCGCGCCGTCGTTCAGCTCGAAAGGAAGGATCCCGGGATCGCCGCGGGTCAGTTCACGGTGTTCTATGACGGTGACCTCTGTCTGGGAGGGGCTCGCGTTAGCCAAGGCGGATGAGGGCATTCCGCCGACTCAAGGGGACTCCCGCGACGTTCTCAGCTTATTCAAAGCCGCTCTGGCCTTCGCGATGTCTCCTGCGTAGCGCTGGGGAGGGGCCTCTTGAACAAACCGCTCGAGATACGGGGTGGCTTCTTCGGGGGAACGCTCGATCAACGCGAAAGCGAGGTTGAAGAGCGCATCGAATTGGGTTGGATCGCTCTCGACGGCGCGACGCCACAGCTCGATCGCCTTGGCCATGTCTCCGCGCCGCGCATGGGCGAAGCCCATCCCGTTCAGGGCGGCGGCATGTTCTGGATCGATGGAGAGCGCGAGGTCGAGATGGTGGACGGCGTCATCGAGCCGCCCCTGAGACAGCGCGAGAGAACCGAGATTGTTGTGGGCCATGGCGGAGCTTGGGTCGAGCTCGAGGACGCGCTCGAACTCTCGCCGGCTATCCTCCGTGCGTCCCAATCGCCCGTACGCGATCGCGAGGTAATTGTGCCCTTCGGCATAGTCAGGCTCCCTGCCGACCAGGGTCGCTAGGAGGTTCACTGCCTTCTCCGTATCCCCGACGTCGAGGAGGTAGGCGCCGAGCATGCCGAGAATCGAGACGTCCGAGATACCGCTACTCACCGCGCCTTCGAGGAGTAGGATCGCCTCGCCGACACGGCCGGTCTGGTGCAGGGCATAGGCGAGGTTCTGGTGGGCCTCGGACGAGCGGGGCTGGCTTCGCACGACGTCCTCGAAGATGGCGATCGCCTCCTCGGTACGCCCTTCTCCGAAGAGCTCGGTCGCCTCGTCGTACGCGTTGCTCACCCCGATGAGCCGCTTGGGGTCGTCCGCCGGTCCGTACTCCCCCTTTCGGCTCTCTACGGGTGCGGTGAGGTATCCGAGCGTTCGAAGCTTCGCCAGCGTTTCCGCGTCGGGCGCCGTAGCCTTCACGGGCGTGCTTCCCGCCGAAATCTCGTCGAGCGCTTCCTGAAGCCTCAGCGCGATCCCCGCCTTTTGCCGGTAGAGGTTGTCTTTCTCTCCGGGGTCGGAATCGAGGTCGTAGAGCTCGGGCGTCGGCAGGCGAATGAGCTTGTGGCTTTCGCTCACGACTCCAGTAAGAGGGGCCCAGTCCCGGGTGAGGTGAGTGTTCAGAGCTTCGAAGTAGGAGCTAGGTGCTTCGTAGCCAAGCTCTCCCGTCAGGTAAGGCCTGAGGCTCCGGCCCGCGACGTCCGCCGGAACCGGGATGCCGAGAAGATCGAGAAGCGTGGGCATCACGTCCACCTGCCGTACGGTCTCGGAGAAGACCTGAGGGCGAAGCCCCCGGGCCCAGAGGATCCACGGAACGCGAAGCGTCGAGTCGTAGGTGAACGTTCCGTGCGTTCTTTCACCATGTTCGCCGAGCGACTCGCCGTGGTCGCCGAGCACGACGACGACGGTCCTCTCGAGCCGACCCGACGCGGAGAGACGTTGCAGAAATGCTCCCAGCGTCGCGTCGACGAAGGCCACTTCTGCCCCGTAAAGGTCGTTGGAGAACCTCCTCGCAAAATCGGTAGGTGGACGATAGGGAGCGTGCGGATCGAACAGGTGGACCCAGGCGAACCAGGGCCCACTCGTTTCTCCGAGCCATCGCTCCGCCGAGGCCACGACGACATCGGCTCGGCGCTCGAGTTGTGTGAAGCTGAGAAACGCTCGCCTCTCCCCGTAATAGTCATCGTAGACGTCGAACCCACGGTTCAACCCGAACCGGGCGTCGAGGACGAAGGCCGCGACGAACGCGCCCGTCTCGTAACCCGCGACCTGGAGGGTTGTCGCGAGCGTGGGATGAGCATCGCTCAGCCGGAACGTGCCGTTGTCGTGCACTTGATGCTCCGTGGGATAGAGCGACGTGAAGATGGATGCATGGGCCGGAAGAGTCAAGGGCACGTGGGCGAGGACTTTTTCGAAACGTATTCCCTCGCTCGCCAGACGATCCAAGTAAGGAGTGAGTCCGGCGGACGAGCCGTAGCTGCCGAGCCGGTCGGGCCTGATAGTGTCGATGGTGACGAAAAGGATGTTACGCCCCTCGAAGGTGCCGTGAGGAAGCACCTGGCCAGGGCGGCGTAGCAGGATGGCTGCCGCCGCCAGGATGACGGCAAGAACGAGAGCGGTTACGCCCGGCCGAACTAGCGAGCGCCGACGAGGGGTGGCAGAGCTCTTCTTCTCCGATCGCTTGACTTTGCGAGTCATCTCTTACGCACGACCCGCCAGTATAGTATTCATGCGAGCGCCTCTGCCCAACGCCCCTCTGGCGAGCGCAGTGGACGCGACGCGGTAGTCGGACCCTTAGAGGCCCGACGCCAGGAGGATGACTACCCAGGAGCGCCTCTCGAGTGCCTTTCTGCGAGAAGCCCGATGATCTCGCAAGGAGAGGGACGAAATCCTCGACGCCGAGCTCACCTTACCCAGAGAACACGTCCTCGCTCTACTCCTTCAGGTGTACAGGACATCTCGTTCGGAAGAAGCCAGCGTTTGAACGCGGCTTCGAGGGGAGACTTACGGTTCGCGCACCTCTAGCGTTCGGTTCGTCTCGATCGGCCCTTCGAGGATCTGCTCGTTGCCCGACGGCCAGATCAGACGAACTCGGTCGACCGACGCCACTTCGCCCAAACCGAAGTACAAAGGTATCTCGCTCTGCGACAGGTATCCTGATTTCCCGTCATTAATTTTGGTGTAATCCACGCCGCCTGCGGTCACGATCAGCCTCGTCCCCAGTGCGGATCGGTTCGACGTCGTTCCCTCGAGGTGGACCTTCAAGAAGCGAATGGCTCGCTTCTCGCTCAGATTGCTCTCGAGGAGCATTGGTCTGTCGTTGAACTCGTTGGTCACGATGTCGAGGTCTCCGTCATCGTCGATATCGAGGATGACCGACGAGCGACTTCCGAGCGAGCCCCAGACCTCGACCTCTCCGGTCAGGTCGTAGGCTTTGACCAAAGGATGCTCCCGATTCTCTCCCGATGCGTCGAGAAGGAAAGCGAGACCGGTCGTTCCCCTTTGGCGCGGCTCGACACCCAGGATGAACTCGCTGTCGCGGAGCCTCAGCCCGCGATCGTTGAGTAGCAAGGTGTTGATGCCGTAGCGATAGGGAAAGTTCATTCCCGAGGTGATGAAAACGTCCTCGAAGCCATCAGCGTTCAGGTCACCGACGCTGACTCCCCAGGGCCAGTAGTTCTCGGCGCCGATGACATCCGAGGCTTCGGTAAACTTTCCCCCACCGTCGTTGCGAAAGAAAGCATTTCCATAAACGCTTTTGCCCCCGCTACGGAGAAACCGTTCACCCCAGGACACATGCGATTTGAGCTTCTCGCGCTCCGGGCCCACTTCCTCGCTCATGTCGGAATGCATATCGGTGATCATGATGTCCATGTCGGAGTCATTGTCCACATCGAACGCGGCCACTCCCATCGCCCCCCAGGGAGTCCGGGGGAAAATCTCTCGGCTCCTTCTTTCGAATCGCTTTCCATCGACGTTCTCGTAATACTCGTCGTGACCCTGCATATTCAAAACATAGAGATCGGGGAACCCGTCCTCGTTGAGATCCATCGGGCTCGCGTCTCCGGTCCAGGCGTCGTCCACGAGGCCCATCTCCTTCGTGACGTCGGCGAAACGATTTTCGCCGAGATTTCGATAGAGGATGCTGTGCTCGTTGCGCTCCGGCTTCAAGTGCCCCGCGAAGGCGTCGAGCACCCCGATGTAATAGCCGCCCGGGCCTACTTTGTCCGTCGTATAGACGCCGACGTTACAGAGATAGAGATCGAGCCGTCCGTCCCGATCGAAGTCGAAGAACACCGATGCGGAGGAGTGACCGACGTAGCCCGTCCCTGACCCGGTCGATATGTCCTTGAATCTGCCGGTTCCGTCGTTCTCGAAGAGGACGTTACCGAAACGAACCGTGGTTACGTAGAGATCTGGGTCGCCGTCGTTGTCGGTGTCGCCGAACGAAGCCGTGACGGCAATGCGGTCGGCCATCGCCACGCCTCCCCGTTCAGTCCAGTCCTCGAACCGCCCATCGCCGAGGTTGTGCCAGAGGGCGTTGGGGCCGACCTGGTTGGTGAAATAGAGATCGAGCTTCCCATCTACGTCAACGTCGGCCGCCGCAATTCCGTTTCCGTGGTCGTAGTGTACGGCCTTGTGATGGGCACCCGAGTCTTCCGTCATCTGGTTGCGGAAGGTGATGCCGCTTTCCTCGACCACGTCTCGGAACTGAAAGTCGTGGTAGACCGTGAAATCCTTCGCGGTCTCGAGCTGCGCCTTTTGTCTCGGCACGAGCCATTCTGGATGATCGACATCCCCGGGGGAATAAACGAGGGAACGCTTCTGGGTCGCCGCGGCGCCGCAAAGACCCGCTCCAACGATGAGAATTCCGACGCGCAGGAAGTCTTCCCGATTCACCGCGATTCGCCCCACGATATCATGAGGCCTCTCCTCTCCCGCACCGGACCAGCACGGGCACGGACCAGTATAATATTGTCGCATGTACCTGCTGTGCGGAATGCTTGTTGGGGTTTTTGTGGGTGCGGCCGTCGCTCCGCAGTCGGAGCTCTCCGAAGCCAGACGACTCCAAAGCCAGGGCGAGTATCCGAGAGCAATCGTTCTTCTGGAGAACCTTCTCCGCGACGAGTCCGATGACGCTGAAGCCGAAAAGCTTCTCGGCTGGCTCTACGGGGCGACGGGAAAGACCGAGCTTGCGGTCGATGTATATCGAAACCTGCTGAGTCGTCATCCGGACGATGCCGACCTCCACAACAGCCTCGGCGCGCTTCTGCTCAGGGCCGGCAAGCTGCAGGAAGCGAAGGAGGAGCTCGAACGTGCCGTCACCCTCGATCCCTCGCTGGTCGCGTCTCACTATAATCTCGGACTTCTGAGATTCGAGGAGGGCTCGTTCGCCCTCGCCGCTCGGTCTTTCGAGCTCGCCATCCGGCTCGATCCGGACAAGCCGCAGTACTATTTCATGCTGGCAAAGGCCCATCGGGCGACGTTGGAGTTCGCCCAGGCCGTTGCTGCTTTCCGAGCGGGTCTTACGCGATCCCCTCCAGTTGAGCTCGCCCGTACCGCAAGGCTCGAACTGGCGTTGACGCTCAAGCACGACGGTCTCCTGTCCGATTCGGAAGCGGAGCTCCGTGTCTTACTCGCGGCCGACCCTGATGACGGCGAGGCGATGTTTCAGCTTGGAAGGCTCTACGTTGCGATGAACCAGTACGCGGAAGCAGAAAGTGTGTTCCGACGTCTCACCGAGGTGAGTCGAGATTACACGCCGGCGCATTTCATGCTCGGGCTCGTTTGGTATCGCGAGGACGCTCCCGAAAAGGCTCTCGTTTCGTTCCAAAGACTCCTCCTGCTCGAGCCCCGCCACGCCGAGGCACACTACTACGTCGGCATGAGCCATCTGAAGCTGGGGAACCATCGCGAGGCAAGGGAGGCCTTCGAGCAGACCCTCCTCATCGACACCGATCACGTGGGCGCGAACTACAATCTCGGGCTCCTGCTGGCGCGGGAAGGTGAGCGCGACGAATCGGAAAAGAGGCTGGAGCGGTTCCGCGCTCTGGGAGAACGAAGAGATCGCCTCCAAGCGCTCGAGGAGCGTGTCCGCTGGGACCCGAGAAACGCGAAGTTCCATTTCGAGCTGGGCCAGGAGTACTCCCGGCAAAAGAGGACGAAAGAGGCCCTCCTGGCTTTTCAACGGGCGCTCGAGATCGAGCCGGATCTCGCGGCTGCAGAAATCGAGATCGCGGACCTGCTGGCGAGCCGGGACCGCTAACGTCGCACGTGATCGCTGCCTCGCTTTGGATGCTCCTCGGAGCGGCCAACAGTTCGGTTCGATTCGTGGACGTTACCCAGGAGGCCGGAATTGCGTTCCAACACCGAAACGGAGGTGGGGGCGACAAGCACCTCGTCGAGACGATGTCGGGCGGCGGCGGTTTCTGGGATTACGACGGTGACGGGGACCTCGATGTCTATCTGCTCAACGGGGCGCCTCTCCCCGGATACCGGGGACCAGGCCATTTGAGAAACGCGCTCTATCGAAACGAGGCCGGTAATTTCAGAGACGTGACCGAGGAAGCGGGGCTTTCGGGCTCGGGATATTCGATGGGCTGCGCTGCGGCCGACTACGACAACGACGGAGACGTCGACCTGTTCGTCTCCGGCTTCGGGCCGAGCCACCTCTATCGGAACGAGGGCGATGGCACTTTTACCGACGTGACCCAACGCGCCGGAGTGGGCACCGTCGGGTTCGCCGCGAGCACCGCTTTTGCAGACATCGAAGGCGACGGGGATCTGGACCTCTACGTGACGACCTATATCGAGTACCAAATCGACAACCCCGTGTACTGCGGCGACCGGACGCTCGGAGTGAGAACCTACTGCCATCCGAACAACTACGTCGGGGCCTCTGACTTGCTCTATCGAAACGAGGGGGATGGCACGTTCTCTGACGTCTCGATGCAAACGGGAGTGGGCCTGAAACCATCCCGGGGACTCGGCGTGATCTTCACCGACGACGATGACGACGGCGATGCGGATATCTACGTGGCCAACGACACGATGATGAACCACTTCTTCCGGAATCTGGGATCGGGCCGATTCGAAGAGATCGCTCTCGCCCTCGGATTGGGATTCGATGAGGATGGCCGTGCCGAGGGAAGCATGGGGGTCGACGTCGGAGACTTCGACCGCGACGGGCATCTCGATGTGTTCGTGACCAACTTCGAAAGCGAAGGCAACACGATCTATCGCAATTTGGGTGGTGGCAACTTCGTCGACGCAACCTACGCCGCGCAGCTTGCCCTCCCCAGCCTTTCCTGGGTCGGTTTCGGTACCGGCTTCTTTGACTTCGACAACGATACCGATCTCGATCTATTCGTCGCTAACGGTCACATCATGGACCACGGCCTTTCTGATGTGACGCGCCACGCTCAACCGAAGCAGATCTACGAGAACGAAAGAGGAGCCTACCGCGATATCTCTCACACCGCGGGCAAGCCTTTCGACAGGGATCAGGTGGGCCGGGGAACCGCGTTCGGTGACTGGGACGACGACGGAGATCCGGACGTGCTGGTGATGAACAACAACGACGTGCCGAACCTGCTTCGCAACGACACCGAGAACGGCAATCACTGGATCCAGCTCCGACTGGTGGGTCGAGCCTCCAATCGAGACGGCATCGGGGCGAGGGTCCGAGTCGACGCGGGCGACAACGAGCAGATCGACGAGCTCCGTTGCGGTTACAGCTACTTGTCGATGCACGATTTGCGAATCCATTTCGGTCTGGGA